>NZ_JBXSOU010000001.1:0-1102668 GCF_057784395.1 Martinezella sp. CNPSo 3957
AGCGACCGTGATCGATGTCGGCATCAACCGGATCGCGGCACCGGAGCGGGGCGAGGGCAAGAGCCGGCTGGTGGGCGATGTCGCCTATGGTGAAGCTTCCGAAGTCGCTGCCGCCATCACCCCGGTTCCGGGCGGTGTCGGCCCGATGACGATCGCCATGCTGATGGCCAATACCGTCATCGCAGCCTATCGCTCAGCCGGCAGAAAGCCGCCTAAGTTTTGAAGAAAATGCCATCCGGGTGATGACAAAAAACCACTCGGATCGGCTTGCCAAGGCATGAAAGACGACTATAGTCAGGAAATAATTATTCCATAGAAGAAAATGAGGGAACGAAATGGCATTATCATGGCGTTTCTCCGCCTTGGCGGACCGGCACCGTGCTCTCGGATCGAAACTCGAGGACTGGAGCGGCATGGGAACCGCCTGGACCTACGAGAAGGACATGTCGCAGGAGCATGTCGCGATCCGCACCAAAGCCGGCATCATGGATGTTTCCGGCCTGAAGAAGGTGCATCTGGTCGGACCGCACGCCATTGCCGTGCTCGACTATATCACCACCCGCGACATGTCGAAGATCTATCCCGGCCGCTCGGTCTACGCCGCGATGCTGAACGATCGCGGCTACTTCACCGACGACTGCATCGTCTACCGCACCGGTCCGAACTCATGGATGCTGGTGCATGGCTCGGGCTCCGGCCACGAGGAAGTGCTCAAGCAAGCGGCTGGCCGCAACTGTGCCGTTCTCTTCGATGACGATCTGCATGATCTGTCGCTGCAGGGACCTGTCGCGGTCGACTATCTCGCCAAATATGTGCCCGGTATCCGCGATCTCAAATATTTCCATCACATGCAGACGACGCTGTTCGGTGCGCCTGTCATGATCTCGCGCACCGGCTATACCGGCGAGCGCGGCTATGAGATCTTCGTGCGCGGCCAGGACGCGCCGATGGTCTGGGACCGCATCGTCGCGGAAGGCGAGGAGATGGGCATCATTCCCTGCTGCTTCAGCGTCCTCGACATGCTGCGCGTCGAAAGCTATCTTCTCTTTTATCCATACGATAACTCGCAGATGTACCCCTTCGCCGACCAGCCGCCCGGCGACAGCCTTTGGGAGCTCGGCCTCGACTTCACCGTCAGCCCCGGCAAGACGGGTTTCCGCGGCGCCGAGGAACATGCGCGCCTCAAGGGCAAGGAGCGCTTCAAGATCTTCGGCATGCTGATCGATGCGGACGGTCCGGCCGATCTCGGCGACGAGGTCTATGCCGAGGGCAAAAAGGTCGGTGTCATCACCTGCCCCTGCTATTCGACGCTCACCAAGAAATCGATGGCGATCGCCCGACTCGATGTCGACAAGGCCGTACAGGGCACGAAGCTCGAAGTGCGCGGCAAGAGCCTGAAGACGAGCGCAATAGCCCATACGCTGCCGTTCGACGATCCTGAAAAGAAGAAGAGGACGGCCATCGGCTAAGGAGGCGCTCATGCTTGTCGAAGGCATCAAGAGCCGACCGGTCTACAAAGGTCTCTCCATCCAGCCGCATGCCCGGCGGCATCTGTTCGCGCTGGAAGGCGAGGGCGCCAATGCCCTCCTCGACCAGACGGCCGGGCTTGACGATACCATCCTGTCGCGCAGCGAAATCCTCTATGTCGCGCGCGGCTCGCAAGGAAAAGGCCATGATGAGGCACTGCGCGGGCTCGGCGCCGACATGTTCTTCACGGCGCCGACCATTGCGACGTTGCTCTTCCGCCTGAAGGGCTCGCTTGCAACAGCTCACATGGGCACGCGGCTTTATATAGCCGGCACCGAGGGCTTTATCGGCCAGGCAATGATGGTGGCGCTCGACTACGGCATGGATCATGCCTCGATCATCACGGAACATCGCGGTTCCCTGGCGCGCCGCGTGCAATGCGTCCACTGCAAGGGCATCACCGAGGATGTCACGCACAGCCCATTCAACTGCAGCCATTGCGGTCTGCCGCTTCTGGTGCGCGACCACTACTCGCGCCGTCTCGGCGCCTTCCAGGGCGTCAATATCGATGCGGAAGAGCCGGGCACTGCGCCCGATCCAGAGGAGTTGTTCCTGTGAGCGGTGGTACGGAAATTCCTGTTCGTGTCGCGAAGGTGACGCCCATTGCCGACCGCATCAAGCGTTTCCGCTTCGAGCGTCTCGACGGCGCGCCGATGCCTTATTTTTCCGGCGGCGCCCATGTCATCGTCTCGATGAACGACGAAGGCCATGTTCGCCGCAATGCCTATTCGCTAATGTCGGCGCCGCATGATTGCTCGGCCTATGAGATCAGCGTGCTGCGCGTCGAGGACTCGCGCGGCGGCTCCGCCTTCATGCATGAGAAGGTGAGGGAGGGCGACGAGCTCAAGGTCAGCTATCCCGTCAATCTCTTCCAGCCGGACTGGCGCGGCCGCAAGCACCTGCTGATTGCCGGCGGCATCGGCATCACGCCCTTCATTGCGATGATGCAGCAGTTCTCCCGCGAAGGCGCGAATTTCGAGCTGCATTATGCCGTGCGCTCGCTCGATCGCGGCGCCTATTGCCGGGAGCTTGTCGAGCAATATGGCTTGCAGCGGGTGAAGATCTATTGCGATGCCGATCGCAATTTCATTCCTGTGGCACGTCTGCTCGAAAGCCAGCCGCTCGGCACGCATCTCTATGTGTGCGGCCCGGCCGGCATGATCGATGGCGTATTGAAAACGGGCATCGAGGCCGGCTGGCCGGAACAGAACCTGCATTCCGAGCGCTTCCTGTCGTCGCAGCCCGGAAAGCCTTTCTCCATCACGCTGACGCGGTCGGGCAAGACCGTTCACGTCGGCCATCATGAGAGCATGCTGGAGGCGATCGAGGCTGCCGGCATCGATGCGCCCTTCCTCTGTCGCGGCGGTGCCTGCGGACAGTGCGAGACCGGTGTCGCGGTCTGCGACGGCAAGCTTCTGCATAATGACGTCTATCTGACCGACGAAGAAAAGGCCTCCGGCCGGAAGGTGATGATCTGCGTTTCCCGCTTCGAAGGAAGCGCGCTGCATCTCGACCTTTAGGCACTCAACCGATATCTAGGAGAACGGACATGGCAATCGCCTTCAAGCAGGAAACGTTCAGGGACGATTTCAGCTACCGCAACAGTCCGGAAAATATCAGGCGTTTCCCGTTCCCCTTCGATCGCGACGAATACATGTATTCTGTCAACATGGAGCCGCATGTGAAGGGGCGGAAGAACACGGTCTACGAAAGCCTCATCGACGTCGATGAGCACTATGTCGCCGAGATGCACGACCGGGCTCTGGTGCTGAAGGAAGATCCGCTGCGCTATCAGGCGCTGCCGCACATGATGACGGCGCAATGGGATACGCTGGAACTGCTGATGGAAGAGCAGGCGGCCGGCTATCCCGAGCATTTCACGCTCACCAAGAACGGCGACCAGTGGCGCTGGATCAATCGTCCTCTTGGCATAGACGACACCTTCACCTTCGGTGATGCATCGACCTTGCCTTACGAACCTTTCGAATACATCACGCGCCAGGCGCAGGGCGATTTCTGCATCGTCGACCAGCGCGACGGCAATCTCTGGATGGATGCCGGCATGGTGACGACCCAGGCCGATTGGTCGCTCGATTTCGATATCGGCATGAATTTCATGGAGTGGCACGGGCCGGTGCCGCTCGCCCACCAGATCGGCGTCTTCGACCGTGCGCTCAAATTCCTCTTGAACCTGCAGCTGGGCAAGCCAACGCGCCGGTTCAATTGGACGATGACGATCAATCCGCGCCTCGATACCAGTCCTGAGAACTATCCGAAATGGGGTCCGGACCGCACCACGGTGACGCCTGAGAATGTCGGCGAGAAGGTGCATCTGCGCGTGGAGCTGCAGAGCCTGTGGCGCCTGCCGCGCTCCAACGCCATTCTCTTCGTCATCCGCTGCTATCTGATGAACATGAATGAGCTCGTCACCGTGCCGAAATGGGCGCGCCGTTTTCCGCGCGTGCTGAAGACGCTGCCGCCCGAGCTCATCGACTACAAGGGCCTGACGCGCTTCCGCCAGACCACGATCGACTGGCTTTCGCGATATGACGACGGCGCGCCGACCAGCCCCGGCATCTTCCCGGATTGATGCCGGACGCCACGCCGAACTTCTGCATGCCATAAGAATTTCGATAGAATCGAGAAGGGGAATGCCACATGACACGAGTTGCCGTTATCGGTGCCGGCCCTTCGGGCCTTGCCCAGCTAAGGGCCTTTCAATCGGCTGCAAAGAAGGGTGCTGATATCCCGGAAGTCGTCTGCTTCGAAAAGCAGGCGGATTGGGGCGGCCTCTGGAACTATACCTGGCGTACAGGCCTCGATGAATATGGCGAACCGGTGCATGGCAGCATGTATCGTTATCTCTGGTCGAACGGCCCGAAGGAATGCCTGGAATTCGCCGATTATTCCTTTGAAGAGCATTTTGGCAAGCCGATCGCCTCCTATCCACCGCGCGCCGTACTTTGGGACTATATCAAGGGCCGCGTCGAGAAGGCCGATGTGCGCAAATGGGTGCGCTTCAGCACGCCGGTGCGCATGGTGCGCTTCGATGAAGAGACGAAGAAGTTCACGGTAACCGCGCATGATCGCCCCCAGGACCGGATGTATGACGAGGAGTTCGACTATGTCGTCGTCGCCTCGGGTCACTTCTCGACGCCGAACGTGCCCTATTTCGAGGGCGTAAAGACCTTCAACGGCCGCGTGCTGCACGCGCACGATTTCCGAGACGCGCTGGAGTTCAAGGGCAAGGACGTCCTCCTCGTCGGCCGCAGCTATTCGGCCGAGGATATCGGTTCGCAATGCTGGAAATACGGGGCAAAGTCGGTGACGACGAGCTATCGCTCCAAGCCGATGGGCTTCAAATGGCCCGAGAATTTCGAGGAGCGGCCGCTGTTGACGCGTCTTGAAAACAAGACGGCCTATTTCCTCGACGGCTCATCGAAGGAGGTCGACGCGCTTATCCTCTGCACCGGCTATCAGCATCATTTCCCCTTCCTACCGGATGATCTGCGTTTGAAGACGGCAAACCGCCTCTGGGCCGACCATCTCTACAAGGGCGTGATCTTCGACAAGAATCCGCAGCTTTTCTATATCGGCATGCAAGATCAGTTCTACACCTTCAACATGTTCGACGTGCAGGCCTGGTGGGCGCGCGATGTCATCATGGGCCGTATCAAGCTGCCGCCGGAAGCGGAGCTGCAGGCGAACTTCGACAAGTGGCGTGCCCGCGAGGAAACGCTCGAGGATGCCGAACAGATGATCTGGTACCAGGGCGACTATGTGAAGGAGCTGCTCGCCGAGACGGATTATCCGAGCTTCGACATCGAAGGCACGAACAAGACCTTCATGGAGTGGGAGCACCACAAGGCGGAAAACATCATGGGCTTCCGCGACCACGCCTACCGCTCGCTGATGACCGGCACCATGTCGCCGACGCATCATACGCCCTGGGTCGATGCGCTTGACGATTCGATGGAGGAATATCTGCGCAATTGATCCGCGGTCACTTCCCCACCTAACCGGCAAGGGAGGCGAAGAGCAGCCCTTGCCGGCTCTTTTATGCGTTGAGACGAAACGAGTTCATCCGCAACCTTCTCTTCGGGGCACGGCCTTCATGGATTTCCAGACAAGCGTTCTCGGCCGTATGGCGGGTTTTCTTTATCGCTGCCGGGCAGATGAAAATTATACGATGCTTGAGATGACCGACGGCATAGAGCGCATCTTCGGCTATCCCGCCGATGAGATCATCGGCAACCGCACCCGAACCTTCACTTCGATCATGTGCGAAGAGGATATCCCGCTTATGGACGAGCTTGTCGGCAAGGCTCTGGAAAGCCGCACCGACTGGACGATGGAGTATCGCATCCGTCATCGCGACGGCCATTTCCTCTGGGTAACGGAGACCGGCGGCGGCGTATGGGATGAGGCCGGGGAGCTTCTTTATCTCGAAGGCAGCATCCTGAATATCGAATCGCTCTACCAGCGTATCGACGAGCAGACCGCCGGCATGCGGGTTACCGCGTCCAAGACCAATGAGATCCTGCAGTCCCTGCGCTATCTGAAGCTTCTTGCCGTCAATGCCGGCATCGAGGCTGCAAGAGCGGGGACGGCGGGATCGGGCTTTGCTGTTCTGGCGGCCGAAATGCGTTCGCTTGCCAACTCTTCGGAAGAAGCTGCGCGCGCGATTTCGAGCGCACAGAGGAAGGCGGATTAGGATCGCGGCCGCGTCTTCTGCGGATCGTAGTGAGAAAGCGGCACGATGACAGCTGGAAGCCGCTTCTGCTGACCATCCAGCTTACCGATCTCGACCTTGGTGCCGACCCCCGCATGCGTGACATCGACCCGCGCTAGCGCAATGGTCTTGCCGAGGATCGGCGACCGTGTCGCGCTGGTGATCACGCCGACCTGCGCACGGCCGATATGGATGCAATCGCCATGTCCCACGGCTTCATTGGCCTCGACATCTAGACCGACCATCAGATGACGGGGATTTTCCTTCCGTCGCACCAATGCCTCGCGGCCGATGAAATCATCCTGCTTCGATTTCAGCGGGACGGTGAAACCGATGCCGGCCTCGAAGGGATCGGTCTGATCGTCGAATTCATGATGGGCAAAGACGAGGCCGGCTTCGATGCGAACCATATCAAGCGCCTCAAGACCCATCGGCTTCAGCCCGTAAGGCTCGCCGGCTTTCCAGACCGCATCGAAGACAGTGGCGGCATCCTTCGGATGGCAGAAGATCTCGTAGCCGAGCTCGCCGGTATAACCGGTGCGAGAGACGACGACCGGTGCTCCCTCGAAGTGGCCGATGCGGCCGACCGCGAAACGGAACCATTCGAGCTCGCCGATCGTCGGTTGGCGCGGCGTCGTCCAGATGATCTCCTTGAGGATATCGCGGCTTTTCGGGCCCTGTAGCGCGATATTGTGCATCTGATCGGTGGAGGAGCGGACCCAGGCCTTGAAGCCCTTCTTCTCCGCCTGCTCGCGCAGCCAGATGCCGCTATAGTCATCGCCGCCGATCCAGCGGAAATTCTTGTCTCCGAGGCGAAACAGCGTGCCGTCGTCGATCATGCCGCCGTGTTCGTAGCACATGGCGGAATAGACCACCTGGCCGGTCGAGAGCTTGCGCACATCGCGCGTCAGGCAATATTGCAGCAATTCCTCCGCATCCGGCCCCGTCACCTCGAACTTGCGCAGCGGCGAAAGATCGATGACTGCGGCGCGTTCGCGACAGGCCCAGTATTCCTCCACCGGTCCTTCCGATGAGAAGCGGTTCGGCAGCCAGAAGCCACGATATTCGGTGTAGTCGCGCGTCAGGGCGGAGAGGCGCGGGTGAAACGCGGTCTCCCGCGTCAGTTCGGGGTCGGCATCAGGGGTCATGCGATAGGCCACCGCTCGTGTGAATTTTTCTTTGCCTGAAAAGGTGCGGACATGGATATCGGTCGGGTCCCAGCCATTGGCCGCATCGATGTCATCGGGGCAGGAGGAGGAGACGCAGACGAGATCCGTCAGTGCGCGCATCAGGACGTAATCGCCCGGTCTCGACCAAGGTTCGTCGAGATAGAGCTGGTTATTGTGATCGACATTGGTGTTGTAGAAGTAGTTGAGCGCCTCCCAGCCCTTTCGGCCGGCAATGCCATAGGGCGCGAGCGCCGCGTTGAAATTGTCGGTGCAGTTCACGTGGCCGGGATAGCCCATGTCGTCGTAATAGCGGGAATTGCAGGCCGTTGCGAAGGCGTCGTGGCGGCCGACCGTATCCTGGACGATCTCCACCAGCGGCTCGAAATCACGGTCGAAGGCCTTGGACGGCAGCCCGGGCGCTGGATAGCTGCGGCCGAGCAGGGTGCGGGTCACGGTGGAGTCGAGCGCAAGATCGAGCCCCTTATCGACCTTGCGGGCGGAAAAGGCCTGGAAGTCGGTGCATTGCCGACCATAGACATCGATGATCTGGATATATTCGCCGGCGCGGACAAAATAGGCCGAAGCGGTCGCCGCTTTTATGCGAATATCCTCGATCGGATCGGCGAGCGGTTCGGGCAATGCGGAGGCATAGTCTCGCAGGATGGTCGTGCGACGGATCCTGACTTCGATGGGTGTTGCCGTATCCTGCGTTTCCGGTGACATGGCCATTCCTGGTGCACAGGCGACAAGCAGGCCTTTGGTCGCGATCGTGAATTCCGCGGTACTGCCTGTCGGCGAAGAGGCGCCGAAGAGGTGAAGTGCCGCTGCGGATGCCAGATCGGCTCCGCGCCGCTCCAGCGCCGTCCTGACGCGAGCCGCACTTTCATCCTCCGAAGAAAGAATGGCTTTGAGACCTGTCGCCTCGCCAGTGAATGCCGACCCCAGGCCAGCGGATTGAAAGCGGCCCTTCTCGTCAAGGAAGGTCAGCTCGCAGACCTGCCCGCCTTCGCTATCCGTCACCGAAATCCGATCGCCGGGTTCGACGCGCACGACCAGCGATCCACCGCCCTTGCAGCGATAGCGCTCGGTGTCCGGCGGCAGCGCTGGAACGCCCGGATAGCGGATAATGCTCGCCGAGACGGGCCGTATGCCGGCTGCTGACGGATGGAGATCTCGCATAGAGCCCTCTCGGGAATGAGGCGTGTCGGACACCGGAATCATGCTGACAAAATGCCGTCTGAAAGTAAAGAGATATTGACTAAAAAGAAAATATCTTCACTATGCATAAAGGGCATGCATCTGGAATCCGCGCGCAGACTCGGCTCATGAAAACCTCCAGCAAGCCCCGCAATGCCATGGGAGGCACGTTCAGGGAGACGTACGAGAGATACGTCCGGAACAAAATGGGGAATATCGCCAATGACTGACATCGTGGACGCCGGCGCTTCCGCCGGCACCGAAGGTAAGCTTATACGCGCGCTTGACTGGAAGGGCGCGTTCTGGGTGGCTGCCGGCGTGCCGCCGCTTGTTCTCTTCTCCATCGGCGGCATCGCCGGCACGACAGGCAAGCTTGCCTTCGTCGTGTGGATCATCTCGATGATCATGGGCTTCCTGCAGTCTTTCACCTATGCCGAAATTGCCGGCATGTTCGGCAACAAGTCCGGCGGCGCCTCGGTCTATGGCGCGACGGCCTGGCTGCGTTACTCGAAATTCATCGCGCCGCTTTCGGTCTGGTGCAACTGGTTTGCCTGGTCGCCGGTGCTGTCCCTCGGCTGCGCCATAGCGGCCGGCTATATTCTCAATGCCTTTTATCCCATTCCGGCAGCGGATTCGCAGGCCGTCTTGAGCTGGATCAGCGCCCATGCGACGTCGATCACCGCCGATAGCCCGCGTGTTGCCGAATACATCGCGGCGCACGCCGGTACATCGCCCGACGATGCGGTGAAAGCGTTGCTCAGCGCCGACGGCGTTGCAGCTTTTACGCCGGCCATCCGCAACTGGTCTCTCGTCAGCTTCAACATTCCTTTCCTCGCGACCGCCAATATCAACGCCACCTTCTTCATTGGCGGAGTCCTGATGCTGATCATCTTTGCGATCCAGCATCGCGGCATCTCCGAAACGGCCAGCGTGCAGAAGTGGCTCGCGATCATCGTGCTCGTGCCGCTTCTGATCATCGGCGTCTATCCGATCGTCAGCGGCCAAATCCTCTCCGCCAACGTGACCGGCCTGCTACCGCCGACAGCGGCCTACGCTGCGACTGACGGCACCTGGAGCAATGGCGGCTGGACGCTTTTCCTCGGCGGCCTCTATATCGCCGCCTGGTCGACCTATGGCTTCGAGACGGCGGTCTGCTACACGCGCGAACTGAAGAACCCGAAGACGGATACGTTCAAGGCAATCTTCTACTCGGGCCTTGCCTGCTGCGTCTTCTTCTTCCTGGTGCCCTTTGCTTTCCAAGGTGTGCTCGGTCATGCCGGCATGCTGGCGCCAGGCATCGTCGACGGCACCGGCGTCGCTGAAGCGCTCGGCGGCCTGATCGGCGCCGGCCGGATCGTTACCCAGCTACTCGTCATCCTGATGATCCTGGCATTGTTCCTTGCGATCATGACGGCAATGGCGGGTTCCTCGCGCACTCTCTATCAGGGCTCGAAGGACGGTTGGCTGCCGAAATATCTCGATCATGTGAACGAGAACGGTGCGCCGACGAGAGCGATGTGGACGGACTTCGCCTTCAATCTCTTTCTTCTGGCCATTGCGTCGGACACGAGCGGCTATTTCTTCGTGCTTGCCGTCTCTAACGTCGGATACATCATCTTCAACTTCCTGAACCTCAATTCCGGCTGGATCCACCGCATGGACTCCGGTCATGTCGAGCGCCCGTGGAAAGCGCCGTCTTGGCTCATCGGCCTTAATACCATCCTTGCCTTCGTCAATGCGCTCTTCCTGGGCGCCGGCGCCAAGGTCTGGGGCTATGCCAATGCTCTCTGGATCGGTTTTGCCTTTGCAGCTCTCATTCTGCCGGTCTTTGCCTACAGGCATTATGTTCGCGATGGCGGCAAGTTCCCGGCCGGCGCCATGGATGATCTTGGTCTGGTCGGCCAGGATCTGGGTGTCAAGAAGGCGGGTATTCTGCCCTATCTGGCGCTTGCCGGCGGCCTTGCCATCGTGCTGATCGCCAATTGGGTCTTCCAGCTGCCGGCGTAGCCGCATCTGGTCGAAGACGAGGCCTATGCTTGCAAGTCCGGCCTGGCGACAGGCCGGATTTTGTTATGGGATCAATGCTTTTAACGCTGATCGTCCGATCATTCGGGTGCGACGATGAGGGCGTCGCCGAGATCGGCGTCTTCTTCTGGTCGGCTGCGCTGCCGTGCCAATCGTAGAAGCGTGGCCACCAGCAGGATGGCCATCAGCCCGAGTTCGACGGCGATCGCCGTGACCCCGGCAGAGAGATAGGCGCTGGAATATTGCAGTACCTGGGCAAATACGGCCCCCAGGATCGCCGGCCCGAGACCCAACGACACCTGCTGCATGGTGGCGAGCATGGCGCTGCCGGCGCCGGCATGTTCATGCGGCACGTCGGCCAGCCCCAGCCGGTAGAAGCTGTTGACGATCAGCGCCTGGCCGAAACCGATCAGGACTGTGGAGGGAATGAGGTTGACGACTCCTGGCTGCGGCCAGACGGTTTCGAGCGTCACGATGAGCAGAGCAAGCCCGCTCATCTGGATCACGCAGCCCATCGCCAGCATGAGTTCGCGCCGTATGTTTGCAAGGCGAGGCGTGACGAAAGCGGCCGAGACGAAATAGGAGCCGCCAAGTGCAATCAAGGCATTGCCTGATTGCAGCGGGGTCAGCCCGGCACCTGCCTGCAAGGTAAGGGCGAAGACGAACATGAAGCCGCTCCAGCAGGTGAAGAAGAGTATGGCGATCAGCCCGCCGAACCGCATGCTGGAGATGCGCGTGAGCGACGGCGGCAGGATTGGGAAGGCGCCCCGCACCTCCTTGCCGCGCTGGATACGCCAAAGGAGTGCCACCAGTGGCAGGATCGGCACGAAGCCGAGCAGGCAAAGCCAGTTCCAGTGGAGCGACGGGCCGAGCGCGGTCGGCAGCAGAACCGACAAAGTCAGCAGCGCCAGCGTTATCATGCCCGACCAGTCGACCGGAACTCTGCCTTGGCCACGCGTTTCGGGAACATGGCGCCATACGCTGACCAGGATCAGGATGCAGACCGGTAGGTTGATGAGGAAGATACTGCGCCATCCGGAGCCGGCAATATTGGCAGAGATCAGGAAGCCGCCGAGAACCTGGCCGACGATGAAGGCGATGCCGCCAATTGCACTGTAAAGCGAAACGGCGCGGGCGTGATCGCGTCCGGTCAAGCTGACATGGATGGTTGCCAGCACCTGCGGCACCATGAGTGCTGCGGCGATCCCCTGCAGCGCGCGCGCAACGATGAGGAAGGTGACTGATGTCGCCACCCCGCATAGCAGCGAGGCGAGGCAGAACAATAGGACGGCCAGGCCGAACATGCGCCTGCGGCCGAAATTGTCGCCGAGGCGCGCACCCATTGCCAGGCAGACGGCAAAGGCGACGCCATAGGCGGCGACGAAAAGCTCAAGTTCGGTCTCGCCGGCATGCAGCGAGGCCGAGATGGCGGCAAGGCCGACATTGATGATGGAAAAATCGAGCTGCAGCAGCAATTGCCCGGCCAGCAGGATCAGCAGGCCGAATTGGCCAAGCCGGATTGGTGCGGAAGACATGGGGGACCTCAAAGTATTTTCAAAACTGAGTCCACAGCGTTTTACACCCATGTTAAACTGGTACAAGATGCCTGTTTAGACTGGTATAAGAAGTGTCAGGCTGGAGAATGGAAATGCACGGCACGCTCGATATTAGCTCCAATCAGATCCTTTCGCGGGCACAGGAACTTGGCGAGATGTTGCGAAGGCGGCGGGAAACCCTCGACCCGCAAAGATTGGGACTCGGTCGAGCGGGACGGATTCGTACACCCGGATTGCGGCGGGAAGAAGTGGCGTCACGCGCCGATATCGGCATCACCTGGTACACCAAGCTGGAGCAGGGCCGCCCGATCCGCGTGTCGCCGCGCGTACTGCTCTCCGTCGCGCATGCTTTGGAATTCAACGAAGTCGAAACGGAGCACCTGTTCAGATTGGCCAATCTGCCGGTTCCGCCCCGGCTCGAAAATCCCCGCGTCTGCGAGCCGCTCACCGAGGCTAGCCAGCGCATTCTCGATCATCTCTGTCCTTATCCGGCTCTTATCCAGACGAAACGGTACAATATACGCGGCTTCAACGAGGCCTATCGCCGTCTCGTCGGCGTCGATCTCGATGCCCTTCCGCCTGAAGACCGGAACTGCATCTATCTGTCCCTCGTCAATCCTGCCTGGCGTGCAAGCCAGGCCGATCCCGACGAGATGCTGGCCAATATGGCAGCGCTGTTTCGTGCCTCTATGGCCGAGCATCTCGATGACCCGAGCTGGGAGCGGCAATTGGAACGCTATATGAGCGCTTCCGATCAGTTCCGCATCGTATGGGATCGCTATCAGCTCAAGGGCATCGAGAATACCGTGAAGCGTTTTCGGCTGGCGGATGGCACGGTCCTGCCGCTGCAATCCAACAATTGGTGGGCAAGCCCCAGCAATGACGACCGCATGATCGTCTACACACCTGTCGACGAAGCCGGGGCGGAGAAGCTGAACGCGATGATGAAGCGCAAGCGGTCTTGCTGAGCGGCGTTGCCGGTAGATCGTGAAGGGGACCCGATGCGTGATCAAGTGCCCGCGACGGCGCGTCCCGTCCTGGCTGAGCCTCAATCGGCTCTACGGTCCCTCGACCAAGGGAATGCCGAGCGCGGCCAGATGGCGGATGGGAGGTTATCATCTCTCAGATGCCGAGGTCGAGCTGAGGCTGTGATCTCCCATCGTCGGCCTCTTCGTTCGTCAAAGACGAAAGCGTGATGCCGAGCAGCCGGATCGGCCGCGCAAACGGGTGGACGGTTGCCAGAAGCGCCGAGGCTGTCTCAAAAACAGCGCCGCTGTCTGCGAGCGGCAGGGAGCTTGTCCGACTGCGTGTCGCTTGGGTGAAGTCCGAATATTTTATCTTCACGGTCACCGTTTTGGCGCTGAAACCGCCTGTTTCGCAGTAGCGCCAGACCTTCTGTGCTAAGGTCCACAACTCCGCCGTTGCCAGCTCGAGATCGTCGATATCCTCGGCAAACGTATCTTCCGCGCCAATGGATTTACGAATACGGTCGGGCTTTACCTGGCGCTCGTCAATGCCGCGGGCAATGATGCCGTAGAAATAAGGCCCCGCCTTTCCGAAATGCTCCTGCAGGAAGGCGAGGGATTTCGACTTCAGGTCTAGCCCTGTTTCGATCCCGTATTTGTGCATGCGCTCGGCTGTCGCCGGCCCGACGCCATGGAATTTCTTGACAGGAAGCGTTTCGACGAAGGCCGGCCCGTTCTTCGGCGTAATGACAGCCTGGCCGTTGGGCTTGTTGAGGTCGCTTGCCATTTTGGCGAGGAACTTGTTGTAGGAAATGCCGGCCGAGGCGTTGAGCCCGGTGACCTGCTTGATCTTGGCCCGGATCTCGAGCGCGATTTCAGTGGCGATTTCCATGCCCTTGTTGTTCTGGGTGACGTCGAGATAGGCTTCGTCGAGCGAGAGCGGCTCGATCATCGAAGTATATTCGGCAAAGATCTCGCGGATCTGCTGCGACACTGCCCTGTAGACATCGAAGCGCGGCGGCACGAAAATCAGGTCCGGGCATTTGCGTTTTGCCGTGACCGAAGGCATTGCCGAGTGAACGCCGAAGGCGCGGGCCTCGTAGCTTGCGGCCGCGACCACGCCGCGCGCCGCTGACCCGCCGACCGCAAGCGGCTTGCCGCGCAGCTCGGGATTGTCTCGCTGTTCGACCGATGCATAGAATGCATCCATATCGACATGGATGATCTTCCGAACAGGGTTTGTGTTGGTGTCGTTCATGGCGATCTCGGTCATCATGCTGCAGGTTCAAGCATGGACCCTTCAATTGCAGAATCTGAAACAAATACAGAACATATCATCCCTGATCACGATATCAAACCGGCTCTGTTGTCGTGCCGGAGAGACGCGGGAAAATCGCTCTGTGACAGTCATTCGCAAGCGCCACCTTGAGATGCCTTCGAGGCTTCTTATCTCTTGTCCGTCCCCCAATACGGAGCCTCAAGATGGGCCAAATCGCAACCGAACCCCTTTCCGACCTGCTGATGGAAATCCTTCCGCCCGAGCATGACGAGGAATCTCGATCTAACGGAACCGCGTGCCTATGCTGCCGAAGGCAGCGAGCGGCGAGGAAGATGGATGAGGACGGCTGCGGCATATGCGACGAATGCCTGGCGCCGTGACCGAAGATGCGCTGCTGGCGTCCGAATTGTCGGAATTCGAACATGCGCTGGCGAAGCTGTCTGACGGCTATTCGGAGGGGCGTTTTCAAGATCGCCTCTGGGGTGTGACGGTCAAGCGATCGGCTGACGGGAAACGGATCTGGCTCTACGGCGAGGAGCTTGGCGGGACCGATGTCGTTAGCTTCAATCTCTATGTGCTCTCGGGAGCCAGCCTCACCCTCAAGCCTTGCGAAATGTCCTCCTCGAAAGTCGTGGATTTCGTGCTGGGTTTCAGGCCAGCTCAAACGCAGCCGGTATAAGCCCCTTTGCTTCAGCGGGTGGAGAGCGGCGGCGGAGGCGGCTGCGTGGTGGAGCCGGGACCGAGCGAGCGCTGGACCATCACGGTATCGGCCCAGCGGCCGTAACGATAGGCAACGGCTGGCAGAAGGCCGACGCGAACGAAGCCGAAGCGCTCGTGCAAGGCCAGCGACGCCGAGTTGTCGGCATCGATATAGCCGATCATCTGCCGGAAACCGGCAGCGGCACAGGCGTCGATCAGCCCGCGCATCAGCAGGCTCCCGACACCCTGGCCGACATGGTCGTGATGCACATAGATCGAATGCTTGACGGTGTAGCGATAGGCCGGCCGCTTGCGGAACAATACCACATAGGCATAGCCGACGACCTTCTCACCCTCGATCGCAACGACATGCGGGAAGCGTTTGTCCTTCAAATTCTTGCGCCGTTCGCGCAGATCGTCCGGCTGTGGCGTGTCGCTATCATCGACCCCGGCCTCGACGCCGCGGTGAATGTGGCGGCGATAGATTGCCAGCATGGCATCGACGTCGCTCTCCCGGGACGGGCGAACGATGATTGTTTTATCCTGCTTCATGACCAATCCGAATTTCCAGCTTATTCCGCGACAACGTAGGTATAGAGCCGGATTTTGCCGGATGCATCGATCTCGCGATAGAGCCCCTGGATCTCCACCTCGAAGCCCGGGAAGGTGTTGAAGCAGGTTTCAAACATCTTGAGATAGTCGATCATGGGCTTTGCCTGCTCCGTCAGGCGCTCGCCCGGCACGATGGTCGCAATACCCGGAGGATAGACGACGAAGGGTGTCGTTGCGATGCGGCCGGCGATAGCGTCGATCGGCAGATAGTCGACATCGTTGCGAACGAGGCAACGTGCGGCATCGTGCGGCGACATGGCGATCGGTGGCAGGTGTTCGGCGGAAAACTGCTTCGTCTGCAGCGCGCTGACATCGGCCTGGCGGAAGAAATTGTGCATTTCAGCGCAGAGATCGCGCAGCCGCACGCCCGCATAACGGCCCGGACGGCGGCGATAGAATTCCGGAATTGCCTCTTCCAGCAGCGCATTGTCGTCATGAAGCTTCTTGAAGGCGACAAGGCCGCTGATCAACGTGCCGGCCTTGCTGGCTTCGACACCGGGGGTAAGGAGGAAAAGCAGCGAATTGAGATCGTTCTTTTCCGCAACGATGCGGTTTTCACGCAGATATTGCGCGACTACGGGCGCCGGTATGCCGTGTTCCGTGTATTTCCCCGTTCGGCGATCAAAGCCCGGTGTCAGCAGGGTAAGCTTGTTCGGGTCCGTCATGGCAAAACCCGGTTCCATGCCGGAAAAGCCGTGCCATGCCGCATCGGGCGTCAGGTGCCAGAAGGCGGGATTGGTGGCGAGCTGGTCGGTTGCGACGCTTTCCCACGGCACGTCATGCACGGCGCCTGGGCTCGCCACATCCGGGATTGCCACCCGATCCGGCACGAAAGGCTCGAAGAACCAGCGTCGTTCCGGGCGATGCTCCTTCTCCTCGAATTCGCGGCGCACGGCACGGATCTTCTTGCGCAGCTCGATGCCGAGACGGATCGTGTCGTCCCAGAGCACTTCGCCCGAGCGGCCCTTCATCATCTGCGCGCCGACGTCGAGCGAGGCAAATAGCGGATAGAAGGGCGAGGTCGAAGCGTGCTGCATGAAGCTTTCGTTGAAGCGCCGGTGCTCTACGCGGCGCTTCTGGCCGGTAATGTGCCGGTCTTTCATGTGGATCTGCGAGGCCTGCGAGAAGCTTGCCAGCTGCTTATGGGTGGATTGGGTGGCGATGATGCCCGGCGCATCCGGGCCGAGGTCGGAGAGGCCCATGGCAAAGCGCCCGGCATAAAGCGGATGAAACTTCATGAAGCCGGCCCAGGCCTCGTCGAAAAGGATGTAATCGCAGAGATGGCCGATCCGCTTGAGGATCATCTCGGCATTGTGGATGGTGCCGTCGTAGGTGCACTGTTCCACGACCGCGACGCGGAACAGGCGAGGCTTCTTGTAGGCCTCCGGATCTTTCACCAGCGGATGGGTGCGGATACGCTCGCGCAGCGCGTCCTCGTCCATTTCAGCGAAATCCATGGGACCGATCAGGCCATAGAGATTGCGTCTGGTCGGCAGATAGACCGGAATGCCGCCCGAGATCATTAGGGCGCCGTGATGGGCGGCCTTGTGGTTGTTGCGGTCGAACAGCACGAGATCGCCGTCGGTCACGAGCGCCGAGAGCGCGACCTTGTTTGACGTGGAGGTGCCGTTCAGGACGAAATAGGTCTTCTCGGCGCCGAAGATCTTGGCTGCTTCCTTTTGCGCGGCAAGCGCAGGTCCCTCATGGGTCAGGAGGTCGCCGAGATCGAGCACGGAATTGTCGAGATCGTCGCGGAAGACCGCTTCACCCAAATGTTCCATAAAGACCCGACCGATGGGGCTGCGGCTATAGAAGATGCCGCCATTGTGCCCGGGGCAGGTCCAGAGGTGATTACCCTCCTCGGCATAATCGACGAGAGCGCCGAAGAACGGCGTCTTCAGCGTTTCGGCATATTGCTTGAGGCGGCTGATGAGGCTCTTAGCGATGAAAGCGGGCGTTTCTTCTGACAGGAAGACGTAGCCGTCGATAAAATCGAGGACTTCGACCGGCACATCCTCGAAGCGCTTGCGACGGATCAGCAGGATGATGGGGAATTCGAGGCCGCGCCGGCGCATGAGGTTGATGAGAGAGGCTGTCTTGCCTTCAAGACCCTTCTTGCCCCAGTCGACCAGCATGCAGCCGATGGCGGCATCGGTCTGCACGGCGATCTCGGCGTCTTCGAGATTGCGCGCGCGCACCACCTCGAAACCGGAGCGTTCGATCTCTTCGACGATCTGATTGTAGCGGGCACCCTCCAGATCCTCATTGTCAAAGGTTGGCGTCGCGAACAGAAAGTTGAAACGTCTGAAATAATCCATCTGGGTACCCGCTCCTGATTTGGCATGAGGTGTCGGCGTATTTCATGACATGGATGTGACAGAATATAGAACGTCCACTGCGGTTCGGATGTTCTCCTAAATCGGCAATAATACCGTTTGGCCGGTGACTTCAGTTTCGGCTTGTAGCCAGAAGCGGTCTGATGTCCTGGGTCGTTCCGTCGGTCAGCCCGAGATCGGTGACATGCGGGCCGGGGTTGCAGGCGAGGCTTGCTCCGACGACTGCCTTGAAAGTGCGAATGGGCGGCATCCAGTCAGCGATGGCGTCGGCCGCCGCGCGCAGCCTGGCGAAGTCGTCGGCCACGTCCTTTGCGGGCGCATCCGACAGCAAGCCGCAGACGGGCAGGGGAAGCACTGCCGTCACCTTGCCATCGGCCGCCGTCGCCATGCCGCCGCCAGCCTCAATGACGGCATTGGCCGCCGCAGCCATATCCGCCGGATCGCGGCCGAAGATCGTGAAGTTATGGCTGTCATGCGATATCGTCGTTGCCAGAGCACCGCGCCAATGGCCCCAGTCCTCCAGGATGCCGATGACGGGCGTCGGCTCTTTTCTGCCATGGCGGTGGATGACGGCCATCAGGAGCATGTGATCAGGCAGAACGAGCTTGCCGTCTTCGACTTTGACGGCCGCCTCTCCCCATTTTGTAAACCGCGGACTGACGACGGTGTTCACCCTTGCCTCAGTCATACCTGGCAGAGTGATGGTGAAATCGGTGGCGGAAAGTTTCTCAAGCTTTACGGTGTCGCGATAGGCATCCGAGGACACGCTCGTGCCTCTTCCAATAATATTGCCGCCTCTGGCAACTTCACGCCCCGATGCATAGACGCGGTCGACCACGATCCTTTCCAGATCGGAGAGGATGACGATGTCGGCGCGGCGGCCGGGCGCGACCAACCCCAGATCATAACGGTTCAACCACATAGCGGCGTTGAGCGTGGCGGCGCGGATGGCATCGACCGGCTTCATGCCATAGCCTATGAGGCGCCGCAGGACTGATGACATCGCGCCGTCATTCACGAGGTCGTCGGGGAAGACGTCATCGGTGCAGATCGTCAGCGTTTGCGGCAGATGAGGCAGCTTTTTCAGGGCCTCGACAACGCCGGGCAGGACATAGTCATGAGAACCGCGCAACTCGATGGTCAGGCCCGCCCGTAATTTCGCCAGCAAGTCCTCGCCTGAGGTGAGTTCGTGATCCGATTGGATGCCTGCGGCAACAAAGGCCTGCAATTCCGCGCCTTCGAGGCCGCGAGCATGACCGCAAACGCGCTTGCCGCTCGCAAGTCCGGCCTTGAGGACGCTGCGCATCGGCTCGCTTCGCTCAAGAACCCCTCGCATGTTCATCACTTCGGCGACGCCGGAAATCTCCGGCCAGCTCAGCATGATCGCCATTTCGTCTGAGCGGAAC
This sequence comes from Martinezella sp. CNPSo 3957, assembly GCF_057784395.1. Taxonomy (NCBI): domain Bacteria; kingdom Pseudomonadati; phylum Pseudomonadota; class Alphaproteobacteria; order Hyphomicrobiales; family Rhizobiaceae; genus Martinezella; species Martinezella sp. CNPSo 3957. The sequence continues at coordinate 19,504 of NZ_JBXSOU010000001.1, forward strand.
TCCGCGCCGGCAAGTTCCAGGCCGGGCGCCGAAGGCACGCAGGATGGCGCCAGGGTGAGGAAACGCAGCGGCAATTGCCGTGTTTCTTCCAGCGCCCATCGAATGCCGTCGAGGCCGGCGACGTTGCCGATTTCATGCGGGTCCCAGCAGACCGTCGTCGTGCCCTGGGGAACGACCGTTTCGGCATATCGCCTCGGCGTCACCATCGAGCTTTCGACGTGCATATGCGTGTCGATAAATCCGGGCGTGATGAAATGTCCCGAAGCATCGACAATCTGGCTTGCGTCCTTCCGTGTCCCCCACGGATGAACGCTTGCGATCAAGGGGCCGACAAGGCCGATATCCGCCGGCCTCATTTCCGAAGTCGCGACATCGACGAGCGTTCCGCCGATGATGAGTATATCGAACGGCTCAAGCCCCAACGCCGCCCGCACGGCACGGTCGCGCAATTCGGACGAATGGAGGTCTTGGGGTTCATTCGGCATGCCTGCCTCCCTTGGCAAAGGCGGATGGGCGCGCGGTGGATTGTCGCACGACGAGTTCCGTCGGGAATATCCCGCTGGTGTCGGTTTCTCCGGCAACGAAGGCGAGCGCGTGGTTCGCCACCGCTTCCAGATCCTGCCGGACGGTCGTAAGCGGCGGGGAGACGATTTGAGCCCACATCAGATCATCAAAGCCGGTGAGCGACATGTCTTTCGGAATGCTGCAGCCTCTGTCTTTGATGGCAATGGCAAAGCCGACGGCGAGGGCGTCATAGGCGGCGGCGCAGGCTGTAAAGTGCTGTAGATCAAGCTCGCGGCCGAGGGCGCTGCCGGCTTCGAACGTTGCATCGCTGTGTCGCAAAGTCGGTTCGATCCCTGCCTGGCGGAAGATTTCGCACATTCCGTCGACGCGCTCGCGTGCCACCAGCGAATTTTCCGGACCGGCAAGGATCAGAAGCCGGTCATGACCGAGCTCGAGCAGATGGCGGGCGATGAGACGTCCACCCTCGCGATGATCGCTGGCGGCGACATTGCCTGTTGTGGCGGCGCTGTCGATGACGGCGGCGGGCACCGGGGCATCTGTGGGCGCAATGGTCGTGCCGCGCGTCGGTATCACGATCAGCGCATCAACGCCGCGGGTGATCATGGTCTTGATTTCGAATTCCTGCTGCTGCGGATCGCCCTGACTATCACCGATCAGAACGGCAAGACCGCGCCGCTTAGCAGCTCGTTCGATGGCCTGGGCAAAAGCGGGAAACAAGGGTTGGCCGATATTCGGAACCAGCAGACCGACCGTATTGCTCTTGCCGGTGCGTAGAGCGCGGGCCGCTTGGTCAGGCACATAGCCGAGCCTGTCCGCTTCCTGGCGAATCTGTTCCGCAAGGGCTGATGACACCCGCCCCGTGCCACGCAGCGCATTCGAGACCGTTGCCGTGGAGACACCCAGCTTGATTGCGATTTCCCGAATTGAAGAAGGGCGTGTCTGGCTCATCCAAGAGCGCGCTCCGGTTTCTTGATTAAACGATTAATCAAGGCGGCGTGCTTTTGCAAGAGCGTCTTTCGCTACGCAAGGATGAAGCGCGGTTTCACCGGTATTGGCGCCCGCTCAAGCTGGCGATGACGAAGGACCTTCCGGTCGATCGGATTGCGGTGTCAGACGGCAACCAGATGGCTGGAAGAGACTGCTCGATACTCGCGTGGCTTGACCAGATAATCGACGGGCCGGATCGGGCTCTTCAATTCGTCGCTCGTCGCCATGCGCTTCTCACGTCGGCGATCGGGGTCCGGCACCGGAACGGCCGCCATCAGCTTCTTCGTGTAGTCGTGCTGCGGATTGCCGAAGACGGCGGCGCGGGGGCCGATCTCGACGATTTCGCCGAGATACATGACGGCGACGCGATGGCTGACGCGTTCGACCACGGCCATGTCGTGGGAGATGAACAGGAAGGAAAGGTTGAGGCTCTGCTGCAGGTCGAGCATCAAATTGATCACCTGTGCCTTGATCGACACGTCGAGCGCTGACACGCTTTCGTCTGCAACGATCACCTTCGGCTGCAGGGCCAGGGCACGGGCGATGCAGATGCGCTGGCGCTGGCCGCCGGAGAATTCGTGCGGGTAGCGGCTGGCCATGTCGGGCGTCAGCCCCACCTTGCGCAGCATATCGGCGACGATCTCTTTCGCCTCCCTTGCCGTTCCCATCCTGTGTTCGAGATAGGGCTCGGCGATCGCCTGACCGACCGTCATGCGCGGGTTGAGCGAGGCGAAGGGATCCTGGAAGATCATCTGCACGGATTTGCGTATCTCGCGCATATCCCGCTTGCCAAGCGAGAGCACATCGCGGCCGTCGACGATGACGGAGCCGGATTGCGGTTCGATCAGCCGCATGATCGCACGCCCCGTCGTCGATTTACCGCATCCGGATTCACCGACAAGCGACAATGTTTCGCCGGCAAAGAGATCGAACGAGACATTTTCGACCGCATGCACGCGACCTTTGAGCTTTCCGAAGAGGCCCGAATGGATGTCGAAGCGCTTGGTGAGGTTCTTCACCTGCAGCACCGGCTTTTCCTTTGCGACCGTATCCGGCACCTCGGCAGGCGTGTCGGACTCTCCCGTTGCCGTATTGACGACGGGGAAGCGCAGCGGCCGTTCATAGGATTGCATCGAACCGAGCACCGGCACAGCTGACAAAAGTGCGCGGGTATAGGGATGCTGGCCGCGATGGAAGATGTCGGCCGTCGCACCCGTCTCCACCTGCTCGCCGCGATACATGACGACGGTGCGATCGGCGATCTCCGCGACCACACCCATGTCATGGGTGATGAACAGGACGGAGGTTCCTTCTTCGTCCTGCAGCAACTTGATGAGGTCGAGGATCTGGCCCTGGATCGTGACGTCGAGGGCGGTAGTCGGCTCGTCGGCGATCAACAGCCTCGGCCTCGAGGCGAGCGCCATGGCGATCATGACGCGCTGGCGCATGCCGCCGGAAAAGCGGTGCGGATATTCATGAAAGCGCGATGCGGCCGAGGGAATGCGGACCTTCTCGAGCAGCCGGATCGTCTCGGCCTTGGTGTCCGCGGCCGACATGTCCCTGTGGCAAAGCAGGGCCTCGGAAATCTGGTCACCGATGGTGAAGAGCGGATTGAGAGAAGTCATCGGCTCCTGGAAGATCATCGATACGTCGTTGCCGCGCACCTTGCGCATCTCATGCTCGGGAAGAGACAGCAGGTTGCGGCCGCCGAGTATGATCCTCCCCTCAATGCGGCTCGAATCGCTCTGCAGCAACCGCATGATCGAGAGCGAGGTGACGCTCTTGCCCGAGCCGCTCTCGCCGACGATCGCTACCGTCTCGCCCGGCGCAACCGAGAAGGAAATATTGCGCACGACGGGTCTCCATGCGCCATCCATCAGGAATGAAGTGGTGAGGTTCTCGACGGAGAGGATGGGTTCGGCGGCCCCTGCGGCCTTTGCCTGCGACGTGCTCATGCTTGCTCCCTTCTTAGGATTCCTGCCACAGCTCAGTCCGGCCAATTCAGCACGCTGTCGAAGCGATGCCGGCTGCGGTTTTCGATCGGCGTCGCGATGATCTCGTTGGAGGCACGTGCCTTGTCGAGTTCCTCGGCAAGCCGGGTCGCCACGATCGCCTCCTGGCCGGGATGCAGGTTGCATGGGTCGAGATAGAAATAGTGATGCTCCACCTCATGGTCCCGCACGATGACCGGCGGGTTGCCGCGGCCAAGCGCCGCCGCAAGATCCCAGGCGGTGATATGCGCCTCGGGCGCCGAGATGATGACCCGCATGCGGTCGAGCGGGTTGTTGGTGGGATCGGGCTCGATCAGGGCGGTGACACCGGGGCGGCCGTCGAGAGTTCGCTTCCATAGGTTCAGATAGCCGGTCTCGCGTTCGCGGATGCCGGCATGGTCCCGCTTTTCCCAGGCCTCAAGCGCCGCCATCGTGCCATAGATGCTTTCCTTGCCGACCTTCATGCCGCGGCCGATGCCCATATTCTGCAGGAAGGCGTTGCGCACCAGCTCTTTCCTGCCGGCAACGATGCCGGAGGTCGGGCCGCCGAGGAACTTATGGCCGGAATAGAGCACGACATCGGCGCCCTGCGCCAGGAAGAGCTTCAAGTCATATTCCGACGCGGCATCGACGATGACGGGCACGCCCTTGGCATGGGCAATCTCGACGAATTCGGTCAGATGCAGCAGGCCGTAATCGACCACATGATGCGATACGACGTAAACGGCTGCCGCCGTCTTCTCGGTTATGGCGTTTTCCATATGGAAGCGATGCGTCGATGTTGCCTGACCGATCAGCATGACCTTGCCGCCGGCAAGGCGGATCGCCTGATCCACTGGAGCGCCGTAGCTCACCACATGGCCCATCTGCACGATGACTTCGTTCTTGTCCGGTGCGGCATCAGGCAGCCTCTCTATGGAGAGCAGGTTGTTGCCGGTGATGGCGCCGGCGACAGCGAGGCTGATGCCGGAGGAGCAGGATGCCGTCACGAAGCCTGCCTCGCCGCCCGTGAGCCGCGCGATGACGGCGCTGGCCTTGCGCTGAAGGTCGTTGATCTCGACGAATTGCGGCAGGATCGCCGCCATCGCCGCAATGGCTTCGGGCACGACGATCGATGCGCCGAGGCTCGTCATGGTGCCTGATACGTTGATGACGGGCCTCAGGCCGATCTTGCTACGGATATCATCGGACATTCTATCTCTCCAAAGTGACGACTGCCGATTGTCATCGACAGTTATACCATAGTAATGTAATAGCTTCTCGAAATTTCACGAGGAGCGTTGATTTGGACGCCAACACCCTATCCGCCGCACCCCCTGAAGACGCCGATTCGATCGGGGAAGCGGAAACGAAAGGCGCGCGCCGTTCGCGCGTGAGCGGCATCGACCGCGCGCTGCAGGTGATCGATTATCTCTATGAAACCGGCGCGCCGGCTGGCGCTTATGCGATTGCCAAGGCGATCAAGGCGCCTCTTTCGACCGTCTACGTGATCATCGACGACCTGGTCGAAAAGAACATGCTCGGCCGCAATGCCGACGGTTCCGTCTGGCTCGGGGCGCGTCTTTACCATTACGGCCTCGCCTATGCCCGGTCGCTGGATTTCATGAGCGTCGCAACGCGCGAGATGCACGATCTTTGCCGGCAGGCGAGCGAGACGGTGCAGGTCTGTGGTCGCGACGGCGACAACATGCTGGTACTGGCGATGGCGGATGGGCCAAGCCATTTCCAGGTCGCTTCCCGTGTCGGAACCCGCGTGCCGCTCAACTGGACGGCGTCCGGCCGGCTGTTGGTCGGGCATTTGCCCGAAGAGGAAAGGATCGAGCTTTTCAAGCGCTGTGCCCGCACCTCGCCGACCGGTCGGGCCGAGGTCGATGCCGGCGTGCTTTCCGATGCCGCGAGCAAAGCATTTGAGGAGCGCTTGTCCATCCAGGTGGCGGAGTCCGATTATGCGGTTGCCTGTATAGCCTCGCCGGTCGTTGACCGGGATGGTCAATGTGTCGCGACCATTTCGATCGTGCTTCCCGAGCAGAAAGCCGTTTCCGACGGCAACCATTATGGCGAGCAGGTGCGCGCGGCTGCCGAGCGGATCGAAAAACTGATGGGCTGGCGCAACCACTGAATTCGTCCTCCTTGGAGCAATTCCAGCAAAAGTGCGACGCGGTTTTGCGTCCGGAATTGCGCAAAGACTAATCATTGAGCGATACGATCGCTTCGATTTCGACCGTGATATTGCCGGGAAGCGAACCGAAGCCGACGGCCGAACGGGCATGCTGGCCCGCCTCGCCGAAGACTTCGACGAAGAGGTCCGAGCAGCCGTTGATGACGCTTGGATGATCCTCGAAATGCGGCACGGCATTGACCATGCCAAGCAATTTTACCACCCGCTTCACCCTGGAGAGATCGCCGAGTGCATCGTGCATGACCGCAAGAAGATTGATGCCCGTCAGCCGCGCATGCTGATAGGCCCGGTCGACGCCGACATCACCGCCGACCTTGCCAGAATGGAGGTGGCCATCCAGCTCCCGCGGCCCTTGACCCGATAGATAGAGCACGTTGCCTTCGCGGACATGGGTGACGAAATTGGCGATCGGCGGCGGCGGCGGCGGCAGCTCGATGCCGAGCGCGGCCAGTCGCTGGTAAGGTGTTTGCGCTGCTGAAGCGGCCTGTGTTGGGGACGTGTTCACGTATGCTCCTGCTATGCGATCTTAATGTTTTGACTAGCGCCACGAATAACCGTGGCTGTGGCGAACGAGCTTGCGCGCGCGCGGTATGTAGCGGCTAGCGGTGATCGCCTCCGCGCCGATCACCGCGTAACGCGGTTCGAACAGCTTCTTGAGGCGCGAGACGTCGCCATTAGAATCGGTCGCTTCGAGATCCGCATCCACGACATCGAAGATAGTGAAATCGGCCCGTTCGCCGACCGACAGCCGGCTGTCCATCGAAAGCTTGATGACCGAGGCCGGTGCATGGGTGACGGCGTCCACCACCTTGTCGAACGGCATGCCGACCGAGAGCAGCTTGGACATGGTGGTCGCGAGATCCCAGACCGGGAAGTTCATCGAATGCCCATGCAGGTCGGTCGAGATCGAGTAGGGCAGCAGGCCGCGCGCGATTGCCGCTTCCGCGACCTTGAAGGAGAAGGACGCGCCTCCATGGCCGATATCGAGCCGGATGCCTTCGCTGGCGCAGCGCTCGGCGAGATTGTAGAGGTCCTCATCCTCCATGATGCTCGAACCGGCCTTGCCATTGAAGCAGTGCGTGACGACATCGCCCGGGCCGAGGATTTCTAGCACTTCGTCGTAGAGCGCCGGCGGCTCGCCGACATGCACCATCATCGGCACCTTCAGGATCTTGGCGATCTTCTTGCCGAGCTTAACGGGTGTGACACCCCAGGAGCCGGTGATGACGTGACTGGCACGCACCTTGATGCCGACGATATGCTCGCTGTTCTCGGCATAGCATTCGAGGATGCGGTCGAGATTGATATCCTTGATATCGCGCAATTCGGGAACGCGATTGCAGGCAACGAGGCCGATCGAGCCGAGATTGAGGAAGGCCTTGATGCGCTCCCTGGAAGGCTCGATGATATATTCGCGGAACCCATGAAAATTGGCTTCGCCAGCCGAACCTGCATCGACCAGCGTCGTGACGCCGCGCTCGGCGCCGCATTCGGAGGGGCGGATCGAGATATCAGTGCCGCCATGCCAGATATGGACGTGCAGGTCGACCCAGCCGGGAGAGATCCAGGCGCCCTTGCCGTCGATGCGCTCGACATCGCCGGGAGCGGCAAGCTGCGGGCCGAAAGCGGCGACCCTACCGTCGGCGCCGACGAAAATGTCGATGACGCCGGCAGCCGTGGTGGCGCCGAATGCCATGGGCTTTACATTGGTGAGGAGGAGCGGCTTGCCCGCTTTTTCACCGGTCATTTACAAGTCCTTTCGAAGTCTTGGATCGAGCATGTCCCGCAGGCCGTCGCCGACCATTTGCAGCGAAAGCACGGAGAGAATGATGGCAAAGCCGGGGAAATAGGTCATCCAGTCGGCCTGGCCGATATATTGGCGGCCGGCCGCGATCATGGTTCCCCAGGTCGGGATTTCGGGGCTGACGCCGAGGCCGAGAAACGAGAGCCCGGCTTCGGCGAGCATGGCGCTGGCGAAGAGAAACGAGCCCTGCACCAGGATCGGCGACAGGAGGTTTCTAAGCACATGCCGCGTCATGATGTGGAACGTCGAGATGCCGAGAGCCTTGGCGGCCTCCACGTAGGGGAGTTCGCGGATGACAAGGGTCGAGGCGCGGACGATGCGGGCCAGCCGCGGGGCGTACACGATCGATAGCGCGACGATAACAGTCGTCAGCGACGGGCCGAGGGCTGCGACCAGCGCAATGGCGAGCAAAATGTCGGGAAACGCCATCATCGCATCGATCAGGCGGGCGATCGGCGTGTCGAGCCTTTGGAAGAAGCCGGCGAGCAGGCCCAGCGTGACGCCGATCACAGCCGACAGAGCCACGACGGCGGCTCCGACGAGCAGCGACAATCGTCCTGCATAGATGGTGCGGGAGAAAATATCGCGGCCGAACTCGTCGGTGCCGAACCAGTAAACCCCGCTTGGGGGCTTCAGTCGATTGACGATCGAGAGCTTCGAGGGCGAATAGGGCGCGATCCAGGGGGCGAGGATGGCAAGCAGCACGAAGATCGTCAGCACAATGAGGCCGGCGGCGACGGTCTTGCGCTTCAGAAGCCGGCGAAGGAAGTTGCTTCGCTCGCTCTGTGCCTGCTTTGGTGTATCGGTTGCGATATCGGCCATCAGTAGCGTACCCTCGGATCAACCAGCAGGTAGAGCATGTCGATCGCAAAATTGATCAGGACGTAGAGGCCGGCGATGACGAGCAGGGCCCCCTGGATCACCGGATAGTCGCGGCGCAGCACCGCCGAGACGACGAGGCTTCCGACACCCGGCAGGCCGAAGACGGTCTCGGTGACGACGGCGCCGGAAATCAGCACGGCCGCTGTCAGCCCAAGGACGGTGAGAATGGGAATCAACGCGTTCTTCAGCGCATGTTTGAGGACCACGCGGCGTTCGATGAGCCCTTTGGCGCGGGCGGTGCGGATATAGTCGTCCCCGAGCACGTCGAGCATCGATGCGCGCGTGAAACGCAGGATCAGCGCCGAGGACACGAGACCGAGTGCGACGGCCGGTAGTGTCAGATGATACATGCGATCCAGGAAACTTGCGCCCGGACCGCCATAGCCGGACACCGGAAATATCCCCAGGCGCACCGCGAAGAATTGAATCAGGATGAGGCCAAGCCAGAAGCTCGGTATGCTCGCCGCCAGCATGCCGATCGCCATCGAAGCCTGGTCGACGAGCGATCCGCGCCGATAGGCGGCATAGATGCCGATCGGCAGCGCTATGACGCCAGCGATGAGGAGTGAGAACAGCGTCAGGAAAAAGGTCGGCTCGGCGCGTTCAAGAAGCGCGGAGGAGACCGGAATATTGAGGAAGATCGACTGGCCGAGATCGCCCTTCAGCAACTGCCCGACATAGAACAGGTATTGGACGACGATGGACTGGTCGAGGCCAAGCCGGGTTCGCAGTTCGGCAATATCCTGCGCGGTCGCATCGGGGCCGAGCATGACGGCGGCCGGATCGCCGGGGGTCACGCGCACGATCACGAAAACGATCGTGACGACGAGAAACATCACGACGATCATGCCCGCAAGCCGTTGAAGGATGTAACGTATCATTGCGTCGGTTCCCAGAGTAGTTCCGCTTCTCTTCGACCGGCGGAACCACCCTATTTCTTTGTTCTCGCAATCCCGAACGGAAAACCGCTGTGCGTTTTTCCTGGGATTGCTCTAGATCCGCAAGCGGACGGGATTCGGAACGGGCGCCGGCCGCGACCGGCGCCCGAGCGCCTTGGGAGGCTTATTTCTTGATCGATGCATTCCAGAAGTAGGGCCACGGCGCGGGGGCGACGCCCTGAAGCCTGGTGGAGATCGCCGCAACGGCGTTGAAATCGCCGATCTTCATCATCGGAGCTTCGTCATAAATGGTCTTTTGAACATTGGCCCAAAGCTCGATGCGCTTCTTGGGATCGACCTCTGTGTTGAACGCGTCGATCGCGGCTTTGCTCGTCGGCGTCGTCCACCAACCGGGCGAGCTTGGCGACAGCGTGCCGATCAGCGCCGGTTCCGGCAGGAAAGGGCTGTGGCTAATGTAAATGTCCCACAGCGCCTTGTCGGCCCGGCGTTGGGTCAGCGTCGCCCAGTCGACCACCTGAAGGTCTACCGTGAAGCCCGCCTGTTTCAGATATTCGGCCGCGACCTGCGCCATCTTGTAATGGAACTCGTACTGGCGGCTGGTCAGGATGCGGATCGGTTCGCCCTTGTAGTCTGCCGCCTTGGCGGCAGTTGCAGCACCTTCCGGATCGGCGACGTTGTAGTTCCCTTTGACGCCGGCATCCGTGCTCCAGGTAAAGGGGGCAGGGTACATGTTGCCATCAACCGTATAGAAATTTGTGCTGCCGAAGGCTGCCGCCAGCATATCTTCCATGCTGAGCGCCTGACGGATCGCCTTGCGGATCGCGACATTCTTCGTGATGCCGTCGGCGGTATTGAAGACGAAGACCGGATAGCCGAACGGCTTCAGGAGCAGCGGCTGGGTCGCCGAAGCGGACTTCAGCTTGTCGAAGGATTCGACAGGAAGACTGTCGATATAGTCGTACTGGCCGGAAATGGCCGCCTCGACGCGGGTATTGGCATCGGGCACTGGGACGAAGCGGATTTCGTCGAGATATTGATGCCGGGCGCCGCCGTAACCATTGCTTTCACCATCGCGCGGCTTGTAGCCGTCGAAACGGACCAACTGGATATACTGGTCGGGCTTGCGCTCCTTCAGCATATAGGGACCGGTGCCGATGAAGTCGGTCATCGTATCTGCTTGCCTGCTGGCCGGAATGATGATGGCGGCCGAGTTGTTGAAGGCGAGCAGCGAGGTAAGCGGGGCATAGGGCTGCTTCAGCTTGATAATGACGGTGGCCGGATCCTGGGCGGTGATCGATTCGATGAAGCCACCCGCCTGCTTGCCGCGCGACGCCAGCTTGGTCCAGCGGTTGAGCGAGGCGACCACATCATTGGACGTCATGACGTTGCCGTCATGGAACTTGATGCCGGTTCTGAGTTTGATCGTGTAGCTTTTGCCGTCGGCACTGATCTCGGGCAGGCTCTCGGCAAGCAGCGGCGTGACGTTCCAGCCCTTGTCGAAGGTGTAGAGCGTTTCGAAGATATGTTGGGTGACGATACCGACGAGATCTGCGGTGGAAGTCATTGGATCGAGCGTCGGCGGCTCGCCGATCGTCGCGACATTGATGACGCCACCTTTTTCCTGAGCCATCAAAAGTGAGGGCGCTGCAACCAAGGCAGCCGCAATCAGGAATCCGAGTCCCAGTTTCATCGAAATTCTCCCAATTATGTTCCATAATTATGTTATATAAGATTTTATAACAGAATACAGAACGGGCGGGGGCTGTCAATGGTGGTGAAAACAAGGGCACATCGGCTTGAATGCGCAAAGGTTCCGTCTTGCCGAAACAGTTTCGTCGGAGCAGATTGCAGCAATAGAGGAGATAGTGCATGGCGCCTTACGATGCTTCCGGCCCCAACGTGAACGGTATCGAACCTCGTTGGACGTCCAGTGCAAAGAGCGGAGTTGGCACGGCGCTTTCGCCGGCTTGCCGCATCTGGTTCACTCTCAGTCACGGCATCTTGAACGAAATCTATTATCCCCGCGTCGACAGTGCCTGTACCCGCGACATCGGATTGATCGTCACAGGTCCCGATGGTTATTTTTCGGATGAAAAGCGCGATACGGAGAGCGTCGTCACCACGGTCGAGGATGGCGTTCCGGCCTATCGGTTGATCAATACTGCAATCGATGGCCGTTACCGGATCATCAAGCGCATCATCGTCGATCCCATGCGCAGCAGCTTGCTCCAGCAGATATCGTTCGAGCCGCTTGAGGGAGCGATCCACGATTATCGTCTCTATCTGCTTGCCGCTCCCCATCTGGTCAATGCCGGTTACGGCAATACGGGGTGGGTGGAAGACTATAAGGGCACGCCGATGCTTTTTGCGACGGGCACAGGCGGCATCTCGATGGCTCTTGCCGTCAGCCGCGGCTGGCGAACGGCATCTGCCGGCTATGTCGGTATTTCCGACGGCTGGCAGCAATTGCAGAAAGAGGGCCGGTTGGATCCAGCCGTCGCGCGTGCCGTCGACGGCAACGTCGCCCTGACCGGCGAGATCGATCTGATCGGCGGCAGCGACACGGTCACCGTATCGCTCGGCTTTGGAAGCCATTCAAAAGAGGCCGGCTATAATGCTCTTGCCAGCTTGCAGGCCGGCTATGACAGCGCCGAGCGCAGCTATGTCGCCGACTGGCGGATCTGGCAGGACGGATTGCTGGGTTTGGATGAACCGAGAGCGCCGCCGCCCGAAGTCAATCGCTATCGAATCTCGACAGCCGTACTGGCAACGCACCGGCCACTCTCTTTCGAGGGTCCGGCCGTTGCTTCTCTCTCCATTCCGTGGGGCTTTGCCAAGGGCGACGAAGACCTCGGTGGCTATCATCTGGTCTGGCCGCGCGATCTGGTCGAGACAGCCGGCGGCTTTTTAGCTGCGGGCGCTTCGCAGGATGCGCTGCGCATTCTGGCCTATCTGCGCGTCATCCAGGAAGAGGATGGGCATTGGCCGCAGAATTGCTGGCTGGATGGCGAGCCTTACTGGAGCGGGATCCAAATGGACGAATGCGCTTTCCCGATCCTGCTTGCCGATGCGCTGCGCCGCGAGGGGGTCCTTACGGGCGATCTGCTATTGTCCTACGTGCCGATGGTCGAAAGCGCAGCGCGCTACGTCGTCGTCAACGGCCCCGTCACGGGTGAGGACCGCTGGGAGGAGGATGGCGGCTTTTCTCCCTTCACACTGGCGGTTGAGATCGCTGCGCTATTGGCGGCGGCCGATATTCTGGAAATTGCCGGTCAGATGCACAATGCGGACTATCTGCGGCAGACCGCGGATGCCTGGAACGACCAGATCGAGCGCTGGACCTATGTCAGCAGCGATGCGGAAAGCGCCGCTCTCGGGGTCAAGGGCTACTATGTCCGTATTGCGCCGCCTGAGATCGCCGACGGAAGCTCGCCCGCCGATGGTTTCGTGCCGATCAAGAACAGGCCGCCCGCTGAATCGTTCCTGCCGACCGCGCGAGTCGTCAGTCCCGATGCCTTGGCGCTGGTACGGTTCGGATTGCGAGCCGCCGACGATCCTCGCATCCTCGACACGGTGAAGGTGATCGACGCACAGCTCAAATGCGACCTGCCGCAAGGGCCGCTATGGTATCGTTATACCGGTGACGGCTATGGCGAGCACGAAGATGGCGGCCCGTTCGACGGCACGGGCATCGGGCGTCCATGGCCCTTACTTGCGGGCGAGCGCGCCCATTATGAGCTCGCCGCCGGCCGGCCGGATGCGGCTCTTGGTTTGCTCAAGACACTCGAGCAGTCTGCCGGGCAGGGCGGATTGCTGCCGGAACAGGTGTGGGACCAGCCCGATATCCCGGAGCTGGGCCTTGTTCTCGGGAAACCTTCCGGCAGCGCCATGCCACTCGTCTGGGCTCATGCCGAGCATATCAAGCTCCTGCGCTCGCTGAGAGACGGGGCGGTTTTCGACATGCCGCCGCAAGGTGTCGAGCGTTACGTGACAAACAAGGTGACGGCACCCTTCGTGCCATGGCGCTTCAACAACAAGCTGTCGCAGCTTTCCGTCGGCAAACGCCTGCGGATCGAAGTCATGGCGCGGGCGATCATTCGCTGGAGTGTCGACGGTTGGGCTAACGCCAGCGATACCGAAACGAGCCAGAACGGCTTCGGGATACATGTTGCGGAGCTGTCATGCGAGCGCCTGGCGAAAGGCGGGTCGATTGCCTTTACCTTTTACTGGCCTGACACCGATCATTGGGAAGGAGAGGATTTCTCCGTCTCCGTCGTTGAGGCGCCATAGTGCGATTTGTACCCGTCGTGGATAGAAAGTGTGGACGAATATGAGCCAGGTAACAGAGAGCCGCAAAACAAACGTAAAACTGAAGAAAACCGTGGCGCCGGCTGCGACAGAGGAGCTTGTCGTCTTGGCAATCGATCTCGGCGGTTCGCATGTAAAAATGCGTCTCAGCTCCGGCGGTGAGCGCCGGGCGGCCGTCTCCGGGCCTACAATGTCGGCAAAAGAGATGGTCCAGACCGTCAAGGATCTGACGAGTGATTGGCGATACGACGTTATCGGTATGGGATATCCCGGGCCTGTTTCGAACAACAGGCCAGCTATGGAACCGCATAACCTCGGAAGCGGCTGGCAGGATTTCGACTTTTCCGCCGCTTTCGGCAAGCCGGTCAGGCTTGTCAACGACGCCGTGATGCAGGCAATCGGCAACTACAAAGATGGCAATATGCTGTTTCTCGGCCTCGGCACAGGATTGGGTTCGGCGATGATTGCCAATCACGTTTGTCTGCCAATGGAGCTTGCCCATCTGCCCTACAAGAAGCGGGGCACCTTCGAAGACTTCATCGGCGAGCGTGGCCTTGAAAAATACGGCAAGAAAAAATGGCGGCAGTCGATCGAGGATATCGTCGAAAGATTGAGGGCGGCCTTGCTGCCGCACGAAATCGTCATTGGCGGCGGCAATGCCGAGAAGCTCAAGGAACTACCCCCCGCCTGCCGTATCAGCGACAACGAAAATGCGTTTTTCGGAGGATTTCGCCTTTGGAAGGATACGACTTTGAGCTTCTAGGCTGCGGCGGTGATCGAATGGAGCGACATGAGGATCAGTCTCAGGTCGCTTGATCTTTGCGGCTAGAAAGATAGCCGGCTTATTTCAGTAAGGTTTTCTCGTGCTGAACGATGTTGCCAAATAGTTGCAGCGCGCCGCTTGGTTGCTCATCTTTTCGCGCGAGATAAAGCGGCGCCACGAGATTGGCACCCGGGTCGAGCCTTAGATAGGCGATGCCGTTCGTCTCCAGCCGGGCGATCGATCCTGGAATGATGGAGATTCCGAGTCCAGCGGCGACTAAACTGAGCGTCGACAGCAACCGGGGAGCTTCATGCCGTATTTTCGGGCTGAAACCCGCGGCAAGGCAAGCCGCTATGATACTGTCGTATAGCCCCGGCCCGGAGGGACGGCGGTAAAGTATGAAGGCTTCGTCTGCGAGCTCCGACAATCGAACGTGGCGAGGCTCCTCTCTTTTCGCCGTCGCAAGGGGATGACGATCTAGAAGAGCGACCAGCATCTCTTCATCGAGAACTCGAGAAATCACAAGACCGCCCGACTGTGCAACGGGAGAGCGCACGAGCGCGACGTCGAGAAGGCCGGAATGCAGCATGGCGATCAGATCGGGTGTGCTGGCTTCCTCAAGCTTGAGCGCGACATCCGGCGATGTCTCGCCGAGCGAGCGGACGGCGGCGCTGACCAAGGGATGAAAGGCGGCCGAACTGGTAAAGCCGATGGCGAGGCTTCCCTCTTCTCCGCGGGCATTGCGCCTTGTCGCCTCTATCGCAAGATCGACATCGTGGAGAATGGTCCTTGCCCTCTCCACAAACGTCCGCCCCGCATCCGTCAGCTCGACGCCTCTCGGCAGGCGTTTGAAGAGCGCCGCACCGACGATGGCCTCCAGCTTGGCTATCTGCTGGCTGAGCGGCGGCTGCTGGATGCCGAGTCTTTCGGCAGCGCGGGTCATATGGCCCTCATCGGCAACGGTCATGGCATAACGGAGATGTCTAAGTTCGATCATGGCATATCTCAAACATATGGATGATGCTCTATCCATATATTGGACGCATGATCGGTAAAAGTCTATTTTGACGGTCTGTCCGACATAAACATACAGGCCACGATATGGATGCCATTTCTCATTCCAGTGCTGCTCAACGCGAAGGACCAACGGTCGCGGAGCTCTTTTTCGGCTTTTTCAGACTCGGCCTCATCGGGTTTGGTGGGGTCTTGCCGCTCGCACGCCGCATGGTGGTCGAGGATCGCAAATGGCTGACGGGGGAGGAGTTCACCGAACTGCTGGGGCTGTGTCAGTTCCTGCCCGGCGGCAATATCATCAATATGGCGGTTGCGCTCGGCTCGAAATTTCAGGGCGTGGCGGGTGCTTTTTCGGCTCTTCTTGGCCTGATTGTCGCGCCGACGGCAATCGTCATCGGTCTCGGCGTCATTTACGATCAGTTCAATAGCGATCCGCATATCCAGCATATGTTTGCAGGCCTTGCCGCAGCCGCGGCCGGTCTGCTCATCTCGATGGCCGTCAAGATCGTCCTGCCGCTGCGTCGCAGGCCAGTCACCTTGGTCATTGCCGCCATTTGCTTTGCTGCCATCGCCATTGCCGGGCTGCCCTTGCTGCCGACCATGCTGGTTCTGGCGCCGCTCAGCATCCTCGCCACCTGGAAGCTCGAAGCATGACCATGACCCTCGTTTCTCTTGCAATCATCTTCACCCAGCTTTCGCTGTTGGCCTTCGGCGGTGGCAATTCCATTCTTCCGGAGATGCATCGGCAGGTCGTCGACGTGCAGCATTGGATGACGGCGCAGCAATTCGGTGCGCTGTTCGCATTGGCGCAAGCGGCTCCCGGTCCAAACCTGATGGTCGTGCCCCTGGTCGGCTGGCACGTGGCCGGATGGGCGGGCATGCTCGTCACATCAGCTGCAAAGTTCGGGCCTTCTTCGGTCCTGACCTATCTGGTGCTTCATCTCTGGAACCGCTTCAAGGACAGGCCATGGCGACGGATCGTGCAGGCGGGATTGGTGCCGATGACCGCCGGGCTTGTCACCGCCAGCGCGGCTGTCATCACAGAGGCATCAACCCAGGGGTGGATTCTCGCGGCGATTGCCGCAGTGGGCGCACTTGTCCTTTCGACGACGCGCGTCCATCCGCTCATCGTTCTCGGCGTTGGCGCATTGATCGGCTTGAGCGGTGTCGGCCAGATGTGAGCCGGAGTGGTTCAGTATCAGGTCTGGGGCAGACACCCTTCTTGACCTTGGGACTCATTTTCACAAACGCCTGAAATCCTCTGTTTCAGGGAGGCCACCCTCAAAATAGGGCTATTGACGTCGATGATCATCGCGGCGCTCTTGCATTTGGAAACCAATATGCAAACAATCCATGTAATCATTCCACTGGGAAAGATTACCGGCGATAAAGCTGGTGAGGTCCTTTTGATCAGCTGGTGAGGCCCCCAGTGTCCTGCGATGGAAATGGAATACTCGATCCTCAGGCAATCGCCTCGCGCGAGTTCATGCATTTGCGTGAATTGTTTGATCGATCGTTCAAGGCCGCTCGTATCGGGGTATGGGAATGCAGTCTTCCCGACCAGACACTCAGCTGGACGGATATGGTCTACGAGCTCTTTGATCTTGCGCCGCAAACGCCGCTGACGAGGGATGAGATCCTTAAACTCTACACTCCCGAGGCTCGAAAGCGTCTCGATGAGGTGCGCGAGAAGGCAATTCGCACTGGCGAGGGTTTCAGCCTGGATGCTGAGATCATGACCGCAAGAGGCAATCGGCGATGGATCAGAATAACCGCCTGCGTCGAATTCGCGAACGGAGCTGCGACCAGAATTTTCGGGATGAAGCAGGATATCACCGCCGAGAAGACGATGGTCGAGCAGCTTCGTCAATTGGCCGAGTACGACATGCTCACCGGGTTGACGTCCCGCTCCAGATTTGAAACGTTTCTCAACGAAATATGCGCAGCCGAGGGCCGAACCGCCACAGCGCTCCTTCTCGTGGATCTCGACGGCTTCAAATCCGTGAACGATACTCTCGGACATCAGGCTGGGGATGATTGCCTCAAGGCGGCAGGCCGCCGACTTGCACGCGCGGTCCCCAAGGCCAATATGGTCGCGCGAATTGGCGGCGACGAGTTCGCCGTCATTCACGAATGCCTTTCGACTGAGGATCTCGCAAAAATCGCCGATCGCGTTGTCAGAGAATTGAACTGGACCGTCTCCACGCCGACGAAGACCATTCGCATCGCGACCTCCGTCGGCGCGGCGATAATCGTGCCCGGTCATTCTTCCAAGGACATATTCACCAAAGCGGATCGTGGTTTGTATGAAGTAAAATCGTCGGGAAAGAACGGCTTCCGGATCGCTCCATCTTCATGGTCCCGATGCGAGGCTGCTCTATAGAGTAAGCCCGCCACTCGGTCGCCAATCACGACATTGTGCCGTCGCCGCGTTTTCCTGGAAATGAACCTCACGTATTTGTGACAGCTTTCATGATTCCCGGGATATCTTTGCGACAAATCAGGACTAAAGTGTCGGCAGTCGCCCAATCTCTTGAAGGCGGCCCGACTTTTGGAAGAGAATCCCATGCAGCAACGTAAAAGCGTATCGGTCGAAGAGCTTCCCGAGAATACTGCACTTGCAATATATGAGCTGATCGGCGGCACGTTCCGCAACTATTCCGACGTCCTTTGCATTCGCATACCGGATGTAACCGATGACGGTACGTCCATGGGCGGCATTGAAATTACCATTCGCAAGACGGCTTCCGCTCCATCGCTGCGTGCGGCATCACACAGGTAATAGACATCTCTCCTCAATTGAATTCCGAGCGTGTTCTAGCGATGCGCTGTCCGCTTTCGTCAAACAGATGAACGGCCTCATCGGCAGGTGCGATGTGCAGCACATCGCCCGGTGCAGCTCTGATCCGTTCGCGAAAAACGCAGGTGACCGTCTGCGTCCAGCGCCGTGATACGTCAAAGCGACCCTTCCTCACGCCTCGGATCTTCGATTTTCTTGCATATTTTCACGCTTGTGTATCACGGACAAAGCTCTCGCAACTTATTTCTGCGCGCCTTGACGCCAAAACAAAGGTACCTAATCTAAATTCTCGCTGCGCGATCCGCTGGGAGGAGATGGGTGCGGGGCTGGCGACCCATTTGCGCTAATCTATTCTCTCCTCCGCCGCCAGTTGTCGATTTTCCGATAGGATCCGCCATGTCTCTTACTATTGCCCAACGCCTTGATCGCCTGAAAGTCCGCACTGCCGAGCTTGCGTATTGGCGTGACAGGCAAAGCCTCGCGATCGATGGTTGGACCTTCGATGGAGAGCCGATAGCGCATCATCAGGATTGGCCGCATCGCAACGGAACGGTTCGCTTCGCTGCCAAGGCAACGGCGCCGCAGGATTGGCCGCTCGAGCAGATCCGCCTGCAGCTCGACCTTGGCGGCGAGAGCCTGCTGACGCTGCGCTACCCTGATGGTGAAGCTGAGACCTTCGGCCTCGACCCCTATCACCAGGAGTTTCCGCTCAAGGGTCGCGACTTCCAGATCGCGACCGAGAGCGTCGCGCGTTTTCCGTTCGGGGAGCCGAATAGGGCGCCGAAGCTGAACAGGGCGCGCTTGATCTGGCTGGATGAGCCGGTCCACCGGCTGCATCTCTTGTTGCAGCAGATCGGCGAGGCTGCCGATATTCTTGACGGCCACGAAGTCGTGCCGCATCTGATCGATGCCGCCGAACGGGCGCTGCGCAGCCTCGATTGGCCCTCCGACACATCAGCCTATATCTCGCGCACCTCAGGCGCGGCAATGCAGCAGAAGATCTGGGAACTGCCGGAACTTCAGGACAATCCAGCCGGTCTTAGCGAAGCGCAGAGTGCTTCGGCAGCTGCTGCCTATGATGAATTGCTTGCGCAACTGAAAGAGCTTCAAAAGCGCTTCCCACAGAATGGCGAACTGCTGCTGACCGGCCATGCCCATATCGATCTGGCATGGCTTTGGCCCTATGGCGAAACGCGCCGCAAGATGCGCCGCACCTTCAACACTGCACTCTCGCTGATGGAGCGCTCCGACGACTTCCGCTTCAACCAATCGACCGCCCAATACTATGCGCAAATAGAGGAAGATGATCCGGAACTGCTCGAGCGGATCAAGAAGAAGGTGGCCGAAGGCAAGTGGGAGACGGTCGGCGGCATGTGGGTCGAGCCTGATACCAACATGCCGACGGGCGAGAGCCTTGTGCGTCAGGTTCTCTATGGCCAGCGCTATTTCGAAAAGTATTTCGGCCTGCGTCACAGCGTCTGCTGGCTGCCTGATTGTTTCGGCTTTTCCGGTGCCCTGCCGCAGATCCTGCGGCTTGGAGGCATCGACAGCTTCTTCACGATCAAGGTGAACTGGAGCGAAAGCAATCACATTCCGTCCGACCTGTTCTGGTGGAAGGGGCTCGATGGCAGCAAGGTGCTGACCCATACGTTCGATAACCCCATGCAAGGCTATAACGGCTTCGTGCAGCCGGATTGCTTCGTGCCGACATGGAAGAATTTCCGCGGCAAGACGCAGCATGACACCTCGCTGCTGGCCGTTGGCTATGGCGATGGTGGCGGCGGCGTCACGCCGGAAATGGTCGAGCGCGAAGTACAGTTGCGGGACTTCCCGGCGATCCCGAAGGCACGCTGGGGCACTGTGAAGGGCTATTACGAAAAGGCGCACCGCACCGCTAAGGAAAAGGAGCTTCCGGTCTGGGACGGGGAAATCTACCTCGAACTGCATCGCGCGACGCTGACGTCACAAAGCGGGGTCAAGCGCAAGCATCGCCAGGCCGAACGTGCCCTGATCACGGCGGAGACGCTGGCCTCGCTTGCCCATATGCTGGGCGCTGCCAAGCCCAAAAGCCTCGAGACGGATTGGCGCGTCGTTCTGAAGAACGAGTTTCACGATATCCTGCCTGGATCGAGCATTCGCGAGGTCTATGCCGATGCCGAGCGCGAGCTTGACGGCGTGATCGACAATGCCAAGGCGGAGCAAGTCAGGTCCCTGACGACGCTGTCGGCCCGTCTTCCAACCGGCGGGGTCACGGATGCGCTTGTCGTCGTCAACCCGTCGCTTTCGCCACGCCCGCTTACCGCAACGCTGTCGGATGGAACGATGCTGGCCTCGGCCGATTCCGTCGCACCTCTTTCCGTCGCGGTCTTCGATCGCAAGGCGATCAGGCCTGCCGGGCTTCTGAAAGCTGATACCCATCATCTCGAAAACGAGCATTTGTCTGTCATCATCGGCAAGGATGGAGCGGTATCAAGCCTTGTTCACAAGGCAACGGGGCGGGAGGCTCTCGAAGAGGCTGCCAACCAGCTCTGGGTCTATCCCGCCGACAAGCCGCGCAATTGGGATGCCTGGGACGTGGATGCCGACTATGCCGAGAAAGGCATCCGGCTCGATCGGCCGGAGAGCATCACTCTGGTCGAGGAGGGACCGCATCGCGCCGCGATCCGTGTCATCAATCGATACCGCAACTCGACCGTGACTCAGCTTTATGTTCTGACGGCCAATGCCCGCAGACTGGATATCGAAACGACCATCGACTGGCATGATCGGCGAACGCTGCTGAGAACCCTCAATCCGGTTGCCGTGCGGTCGCGCACCGCCACTTTCGAATGCGCCTTCGGCGTCGTCGAGAGGCAGACGCATACCAATACCTCCTGGGAGCAGGCGATGTTTGAGGCGGCGGCGCATCGGTTCGTCGATCTGAGCGAACCCGGCTTCGGCGTCGCCCTGCTCAATAGTGCCAAATACGGTCACAGCGCCCGCGGCAATGTCATCGGCATGAGCCTCGTGCGCTCGCCGATCTATCCCGATCCGCTGGCCGATGAAGGCGAGCAGAGCTTTACCTATGCGCTGATGCCGCATGAGGGCGCGTGGTATGACGGTGGTGTTCTAGCTGAGGCGATCGATCTCAACCAGCCGCTGGTCAGCGTGGAGGCAAGCGGTCTTTCGGCCGGCACCTTATCGCCGCTTGGCGTCGAAGGCGCACCAGTCGCCTTCTCCGGCCTGAAACCGGCCGAGGAAGGGGAGGGTCTTATCCTGCGGCTATACGAACCGGCCGGTCGGCGCGGCCGCCTGTCGCTGACCCTGCCGTCAGGATGGCAGGCTTCGGGGCCGCTGAACATCCTGGAGGAGCCGATCGAACGCACCGGCACTGCCGACATCATGCCGTTTGAAATCCGGACCTGGAAATTGCAGCGGGCCTGACGGCAAAGCTCGATTTTGTCGGGCCATAGCCTTTGCTCCGGAGAGCCGCCTTGTCAGCGGCTCTCCAATATCCGCATCAACCGGCCGCGATAGCTGTCGAGAATGACGGCCAGTACGATAACGGCGCCGATGACGATCGGCTTGATGTTGTCGTCGGCACCCAAGAGTTGCAGCCCCGTGGACAGCACCTGCAGAATGCAGGCTCCAACAAGCGTCCCGATGATCGATCCCTTGCCGCCTGAAAGGCTGGTTCCGCCGATGATAACGGCCGCGATCGCGTTCAATTCATAGCCGATGCCGGCGACAGGGCTGCCGACATTGAGGCGGAGCAGATAGACCATGGCCGCAATGCCGGCAGTCAGTCCGGAAATGGTGAAGACCGCAATCTTGTACTTCTTCGGTTCATGTCCCGATAGGCGGACGGCCTCCTCATTCGTCCCGATTGCGAAGACGAAACGTCCGAACACAGTATAGCGCAGCACGAACCAGCCGATGAGGACGACGACGATGGCGATCAGGAAGATCGATGGAAGGACGCCCCAGAAAATCAGATTACCGAAATCGACGAAGGGCTGCGGCAGGCCGGTGATGGTGGAGTTATCACTGACGACGCGGGCAAGGCCGCTTGCGACGTTAAGCATGCCGAGCGTGACGATGAAGGATGGAAGTTTCCATTTCTCGCAGATCCATCCGTTGATGGCACCGAGGATCGCGCCGGCCCCCATCGAGGCGAGCGATGCGAGAGCGATCGCCTGCCAGGGAGAAAACCTCGGGTCGATCATGATCGTCGCGCCGATGACTGTGCAAAGCGCCAGCAGCGATCCGACGGAAAGATCGATGCCGCCGGTGAGGATGACGAAGGTCATGCCGGCGGCAAGCACCGTATTGATGGCGATCTGCACGAAGATCTTCAGGAAGTTCTCCGGCGTCGCGAAATAGGGCGCCGTCAGCGAGAAGAAAATCAAAATCAGGACGAGGGCTATGGCGACACCGGCCTCTTTCATCGAGATCCGGATAAGCTTGTCCCAGACGCTGGCCTCTTTTGCCTCGGTCGCCTTTTCAATGTTTCCGGACACGACTGTACTCCTTGTAAGCGAGCGAGAGGATCCTGCTCTCGTCAAATTGGGCTCGGGAGATTTCCCCGGCTATCTTGCCGTCCGAGAAGACGATGATGCGATGGCAAATGCTCATGAGTTCCGGCAGATCCGAAGACACGACGAGGACGCCTTTTCCCTCGGCGGCAAACTTCCACAGAAGCTCGTAGATTTCCGCCTTGGCGCCGACATCGATGCCTCGGGTCGGCTCGTCGAAGATCAGCACCTTGGGGCCGCGAAACAGCCATTTGGCGATGACGACCTTCTGCTGGTTGCCGCCGGAAAATGTCCTGACGGCCTGATGGATGGACGGTGTCTTTATTCGCAATTCACGCACGAGACGCTGTGAGGACTCGTCTTCCGCCTTGCGCAAAATCAATCCGTTGCGGGAGACCTTGGCGAGATTGGTAATGGTGGTGTTTTGCGCGCAGCTCATGTCGAGCATGAGCCCTTGTACCTTGCGATCTTCTGTCGCCAGGCACAGCCCGGCGGTAACGGCGTCCTTGGGCGAGGTAATCTCGACCGGCTGGCCATCTATGCGGATTTCGCCTGCAGCCTTGGCGTCGGCGCCGAATATGGCTCGAACAGCCTCGGTGCGGCCGCTGCCGACAAGCCCGGCAATGCCGACGATTTCTCCCTTGGCAACGGAAAATGACAGTTCCGGGCTGTGGCTCGTCACTTTGAGACCGGAGACGCCAAGCGCCTCGCCGGAGATGGTACTGTCGCCGCGGAGGGCGTCGTGCTGCGCAAGTTCGCGCCCGACCATGAGTTCGACGATTTTCGGAATTCCGAGCCCTTCGAGCGGCCGCGTGATCACATGCTGCCCGTCGCGCAGGATGGTGACGTCATCGCCCACCTCGAAGATCTCTTCGAGCCTGTGCGATATATAGAGCGTGGTAACGCCCCGCGCCTTCAGCCGCTTGAGAATCTCAAAGAGCCGATCAACTTCCTTGGAGGTTAGGGTTGCCGTCGGTTCATCAAGAACCAGAAGCTTGCTTTCGTTGGAGAGCGCCTTGGCGATCTCGAGCAACTGAAGCTGGGCGACGCTCAAGCTGCTGGCAAGCGTCGTCGGCGCCACGCCGAGGCCGACTTCTGCCAGCAGCTCCGCCGCCCTGGTGTTCATTTGCCTATAGTTTACCAAGCCGTATCGGCGCGGCAGATGCTCAAAAAGCAAGTTTTCGGCGACGGTAAGATTGGAAAGCGGATGTAGCTCCTGGTGAATGACCCGGATGCCCGCCTTGAACGCCTCGAGCGGAGAGGACGGATGATAGGCTTTGCCGTCAAACAGGATGTGGCCATCATCCGGCTTGAAGACGCCGCCAAGCAGATTGATCAGCGTCGATTTGCCGGCACCGTTTTCACCAAGAAGAATGTGACCCTTGCCGCGACTGATCTCTATTGAGACATCCTTCAGTGCCACAACGCCCGGGAAGCGCTTGCCTATTCCTTCCAGCTTCAGGATGACATCATCTACTGTCTCTGGCACGTCCACCTCATCAGCGTTTCCATTTCGAATTGGAGATAACGATCTTCCTCGCGCCGCCTTCCACTGGAGCTAACGCCTCACGCTAAACGGCCGGTCAGAATATCGATCGAAAAGCGGATGCGCCGGCGAATGCCGACGCATCCCTGCCCGCAAGGCGGGTTTATCGACTATTTGAGGTCCTTGGCGGTGACGAGCGTCACGTCGGTCTTCACCCAGCCAGTGAATTTTTCGCCGGCATATTCGCGAAGGCCGTACTTGATGCCCATGGCTGCCATTTCCGCGCCGTACTGTTCGACGCTGGCAAGCATCTTGCCGTCCTTGATCAAGGGCTTGACGGAAGGGATGTTATCGAAGCCGACAACCTTGATCTTACCTGCCTGGCCGGATGCATCGAGCGCCTTGACGACACCGAGGGCCATGGAGTCGTTTGCAGCCATGACGCCTTGAATATCCTTATATTTCGTCAGGAAATTCGTCATGACGGTATTGGCTTCTTCGGTTTCCCAATGTGCGGTCTTGCTGTCGAGAAGCTCGAGCTTACCGTTCTTGATGGAATCCATGAAGCCTGCCTTGCGCTCCTTGGCGTTGTCGGCCTCGGGATTGCCTTCCAGGATCACAACCTTTGCGCCGGGTCCAAGATCCTTAGCGAGCGCATCACCGGCAAGCTTGGCGCCGGCAGCGTTGTCAGGGCCGAAGAAGGCGAGATCGATACCGGCGGCCTTCTTGGCGTCGGCATCGAGCGGCACGTCGATATTGATAACTTTCACGCCAGCTTTCACCGCCTTTGCAAGCGGCGTGGCCATGGCCTTGGAATCGGCCGGTGCGACGACGATGATGTCGTACTTCTGCGTCACGAAATTCTCGACGGCGTCGACCTGCGAGGCAAAGTCACGTTCGTCCTTCATGCCGACGGCCTTGAAGTCGAACTTGTCCTTGTTTTCAGCGGCGTACTTGTCCGCGCCGGCCTTCATCTGCTTGAAGAACTCGTTGGACAGGGATTTCATGATCAGCCCGACCTTGGGCTTGCCGGCAGCAAAGGCAGGCGACACGCCGCAGGACAGCGCAAGCACCAGAGTGCCGGCAAGTCCGAGTTTCAGCGCAGAGCGCCGCGGCGTGTTGATGAAGGCGGTGTCGCGCTTGGTAGAATTGGACATTTTCTCTCCTCCTGAACGGTTCTTGGCTCAGCTCCACCTGAGTTGTCCACGACAATGAACCGGTTCCACGCATATTGGGTAGCATGCCGCTAAGAATTGTCAAGGCGCTATCGAAATCGGCTCAACTTGGCTGAAATTTCAACTTTACCAACGCCGGAAGAAAGATATGATGAACCGTTTCCATGTGAGTATCGCATTTATCCGCGCAATGGAGAATCGGCTTGCCTTGAAGCCTTTGACTAAGACGGCGGAGACCATTAGCTGAGAGCCCGAATCAGGCGCCTCGGAAGGTGAGATGAAGGGATATCGGTATCCATATGCCAAAGGTCGGAATTCGAGACGTTGCCAAGCTGGCGGGGGTTTCCACCGGGACCGTTTCAAGGGTTTTGAATGATCATCCTTCCGTGACGGAGGAATTGAGGGCGCGGGTCAGGGGTATTATCGAGCAGCTCGGCTATATGCCAGACCCATCTGCCAGAAGCATGCGCAGCAAGGTCAGCCGTCTCATCGGCATCGTCATTCCCGACCTGACCAACCCCTTCTTTTCGGAACTTGTGCAATCCGCAGAGCAGGCGGCGGCAAGGCATGGCTATAACATCATCGTCATGACCTCCTTCGATCATCCAGCCAAGGAGGCGGATCGTATCGGCCAGCTGACAAGCCGGAAGGTGGATGGCATCATCCTTGTTCCGAGCAATGATTTCCATACGCTCAAACTGCCGAAGGGGCTGCCGATCGTCATCGTCGACCGCCTCCTGCCGGGCTACTCCGGCATCGCCGCCGATCATCGAAGCGGCGTGCGTCTCGGAGTCGAGCATCTCGTGAAGCTCGGCCATCGCCGTATTGGTTTCATTTCAGGTCCGAAGGACTCGGTTCCCGCGAACGATCGTCTCAAGGGCTATCTCGATGCAATGGAGCTGGTCGGCGATGGCGAGGAGAGTGCGACGCCGCTGATCGCAGAAGCCGCTTTCGACTATGAAAGCGGACGGTCTGCCGGAAACTATCTTCTCGCACGCGCGCGCCACGAGCGCCCAACCGCCATATTCGCCAGCTCCGACCAACAGGCGATCGGCTGCATGAGGGCAGCTCACGATTTGGGAATTCCAATCCCGGCTGCCCTTTCCATCGTCGGCTTTGATGGTATTCCGCTTGCAAGCATGACAATCCCACGTCTGACCACCGTCAAGCAGCCAATTCAGGACATAGCGGCTGCGGCGGTCGCTGTTTTATTGAGCAAGCAGGGTGCCCCCGAGCTCGGCAAACCACTCTTGTTGCCCTGCGAGATTTCCGAGGGGGAAACAACCTCTTCACCACAGCCGGATTGAAAGCGGGTGATGTCGGTGACCTAGCAGCCGCTACACCGCATATCGACTGCATATATTGCTCGCCACATGTATCTGTAGCAATATCCGAACTACTGCCATCGGAACTGCCATGCCGACATGTCGCTTTATACCGCTCAAATACCGAGCGTATTAAGCCAGTCGCCGAAGGTGGATGTCTCCGTCATCTGCGGTAGATGATCGACTTTGCATTCGCCTGTATGCCTGCGGACTTCGCTTGGGCTATAGCCGAATTCGTGTGTGAAGGCCCGGCTGAAGTTAGCTGCTGATTCAAAGCCGAGATTGCCGGCTATATCTGCAATTTTCTGACCGTTGCTCAAGTCGGCAAGTGCCGCGCGTGCAGCCAGAAGTCTTCGTCTTCTCACATAGTTCAAAACACCACCCGATGTCTGGAACAGCCCATAAAGCCTGGTTCGGGAGATTGCCAATTCACGGCTCAATGCTTCAGGGGTTAGATCCGCCGATCCGAGATTGTTCTGAATAAAGCGACGAGCTTTTGTCATAAGGCCGATCTCGGAGCTGCGATCGCCGGTCGTGTGGCCGTTCACCAACGGTGCGACACTATGAAATATCATTTCCTGCAGTTGGTTTCGTACACTATGCAGGTCGTCTTTTGTCAAACGGTCGAGGTTTGCTTCAAGAAAAGCAATGTAGTCAGCCAGCAACTTGACGCGCTCACCCCCCAGGACGATGTTGTTGCTTGCTCCAGGCAATCCGCCGTGATCGGCAAACAGATCGCAAGGCAGGATGAGGGAGACAGATTGCGCGCTTATGGTGCGGCCGTAAAACGGGCAGCCAAGTGCCCGGATTTCCATCATGCCGGGCTCGTTTTCGACCACATGTCCGTTGACGCTGGTCCATGTTCTGCCCGTGCGCAGAAAGGTGATCTGCCAATGATCTATGGCGCTGAAGCGTACTTTTTCTGCAGGGCGCTCATAACGGAAGGCCGGCGTTTGCTGCTGAACGAGAAGTGCCCCTTCCAGATTCCATACGGTTTGGCTCGCAGCAAAGCCATCGGCGGCCTCGGCGCTTTCGGGAAGATAAGCATCGATCAAGGGCGCCATATGCTTCCGCCAAGCCAGGAATTGCCGGTTGGGAGCCTCATTGGACGTGGAAAACGGCAGCGACACGAGTACCGGCAGGTCTGTGGCGTTGCCGCAAAGGGGAGCTTCGGAAATGCGGGGCCAGCGACGCCTGTCGACAAGGGTCGGTTGTTCGGAGCTAGTCTCCGTTTTATCCCAAATCATCGTAATAGCCTTTCGACGAAGCATTCCAACTCGACTGGCGATCGCCGCATTGTTCTGGCAACGGGCGGATGAAAGGGAGTGATGGACGGCCAAAATAGATCGCGCGGGGATAGTATAAATCTTGCATATCTAAGATATTCCCCCTTCGTCGCAAAACAGCCCGAATTCCAGTCCATCCGAGCGTCCGCCGGTTGGCGGACTGAAAGGACGTGATTGGATCACGTCTTGAGAAAATGATTCTGCCCTGCGATGCGCCTTGGCCAGCGAACCAAAGAAGTCTGTGGATGTCTGAGTCAAGGCTCTGTGCATCCACCGAATATCGCGCCAAGCTATATTCATTGCAGGCAGCATTGTTGCAGTTCCCCGCCGGAAGGCTGTAGGGAAATTAAGCAGATTTCGTTAATATTTTCAAGATATTTATAGAAGTTGCTTAAATATTTTCAGCTGAAATACACGAGTGAAACTTGCAAAGGAGAGTAAACTTATGAGTTTTTGGAAGAACTCTTATAATCTGACTACTGGCAATCGAAAAATTGCTATTTCCGTGCCTGTAATACTTGCGATTGCATTTTCGGCAGGAATGGCTGTAAACGCTAATGCGGCCGAGAACCTGCATGTAAAAAATAAGACGGTTCAGCTATATATGAAGAAGTATCAAAAGAACGACGTCGTCTTCTACAGTGGAAGATCGCTTGCCAAGACTACTTCGATGTCCGCTGAGGACTACTTCAAGGGCGCTCCCTATATCTGTACGCCAAGCGGATTTGGAAGAACGTCGCATTGCTACAATCGCGGCGCGTTCTAAGCTGAGCCAGCGACTGTCGCGCTGTGCGCGCGGCAAAGAATAGGGGCATTCTCCGGATGGCGGTTCTACGGAACAAGTGGGGACGCGTGCCGCCCGCTATCCAAGAAAAAGCCCCTATGTGAGTATTCGACTTCAACCGGGCAGATGACTGCGAACATAATCGCCCCGTCGTAGTTTCAGAACTTCGTCATCATGTTTGATCGGATTATGACGGAACACATACCATTTTCCGCCTGATGCTCGTTTCTGATAGATGATCCCAGCCTTCTCGCGATGCAGGAAGCAGGACACATTGGATGCTGCACTTTTCTTGCTGTGCCAGACAGCGCTCATGCAGAGTCTACCGCGATCGGTCGCATACCAGGTGCCCTTTGCATAGGATTTTCGAGCGCCCGTGTGCGACCAGGCCGTGAATCGGCGGTGATGGCGGGAGAAGAAGCCGGCCCCGTCTTTCCATATCCAGGAGCGTCCTGCGTAGAGCTTTTTGAGCTCCTTCGCACTCATCGGCATGGCTTGATGGGCCGCGTGCGCCGTCATTCGATCGATATGACGATGCGTCGCCGCGTTCGCGGTACCGACCAGCAGCATCGCGAACATGGTATTCAGGATGATGAAACGGAACCAGCACATATGTTTCTCCTCCACCTTTCATCATCGCGGTCAGTTCAGCAGGGGCGGTGTGGCGACTCGCCAGTCCGGCCTGCCCAGACCGTCCGGCCAGGGGTAGACTTCACGATCGTTGAAATAGACCACCGATTGCAGGTCGGGGAATTCGGAGTGCGGCTTGTTGGCTTCCTCGGCCCATGCGTGAACGTAGGCCTCGTTGCCCTGGTAGCCCAATTCCGCGATCACGATCGGCTTCTTGAAGCGTTTCACACGGTCATAGCCGGGTTTGGTCGCTTCCACGAAGGTCGAATCCCGCCCGAGCTTGCGTAGATCGAATGGTTGGTAACCGAACACCGACAATCCGACGACGTCGACGAATGAATCACCGGGATAGTAGGCCTCGAGCCCATCCTTGCCCATCGGCGACCACATGTACTTTGCCGTGGGAAGGCTCTTGCGGCAGACATTGATCGCGTGCCTATAGGCTTTCACATAGTCGTCCGCCTTCCAATAGGCCCAGGTGAACTGTCCGTTCTTCTCGTCCATTTCATGAGCCCAGCGAATGGTGACGGGCGCCTTGAGCTTGGCGGCCGCGGAGCAGATCGCTGTCATGTTGGAATCGTAGTGACCCGCCAGAATTCCACTGAGAAGATCGGTTGGCGTGACCCGCCAGTTGCGGGCCCATGACCACGGCTCGATCGTGATCAGCAGCGAGCGCCCGCGCTTGCGGGCATATTCGTCTGCCGTGCTCAGCGTCGACAGATCGACATCTTCCCAAGGCAGGAAGAGGTGCTCGATCTTTGGACTGGGGTCATTGGAGAAATCCCCGTTGGGATCATAGGCACCCCCCGGTAGCGATTGGGGAGTGATAATCGGCCTCTTGTCATTGAAGAGCGGCCGGGTCTCGGCCCTTGCATCCAAGCCGTTGTTGGCAGCATATATGCCCCCGCAGAGGGCGCCAGCCGCAAGCAAAGCCGTCGTTAGTTTCGATAGGGTTTTCATCGCATTGCCTCCTTCCTCTATTCGGTCTTGCGGACGGTTAAAGAGGTCTTCAAGGCCTCCAGTCGTTGTGAGACCAGATCATCTTCGATGAGGTTTGTTGCCTCATCGGTTTTCTCGGTAATGGGATGGCGAAACACAATCCATGCTCCGCCAGTCTCGCGTTTCTGATAGATCGTTCCATCGAAGATGCGATGGACGAAGCAGGTCTTGGCCGGAAACTGGCCGTTTGCGGCATGCCAGGTTGCCTCCAGACACAGCCGGCCGGTGTCTGTTATAGCCCAGCGGCCTTCAGCCCAGGATTGTCCACCGGTTCCGTCGACCCAGGCTGAGAACCGACGGTCGGTATTCTGCATTCGGCCGGCGCCATCGGGCCAGCGCCAGCTCTTGTCGTGATAGAGCATGTAGAGTTCAGCCGCTGTCATGGGCCTTGCGCCGTCCGGCACCTTGGTGGTGGTCGCGGCTACGGCCGCATTGCTCGCCGTCGCAAGCCCGAGAACAATCGCGCATGCCAGCGATGCTGCGGGGAGGAGGGAGGTCTGCTTCCTTGATGGTTTCATATTATTTCTCCCGTGTTCGTGATTGGCGAGCCTTGGCGCTGCTGCCCTCAAGGCTCGCTGCCGGTTTCGCCGCCTGGCAATGTCTCGCAGGTTACCTTGCGTGCTTGCCGACTTACCTATGGCGCAGATGCAAGCGCCGATCTGACGGGCATGGCTTCGTTCCGCCAGCGCGCTGAGATCCTGCTCGGTTTCCATAACAGCCATCTTCATCTGCGTTCCACCATAGTGTCCCTGTATGAAACTCAATCGCCCGTGTCGCTCACGTGCCAGTGCGGATTGAGCACCATTCTGTGCAGTCCGCGACCGCCAATTCCAGCACCTGCCACCGAAAAGCGAGTATCGAACAATACGTAGCCGTCGGTGTCCCAAATCAATGATTGTGCTCCGGCGCGGCCGTGCTCCATGATGCCGAAAAATGGCAGGGCAGTCAGAGCAATCAGACCGCTGGCGAGCGCCGGCCGGTAAAAGCGCCTGCTCGCGCTGAGCGTATTTTCACGCGCATGCTGAACGATGATGACCAGCAGCAGTAAAGTGTAGATGGTGGCATTCATCGTCGCGAAGATATAGAAGCCGCTGCTCTCTTCCGCAGCACTGACAAATAGAACCGGCAGGATGGAGACAAAAGAGAGCATGGCATAGGGTGCAAGAACTCTGAATGGCAGAGGATCGACGTCCGATGTACCCTTCGGAGTGACGCGGAAATCCACGAATGTTCCAGTCGTCCAATCGCGAATGGCAGCGAGAGAACCCATAAGTGCCCATGGCCAGCGGGCAAACAGGAACAACGTCATCTCCCAGCTCAGAATACTCGCATCGACTGGCCTGAATGTATGCGTACTGCGCCAGCGGTAGGCGAACAGGATCAGCAGAATGGACTGCGGCACGAAATGCAGCAAAAAGTCAGGATACGACACATCGACGAAGGTCTTTCCTCTCGTAAGCGCGATGATCGGCATGATGAACATCAGCGCCATGAAGAGAGAAAAGAGGGAATACCAGAGCTGCGAAAACAGGAATTGCATTCTGAGGCGTAGCGGCAGCCGTTTGATCAAGCTTGGCGAATATTGCAGCAGGATCATCATGAGGCTGCGCGACCATTGAAACTCCTGGGTGATGAGATCGGCGAAAGTGCGTGGACCGTCGCCATGAGCAATGGCATCGAGCGCGTGAATGCCGCGCCAGCCATACGCATTCATCATCAGTGTGGTGGAGTGGTCTTCCGCCAGTTCAGGTCCCAGCCCGCCAATGCTCCTGAGGGCCTTGGTGCGGACGGCATAGTGCGAGCCGATGCAAAGTGGCGACAGCCCATGATTGAACCCGGTCTGAAGCGATCCATGCATGCTGGCTTCCGCATAGAGGCGGCCGCGAGCCGCCCAGCTCTCATGGGCATTCTGGTCGCAAATGCTCGGCGCGGACACATAGCCGACTGCCGGGTCGGCAAAGGGCCGAAGCATCTGGAAAAGATAGCCTTGTTCGGGCACATGGTCGGCATCGAGCTGCACGACGAAATCATAGCCTTCATAGCCGTAGTGATCGTAGAAGAAGGCAAGGTTGCCTTCCTTGCAGCGGGTGCGCCGGGGCCATGTCTGGCGGTGATAATCGTCCCGCCCCTTCCGGGTGGAAATCTGGACGCCATATTTGCTGCACCAATCCCGCGTCGAGGGCGACGGATCTTCATCTGCCAGCCAGGTGTCGTGGGTCACCTCCTGCGCCAGCATGGCATCCAACGTGCGGGCCACCACCGAAAAGGGCTCCGATGGCGCCTTGGTCACCACCATCGCGATGCGGCTGCCGGCAGGAAGTCGTAATTCCCCTTTCGGCTTTTCGGCGCGGAAGAAGACGACAATGAAATAGGCTGGGATGATCGTCACCCAGGCGAGTACCAGGGTCACCAATATCGACCCGAGAGCGTCGACATGGTGCGCGGGTGCGAGCCACCAACTCCAGAAATAGCCGAGTGCCGCAAGCCATAACGCGGCGCAAACCATATATTCCGCGCGCTTGCGACCTTGCAGCACCGGCGTCATCAACGCCCGGTCCTTCATTGCTTGAGCTCGTGTTCGGATCGATGTCATCCTCGCATCTCCAGCCCGAAGAAGGGAGCTGCAGTCCGGATGATCGTTTCGATGTCCGAATGCAGAGCGCGGAAGCCAAGCTTCTCGGCAGCAAGATCCGAAGCGGCATAAAGAGCAGGCGGATCGCCCGGCCGCCGCCTGTGCATGGCGACAGGAACCTGGCGACCGCAAACGCGCTCGATCGCGCCGACGATCTCCTTGATCGACGTGCCGTGGCCGCTTCCCAGATTGACGGCGAGATTGTTTCCGCCGGCCAGTAGATATTCGACCGCCAGGACATGCGCCTTGGCAAGATCCAGCACATGGATATAGTCGCGCACACACGTGCCGTCCGGCGTGTCGTAATCGTCGCCGTAGACTTCCAAGGTTTCGGTCGTGCCGGCCGCCGCCAGCAATGCGCGGGGAATGAGATGTGTTTCGGGGTTATGCCATTCGCCGAGTTCCTGTTCCGGATCGGCGCCGGAGGCGTTGAAGTAACGCAGCGCCACATAGGAAAGGCCATAGGCTGCCGAATAGTCGGCCAGCATATGTTCGGCAATCAGCTTGGTTCTGCCGTAGGGATTTATCGGCTGAGGCGTCTCGCATTCGCGGATCGGCAGATGCGCGGGAATTCCGTAGATTGCGCAGCTCGATGAAAAGATCAGCTTATCCGCTTCCGTGCGGCGGCATGCCTCCAGAACCGACAGCGTGCCACTGACATTGTTGGCATAATATTTAGCAGGATTTTCGACGGACTCGCCGACATAGGCGGAGGCGGCGAAATGGATGATTGCAGCAGGTCTATGCTCCTCCATTGTCTCGGCAAGATGGGATGTGTCGAGAATATCTCCTTCCACGAAGGGTCCCCAGCGCACGGAGGTCAGATGGCCCGTCGAGAGGTTGTCATAGACGACCGGCTCGAAGCCTTGTCGATGCAGGAGCTTCGCGGTGTGGCTGCCGATGAAGCCGGCGCCACCCACGACGAGTATTTTTTGCTTGCCCATCACGCAACCTCGAAAAGCTCGCTGCTCGTACGTACCAACTGACGTTCGAAGTACGCGATGGTGGACTTCAATCCATCCGTCAGGGCGATGGACGGTTCCCATCCCAGTTCGCGTTTCGCGATGGTGATATCGGGCCGGCGCTGGCGGGGATCGTCGATCGGCAGGGGTTTATGGATTATCTTCGACTTGGAGCCGGTAATCGCGATGACCTGTTCGGCAAGATCGCGCACGGTAAACTCCGCCGGATTGCCGAGATTGACGGGCGTATGGATCGTCGTTTGGTCGGCCATCAGGCGAATGAAGCCCTCGATCAGGTCGGCGACATAGCAGAAGGAGCGCGTCTGAGAGCCGTCGCCATAGACGGTAATATCCTCACCCTTCAGCGCCTGTACGATGAAATTGGAAACAACGCGGCCGTCGTCGGGGCGCATGCGCGGTCCATAGGTGTTGAAGATGCGCGCAATCCTGATGTCGACGCCATGACGGGCGTGAAAGTCACGGAAAAGCGTTTCAGCGGAGCGTTTGCCTTCATCGTAGCACGAGCGAGGGCCGAAGGAATTGACGTTACCCCAATAGTTTTCCGGCTGCGGATGCACGTGGGGGTCGCCATAGATTTCCGAGGTCGAGGCCTGGAAAATGCGCGCTTGATGATATGTGGCAAGCTCCAGCAAGTTGAGCGCGCCGAAAACGCATGTTTTCATCGTACGGATCGGATCGGCCTGATAATGCGGCGGAGATGCCGGGCAAGCCAGATTGTAGATTTCGTCGACGGGCAGATCGAGCGATGAGATGACGTCGTGGCGGATGAAACTGAACGTCTCGTAACGAAGGAGATGCCAGAGATTGTCCATCCGTCCGGTTGAAAAATCATCCACACATATGACTTCATGACCATCCTGTAGAAGTCGGTCGCAAAGATGTGACCCAAGGAACCCTGCGCCGCCCGCAACGAGGATGGTACGTCTCTTTGTATTGTTTAGCGATATACTTGTAGATTTGAACGCTATGCCCATCAAACCCTCCCGGTAAATTAGACGCGCAGCCGAGTATTCAGGAAAAAGCAACGCCTTTTCCCTTGTGCAAGGCTTTTACAACAAGGAATTATTGCTACAATTTACGGTTATATTTTACCGATAATTAACAATTCTGTCATTATCACGGAATGCAGAAGCTTTGCATTCTGTACATTTTTATGACACGGAAAATAAGTGCGAAGATTAACTAACGTGCCGCGCGCTTACCATTAAGGTATTATTTTAACTGATATTTACTGAATAATTTTCCAGCAGCTTCGATTTGTTATACTTATTTGTGTAGACGAAGAAGCCGAGAGATGTAAGGTGGAACTAACCGAGGTTCGTCGACTAATAGACCCACGCGTTATTTCGTGTCACGACGACGCCTCGTCGCAGCGACTATTCGCGTTCAAGCGTTGGGACGCTTGGCGACGGGCACTTGATCGCTAAAGCGCGTTGCGATCTTTGAGGTTCGCCATGTCGCGCTTCAGTCTTTGATTTCAGCATGTCATCGTAGCAAAATCGTCGCGCAGTTTTGCGCGGCATGGGCTAGGTCAGGCGTAAATCCAGGCGCGGATGCAGTTTTTTCAAGTTCGGTAATGATTTCATCTGCCAGGGAATTTGCGAGGAGCCGCACACTGTGAGGTGAATATTCGGATGCTTGCGTGCTTCTATGGTCAGTTTGGCAAGCAGGTTGATGCCCGAAGAATTCAAGAACTGCAGACCGGTCAGATCGAAAGTCGCTTTGCCTCCGCTCCCATGAAGAACTGACCTGGCCAGATCGTAGACCGGTGCATAGGCATCGGGACCAGCCAGGCGCATCGTGCCGTCAAAATATAAGGTGCTGCCTTCGGACCAGACGCGGAATGCTTCTTCCTTGATTTCCATAAACGGCCTCTCGCGGGTTCACGCCGATGCAATCGCCATGGCGGCATAGGTTTGGAGCTTGATCCGCTTTTGCGGGCCATTCTCATCGAAATGCCAGGCCAATTGAACCTGGTAGTCGCTCATCAATGTCAACAGTCCTAGCCCGGACGCATCGTCGCCGGCAAGAACGCTTGCTTCGATCTGTTCTATGAGGAGATCGCCGGGATCGCCAGCGGTAACTCTCAATAATAATTGTTGAAATCGCGCCATAGCTTCGCGGTCGATCAAATTCACGATCCGCATCCGGAAATAATGGCCATCCCTCAATGCCTCGATGAGGATCTCGCCCGAGGCGCGGAATTTGATCGAATTTTCGATAAGCTCGTTGGTCAGGTAACCGATGTCGTGCCGCACCGTCTTGTATTGGCGCTCGGAAGAGCGGAAACCGAGCGCTATCGTCTCCGCGATAAAGTCGGATGTCATGGCCGAATGGCGCCATGCCAGATGCAGCGGTCCGTCGAATAGTCGTATGCGAAGAGCATTGGTGGCGTCGAACGAAACCAGACGTTCCTCGCCGAAAATTGCTGTCGTCATTTCCTCACCTGTGCCGCATCACCACAAGGGTGATATCGTCATGGATCTTGTGGGTTCCGATGTAAGTCATCAAATCGTCGAGTATGCCCTCGACGACTTCTTCCGCAGTCCCGCCATGCAGGCGGCGGGCATCCTCCAAAAGCCTGTCGAAGCCAAACAGCTCGCCCTTCGAATTCTCCGCTTCCGTGACGCCGTCCGTATGCAGCACAACCATGTCGCCCTTTTCGAAGGGCACTTGCCGTGTATCGATAAAGGGAGCGATATCAGGCTCGAGACCGACCGGAAGGCCGAGATCGCCCGTATCTATCCGCTCCACCTTGCCGTCCTGGCGAATGATGATCATGTCTTCGTGCTGACCGGATATCGTCAATCTCTCGCCGTCGTAGTCGAGGAACGACAAGGTAATATGCTTGTCGGTCCGGGTCCGTTCGATGTTCTTGAAGATCGTCCGATTGAGATCGGTCAAGAATTTTGCCGGGTCCATCTCACCCGCCTCCTGCAGGGCGCGGGCAATCGACTGGACCATCAGCATCAGCACACCGCTTTCCAGCCCATGGCCGGTCACGTCGCCGATGCCGATTTTCAGGTTCTTTCCGTTCTGCAGAACATCATAGTAATCGCCGCCGACTTCATCGGCCGGGCGCATATAGGCGGCAATCTCCAGATTGTTGATTGCCGTCAGTTCCTTGGCCCGCGGCAGGACCATGAGCTGGATCTGCCTGGCGACGTTGAGTTCCGCACCCAGCCGCAGGTTTTCGTTCTTTAATTGGCTGTTGAGGGTTGAGATCTCTTCCTTGGCCGCCTCGATCTCGCTGGTCCGGTCCGAAACGAGCTTTTCAAGGTTTTCGGTGTGGAAGCTGATATCCTCCGCCATCCTGTTGAAAGCGATACCGGCATCCCCTACTTCATCCCTGGTCGAAATATCGACCCTAACCGAATAATCCTTCGCCTGTATGCGCTTTGCGGCACTCGCCAGCGCGCTGATGCCACTGGTGACGCGTTTCGAGGCGGCAAAAACCGCCGCGGTGACGATCATCAGAGAGACGAGAACGGCCATGATCTGATAGAGCAAAATGCGGTTGGTCGCCCGCGATATTTCATCCTTGGCGGCGATGAGCGAGGCGTAGATCTCGCGCTCGGGCACCACGATCCCGAGCGACATGACCTCGCTCTTGACTGGTCCGTCCACCCAGAGATTGGTCGGGCGCAATTGCTTGACGACCGCGAGATAGGGAACGTCCTCTCCCTGTTCGCGGAGGCTGATGTGCTGGATCACGCCGTCGGCGTCGAGCGGTAGCTTGGTAATGGCCGTTTGCGTGCTGTTGCGCAAGGATCGGTCGAGGCCGGTAACCCCCTTGGCGGCGGCATCGTTGGCGGCGCGCAAGCCGATGACCTTTTCGCCTACGGGATTGATTGCGACCACATTCCCATTCGACATGGCGAGAAAGCCGAAGCCGGTTTGAGCGACTTTCACATGTTCCACGATCTCGGCAAGCTGCGTGAGTGTAATATCTGCGCCGGCCGCACCGGCCACCTGATGTCTATCGGGCGTCCAAAGCGGATGGAAAAAGCTGACGATCAGCTTGCCGGTGATAGCGTCGGTATAGGGAGCTGTCTGGGTAATGTAATCGGCAACGGGGCGGGATGAGGGGTTGGAGGCCCATTGCTGCCAGGATTCGTATAGGCCTGGAAAGAAGAATGTCCAAAAATCGGAGCTGTTGTGGCCGGGATAGAGCCGGTCAAAGGTCTGCGCCTGCGTCGTATAGGGAGCAGTCCGGAAAATCGGACGCTCCCTCGGGCCGATATAATACATCTGCAGCTTCGATGCGCCGTTGTGCAACAGGGAAGGAGCAACCAGATCGAGCACCGCGCTCCATTCTATGTCTGCCTGCACCTGGGGCAGGGGATGGTGATCCTTATCAAGCAGGTAACCCCAGACGCTGACGACCGAGGGTGTGCCGGGCAGGTTTTGTGACCACTGGCCGGCTTGATCGTAGGTCACTGTTACAGCGCCTGGAGACGCTCTGCTCATGGCAGCACCGACATCGACACTCCGCGCCGGATTGTCGATCTGTCCCTGCAGCACGCCTGCCAGCGCCTTCACATCGGAATGGACCTGGTCGATCAGCAAACCGACCTCTGCGGCAGTCGAATCCGCATAGGAGCCGATATAATCCTGGCTCGCTTTCTCGAGACCTTGTCCCACTTCCGTCGTGGCGTTGCGCGATAGGCGCTGGACGTTCCATAAGGCAAGGCCGCCGCTGACGAGCAGGTCGAAGAGAACGGCTCCGCCGACGACGAGGAGAAACTTGGCGCGAAATGAGCGCAGTCCGAGCCGTTGCTTGGCGATTGGCGCGTCCGTCATAGCGGTTTCTGTCCCGAAGAAGCCCAGATCGGCCAGCCGGCATAACCTCTTGGGTGGAGCGCGGCAAAAATATGATCGGCGAAACCTTGCTTGAATCGCTCGATAAATGCGGCCGAATCCCCTCTTCTGACCGCCATTTCATCGGCATAGACATTCTGCCATGCCGTGATGATGTCAGCGAAATCCTGGGGATCGCCATCGAGATTCGTGACCATGAAGCTTTCCATGCGCACATCCTTGAAGCCGGCATCCAGTAGCATGCGGCGGCCTTTGGGACCCATTTCGACATCCATATCGAAATGCGCGAACAGTTTCGCGACCTCGTTATAGGTCCATTGAATGCTTTCGGCTCTGGGCTCGCCAAGACAATGGGAGTTCTTCTCGTTGGTGATGTAGACCCTGCCGCCTGGCTTGCATATGCGATAGAGTTCGCGAAGCAAAACATCCGGGCGGTCGAAGATCTGCAACGAGTGCCTGCAGGTCACGAAATCGAACTGGTCGCTCTCGAACAGCATCTGGGATGCATCGCCGTAGGTATATTCGATGTCGTGGACATCGAAGTCCTCCGCCACCTTGCGGGCATATTCCAGGCTGGGGATCGAATGGTCGAGGGCAACGATCCGCGCGGGTTTGAAATCCTTCCGCAGCAGCATGGCGAAATCGCCGATGCCGCAGCAGATGTCGGCGATATGCAAACCCTCTCGAAGGCCGTGCCGCGGCAATATCTCGCGCTCGTGCCGCCAAGTCATCTTCGTCTGGGTTCGCAGGATCGGGATGAAGCTCTGATTCTCCACGAATGTCTGCCCGGGATAGAAGGCGGAATCATAGATCTCGACGATAATGTTGGGTGATAGATCGCTCAAATGGCGAAACAGTCGCGATGCCCATGCAACGACGCTGGAAGCTACGACCGTCAGTTTGAGGTCCGGCCTCGATCGCGTGGCATCGAGCAGGACACGCGTCAGGGCACGGAACGCCGTATTGTTCATGTGGATGACGCGTTTCAGATTGACGTAGCAGACGCCGTTCACCGTTTCGATGCCGTTGCGCAGCAGGGCGAGATCATCGGCAAGCTCGGCAACTGAATGTGGTCTCAGAACTCCGGATAGGGAGAATTCTTGATTGTTGGCATCGAATTGCGCTGTGAAACGGCCAGAGGAGCGGTTGTTCAATTGAGTAGCCTTTCGAGCGCGAGGTCCACCACGAAAGTCGTTGTTCCCTTATCCCGAACGGACAGCTCGATGTTGGCATCGTAATTGACGGCAAGGCCGAG
Organism: Martinezella sp. CNPSo 3957; assembly: GCF_057784395.1. Classification (NCBI taxonomy): domain Bacteria; kingdom Pseudomonadati; phylum Pseudomonadota; class Alphaproteobacteria; order Hyphomicrobiales; family Rhizobiaceae; genus Martinezella; species Martinezella sp. CNPSo 3957. The sequence goes on from NZ_JBXSOU010000001.1 coordinate 59,546, forward strand.
AAGGATCGCCTGCTCGGCACGCGCGGTGTCATCGGTGATGACATCGAGATAGTTTGCGAGCGCCTGGCCGCTTCCAATGCGCTGGACGATGGTTTCATACAAATTGCGCTGCTCGGCCGAGCAGGGAAAGGCCAGTTCGATCCGTTCGATCGAGCCATTCCGGTAGACGCGAAAGGTAAGGGTGCCGCCGCTTTCTCTGGTGTGGAACGACATTTCGAAAAGCTCGTTCAGGGCCGCCGAAAGCAGGTTTGCATGACGGATGGGATCGTGCCGATCGTGGCTGACCATGCGAGCCACGTAAGCGGCACATTGATCGCAATTCGACCAGTCTGCCACAAGGGTCGCCATCTCCATTTCCAGTTCAAGCAATGGCTCGAAAGCCGCGTCCACCTGCACCCGCATGGTATCCTCTCGAGAAATTCCCGAATGAAATGCGCTTCAAAAACTCACGGACTTGCGTGAAACTCGTCGAATGTCGCGGCCGACTGATCGCGTGCACCCTGCCTTATGAAATCATCAAGCTTGTCGGCGCTCAGCGGAGGGCTGATACTATAGCCTTGCAGGCGGTCGCAGCCCTCCTGCTGGAGCCAGGCCGCCTGTTGCCGCGTCTCGACACCCTCTGCCGTCACCCGCATGCCCAGGCCATGTGCAAGGCCGATGACGGAACGCACAATGGCCTGGCTTTTGCCGTCCTGCAAAAGGTCCCTGATGAAATAGCGATCGATCTTGATCGTATCGAAGGGGAAATTCTTGAGATAGCTGAGCGAGGAATATTCCGTGCCGAAATCATCGAGGGAAATCTGAATGCCGAGCACGTTTAGCGTGTTCAGCGTGTCGAGATTGTTGATGGTCCGCTCCAGAAGCACACCTTCGGTGATTTCCAGCTCCAGGCGTTCGGCTGGAAATCCGACGATATCCAGCGTTTGAGAAACGCGATCGGTGAGGCCCGGCGTCAGGAACTCCGCCGGAGAAAGATTGACGGCAAGCGTATAGTGCTCCGGCCATGCCAAGGCCTCGCGGCAGGCTTCCTCCAGCATCCACTGGCCGATTTCACGCATGAGACCATCGGCTTCGGCCATGGGAATGAAAGCTGCCGGTGGAATGACCCCGAGGGTCGGGTGCCGCCAGCGTAGGAGTGCCTCGAAGCCGACCACATTGGACGGAGGCTCCACCAGCGGCTGATATTCGATGAAGAATTCATCGCGCTGCAGTGCCACGCGCAGGCTGCGCCGCAGCAGCTCTCTTTGTTCGACCACGATCAGCATGGCCGGATCGAACGTCCGCGCCCGCCGACGCCCTTCCTTCTTAGCGGCATAAAGGGCGACATCGGCAGCCTTCATCAGCTGTTCTCCCTCGTTGCCGTCGCGCGGCGCGATTGCGATCCCCACGCTGACGCCGACGAAAAGTGAGATGCCGTTGACCGTGAACGGCTTTTTGAATTCAGTCACCAGCGCGTCTGCCAACCGTTCCGCCTCCAGGGCCCGCTGCGGACCGACCTGGATGATGGCGAATTCATCGCCAGCGAGACGGTAGGCCGTTCCGCCGCGTCCGAGTGCTTTCGTAATCCTCTCGGCAGCGAGTTTCAGTACGATATCGCCGGCTCCGTGGCCAAGTGTGTCGTTGACGGGCTTGAAATCATCGAGGTCGAGCTGCATCAGCGCCGGCCCGATCTTGCCGGTAACCGGAAGCAATTGCGTCAGAGCCGCGCTGAATTGGCGGCGATTGGGCAGTCCGGTCAGGACGTCGTGCGTTGCCTGATGGATGAGCTGTGCTTTTTCATTGTCTTCGGACGATGGGCTTTCATGTGCTCCATTGGTTTCGACGATCAGAAGCCCCACTCGGATACGGGAGGCGAGCAAGCGGCGCTTTCCCTGCGTCGGATCGTCGAACTGGATCGTGCAAGGTTCGCCTGTGTCTATGACCTTATGAATAAGCTCGGCAAGCGTCGGTTTCGCAAGCGCGGGATAGGCCTCCCACAAGGATACCCCGCTCCGTGGCGCAAGACCGATATGCTCTTTGAATCGCTTCGAGCAATCAAGCAGTTTGAAATCCAGATCCCAAAGCGAGACTGTCGCCTCTAAACCATTATCGGATTCGGACCCGTAGAGAGTTTGCTGCGACCGATCCACTCGGTTCTCGGGCATATGGCCTCGTCCTCCCCAAGCCGGCCGCGCAAAATCCGGGCATTGTATAGTTTGAACTGGTCCGCTCGCATCGGAGCACGCCAATCAATGATCGCAATCTCATCGAGCGTGCGCGCGCAAGTGATAACTTACCAGAAGGCGGCAGCCGCTTTAAGCGAATATATTACGAGATCTTCATATTTAGCAATGATTGCTAAGACATATGCAGTGTAAACGGACTGCCACGACCTCGTTTGTTTCATTTTGAATGCACTGAGATTGTATTGTTGCGGTAAAGGCGTTGCAGTGGTTGTGGCGCGTATCGGATGGTCCGATTGCACGATCGTTGATTCGCAGACACGAGTGCCGTCAAGCGACCTCCGCGGTGATCGTCCCGACTTATGCCATACGCCCGTGACGCAGATCAGGCCGCAATGCATTGATGCCCATTTGGGATGAGGCGGCGGTGGAGATTGCTTCATCAAGCGGTTTGGTGTAGGGCCTAGGCCTTCAATATTCGCGGACGATCGCCATGCTGCGGTGTTGCTCCCAGAGAATGCCAACCTCTTATTCATAGTGATTGTCCATCAACTGCGCTCCATCATCGGGCACATATCAAAGCATCATGGTTAAACAGACAAAGCCCTTTATCATCGAAGTCAAAACCTCCCGCCGGATGAAAGCAAGATCGGCTGAATCATCGAGATCCATCTGGGGAGAGCTTGCCGCCGACCTCAAGCAGACCTTGGCTTTGCAGCAGGAGACACAAGCAGATTCGTCCGTGGAGGCGGCCCAGCATAAGGACGGCGCGGAGCGCCTGGATATCGATTCCGCGGCTCTGATGGAGCGCGATGAAGCGATAGCGCCGCAGCCCAGCTCTCAGCTTCTTGAAAAATGGCTGGCAAGGAAGGCGGAAAGGCCGAAGGCCGGCTCACAGGATGTGGTTGAGACATTCCTTGCGCGGCTTGATCAGCAAAAGATGCTGCTCGCAGAGTTTCAGTCGGACCCCGATGATTTCAAGCGCTGGCGCTCGGCATGGTTTCGCAAGGTAGCGAACGGCTTCGGCGTCAGCATCGGCCACGATCTGATCGATGCCGGCGGTGGTCTGCGATATGTCGTCGTCGATACGCTCGAAGATATCTCTCGTTTTCTCGACGACCTCCGTCACCATGCGACAACCGACCTCGATTTTCGACGGGCGCTGGATGCCAACCGAAGACAGCGGGCCGCTCGCCTGTCCTCACGGGCAATGTGATATATTTCGCGATGCGGTTGGGAAAAGCAAAGGCCTGACGCGTGGGAGGCGGCTCGCGGCGAAATCCGGCAGGCGGCCCATGGGCTCCGGCGCTTTTCCCGAGGCGACAATGAAGCCGTAGAGCGTCGTGCTGCTTCTATTATGTTTTTCACGCGCACCTTCCATCGAAGGTGGAACGAAATGCCGTTTGCGATGTTCCCCCACTGAAATTTGCTGGTGACGCTCCCTTGGGAGGACATCGTGCCTGACCTGACCGACACTATGCCAATAGACGCGGACTGGCTGGATATCGCCCTCCGTCTGCTGCTGGTCGTCGCAGCCGGAGGGCTGATCGGGATTAATCGGGAAATGGGCGGTCATGCCGCCGGGTTTCGCACGACGATTCTGGTCGGGCTCGCCGCATGTCTGTCGATGATCCAGGCCAATCTGCTTCTATCCACTCTGGGCAAGACGTCGCAATCATTCGCCTCGATGGATGTGCTGCGCTTTCCGCTCGGCGTGCTGACGGGCGTCGGCTTCATCGGCGGTGGCGCCATTCTCAAGCGGGGCGACTTGGTCACCGGCGTAACGACGGCGGCGACCTTGTGGATCATGACGGCAGTCGGCCTGTGCATCGGCGGCGGTCAAGTGATCGTGGGTTCCGCCGGGGCCATTATCGCCTTCATCGTGCTATCGCCTTTCAAACAGTTCGACAGGCTGATGCCACGCAAGCAGAAGGCGCGCCTCGTGATCGAGTTGCCTCGCGATGCAGGCGTTGCGATCGCCGATGCGCAGGCGGCGCTGGAACCGCTCGGATATGCTTTCTCCTTTATTGGCTGCAGGACAGGGCCGAGCGACGCGACAACGCATATTTCCTACGAGGCGCGATGGCGGCAGGCGGGGCCGGATGGCGGTGGTGCGCAACTGCTTGCGTCCCTTGAGGAACATTACAAGGTGGTATCCTTCGAAATGCTGACGACAGGGGCCTGACGCAAGCCCTGAGACCGGAACATTCCGGAGCGGCAAAGGTTAAGCCCTCATCGAACAGGGAGAAAACCATGACCAAAATCAGCGATAGAACAAACGCAAGGGGTTCCCCGCATCGTGGCGATACGCGCACCGTGCAGGCACTCGACCAGGCAGCCGGTGGTTCCGGGGATATCGAGTCCGAACAGCGGGCAGGAGAAGCCTCGCCAACAGAGCAACGACCCGAAAATGGTACCGACGATGCGCGCTGCGAAGATTCGGCGACATACGATGTATTGCGCAGGCAGATGGCCGAAGACATTTCCGGCAAAATTTCGGACGTAAGGGCCGCTTCCGGATCAGAAGAGGCGAGCGGAGATACGCGACCCGAAACCCCTTATGCATCGACGCCGGAGAGAACGGACGTCGAAATACGAACGGAAATCGAGAGCAGGCTGAAAGCCGATCAATTGCTCGACGAGACCAGTATCTTCGTGACCGTCAGTCACGGGCGCGTCGTTATTGAAGGATCCGTTGAAAATCACGAGGCCAAGCAGCGTGCGGAAGCGATATCCCGGCAGGCGGGCGGCATTATCGGGCACGACAGCAACCTTGCCGTCCGCAAATCGCAGCGGGCTTAAGGCTCCCAGATGAGGATGTTGTTGCTCGTCATCTTCGGCCTGATGGTCGCGTCCGTTCTGGCGATTCTCGTCATCAAGCCGTTTACGTCAAGCGACGGCCGAGATAGCGGGGCCGTTAAGAACGGCCCCATCGAGCAGCCCGAACCCAAACCCTGACGGATCATCATCATTTGCCCTGCTGTTGATTGTTCTGCTGTTGTGTGTCGCCAGGCTTGATGACGGGAGTGTTGCCGACCTGCGGCGCAGGCTTTTCCATCTTGCTGTCGCCGACTGCCGGCGGTTTCAGCACACCGTCGCAATCGGACAGTTTCCGGCTGGGATTATTCGTAGCTGGCGTCTGTTCGCCTTGCGCCTGCTGGCCGTCAGTCTGCCGGTTGGTTTCTTCCGCTTTGCAGCGATCATCATTCGATTGCTGTGCGAAGGCAAAATTCCAGGACATGGCAGCCGTTATCGTCGCAATCAACAGCGCGCGGCCGCTTTTCGTCAGGCTCCGACCATTCCGATGACGCAGTCGATCAGGCCTCGGGCGAGACGACGATGCCGGGGTCGACAATTTCTTCGGCCTCCGGGCGTTGACGATACTTGTGAGCACTTTTTACCCTCCTCAAATGTTGGAGGGGCTGCAGGTCGGATGGATAGGAAGCTCGACTGCCGTTTCGTTGGCTATGGAGAGAAAGCGGAAAAATCTCCATATTCTTCAGCACCATCGCGTCCGCTTGGCACGATCTGCAACCTCGTAAGGCTAACGCTGGGCTCTCCCCATTGTTCCGCCTCGACCCAATTCCTTGGCGCTCCTCAATGGAACCATCGTCCGGTCTTTTGGTTAGGTCGATATGCAATTTGTAATAGATGGAGGCTTGCTATGACGTTCGACGAACAGAAGAGGCCCCGGGAACAGACGAAACCACTATCCGCGACTGAAGCCCGGCAGGGCGTGCGCGGAACACATCTGTTCACCGTGCTGGTGACAGCGCTGGTTCTGGCGGCAATCGTATGGGCTGGCGTGGAAATCTGGGGTCGCTACCTCGAACCAAGAGCACCTCAGAATTCGTCACCGGCGATCAGCTCCTCCAGCGGACAGCCGCAGGCGGGCACGGTAGACAACACGCCACCAGCCGGCCAACCGGCCCAGCCAGCTCCGACCGATCGCACGGAAAACAATCAGCAGGGCATCAAGAGCACGCCGGCCCAGCCGAACCGTGACGGAACGCAGAATTAGAGGCGGCTTTTGAATTGCGGATGAAATCGCAGGATCAATGAGTCGGTCGCCAGGTGAGCTCCTGGCGCATCTGCCTGTTGGCCTTATCCAGCAAAAAAGAGGATGTCTATTATCCGGCGCGCCGGGCGCCGGATTGCGTTTTTTGCTTGGGTTCCTGATCGTCGTCATCAGGCTGGTGCTTCGCGGGGGTTTTTCTGAATCTTGCGAGTATTTCTTCGCCATCTGCCGATGCGCGCGTTCTCTCCATGATCTCGCGTTCCTTCGCTGCTTGCTCCCAATGATGCTGGCTGCAGCCCCAAGGACGTCCCGCTGCTTCCCAAATCGCATAGGCCCGTCTGCTGATCCACTCGAACCGTTCATCCGCCATCTTTTCCTCCTTCATAGATGCTCCGAACAACTGGGGCGAGCAATGGTTCCCCTGGGGGGAACAATAGTGATTCTGATGTGTTCCACCTTAGATTCAGAGGTTCACAGGCTCATGAATCTGCGATGATAAAAGGAGGATCGAATGACTTTGACATTGATCAGCAAGGCCTTTGCTGAGGGTACGCCCATACCGCGCAAATATGCCCTGGAAGGGGAAAATATATTCCCGCCTCTTGCCTGGGGCGGCGCGCCGGAGAAAACCCAAAGCTTCGCGCTGATCGTCGAGGATCCGGATGCGCCCAGCGGAACATTCCGTCACTGCGGCATCGCCAATATCCCTGCGCAATGGAGCGCCCTCATTGAAAGCGTAGACACGATGCAGGAGCAGGCGCTGCGTTTCTACAAGAATGATTTCGGCAATGCCCGCTACGATGGTCCGCGGCCCCCGGCGGGCGACCCACCCCATCGGTATATTTTCCGGCTTGCCGCCCTCGATGTACCGAGGGTGACCCTTCCCGAGGCCGCCGGCGCGGAAGCCATGTGGCAGAAGGTGAAGAAACACACGCTTGCAGAAGCAAGCCTTACCGGCAGCTACCAAGCGTAAGTCCCGCCTTGCAAGCGGACACGATCGGCGGCGGCAAATTTCAACCTAAGGAGATGTCATCATGCCAGCAAAGTCGAAATCACAACAGATGGCTGCCGGTGCGGCGCTCGCCGCCAAACGCGGCGAAAGGAAGAAGAGCGAACTGAAGGGTGCGTCGAAGAGCATGGTCGACTCCATGAGCGAGAAGGAGCTTCACGACATGGCCTCCACCAAGCAAAAGGGTAAGCCGGAGCACGCGTCCAAATCGTAAGGTTTGGCCGCTGCACGGCGGTGTTCCCGGCTTGTTGTCGACGTCAGGCCAATTCTATCGTTTCCACCGCCAGTCGAGAATTTCCGGCATATCCTCGCCGTGCCGCCGGACGTAGTCGTGATGCCTGACGAGCTTTGCCTTCAGGCCATTCACGACCTCCGGTACTTTTTCCGACAGGCCAGGGATACGGTTGATCGCCTCCAAGGCGAGGTGATAGCGATCCAGCTCGTTCAGCACAGTCATATCGAATGGTGTGGTCGTCGTGCCCTCCTCGATAAAGCCGCGAACATGGATGTTGTCGTGGTTGCTTCGACGATAGGTCAGGCGGTGGATCAGGTAGGGATAGCCGTGATAGGCGAAGATCACCGGCTTGTCGGTGGTGAAGATCTGATCGAATACCTCATGATCAAGGCCGTGCGGATGCTGTTGCGGGTCCTGCAGGGCCAGAAGATCGACCACGTTGACCGTGCGGATCTTGAGATCGGGGATCGCCTCGTGCAGTAGCATGACGGCGGCGAGCGTTTCCATAGTCGGGACATCACCTGCGCAGGCCATCACGACGTCGGCGGCGATCGTGTTGTCTTCGTAGCTCGCCCAATCCCAGATGCCGACGCCGGCCTTACAATGGGCGGCCGCCTCGTCGATGCTGAGCCATTGCGATTCCGGCTGCTTGCCGGCAACGATGACGTTGATCCGGTCGTAGGTCCTGAGGCAGTGATCGCCGACCCACAGCAGCGTATTGGCGTCCGGCGGCAGATAGATGCGCACGATGTCGGCCTTCTTGTTGGCGACGAGATCGACAAAGCCCGGATCCTGGTGGGAAAAGCCGTTATGATCCTGCCGCCAGACATGCGAGGTCAAAAGATAGTTCAGCGATGAGATCGGCTTGCGCCACGGCAATTCGCGCGAAACCTTCAGCCATTTGGCGTGCTGGTTGAACATGGAATCGACGATATGGATGAAGGCTTCGTAGCACGAGAAAAGCCCATGCCGACCCGTGAGCAAATATCCCTCCAGCCAGCCCTGGCATAGATGTTCGCTGAGCACTTCCATCACCCGTCCGTCGCGGGAAAGATGGACGTCGTAATCTTCGATCTCCTCCATCCAGACCCGGTTTGTGGCATCAAAGACGCTGCCGAGCCGGTTCGATTCCGTCTCGTCGGGACCGAAGATGCGGAAATTCTGCTTGGCCTCATTGAGCTTCAGCATGTCGCGGAGATAGTGACCGAGGATTTCGGTGGACTGCACCTGCTTGCTGCCGCGCGCGCCGATCTCAATGGCATAGTCCTCGATGGAGGGAACCAGAAGCTCCCGGCGCAGCAGGCCGCCATTGGCGTGGGGATTGGCGCCCATGCGCCTTTCGCCGCGCGGCGCCAGCGCCTGCAGCTCGACCTTCAGTCGCCCGCTGTGATCGAAGAGATCGTCCGGATCATAGCTGCGCATCCAGTCTTCCAGGATCTTTCGATGACCCTCGTCGCCTCGACAATTGGCGACCGGCACCTGATGTGCCCGCCAGAAGCCTTCGACCTTCTTGCCATCGACCTGCTTGGGGCCGGTCCAACCCTTCGGGCTTCGCAGCACGATCATGGGCCAGCGCGGCATCGCTTCGAACGAGGTCTTTTCGCGTGCGTTTTTCTGTATGTCGCGGATGCGGTCGAAGACGCGGTCGAATGCGTCGGCCATGGCCTGATGCATGGCGCCCGGCTCATGGCCTTCGACAAAGAAGGGTTCATAGCCATAGCCCCAGAACAGCTTGCGCAGATCGTCATCGCTTGCCCGGCCGAGGATCGTCGGATTGGCGATCTTGTAACCGTTGAGATGGAGGATGGGCAGGACTGCGCCGTCGCGCGCCGGATTGAGGAACTTGTTGGAATGCCAGCTTGCCGCCAGAGGTCCGGTTTCGGCCTCGCCATCGCCGACCACGCAGGCAACGATCAGATCGGGATTGTCAAAAGCGGCGCCATAGGCATGCACCAGCGCATAGCCGAGCTCGCCGCCCTCATGGATGGAGCCGGGCGTCTCCGGTGCGGCGTGGCTCGGAATGCCGCCGGGGAAGGAAAACTGCTTGAACAGCCTTTGCATCCCTTCTGCGGTCTCGGAAATGTCCAGATAGATCTCGCTATAGGTACCCTCGAGATAGGTGTTGGCGACCATGCCGGGACCGCCGTGCCCTGGGCCGCATATATAGATGACATCGAGGTCGCGCGCCTTGATGATGCGATTGAGGTGGGCATAGATGAAATTTAATCCGGGCGTCGTGCCCCAGTGGCCGAGCAGTCTCGGCTTGATATGCTCAGGCTTGAGCGGTTCGCGCAGCAGCGGATTGTCCATCAGATAGATCTGACCGACCGACAGATAATTGGCCGCTTTCCAGTAACGGTCGATCAGGGAGAGTTCTTCGGGCGAAAGCGGTGTGGCAACGGCATTCATCTGCGTCTCCTCGTTTTCGTCAAGCAATCAGGGCAACGGCCTCCTCGGCGATCACACGTTCCTCGTCGGTCGGAATCACGAACAGCTTCACGCGGCTGGACGCCGCGTTGATTGCGATCGCATTGCGCATGCTCGCGTCTTCATCGATCTCGATACCCAACCACTGCAACCTTTGTGCGACGCGGGTCCTGATCTGCGGCTGATTCTCGCCGATGCCGGCGGTGAAGACGATGGCATCGAGACCGCCGATCGTCGCGCATAGCCGCCCGATCTCACCTGATATGCGCAAGCAGAACAGATCAATGGCCTCGGCCGCTTCAGGACTCTTGTCATCGAGCAGAACCCGTGTGTCGCCGCTGATACCGGAGACGCCGAGCAGGCCGCATTGATGGTAAAGGAAATCCTCGATCCGTTCGGGTTGAGGCATTCCCGTCCTCATGAGGTAGAGCAGGGCGCCTGGATCCAGCCAGCCCGGACGCGTCGCCATGGGGATGCCGTCGAGCGCCGAAAACCCCATGCTCGTATCGCGGCTGATGCCGTTTTCCATCGCGCACAGGCTGGCGCCGCTGCCGAGATGGCAGGCGACGACCTTGCCCTTCGCTGCTCCCGGATCGATCTCTCGAAGCTTCGCGGCGATGTATTTGTAGGAGAGCCCGTGAAAGCCGTAGCGGCGTACGCCATCGTCATGCATGGCGCGCGGTATCGCCAGCCGTCGCACGACGTCGGCTTGCGACGAATGAAAGGCCGTGTCGAAGGAGGCGGTCTGAAGAACGTCCGGACGCAGCGTTTTCATCGACCGAATGGCACGCAGGGCCTGAGGCTGGTGCAGGGGCGCTAGGGGTACTAGCTTCTCGATCCGCTCGATCGCAGCGTCATCCAAGAGGATAGCCTTCTGGAACGTCATGCCGCCGTGGACGACACGATGGGCAACCGCCCGGAGCCTGCCGGGAAGGTGGGTCAGCAAATGATCCAGCGTTTCGGATATGACGGAGACGAACTGCCCGCCATTATCGCCCCAGATCGCCTTCTCGTATCGATCCTGACCTATGGAATAGCGGAGCATCAATGGGCTTTGATCGAAATCGATCTTGCCGCGGCCGACATTTCTCGGTTCCTTTGCCGTCAGCTCGAAGACCCCGATTTTCAAGGTCGAGGAGCCGGCATTGAATGTCAGCAAGACATCGTCGGGCATGTCAGCCTCAAATGAAGAGTATTGACTACCGTAAGTTAGCGCGCTCCAGTCCGGAGGCAACCGGGCATAGGGCCGCATGCCATCCTTATCGATATGGCTCCGCGGCGCAGCATCCCGTTGCCGCCCGTTCAGGAGTTCTACGCGCTTCCGCGCGGCGTCAGACCTCCATCACATCTTCGAATGCTTCGGGGAAGCTTTCGCGCGCCACTTTCTCGTTGATGACGAGCATGGCTTCATAGGAGAGTGGATCGAAATCCTTGTCTGCGGGCAGCACCTCGCGCTCGAAGAGCAGGTTAAGCCGTGCAGCGTCGAGATTGCCGCGCTCGAAAGGTTCTGCTCCGAAATAGTGCCAGAGCGCATGTAGGAACGCGGCGTCGATCCGGTGTTCCTGCGTTCCCGGCCGCGCGCGGCGTGGCAGTTTCTTGATCGGCGTCACGCCCTTGGGATTTGCGCGGCGAATGGTGAATTGTACGCCTGTACCCGGCATGCCGGAAGGAAAGCCGCGGTGTTTCGTCATGTCGGGAAGCTTGCCCATGGCTGCTGCTCCTCTCCTGTTAAGCAATCGGGTATTGCCTTTTCCGATGTCAGGCAAGCCGATGCGGTGGAGAAGGCCGTGTGGGCATCTACTCTGTCGTGATTTCCCTCCGCCAGTCAATTGCGGGACGAGGCTTTCGTTATGCCGAAGGGGCGCCATTTGCTTCGACCTCCCAAGGTAAAGATTACCGCTCGCGAGTAAGGGGCGCCACTTGTGGAGAAGAGTCATGCACCGAAAAGTTCGGTTCCACGTCAACCAAATGATACATCAGCGCGGCAAGCGCGACAAAAAAGACAGTGCCTAGAATGAAACGAAGGAATGTCGGCCACAGGTAAACCATGATGATCGGTGCCAGACGCGCCAACATGAAAAGCCAATCGATAAGCGTGGGCGACTTCTGTTTGTACATGATGTTTCCCTTGAGAGGCTGCCGATGTCGCTCGTCAACTATCTCCGTTCGCTCGGAAGCCCATGCCTGCTGAGGGTTCCTTTCGTGTCGACAGCGGCAACCGCATCAACAAAAAGGGCGATTGATCGCTGTCAGTGTCGGAAGACAACATGAACATCGTGCAGATTTCGTGGAGACGGAATGCAGGCTTGGTGGATCGATTCTGGATGGTCGTCAGCTCTGGTATTCGCTTTACTTTTACGTAAGCGTCATTAAGCTCTCCAATTGATATGCTATTCGCGGAGGGGGAAACGAATGAGCAGTCATGCTGATGTGGTGATCGTTGGAACAGGCTTGTCAGGCCTTGTTGCGGCTTGTGAGCTGCTAGAGCGCGGGAAACGGGTGATCCTTATCGATCAGGAGCCTCGGGCAAGTCTCGGCGGACAGGCCTTCTGGTCGCTTGGCGGGCTGTTCATGATCGATACGCCGGAACAACGGCGGATGCGCATTCGCGATAGTCTCGATCTCGCCCGCCAGGATTGGTTGGGTGCTGCGGCCTTCGACCGACCGGAGGACTTCTGGCCTCGCGCCTGGGCGGAGGCCTATCTCAATTTTGCCGCCGGCGAGATGCGCAGCTGGTTGCATGGGCTTGGCATGCGCTGGTTTCCCGTTGTCGGTTGGGCAGAACGTGGCGGTGGCCTTGCCGACGGGCACGGCAATTCCGTGCCGCGTTTCCATGTCACCTGGGGTACGGGTCCTGGCGTACTCGATCCTTTCGTGAAGCGAGTGCTGGCGGCGGAGAAGGACGGCAAGATCGAGCTCTTGTTCCGGCGCCGCGCGACACGATTGGTCGGTGATGAAGACGGCATTTTCGGCGTGGAGGGCGAGATCCTGGCGGAGGACAACATCCGCCGCGGTCAGCAATCGAACCGTGATGTTGTCGGCGACTTCCGCATCGAGGGCGCCGTGATCGTGGCGAGCGGCGGCATCGGCGGCAATTCGGAGTTGGTTCGCCGTGCATGGCCGATCGACCGTTTCGGCTCACCTCCTGAACGGATGCTGAGCGGCGTGCCCCATCATGTGGACGGTCTGATGATCGGTCATGCAGAGGCGGCCGGTGCGCGGCCGATCAACGGCGACCGTATGTGGCACTATACCGAAGGTATTGCCAATTGGGATCCGATCTGGCCCAGCCACGGCATTCGCATCCTGCCGGGGCCGTCCTCGCTGTGGTTCGACGCAGACGGCAATCGCATTCCCGCACCTTGCCTGCCAGGTTTCGACAGCCTTTCGACGCTGCAGCACATCTGCAAGCTCGGTCATAGCTACAGCTGGTTCGTGACTACGCAGAAAATCGTCAAGAAGGAGTTTGCCCTTTCAGGCTCCGAACAGAACCCGGATCTTACCGGACGCGATATCGGGCTTCTTCTGCGCAGCCGCCTTGCGCGGTCGGCTCCCCCGCCGGTGGAAGCCTTCAAGGCGAAGGGCAAGGATTTCGTCGTTGCCGAAACGCTGGACGAGCTTGTGGCCGGCATGAACCGTATCGGCGATCGTCCGCTCGATCCTGCCCATCTGCGCAGGCAGATCGAAGCCCGCGACCGTGAATTGGATAACCCCTTTGCCAAGGATGCCCAGATCGTCGCCTTGCGACAGGCGCGCGGCTATCTCGGCGATCGCTTCATGCGCACGGCCCCTCCGCATCGCATATTGGATGCGAAGGCAGGTCCATTGATCGCCGTGCGCCTCCATATTCTGACGCGGAAATCTCTTGGCGGTCTCGAAACCGATCTGAATAGCCAGGCGCTCGGGCGGAGCGGCTCACTCATCCCGGGATTGTATGTCTGCGGCGAGGCCGCAGGCTTCGGCGGCGGCGGATATCACGGCTACAATGCGTTGGAGGGCACATTCTTGGGAGGATGCATCTTTTCCGGCCGCAATGCGGGGCGGGCGGCATAAGCCGGTCGAAATGGGCGCGGTTTTCGGGGAGAGTGTCCGACGACACTGCGAGGGCATGCAATCTCGCCGGACGCTGCGGTAGTCGGCTCGGGGGTGGCATCCAAGCCGATAGTGAATATCATATCAGCTACCAGAGGTTTATTTAACCTGCCCGAATGGATGGCTGGAGGCTCCGGCGGGCGGGGAGGGTCCGGCAACTGATGCTGCGGCGGCGGGATCATTCATGCCTCGTATTCGCTTGCGTAGCTCATGGCCGGCCTATTTTCGCCGGTGGCGCGTCCGCAGAAGGTATAGAAGCATCCTGGCCCGTTCGAAATAGCCGGCTGGCGAAGGCGCGTTACTGTGACCACACGATGGAGCCTGACGAGCCTCGCCGCCGGAAGCAGTCGGTACGGCATCGCCGGCAATCTTATACCCTGCAGGATCCTGTCGTTCGGACGTGAGATGACGCATGGCGGCAAACGCCCCGGGATATGGCGTGGCCATCTCATCTGGCCGGATGGTATGGCTTTCGAGAATAGGGAAAGCCCACCCCGTCAGTGCCAAAGCGCCGATAAAAATAGGAACGGGAAAAGCATAGCGGAGCAACATTGGGAATCCAGATTGTTGCAAGCCACTAGAAGTCGAAGATTGCGTCGGCATTACAAATGCTCGACCGGACCGAGCTACAGGGGCAAGGGGATCGCAACTCATTCATCTCGAAGCTATCCGGTTGCGATCCCGGATCAGCCTCTACGCGATGTCAGGCCAGGCATCAGGCGGTGTCATTCTTGCCGAACCAGAAGTCGAGCTCGCGTATGCGGCGTTTGTCATAGGGCTGATCCGGCGATTTGATCTGCCAGTTGTCGTCATTGGCAAGACCGGTCCACTTGGGCGCACCGCCCTGCTTTTGGACGGATTGCCGCCAACGGTACTGGGCATAGATTTCCATGATCTTGCCGGCATATTGGCTGGCAAGATCGCCGTTGCCGGTGATGATTACCAGGTTCTCGTCGTTCACGCCGCTCGCCTTCGGACCCATATTGTGGGAGCCGGTCATGACGACGGGATTGGGACCATATGGATCGACGATGACCACCTTGCTGTGGACCATGGCATGGGCTGTCGGCAGCTTCAGAACTTCTTTATGCCAATAGGCAAAACGGCCGGGGATAGCGGCGGGCAGCACGACGTCCGCATTGGCATCGATCCGTTCGCCTCTGTTGAACAGCACGACCGGGTTCTTTGCTGTGCCCGGATTCTGGTTGACCACACCTTGAATGTAGAGATCGGGTTTGAACGAAGGGCTCGAGGGAGAGGCAAGCTCGATGATGTCGTTGAGAAGCGTGCCGCGAGGACCTGGATTGAACATGGCAAACAGGATGCCCTGCTGGGCACTGCGGATCAGCTCGCTTGCCTGTTCGAGATCAAGCCCTTCGCGCATGGGCGTGAACCAGACCGTCGTATTCTTGGCCTTGGGCGTTGTTCTGGGCTCGGCATTGCTTTGATAGAGGGCGGGCGGCGAATCATTGCCGTCGGCGGCAAGCGTCTTCCACTGGTCGAGATAGAATTGCGCGACGGCTGGGTTATCGACCAGGAGCGCGTTGTTGGCTTGGGTGCAAAGGCCGGTCATCGTCCAGTTCGTGCTGCCGGTCCATACGGCCTGCGGCGATTTATCGGCGCCGCAGATGACCAGGAATTTATTGTGCGCCAGCGCCCGCGGCGCGCTCATGCGATCCCTGACATCGCAGGAAGACAGGTCGGACCGAGCGTCTTCGTTTTCGTCCTCGCCCTTTTTCTTGACGCTGCCATTGCCCAGCACGATATGGGCGCGTTTCTTGAACCCCTGCAGCAGCGGAATGAGCTCAGGATCGTCCAACTCGAACAGGGCGGCATAGATATGGCCGCCATTCGACCTGATATCATTGAGGAGCGAGACCAGCTTGTCGCGGATCGGCCCTGCGAGGAATTGACGGATTGGGTCTTCCGGGTTGGCAATTGCCTTCTTGAGTTTGGTGGTGGGGGCCTCTTCGGGCAATAGGCGGGCAAGCCATTGGCTGGCGACGATGCCTCGGTTGAAATAGCAACTGACATGGCCGCTCGTTTCGGCCCCGATCTGCATGGCATCGCTCCAGTCCGATACGTGATCGGCCGATTCCTGCAATGCCGTCTCGGGTCCGATCATGGCGGAGACCTTGTAGGCGACGACGTCGCCCGGATTGACGGCGAAATCGGACCAGAGATATTTCTGGATCGGCCATTCCGTCGTCGGCTTGCGCGTGCCTTCCTCGACGGCCGGCCCATCGGCAAAGCCGACCCAGCTTGCAACGATCTCCTCATGAAAACCCTCGGCATCGACATCGGAGACCGTATTCGGGCTTTGCGGGCTTCCGGCCGCCCGCTTGATCTTCCGCCGCAGGGCAAAGCCACGGCACTGGTCGATGAAATCGCTGCGCCAGGCGATAAGAGCACTATCGACACCGGGATGCACGATCAGATTTATGTTCATTATCCCTCTCCCTGGATGGTTGCTTCTGTTCGTCTCACTGAGGCGTAGCGGATTTGCGCCGATACCTGACCGCGAAGCCTTAATTGGGCGCGTCTAGTGGTCTGGCCAGTTGAGTGGCTCTATTCTACTTTGCGTCACGGCCGTGACGATCTCATGAATTGCTCTGGGCATCTTAAGGACGGCGCAATGCCATCCTGATTTAGCAGTCTTTGGAACAGCTGTGAAATTCGTGATCCATAGTCGCCTATGAAAATTCCGCTCGAAGTCGAAATGTGATCTTGCGTCTCGAAGCAAGTGGGGCAAGACTTCTGGGACCCCCTTGCGTCGGTGCGGAGCGGCGCGAAAAATTCGGCAGACTGTATGAAAGCACCCAAAAGAATCGGCATTCTGGACGTCGCCCGGTTGGCCGGCGTGTCGGCTACGACCGTATCGCGTGTCCTGAATGGTCAGGTCGACAGTCGCATCCGCCTGGAGACGCAGGATCGTGTCAGGGAGGCGGCGAGCAGCCTCGGCTACGTTGTCAACCGTCTCGCAACATCGCTCAGAACACATAGGACCGGTGTGTTCGGAGCGATCGTCAACAGCCTGTCGGGTCATTATCAACCGCATTTGACAAGCCGTCTTCAGGCTGTGGCGCAGCGTCGGGGCGTGGAACTGCTGGTCGCGCAAGCCAAGACGGAGGCCGGCGAAATCGCCGGCCAGCTGCGCTTGTTTCAACAGGATTTCTTCGATGGCGTCATTATGGTGAGCGACCTTCCGGGCCAGCAGGCGCTCTGCGATCACCTTGATCTCATAGGTAAGGCGCATGTGACGCTCGGTGCGGGGCTGACGGGTCCGCTTCCTGCGGTTCTAACCGATGATCGGCTTGGCATTAGACTGCTGCTTGATCACCTTGTGGAGCTCGGCCACCGCCGCATTTCCTTCGTCTATCGCGTCAGCCGCAGCGCGCTTCGCGATCGGATGTCGATTTTCCAGGATGCGATTGCCGCCAGTGCTGGCTTGATCGCCGGTGATGTCATCTCCTTTGAGAAGGGCGAGCACGACCGCACGCTTCTTGCCAATCTCCTGGCATCGTCGGAACGCCCGACGGCTCTGATCTGCGGCAGTGACGGGCTTGCCATCGAGGTTGTCGCCTTCGTGCGCGATCTCGGCCTGCAGATCCCCGCAGATATCTCCGTCGTCGGCTATGACAACGTGCCCGACACCGCCTATTGGGCTCCACCGCTGACGACGGTCGCGCAGCCGACGGATGCGCTATGCGAAGCCTCGCTCGATCTTCTGGTTGAGCTTTCAAACCTTCCGATGGACGCACGCGTTGCAAAGCGTCCCATGCGGTTCGTTACCCCCGAACTTGTCATACGTGCGTCATCGAGCTCGCCTAGCTTGCGGCCACTTTCCCTTGCGTAAAAGAAAAGACGATCTTGAACGCAAGTGGTCGTATTTCATATGCGCAAACGTTTGTGCAGCGATTTATAAATTGCTTTAACAGGAAAGTGTGCCGATGTCCGATCACCTGCCCAGCGGCTTCAACAGGCCGGTTACCCGCCGCACAACCCTTCTGATGGGAGCCGCGGCCGGCCTCTCGGCTTTTGTCCCGGCGTTGTCGGCCTCGGCTGATGAGAGCACCGACAAAAGGCCTGAACTGCGCATCGCCGTTCAGATGAATCCGGTGTCGCAGGAGCCCGTCGATGCCGCCAGCAACGTCGCCTTCCGCAATAACTTTTCCATCCACGAGACGGTGCTTGCGCTCGACATGCGCGGCGACTTCTCGGTGAAGCCTAATCTCGCGACGTCCTGGACCTGGATTTCGCCGACCGTGCTCGAAATGAAGCTGCGCCCTGGCGTGATCTTCCATGATGGCCGCGAAATGACCGCTGATGACGTCGCCTTCTCCTTCGGGCCTGATCGACTTTTGAACAAGGACGCGCCGGGCTATCCGACCTATCGCACCAATTTCACCAGCCTCGACCATGTCGAAGTTGTGGATTCGCTGACGGTCCGCTTCGTCACCAAGTTCCAGGATCCGATCTTCCTGCAACGCCTCGCATCCTATGCGGCTGTCGTCATCAGCAAGGATGCCTGGCAGAAGAACGGCGGCAACTGGACGACCTGGCGGCAGAAGCCGGTCGGCGCCGGCCCCTACAAGGTCGAAAGCTATACGGTTAATGAGAGCGTCGTGCTGGCCGCTCACGATCAGGCCTATCGCGGCAAGCCGGCCGCCAAACGCGTAACCTTGCGCATCGTGCCCGAGGTTTCCTCGCGCATTGCCGGTCTGCTGGCCGGCGACTACGACATTGCGACAGACCTGCCGCCGGATCAGCTCTCGGTCGTCACAGCGAGCACCGATCACGAGATCGTCGGCGGCCCGGTGCCGAACAATCGCATTCTGTTCTTCGACAAGAACAATCCGGCGCTGAAGGACCCGCGCGTTCGCCAGGCACTCATCCTCGCCATCGATCGCCAGGCGATCGTCGACACGATCTGGAACGGTCGCACGAAGGTGCCGAACGGCCTGCAGTTCGAGCTCTACGGTCCGGTCTATCTCAAGGATTATCCTGCCTACAAATATGATCCGGACCAGGCCATGCAGCTCCTGAAGGATGCCGGCTACAATGGCGAGGAAATCGAGATCCGTTCGCAGAACAATTATTACACCGCGGAAAACCCGGTCACGCAGGCCGTTGTCGCCATGTGGCAGGCTGTCGGCGTCAATGCCAAGATGAAGTTCGTCGAATCCGGCAAGCTGTTTGAGAACTCGCCAACCCGCGCGACGGGCAACTGGTCGAGCACCGGCCAGGTCCCCGACCCCTATATCTCGTTCTTCACGCAGTTCAGCTCGGCCGGCAACTTGAACTCGTTCAAGATCTGGCAGAATGCCGATTTCGATGCCCTCGGCGCCAAGATGGAGCAGGCGGTCGATCCGGCCGACCGCGCCAAGATCTTCCGCGACATGCTGCATCTGATCGAGTGGGAAGATCCGGGCGAGACCGTCCTGCATCAGAATGCCGTTTTCTTCGGCATCCGCAAGGGCATCAAGTGGCAGCCTCTGCCGGCCTTCCAGATGGATCTCGGCGCCGGCAGCCTTTCCTTCGAAGAGCAGAAGAGCTGAGCGGCTGGTAATGACCACGCCCGTTCTCTCGGTCGACAATTTGAGTGTCTCGTTCAGGACGGGCGCCGGCCGGTTTCATCCGGTCAACAACGTGTCTTTCGACCTTGCCGAGGGCGAAATCCTCGGTATCGTCGGCGAGAGCGGATCGGGAAAGAGCCTCACCTGCCTGGCGCTTGCCGGTCTTCTCGGGCCGAGCGCCAGCGCCACGGGCTATATCTCCTTCCAGGATGCGATGTATGACGCGGCTGAGTTCGGCCCGCGGTCGCGGGTAAAGCTGCCGCCCATCGGGCTGATCTTTCAGGAGCCCGTCTCCTGCCTCGATCCGGTCCGTACGATCGGCTCACAGATCGCCGAGGCGGCTGTCAGCGCCGGCATGTCCGCGAAGGAAGCCAAGGAAGAAGCGCTCCGGCTTCTGGCGGAAGTCGCCATTCCGCAACCCGAGACGCGTTACAATGCCTATCCCGCGCAATTTTCCGGCGGCATGTGCCAGCGCGTGATGATTGCCACGGCGCTTGCCATGCAGCCGCGACTGATCATTGCCGACGAACCTACGACGGCGCTTGACGTGACGGTGCAGGCGCAGGTCGTCGCTCTCCTGGTCAAGGCGGTGCGCGAGCGTGGCATCCCCATGATTTTCATCAGCCACGATCTCGATCTCGTGTCCGAGGTCTGTGACCGTATCGCGGTCATGTACGCGGGATCGCTGGTCGAGATCAATCGCACGGATGATCTCTACGACAATCCACGCCATCCCTACACACGGCTGCTGCTGGAGGCCATGCCCGGGCGCGGCCGGCCGCTGGAGAGGCTCGCGGATATTCCCGGTGAGTTGAAATTGCACGATGATCTGCCGCAGGCCTGCGCCTTCGCGCCTCGTTGTCCGCGCGCCGAGCCGAATTGCGCGACGAAGGTCCCGCCGTTGATTGCCGGTGCGGCGGCACTTGCCTGCTTCAATCCATGGAGCTCCCATAATGCCTGACAAGCAGATGACACCCGATACGCAGATTGCTGGTGCGGCACTTGCCGCCCGCGATCTGCAGTTCTCCTATGCGCCGGGTTTTTCCCTTTGGCCGGGACGCGCCAGGGGATTTCATGCCATCAAGGATGTGAGCCTGGAATTGAAGCCCGGCGAGACCCTCGGCCTCGTCGGCGAGTCCGGTTGCGGCAAGTCCACGCTTGCCTCGTTGCTCTGCGGCGATCGTATGCCCACATCAGGCGAAATCACGCTGTTCGGCCAGTCTTTCAAGAGCCTGATGAAGCCGAACCGGCGTGGTCTGGCAAAACATCTGCAGGTCATTTCGCAGGATACGATGGGCGCGCTCGATCCGCGCCGAAGCGTCGGTCATCAGATGGTGGAAACGCTCACCATCCACGGCATAGGCTATCCGTCAAGCCGGCTCGATCGCGCGGCAGAAGTTTTCAAGGCCGTCAGCCTGCCGGTCTCTGCCTTGCAGAAATTTCCGCATCAGCTCTCCGGCGGTCAGCGCCAGCGCGTCGCCATCGCCCGTGCCCTCGTGGTCGAACCGCAAATTCTGCTCTGCGACGAGCCGGTCTCGGCGCTCGACGTTTCCGTGCAGGCGCAGGTGTTGAACCTCCTGCTCGACTTGCAGCGGGCACGCGGCCTGTCGCTGCTCTTCATCAGCCATGACGTGCGGGTAGTTCGGCATGTCTCGCATCGCGTCGCGATCATGGAGGCGGGGCAGATCGTGGAAACCGGTCCCACGGAGGAAGTCTTCGCAAATCCGGTCCACCCCTATACCGCAAAACTCCTGTCGGCCGTTCCTCGCGGCCGGCGCAGCAGAGCGCGGCAGGCAGCGGCGATACTCGAAACGCTCTGAAGGAACAGGCAATGCTTCAATCCATCCTGCGGGCGTTTCTGCGAGCACTTGTGACCCTGTTCCTGGCGATGACCTTCACCTTCGTCATCCTGCGCGTCAGCGGCGACCCGCTGCATTCCCTGTTGCCCATCGAGACGCCGCCGGAAGTGGTGGCGCTGATGCGCCAGCAATGGGGTCTCGATCAGCCGCTCTACATCCAGTATTTCGCTTATCTCGGCCACCTTCTGCGCGGCGACTTCGGAACGTCGCTGCTGAACGGGCAGGACGCGCTGACACTGGTTCTGTCGAAAGTCCCGGCAACGCTGGAATTGATGGGTGCCGCGCTGATATTGGCGTTCGGCGCCGGCGTGCCGTTCGGCATCCTGGCTGCACGCAACCGCGGCGGCCTAGTTGATCGCTTCGTCATGGCGCTTGCGGTGCTGATGCATTCGCTGCCGAATTTCCTGATCGCCATCCTCCTCATTCAGCTTTTCGCCGTCTCCTTGCGGATATTGCCGAGCGGCGGCGGATCGACGATGGCGCATCTCGTCATGCCCGTTCTGGTCATTGGCCTTTACAATGCCGGCATCATCGCCCGCTTCGTCCGCTCGAGCGTGCTGGAAGTGCTGGGCCAGCGCTTCATATTGGCAGCGCGCGCCAAGCGCATCGGCGAAAGTGCTCTTCTGTGGCGGCATATCATGCCGAATGCGGCCTTGCCGCTTCTGACCATGCTCGGCTTCCTCGTCGGCGGCATGATCGGTGGCGCGGCCGTGGTCGAGAGCGTCTATGCCTGGCCGGGTGTCGGCCGCTTTCTCGTCTCCTCCGTTGCGCAGCGCGATCTGAACATCGTGCAGACCATCGTGCTGCTCATTACCGCGACGATGGTGACTGCCAATCTCCTCATCGATTGTCTCTACATTCTAGCCGATCCGCGTCTGCGGCATCGCGCATCGGCCTGATTGGCCGCTCGAAAGGTAAAAGCCATGGCTAATGCAGCGACCGGCGCCGATGCTTCCCCGAAGACCAGATCGGAGCGATCTTTTCGGCCCAGGCTTCGGTTCGATCTGATGACGGCCATATGCGCCATTATCCTTGTGGCCTTCATTATAGTTGCGGTCTTTGCCAATCTGCTTGCGCCTCATGGTTTTGCACAGATCGATCTTCATGCCCGCAAGGCGCCGCCGATCCTGTTTGGCGGCTCCTTCAAGCATATTCTCGGCACGGACGAGCTTGGCCGGGATATTCTGAGCCGCATCTTCTACGGCTTGCGCACTAGCCTGCTGATCGCGCTCGGCGCATCGGCGATCAGCCTGGCGCTCGGCACGGTGCTGGGGCTGCTTGCCGCGTTCGGCCGAGGATTTGCCGATATGCTGATCCGCGTTGCAGTGGATTTTCAGGCATCGATGCCGTTCCTCATCATCGCGCTCGCCGTCCTCGCCTTCTTTGGCGACAATCTCTGGCTGTTCATGGCATTGCTCGGCCTGTACGGCTGGGAGCGTTACGCGCGATTGGTTCGGACCATGGCCGGGCTGGAACTCGAGCGCGGCTATGTCGCGGCGCTGAGACGAAATGGTGCAGGAACGGGGCGCATCGCCTTCCTGCACGTGCTGCCCAATATCCTCTCCGTCGTCCTCGTCAACCTAACGATCGTCCTGCCGGAGATCCTTTTGCAGGAATCGGCCCTGAGCTTCCTTGGCCTCGGCATCCAGCCGCCGCTCGTCAGCCTTGGCAGCATGGTCGGTGCAGGCCGCGATTATGTGATGACCGAATGGTGGATCGCGATCCTGCCGGGCATCGTGATCTTCATCCTGTCGCTGTCGATCAGCCTGATCGGCGACTATCTGCGCGACGTTCTCGACCCGACACTTCACTAGGTTGCTCCCGTAGAGAACCGACCCCAAGGAGACTTACATTGCCTTTGCCCCTTCACGCTGCTCGTCATGGTTCGCTCCGCATTGCCGCTCACCGCGGCTTCAGCCGACGCTTCCCGGAAAACACCATTCTCGCCTTCCAGGAGGGTGTGAACGCAGGTGCCAACGAGTGCGAAATCGACCTCATGCTGACCCGCGACGACCAGATCGTCGTGGTCCACGACAGAACGCTCAATCGCACGACGAACGGCTTCGGCTTCGTTGCCGATCATGATCTCCAGCACATTCTTTCGCTCGATGCCGGTGCGAAATTCGATCCGCGTTTCGCCGGGACCCGTGTGCCGACGCTTGCCGATACGCTGCTGTGGGCCAAGCAAACGGATACTCGTCTCGCAATCGAAATGAAGGAACCGGAGCGTGCCGATCGCCTCATCGATCTCATGATCGCGACACTGCGGGAGCTCGATGTTTTTGAGCATGTCGCCATATCGTCCTTCGACCATCTTGACCTGTTGCGCGTGAAGGAGCTCGAGCCGCGCCTGCAGACGGAAGCGATCCTCCACCATCGTCCGGTAGACATTGTCGCCTCGATGCGTGCAGGGGGCATTGACGGCGTTTCGCTGGAACTGAACCGTTTTCATCGCACCGACGCCGAGGCGCTACAAGAAGCCGGCATTGCTGTGCGTTTGAGCCTGCCGTTGCCGGAAAAGCTTGCCATGTTCTGGCAGGGCGGCCGCGATCCGCTTCCTATGATTCGCAGCTGCATTCGGGATCGGTTGGTCGATGCCCTTATCGGCGATGACGTAGATTTCCTCCGCATGCTGGGCGCGAGCGCCTGAGAAGAGGGCATCAAGGGCGGATGGCTATCCGTCACAGGGCGGATAATCTTCTGTTGCTTCCTGATCCGGCACATCACTGTACCGTTCCCCATTTCGGCTTTTTTGCTTGGGTCTATGCAGGTCAAGGCACCCGGCGCGGCATTCCTCACGAAGGAGCGGTTGGGGCCTTGGTCCCTACAAGTCATATTATGATGTTAGTGAGATTAGCGCCATTTTAAACTCTTTTGGATTGGCCTGAATCCCCATCGGCCGTGCGCTGAGCCATAATTTGCATGCGCATGTGATGTTCAGTAGCACCGAGCAATAGCGCTCGACTCCTCCACAAATTCATATTATGTCATATGATATAGACCAATCTCGTGGGAGAGACACTCCGTGTATGTAGGAACGCAGGTCGAGGCGCGGGATGATGACGACTATCGCGTTTTCGCTCAATTGGGGGTGAAACATATTTGCGCGGACCCGCCGGGAAAGCCGGAAAGCTGGACTCTTTCCGATCTTGAGCGCCTGCGCGACAAGGTCGAGAGTTTCGGGCTGATTCTGGACATGATCCAGCTTCCCTTGCCGTCTCAGCCGATCGAGAAGGCGACCTACCCCGATATTCTGCTTGCCGGACCGGATCGTGATCGCCAGATCGATGCGGTCTGCAAGCTCATCGAAGATGTGGCGGCCGCGGGAATTCCTGCAGCAAAATACAACCTCAACCTCATCGGCATTCCACGCACGCCGGAAGAGCCCGGCCGCGGCGGTTCGCTGAATGCGAGCTTCCGCTGGGACAAGGCGGACCACCACGCTGCCCCCGGCCTTGCCGGCGTCCTGTCGGAGGACGAGAATTGGGAGCGCATCGACTATTTCCTCGAGCGCGTCGTGCCCGTGGCGGAGAGCAATCGCGTCCGTCTCGCCTGCCACCCGCATGATCCCTATACGCCGCCAGGCTATAGGGGCGTCACCCGTGTGCTTGGCTCCGTCGAAGGCTTGAAGAAATTCGTGCTGACGCGCGAAAGCCCCTATCATGGACTGAACTTCTGCCAGGGATCGGTCGGCGAGATGCTCGACAATCCGAGGGAGGAGATCGACGACATCATTCGCTGGTTCGGCACGCGCGGCAAACTCTTCAACGTCCATTTCCGCAACATTCGCGGCGGCAAGCTCTCCTTCATGGAGACTTTCCCGGATGAGGGCGACATGGACATGGTTCGTTCCGCGAAGGTCTACAAAGAGGTCGGCTATCAATACATGCTGATGCCCGATCATGTGCCGACCATCAGTGGCCGGGACCCGACCGGCGTCGCTTTCGCCTTCTGCTACGGCTACATCGCCGCCCTCATTCAGTCGCTCGAAGGCGCCTGAGAATCGTTGTCATACCAATCGACGATAGGATTCCAAGATGGACCCGATTGAACTGAAAAAGGCGGTTGGCAGCGGTCTGCTGTCCTTCCCGGTCACCCATTTCGACAGCGATCTCAAATTCGACGAGGCGAAATACCGCCGCCATGTCGAATGGCTGGCAGGCTATGATGCTGCAGCCCTTTTTGCGGCCGGCGGAACAGGTGAATTCTTCTCCCTCAATCCTGCCGAAATCCCGCAGGTTGTCCGCGCCGCGAAGGCATCCGCCGGCAATACGCCGATCATCTCCGGAGCAGGCTACGGCACGTCGCTTGCCGTCGAGATCGCCAAGTCGGCCGAGAAGGCCGGAGCCGATGGGGTGCTGCTTTTGCCGCCCTACCTCATGTCTTCGGAACAGGCGGGTCTCATCGCCCATGTCAAGGCGGTCTGCCAATCCGTGGGGATCGGGGTCATCATCTATAATCGGGACAATGCGGTGCTCAGCGCCGACAGCATCGCGCGGCTTGCCGACGAGTGTCCCAATCTCATCGGCTGCAAGGATGGGGTCGGCGATGTCGATAAGGTGATCGAGATCACGACGACCCTCAAGGACCGTCTTGTCTATGTCGGCGGCATGCCGACCCATGAAGTCTATGCCCAAGCCTATTTCGCTGCCGGTGTCACCACCTATTCCTCCGCCGTCTTCAACTTCATCCCCGCGCTGGCCCAGCGTTTTTACAGTGCGTTGCGGCGCGCAGACCAGGCAACGGTGGACGAAATCCTCACGGGCTTCTTCTTCCCCTTCGTCGCCCTGCGCAATCGAAAGAAAGGCTATGCGGTCTCGATTATCAAGGCCGGCTTGCACGTTCTCGGCAAAGATCCCGGCCCGGTGCGGCCACCATTGACTGATCTGACGCCGGAGGAGCTGTCAGCACTCGCCAAGATTATCGAGATGGCCAAGGCAGCTTAAACCGATAGCGCAATTCCAGGAAAAGTGCGCAGCGGTTTTCCGTTGGTAATTGCGGGAAAAGAGAGAGCGATTCAGAATTTCAGTGAGCTGTATCCCCCGGGCGAACAGTACGCTCCGGGCCGTTCGATCGTTATTCCGTCGCCCTCACCGGCGAGATGGTCACACCATAACTATGGCAACTACGGCCAAGGATCAGTCGCCATCGTGAACTTCGCAGGCTTTCACATCCCGTAACGATGCTTGTCACCTTGGCAAGAAACCCGCGCCGAAGCGGAACTGCTGCCATAAAGCTGCCGTTCTATCGCCAACACGTCGCCGCGCTATGACCCCATAGAAACCGTTTGAGGGCCACATTGCCGCCGGATCGTTCCTGAAACCTAACTGGCGGTGATATCAAAACGATATGTCACCCCTAGCTTTACGCCGTCAAAGAGGTGTTCCCCCGCACGACTGAAGAGGAATTGAGATGATTGTTCGTCATATCCCCGCTGTATCGCTGACCGCCGCAGTCTTGAGCTTGATGGTTCTCGGCAACCAGGCCTTTGCGCAGCAAGCAACACAAGGGCAGCCACCTGCGCAAGCGCAGCAGCCCGACAGCAATGCTGCTGCTGCACCCGTCAGCGACCAGAAAATAGAGGCCTTTGCCGTCGCTTATCTCCAGGTGGACAAGATCAGGCAGGAATATTCGGCCAAGATCGGCGCAACGCAGGATCCAACTGCGAAGCAACAGCTCCAGACCGAGGCAAGCAAGCAGATGGTGCAAGCCGTCCAGACCTCGCCGGGCATGTCGGTGAACGAATATAACGCAATTCTGACGGCCGCAAAGAGTGATCCGGCGCTTGTGAAGAAAGTCCAGGACAAGATCCAGAAAGCCGAGCCTGCACAGCAATAGGCGGCGCACGATCTCCAGGTAAGTTGATCTCATGCCGCCGCGCCAAGAGCTTCAATCTTGGCGCGGCGGCGGCCGTATTTTATGCCATTGTTTGAAAGCGGTCATTGCGGCTTACCGGGCCGTTGCTTTCAGCACGATTTTGCCGAGAGCTTCACCAGCATAGCGGTAGCTGAATAAATCACGACGGATTTCTAGGCGAAGTTGAGATGAGCAGCTAGGGCTATGCTGCGTTCGCAATCGCCGCTGCGAAGTCGCGATAGTTGTGCAGTGGACGACCCAAAATCGCGGTCAGCCGCTCGACGTCGCCGATCTCGGGGATCATGCCGTCGCTGACATATCGTTCCGCCATCAGGCGCATCTCATAGGCGGTCCACTTTGGCATGAAGCTCGCCACGTTCTGCTCGAACCCGCTCGGATCATCGCCGCCGTAGACAACCGGGCGGCCGAGCAGGTCCGACCAGATCTTGGCCACATCCGGGCCGGTCAGCGTGTCGGGGCCGACGAGGTTGATCGTCTCGATCGGCAGCTTGCCGGGAGCCTCGTCGCGGCGGATCAGCTCGATGGCGGCAACCTCGGCGATATCGCGGGCGTCCACCATGGCAATACCCTTGCTGCCGATCGGCATCGGATAGACGCCGTGATTGAGGATGACGTCCTTGATCATCAGTTCATTGTCGATGAAGTAGGTCGCGCGCAGGATGGTGGCACTGAAGCCCATCTGCACGAGCATGCGCTCGGCGCCGAACTTGACGGCGAAATGCGGCACGTTCACCGCGCGATCGGCTTCGAACACAGAGAGATAGACGACGCGTTCGACGCCTGCCTCGCGGGCGATGTTGAGCGTGATGATCGCCTGGGCGAATTCATCGCCGGTAACGGCATTCAGCAGGAAGAGCGTGCTGACGCCATGGAAGGCGCTGCGCAGGGCATCAATGTCGAGCAGGTCGCCTTGGGCAACTTCGACGCCGGCCGGGACATTGGCCTTCGAGGGGTCGCGGGTCAACACGCGGACCTTTGCGCCGCGCTTGACGAGTTGATCGACGACATGGTGGCCGACACGGCCAGTGGCGCCTGTAACGAGAATGGTCATTGTGGTGACTCCAGTTGGGATGTTCAATTGACAGTCATCAATTTAATGATCCACATTGATCCCGATAGACGTTCTATTTGGACCCACTGTCTCACTGGTGAAACACATGGACCTGCTCGCTCTCGCCGATTTCAATCTGGTCGCCCGCCACGGCGGGTTCGGAAGGGCCGCTCGCGCAGCCGGTCGTCCGAAGGCAACCTTGTCACGGCGCGTGGCCGAGCTGGAGGCAAGTCTCGACCTGCGCCTGTTCGAGCGCGGTGCACGGATGCTGAAACTGACGGAGGAGGGGCGTGCACTCTTCGAGCGAACGGGCGCGCTGCTGACCGAGCTCGACGAAACGGCAAAGGCGATCGCATCGGGCGGACATAGCCCCCGCGGCCGGTTGAGGATCAGCGCGCCCTTGCTGTTCTCGCAAACGGCGTTGGGAAAGCTTGCAGCAGGATTCGTCCGGAAATATCCCGAAGTTCAGCTTGAGATCACGACGGAAGACCGGGCCGTCGACATGATCGAGGAAGCCTATGATGTGGTCATTCGCGTGAATCCGGAGCCGGATGAAAGTCTTGTCGGCCGCGTCTTCCTGCATGATCGGCTTGTTGTCGTGGCAAGTCCCGACCTGCCGCGTCCAGCAGGCCGCAATGCCGTTCCCGCCGTCAGTCGTGGAGCGATGAACCAGGCCGAATCGTGGGAGGTGACGAGTTCAGCGGAAAAATTCAGCCTTGTGGCAAGGCCGGTTCTGAGCGTCTCCTCCTTCATCATGGTTCGCGATGCCGTCCGCGCTGGCGCGGGTGCGGCGCGCCTACCCCTATCGCTCGCCATTCCGGATCTGGCCATTGGCAGGCTGGTGAGTTGGGGTGAGGTGGAAGGATTTCAGACTGCCCTTTGGGCGCTATACCCGACGCGGCGGCTGCTCAGCGCCCGCGTGTCTGCATTTCTGGACTATCTTAAGGAAGCTTTTCCTCGGGGAACGCCTGAGGAGCTTGCGGCCTATATGGAATGACGGCCTATTGCCGAGCCATAAGGCAGGAGCATGGCCCGGTGTCTGTCTGGCTGAGCGCCCATAACGCCGGGCGAAAGGCCGTTGGTCCACAGACTGGAGCTATCTCGATCGCTGCAGCGCGAGCGAATGTTTCGATTGCTCCCTACTTTGGAAACCGAGGGTGCTTCCGATCGCTGCCGTATCTGCAGCTCGAAAGCTACCCTCGATAATCGGAGCAGACGCTGTGATCTCACTCGTCAGCTTTGAGCGAGCGCGGTCTGTTTGCCGCCGCGTGCTGCCATCACGATGGTTCCCGCAAGGCATGCCGCCCCAAGGAACGACATGACGCCCAGCGGCCCCTGCAGATCGATCAGTACGCCGCCCAGGACCGCTCCGCTCGAAATAGCGACCTGGAAAGCTGTCAGAAGCAATGCTCCTGCGCTTTCAGCTTCGTCGGGAGCAGCCCGCGTTATGTAGCTCTGGATGGAGACGGGGAAGGCGCCGAAGGCGAAACCCCAAATGGCAACTCCGACAATCGCCGCGAGCTCGGATGCGCCCACGGTTACGAAGATAGCGGCGGCAACGGCGATCAGGCTCGATGAGAAGACGGTGCCAACAGCAGCGCTGCGCTCCGCGATCATGCCACCGACAATATTGCCGAAGAAACCACTGACGCCGTAGGCGAGGAGCACCAGCGACACCATCTCGACCTTGAGGTGGGCGATACCTTCCAGATACGGGCGAATATAAGTGAAGCCGGCAAAATGGCCTGCAACGATGAGAAGTGTCGTGATCAGACCCACCCGGATCTTAGGCCGCGTCAGAACGGCGCCGAGCGTTGACAAGCCTGCGTGACCGGCTGGTGGCAACGATGGCACGGTGACAGCCTGGGCAATCAATGCAAGCACGCCGACGGCTCCGGCCAGGACGAAGGAAGCTCTCCATCCAAGAGTCGACCCCACATAGGAGCCGAGCGGGGCTGCCGTGACGGTGGCGAGGGAGACGCCGGTAAAGATCATCGCCATCGCCCGTGGAAGATGTTCGATCGGGACCAGCCGCATTGCAAGCGCGCCGGCCATCGCCCAGAAACCGCCGAGCCCGACACCCAGCAGAACTCGTGATACGAGGAGTGAAATCAAATTGTTGGCGGTTGCCGCCAGGGCGCAGGAAAGGATCAAAAGAGCAGTCAGGCCAAACAGCACGCGGCGCCTATCGAAATTTCGCGTGGCTATGACGATACCGGGGCCTGCAAATGCAGCGACGACAGCCGTTACAGTCACCGTTTGGCCGGTCTCCCCAGCAGAGAGACCAAGATCGGAAGAGATCGGGGTGAGCAGGCTGGCCGGCAGAAATTCCGCCGTAACGAGACCGAAGACGCCGAGCGCCAGGGCGACGACGGCATCCCATCTGGGTCTGCTGGATGTCTCCTCCGTCGGTTGATTGTGAGGAGATGAAATGGGCTTGAAATTGCTCTCTGCCATGGGGGCGGTCCTATATTAAGATGTCTTGGCGCGCATTGATGCCATTGAGCGAAAAGGTAGTCGTGACAGTCTGTACTTTCCATGCTAGGAAATCCGAGATGCTTGACTATTCGTCCAAAGATAATGCTGGCGAGACTCCTGATGCCCTGAGCGAGATGCTGAGGGGTTTGCGGCTTGATGGCGTTGAATATAGTCGCTGTCGACTCTCCGAACCGTGGGCGACCTATTTTGCGCCGCAGTCGTCGGCGAGATTGCATTTCATTTCATCTGGCTCCGCCTGGCTTCAGGCGCCTTCAGGCGATTGGCTTCCGTTGGGAGCCGGCGATGCTGCGCTTCTGCCGCGTGGCAATGCGCATATGATTGCAAGCGAGCCAGGCATTCCGCCTGTGCCTTTCGAGCAATTTGACCGCAAGGAAGTCTGCCGGGATGTCTTCGATCTCCAGTGCTCCGATGCCTGTGGGGGAACGGTGGCTTTGACCGCGGCGATGCGCTTCAATATCGACAACCTTCATCCGCTGCTGCGATTGATGCCCGACACCATGCTCACCAGCGATCTGGCCAAGAACGAGCCGGCGATTCCGCATTTGCTCGACGCCATGACGCGTGAAGTGCAGATGGATCGGGTTGGCGCGGGAGGCATACTGGCAAGGCTTGCCGATGTCTTGACCGCAACATTGATTAGGACGTGGGTCGAACATGGCTGCGGCGATACCACCGGCTGGATTGCCGCGGTGCGCAATCCTGAAATCGGCCGGGTGCTGGCTGCAATTCACCTCGAGCCGGACCGTGACTGGAGCTTGGCGGCGCTTGCGAACCTGATGGGCGTCTCACGGTCGGGTTTCGCCGAGCGCTTCCTGAAGGTCGTGGGTGAAACGCCGGCGCGCTACGTGGCGAGGGTGCGCATGCATCAAGCTCTTCAATGGCTGCGCAATGGAATGCGCGTGTCCGTGGTCGCACAGAGATTGGGCTACGACGCCGAAGCATCGTTCAGCCGCGCCTTCAAGCGTATTATCGGTGCTCCACCGAGCCAGTTCCGCAATAGCAGCGTAGCTGAAACGAATTCGCTCCCTGTGGATTGACGCTCTGACCATCGACAATGTGCAATACCGGCGACAATCGGTTCAGAGATCGTCAGCCTTGGCCAATAACGCGCTCTTCAACGGCAATAGCGCGTGAGACAATGTAGACAGAAGCATGTCTCTTGGTACGCCGTCTGCCGCCTGCACCGATAGGCCGTGAAGAAAGGCGGCGTAGAATTCCGCCAGCGCGCGCGGGTCGGCATCAGGTTTCAACTCGCCAGCCTCCGATGCCATTTTCAGACGCTCGTGTAGGGACGCAGCGCGGTCCCGCCGGTATCGGCCGAGCCGCGTGCGGACAGCCTGGTTATTGATCGTATAGTTGGTCGCCGCCATCACGATCATGCAGCCGTGCGGGTGATTTGGACGCGTGTAGAGCAGGATCGCATCCCGCAGAAGCCGCTCGAAGGCATCGAGAATAGTCGATTCCTCAGCCAGGGCGCGGGTGGCAAATCCGCCCTCGCCGGAGGCGTACAGCATGACCGCTTCCTGGAACAGCGCCTCTTTCGATTCGAAAGCGGCATAGATGCGCGCCGACGCGATGCCCATGGCGTCGACGAGGTCGGACATCGAGACGCCTTCGTAGCCTCGCTCCCAGAAGAGGTCGCGGGCTTTGGCCAACGCCTCATCACGATCAAATTCCCGCGGCCGTCCTGCCATGCTTAACCTCAATCTTTGTCATTTAACAAATAATAGCCTTGACTCGGCTATGCAAGCCTAACATTATTTGTTGATCAACAAAGAATTGATGGAGATGATAAATGGACCACATTGCAGAAAGACCATCAGTCGGGGCAGGCGCGGCGAATTTCAACCGGGCGGCTGCGTTGGCGCTCCTCGCATTTGCACAGTTGATCATCTCGCTCGATATCAACATCGTCTTCGTCGCCTTGCCCAAAATCGGCGAGGGTCTCAACTTTTCCGGTCAGACCCTGCAATGGGTCGTCAGCGCCTACACGGTCTTCTGCGGCGGTTTTCTGCTCTTCGGCGGGCGTGCGGCGGACCTCATCGGCCAACGCCGATTGTTTATCACGGCGCTCGGGCTCTATGCGATATCCTCACTGGTGGGGGGATTGGCCTGGGAGCCCGCAGTCATCATCGCAGCGCGAGCCGTCCAAGGCATCGGCGGCGCTTTTCTCTTTCCTGCCACGCTTTCGCTCGTCAACCGCTTGTTTGCGGAGGGGGCAGCGCGCAACCGTGCTCTGGCAGTCTGGGGAGGCGCCGGTGCCAGCGGTCTTACGATCGGATCGCTTGCCGGCGGCTTTCTAACGAGCGCTTTTGGCTGGCCATCGGTGTTTTTCGTCAATGTCTTCCTCGCCTTGATCGCGATCGTTGCAGCCCTTTTCGTCATCCCGCGAGATCCTCGTGTGTCTCATGGCCGCTCCTTCGACTTGTCGGGAGCGCTGACGGTTACGGGAGGCGCCACTCTGCTGGTGTTCGCACTCGTCCAGGGACCGGTGTTCGGGTGGGGTGCCGCACCTATTCTCTGGGCCTTCGGTCTATCGGCGCTTCTACTGCTGGCGTTCATGATCATCGAATCGCAAAGTCGCGATCCATTGATGCCTCTGAGACTATTCGGCAACCGCATGCTTGTGACGAGCATGGCCATCACCTTTCTCTACATGGGTACGTTCGGAGCCCTGCCCTATTTCCTGACGGTGCTGTTTCAGGATATCCACCACTTCACGGCTTCGGAGACAGGTCTTGCCTTCCTCGTTCCCTCGCTTGCCATTGCTGCCGGTACTCAAATCGGCGAGCGGTATGCGTCGCGCTTTTCGGCGCGATCGACATTGATCGCGGGAATGCTAGTAGGGGCGGCGGGTACAGTCATCATGGTGGCCGGGGCGTGGCCCGAAAGCAGCTATGCGGCCATCGTTCCGGGTCTGCTCGTCTCGGGGATCGGTCAGGGCGTCGTTTGGACCGCAATGTGGATCATTGCCGGTTCCGGAGTGCCGGATCACGAACAGGGCGTTGCATCAGGAATGGCGTCGACCACGATGAACATCGGCAACGCCGTTGGCCTTGCTGTCCTCGTTGGTTTTGCCAATGCCTATGCCGGTTTCGCAGGGGGCAAGGTGTCGGCCAGCGATCTCGCGAGCGGCGTTCGTCTCGCCTTTTGGCTTTGCGCGGCGGGCGGCATTATTGCCACGGTTATTGCCGTGGCAACGCTAATCAGACCAAGGGAATCGCAGTAACGACCAACCAGGATCGCCATATAGTGGAAAAAAGCTCATGCATTTTGTCCCTTGGCAGCCAACGTGTTTGAAATCATCGTTCGCGAGCGGAAGCATGCTTATTGATAGTCGAGGGGAGCTCCAATGGCTGAGGCATATTTGGTTTGTGAAGTTCGTTATCACATCGATCGAGACGGCCTGGACGAATTCAAGATCTACGCGCAGACTTGGAAGGAGCTCATCGAGCGTCACGGCGGAAAGCACGACGGATATCTCATTTCTCGACAGGCTCCTATTGGCGCCACCATGAGTTTTCCGGGAGTTGGCCATGAGGACACGTCCGTTGTCGCCGTTGCGCGTTTCACATTTCCTGACGACGCGAGTTATCTGCGATATCGGGAGGAGGTCGGAAGAGATCCCGATGGTATCGAAGCGAATTCGCGATATCGGACAAACCCACCGTTTAAAAGCTACGAGCGGACATTTCTGGAGCATTTGGTCTGAATAATGAAATCCCCAGCGACTGCTTAGGGCGATCGGACATCTGATGCCCGCAAATCAAGACCGAGTTTCCATCCCGAGCCACCGGAAATCTAGGCTCCTAGTAACGTTGCTCGGTATCGGGTTGGGGTAATCTCCGATTTGCATATCGATATACTGAAGGTGAACTCCGCGAGTTTCAGTAAACCGAGCTCCCGTCAGCAGCGAGCAAATTCCGAAGATTGAGGCCCTTCGTTCCCCACTTCCCTGCCGCGACATCCCATTACTCGCAAGATTTATCGCTGGAGCTGACCCGACACCATCCGCATGATGAGGGTGATGCGCTGAGACCGGAAAGCGGGCCTTATTCTGCCGTGGCGCTCAAGCTCCGCCAATCCGTGGAGCGCTGCCCAGAAAGTTTCCGTGGCGGTATCTACATCCTGGGCGAAGGGCGCGATCACCGTTGCCATGGCTCCGAAGCCCTCTCGGAGCTGCGTTGGCGTATCGGATCTGGCGAAGCGTAGACCGGTGGGTAGGATAAACATCGCCTCGTACATCGCCGGTCGGGCGAAGGCGAAATCGAGATAGGCGGTCGCCACGCTTTCTACCGCTTCCTCGGGCGTGGACAACGGCCGGATCGCGGCGCGGAGGATTACGGCCAACTCTCCGAATCCCTCGAGCGCGACCGCGCCGACGATTTCATCGCGGTTTTGGAAATGCGAATAGAGAACGGGCTGGCTGTATTCGATCTCGTCGGCGAGACGCCGGATCGTGACCGAAGCCCAGCCGTCTCGTTCGGCGATCGTCCTCGCAGCGACAACGATCCTGCGGCCTCGTTCTTCCCTTTCCCGGGCCTTGCGTTCGCTGATACCCACCTTGGCTCCCGTCTTCATTCGTACGAATTCCCTG
Source organism: Martinezella sp. CNPSo 3957 (assembly GCF_057784395.1). Taxonomy (NCBI): domain Bacteria; kingdom Pseudomonadati; phylum Pseudomonadota; class Alphaproteobacteria; order Hyphomicrobiales; family Rhizobiaceae; genus Martinezella; species Martinezella sp. CNPSo 3957. The sequence goes on from NZ_JBXSOU010000001.1 coordinate 94,948, forward strand.
ATCCTGAGGCTATCAAAAAGAACGTCGATTGACAAACTAGCGGCGCTAGAATATATGATGGCGCTATAAGAGCTGGTCGCGACGCGGCGTATCGGAGAAGAGATAGCAATGGATTCAGTTCAAATTTTCACGGGCACAACGGTGCTCAATACCGTCCTCGTCTGGCTGTCTGCAGCCGCGTTTCTCGTCGGGGCCATAGTGAACATGAGTGGCCACTCAAAAGTCCGCGCGGGCTTCGTGCAGCTTGGATTTCCATTCTGGTGGTGCTGGGTCACAGGTGCGCTCGAACTTCTAACCGCAGTGCTGCTGATTATAGCCAGCAGCCGATATATAGGCGTCGCTTTGGGCACCTGTATCATGCTCGCTGCGATCGCGGCTATTGTCCGTATCCGGAACTATCGAGAGCTCCCGCCGCCGGTGCTGTTCCTGCTGTTGCTGACACTGGTTGGTGTCGGCAGCCATGTTTGAGTACTCGCGTAGCACATGAGTCCATTACCCTGAGAACCTGCACGTAATTGGCTGGCTAAAGCTTTCCATAGCCAGACGTTGGGGCGTCATGCGAACGCTCCCCATCAACCTCTTTTGAAAGAAGGCGCCGTACGGAGCGAAATCGCCTCCGGACTGCGCAAAGCCACGGCCCCAAGGAGGCCAGATCATCATGTCACATCGCAAAACCAATACAGCCGTCGTCTATCATTCCGGTTACGGTCACACCCAGCGGATGGCGGAAGCCGTCGCGGAAGGGGCGGGCGGTACGCTTTACGCCATTGACGCCGACGGCAACCTTTCAGATGAGGCCTGGGCCGCATTGGATGCCGCCGACGCCATCATCTTCGGATCGCCGACCTACATGGGTGGTCCGAGCTGGCAGTTTAAGAAGTTTGCCGACACGTCCTCGAAGGCCTGGTTTGCCAACAAATGGCAAGACAAGGTCTTCGGAGGATTCACCAATAGCGCCAGCTTGAACGGCGACAAGCTCAACACCCTCGAATATTTCGTTCTTCTGGCGGGGCAGCATGGCGGTCTTTGGGTCAGCCTGGGTATGAAGCCGGCCAACGTGAAGGCATCGAAACGCGACGATGCCAACAGGATGGGGTCGTACATTGCGCCCATGGCGCAGTCCGACGCCGATGCAGCCCCGAGCGAAATGTCGGTCGGCGATCTGGAAACCGCCCGCGCTTACGGCGAGCGCGTCGCACGGATAGCGTTGCGGTTCGCTTCGGCTCAGGCCGCCTGATATCGGCGCTAGCTCTCAATGCGTAAACGGTCGCTGGATCCTATGGGCAGGCGGCCGTTTCTTGCATACCGGACACCCTCTTCTCCCGTCCCTGGTGGAAAATTTCCTCGACGCAGTGTCGGACGGATCCGGCTTCAATCGTCCCTGGGATAGCACGCCACAAATGGAGCGGACGATGAGCAACGAGATACCAACCATCATTACTGTCTTTGAACGATCGCCCGACCGCGGCCGGGGACTGGCGCGGGACATGCCGGTTCGCTGGGCGCTTGAAGAAGTGGGAGAGCCTTACGAGGTCCGCCTTGTGTCGTTCAAAGCGATGAAGGAGCCCGCACATCGCACGCGTCAGCCCTTCGGGCAAATCCCGACCTATGAGCGAGGCGATCTCGTTCTCTTCGAGTCGGGGGCGATCGTGTTCCATATCGCAGAACATCACCAGGGCCTGCTGCCGGACGACGCAAACGGCCGTGCCCGCGCCATCGCCTGGATGTTCGCCGCGCTTAACACGGTGGAGCCGCCAATCATCAACCGCGCCGTCCACGAGCCCTGGTACGAGCAGCGCCGTCCGCTCGTTGAAGAAGCCATCCGCGATCGACTGGGTGACCTGTCCGCTCGCCTTGGCGATGCCGACTGGCTCGAGGGCGCATTCAGTGCCGGCGACCTGATGATGATATCGGTGCTGCGCAGGCTGCACGCATCGGGCATTCTGAACGAATATCCGAATCTCCACGCCTATGTCAGGCGCGGTGAAGCGCGGCCTGCCTTCCAGCGGGCTTTCGACGCCCAGCTAGCGGTTTTCACCACCGCATCGAGTGGCTGATCGCGGTTTGCCGAAAGGCTGGCTGTCGTCGCAGGTTCGCCCGCTCAGTTAATTGAGCGCTCCGAACGAGCTGACGTTGCCTGCCGGAGCGTGTCGTCGGCTGCGCCTGCCGATCAGTTTTATGTCCACGCCCCGATCAGCATGCGCATGAAATGTTCGGCAGCGGGCGACAGCGTTCCGCCCCGACGGCGGACAACGCCGATGGTGCGCGAGATTTCGGGATTTCGGATCGGGCGTGTGACCAGGAACGGGTGCTCCCCCTGCGGGGTCGCCATTTTCGGCAGCACGGAAATCCCGAGCCCTGCCTCCACAAGACCGAGGGATGTGGAAAGATGGGTCACTTCGTAAAACCAGTTGAGCTTGATGTTCGATCTGGCCAGAGCAGCGTCAAGCAACGTCCTGTTCGCGCTGGAGCGATGAACTGTGATCAGCGGGTAGGGTTCAAGATCCTGCCATCGGACCTCTTTCTTTTCCGCTAGCGGATGGTCGCGCTTGGCTGCCAGGACAAATGGATCCTCGGCCAGCCTCTCGAAGACAAGATCGCTGTCAGAGCTTCCCATGATATTGATCCCGAATTCGACCTCGCCGCGTGCGACGGCCTGCAGTGCGTCAGTCGCGGTCAGATCGAGAATCCGAAGCCGAATATTCGGATATTCCTGGTTGAACTGGCGAATGACGGAAGGCAGGAAATAAAAGGCTGCCGTCGGCAGACATGCAATTGTTACCAGGCCTCCGCGCTTGGTTCCCAGTTCCCGCATCGAAAACAGCGAACCGTCGAACTCTTCGAGCATACGCTGCACCAGAGGCACGAGTTCGGTTCCAAGAGCTGTGGCTGCGACATGGCGCGTCGTCCGTTCCAGCAGCGGCGCGCCGATTGCCTGCTCCAGCTTTTGGATGCGCCGGCTCAGCGCCGGTTGCGACATGTTCAGCTGATCGGCCGCGCGATGAAAGCCCTGCAGTTCGACCACGGCAAGGAAGGCTCTAAGGTCAAGGATTTCGCAATTGATGTTCATTCCGTATCAATGCCCTCGATTTTAGCATTTCACATATCAATCATTAATTCCATAATAGCAATAACAAGGCGGATTGATACGCCAATCACATTATACGGCGAGAAAAACGCATGAATGATTTGCTCTCCATACCGTGCGTGCTGATGCGGGGCGGCACCTCGAAGGGCCCGTTCTTTCTGGCGTCGGATCTGCCGCAGGACCCTGCCGAGCGGGATCAAGTGCTTTTGTCCGTGATGGGCTCCGGGCACCCGCTTCAGATCGATGGTATCGGAGGGGGAAATCCGGTCACCAGTAAAGTTGCCATTTGCGGCCCGGGAACGGTGCCTGGTGCCGACGTGGACTATCTGTTCGCGCAGGTTCGCGTCGACAGGCAGATCGTCGATACCTCACCCAATTGCGGGAACATGCTGGCGGCCGTTGGGCCGTTCGCGATAGAGGCGGGGCTTGTGCCGGTCGCCGGAGAGACCACCCTCGTCAAAATCTTCAACGTCAATACCGGCAAGATGATCGAAGCCGAGGTTCCGACACCGAATGGTGCGGTAGCCTATCTCGGCGACGCTCGGATTGACGGTGTGCCCGGTCAGGCTGCTCCGATCGCGCTCACGTTCAAGGATGCGGCAGGTGCCCGAACGGGCCAGCTCTTCCCAAGTGGCAAATCGATAGAGACGATCGCCGGCATCGATGTGACCTGTATCGATTGCGCGATGCCGATGCTCCTGATTGAGGCGGCCTCGCTTGGCGTGACCGGATACGAGAGCGCTGCTGAACTGAACGGCAATCATTCGCTGATCGAGCGGCTGGAAGATCTTCGCATTCTCGCGGGCGAGAAAATGGGGATGGGTGACGTTCGCAGCCAAGTCACCCCGAAACCGGTTCTCATCTCTCAGGCCAGACACGGCGGCGCATTGAACGTTCGCTACTTCATGCCGAATGAATGCCATCCGTCACTGGCGACGACGGGCGCTGTCGGGATTGCAACGGCCTGTGTGAGCGAAAACACTGTGGCATCCCGCCTTATTGGCGTTCAAACACCGCCCGTCGTGCTTTCCATTGAACATCCGAGCGGCCATCTGGACGTGAAGCTGCAGTTGCGAGATGGAAAGCTCGTCGCCGGAATTCTTCGCACGGCACGTAGGCTGTTCGAAGGCCATGTCTTTGCAAAGCCCGCCAAAACGCTGGTTTGTGCAGCATAATCAAGCAACCTATGGTGCCGGGAGGGTGCCAAAATGGAGGAGATCGAATGAAAAAGCTTATTCTCGCACTCGCTGCGGCGGTAGCGCTGTCCGGAACGGCTTTCGCGGAACCTGTCCGCATCAGCGTTGGTTCCTACAACCTCAACAACCTGCCTTTCCCGGTCGCGCAGGGGCTGGGTCTTTATGAGAAAGAGGGCCTGGAGGTCACCGTCGAAAACTTCGCGTCGGGCGGATCGAAGACCCTGCAGGCGCTGGTTGCCGGCTCGACGGATGTTGCTGTCGGCTTTTACGACCATACGATTCAGATGCAGTCGCAGAACAAGCATGTTGTCGCCTTCGTGGAGCTTGGGCGCAATTCCGGGCTGGTGCTGGCCGGCGGCAAAGACGCGAAATTCGATCCGAAAGATCCGGAGACCATTAAGGGCGCCAAGATCGGAATTACCGCTCCGGGCTCGTCCTCGGACTTCTTCATTCGCTACTATCTTCAGCGGCATAAGCTCTCGGCGAACGACGTTTCGATCATCGGCGTCGGATCGGGCGCCGCGGCAGTGGCAGCGCTTCAGCAGGGCAAGATCGATCTCCTCGTAAATTACGATCCTGCGGCAACGTTTGTGGTCGAGAAGGGTGTCGGAAAGATCCTGATCGATGCTCGCAACGACGATGGTGCTAAGGAAATCTATGGCGGCATCTATCCGACATCGGTGCTCTACGCCACGCAGGACTACATTTCCAAAAATCCGGTGACCATTCAGAAGGTCACCAATGCAACGGTAAAAGCGCTTCAATGGATGAAGACGCACAGCGCCGCAGAGATCGTCGAAAAGCTTCCGCCGGAATTCATTTCGGGCGACAAGGAGACGTATATCAAGGCAGTTGAAAACGCGCGGCAGATCTTTTCCACGGATGGGCTGCTGGACGAAAAAGATATCAAGACGCCTCTCGATGTCCTGACGTCGTTCAACGACAAGGTCAAAGCTGCCAAGATCGACCTTTCCAAGACCTATACCAACGAATTTGTAGCTAAGGTGCCGGCGACGGCATCGAACTAAGGGAGGTTAAGATGTCCGTGACAGCCTTAAAGCCGGCAGCACAGACACCGCATGCGGCGGCGTCACCCAAAGCGATGGTGGCAATCGAAAATGTCACCATGGCCTTTGGCTCCTTCGTAGCGGTCCAGGATGTGAATCTGGCAGTGGCCGATGGCGAATTCGTCGCTATCGTCGGGCCGACGGGCTGTGGCAAAAGTACGATCCTGAATGCGATCGCAGGTCTTTTGAAGCCGGCAAAGGGCTCGGTCTCCATCGATGGCAGCGTGGTCTCCGGCATCCAGAATAATATCGGCTATCTGTTTCAGCAGGATGCTCTGCTCCCGTGGAAAACCGCGATCGAAAATGTGGAACTGGGGCCGATGTTCCAAGGCGTCGGCGCGGGCGAGCGCCGGGAGCGAGCCCTCAAATGGCTGGCGAAGGTCGGGCTTAAAGGCTTCGAGGATCGCTATCCCCATCAGCTTTCCGGCGGCCAGCGTAAGCGTGTGCAAATGGCGCAGGCGCTGATAACGGGGCCGAAGGTTATCCTCATGGACGAACCTTTCTCCGCGCTCGACATTCATACCCGGCATTTGATGCAGAATGAACTGCTTCGGCTATGGCAGGAAGAGCAGCGGGCCGTGGTTCTGATTACGCATGATCTTGAAGAAGCGATTGCTCTGGGCGATCGTGTTGTGGTTCTGGCCTCGGGTCCCCGGTCGCGCGTCATCGACAGTTTCCCTGTCGATCTGGAGCGGCCTCGCGATGTCGCGGAGATCAAGCTCGATCCCCGCTTTACCGAACTCTATCGCAATATCTGGGCTTCCCTGCGCGGTGAAGTGGAGAAAAGCTATGAACGCCATGACTGAGAGACTTACCCAACTGGCATTGCTGCTGGTCATTGTCGGCGGATGGGAGATCGGCGTAAACCTGGGCGTGATCGATGTCTTCTTCTTTCCCTCGCCTGTCGATATTCTGAAACAGGTATTCACATGGGTCACCGATCCCGGCTTCTTCAAGCATGTGACCATTACCCTCACGGAAACGGTGCTCGGCTACATCATCGGCACGGCTCTTGGCGTTGCTGCAGGCGTATGGCTCGGACTATCCCGCTCCGCAGCGCGAATCCTCGATCCGTTCATCAAAGGCCTGAACGCCATTCCGCGTGTGGTCCTTGCCCCGATCTTTGTCTTGTGGCTCGGCCTGGGCCTGTGGTCCAAAGTGGCTCTCGCCGTCACGCTCGTGTTCTTTGTAACCTTTTTCAACGCGATGCAGGGTGTGCGTGAAGTCAACCCCGTGGTGCTGTCCAATGCCCGCATTCTTGGGGCGAAGAAATCCGAACTGCTGCGCCATGTCTATTTCCCGGCTGCGGCGAGCTGGATCCTTTCATCGCTTCGGACATCCGTCGGTTTTGCGGTTGTTGGCGCCATCATCGGTGAATATCTGGGTGCATCGGCCGGTCTGGGTTACCTCATCGCGCAGGCTGAAGGGAACTTCGATGCCGTCGGCGTCTTTGCGGGGATCTTCATCCTGGCAGTGTTCGTCCTGCTGATCGATCTCGTCCTGGATTTCGTCGAGGCGCGTCTGATCAAGTGGCGCCCGCGTGCGCCGGAACGTACCACCTGATTGCGCCTACAAATCTTTCCTGGAGATGTTCTGGAAAGCCCTCGTCGCGGAACGGGGGCTTTCGAATTCTGTGGCTATAAAGTTTCGATTGGCTTTGCAATGTACCTATGTCTCCTGCCACGCAACTCCTGAGACATAAACATCGGACAAAAGCCGCAAGCAGCTATCTCGTTAACGCTCAAATGGCTCGCCGAGGGAGGCGACACCGTTGAGCTTGAGCAGGCGACGGTCTGCCGAGATGATGCCGAGGACGATAATCGTCACGAGATAAGGTAGGCATGACAAGAGTTGTGAGGGGACCGCAAATCCGGTCGCCTGGGCGGCAAGCCCCATAAGCGATACCGCACCAAACAGGCAGGCGCCCAGGAAGATCCTCCCCGTCAGCCAGGTTCCGAATACGACGAGAGCAATAGCAATCCAGCCGCGCCCGGCTATCATGCCGTCCGCCCAGAGCGGTGTATAGATCGTGGAAGCGTAAGCGCCGGCGAAGCCTGCCATCATGCCGCCGAAGGCAACCGCGGCGAAACGGATTGCAATAATGGGATAGCCGATCGCATGCGCGGCTTTCGGGTTTTCACCGACCGCGCGCAGCACCAGGCCAACCTTGCCATAGGCAAATAGCACCCATATGGCGATCGTCACGACAAGCGAGATCCAGACGACGATATCTTGATTGAAGAGACCGCCGATACCCGGAATGTCCGACAGCCCGGGGATCGCGATCTTCGGCAGCGTCGTGACGGTCAGGCTCTCATAACTCTTGCCGAACAGCGCCGAGAGCCCTTGGCCGAAAATCCCAAGAGCAAGGCCGGCCGCAACCTGGTTCGCGTTGAAACCCAGGATGATCCCGGCAAAGATCATCGAAAGGAGAGCGCTTCCTAGGCCCGCGGCGAGGAAGGCGAGAAAATGGCCGCCGCCGTGATAAACGACAATGAAGGCGATCGCGGCGCCAAGCGCCATCAGCCCTTCGACACCGAGGTTGAGGACGCCGGCGCGCTCCGCGACAAGCTCGCCCAGGGCTGCCAGCAGAAACGGTGTTGCAGCTGCCAGCATGCCCGCAAGAATGAACTCGACAGCGCTCATGATGTGCTCCGTACGGATGTGGGGCGCCATACGATACGATAGCGCACGAAGGCCATGGCGATCAGATAGATGAGAAGCAGGCTGCCCTGGAATACGCGGACCGCAGCAATGGGCAAATTGGCGGAAACCATGGCATTGTCGCCGCCGATATAGAGAGCTGCCATGACGATCGAGGAAATGACGATGCCGATCGGATTGAGACCGCCAAGGTAAGCGACGATGATTGCGGCGTAGCCATATCCGGTCGAGATCGAACGCTGCAGCTGGCCAAGCGGGCCGGCGACCTCGGCAGCACCGGCAAGACCGGCCGCTGCTCCGCCAATGATCAGCGAGAGCCAGATTGCCCAGCTCTCCTTGAAGCCGGCATAGCTTGCCGCCCGGGGCGCCAGTCCGCCGACCTGCAATTTATAGCCGGCGAAGCTCTTCTGCATGAAGATCCATGCGGCAATCGACAGAGCAAGGGCAAACACGAATGAAACATTGACGCGCGTTCCCTCAAAGAGGATAGGCACCATGGCATCGTATTGGAACATGACCGACTGCGGGAAGTTGAAGCCGTTCGGATCTTTCCATGGCCCGAGAAGCAGATAATTGAGCAATTGCGCGGCGACGAAGCTCAGCATCAGCGAGACGAGGATCTCGTTGGCATTGAGCCTGACACGCCAGAAGGCGGTGAGAGACGCCCATAGAGCGCCGCCGAGCGTGCCGAGCAGCAGCATCGCCGGCCACATCCATTGGCCCGTTGCCTGCGGCATCCAGATGGGTATGGAGGACGCGAAGATTGCCCCGAGAATAAACTGGCCCTCGGCGCCGATGTTGAAGACCTTCGTCCGAAAGCCGATCGCCAGACCCTGTGCGATCAGAAGCAGCGGACCGGTCTTCAGCAGTACCTCCGAGAATGATGCCCACGAGACGAACGGCTCGATCAGCATGGCGTAGATCACCGCTGCCGGGTCGCGGCCCATCGCAATGTAGAGGCCAAGATTGAGGGCGATGGTCACGACGAGGGCAATCGGCGGCGCGAGCAATTTCGCAGTCAGCGAGGCTCGTTCCCGTCGGACCAGGGTGGGCAGGGCGGCGGAGAAGGAACTGCTCATGCGGGCGCTTTCTCGCGTTGGGGCTGGACGCCGATCATGTATCGACCGATCTCTTCCGGGTGGGTGTCGCGCGTGACGAGCGGCGGGCTTAACCTGCCGTGATAAAGGACCTGGATAAAATCGCTGAGTTCGAACAGCTCCTCGAGTTCTTCCGATATGACGAGAATGGCCATGCCCTGATTGCGCAGCTCGATCAGCCGCTTGCGAATAGCGGAGGCCGCGCCCACGTCGACGCCCCAGGTTGGTTGAGCTAGGAACAGCAGTTTCGGCGCCAGCATGATTTCGCGCCCGACAATGAACTTCTGCAGGTTTCCGCCGGAAAGCGAGCCCGCTTCCGCATCCGGGCCGGGCGTGCGCACGTCATAATCTCGAATGCATTCGTTTGCGAAGTCGGCCGCCTTGCCGCTGTCGAGGAGGCCATGTCTCACGAACCCTAACGGATGCGCCGTTAGCAGACCATTGAGGGTCAGCGACATTTCGGGGACGGCGCCATTACCCAGCCGGTCTTCCGGGACAAAGGCAAAGCCGAGCTTCCGGCGGCTCGCCGCATCGAGACCACCCACGTCGTGTCCCATCATGAAGATCTGGTCGCGCTTGTCCCGCGGCAGGGTCGTTTCCCCCGAAATCAGCGCGGCCAGTTCCTTTTGTCCATTGCCGGAAATGCCGGCAATGCCCAGAATCTCGCCGCTGCGCACGCTCAGGCTGATGGTGGAGAGCGGCATGCCAAAAGGATCGTCGGGTCGGTAATCGAGGCCAATGAGTTCCAGGCGCTTTTCGCCTTCGGCCATAGGCAATGCAGGGATTGCTTCCGGCATGTCGCGGCCGATCATCATGCGGGCGAGATCATGGGCGTCATGCTCGCGCGGATCCACATGCCCGGTCACATGGCCGGCACGCAGGATGGTGGCGCGGTCACACAGGGACTGGATCTCCTCCAGCTTGTGCGAGATGAAGAGAATCGAGACACCGCCGTCACGCAGGCGGCGCAGCGTCTCGAACAGCTTCCCGACAGCCTGCGGCGGCAGCACCGATGTCGGCTCGTCGAGGATCAGCAGCTTCGGATCGGTCATCAGGCATCGGATGATTTCCACCCGCTGCCGCTCGCCAACTGACAGTTCGTGCACATGGGCGAGCGGATCGACTTCGAGGCCGAATTCATCCCCCAATTTGCGGATGCGCTGCGCAAGTTCGGCCCTGCGGCCGGCCACGATCAAGCGAATGTTCTCGACGACCGTCAGGTTCTCGAACAATGAGAAGTGCTGAAAGACCATCCCGATGCCGGTACGCCTCGCCTCCGCTGGGGAGGCAAGGCTGAGAGGCTGCCCATGCCAGGCGATAGTCCCTTCGTCCGGTTGTTCGACGCCGTAGATCAGCTTCATCAGGGTCGATTTGCCGGCGCCGTTTTCTCCGAGGATGGCATGGATCGAGCCCTTGGCCACGTCCAGGTCGATATGCTTGTTAGCATGGACCTGGCCGTAGCTTTTAGAGATGCCGCGCAGCGACAGCAGCGGAATGGTCATGACGTGATTACTTCGGCAAAGGCGTCTTCACACCTTTGACATGCCAGTCCATCGCGACGATCTGGGCATCCGTCAATGTCGCGCCCGAAGCAGCTCCCTCGCTGCCGTCGGCCTTGGTGATCGGGCCGGTAAACGGCGAGAAGCTGCCGCTTGCGATCTTGCCTTCGGTTTCTTTGATCTTCGCCATGGTATCGGCCGGGATTGCCGTGCTCCAGTCGACGACCTGGACGACCTTCTCCGCGACGCCGAGAAACGCGTTGGCGCCTTTGAACGTGCCGGCGAGATGGGCATCGACCGATGCCTTGAAGAAGGGCGACCAATCTGTGGACACGCAGCCGAGATAGGTTTTCGGCGCATATTTCTTCATCGAGGAGTTCAGGTTGAAGGCGTAGACACCGGCTTCCTCGCAGGCGGAAATGACCGAAGGCGTATCCTGCGCGTTCGAGAAGATCACGTCGCAGCCCTGCGAGATCAAGGCCTTGGCCGCTTCCTGTTCCTTGGCCGGATCGAACCAGGAATTGACCCAGACGACCGATACCTCGATGTCGGGCTTCACCGCCTGCGCTCCGAGCGTGAAGGCGTTTACCGACGTGATCAGTTCGGGAATCGCGAAGGCGGAGACCGAACCGAGCTTGCCCGTCTTGGAGACGGCGGCTGCCGCCATGCCAAGCAGGTAAGTTCCTTGAAAATACTTGGCGGCGAAGGGGGAAAAATTCGGCGCGACCTGGAAGCCGGAGGCATGAAGGACGCTGACCTTCGGATTGCGGCGAGCAACCTGAAGCGCACCGTTCTGATAGCCGAACGAGCCGGCGATCAGGAAATGGTTTCCATCGGCGACCGTCTTGTTCATGATGCGGTCCGCATCCGGACCTTCGGCAATGTTCTCGATGACCGTCACCTTGACCTTGTCGCCATAGGCGGCCTTGATCGGATCAAGGCCCGCGGCCAGCGCATGGCCCCAGCCGACATCGCCGATCGGCGAGGGCACGACGAGCGTGATGCCCAGCGGTTCGTTTGCGGCAAAGGCAGAGCGGCCGGTAAAGGCCGTTGCGAGGCCTGCAACAGCCGCGCTCTTCATCAATGTTCTGCGGGTCAGATTCTTCTGCATCCCAGTTCCCCTTTTGGTTTTTCAGAATTCTACTGTTGCAAGTGCGGCCTCGGCCGCGGCAAACAGCGCAGCCTCGTCCAGTCCGGTAAATTCACCGCCCTGCCAGACAATGCGTCCGTTGATCATGGTCAGATCGGTGGGCATGCCGATCCCGACCTTGGCAATCAGGCTCAGCGGGTCATGCCGAGTCCCGACATAGTCCATCCGTCGCGTATCGATCGCGAAGAGGTCGGCTGCCATGCCCGGGGCGAGACGCCCGATATCCGTGCGTCCCAGCAGGCTTGCGCCTCCGCTTGTCGCATAGCGCAGAAAATCGAGCGGGGCTGGAACGGGGTGCTGACGCGTCGAGGCCGTCAGGCACTGCAGCATATAGGCGGAATGGATGCAGTGCATGAGGTTCGAGTTGTCGTTCGATGCCGCTCCATCGCAGCCGAGGCCGATGCGCAAGCCGAAGGCCTGCATCGCCGGAATATCGGTCACTTCGGCGCCGACGAGGTAAACCGGCTCCGGACAATGGGAGACGCCGGTGCCGCTCGCCGCCATCTTGCGCAACTCGTCATGCGTCAGTTCCCAGCAATGGGCGTAGAAGGCATCAGGGCCGGCAAAGCCCAATTCGGTGCAGTAATCGACCGTGCGCATGCCGTGCCGCGCCTCGATGACCGGGCTCTCGCCTTCGCCGACATGCGTGTGCATCTGCACGCCGCGATCGCGCGCCAGCGCAACCGACTCGACGAAGGTTTCGCGATAGCAATTGACCGGCTGGCAAGGCGCGACCACCACCTGGCGCATGCTGAAGGGGCCGGCATCGTGATAGCTGTCGATCAGCCGCGCGCAATCGGCGATGAATTCATCCGTGGTTTCGAGCATGGCGTCCGGGATCGTCGACCCCTCGGATTTCGGCAGGGTGTTGCCGCCGCGGCCTGCATGAAAGCGCATGCCGAGAAGGTCCGCTGCCTCGAACTGGCGGTCGATCAGACGCTTTCCGGCATGGCGGGGAAAGCAATATTGATGATCAAAGGCGGTGGTGCAGCCGTGCTTGATCATCTCGGCCATGGCGGTGACCGAGGAATGATAGAAGCAATCCTCTGTCAGTCGCGAGAAGATCGGATAGATGCGGTCGAGCCATTCGATGACGGAGAGCTTCGTCCAGTCGAGATCCGCCCGGTTGCGCACGAAGCACTGAAAGAAGTGGTGATGGGTGTTGACGAGCCCCGGATAGACGAACCAGCCGGATGCGTCCTGGACGATCGTGCCCTCGGGCAGGGCATTCAGCGACAGGTTCTCGCCGATCGCCTGGATCGCCGGGCCGTTGGTAAGCAGGTCGACGTTTCGGCGTACGCTCGGTCCCTTGCCCTCATCGACGATCACAGCCGCACAATTTTTCAGGAGGTAGCCGGTCATTTCATCACCTCTCCGCCGCCGGGTGCGGATCTGGTTTCAGCTCGTGCAGGCGGTGAATGCCGGGCATTTCGATGAAACCGGGCAGGCTGCGGATGGCGCGCATCCAGAGCCGGATCAACGGGTAGGGGTCAAGCGAGATGCCGCCGTCGGGCGCAAGCGCGACATAGGGAAAGCAGGCGATATCGGCGATGGTCGCCCGGCCTCCTGCGAGGAATTGCATACCGCGTTCGCCCTGCTCGAAGAGGCCAGCTTCGAGCTCGCGCAATGCCGCAACCCCTTGCGCCTGCAATGCCTTGATATCTCCTGGTCGCAGGAGCATTTCGTGGAGCCGTGCGCCACCAAGATTGGCGGTCAGGCGATGCGAGAAGGAGAGCCATTGCTGTACGCGCGCCGTCTCCTGCGGCGAATCCTGCCCCAGCCATTCAGGCGCAGAATTGGCAGCGAGATAGGCAAGCATGGCGGAGGATTCGGTGAGCACGAGATCGCCATCTTCGAGGATCGGGATGGAGCCCGCCGGATTGAGCGCCATAAGCTCCGGTCCGCGGTGCTCCGCGCCGGGATGGAAGTCGACGGGCCGGATGTCGAGCTTGATACCCAGGATCGCGGCCATCAGCCGTACCTTGTAGCAACTCGGCGATAGAACATAATCGTAGAGCTTCATTGTGCGACCAACTGTGCGCCGTAGGTATAATTATGGCGCTTGAGCCATCGCCGGTAGGCGACCGAGGTGAGGTCGGCCCTTGTCGGGATTTCCATGCCGGGATCGAGCGGAAGAAGCGCGGGTATCTGGTTTTCGAGGATCGAGCGGTCCTGCAGGAAGATCGTCTGTTGAAAGTGGATGAGGTCCGTCATCGGCGTTTCATCATCGAAGAGCGCCATCCATGGCCACACGTCGCAGAGGTCTTCGGCAAGAGGCTGGACGAACAAGGTTATGACGTCCCATTCGCTGGGGCGCGGAGGGCATGTCTTGTAGAGGACGGAACAGGTCGGGGCTGGCACGCGGTACATGTATTTGGTGGTAATGCCGCCGGTCGCGGATTTTGCAGCCTGCGGCTGGTAGAATTTTACTTGCGTTGCCCAGACTTCATCGACACCCTCGCGGATCTCGACCTTGTAGTTTTCGACTTCCGTATGCGGTTCCGCGCCGAGGATGTCGGTGTGGACGAAGGGAAAATGCGCGATGTCGAGAAAGTTCTCTACGGCGCGAAGCGGCGAGCAGCGCACACGGACCACGCCGACATCGACGAAGCGCCGGCCGGGCTGATCGGCCTCCGGAATGGCGAAAAGCTCCTTCTCCGGGTTCCCGAGGGAGGACCAGATATGGCCATACCGCACGCGGATGGGGAGGGCTCTTCCCTCGGCAGTTATCACCTGCGCATTGCCATGCCGATCGCGCGCGACCTCGATCGCCTCGCCCATTAGCCAGGTCTTGCTTCCCTTCTCGCTGAGCTGGCTGAAGAGGCCGACAGGATACCATTCATCGATCATGGCGCCGCCTTTCATTCCGCGATCTCCCTATGGCGCTCTTCCGCCGCACGGCGGATGGATTCGACAGTCCGGGATGCCGCAATGCGGTCTGCCGGGCTGCGATCCCTGTCGACCATGAGAAGAACGAGCGTATGCTTTTCCTGTAGCGCCAGCAGCAACCCGATCCAGGGAAATTCCGGCAGGCGGATCAGTCCCCTCGCGTCGACCTTCGCCCCTGTTGCGGCCTCGATTGCCGCGACATCCGCTTCCACGCTCAGAGAGCGTAAAGGGACAAGCTCGTCAAGCTGTGGAGGCTGTGTTGCCGGCGGTGCGACGGCTGCCCATAAGATGCCGCCCGCTTCTTCGATCTGCTGGACGGCGACGCGGATGGTTTCCGGGGGAACCAGATCCGGATGGGCGGGAATGCGAATACATCCGCCTGACAGCGAATAGCTCCATCCGTGATAGATGCAGGACAGCGCTTCGCCGCGGACGAAGCCATGCGACAACCTCATTCCGCGATGCGGACAACGATCGGAAGATGCAGTTGCGCGGCCCGACTGACTGCGCCACAGGGCGATCGGGCCAACCGATGTCCAGGCCGGTATGACGGTTCCTGGCGGCAGATCAGAGGAAAGGGCGACTGGCGCCCAGGATCCGATCCCATCAAATGGCATAGCCTTAACTCTCTTAATTTCACCAATGGCTTAGCGCCGCTGGTCATAGGCAGGCGCCGATGCCTGCATCCCGTACCGCTCAAAGGTTTTGCATAAATAATTCGCATTGGCAACAATGATTAAATAAAAGGCAATAGATCAGGAATTTCTAAGATGCGATGGCTGCGGCTCATTTATGACCCTGCGCTGGATTTCCTCCACCCAGACATCGATCGGACCGAGTGAGCAGCCCATTTCCAGCATGTCGATCAGTTCCACAGGCCCGGTGACCTCAAGTTCGATCCGGTCTGCATCGGACTGGAAAAACGTCTGCGAAAGCCCGAGCTTATTGGCGTGACGCCGGATCCAGGGGACGAACGAGGCTACGTTAAGATCGCCGAGTATCGTCATGCGCTCCCGAAATTCACCTTGCGGCACGTGCATTCGCCAATGATCCTTGCCTTGCATCAAGATGACAGAATAACCGCTTCGCGGGTTTGCGAAAGGGGCATCTTACAAAGCAATGCTCCGCCGCCCCTGTGGACGGCGGAGCTGGGACCATGTCAATTTTTGACCGTATCTTCCAGGAAGAAGCGGCCGAGCGGATTTTGATGGAAATTGTCGACGTTCTTGCGCGCAACGTTGATATAGGGGCTGTAGTAAAGGTCGATCCAGTTGACATCGTCCTTCGCCATCTTCTGCAGGTCGATATACATCTGCTCGCGCTTCTTCGGGTCCAGCTCTAGCCGCGCCTTGGCGACGAGATCCTTCACCGCATCGTTCTTATAGTTGGTCATATAGTTATTGTTTGAATCGTGGCCGAGAACGAATGTCGTTTTCTGATCCGGATCAAGGATATCGTTGGTCCAGTAGTTGACCGAAATGTCGTAGTCACCAGCGATGGTCATATCCCATTCCTGGCTCGGATCGACCTTCTGCAGGTTGGCGGTAATGCCAGCCTTGGCAAGCTGCTGCTGCACCAGGACGGCCGTCTGCTCATCCACTTCATCGCCAGCGCGAATGAGGTACTTTACAGTGAGATTGGAGACGCCTGCTGCCGAAAGCATCTGCTTGGCCTTCTCCGGATCGTAGGGGCGTTGCGGATTATCCGCATAGTAATACAAGGCGCCTTTCGGGATGTAGGAATTGGCGACCGTACCCTGATGGAAGGTAACGGCGTCGACGATCGCCTTCTTGTCGATCGCCATGTCGAGGGCCTGGCGGACTTCTTTCTTGCCGAGGTCGCCATGGGCGTGATTGATCAACAGGTGATCCTCACGCGTGGACGGATCGATCAGCACAGTGAGGTTCGGGTCCTTTTTCAGCTCTTCGACGCGCGAGAACGGCACGAAAATGGCGGTATCGAGCTGGCCGGCCTGCACGTTCAGCATCCGGGTGTTGTCGTCCGGTACCGAGATCCATTCAACGCCGTCGAGCTTGACGCGGTCGGCCTGCCAGAAATTCGGGTTCTTCTTCAGGATGATGCGATCGCCGCGGCGCCATTCCTCGACGGAGAAGGCGCCTGAGGCGATCGGTTTTTCCGCATAGGCATCAGCGCCTAAGGATTGCATGCCCGCCTTCGAGATGACTGAGGCATTCGGAAGTGCAAGCGTCGACAGGAAGGGTGCCGATGCGTGCTTGAGTTTGATCGTCAGCGTGTGTGGATCAGTCGCGACGGCGGTATCGATCACCTTATAGGAGTCGCTCCAGAGTGACGCCGGATCATCTCGGATGCGCAGCAGGCTGAAGGCTGCGTCATCAGCCGTCAGCGGCGAGCCATCGGAAAATTTCGCGTCGCGAATCTTGAAGACATAGGTGAGGCCGTCCTCCGAGGCGGTCCAGCTTTCCGCAAGACCCGGCTCCAGCTTCGTGCCTGTCTTGTCGACGCGCACCAGCACGTCATAGACGTTGGAGAACACCCAGTTGTCGATATTCTGCGCCGTCTTGATCGGGTCGAACGTCGTCGAATCCTCGCGGCGGCCGATGGTGAGTACGCCGGCCGCTTCTGCATAGCTTGCGCTCAGCGTCAGGCCGGCGAGAATGGCGGCAAGCCCGATTGTCTTCCACTTGTTGGTCATGAATTCGTTCCCTTCGTTGTTATCGCATGCGTTTGGCTGATTGGGTCTGCCCGGCCTGTGCCGCGTCGCGTTCGCCATGCAAGGGCCTGTCCGGATCGATATCGGGAATGGCTGCAATGAGCGCTGCGGTATAGGCATGTTTCGGGTGGGAGAAGATCTCCTGCGAGCGGCCTTCCTCGACGATCTCGCCGCGATACATCACGACGGTCCGCTCACAGAGATTGCGCACGATGGCGAGGTCGTGGGCGATGAAGATCAAGGTCAGGTTCATCCTGCGCGTCAGTTCACGGAAGAGATCGATGATCTGCGCCTGGATGGTGACATCGAGGGCGGCCACACATTCGTCGGCGATGATAAGCTTCGGGTCGACCGCAAGCGCCCTTGCAATGCCGGCCCGCTGGCACTGGCCGCCGCTCATGCTGCGCGGCTTGCGATCGGCGAATTCGCGCTCCAGCCCGACGAGGTCGAGCAATTCACCTATGCGTACGGGGATCTCAGCCTTTGCGACCTTGCCCTGAACTTTCAGCACCTCGGCAAGCGTCTGGCCGATCGTCAAGCGCGGGTTGAGTGCGTTGAACGGGTCTTGGAAGACCATGGCCGTTTCGCGCCGGAGCCTTGCGAGGCCGGCGCTCTTCTGCTGGGTCAGATCGACACCGTCGAAAGTCACATGGCCGGAGGAAATCGGGGTAAGGCCGAGAATTGCACGGGCAAGCGTGCTCTTGCCGCTGCCGGATTCTCCGACGATGCCGATGGTTTCGCCCGGCATGACCTGCAGGCTGACGCCGGAAACGGCGCTGACCGTCTTTGCGCCGCTGCCCTTTAAGAAACCGCCGCCGACCCTAAAGTCGACACGCAGGTCATCGATTTCGAGAAGCGGCCTGGCTGACCTCTCCGGCCTTGTGGGTTCCGGCTGCGTCATCGCCGCTTCGTCGGGCAGAGAAGGGTGGCTGTTGATCAGATCGATCGTATAGGGATTTTCAGGCTGGCTGAGGATCGTCCTTTTGGGACCCTGTTCAAGCAGCCGGCCGCTGCGCATAACGGCGATCCTGTCGCAGGTCTGGGCGACGATGCCGAGATCGTGGGTGATGAGGATGATCGAAAGCCCGCGCTTGTCGCGAATGTCGATCAGCAGCCGCAGGATCTGCGCCTGGATGGTGACGTCGAGGGCCGTCGTCGGCTCGTCAGCGATGAGGATCTTAGGATTACAGGAGAGCGCGACGCCGATCATGGCACGCTGCCGCATTCCGCCGGAAAACTCGTGCGGATAGCTGTCATACTGTCTTTTGGGATCAGGAAAGCCGACCTGCTCAAGGATCTCGGTTGCGGCTGCGCGCGCCTCGCGCGTTTTGAGCCCCTGATGGTAGCGGATGCCTTCGGCGATCTGGTCGCCGATGCGCATAACGGGATCGAGATGGCTCGTCGGATTCTGGAAGATCATGCCGATCTCGCCGCCACGCACCTCAAGCATCTCGGCATCGCCGATTTCCGTGAGCTCCCGCCCTTCAAGGCGAATGGAGCCGCTTTCGATCTTCAGAAGCGACGAGGGTAGCAGCCGAACCAGCGAGCGGCACAAGAGGCTCTTGCCCGAGCCGCTCTCGCCGACAAGACCGAGAATCTCGCCCTTGCCGAGATCGAGCGAAACGCCGTCGATCAGCGTGCGGGTGCCACCATCGAGTCTTGCCTTGACCACGAGGTCTCGAACGGAGAGTAGGGGGTCGCTCATTCATGCACCCCCAGCAGTTCGCCAAGCGCGTCGCCCAGCATGCTGAAGCCGAAGGCGAGGCAGACGATGGAAAGGCCGGGAAACAGCGTGATCCACCAGGCCGTGGTGATGAAGCTCTGGCCTTCCGCCACCATGACACCCCACTCGGCGAGCGGCGGCTGAACGCCGAGGCCGAGATAGCTGACGGCCGCACCGCTCAGGAGCACCAGCACGGCATCCGACATCGAAAAGACGATCGAACCGGCAATGGCGTTCGGCAGCAGGTGACGGAACATGATCCGGGGACGGCTGAAGCCGAGGCTGACGGCAGCAACGGCATAGTCGCTGCCCTTCAGCACCAGCATCTGCGCGCGGATGAGGCGGGCATAGGAGACCCAGCCGACCAGGGCCATGGCGATATAGAAGCTGCTCAGTCCTGGTCCCAGAATGGCGATGATCGACAGCATCAGTACCAGGAAGGGGAAGGCCAAGATGATATCGACGATGCGCATGAAGATCGCGTCAACAATGCCGCCGAAAAAGCCAGCGATCGTGCCGACCGTCGTGCCGATCAGAAACGGGAAGAGCACGCCGATGATGGCGATCTGCAGATCGATGCGCGTACCCCAGATGACGCGCGAAAGAATGTCTCGTCCGAAATTGTCAGTACCGAACGGATGCAGGAACGACGGCGCCTGCAGGCGCATATCGGCATTCTGAAAGATCGGGTCATAGGGCGCCACCATTGGCGCTGAAATCGCCAGAAGGAGAAAGAACAGAAGGATGCCGCCGCCGAGCGTCAGCGTCAGGTGCTTCCCCAAAAACCTGCTCCAGCCGAGGGAGGCGGTCGCTGTTGCCTCGATGCTCATAGCTTCACCCGCGGATCGACGGCGACCGTGACGATATCGGCGAGGAAGTTGACCAGCACCGTGGCGCAGGCAAAGACCATCGCAACTCCCTGAACGACCATGTAGTCGCGCGAGAAGATGGCACGCACCAGCAGTTGCCCCATGCCGGGCAAGGCAAAGACGCTTTCGACGACCACCGTGCCGCCGATCAGCCAGCCGATGTTGACGGCGAGTAGGTTGATTGATGGTACCAGCGAGTTCGGCACGACATGCCGCCAGAAGACGATGCCCTCCGGCATGCCGCGGGCACGGGCCGCAGTCGCCACATCCGATTTCAGAGATTCGATCATCGCCGTCCGCAGGCTGCGGGTCAGCACCGTCGAAAGCGATAGCGCAACTGTCAGAGCCGGCAGGATGAGATGAGCGATCTTCCCGCCGATCGTCGAGCCGTAGCCCGAGACCGGCAGGACGCCGAGCTGGACACTGAAGAGGATGATCAGCATCAGCCCCAGCCAGAAGGGCGGAAAGCCGATGCCGAAGGTCGAGACGACGCGCACGATATGATCCGGTGCGCGCCCGACATTGCGCGCGGCGATCGCCGACATCGGCACGGCAATTAGGATCGACAGGATGACGCTCGAGACGACCAGTGCGATCGTCGGCTCGATCCGCGTCGAAATCAGCGGCAGCACGTCGATCTTGTAGAGGATCGATTTGCCCATCTCGCCATTGCCGAGGTTTTTGATGAAATAGAAATATTGCAGCCACATCGGCTGATCGAGGCCATATTGCGCGCGAATGCTGGCAAGTGCGGCCGGCGTGGCGCGCGTACCGAGGATATTGCGGGCGGGATCGCCGGGAATGAGGCGGACCAGAATGAAGGTGATGACGCTGATGCCGAAGAGGACAGGCAGGAATTGCAGTGGCCGTGTCAGTACGAATCTATAGCGATGCATAGCGGCGATCGCCCCCTTGTCGTCGGTGGGATTGGATCACCTTAACTTGCATCAGCTTTCCCTATGCCGTGACAGGAAATCGAGGAGCGCCGGATAGTAATCCCACGGGTTCTCGTAGAAGGGCATGTGGCTGGCATTGGCAAAGATCTTGAGTTCGGCATCCTTCAAGGCAAGCTTCATCCTGAGTGCGCAGGCCGGCGTCAACTCGTCATGTTCGCCCGCCGTGATCAGCACCGGCATGGCAAGTTGCGGAAGGTCCGGAATGCGGTTCCAGTCCTTGAGATTGCCGATATAGAGAAATTCGTTCGGCCCCTGCATCGTCTCGTAGGGACCCATGTTCCAATCGTCGAGCGAACGGCGAACCGGTGCCGGCCATTCTGGCAAGCGGCAGACATGGCGATAGTTGAGGATGGTGACGGCGGCGAGATATTCGGGGTGATTATAGGTGCCTTGCGCCTCGTGCTTCTGCATCATCGCGACGGTTTCCGGGCCGAGCGCCGCGCGCAGCCGCTCCAGCTCCAAAATCAGATGCGGCATGTCTGCGACGGTATCTTCGAGGATCAGCGTCTTGAGGTTCTCGGGATAGGTCAGCGCATACTCGATTGCCAGCCAGCCGCCCCAGGAGTGGCCGAGCATATGGACCTTGCCGAGGCCGAGCGCCTTGCGGACGGTCTCGGTCTCCTCCACGTAACGGCCGATGGTCCATAGACCCTTGTCGGTCGGGCGGTCTGAGGCGCCGGTGCCGAGCTGGTCGAAGGCAACGACCCTGTACCCCTTGTCGATCAGGCAGGAATGAGCCTCGCGCAGATAGTCGCAGGGCAGGCCGGGGCCGCCGTTCAGGCAGAAGACCGTCTCAGGGCCGCTGCCAAAGCTGTAGGCGACCACCTTGTAGCCATCGACCTCGATGACATGCCGCGCCTCAGGCTCAATTTCACGCCACATTGACAACTCCGGCGAAAGATTCTGCTTGCTCAATATTTGAGCATGGCTAAATTTTTACCTTAAACCGCGCTCGGCACCAGCTATAAGAAGTGATAGGTTGGGAGGTCGCAGGCACAGACGGGAACCGCTGCATGTTCGATCAAATCGGAACCATCAGGCGCCAGTTCACGGCGCATCAGACGCTGGACGGCCGCATCGACCATATCTTCGAGGGTATGAAGGCAATCGGCTTCGAGGCTTTGATCTACGATTATTCGCCGGTTCCCTACGACCTCGACGGCAAGATCATGATCCCTTCGCTTCTGAAGCTCCGGAACATCTCCGACGACATGTATGAATACTGGTTCGATCGCGGCTATTTCCGCATCGATCCGGTGCAGCAGGTGGCGCTACGGACTTCGGCGCCCTTCTTCTGGAATTATGATCCCGACGCCGATACGCTGATCAAGCGCTTCATGAGCGAGGACACGGTTCCCGTCGCGCGCTACCTGAGCGAGCGCGACATGTCGACGGGTGTCACGGTGCCGGTGCATATGCCGCGCGGCGATTACGCGACGGTCACGGGAATTCGCTTCGGTGCCAACAAGGAGTTCGAGCGCGATGCCCTGCGCTATATCGCCGATTTCAACCTGCTTGCGCATGTCTTCCACGAGACGGCCTATTCGCTCTTCGACACTGCAGCGCTGAGTGTCGGCAAGATCCGGCTCACGGAGCGCGAGAGGGAATGCCTGCGCTATTCTGCCGAGGGCTATTCCGCCAAGGAGATTTCCCGCATCATCGATCGTTCGGTGCCGACGGTCGTCATGCATTTGAATGCCGCGGCAAAGAAGCTCGGTGCCAAGAACCGCACGCAGGCGGTTGTCCGCGCCACGCATTATCGGCTGCTGGACGCACAGCCATCCTATAACTTGTGATAGCTGCCGCAGCCGTTTCGGTCGCGTTATGGTCTGGTCCATCGAAGCCTGGAGATGGAGAGACACGTGGCCGCAATCCCGACGCAGGAAGCCTTTCTGCCCTTTCGCGAATACCGGACATGGTACCGTGTCACCGGTTCACTCGATTCCGGCAGGCTGCCGCTCATCGTCGCCCATGGCGGGCCTGGCTGCACTCATGACTATGTCGATAGTTTCAAAGACATTGCCGAAATCGATGGCCGCGCCGTCATCCACTACGATCAGCTCGGCAACGGCAAGTCGACGCGCCTGCCGGAGAAGGGTCCTGATTTCTGGACGCCGGCGCTTTTCCTCGATGAGCTCGACACGCTGTTGAGGCACCTCGGCATTCAGGATCGCTACGCCTTTCTCGGACAGTCCTGGGGCGGAATGCTGGGTGCCGAACATGCGGTGCGTCAGCCGAAGGGTCTGAAGGCGCTGGTGATTGCCAATTCGCCGGCCAACATGCATACCTGGGTCGCAGAAGCAAACCGCCTTCGCGAGGAGTTGCCGCAGGAGGTGCAGGACACGTTATTGAAGCACGAACGCGCCGGCACGATCACCGATCCGGAATATATCGCCGCCTCCCGCGTCTTCTATGATCGCCATGTCTGCCGCGTCGTGCCCTGGCCGGAAGAGGTTGCCCGCACCTTCGCCACCATGGACGAGGACAATTCCGTTTACCGCAACATGAATGGCCCGACCGAGTTTCACGTCATCGGCACGATGAAGGATTGGACGATCGAAGACAGACTTCCGCTCATCGAGGCGCCAACCTTGCTGATCTCAGGCAAATTCGACGAGGCGACGCCTCTAGTGGTCAAGCCTTACGTCGATCGCGTCAGGGCCTGCGAGTGGGTGCTCTTTGAAAATTCGAGCCATATGCCGCATGTCGAAGAGAAGGATCTTTGCCTAAAGACGGTCTCCGAGTTCCTGGAGCGGTATGACTGATCTTTCGGTCTTAACGGCGTGTCAATTGTGATGCCCGCCTCGCTTCTTCCATCGTGGACCACTTCGGTCCCCGATGGAATGGCGCGGTCGCTCTAGATCGGTTTGTGGAGCATAGGGCGACCGTTGTCGAAGCTCTTGCGCCCCTTTTTCCAGCCGGCAATCACACGGGCGATCTCGCGCACGGCCGCACCGGGGTCGTCGCTGTCGAGGAGCACGATCGTCGCTTCGCCGCCGGCCTGCAGACGCGTGCCGCCATCGAATTGGCCCGCTGCCATTCCGCTCACCATGTCGAAAACCAAGGCCATATCTTCGTCACGCGAAAGCTGGGCGACGTTGGCGTAAAGATTAGCCATGCGAATGAGCGAAGCATCGCCATAGGGTGTGAAGGGATTAAGGACATTGTTGGTCGCAATCGACGTGGCGACCCCTCTTCTGGCGAGCAGATGGGCCGGCGCCACACCACGCGGGATCAGCCGGTCGTGTCCGCGGCCCATCAGAAACAGATCGGTTGCCGGCAGCACCGACAGGGCGATCCCGGCCTTTGCCAGATCATCTGCAATGGCAAGGAGCTGTGCCACCGGCATGGCAGACAGATTGGTGACGTGGCCGATCGATACGCGACCTTGCCAACCATAACGGAGCGTCGCGTCGAGCACGTCAGGCAGATCGGTTCGATCGGGATCGAGACTGAAATCGAGATGAAAGTCGACCGGGACATCGTGCTTTGATGCGAGGGCGAAAATCATGTCCACATGCCGGCGGGGGGAAGGGTCCGTATAAGGGCAGCCGCCCACCAGATCCGCACCATCGGCAAGTGCTGCGTCGAGCATGTCGTATGTTTGCGGCTCGTTCGTGAGCCCGTCCTGAGCGAAGGCGCAGATTTCGATATCGACCCCGAAAGCATAGTCCCTTCGGATGCGCTTGATTGCCTCAAAGGAACGGAAGCCTGCGCGCGGATCGATCTCGACGAAGGTTCGCATCCTCGTCGTGCCGTGGGAAATCGCCTTCTCGACAACGCGTGCCGCACGCGAATAAACATCGGACTCTTCAAAGCCCACCTTGGCTTTGGCGACTTCCTGCACGGCCTCGCTCAACGTACCCTCGCAAATTGCGCAGCGGTCGAGAATGCAGGCCTTGTCGAGATGGATATGGGTATCGACAAATCCACCGAAGGCAAAGCTTCCCTCGCCGTCGACGTCTGATACCGCGTCGCACCGAATGCGGGGTTCTATGGCCGCGATCCGGTCGCCCCGAACTGCGATGTCGACGAGATCGCCGCCTTCCGCGACACGGACATTTCGGACGATGAGATCGAGCGGCGGGTCCACGGTGTTCACAGCAGGATTGCACCTCCGTCGCTGCGTGGATCATGTGCGCCGTCGATCGCCCCGTCTTCGCCGATGCGGATCACGCCGGCTTGGCCCCCAAGTGGACTGAGCGCATCGATGGTGGAGATCTCATGTCCCATGGCGGCGAGGGCGGACACCAATTCGGCGCCAATATTCTCCTCGATCTTCAGGCTATCGCGGCTGTCCGAGAATGTGCGGCCGAGCAAAAAGCGCGGGCGCGCGAGTGCTGCGGCGGGATCAAGGCCGTGATCGATCAGCAGGCTGAGCAGCAGCGACAGCGTCTGCGGCTGGCCGTCCGCGCCCTGCGTGCCGTAGACCAGATGCGGATGCCCGTTCTTCAGCGCAAGACCCGGATTAAGGGTATAGAAAGGCCGCTTTCCAGGCTGAATATGATTAGGGCTTGCCGGATCGGTGCTGAAGGCTGCTCCCCTGTTTTGCCAGAGGAGGCCGGTGTCGCCGATCACCACCCCGCTGCCCCAGTCGAAATAGAGGCTTTGCAGTAGCGACGCGCATCGTCCATTGGCATCTACGGCGGCAAGCAGCGCCGTATCGCCGTGTCGATAGTCTTGCGGCCATGGCAAGGCCCATGCCGGATCGATCGAAGCAGCCTTGGCCACGAGGCGATCCGGATCGAGAAGGTGTTTCGCGACATCCGCGGCGTAGCGAGGATCGGCGATGGCGTGCCGATCGAGGAATGCCCGTTTCACTGCCTCGACCAGTGCATGATAATAGGCCGGGCTGTCGGGCTGGAAATCTGCCATCGGCAGGTGGCAGAGCACACCCATGATGCCGAGGGTGGTTATGCCTTGGGTCGGCGGTGGCGGAGCAAGAAGTATCGTGTCGCGATATGCCTGCCGGAGGGGAGCGACAATATCGGTCCGCGTGGCGGCGAGATCGGCGGCGGAGAGCGGAGAACCGACCTCGGCAAGCCCGCTCGCAATTCGCCGGGCTAGCGCGCCCTCATAGAATTCGCGGGCGCCATGACGAGCTATGGCCTCGAGCGTCCGGGCCAAAGCGGGCTGGTGCTGGAGGCCGCCAAATCGGAAGAGCCCGGTGAAGCCCGGCCAGTCGTTCAGCTCATTGCGCCGGAATTCGTGCCAGAAAGCCTGCGACTGACTGACTTGAAAACCATCGTCCGCGAGCGCGATGGCGTCGTCAAGAAGGGTCGGCAATCGTTCGGTGCCTGCCCATTCGGCAGCGGAGTAGGCCAGCGCCTTCTCCCAGCTGTCGACGAGGCATGCTGTCGTGAGCGTAGAGGCCGACCCCCGCAGAGGTATCTCTCCCCGCGGCATGGCTGCCGCGGCCTGTCCGATGCCGAGGAACGTCCGCGCATTGCCTTTCTCGTCTGCCACCAGCCAGACGGCATCGCCGCCGAGACCGCAGAAATGAGGATAGGTAACCGACAAGGCAGCGCCGGCTGCAACAAGCGCTTCGATTGCATTGCCGCCGCGCTTCAGCACTTTCGCGCCAGCTTGGCTGGCCAGCCAATGCGGTGTCGCGATCATTGCGCTGGAAGACGGCGAATTCGTTTGCGGGGTCTCTTTAGCAGAAGGGCTCATGAGTAGATTTCAGCGATGCTTCCGGTGGCGATGCGGTTTGGCGTGGAGCGACGGCGGCGGCTTTCGACCGATACTCGGCCATTGGAGTCACGAAATTGTCCTTCAGGCTAACGGTAATGACATGCGTTTGGCATGGGCACAATCCTGACGGCATGATCTGCATAACCGTGCATGCAATACCGATGCCATAAGGAATCCTGGTTAGCCGTGCTCAGCATTTCGCCCGCTAAGCTTTTGTGTTTTATTTGGAATAAGTCTGCGGCCAACCAATCCCGGAAGAAAGCGGCCTTTGCCGGTTCTCCGAGATTGCCGCAGCCGATGCCTAACAATTCATTTCGTCATGAATAGGTGACGGAAAAAGCGGCAATCAGCTGCAGGTTCTCGAAATCACCCGGCATGATGAGGTCGGCATAAGGCTGTTTTGGAAGATCCTTCTCCTTCTTATCGGGATAGGGGATCGACGGTGGGTGCGGGCGGGACGTCGGCGCCCGCACCCTTCTCTTCGGTCGGTCTCTTGGTCCGGAGGAGGGACAGTACAAAGACGAAAAAGACCGGGACGAAGAAGACGGCAAGGACCGTTGCGGAGATCATGCCGCCAAGGACACCCGTGCCGATCGCGTTCTGGCTGGCGGCACTGGGACCCGTTGCGATCGCCAGCGGCACGACGCCAAGCGTGAAGGCAAGCGACGTCATCACGATCGGGCGGAAGCGGACGCGAGCAGCCTCGGCCGCTGAATCCAGCAGGGACTTGCCCTGCGCGTAATAATCCCTTGCGAACTCGACGATCAGGATGGCGTTCTTCGCCGACAGGCCGATGATCGCAATGAGCCCGACCTTGAAATAGAGGTCGTTCGGCATGTCGCGGAGGATCGCCGCCAATACGCAGCCAATGATGCCGAGTGGTACGACAAGCATGACCGACAGCGGGATCGACCAGCTTTCATAGAGGCCCGCCAGCAGCAGGAAGACGAAGAGGATGCTGAAGGCAAATAGGATCGGCGCCTGGCTGCCGGAGGCGATTTCCTCGCGCGACTGACCGGACCACTCATAGCCGAAACCGTCGGGAAGTTCGGATGCGAGGCGTTCCATCTCGGCAATGGCGGCACCCGAAGACTTGCCTGTTGCTGCCTCGCCGGTGATGCGGATCGTCGGATAACCATTGTAGCCGACAATCTGCGGATCGCCCTTGCGCCAGTCGGCGGTCGCGAACGACGAGAGCGGCACCATTCCGCCGCTGGCGTTGCGGACGTTCAGCTTCATCATGTCTTCAACCTGCATGCGGCTGCGGCCATCCGCCTGCACGATGACCTGCTGCATGCGGCCTGCGTTCGGATAGTCGTTGATATAGGAAGAGCCGAGGTTCGCGGTGATCGCATCGTTAATGTCGGTGAAGCCGACGCCGAAGGTGTTCGCCTTCTCGCGGTCGATCGCCAGCATGATCTGCGCCGCCTCCTGCATACCCTCGACGCGGACGTTCGTCACCACACTGCTCTTGGCCGCTTTTGCCATCAGCTCTTCCGCCGCTTGCTTGAGCGCCTTCTGCCCGCGCCCAGCGCGATCCTGGAGCCGGAAGGAGAAGCCGCTCGTCGTCCCGAAACCCTCGATCGGCGGCGGCGAAAGGGCATAGGAGGTGGCGTCCTTCAATCCGGCGAGCTGTGCGTTGACGCGCGCAGCGATTTCCGGCACCGAACTGCCGGCCGGCCGTACGGCCCAGTCCTTGAGCGTCACGAAGGCGATGGCCGAGTTCGGCCCGTTTCCGGAGAAGCTGAAACCCTGGACGGCAAAGACGTTTTCGACAGCAGGTTCGGCCTTGAAAATCGCCTCGATCTGCTTCAGCGACGCGATCGTACGGTTGGCGCTCGCCTCCGGCGGCCCCTGGACGTCGACGATCAGAATGCCCTGGTCTTCCTCCGGCACGAAGGAACCGGGCAAGTTGACGAAGAGGTGGCCGAGGCCAACGGCAAGTGCGAGATAGACGGCCATCACGCGTCCCGACCGGCGCGCAAGGCCGGCAGCCGTCCTGGTGTAGCCCGCCGTCATTCCGTCGAACTTGCGATTGAACCACCCGCCGAGACCTTTCTTCTGATGATGATTTCCGTCGATCGGTTTCAGGAAGGTGGCGCAGAGCGCCGGCGTCAGCGATAGCGCCAGGAAAGCCGAGAACATGATCGAGACGACCATGGTCAGCGAAAATTGGCGGTAGATGATGCCGGAGGCACCCGGGAAGAATGCCATCGGAATGAAGACGCAGGACAGCACCAGCGTGATGCCGAGGATGGCGCCGGTGATCTGCTTCATCGCCTTCTGCGTCGCGGCTTTCGGCGGTAAACCCTCTTCGGCCATGATACGCTCGACATTCTCGACCACGACGATGGCGTCATCCACCAGGATGCCGATCGCAAGCACCATGGCAAACATGGTCAGCACGTTGATGGAGAATCCTGTCGCATACATGATGGCGCAGGTTCCGAGCAGGGCAACGGGCACGACGAGCGTTGGGATGACCGTGCAGCGAAAGTTCTGCAGGAAGACGAACATCACGATGAAGACAAGCACGATCGCCTCGATCAGCGTGTGCACGACCTTCTCGATCGAGGCATTGACGAAGGGACTGGTGTCGTAGGGTATCGAGTATTCGACGCCTTTCGGGAAGAACTTCGACAGCTCGTCCATCTTCGCCTTGACGGCGCCCGAGACGGCGACGGCGTTGCCGGTCGAGGAAAGCTGGATGGCAAGGCCGGCGCTCGGATTGCCGTTGAGCCGGCTTGCGGTCGAATAGGTTTCCGCACCATCCTCGACGCGGGCAACGTCGCGCAGGCGCACGGTCGAACCGTCGGGATTGGCGCGAAGGATGATGTCGCCGAATTGCTTCGCGCTATTGAGCTGGCCCTCGACGATCACGGTCGCGGTCAGATCCTGGCTGACCGGATTGGGCGTCGCGCCGATCTGGCCGGCTGCGACCTGCGCGTTCTGGGCGGCGATTGCCGCGCCGATGTCGGCCACCGTCAGATGGAGGCCGACCATCTTGTCCGGGTCGATCCAGACGCGCAGTGCTCGCTGCGAGGCGAAGACCTGCGCGCGGCCGACGCCGGGAAGGCGGCGCAGCTCTCCTAGGATATTGCGGTTGATGTAGTCGCCGAGCGCAATCTCATCCATCTTGCCGTCGGTTGAGGTCAGGGCTGCGATCAGCAGGAAGCCGGCACTGGCTTCTTCGACCTGAATGCCTTGCGTGCGGACCGTCTGCGGCAGCCGCGCCTCGATGCGTCGCACCGCATTTTGCACGTCGACCGTCGCCTTGCCGATATCGGTTCCGGAGACGAAGGTGGCGTTGATGCTCACTGAGCCGGAATTATCCGATGTCGACTCGAAATAGGCGATGCCGTGGACGCCGTTCAGCTCCTGCTCGATCAGCCGGGTCACGCCCTGATAGATTTCCTGCGGCGAGGCGCCGGGGTAGGAGGCGGAAATGGAAAGCTGCGGAGGAGCGACGGCGGGATATTGCGCGACCGGCAATAGGGGGATCGCAATGATCCCCGCAATCATGATGAAGAAAGCAAAGACCCATGCGAGGATGGGTCGCCTGATAAAGAACTGTGCCATGATTTGATTACTTTGCGGCCTGGTCTGAGGTGTTCGGCTCGGCGCTTGGCGGCGTCCACGGTTCGGCGACAACCTTGCCACCGTGCGTGACCTTCTGGACCCCGTCGGCAACGATGGTTTCGCCGTCCTTCAGGCCGGAAACAACGATCCACTCGGTGCCCAGCGATGCGCCGAGAGCGATTGTGCGCACCTGCGCCGTTTGATCGGCAGAGAGCACGAAAATCTGAGGATTGCCTTCGGCGTCCCTCGTCACCGCCCTTTGCGGAATGGTGATGCCGCTCTTCTGGACCGCCTGCTCGATGCGTACGCGCGCATACATGCCTGGCAGGAGATCGCCATCGGGATTGGGAAATTCCGCACGCAATGTGACCTGTCCCGTGCTCGGGTCCACATTCGCGTTCGAAAACAAGAGTTTGCCCAGCTTGGAATAGGTCTTTCCACCGTCGAACACGAGCTCGACGGCTGCCTGTCCGGGTGCCAGGCTCTGCAGCTTGCCTTCGCTGACGGCGCGCTTCAGCGCCAGGAGGTCCTGCGCGGATTGCGTGAAATCAGCATAGACCGGATCGATCTGCTGGATGAGCGCGAGATTGGACGCGCCTTCCGCGGTTACAAGCGTTCCCTCGGTCACGAGAGCGCCACCGATGATGCCGGTGATGGGCGCTTTTACCTCGGTGTAGTCCAGATTGATCTCAGCTTCGTCGAGCGAGGCTTGCTGAGCCGCGACATCGGCGTCGGCCTGTGCGAGATTGACGGCGGCTGTATCATAGTCGACGGCGGTCGAGACATTGCGCTCTCGCAGCGAGCGCTGGCGTTCCAGCTGTTGCCTCGCATTGGCCTGGACGGCTTTGGCTTTCTGCAAGGCCGCCCTGGCACTCACCACCCGCACCTGGAACAGCTTCGGATCGATCCGGTAGAGAACGTCGCCCTGATGCACCAGGCTGCCCTGTTCGAAGACGCGCTCCTGGAGAATGCCTGAGACCCGAGCACGCACTTCGGAGATCCTGGTGGCGGCGATGCGCCCTGGAAGCTCGCTGATGACGGGCACCGGATGCGCCTTGATTTCCAGGATACCGACGGCGGGCGGGGGCATTTCGCTGCTCTCCTGGGCGCGCACGTGGCTAGAAATCAGCGCGAGCATCGCCATCGCCGCCAATATCGCCTTCCAGCAAGGCAGTTCGATCGCAGATCGCATAGATGTATTCCCAATTGACCGGGACGCGAGGAGATCGTCGCTCCGCGTCTCGACGGCATGAACCCATTCGAAAGGAGCCGATTCAACGCCGGGCGCGAATGGCACTTTCATCCGAGCCTAAGCAAACATTGGGATTGTTGGTCTTCGGTTGGCGTTTTGTGGAGGTTTCATGGAGGAGGGCAGAGGAATGTTGACGCGCAGACCCTGCCTGACGTTTCTATCCGGTAAAGGAGCCTTGGATGGAAAATGCACTGATATTGATCGTCGAGGACGAGCCGGAAATCTCCGATATTCTTGAACGCTATTTTGAGCGCGAGGGGTTTCGGGTGCTGACGGCCTCGGATGGCGAGATCGGACTTTCCCATCACCAGCGGCTGCGGCCCGATCTCGTCGTCCTCGACCTCAAGCTGCCGAAACTCGACGGTCACACCGTGCTTGCCACCATCCGCCAAAGAGGCGATACGCCCGTCATCATGGTCACCGCACTTGCCGACGATCTCGACAAGCTGCATGGGCTGCGCTCCGGCGCCGACGACTATGTGGTCAAGCCGTTCAACCCGGTCGAAGTGGTTGCCCGGGCGCGGGCGGTTCTGCGACGGGCGACGGGAAGTGCTGCGAACAAGGTGCTGCGGGTCGGCAGGCTCGCAATCGATCCGATCGCCCACATGGCCGTCGTAGAGGACGGCGAAAGCCGCATGCCATTGAACCTGACGCGCACCGAATTCCGCATCCTCGAATATATGGCTGGGTTCCCGAACAGGGCCTTCGAGCGCGGCGAGATCGTCGATGCCTGCCTTCCCGAAGGCGATGCGCTTGACCGCACCGTCGACAGCCACATGAGCAAACTTCGCAAGAAGTTTGAGCAGGCGGGCGCGCATGGAATGATGTCCGGTGTTCGTGGCGTTGGTTACAGATCGTCGGCGGAATCCTGAACCCGGAACGACGGGGTCCTCGACCCAGGCCAGATGAATTGCTGCCTCTCGCTTACCAAAGGATGTTCCGTAATAGAACCTTATCCCACGAAAGGCATAGGACTCAGTTGTCACCAAAGAACCGGCGCATCAAGTGATGCGCCAGGCTTCCATCTCCAAATACTGGTCGATCTTACCGAGTAATGTTCAGTAATCCCACCACGCCGGTACCCAGCGAAAGAGGTCGCCGGCTACCGCGACGCGACCTACGGACGGGAAGGGCATGTGCGTCGAGATCAGCCAGGAACCCGTATCAGCAAGCTCCTGCATGAGGCGGAGACGAACGCGCGTCGCTTCTTCCGGATCGTGTTCGAAGCCGTTGTGCCATTCCGGGTGATCGAAGGACACCGGGAAGATCGCATCGCCGGCGAACATCAGGCGATCCTTGCCAGACCTCACCCTGACGACGCTGTGCCCCGGCGTGTGACCGCCTGTACGGGTTACGGAAACGCCGGGAGCCACTTCGGCCTCATCCTTGAAAGTTCGAATGTGGGGGCCGTAGACATTCATGAAATCGAGCGACGCCTTGCGAGCCAGCGCAGCGAGTGTTGGCGGCATGGCAGTGCGGGAGAAGTCAGGCGACTTCCAGAATTCGGTTTCGGCGGAGCAGACGTGCACGCGGAGATCGGGACGCATCTTCTCCTTCACACCCTCGGCAAGAAGACCACCGACATGGTCGAAATGCATGTGGGTCAACACGACATCCGTAACGGATCCGAGGTCGACACCGGCGGCTTCCAGCCGATGCACGAATTGCCCGGCGCGCGGAAAGTCCGGATATTCCTCGCCGAGGCCGCTATCGATCAACATCGTCTGCTTTCCTGTGCGGACCACGACGGCATTGAGCGCCCAGTCGAAGGCCTCTTTTGAAAGAAATTGACTATCCAGCCAAGCCCCGCGGGTCGCCGGGTCAGCATTGGTTGCCATCGATTCAGCCGGCGGCGTCAGCATGCCGTCGCTGATCACCATGACGTCGATATCACCGACCTGCACTGCGTAGCGCGACGGGACCAATTCGTCAGGTCCGGGTTTGGCTTGCTGATCCACTGGTCGAGATGTTGCCTCTGCGTTCGACATGATAAACTCCAGTTGTAAGTTTAAGGTGTGGCATTCACGGGCCACGTAGCGAACTCTAGGTTCGCGGGTGTTGCTGGTCGAGTTATGCGCAAGTAGGGGTGGTGCAACCCAAAGGATTGCTCCCTATGGCGTTCGGGACATGAGGGCGGACGGATTGCACGATATGTCGGTACCGTGGGGTGGGCAGCCGCGCGCTCAGACGTCGGCGTCCTTTCAAGCCAAGGTCATGCCGCCATCGGCATGAAGCTCGATCCCATTGATAAAGCTGCTCATGTCGGAGGCGAGGAAGAGCGCGGCGCGCGCCAGTTCGTCCGGCTGTCCCATGCGGCCCGCCGGGATGAGCGATGCCATTTGCCCCTCGAAGGCCGGGCGCTCAGCATCCGATACGCCGAGCTTACCGAGGATTTCGGTTTCGACCGGCCCGGGACTGAGGATGTTGACGCGGATGCGGCGGGACTTAAGCTCGATTGCCCAGTTTCTCGCAAAGGCGGTGACGGCGGCTTTCGATCCCGCATAGACGGCGTGGTCCGGCAGCACCTTTGTCGCAGCGAGCGAACTTGTAACAATGATGCTGCCGCCATCGCGGATCAGCGGTGCGATCGCCTGTACACCGAAAAATACACCGCGCGTGTTGATGGCGAAATGGCGATCATAGTCTTCCGGTGTAACATTGCGGGATGCGGCGAGATTGATGACGCCGGCATTGGCCATATAGATGTCGACGCCACCAAAATGATTCTCCACCATGTCCACCACCTTATGGTGATGTTCGAGATCGGCGACGTCGCCCACGATGCCGATGACATTATGACCGATATCGCGCACTGCTTCGTCGACGATATCCTGCCGCCGGCCGGTGATTATGACCCTCGCGCCTTCTTCGGCGAAAAGCTTGGCGGTCGCCTTGCCGATACCGCTATTGCCACCAGTAATAACGGCGACCTTGTCTTTAAGATGCTGCATTGATTATCTCCCTTCAGCTGGGATTGAGATAAACGTGGGCATCCTTGGCTGTTAGATCATGAATGGGCACATGATTTGTGCCGCGGAGTCGCAAATGCCAAATCTACTGAATGAGACGTCTGGATTGATGGCTTTCGTGCGGACGGTACAGGCCGGCTCTTTCAGCGCTACGGCGCGCGCTCTCGATACGACGCCATCAGCGGTGTCAAAGAGCGTGGCGAGACTTGAAAAGAAGGTCGGCGTCCGGCTCTTCCTGCGCTCTACCCGCGCCCTGACGTTGACGCAGGAAGGCCAGATTTTCTTCGAGCGCGTCGCACCGCTTCTGCAGGATCTGGATTCCAGTGATGAGGTGATCAGGTCCGATGCTGCGCTCTCCGGCCGTCTGCGTATCAGCATGCCGACCGAATTGGCGCCTCTGCTGCTACCGCGGCTGTTTACAGGCTTCGCTGCGGACAATCCGGACCTGCATCTCGATATTGGCCTAACGGATCGATTCGTTGACCTCATCCGTGAGGACTATGACGTCGTGCTGCGCGCCGGCAATCCGGCGCAGAGCGATCTCATGGTCCGCCATCTGGCCGATCTGCCGCTGGCAATCGTCGCATCTCCGGCTTTTCTGGAGGCTTCGAGCAATCCTCCGGTACCTGTCGAACAGCTGGCGACCCTACCCTTTGCTCGCTACGTGCTCGGCGGCATGGTCCAGCCTGTGCGCCTGACTGATGGCAGCAGCTTTATTCCCGCCGGTCGTATTGATTGCGATTCAGGTGCCGCGCTCATCCAGGCGGCGCTTGCGGGGCTGGGTGCCGCCTATCTGCTACGGTGCCTGGTGGCAAAGGAGCTGCACACTGGTGCGCTTGTAACACTCGCGTCGGAGAAGGCGCTTCCGAGCCTGCCGTTCAATGCGCTGCACGCCTTCGGCCGCACGGTGCCATTGCGTGTCAAACTGTTCTGCGACTTCATCGCACGCGAGGCAAAGGCCATTGAGGCGATGTGAGCACAAGGCACTCCTGGGCCGGATCGACCCCTGTTAGAACGTCGCGCCATCGGCCTCACGCATAGCGGCGGGCAGCGTCTCCCAGGCCCTGATCAACTCGCCGATGGAGCCGGCCCCCATTTTGCGCATGGCATTGGCGCGGTGCAATTTGACCGTGACCGCACTTATCCCGAGGTCGAAGGCGATTTGCTTGTTGAGCCGACCGCGAGCTACCTCGCGCAGGATTTCGCGTTCGCGGTGCGTTAGTGTCACCAGGCGCTCGATATTCCGCTTGACGACCAAAGCATTGGCCCGTCGCGCCGCATCGAGCGCGATACCGGCAATGACGGCGTCGAGCAGCGTCTGGTCGCGCACTGGCTTGGTCAGGAAGTCGACCGCACCCGCTTTCATCGCCTGCACGGTCATCGGAATGTCGCCATGCCCGGTTAGAAAGATGATTGGCTTCGCATTACCGCTTTCCAGCAGATGATGCTGCAGGTGAAGGCCGCTCGCCCCCGGCATGCGGACGTCAAGGATCAGGCAGCCGGGGCTGTCCAGTATGTCAGCCTCAAGCACTTCTCGGGTCGAGGCGAAGCTCATTGGCTGCAGGCCCGCCGAAAGGATTAGCTCCGACAAGGCCTCGCGAACAGCTGCATCGTCATCAACTATGATCACGATGGGCTCGCTGAGGTCATTCTTTTGCTGCCGCGATAGCGGTGCCGTTCTTCGGAGCGGCTGGTCAATTTTCATGTCACCCTCCATTTCTCGATTTCTGTAGAGCTTCCCCTATCGCAATGAGTAGGGCAGGCGCGTCGAATGGCTTTCGAAAAAAGCCATCCACGCCTTTGGCGCGGCCCTGATCGGCAATCTCGTGGCGGCCTGTAACCAGGAATACCGGCAGTTCCGGACGCGCCTTGTTGACCATGTCACGAAGTTCAAAGCCGTTTGTGCCTGGCATTCCGATGTCGGTGATCAACAAATCCAGATCCGACAGACCGCAGGCAAGCAGATGTTCAGCCGACCGGAAACAGCAGGCTGAATAGCCGGCGGATTCCAGCAGCTCGTCCAGGGATTCGAGCAGCCTCGCATCGTCATCGACAACCGCAACGATCGGTTTTGTCTTCTCCATGCTCAATTTCCTCCCATGCGGCGCGAATGGATGATCTGTATTCCCAATCGTTCCGCTATGCGCACGAGATCAGCGAGCGATGCCGCCGCCATCTTCTGCATCACATTCCGTCGATGGACTTGCAGCGTCACTTCGCTGATTCCGAGTTGCGATGCCGCCTGCTTGTTGAGCAGGCCGCTAACCACGAGCGGCAGCACGTCGCGTTCGCGTGGCGTCAGTTCGAGATAACGCCGCTTCAACAAGCTTAGTTCGGCCCGTTCCGATCGCTTTCGCCGATCTTCGGAAATTGCCGTATGAACCGCGGCCATGAGGTCCGCATCGCTGAATGGTTTGGTGAGAAAATCCACCGCGCCGTGCTTGATCGCCCGCACCGAGGAAGGGATGTCGCCATGACCGGTGATGAAGACGATCGGCGGATGATCGCCCTCGGCGATCTGCCGCTGCAGTTCGAGGCCGTTGATATCGGGCAATTCAATGTCGAGTATCAGACAAGCAGGTAGATCCGGTTTCTCGGCGTCTACATAGTCACCCGCCGAACCGAACGCGATGGCGCGCATGCCGTGGGTCTCCAGGAGCTCGCCGAGTGCCTCCCTGATGCGTTCGTCATCGTCGACGATGAAAACAACATGGTTGTCCGGTGTCATGGCGCCGCTTTCCCCACGCTTGGTAAGGTGAAAATGAACCGCGCGCCACGCGGTTCATTTTTCTCGGCCCATAGACGCCCGCCATGCGCTTCCACGATCGAACGGCAGATGGCGAGACCCATGCCCATTCCGCTCTCTTTCGTCGTGAAGAAAGGTTCGAAGATCTGATCCGGGAACTCGATGCCGTTTCCCCGGTCGCCTATTTCGATCTGCACTTCGCTACCCAAGCGATGGGCGCGCACGTCGATAGTTTTTTCCCCTGCAACGACGTCCATTGCCTCCATGCCATTGCGGATAAGATTGACCAGGACCTGTTGAATCTGGATGCGATCGACCGCGACAGGCAGAAGCTTGTCTTCCACATCGATGTCGATTCGGATGCGGCGACGCAAAGCCTCGCCAGCCACCAGGCTACATGCCTCGGCGATAACGCCTGCGGTCGACAGGCTGACCCTATTGTCCACGGATTGCTTGAACAGCGCCCGGATGCGACTGACGACTTCCGCCGCTGAATTGGCATCACGAATGACACGTTCAGTTGTAATCTTCGCTCGTTCGACATTGACGGGCTCAGCTGAAAGCCAGCGGTAGCATGCATGCGAATTGGCGACGATCGCCGCCAGAGGCTGGTTCACCTCGTGTGCGATGGAGGCGGAAAGCTCGGCGAGGCTCGCCGCCTGGCTGGCGCGCGCCAGCCGCTCGTGCGCCATGCGCAACTCCTCCTGCATCCGAACCTCACCATCGATATCCAGGCAGATCACATTCCATTGCACTATGGCGCCTTCGCTGTCGCGCATCGGCGCGGCTCGCGTCTCGACCCAGCGATATTCGCCATCGGAACGGCGCAAGCGATGCCTGCGTGCATAGGGTTCGCCGGTCGACAGGCAACGGGCGTACTGTTCCTTGACCCCGGCAAGATCCTCTGGGTGCACCCCGGCATCGAGCGTGCCATTCAGCCGTGACTTCTTCGTGCCGTCCAATTCTTCCAGTTCGTAGCCAAGAAATTCCCGAAGCTGCTGGCTGCGATAGACCGGTTCGCCATTGGGCGCAGCGCAATCGATCATCGCGGGCAGTGTTTCCACCAATTGCCAGAGAAAGCGTTCTCTTTCCCGCAGCGCCTCCTGCGCGAGCATCTCATCTTCGATATCGATCGAGATGATATACCATTGTACGATGGCACCATCGGCATCCAGCAGCGGCTGCGCGCGGGCCTCGATCCACCGATAGGTTCCATCCCTGGTACGCCGACGAAACCGGTTTACGAAAGGTTGGCCGGTCGCGAAGCCATTCATTGCTCTCTGAAACATGATCGGAAAGTCTTCAGGGTGAGCCAAATCTCGCGCCAGCGAATCGAAGTTCTCGATGTCGGGTGTTGGTGCACCGACATTGTCCAGATATCGTCTGCTCGTATAGGTCATCCTGCGCGATGGAGCGAAGCTCAGGATA
Source organism: Martinezella sp. CNPSo 3957 (assembly GCF_057784395.1). Taxonomy (NCBI): domain Bacteria; kingdom Pseudomonadati; phylum Pseudomonadota; class Alphaproteobacteria; order Hyphomicrobiales; family Rhizobiaceae; genus Martinezella; species Martinezella sp. CNPSo 3957. The sequence continues at coordinate 133,506 of NZ_JBXSOU010000001.1, forward strand.
TTGATTGGCAAGGTGTCGATCATCTGCTCCAATTGCCGCTTACTGGTTTTCAGCGCTTCTTCGGCCTGCACCTGATCGTCGATGTCGATGGATACCTGATACCATTGCACGATCGCTCCATCTCGATCACGAAGAGGCTGCGCGCGCGCCTCCATCCATCGGTAGCTGCCATCTTTCCAACGCCGGCGATACCGCATCATGAAGGGGTCGCCGGATCTGAGGGACTTGACTGACGCATGCAGCACCTTGGGAGCATCTTCGGGATGAACCAGTTCTTGCGCCACGCGGGTGCTATCTTCGAAGTTCGCCCCAGATAGGCCGAGATCTTCCAAAGACCGCTTGTTGACATAGGCCAGCTCTCCAGCAGGCGTCCAGCTCCAGATGTGGACCGGCAGAGCGTCCACAAGCTGCGAGAGCTCTCGCTCCCGATCGCGCAAGGCCGCCTGCGCGCGCACTTCATCATCGATGTCGATGGAGATTGCAAACCACTCAACGATCCCGCCGTCATCGTCGAGCAATGGCTCCCATCGACCGTCGAACCAGCGATAGACGCCATCCGCGCGACGCATGCGATATTTCATTGCGTAGGGCTCGCCGGTCGCGATCGAGCGTCGAACCGCGTTCAAGAGCCTGTCGGAATCGTCCGGGTGAACAAAAGTCCGCATCGCGGTCACCAAACGACTGCTATCCCGGTTGTCCAACTGCCCGACGTCATCCAGGCCGAAATAGTCGAGCAGCCGTTTATTGAAGAAGGTTGGCTCACCTGCCGGAGTGAGACGCCTAATTTGGACGGGAACCATGTTTACGATCTGCTCGAGCTCCCGCTCTCGGTCACGCAAAGCGTCCACACTCTGACGCAATGTCTGTAAGGCGAGCTGATGCTGCCGGGATATGGCGGCCACAACCAGAGCTGAAAATGCCGAAATCGCCAGAAAGAGTTGAAGCATGATCTGGTTGTGGCGCTGGCTCTCGGCATTTCCGGCAAACTGGCTGGCACCGGATATCGTGACGATCGCGGTAATTAGCGCGAGAAGGGCGAGAGTGACGACAGCGCCCTTGAATTCGAATCGCACGGCGGCCCAAAGCAGTGGCGGCATGATGATATAGGCGAAGGGCAGGTAGCTGCCGAGCGAAAGGGCCGCGACACCGAGAAGGATCAGTCCCACCGCGCATGCTTCAAGCCACCGCGCAACTGATAGCTCTGCCTTGCTGTTCCAGTTCTGGATCACGACCAACGCGAGCGGTCCGACGATCAGGACCCCAGTGGCATCTCCGATCCACCAGAGCGGCCAGGCGCCTGAAAAGGTTTGTGAAAATATGCCGAACCAAGCAAGCGTCGCGCTTCCGACCGTCGCGCTCACCACGGGAGCAACTCCAGCGCCTAACGCGACGAATACAAGAACTTCCCGCAGGGTTTCCAGTCGAACCGGCCGACCTAAAGCCCGGTTTACGAGCCACGCGCCGACCATGGCTTCGAGCGCGTTGCCGGCATAAATCAGAACGGCGGCGGGCAGCGGGCTGTGGAACCACAGGATATTGCTAAATAGCTCCCCGAGGCAGCCGACCGATACCCACCACGGCCAACTCCGCTTGGGCGCGAGCATAAGGATTGCGATGAAAAGCCCGCTCGGGGGCCATATGGAAATGCCTGTTCCGGGTACGATTGCAAGTGTCTGTGCGAAGCCGCATCCCAGAATGTAGGTCGCAAAAAATTGACCTAGATGCAGGAGTTGGGGGCGGTACGACCAGACGCGCGTCATCGGCGGCTCCTGCAGGAAACATAAAGTTTGGGCTGCGCCAGCATATCGAATGGCCAGTCTCGATAGCCGCATCAGTGATCCAGACTCGTACACTATTCGCGCCATTACGCGGCGGCAACTTATGGAAATCCATCTATTGGCGGCGCCATCGCCGCGCTGGTGGAAAACTGTCAAGCCTCAGTGGTATCCGGGATCCACTCGGATGCTTCCTGTCTCAGCCAAAAGCCGCAGGTGGTTATGGGCCAAGTCTGCTGCGTGTTGGACGAGCTCCGAGAGAACGATGATGGAAAGGGATTGAAGAACTGGCGCGGCAAAGCCGCGCCAGTTCAGGACGGCTCGCGGAGGACGGCGGCTTGCCCCGCGAGCCGTGCCAGCTCAAGCCTTGAGGAAGGCGAGCAGGTCGGCGTTGACCTGGTCTTGATGGGTGGCGGTGAGGCCGTGGGGCGCGCCGGGATAGTAGATCTCCTTGGCACCCTTGATCAGCCGCGCGGATTTGACGGCGGAATCCTGGATCGGAACGATCTGGTCGTCTTCGCCATGCAGGACGAGTGTTGGCACGTCGAACTTCCGCAAGTCTTCCGTAAAGTCGGTTTCGGAGAATGCCTTGACGCATTCATAGGCGTTGAGCAGGCCGGCCTGCATACTCAAGCGCCAGAACTGATCGAGGGTGCCTTGGGAGACACCCGAGCCCGATCGATTTGCACCGTAGAATGGCAGGGCGAAGTCTCGGTAGAACTGTGAACGATCCTTGGCAAGACCGGCGCGGATCGCATCGAAGGCCTCGATCGGCAGACCTTCAGGATTGGTCGCCGATTTGACCATGATCGGCGGCACGGCGCCGATAAGGACGGCCTTGGCGACGCGCTTCGTGCCATGCCGGCCGATATAGCGCGCGACCTCGCCGCCGCCGGTAGAGTGGCCGACCAGCGTTGCGTCCCTCAGGTCCAGCGTCTCGATAACGGCGGCCAGATCGTCGGCGTATCCGTCCATGTCGTTGCCCGACGTCGGCTGACTGGAGCGTCCATGACCGCGGCGATCGTGCGCCACGACGCGGAAGCCGCGTTGGGCGAGGAAGAGCATCTGACCGTCCCAAGCATCGGAATTCAGCGGCCAGCCGTGGGAGAAGGTGACAACCGGGCCGGTTCCCCAGTCCTTGTAATAGATTTCCGTGCCGTCCTTGGTGGTGAGCGTGCTCGTTGTTTGTTTTCCGTGGTTGCTGCTGACGGAGAGAGGCTGCTTCGGAGTCTTTGCGGCGGCAACCGCGGGCAAGCCGGCTGCGATACCGGCAATGAGGCTGCCGAGCAGGGCGTCGCGGCGTGAGAGGCTAACGGCCGATGGGTTTGGAATGTCCCGCATATTTCTATCTTTCCCGATGATTAAAGTGGAGTAGCGGCCAATCATTGGGCGGATGCCGCCTCTTCGATGAGAGCGGTGACCTCGCCGGGATGCGAGACCATGAGTGCGTGCGAGGCTCCGTTGATCACGACAGTCTTCACGGCATGTGCCCGCTCGGCCATGAATTGCATGACCGCTGGCGGAATGCTGCGGTCGGAAGACCCGTAGATCATGTAGGAGGGCAGCAGCTTCCATGACGCGACGCCGGAGGGTTCGGCAAGCGCGGCTTGGGCGACGGGTCGCTGCGTTAAAGCCATCAGCGCGGCCTTGTCGTCCGAAACGTCGGCAGCGAACTGGAGACGAAACTTGGATGGTTGGATATAGAGGTCCTGCTTGCCATCAGGCAGCGTCACGGGCGCGAGTGTGTCGGCAAGTGTGCTGCCTGGGAATTTTGCCGATAGGGTGACGCTGGATTCACCGGTATCCGGCATGAAACCAGCAACGTAAACGAGAGCTTTCACGTTCGGACTGCCGTTCGCGGCTTCGGTGATGACCGGTCCGCCATAGGAATGGCCCACCAGGATTACCGGGCCGCGGACCGAATGGACAACGGATGCGACGGATGCGGCATCCGATGCAACGCCGCGAAGCGGGTTGGCCACTGCGATCGCCACATAGCCATCCTTCGTCAGGCGGGTAATCACGGCATCCCAGCCCGACGATTCAGCAAAGGCGCCATGAACCAGAATGATTGTCGGTTTAAGATCGCGATCCTGGGACTGTGCGCTGGCGACCGTCAGCGTGGCGATCGCGGCGCCAAGCGCCAAGACCTTTATGATTTTGAGCATCTGCTTTCTCCTAACGTAGCGGTTGCCTATGCCGGGAGAATGCGTGGGTTTGCGGCCGCAAACCATTCTACGTGAGATGCACCCATCCAATGCTAAGGGATAGGATGATGTGGCGCAGCCGGCGAGAAATCTGATCGATCGGCGGGGCACCGCTACATCAGAGAGCAGCCAGACGCACCTTCCGGCCAGATGGTTGATCCACGGCGCCGGGGATAGCTGGTGATCCGGGCGACAAGCCCAGCGTTCCGATCGTAATCAATCAACGGAGAACAGGATGACCAAGCGTTTGAACATATTGGCCAGGAAGAATGACGGGATCGATGGCCTCGTCGCCGTCGAGGCCTGGATTGCCAAAAGTTTCGATCCCAAACTGATGGAGCTCGTCAAGGTGCGCGTGTCGCAGATCAACGGCTGCGCCCATTGCCTGCACATGCATCGTCAGGATGCGCTCAAGCTGGGCGAGACGGAAGAGCGTATGCTCTTGCTGGATGCCTGGCATGAATCCCAGCTTTACACGGATCGCGAGCGTGCGGCGCTGGCATGGGCCGAGTCCCTGACCAATGTCGCCGAGAGCCATGCGCCGGATGCCGACTATGAAACTGTACATAGCGTCTTTTCGGAGGACGAACTTCTGGCATTGTCTATCGGCATCGCCATGATCAATGCCTGGAACCGGCTGGCGATCGGCTTCCGGCTGCAGCATCCGGCGGATCACAGGCGTGCTGCCTGATCGCTGACCAGATGCGAGTGGGTCGGGCGGATGCATCCGCCCGGCAATATCCAATCCACAACCTTTGACAGGTGACGCGCCATCCACGAGCAGGACCGAGCGGCAGGACATCGTTCGGCCGGCCAGAATTCATGTCAGCCTCTTTGCTGCCAAGTGTCCCGCCGCGGCCCCCCCGAGAGCATGGGCTGCCCTATCCTCCGGTATGGCTTTTCCTCTCCCTTGGCCGGATCGACCGCCAAACGCCCCGCAACATAAGATCCGGGCCGTGGCTTGTGACCGTTTAGATCACGCAAAACAGGAGCGCATCATGTCGCAGACAGAAACAAAGCCTCACACGATTGCTCAACAGGAGACTAACATGAGCTTGGAGAACAACTCACGCGTCGGGAGAACAGGCGCCGACGAACTGGTCCCGTCGCGCTACGCGGTGCAGATCGGCGATATCGAGGTGCTGGTGATCAGCGACGGCGTGCTGCCGCTGCCGACCAAGATGCTGGGATACAATGCCGACCCGGCCGATCGCGCGGCCTGGCTGAACGACATGTTCCTGCCGCCCGACGCTTTCGACTGGGCGCTGAACGTGGTCGTGGTGCGCAGCGGCAAGCAGACGATCCTCATCGACGCCGGTTTGGGGCTGGATCCGGAATTGAACCTGCCGCGGGCCGGACAATTGATCAAGCGACTGGAAGCTGCCGGCATCGACCTTGGATCCGTGACCGACGTGGTACTGACCCATATGCATATGGACCACGTTGGCGGGCTGCTCGTCGACGGAGTGAAGGAGCGGTTGCGTCGAGACCTGCGGATCCATGTGGCAACGGCAGAGGTCAAATTCTGGGAAGCGCCCGATTTCTCGCATGTGTCCATGCCGCCCGGCTTCCCGGACGCGCTGCGGGCCGCCGCCAAGCAGTTCAGGAAGGAATACGACAGTCACCTCAGATTGTTCGATGATGAGCACGAGGTGGCGCCCGGTGTGGTCGTCTCTCGAACCGGCGGCCACACACCTGGCCATAGCGTGGTCCGCGTGACATCGGGCAAGGACCGGCTGATGTTTGCCGGCGATGCGGTGTTCGCCGTCGGCTTCGATCACCCCGACTGGTTCAACGGCTTCGAACACGATCCAGAAGAAGCTGCCCGCGTCCGCGTTCGTCTTCTGCGGGAGTTGGTGGAGACCGGCGAGCTTCTGGTGGCCACTCATATGCCGTTCCCCTCCGTCGGCCACGTGGCAGCCGACGGCGATCGCTTCCGCTGGGTGCCGGTCTTCTGGGACTACTGACCGCCTAATGCAATGGAGCCGAGCCGGCACGCGGCCTTTGAGGCCACGTCCCGGCTCAATCGAGTGGATCTGCGGAACCGGCAAGGCCGGCCCGATCCTCGGACCAATCATTCAGAAACGAATGAACAATGCGGTGCGCGAAGCGGCCGCAAAGGAGAAGCTCGTGAAAATCGTTATCATAGGCGGAACCGGCCTCATCGGTTCAAAGACAGCCGACCGCCTTCGCAAGCAGGGCCATGAAGTCATCGCCGCCTCCCCCAATACGGGCGTCAATACGATCACCGGTGAAGGATTGGCCGAGGCACTTGCCGGCGCCTCCGTCGTCATGGACCTCGCAAACTCGCCCTCCTTCGAGGACAAAGCCGTGCTCGAATTCTTCGAGACGGCAGGCCGCAATCTGGCGGCAGCGGAAAAGAAGGCCGGGGTGAAGCACCATATCGCTCTTTCCATCGTCGGCGTCGATCGTCTGCCGGAAAGCGGCTACATGCGTGCCAAGGTTGCCCAGGAAAAGATCATCCGCGAATCCGGTATTCCCTATACGATCGTCCATTCGACGCAGTTCATGGAATTCTTAAGCGGTATCGCCCAGTCCGGTACAGTCGGGAACGTTGTGCGGCTGCCGACGGCCTACGTGCAGCCGATCGCCTCCGATGACGTCGCCGACGCCATGGCCGCCGTTGCATTGGCGGCCCCCATCAACGGCGTTGTCGAGATCTCGGGTCCGGAACGCGTCCGGATAAATGAGCTCGTCGCCCGCTATCTGAAGGCCATGGGCGATGCCCGCCAAGTCGAAGGGGACCCCGAAGCCCGCTATTTCGGCACAAAGCTGGAGGACGGCTCGCTTGTCTCCGACAAAAATCCCCGCCTCGGTCACATCACCTTCGAACAATGGTTCGCAACCTCCGCGCGGAAATGAACGCCCACAAACATAAGCGGATGACGACGTCCCGCAGCAGCCGGCGCACTGCTTAGCTCTCAAGAAAGGAAATTCGAGATGATGAAATCAATCCTGACCCTTGCCATGACGGCTCTCTTGTCTGCCACGGTCGCGGCCGCCAATGAGACCGGCGAAAAAAATGCCAAGGTTACCCTCGTCTACGAACATGAATTGCCGAATGTTCCAGGCAAGAGCATCAAGGGTATTCTGGTCGAGTACGGCCCTGGCGGCTTCTCTCCAGGCCACACGCATCCTACCTCGGCCTTCATCTACGCGACGGTCCTGGAGGGGGCGATCCGAAGCCAGGTCAATGACGGTCCCGTCAAGGTTTTCAAGGCCGGCGAGAACTTCTCCGAAATGCCGGGCGACCGCCATGGCGTCAGCGAGAATGCCAGCAAGACCAAGCCGGCGAAGCTGCTGGCCGTCTTCGTCGTTGACAGCAGCCAGAAGGAACTGACCTTCCCGATCAAGAAATAGCTGCATTGGGGCGGGTGCCGTCGGCACTCGCCCGCACCGCCTGTAGAAAATCATCATCGGTGAGCCCGTCATGTTTGGCGAACATCATTTCCTGCCACTCGTCCTGATCAATCTGCTGGGGCTGGCTGGCATTGTCATTTGGCATATCCAGGGACGCAGCCGTCCGACCGGGCGCCTGATCGTGCAAATCCTGTTCTTCGGCACCATGAGTCTTGTGCTCGGCCTGGGTGGAATTTCGCCCTATCGCCTCGACGATCTTGAGCTTCAGGAGGCCGGCATCCTGCTGGCCAAATCCGCAAGGGTTCTCTGGTGGCTCCATCTGGCTTGGACGATGATTGGTTTCGTACAGATCTATATCACCCTCAACCACAAGCCGCGGGAAGCACATCTGCTGCAGGATCTGATCGTCGGTGTTGTCTATCTCGGCGTCGCTCTGGCAGTCATCGGCTTCGTCTTCGGAGCGCCGATCGGCCCTTTGGTGGCCACCTCCGGCGTAGTCGCCATCATCATCGGCCTGGCGCTGCAGAACACTCTTGCCGATGTCTTTTCCGGGATCGCCCTCACGCTCGGTCGTGCTTACGTCATCGGCGACTGGATCCAGCTGGGCGACGGGACGGAAGGGCGCGTCGCCGAAACCAACTGGCGCTCGACCAATCTTTTGACCGGCGGGCACAATGTCGTCGTTCTGCCCAACAGCGTGCTTGCGAAACAGGGAATGACCAATCTCAGCCGTCCTGACGAAACGCACTGGATTTCACTTTCCATGCACGTTGCGGCCACCCAGCCGCCGTCTGTCGTTGAAGACCTCATGCTGGGCGTTCTGCGGAGCTGCGAGCGTATCGTTAAAACTCCGCCGCCGTCCGTCGCGCTCAAAGCGATCGATGCAATGGCTATCGAGGTTGAGCTGCAGTTTTGCGTGGCAAGCCCGGCGAGCAGGATGTCCGCCAAAAATGAGGTCATTGATCTCGTCTATCGGCATTGCAAGACGAACGGCCTCTCATTGGCGATGCCGCCGGAGAGCCTGTCCTGGGTGACGGCCGTCGCCAGCGGTGAACCGCCAGCCATCAGCAGACCGCTCTCGTCCAGCAGGGCTTAGCCATGGACGCCGAGCTTCGACGCAGGATTGACGAACTTGAACAGCAACTAGGCTCTATGACGGCCGAGAACGCCGATCTACGATCGGAGCTTGGAATTGCACTGGAACGCCAGGCGGTTACCGCGCAGATTCTCAATGTCATTTCCATGTCGCGAACCGACGTACAGCCGGTTTTCGACGTTATTTCCGAGAGCTCGCGACGGCTGCTTGGCGGTCAAACGGCGCTTGTGACGCGCGTCATGGATGGCATGCTCCATCTGGCTGCCTGCACGGCGGGAAGCCCGGCTAGCCACGGCGAGATCCGATCTTCATTTCCGGCTCACTTGACTTCGTCGGGGATTCACAGCCGAGTTGCACTCAGCTCGGCCATGGCATTCCGCTCCGATATCGAAACCGAACCCGGCATCTCCCAGGCCGTCAAGGATATGGCGCGCATTCGGGGATACCGGAGTATTATCGTGGTACCGATGCTTTGCGACGGCGTCGCGATCGGCACCATCGGCGTTTCGCGTGCCGAGCCTGGGACATTCGGCGACAGCCAGATCGATCTTCTCGAAACGTTTGCCGATCAGGCCGTGATCGCGATCGAGAACGCGCGGCTGTTCGAAGAGCTGCAGGAGCGGACGAGCCAGCTAGCTAAGTCTCTCGACGATCTCAGCGCCGCGCAGGACCGTCTTGTGCAGACCGAAAAACTGGCCTCGCTTGGTCAGCTTACTGCCGGCATCGCGCACGAGATCAAGAACCCCCTCAACTTCGTCAATAATTTCGCCGCCCTCTCAGCCGAACTGATGGATGAGTTGAGCAATACAATCGAGCCGCTCGCGTTCTCCGACAATGTCCGCGATGAGCTCGAGGAATTGGTCGGGCTGTTGAAGGACAATCTGCAAAAGATCGAGCTGCACGGCAAGCGCGCCGATTCCATCGTCAAGAACATGCTCTTGCACTCGCGGGGAGGTGGCGGCGAACACCGGCTCACGGACGTGAATGCATTGGTCGAAGACAGTCTCAACCTCGCTTTTCACGGAGCGCGCGCCGAGAAGCCGCAGTTCAACGTCACGCTCAGGCGCAAGTTCGATCGCGATGCCGGCTCTGCCGAAGTATTCCCCCAGGAGATTGCGCGCGTGTTGTTGAACCTGATGTCCAATGGCTTCGATGCCGTTGCCGAGCGAAGCGGGAAAAAAGTCCCGGGCTTTGAGGCCGAGCTCTGCGCCAGCACGCACAACCGCGGAGACCATGTCGAAATCCGCATTCGCGACAACGGCATTGGCATCTCGGCAGATGTCAGGGAGAAGATATTCAATCCATTCTTCACGACCAAACCACCCGGCGAAGGCACTGGTCTGGGGCTTTCCATGAGCCACGACATCATCGTGAAACAACACGGCGGCAGCATCGATGTCGAGACCGAACCGGGCGCGTTTACCGAGTTCATAGTCCGGTTGCCACGGAGGAGTATTTTTTTGGAGACGAGGAGAAGTAAGCCATGACTTCCGACATTGACATGCCTGGGATGAGCGGTGTGCTGAATCGGGGGTGCGGAGGGTCTGGTGACGAAACCGATCGACTTCAGCAAGTTACAGCAATTCAGCGAGGCGAGATTTGGACTGGCCCCATGACCACGACCATTCTCGTGGTCGACGACGAGCCGGACCTAGAGACGCTTATTCTGCGGAAATTCCGGAGGCAAATCAGAGACGGGCGCATCAGTTTCGTGTTCGCGCATGACGGTGTCGATGCACTTCAGGCGATCGAGCAGCATCCCCATGTCGATCTCGTACTCATGGACATCAACATGCCGCGCATGGATGGTCTCTCACTGCTGGCGAGACTGCAGGAGCGGGAGGACAGGAAGTCGGCCATCATCGTGTCCGCCTATGGGGATATGAGTAATATACGAACCGCAATGAATCGCGGTGCGTTCGACTTTCTGACTAAACCAATCGACTTCGTCGATCTGGAAGCAACCATCCTGAAGACCATCCGTCACGTCGAAACCTTGCGCGAAGCACGCCGTCGCCAAGCGGAAGCGGAGCGCGCCCATGCGTCGTTATCCCGTTATTTTTCGCCCGAACTTGCCAAGCGTCTCTCTACAGGCGGGAATGATGATGACATGCAGGTACGCTGGCGCGACATCGCCGTGATCTTTACGGACATCACGAGCTTTACCGCACTCGTCGAGACGGCCGCTCCCGAGGTGCTGGCCGAGTTGCTCAATGAGTATGTCGGTGGTCTCACGGATGTCGTCTTCGCGCATGAAGGAACGGTGGCTAAAGTGATTGGTGATGCCATTCAGGTGCTGTTCAATGCGCCGGGCGATCAGGCCGATTACGCCACCCGCGCGATCGCCTGCGCACAAGCACTCGACCACTGGGCTGAGGCGTTTCGCAAGCGCTGGAAGCAGAAAGGCGTCGATTTCGGTGCGACGCGCATCGGTGTTCATGCAGGCCCGGCGCTTGTCGGGAATTTCGGCGGCGATCGATTTTTCGATTTCACTGCCTACGGCGACACGGTCAACACGGCTGCGAGGTTGGAGGCCGCGAACAAGACGCTGGGCACGCGGATTTGCGTCAGTGAAAGTGTAGCGAACGCGGCAGAGGACTTCCGAGGACGACCGATTGGCGATCTTGTGCTTCGTGGACGAAGCCAGTCGTTGCGCGCCTTCGAGCCTTTATCGGTGGCGAAGTTCGATGGCCTGGACGTGGCGCAGTATACGGAAGCCTTTACAAAGCTCGAGCTAGATCACGACGCTGCCATGCCAGCCTTCGCTGCGCTAGTTGGGGCACATGCGGATGATCCGCTCGCCAGCTATCATTTGAGGCGGCTGCTCAATGGCGCCAAAGGGATTTGCATACAGATCGGATGATCGCGAGCGCGTTCCTCTAGATTGCTGACGTTGGCGTGCGGTTGTGCTCATTCAACCCAGTTCCGATGTATGGAAAATGACATATATCGTATATATTCAGCCTGTTAAGCTACTGGAAAGTTGACGGTCCTCGATTCGTACCTTTCCCATCATACGGATCCGGTTTTGTTGACTGTGAGTCGACCAATTACCTAACAGCTTTCTCGGCATGGTCCATCTCGCCACCGCAAGATACTGGCTCAAAGCTGTCCCCACGCGCCTCAGCTCGCATCATATCGGACGCGAGCGTCCTGGATATTCTCCTGATTGGTGTTCGCCCACGTCACGAGACCCATGACTGGCGCAAGAAGTGTGCGTCCAACATCCGTCAATTCATAATCCACGCGCGGCGGAATAGTGGGAAACAATGTCCGCTTGACCAACCCGTCGCGCTCGAGGCCGCGCAAGTTAATCGTCAGCATCCGTTGTGAGATGCCGTCGATCCGACGCCGCAGTTCATTGAAGCGAACTGGTCCATCCTTGAGCGTTGCGATGATGTACAGGGTCCATTTGTCGCCGACGAGATCGAGGATTTCCCGAACCATCCGGCAGTCGTCACCTTCGCTCGGGGTAGGAAAATCAATGTCACCAAGTGTCATAGGAGTGCCTTCTTGCGAGGGATGTGGCGGTTACCTTAATAGTGTCGGTAACAAGAGTTTACTACCCTGTTCACGTCGGAGCAACCATGGCCAACATCCTCCTCGTTACCTCGAGCCCTCGTGGCGCCGAGGGCCTATCCACCCGTTTCGCGACCGAAATCGCCGAAGGCTTAAAGGCTCGCTTGGGCGGCACGCTTATGACTCGCGATCTGGCGGCCAACCCACTGCCGCATATCGCGCAAGCCTATATTAACGGCCGCGTCGCGGCTCCCGAGACGCGCACGCCAGAGCAGGTCAAGGCGGTCGGCCTCGCCGAGGAGCTCGTCGACGAGGTGAAGGCTGCTGACGTGATCGTCTTGGGTTCGGGCATGATCAATTTCGGCCTGTCGTCGCAGCTCAAGGCCTGGTTCGATCATATCACTTGGCCGGGCGTGACTTTTGGTTACAGCGAAGCCGGCAGGCCGCAGGGATTGCTGAGGGGCAAGAAGGTCTATCTCGTCGCTGCCGCAGGCGGCGTCTTCGCGGAAGGCGAGTGGGCCCCTTTTGATTTCCAGACCGCCTATCTGCGCCACCTCCTGGGCTTCATCGGCCTGACCGACGTCGAAATCGTCCGCGTGGAAGGCACCGTCTTCGGCCCTGAAGCGGCCAAGGCCGCCATCGCAGCCGCCGAAGCCCAGGTTCGTACGGTCTTGGAGAAGGTCGCCTAAATCCAAGACCGTCGGCTCAACAATCAGAAGGATGACATAATGCTGCAAATCGATCTTTACACCGAGATCAGCTGCCCGTGGTGCATCATCGGGCACCACCGTCTCGATAAGGTTCTGGCCGAACGCTTCCCTGAGCTGGACGTGGATATCCGTCAGCACCCGGTCCTTCTGCTTCCCGATGCGCCAGCGGAGGGCCTCTACATCCCCGATCTTCTCCTCTCGCGCTATGGCGTGACGGATCCGAAGGCTGCATTCAGTCGGCCGGAGGCCGAAGCGCGGATATCCGGCTTTGACCTCGACCTGAGCCGCCAGCCCTGGACTTACAGGACACAGGCAGCGCACGGATTGATCCTTGCAGCGCGAGGCACGCAGCATCAGCTCGCCGTCGCGATCACCGATGCTTACTTTCTGGAAGCAAAGAACATCTCGGACGCCGATGTCCTCGCGGATATCGCCGTTGCCTATGGGTTCGAACGCGAAGAAGCCCGCGCGATAGCGCTCGATCCCGAACAACATAGACGTGTCGAGCAGGAGGCGGCCCGGTCGATGGCGGCCGGAGTCGGGTCAGTTCCTCACTTCGTCTTCGGCGGACGCATCGCCATCAACGGGGGACGCAGCGAAGACGAGATTGCAGCCGCTATCCGTGAGGCTGCTGGTGTCGCCGCCTCCGCCTGATGTCAAACTCCTCTCGTATATCAGCGATCATGAAGAGCTGCCGTGACCCTCAGAAGGGATAATGCTGGGCCGGATCCTCGATGGTAATCCACCGGAGATCGGTGAATTCGGCAATTGCCGCCCTGCCGCCGAAGCGGCCATAGCCGCTGCCTTTGACGCCGCCGAAGGGCATTTGCGCTTCGTCATGCAGGGTCGGACCATTGATGTGGCAGATGCCGGACTGGATGCGGCCCGCGACCGCAAGCGCGCGCTGCACGTCGCGGCAGAAGACGGCGGACGACAGGCCATATTCCGTATCGTTGGCAACACGCACCGCCTCATCCTCGTTTGCGACGCGGATGATCGGTTTTACCGGACCGAAGGATTCCTCCGAATAGACCCGCATGTCAGGTGTGACAAAATCGAGCAAAGTTGCTTCGACCACGGTGCCGTTACGCTTGCCGCCGGCCACCAGCTTGGCACCCTTCGCCTGCGCATCGGCGATCAACTCCTCCATCTTCTTGGCTGCGTCCAAGCTGATCAGCGAGCCGAGGACAACGTGGCCGCGCGGATCGCCGGCGGGCAGAACGGCGGCACGCGCCGCAAGCTTGGCGACGAAAGCATCCGCGATCGCCTGATGCACGATGATGCGTTCGGTCGACATGCAAATCTGGCCCTGGTGCATGAAGGCGCCGAAGATCGCCGCGTTGACGGCACCGTCGATATCTGCATCCTCAAGCACGACCAGAGGTGCCTTGCCACCGAGTTCCAGAAGAGCGGGCTTCAGGTGCTTGCCGCTCAGCTCGGCGATGATCTTGCCGACCTTCGTCGAGCCGGTGAAATTGACACGGCGAACGGTGGGATGGGCAATCAGCGCCTCGACGATACCGGGCGCGTCTTCCGGCGCATTGGTGATGACATTGATGACGCCGGCAGGCAGACCCGCCTCCGTCAGCGCCGTCGCGATCAGCCGCTGCGTGCCGGGGCATTGCTCGGAGGCCTTGAGGATCACGGTGTTGCCGCAGGCGATCGGCATCGCAATGGCGCGCGTTGCCAGGATCACAGGCGCATTCCAGGGTGCGATGGCAAGGCAGACGCCGGCGGCCTGACGCACGCCCATGGCGAGCGTACCGGGCTTATCGGACGGAATGATCTCGCCGCCGATCTGTGTCGTCATGGCGGCCGCCTCACGCAGGATATTGGCCGCGAGCATGACGTTGAAACCGGCCCACGGCGCCGTCGCGCCCGTCTCCTCCATCATCAGCTTGGTAAACTCGCCGACCTTGGCATCCATGATATCGGCAGCCTTGGCCAGGATCGTGCGGCGCTGTCCGGGGCCTGTGCTCGACCATGCGGAAAAGGCACTGGAGGCAGCGTCAATCGCGGCGGCGACATCCTCGGGTCCTGCCGCCGGCGCCGTGCTTGCCAGCTCTCCGGTGAAAGGATCACGACGGTCGTAGGTGCGGCCACTGGCGGCCGGCTTGTCGACGCCGTTGATGAGAAGGGAAATGTTCATCTCTTGTCTCCTGATGAGGATGGTATTTCAAAAACCAAGCACTTCGGCGTTAATGGAGGCTTCCAACCCGCCATCAACCGGCAGGTTGGCGCCGTTGATCCAGTGCGCGCCGTCCGAGCAAAGGAACAGAATGGCGGGCGCGATATCAGCCGATGTGCCGGCGCGGCCGACACGGGTGATATCGCTGTCGACGCGGGCATCGCCGAGCACGGCGCGGAACTGTTTCAAAATCGGCGTCTCCACTGGACCGGGGCTTACGGCGTTGACGCGAATGCCGCGCGCCTTGAAGAGAGGCTGATGCGCTGCGCGCATCGTCCAGAGCAGCAACAGTTCCTTGGAAAGCGGATAGCCCGCTTCGTCCTTCAGTCCATGCTCGCTGACCAGAGAGGCCACATCCGGAAAGCCCTGGATGGCAGTCAACGTCTTTGCCCGTTCCAGATTGGCGCGCCAGCCATAGCCGGCGATCGACGCGACGTTGACGATCGCTCCACCCTCGCGCAGCCGAGGTGCGACAGTTTCCGAAAGAGCGCGCAGACCATAGAAGTTGACGGCCAGTGTCGCCGCGACGCCGGTGCTTCCGGAGAGGCCGGCGACATTGGCCAAGGCATCGATGCGGTTCGGCAGTTGATTGACTATTTCCTCGACGCCAGCGGCGGTCGAAAGATCCCCTTTGATGAAGGAGCTGATGCCCGATGACGGTTCCCGGACATCCACGCCGATGACATCTGCCCCCAGCTGCCCCGCAAGCTCCGCAGCACGCGCGCCGATGCCCGAGGCAACGCCGGTAATGAGGATGGTCTTGCCGAAAAGCATGATTTTACCTTTCCCATGAAATGCAGCGAATGCTGCCGCTATTGTTTGGCCTTGAAGAGATCCGAAATCGTCAGTCGATAGCCTACGGGTAAAAGCTGCAGATCGAAGCGGCGTTCGATTTCGCCCCAGAGGCCGCGCGGTAAATAGAGGGAGAAGAGCACCGCCGTCGCGCCGAGGCCGACCAGATACCAAACTCCCGTTCCGCCGAAGACGGTCTCGACGATGAAGAAGAGGATAGCGCCGAGGATCGCGCCCTCGAACTTGCCGATGCCGCCGACCAGCACCATGAAAATCATGTAGGCGGTCCACTGCACGCTGAAATAGGTCTTGGGCTGGAAGGTGACCGCCGTTGCCAGCCACAGGCCACCGGCAACAGCAATGCCGAAAGCGGCAAGAACGAAGAGCAGGCGCTTTGTTGCCGCGACGCGAACGCCCACGGAGGTTGCCGCATCCTCATTATCGCGGATCGCCTGCATGGCCGCCCCAGCTCTGCTCCGCATCAAAGCAAAGAGCGCGCCCAGGAGGGCGATCATGGCCGTCAGCGCCAGCCAATAGATCGCTACGCGCCGTGTGCTGCTGTCATAGGCGTTCAGGGAAATCAGCGAGGTTCCGGTTTCGCCCTGAATGAGCCGATCAAGATTGACGAGTAGATGCGCAAGCTCGGCAAGCACCCACATGCCGATGGCAAACTCACCGCCCTTCAGCCGCAACATCAGCCACGAGAGCGGTAGCGATATGACGCCGGTGACGACTGCCGCGGCGACGAGCGAAACGAACGGATCGAGCCCCGCATCTGCCAGACGGATGGTAAAATAGGCGCCAAGCCCGAAGAAGACCTGCTGGCCAACGGAGACAAGGCCACCGAAGCCTGCGAGCGCATTCCACATGGCCGCCAGGATCACGTAAATGAAGAGGGCGGTCATGCGATCGGTGACGCCAGCGCTGGCGATGGTGGGCACAGCGGCAAGAAGGCCGATTGCCAGCATCATGGCAGCCAGGGTCATTCGCGAGGACGCAGTCCAGCGCTCGACTGAAATTCCAGGCTCGATCGTACTCATGATTGACTCCGAAGACGTGGGCGGATTTTACCGAGGCTCAGGAGGCCGAACTGGTGCAGCCGCACGAAAAGAACGAGAAGGAAGGCGATATGGCCGCCGATCAGAAAGCCCTGTGGATGGATCTGGGCACCGATCGACTGCGCCAGCCCAAGCACGATGCCGCCTAGCAAAGTTCCCCAGAGCGAACCGGCGCCGCCGATAACGGCTGCCTCGAAGGCAAACAGCAGCTGTGGTCCGCCTGAATAGGGATTGAAGGTCGCCCGCATGGCCAGAAACGCACCGGCAATACCGACCGTGACCATAGTGATCGCAGTCGCGACAGCGTTGACGCGGCGCGCATCGATGCCGACGAGGCCGGCTGTATCTGGATCCTCCGCCGTGGCGCGGATCGAACGGCCGAGTGCAAAGCGGCTCAAGAAGAACTGCAGCCCGCCGATGACCACGATTGCTGTCACCATCATCAGGACGGCAAGCTTGCCGACGAAAACGTGACCCGGCAGCTGCCAGGACGCGTAGGAGAGATTGCCGATGAAGGGCGCGAGCGAGCGCGTATCCGCCCCGAATTGTTCGAACAGCAGATTATCGATAACGATCGACAGGCCGAAGGTCGTCAGGATCGGCAGCAATGTTCCGCCGCGCGCGCTGCGCTCCAGCACGAAGCGCTGCAGAAGCCAGCCGATGATTGCCATGACAGGCAACACGATCAGCAGGCCGACGAAGGGCGGAATGCCGAGTTTCGCCGCCAGCAGCCAGAGGCCATAGGCGGCGGCAACGGCAAGGCTGCCATGCGCGAGATTGATGATGCGCATGACGGAGAACATGAAGGACAGGCCGCAGGCGATGACGGCATAGTAACCGCCGAGCAGAATGCCTTGGATGAGGGTGTTGGTCACGAGACGCTCCTCTCGGCTGTCGTCCGATGCAGGCCGAAATAGGCCCGGGTCACCTCCTCGCGCGTTACGCCACTCGCCGGCCTGTCGAGCACGATACCGCCCTCCAGCATGCAAATGACACGGGTTGCGACGCTCATAGCGCGTGCCAAATCCTGTTCGACGAGCACGATGGTCGTACCCGACGACAATAGCCCTTGCAGTTGCTGGTAGACCCGATCGACGACGAGCGGCGACAGGCCGAGGGAGACCTCGTCGAGAAGCAGGATGTCGGGATTGCTCATCAGCGCCCGCCCGATAGCCGTTGCCTGCTGCTCACCACCCGACAGATGGCTGGTTTTGGCGTGCCGCCGCGGCTTCAGGTTCGGAAAGGCATCGAAGACCCGCTCGACCGTCCACTCACCCTTACGGCCGGCGCTGGTGCCGAGCAACAGATTTTCCTCGACCGTCATCTGTGAGAACAGTCGTCGTCCTTCCGGAACGAGCGCAATGCCCCTGGCGATGCGCTTGTGCGAGGGAACCGCCGTGACATCTTCGCCGTCGAGCAGGATCTGGCCGGAATCGGGTAGATGCGCACCGGCGATGGAACGCAGCAGCGTCGTCTTGCCCGCGCCATTGGCGCCGACGAGCGCCAGCACCTCGCCCTTGGCGAGATCGAAACTGATGCCACGCACCGCCTGCAAAAGGCCATGTCGGACATCGAGATTGCGAATGGAAAGAATGCTCATGCGGGCGTTCCTCCAAGATAGGCGCGCACCACTTCGGCATCGCTCATGACCGCCTTCGGATCGCCGTCGGCGATGATCTTGCCCGCATCCATGCAGATCAGCCTTTCGACGACCTGCAGGAGAATGTGAACGATATGCTCGATCCAGACGATGCCGATGCCGCGCCGCCGCAGTTCGAGAATGGTGCCGACGAGTTCGCTTGCCTCGCCGTCCGTCAGCCCGCCACCGATCTCGTCGAGCAGCAGCAGGCGCGGACCGGTCGCAAGCGCGCGGGCCAGCTCAAGCCGCTTGCGATCGAGCAGGCCGAGAGTGTCGGCGCGGCGATTGGCGACGCCGAGCATGCCACAGAGCCGCAAAGAATCGACAACGCGCTCGTAGGCCTCTTCGCGGCTCGACGCCTTGCCGTGCGCGGCGGCAACAAAGACATTCTCGAATGTCGTCATGCCGCTGAACGGTTTTGGAATCTGATGCGTCCTGACAAGACCCGCCCGGCAACGATCGGCCGCCGTCAAAGCCGTCACATTCCGGCCATCGAAGGTGATCGTTCCCTCGTTCAGCGGAAAGGCGCCTGCCAGCGCGCTCAGCAAGGTTGTCTTGCCGGCGCCGTTCGGGCCGACGATACCGACGGCGTCGCCGTCTCCCATGGAAAAATCGAGGTTTTCGAGGACCACAAGCGCCCCGAAGCGCTTGTGAATCCCCTTGGCCGAGAGAAACTCGCCTCCCGGCCGATGTCCTTCTTGTCCCCGCACGATAGCATTACCCATTGTAGGCGATGAGCTTGGCCGCAACGGGCACGTTCGGATCGGTGGCGTGTTCGGTTACGACATAGTCAAGCGCGAATTTCGATCCGGCCGGCGCCTTGACCCATTGCGTGCCGATGATTGGCCCTGGAGAGACATTGGCGACAGGACCGCTGGTAAAATCCACCTTGCCGGCGATGGTCGTCGTTTTCAGCGCGCTCAGCGCCTTGGCAACGGCTTCCTTGCTCTTCGCATCCGGGGCGGCTTTGAGCGCATCGAACCCCGCGTCGATAAGCGCCAGGCTAGCGCCAAGCTGCTGCGTCCATTGCTTGCCGCTTGCCGCCTCGTAGCCATCAGCAAGCTCGATCCCGGAAATACCCGTCAGCGACGACTTGTAAGGGAAGGCCTTGTGCCAATAGGCGGCGCTGGCGATATTGACGCCGAGGTCGCCAAGCGCCTCGATATCGGACGGAAACAGCCCGGTCTTGGCGACCTGGCAGATCTTGATCTGCTGGATAAGGCCCTGCTGCGCCGCCTGACGCCAGAAGGCGGCAAAATCCGGCGGAATCGGGAAGCTGTTGAAGATCTCGACGCCTTCCTGACGGAAGAGCGCGATCTGGGACGAGAAATCCGTAGTTCCCGTCTCATAGGCGCCGGGATCGACGATGGTAAAGCCGGCCTTGGCAAGCGCCGGCGCGAGATTGGCGCGGATGGCATTGCCATCGGCATCGTTCGGATACATGACCCCGACCTTCTTGTTGGTCTCGATCAGATTCCATTGCGAGATATAGGTCTTCAGGAACTCGCCAACACCGAAGCCGAAGTGATAGGTCCATTTGAACGGCGAAGGCGCGCCGGGCTTGGCACCGCGCCCGAAATACCAGGCCTCCCATGGCATGACCGTCGACAGGCACGGCACGCCCGCCGCCTCGCAGGCATCGGCGACAGGATTGATGGTTTCAGGCGTCGAGACCGCCAGCATCAGGTCGACCGCCTGGTTGTTGATCAGGTC
This sequence comes from Martinezella sp. CNPSo 3957, assembly GCF_057784395.1. Taxonomy (NCBI): domain Bacteria; kingdom Pseudomonadati; phylum Pseudomonadota; class Alphaproteobacteria; order Hyphomicrobiales; family Rhizobiaceae; genus Martinezella; species Martinezella sp. CNPSo 3957. The sequence continues at coordinate 153,584 of NZ_JBXSOU010000001.1, forward strand.
CTTTGCCAACTGGCCGGCGCGCGACGGATCGGACTGCGTGTCGCGGTCGAGAATTTCGACCTTCCAGGTCTTGCCGCCGGCCTGCAATCCATTGGCCAGCGCCTTGCGCGCGAGATCGAGCACATAGCCATCGGTTTCGCCGAAGCCACCGAGCGGCCCGGTGCGCGGACTGATGAAACCGACCTTCAGCGTGTCATCGGCGGCAAAAGCCTTGCGTCCGCCGAAGGCCAATGCGCTCGTCCCGGCCGCAGCGGCGGCCATAAAATCGCGCCGTGTCAGTCCCGCGCCCGAAATCCTTCCCTTGAAACCAGTCATGCAATTCCCTCCCTCTTTTGCGGAGCCCTCTTAACTCCGTGTTCCCTTGTGTTTTGCCGATCCAAAACTCAGATCGGATAGTCACGCCTGCCCGAAGCAAGCGTGATCCAGCGCAGTTCCATGAATTCGTCGATTGCCGCCTTGCCGCCGAACCGGCCATAACCGCTCGACTTGACTCCGCCGAAGGGCATTTGCGGCTCATCGGAAACCGTCGCCTCGTTGATGTGGCAGATGCCGGCCTCGACACGTTTTGCAACCGCCAGCGCCTGATTGATGTCGCGGCCGAACACCGCCGAGGACAGTCCGTACTCGTTGTCGTTGGCGATAGTGATGGCCTCCTCGACACTGTCGACGCGGATGATCGCCGCCAGCGGTCCAAAGCTTTCCTCCCGGTAGAGACGCATGGCGGGCGTCACGTGATCGACAACGGTCGCATCCACCAGCATGCCGTTCGCATGCCCACCGCAGACGACGACCGCTCCTTTCTGCAGGGCATCGTCAACGAGCGCCCTGATCCGCCGCACCGCTTCGGCGTTGATCATGGTTCCAAGCGGCGTGTTTCCTTGACTTGGATCTCCGGCCACGAGCGTTGCGGCCTTCGCCTTGAATTTCTCGACGAATTCGTCAGCGATCTCCTCGAGCAGGATGATGCGTTCCGTCGACATGCAGATCTGGCCTTGGTTCATGAAGGCGCCGAACGCGGCGGCGCGGACCGCCTCGTCGATATCCGCATCGGCAAGCACGATGAAGGGCGCCTTTCCGCCGAGCTCGAGCAGGCAGCGCTTCAGATATCTCGCCGATGTCTCGGCAATGATCCGCCCGACGCGCGTCGAGCCGGTGAAGTTGATCCGCCGCACCGCTGGATGGGCGATCAGGGCCTCGACGACGGTGGCGGCATCCTTGGGAGCATTGGTGACGACATTGATCACACCCGGCGGAAAGCCCGCCTCGCGCATGACCTCGCCGATCAGGCAATGGGTCTTCGGGCAGAGTTCGGAAGCCTTGAGCACGACCGTGTTGCCGCAGGCAAGCGGCATGGCGATCGCCCGCACGCCAAGAATGATCGGCGCGTTCCAGGGTGCGATGCCGACGCAGACGCCGGCGGGCTGGCGCATCGCCATGGAGACGTTGCCGGGAATGCCCGAGGGGATGATCTCACCGGAGATCTGCGTGGTCATCGAGGCCGCCTCGCGCAATATGTCGACGGCAAGATCGCAATTGATCCTGGCCCAGAGGGCGGTTGCCCCGGTCTCTGCAATCATCGCCGCTACGAAATCCGCCGATCGCGCAAGTAGAACGTCTGCTGCCCGATTGAGCATGGCGCGGCGTTCACCCGGTCTCAGTTCCGACCATGCGGGAAAGGCAGCAGCCGCGGCATTGGCCGCCCGCGCTGCGTCCGATACCGAAGCCGCCGGCGCGATGGTCGCGACATCTCCGGTCGCCGGATCAAGGCATTCGAAGGTGGATGCATCTGACGCATCGACGGTCTCGTCATTGATCAGAAGCTTTGCCATAAACATCGCGATCGTCCAGTCCTTCACCGGTCTTCCCTCAAGCACATCAACGGGAGAAGGCGCGCACAGACACGCGCGGCCAGGATAGAGCCTCGCAATCGGCATCTGTTGTGTGGAGTCCTCCTCCCAGAGGCTCATGAGATGAGACTACGCCATTGCAATTGGGAAGGAATGTGTTTTTCTGGGTTAATGTTGTAATTATTTGGCATTCCCGGCGACAATATCGCGATGCCGGCAGGAGGAGAGCTTCATGGTTTCCGATGGTGGTATCCATCACCATGCACACGGCGAGTGGCGAGAGCCATCGCTGTCGCACCGGACGATTCGTTTCCAAAAAGGCATTTATGCCGATTTTCATCATCTGTTTTTGCTGCAGTCTGGAAGGGCTGCCTTGTTGTTCGAGCCGGAGGAGCAACGATCACTACAAGGACCGGCGCTCGCTTATCTGCCACCGCAGGCACGGTGCGAGCTCCAAATGGCTGCGGGCGCCGCAGGCTTCCTGATCGGCGCGTCGCCACAGATCATGGTGGACGCGATCGGCGACCAGGCGGAATCCTATGCGCTGCGGACCTTCAGCGAGCGGCCCTGGCTGACGGACGAACCGAAGCCGCATGCCGTCGAAGAGACGCAGCCGCTAGTAGCCGGCTTCGTGCGGGAGCTTGGCGATCCCTCTCGCGCCTCTTGGATGGTCATCTCCGCCTATTTGCGGCTGATCCTCATGACGCTGTGGCGCACCGGCGGCAGTGAGGCGGCCGAGCAGCGCGGCCGTGGCGGCGGCGCCTCGATCCTGCAGCGGTACCGGCAATTGGTGGAGATCTGGTTCCGGCAGCACCGGCCGATCAGCGATTATGCGCAGGAGCTCGGCGTCACCACCGATCGCTTGCATTCCATATGCAGCAATGCGCTCTCACGCTCTCCCGTACAGCTCCTGCATGAACGCGTCGTCCAGGAGGCGAAGCTGAGGCTGGAACGCTCAGCCAGAACCGTCCAGGAGATTTCGGACAGTCTTGGATTTCGGGACCCCACCTATTTCAGTCATTTCTTCAAGAGAAAGACTGGATTTTCACCCGCAAGCTACCGCGATTTTGCCAGGAAGGCGGAAATCGCGCGCAGCGACATGCTTTCGTCGGGCTATTCGGACTGGCCGTGATGAGATTTCGGCCAGGCAGGCCCTGCAGCTGAGGCGTGGGTGGGCCTGAATGCCGTCAGCATCAAGGCATCCAGCGCCACAACACCTTCGCCGTCGGGATAGATCACGACCGGATTGAGGTCTATTTCCCGGATCGTCGGTTCGGCCAGCAACAGCTCGCCGAGTGTGGCGATGATGCGGGCGGCGGCATTCACGTCGAGCGGCGGCGAGCCACGAAATCCGCGCAGCAACGGCGCATTCTTCAGCCGATATAGCTCCCGAACGATAGCGTCATCGGGCAGATCGGGTGTCAGAATGCGGACGTCCCCGAGAATCTCCGCCGTAATGCCGCCGAAGCCCGCGAGGATCACAGGTCCCCAATCCGGATCGTTGCGGGCGCCGATGATCAGCTCGATGCTGCGTTTGCCCATGGCTTCGATTAGCACGCCGTCCAGAGTGAGACCCGGGCGATGGCGCGCGACATCGGCATGCAGCTTGGCCCAGCCCTCCTTGAGGCTGGTTGCGTCCGCCAATCCGATAACGACGCCACCCGCATCGCTCTTGTGGCTGAGATCGGGGGATTGCGCCTTCAGCACCACCGGATACCCGATCGCGTCAGCTGCCGCGAGAGCTTGCTCAAGGGTTGTCACCAGGCGGCCTTCAGGAAAGGGAATTCCGAGTGGCGCCAGGATTTGCTTGGCTCGATATTCGGGAATGAGACCTCCCTGCGAGGGGAGGCCGGTAATCGCGACCGGAGCTGCCGTGCGGGTGGCAATGTCGCGAGCCGCGAATGCGTCTATGCGTTTCAGCGCCCGGAAGGCCCGTTCGGTCGACGGGAAATACACGATGCCGAGCGCGCGCAACTGCGCGATATAATCGGCCGGGATAGGGGCACCCTCGTCGAGTCCGGCAAAGATCAGCGGTTTCGCCGGCTTGTGCTCTTGCACTGCTTTCAGGATCGGCGGCAGCTTGATGGCCGAGGTGACAGGGTCGGTCTGGATAATGCAGGCGACAATGCTGGCGAAACGGGTATCGTCGAAGAGGGCGGTGAGCGTTCGGTGGTAAAGGTCCGGCTCCACGAGGCCCTGTGCGGTTAGATCCAGCGGATTGCTTACGGCGACGAAGGGCGGCAGGACGGTGCGCAGCGCTGGCGCGGTCTGATCGTTAATGGGAAGAAGATCCAGCCCAAGCTCCTCACACAGATCGAGCGTCAGCGCCTTGAACGCGCCGGATTCGCCAAGCACTGCCGGGCCTCCGGCCGGGAGTACCGGGCATCGCAGAGCGATCTCGGCGACGTCACCAAGTTCCTCAAGCGTCTCGACCAGAATAACGCCGGCACTTGCGACTTTGGTGCGCATGACCTGATAGTCACCGGCCATGGCGCCGGTGTGGGTTGCGGCGGATTCACGCGCCGCACTGCTCCGTCCGGGATGAAGAAGGACGATACGCTTTCCCTTCGCATGTGCTTTGTGCGCCGCGGCAAGGAAACGGGCGGGCTTGCGAAACTGCTCGACGATCATCGCGATGACCCTCGTGGAGGTATCCTCCACCAGAAACTCCACATAGTCTTCGACGCCACTTGCGGCTTCGTTGCCGGTCGAAATGGAATAGGAGAGGCCGAGATCGCGGCTGGCGAAGGTGACGCCGAGGACGGCAGCCATGGCACCACTCTGCGACACGATCGCAATGCCCGCCCTGGCGCCTAGTGCCTCTGAGGCGGTTTCGATGAAGGTGAGGGGGATGCGATCAACATGGTTGACCATGCCGAGGCAGTTCGGCCCCTCGATCACCATTCCCACTTCGGTCGCTATGCGGGTGATCTCACGTTGATCAGCCAATCCTTCCTCACCGCCCTCGGCAAAGCCCGCCGAAAAGATCACCGCCGCACCGACACGTCGGCGGGCAAGCGCCTCGATTGAGGGAAGCACGGCAGCCCGCGGCACTGCAAGAACGGCCGCGTCCACCCCGTCCGGCAAGTCATCTATCGAGGCGAGACAGGGCCGGTCGCCGATCTCGGTTCGTTTGGGGTTGATCAGATGAATGGCACCGGCATAACCGCTGCGGTCGAGATTGGACAATACCGAAGCGCCAAGCGCGCCGGGCTTGTCGGAGGCGCCGACGATCGCCACCGATCTCGGACGCAGCAGCCGTTCCATCGAACCGCTGGGAAGAGCCGATGGGGGTGTACTGGTGGTCTCGACCGTCATGGTGGGGCGCTCCTCAGGCCTGGTGCTTGGATTTGTCATAGGCACCAAGCCCAGGCTTGTAGGTCTTGTCGTCGATGAACTGCTTGATACCTTCCTTGCGTCCCTCGTTATCATAGCTGTTGGCCGCTTCCTGGGCGCGGACGAGGTAATCCTCCGCATTGTCGTAAGTCATCTCCCGCACGCGGCGAATGGCATCCTTGGTGGCTTTGAGCGCGACCGGGTTCTTCTGCAGCAGGATGTTGGCGACATCGGTCACGCGCGCCTTCAACTGCGCAAGCGGCAGGGACTCGTTGACGAAGCCCCATTCGGCCGCCTTTCTGCCGCCGATGTTCTCGCCGGTCAGCGCGTGGTACATGGCGTTGCGGAAGGATGTGAGTTCGGTCGCCACCTTGGCGGCGCCACCGCCGGGCAGGATGCCCCAGTTGATTTCGCTCAGTCCGAATTTGGCTTCATCGGCGGCAAAGGCGATGTCGCAGGCGAAAAGAGGTCCATAACCCCCGCCGAAGCACCAGCCGTTCACCATGGCGATGGTCGGTTTTTGATACCAGCGCAACCGGCGCCACCAGCCATAGCTCTCACGCTGTGCCTTTCGCGTACCCTGTAGACCGTGAGCCTCGGTCTCGCGGAAATACTCCTTGAGATCCATACCTGCTGACCAGGCCGTACCCTCACCGGACAGAACCAGCACACCGACATCGGCCCGAAACTCGAGTTCGTCCAGAACCTCCATCATGCGTCGATTGAGCGTGGGGCTCATGGCATTGCGTTTCTCCGGGCGGTTGAAGCTGACCCAGGCGATTCCGGCTTCAACGACAAAGGCGACGGTATCTTTTTCGGGATGTTCTGTTGTCATTATGTTGTCCTTCTTGCCGTTTGGGCCTGCACCTCAAAAGGGGAACCGGCCGCAAAGTCGTGACCTGCGTTGAATTGGGTAAAGCCTCACCAGAGCCTGGCGAGCCGCGGTGAAATCCAAGATGAGGCGCTTTGCGCCGGCTGGTGCGAATGTGCAGAAAGCTGTTGCGATCATTGATCGACGGATCGCGGCGTATCTGCAGATATCTAAAAGAAGTTCCTCCAATACCGGCATGTGGCCTCCTCGCCGGTAATGTTATGTCTCATAGCATCATTTGATTGTTATGCGCAATAGCATTATAGCCGGATTATGGATATCGACGCCCGTACATCGAAGTTGAGCGACCCGTTAGAGACCTTGCTTGGCTATCAGCTGAGGAGGGCGTCCAATGTGATGATGGCCGACCTGGGCTCAAGGCTTCAGGCAATCGAACTCAGGCCGGTCGAAGCTTCCATTCTGACGCTGATCGATGCCAATCCCGGCTGCACCCAGAGCGATCTCGGACGTAGTCTCGGCATTCAGCGCGCCAACATGGTTCCCTTGATGTTCGGGCTGACCAAAGCCGGGCTTGTCGATCGGGTTCCGCTAGGTGGCCGCTCGCAGGCTCTTCGCCTCACCAGGATCGGTATGGAGAGGGTGGAGACGGTACATGCCATCATCGACGCGCATGAGGCGCGATTTCTTCGCCTTTTCGCGCCCGAGCTGCGGGATGCAGCATTGGAAGTCTTACGAAGTATCCGGCAAGAGGGCGAAGGAGCCTTGCGCGAGGACAACCTGGAGCTCCATACCTCGGTTGATGGACTAAAGCCATAACATCCGGTTCTGGCACGTCGAGGTCTCTTTCAACGCTCCCGCCGAATGATCTGGTTGTCCCTGGCAGCTTCCAGCCATTCGGCAAGCTTTCGCTCGGTGTTCCAGCGGATAATGGATGCGAAGGTTCCAACGCCGTCCGACCGACGATCAGCCCGGGGACGTTTACTTCGATCGCCTTGATAGGGTTGCCTCTTGACGAAGCGTTGCTTCCGGACCGATCGACAGCTTGACGTCAGAGCACAACATCCTTCCACAGGGTGCGTGTCGCTTTCTCCGGATCGGCAACCAAAGAAGATGTCGCGTCAAAGCGCCTCGTCTCCCTGGTCGTAAGGTCGTATACCGGCCAGCCGGGATCACCCGTCTTGGCGAAAGAAACCCATGCACTATGCATCGCTTCAGCCAGAGACAAGGGTGGCGCATCACCGATGAATGTCTTGGCTTGACCTGAGGTGAGAGCGTTGAAGCTGAATGGCACATCGACAAAATGCGCAGCACCCAGACGACCACCAAATCCAGGCGACTTCCAAGAGAAATTATAGTGCCAAGTCTTTCGGTTACCACTCCTCAGCTCGGCAATTCGAAGTGCAGCCATCCGGAAGGTATAGTCAGATTGGAGGGCTGTATAAACTTCACCCGGACTGGGGTTCGACGAGGCAGCTCGGTAGACGTCGATCGTATTGGGAGGAAGATTCAGATCTGCCACGAACTGATCGACCACCTCTTGGGTGATATGGTCGACGGCGCCGCCAGGGACCATGTAAATGCGAGCTTCCTCGTCGGTGCTGCCGACGATGATAGGGCAATCCGGCTTCGGCCCAAGCGCCAGCATGTCGATCGGCGAGGCGCTGAGTACGTCTCCGTCGATCACGGGCAGAAAGGCAGTGCCACCGAGCGACAACCTACCCCATTTGGCGCGGTCCTTGAGTTCCTCCTCCAGGCCGGGGCCAGCCGCGATCAGTGTGTCAAATGGCACTCCGGCGAGCCCGGCGACCGTGGGTGCGACGCCGAGCCCTTTGGCGAAGACCTCAGCCAATCGCGCGGCATCGTCGCCGGTCATCGACTGCATGGGCGGGCTCTGCAGAATAGCGCGGCTGAAAAGTCCCTCGGTCTTCGGTGAGGCAAGAAGGATGGCAACACTTTCCGCGCCAGCCGACTGGCCGAACAAAGTGACGTTGGCTGCATCGCCGCCAAAGGCCGCAATGTTGTCTCGCACCCAGTTTAGTGCCGCTATCTGGTCGAGAAGACCTCGGTTTGCCGGCGCGCCCTCTATCGCCATGAAGCCGTCGACGCCCACGCGATAATTGACCGTTACAACGACAATCCCATCTTTCGCAAAGCGCGTGCCGTCATAGACAGGTTCGCCGGCATCGGCGCGGACGAAGGCGCCGCCGGGGATCCACACCATGACCGGCAACTTCTTGGCATTCGGGTCCGGCGTCCATATGTTCAGCGTCAGGTCGTCCAGACCGCCAAACAGCACGGGCTTCGGATCGCGGCTCGGCTGCGGCGGCGGCGGGCCAAAGGCGGAAGCATCGTGGATGCCATCCCAGGGCACGACCGGCCTCGGTGCTTGAAAGCGGGTCGCCGCCAGGAACGGATTGGCGGCATACGGAATTCGCTTGAACGATGATACGCCGTCCATACTCGTTCCGCGTATGCGACCGGAGCGGAGCGTGACCACGGGCTGGCCGATGGCGGCCATCGAGGTGGTAGGGCGAAGCGTCAAGGCGAGCACCGAAGCCATGCCGGCGCCGAATACGGCGCGGCGCGATAAAAGGAAGGGCATTTCGATCTCCCAATTTGGGTCAAGGCAGTACCTACTCCAGGTTTGGCACGGCGGGTTGTCAGTCCGGTCGTCGCCTGACATCGCTATTGTCGTCTTATCATCATCCCCGACGAAGCGATGGTCGTTGAAATTTTAACGCACTACCATCGGGCATTGTCGACCGGCCGATAGCGCAATCGCTTTAGTACATCGAACGCTTGTTGACCGCATTGTCCGGAACCGCCTGGATAACGTCCCAGTGTTCGGCAATCTTGCCGTTCTCGACGCGGAACATGTCGACGATGGCGGTCTCCGGCGTAGCCTCGGTCTTCGGCTGCACGACCTCGATCATGACAAGTGCGCCCTCGGCGATTACGCGCTTGAACTCTACCTTCTGCTTCGGCCAATGGGTGATCCCCATCTTCTCGAGTAGCTGGCGTACGGAGTCGCGTCCGTCGGTCATCGTCGGATTGTGTTGGATGTAGTTGGGCGTCCAGTAGCGATCAAGCGCCGTCAGGTCGTGGTCGCCGAACAGTTCCTGATAGGCCTTCAGGACCAGCGTCTTGTTGATTTGGGAGAGTTCGTATTGCTGCAGGATTGCCTTCTTGTCCAGCTTCGCGCTGCCGGCGACTGCACTGGAGACCGCAAGCGTGGATATCAATATTGCCACGGCGATCATCTTCATCTTTAGCATACCTTTCTCCCTCGGTTTCTTCTTTTCTCAGGAAATGGCTTCCTGCACCATAATGGCGTCGACAAACTAGGTCCTGCCCTGGACGCTGTTATTCTGGGCCTCGCAGACATGCCGCGAAGGAGCACTCATCGACTTGTGGCTTTCCTTGCAGGTTCCGGACTAGACGCCGAAGATAGCGGCACTGTCGCCATAAGCGCATGGACCCCAGCATAGGTTCCTGCATGTGCCAAATCCTCGGGCTCGATATACTCCACGTCCGGAGGGCTGCCATGAGATGGGACCGTTCTGCTCGGGAAGCCTTCGTCAATAGCGCGGATCAGGCCGAGATTGCTGACCATGTCAGCCCCACTTCATCTCGCCCTTGGCCACTTTTGAGCCGATATCGAGTGCAACCCCCATGCCTAGTCCGGGGAAACGTGCTTCCATCGCGGTCTTCAGCGCGTTGGCATCGGCGGCTTTGGCCAGTTCCTCTTCGAAGGCGAGGAGATAAGCTCGGGTGTAAGCGACGGCGGAGAGGTCGGTCGCCGCCTGCGGATCGAGATGGCCGGGCACGACGACCGACGGCTTCAGCGCGGCGATCCTGTCGAGGTTGGCGAGCCAGGCGGCAAAGGCTTCCTTCGTCTGCGTGTCGGCCGTCCAGACATGAACGCCAGAAAAGATCAGCACGCCGCCAAACACAGCGTCGAGCGCGGCAACGTGCAGATAGCGCCGGTTGGCCAGCCCTTCGGCGGTGATGACCTCAACTGTTTCTCCGTCGACTGTTAATGCCGGACCGTCGAAGGCCTCGGGCAACACGACGTCAGCCAGCGTCTGCGGGCCGTTCTCCTTCAACTGCGGCCCCCAGACGGCGAGTTTTTTCTCAACGTTGCCGTTGATGCCGGCAATCGTGTCGGAGGCGGCGATCACCTTGGCGTTTGGGAAGGCTTCGCGCACCGGCTTGAGGCTGAAATAGTAGTCCGGGTCGGATTGGCTCACATAGATCGTGGTCAGCGTCTTGCCCGTCGCTTTGATCGCGTCGGCTAGCGCGCGGCCATCCGAATAGGTGAAACCGCCGTCGATCAGCAGCGCTTCGGTCGGGCCAGTGATCAGCACGGGGGCACGGAAGAAACCTGCCTGGCCTGCGGGGAAATGCTTCCAGCTCAGTTTGGATGAGGTCTTCGTGGTCATTTCGATCTCCTCTGTGGCGAAGCGAGTGTCACTCTGTTGGGCTGATAAAGGCCGAGCCGCTTTTGCGCGTGTCAGGCAGCGCGCAACTGCGCAGCCAGCAGGTCGAAAGCACCGAATAGCGCATTGGCGCGCAGCAGGCGCCGACCCGCATCACCGTCGACGATCAGGGCGGGGACGCCGTCGGCGTCGAAGCGTGCCATTTCGGCGCGCGCCGCCGAAATCCGGCTCCGGTAGGAAGCAAGAAGTGCTTCGTCCGGAGCTTTAATCCGCTCGGCTGCCTCGATAAAGCCAGCCGCGGCTAAGGTTTCAGCGACGACGTTGAGGTCGGCGTTGTTGCGGCCGTCTTGATAGCGGACGCGCTGTAGGGCCTTCAGCGCTTCGAACTCGCGCGCCGGCTCGGTAATGCCAACGGCAATTAGACCGAGTGTGGCCGGCGCGGAGTCGAACAGACTTCCAACAGCGCCGAGCACATGCTCGCGATAAGCGTCTGAAAAAGGTTGGCCGGTCAACTGGGCGATCCGCTGGTCGTTCTGCCACGCATAGGCGGCAAAGTGCTTGTCCATCGGACGCGAGCTCTCGCCGGCGAACAGCCCGGTCGGTGCCAGTGTAAGCGTCAGGCCGTCGAGTTGCGACAGCTTCTCCAGCGTCGGGCCGGCACCATAGCACCAGCCGCAGAGGGGGTCGTACAGGTAGGTGATCTGCATATCCATTTTCCCGTGGGTGGCTGGCAACAGAGATACGCGATCGGGATTGCGCTGAATATAGCGACTAATTATACAGGCTGTGCACCAAAGGCTAACAATAGCGGCCCGCAGCATGGGAACGATCAATCTCAATCGACTTGCCTATTTTGCCGCCGTGGTCGACGCGGGCTCCTTCACGCGTGCCGCCGAGCGGCTGGGCATCACCAAGACCGTTGTCAGCCAACAGGTGGCTCGGCTGGAGGCAGACTTGCGGACCAGTCTGCTGCTCCGGACGACCAGACGAGTTGAGCCGACCGAAGCAGGGCGGTTGCTGCACGCGCGGGCCGTCCTGATCTTGAGCGAAGCCGAGGATGCTTTCGGCGAAGTCGCGGAGGTCACGGCAACCCCTCTGGGGAAATTGCGGATCGCCGCGCCGAACGACTTCGGCACATCGACCATTGCGCCGCTGGTGGCGAAGTTCTGCCGGACCTATCCAGCATGCGCAGTCGACCTCGTCTTGTCGGACGCCAGGATCGACCTAATCACCCACCAGATGGATCTTTCTATCCGGGTCGGCTGGCTCGAGGATTCCAGTCAGCAGGCGCGCCGTATCGGCACATTCCGACAATTTCTCGTTGCTTCGCCGAACTTCGCTCGCACGCTCTCGGTCGATGTCCCCGAGGATCTTGCCCAGCAGCCGTTTATCGCCAACGGCGCCCTGCGCGAGCCGTTGGTCTGGCATTTCTCGCGAGCCGGCTTCGATCGCCGCACCGTCCGTATGCGACCATCAATGACCATTAATGCAACACCCGCCGTGCTTGCGGCGACCGCAGCCGGAGGTGGACTTTCGGTACTGCCTGAGTTCCTAGTGGCTGCCTCACTGCAAGATGGCGCTCTCGTCCAAATCTTGCCCGAGTGGTCTTTGCCATCGGGCGGCATTCATACGGTTTATCCAGCCGCTCGGTTTCGCCCACCGAAGGTGACCGCCTTCGTGGACATGCTGACGGTCCATCTCAATCATGAACAAAACTGGCAAGGTGATTGATGCTATATCCGGTGGCTCTCAGGCGGGGCTCTTCCGGCGAGTTTCACCAACCGCCGACTGTGTCGAGCTATTTGCTAGACGGCTACGTCCTAATCAGGCCTAAACCCCGCAATGTGGTCTCCGTCAGCAACCACAGGTCGCTTTCGTCCCGCACGACTTTAGAGAGGACATTGAGCCCGACCATTAGATTTTGCAGAGCAAGCGCCAGAGCTTGAACATCTGCACGGCTGTCAATTTCGCCTTGTTCCCGCGCTATTGCCAATAGCTCTGCTATGCGCTTCGTTGAATTCGTAGCCAAGCTGGTCAGCATTGGCGCCGGTCCCTCCTCTGATGGGCAGAGCTCGGCAATCGAATTCACGATGATGCAGCCTTTCCCCTCCGGATCAGCAGCACGAATACGGCAAATGTTTCGCAGGACACGATGAAGGAGAGGGAGGATAGGTCCTTCCACCTCCTGATATAGTGGTGCATCCGGCGCAGTGGCTGCATATCGGGAGATGATTTCAGCAAACAGCTCATCGCGCGAACCGAAGGCGTTGTAGAAACTTGATCGCGGAATGCCCAGTCGCTCGGATAGAGACTTCACGGACGCTTGCTCGTAGCCACCTCGTCGGATGATTTCCGTGGCGATATCCAAAGCTTCATTGCGGTCAAACTTACTTGGTCGTGCCAATTTTCGATCTCACTTATTAGTTTTGTACATATATGGACAAAACAATCGAAATACAATATTCGTGCGGCAAGACGGACATAGAGCCTTCATTCAGGAGATGAAAGTGACTGCTTTGATTATGGTCCAAGCACGCCCGAAGGTCATCAGAAAACAGGGTAGGGTTTCGGCACGTTCTCTCACCTGGAATTGGCATCATTGTAAGCGGCGTGAGGTCGTGACTCGGAGCCAATGACGCTGGCCGGCACATGAAAACGCAGGTGGCCTAGCTCCGTCTTCGAAGGCGCACTCCCCCTCAATATTGATATCGCTACGGAGTATTATCTATGTTCAATTTCTTCCCATCGCGACGAATTGCAGTTCTCGCGCGGCTTTTGGCATTGTCGTTCACCGCGACCGCGACGCTGCTTGCCACTTCGGCATGGGCGGCTGACAGGGCGCCGGGAGTGAAGAGCATTGTCCTCGTGCATGGAGCCTTCGCCGATGGGGGGATCTGGTCCGATGTCATCCGACTGCTGCAGGCTCGAGGTTACCACGTTACGGCCGTTCAGAATCCCTTGACGTCGCTGGCAGACGACGTAGAGGCAACGCGCCGGGTTCTCGCAAGGCAGAAAGGCGATGTTCTGCTGGTGGGGCATTCTTGGGCAGGCGCGGTCGTGACCGAAGCCGGGAACGCTGCCAATGTGAAGGGTATCGTTTATCTCTCGGCCCTCGCTCCGGATAGCAATGAATCCGTCGCGGAATTACTAAAGAAGCGCGACGCGCCCATGGAAGGTCTCCTGCCGGACGCGAATGGTCTCATTTGGCTCGATGATCCAGCCGTATTTGCTCACGTCATGGCAGGGGATGTTTCCAGCAAACGCGCTGCGGTCCTTGCTGCGACCCAACAGCCGATGGCCGCAAAAGCATTCGGCGAAAGCATCACTCACGCCGCGTGGCTAGACAAGCCCACCTGGTATCTGGTGACGCAGGGAGACAATGCTCTGCCGACCCCTGTGCAGGAATGGATTGCTAAACACATCGGTGCCAAGACTGCGACTATCAAGTCGAGCCACGTGTCTATGATCTCCCATCCTTATTTTGTCGCGGATTTGATCGCTAAGGCGGCAAGAGAGGCGAGGTGAATGCCGATTTCGGTGACAGACCCACTAAGAGTTCACGCGTCATTTGACTAATGCACCGGTTCACCGCTGGTCCAATCGGATAGTGGATATCGCTTGCGGTCGCCGACACCACCGCTACCTGTCGGCGGGTTACCCTGTCATCGGAATCACCTTCGCTGAGTTTCATCCGAACAATCGTCCACAATCACGGGCATTGCATTTGCGATACGTGAACGGCGCAACTCCGTCGGTGATTGCCCAAATTGCCTGCGAAACAGCCTGGCAAAATGAGAAGCGCTGTCAAACCCGATCTCGAGAGCGATGTCGATGAGTGATGCCTTCGTCTGGAGAACCAGTTGCCTTGCACGTTCCATGCGGATGCGCGTGTAAATTGCTCCAGGAGATGTTTTCATTTCCTCGGTGAACAGACGTTCGAGCTGCCGCCGGGACAGCCCGACCGATGCGGCAAGATCTTCGGTCGGCACCACATCCTCGATATGGCTCTCCATGGTAATCAACACGGCCTTGAGGCGTGGGTCCTGGCATTCGATCGCCAGCGGCTTGCGCGGCTGAATATCCAGCCCGGATCGGGCGCGCTCGATCTGCAGCACTTCAAGCGCGTTTCGTTCGGCATCCCGGCTGATGTGCCGTCTGACGAGAAAGGCAGCCATATCGGCAGCGCTACTTCCGCCAGCACATGATCCGCGGCTCCGGTCGAGATTGAACAGGCGATCGGAGCGAACGGGGTTTTCGGGGAATTGCTCCCGGTAGGCCTGATAATGCAGCCAGCTGACGCAGGTCTGGTGTGTTTTCATCAAGCCGAGGCGCGCTAGAATGAACGTGCCGGTGCAAACCCCAATCAGCGGGATTTTCTCAGACGCAGCCTTCTTCAGATCTGATGGTCGATAGTGATGTCGGCGTTCAGAAGTCCGCCGACCACGACGATGTAGTGGAACTTCTTCGGGTCGATAAAGTCCGATGGCGACAGGCGAGAAATCAGGGAACCTCCTTCAGAGACGCCGCTGAGATACTGGAGTCTCGCGAAAATGGGGTGTTCCGTCCTTCCTGGTCGATTTGTATTGGAGCAGCAGCATCCCGGCAACCGAAACAATGATCATGGCTGCGCCAATGAGGATCGGCGTCGTTACGCTTTCTCCAAGGAATGTGTAGCCAATGGCGACGGCGATGATCGGATTTATGAATGTGTAAGTAGCGACCAACGAAGGCGATATTCGCCGTAGCAGCCAGGTATATGCGGCAAAGGCTATCACGGTGCCGAACAGAATCAGGTAGGCCAAGCCACCTAGCGAAACGGCGGAGATCCGGGTCGGCTGCACAGCGTCCAACTCGCCCGACAGCGCGCTGATTGCGGCCAACGCAACGCCGCCGGCGAGCAGTTCGATCCCGGCGAGCCCCGCCGAGGCAAATTTTGCGGAATGGCGCTCCGATATGACTGTTCCGACCGCCCATGAGAAGGAGGCCCCCAACAGGAGAATCAAATCGACGGGGTGCACCGCGCTCGCGCCGGAAGATATTTCCTGCCATGCGATGAGAGCTACGCCTGCGATGCCGGGAACGAGGAGTGCCGCTCTTATCCCGGTCGGCCGCTCACCTCCGGGAATGAAAGCCTGCAGGAGCACGATCCAGAACGGGATCGTTGCCAGGAGCAGAGCGGCCACGCCGGATGGAACGCGTTGCTGCGCATATGCCAGAACGCCGTGGCATCCGACGAAGAACAGCAAGCCACAAACTGCCGCGATCCCCCACATCCTAACGGATGGAGCTTCGGAACCCCTTACCCTCGCATAGGCATAGAGAATAGTGCCCCCGATCAAACAGCGTATGCCCATCAGAAGAAAGGGCGGCAGCGTTTGCAGACCCAAAGCTAAGGCAAGATAGGTCGATCCCCAAATGATATAGATCGCGGCAAAGGCCGCGCCAAACGTGATATGCGTCCTTGAAAGCATCATGGCTAGTCCTAACCTTTTATAGGGTTAGAGACAAAACCAGGATCAAGATCATGAGTTCCAAAGAATATCGACATTCAAGCGCCGACGGCGACCCCAAAGAAGAATTGGCGATCCGGTTTGTGAATACGGCAGCTTGGCGTTTGCGCTCGTCTCGTGAGGAACGGCTTCCTGACGCCCAGGCATTCTTGCAGTGGCTGGCAGCCAACCTAGCTCGGAGTGAACAGCAGTTGGCACCGATCAGTGCACGCTGGCGCACACATCAACAAGATGGCGCAAAAGTCTACGAGGCGGCGATTGCACTGCGCGAAACTATCTATGAACTCCTCGTCGCTCGCATCGCCGACGTCGCCCCGCCGATCGAGGCCCTCGAGTATTTCAACGCTCTTTTGGTTCGCCACGCGGATGGAATAAGGCTGGGGTCGATGGCGGGTGAACTGGCCTGGTGTATCGACGAAGCCAGCGATTCAGATCTGCTCAAACCCATCATCATATCCGCGGCCAACCTCATGACCGGTCCTAAAGCGCATCGTATCCGCCAATGCCAGGATGACCGCGGCTGTGGATGGCTGTTCGTCGACGAGAGCAGGGCGATGAACAGGCGCTGGTGTTCGATGGGAGATTGCGGGAACCGTGCAAAGGCGCAGCGGCATTATCGACGTTCGCGCGGTAAAAGCGATAGTCCCTCCAGCTAGCCAGTGCTCTCTTACACTGGGTAGTCAGTAAACATGCCAGCTCATGCGGATCGATCGCAAACGCGGCGTCGATGCGATGAGCGCTATCGGTATGGAGGACAATGATTGCGGCCGCCGGATTCCGGCTTGCTACTTGCCTTGGAGAAGGAGCCCGCTCGCAATTAGACTAAGGGTCGTGGTCAGTGCGGTTCCTCGCCATTGCCAGTGGTCGAGATGGCAGCTCTCTGGCCTCCCCTCTTCCTCCCAAATCCTGCAGGCGCGCTCGCGGTGCTTTTCGTCATTTCGTTCTTCGTTGCCGGCCGTTGAAATTTCTCATCGTTCCTGAAGACGGATTGGTTTCCTTCGGACAAGCCGATTGTAAGGGCATCTCGTTCGTCAGGTCATCGAAGGAAAGTGTTTTGCGCTTCGCCGCCATGAGCAGATCAAGCTCGATCGAAGAAGGGCCGAACCGAACGAACAGGTCTTCGGCCGTCGCGTCATCGAGTCCGTATTTCTTCTGGAAATCCGCCAGACTATAGGGGACGCCTCTTGTCGGCCGGCGCCGTTCGAAAGACCGTTGTATTTCCATATCTGATGATCCTCCTAACTCCGATCCAAGCAACTCGATCGGCGAGCTAAAAGTTCCTTCGAGCATGGAATATAACGAAAGGAGCACGCAATGATTAATACCGGCGCGGGGGCCGAGTTGGTCGAGTTGCGTCAGCTCAGCGCTAATGGTCGCTGCGAGACAGCAAGGCGACCGATCCGCGCGGGATCAGACTTGTTTTTATGGTAGCGCGTCCGACAGGAATGTCCTTGCCGCTCAGGCGCGAAATCAGCCGTTCGGCCGCCTCCTTGCCCATCTCGTAGACAGGCTGGTCGATGACGGTGATCGGCGGTGTCGTGACGGTTGTCCAATCGGCGTCCAGAAACGAAATCATCGAGATGTCGCGCGGTATCGATAATCCGAGGGTCTGCAGAGACTTGAAAACTCTAAGGCCGACGAGACTGTCCGAAGCGATGAGGGCGGTTGGGGGGGCTACGTCTTGCAACAGACGCTTGACGACGCCATCCGTTTTCGGCTGGTCCGTGGCGCCGAGACGCACGTAATGCCGAGCCTCCTCTATGCCGGCGTCGGCTTGCTCCCTCAGAGCCCCCTCCACGCGTTCGCGCACCGCGGAATTGGAAATGCTGCTGATATCGTCAAGGAATTCGCTCTCAGCATCCATCGCCGATATATAGGCGATCCGCCGATGCCCCATGTCGATAAGATGGCGGGTCGCGCTCGCGGCGGCGTCAAAATCATCACCGGTGACCGCATCGACGCCTAGCTCCGGAATGGTTCTGTCAAACAGAACGAGTGGCACGCCGACGCGGCGTATATCCTGGAGATGCTCCATCCGATCGCATCGTGCCGGTGTCACGATCAATCCATCGACACGCTTGCCGATCAGCAGGTCGACCGCTGATTTCTCCGCCTCGATCTCCTCGCCGGAATTGGCGATGATGACGTTGAAACCAGCCATGCGTGCGACATCGCTGATCCCTCTGACGGCGAGGCTGAAGAAAGCATTCTCTATATCGCCGACCACAACCCCGATGATGCCGGATTTGCCTGTGGTCATGCTTCGGGCGAGTTCGTTCGGTCGATATTCGAGTGCCGTCGCCGCGGCAAGCACCTGCTCGCGAACCCTGTCGCTGACGACGCCATAGCCACCGAGCACGCGCGCCGCAGTCGCCTTTGAGACATTCGCGGCTCTCGCAACATCGGCGACAGTGACGGAGCGTTTCGAGGTAAGGGGTTCTTCCATTCGATGACGATTACAAGAGTTGTTGACGGACGGTCAATCTCACGGTAACAAATAAGAATGAGACCGGTCTCTTTTAATATGAAACCGGTCTCTTGTCCAGATAACCTCTTTCCGATCCATGGGTGAGGGATGGGCGCGCATGCATGAATGCCAATAAGAGCATCCTTCAGAGCGGAGAACGAACATGAAACTATCTGCCATATTCTCGGCCTTTGCCGTGCCCTTGGGCGCCAGCCTGCTGGCCTGCCTCGTCGCAGCAAGCGCGGTCCCAGCAGTTGCGGCCGACAATCCCTATAATCTGATCGATCCGAACGTCATCAGCGTCGGCACGATGGGAGATTCCAAGCCCTACACCTTCACGACGGCCGACGGGCAATTCACCGGCTTCGATATCGAACTCTTTCTGAACGTCGTTTCCCGCATGGGCTTTCCTAAGGACAAGGTGACGTTTACCGGCCAGGAATTCTCGGCCTTGCTGCCCTCCGTTGCCAACCAGCGTTTCGACGTCGCCGTTGCCGCAATCGGAACCACCGAGGCACGCAAGAAGACGGTCGATTTCTCCGATGGTTATCTCGCCGGCTACCTCTCGGTTCTGACATCGGATGCCTCGATCAAGGATGCAGCCGGTCTCAAGGGCAAGCGCCTAGGCGTCGTGCAGGGCACGCTGCAGGAGATCTATGCGACAAAGAATTTTGCCGGCACGGACCTCGTCAAATTCCCGGACAACAATTCCGCCGTGGCGGCGCTGAACAACGGCACCATCGACGCGCATTTCCTCGACTATGAAGCCGCCAAGCAATATGGTGAGCGCTATCCCGCGCTGAAAATCGCGGTGAATATCCCATCCTTCGACGCACCGGCGGGCTTCGTCGTCCACAAGGGCAACGATGCCTTCCGGCTGGCGCTCAACAAGGCACTGCACGGAGCGATGCAGGACGGCACCTGGAAGACGCTCTATGAGAAGTGGTTCCCCGGCTCACCGATGCCTGATCAATATCTTCCCAAGAAGTAAGGCCGCGCCGCCGTCCGGCTTGCCGGGCGGTGGCATCAAACCGCCTGACGAATTTCATGGGGAATTGAATGGATTGGCTTGAAAACCTCCGTCGCAGCTTTCTCGACTGGAATGCGATGGCCGAAGTTCTGCCGAGCATGATCACGGTCGGACTGAAGAACACACTGATCCTGGCGGCAGCCTCCACTGTGCTTGGCGTTGTGATCGGCATGGTGCTGGCCGTGATGGGTATCTCGCAGTCGCGCTGGCTGCGTTTGCCGGCGCGCATCTACACCGATATATTTCGTGGCCTGCCGGCGATCGTGACGATTCTGATCATCGGCCAGGGCTTTGCCCGCCTCGGCCGCGAGATATTCGGTCCGTCGCCCTTTCCGCTGGGGATCATCGCACTCAGCCTGATCGCCGGCGCCTATATCGGCGAGATCTTTCGATCCGGCATTCAAAGCGTCGAACGCGGGCAGATGGAGGCCTGCCGTGCGCTTAGCATGAGTTACGGGCAGGGGATGCGGCTGATTATTATCCCTCAAGGCGTGCGGCGCGTCCTGCCGGCGCTCGTCAACCAGTTCATCGGCAACGTCAAGGATTCCAGCCTTGTCTACTTTCTAGGATTGCTGGCTTCGGAGCGCGAAATTTTTCGCGTCGGCCAGGATCAGGCCGTCGTCACCGGCAATCTCTCACCCTTGTTGCTGGCAGGCGTCTTCTATCTTGTCATCACCGTTCCGTTGACCCACCTGGTCAACTATATCGATGCACGTCTGCGTCTTGGACGCCAGGGCCGTAGTTCCGGTGCGACAAGCGGTCTTGTCGAGGTCGGCGAACTCGAGGCGGCCTCGAACGCTCAGGTTCCCGGCGTTTTGCGCTTCAAGGGCGGGGCCGTTCAAATCCGCGATCTCAGCATGTCCTACGGCGACCTCGAAGTGCTGAAGGGCATTGATCTCGACATAGCAAAGGGCACCGTAACCTGCGTCATCGGCCCCTCGGGCTCGGGAAAGTCGACGCTGCTCCGATGCCTGAACCGCTTGGTCGAGCCAAAACGCGGCGATATCCAGCTCGATGGCGAAAGCATTCTGTCGATGAAGCCGGAAAGCCTGCGCCGCCGCGTCGGCATGGTCTTTCAGCACTTCAATCTCTTTCCGGATCACACGGCGCTGGAAAACGTCATGCTGTCGTTGATGAAGATCAAGAAGGTGCAAAAAAACGAGGCTCGCCGGATCGCCGAAAGCCGCCTCGCCGAGGTCGGGCTCGCCGGACGCAAGGACCATCGGCCCGCCGGCCTTTCCGGCGGCCAGCAGCAGCGCGTCGCCATCGCCCGGGCTCTCGCCATGGATCCGGAAGTCATCCTTTTCGACGAAGTTACGAGCGCACTTGACCCCGAACTGGTGAAGGGCGTTCTCGATTTGATGGCCAATCTCGGACGCCAGGGGATGACCATGGCGGTCGTCACCCACGAAATGGGATTTGCCCGCAGGGTGGCCGACCAGGTCGTCTTCATGGATGAAGGCCGCGTCGTCGAAGCCGGCACGCCGCAACAGATTTTCGACAATCCGCAAAGCGAACGCCTGAAGCGCTTCCTCGCTGAGGTTCTCTGACAAACAGGGTCGGCGAGACGTCCGACGGCCTTTCGATTGCAACATTCAAACTGACAAGGTTTCCCAACATGCATGCTTCCACTCGCCCTTCGAAAGTCGTTGTCGTCGGCGGCGGTATCTTCGGAGTTTCCGCGGCCGTTCATCTGGCTCGGCTTGGCGTTCAAACAACGCTGATCAATGACGGTCCTTTGGCAAATGGCGCATCCGGCCGCTCACTCGCCTGGCTCAATTCTGCAAGGCGACGGTCCGACGCCTATCATCGGTTGCGCCTAGCTGGGATCGACCGTTATCGTACACTTTCCGCCAAATATCCGGATGCGGCTTGGCTGCGCTTCGATGGTGGTCTCACCTGGGATGCTGATGATGCCGGCAACGACATTGCCGCCGTTTTCGAGTATGAGCGTGACCTTGCCTATCACGCGCTGTTGCTGACGCCCGATCAGATCGCCAAGGCGACGCCTGGCGTCGATGCCCGCTCGGTGACCAGACAGGGAGCGATCTTCAATCCGGGGGAGGGTTGGGTCGACCTGCCATCCCTGATCGGTGTTCTTGCCGAGGAGTTCCGGTTACTGGGCGGCGAAGTCGTCACCGATGCCGGCCGGGCAACCGTGAATGTCGAGGGCGGCCGCGCCATCGGCGTTACGACCGCGAATGGTGTCACTTGGGTGGCGGATGCCGTGCTGCTGGCGGCTGGTGGTGAAGTGCCGGCGATCGTTGCGGAGGCAGGCCAGCATATCAGTGATGATACGCCAATTGCGCTTCTCGTTCGCACGAAGCCGATCAAGCACCAGCTGAAGGCGGTCCTCAATACGCCGCGCGTCGCCATCCGCCCGACACCCGACGGCGCCTTCGCGCTGGATTCGGCCTGGTCGGAGGAAGAGGTGATCAAAAATGTCGACGGTAGCTACGAAATCAAGCCCTCAACGCTCGAAGGCTTGCTGCTTGAAGCCTCCAAGGTGCTGGAAGGGAATCCGAAGCTCGAAATCGGCGACTACGGCGTCGGCCCCAAACCTATTCCGGGCGATGGCGAGCCGGTATTCGGCGAATTGCAGGCGATCCCGGGCTACTTCGTCGCCTTCAGCCACAGCGGTGCCACTCTCGGCTTGATCGCGGGCGAGTTGCTTGCCGACGAGATCGCCACCGGTAAACGGCATCCGCTTCTGGCTTCCTTCCGGCCGGAACGCTTCGCGAGGTAGTGCGATCGGAAAGTGCCGGATCTTCCGATCCTCGCCATTGCCGGAGCAGGGCGAGGATCACACCCTCAGAAACATGTCGGATATAGGCGGGACGCCTCCGCACGGAACAGATGGAACAATCGTAAAGGTCAGTGATTTGCCGTGCGAAGGTCACGTCATGTTGATCGCGAAAGACGCCGGCATTCAATGCTTGCGGAAAAAGGCATGCGTGAATGCCCCTGAATAGATGTAGGACATCTGTTCGGGCTTGTCGCACAGGAAATCGTCACAGGCCTTCTTTACGCCGGGAAGATAGTTCCATCCGTCCGGATTGATCTCGGTGTCGCAATAGTCATCGACAAGACAAATCCCGCCTTTGGAAAGCCGCGGATAAACATTTTCCAGGCTGATCACGATCGAGTCGTAGAGATCTCCATCCAGATAGGCGAAGCTTATCTTTTTCGGTAGCCCGTCGGCCAACGTATCCTTGAACCAGCCTTTGTGAATTATCGGGAGGCGTAATCCATGCAGTTTGAAATTGTGAACCAGAACCTCTTCCGAGGTTGCAAGATCGCCTTCGCTGTAGGAAGCACCATCTACATCGCTCGCCGGTGGAAGGCCTTCGAAACTATCGAAAACGTGAAGCTGCTTTGAAGATCCGAAATCGCTGATCACCTTTGCGATCAGCACGGAGGACTGGCCCTGATTGCAGCCAACCTCCACCAGGTCTCCCTCCACGTCATAGGCGATTGTCTGGGAGACCAGATGGAACATGTTCATTCTCTGCTCGACATTGGTGGAAACACCTGAATGCACAGCAGAAAATTTCATGCCTGTTATCCGGTATAAGATCGCATCGACAAAAGAAGCGGTTCGCGATTCGATGCCGAAGCGCCTTGTTATGAGATTAAGCGCTCGATCGGCATGAGATGATCTCCGTAAACCCCAATCGAAATTTCTTGTGATAAAGAAATTGTCCACGTTAATCCTCCCGATGTTCTCCCATGATGACAATATCATCATGACATTATACTTTCTATATTCAGTTGGCAGCGAGAATTACAAATGTGAATTCTGCTCGCACAGGCGTTGCGAGCCCGTAAGATCTCTAAAGTGCATAGTGGCTGTTAAGCCGGGGGCGTGAGCTCGCTCTATTCAAGGAAACCATAGTTGGGGGAGGAATGGATGATCGCCATCGCGAGAGGAGTGAATTCGGCGACACCTGCCGGAAGTAAGTTCGCATCGATAAGGCTGGGCGGCTAGTCCAGAGGCTGTCCTATTCACCATGGCTTGCGATCAAAAGCTGACATTCCGTTCTCGGCCTCGGGCACTCCATCGAGATCAAGCCGATGTATGCTAGGCCTTAGATGGACCGCAGGTGCAGCGTCAAACGCGGCTAAACTCTATACTTAATTATAGAGGGTATCTGATTTGCGGATCAAACAATGCCAGCCGTATAGAAAGGGTGCCCTGTTTGGACGTCAAACGAGGCAACACCGATCTCCTCGCTTGAACCATTATCGGAGGCCTTGAAAGCAGCGCTATGCCTTGTTCTTGCGCACAGCGTCTGCGACCGTCACCTTCTTAGGGATGAGCTTGAGCTCGAAAAAGGCGTCGGCGATGGCTTGCTGTTGTGCCACCACGGAGCCATCAAGGCTGCTGATGCCATAGGATTGACGCTCTAGCGCCTTGACAAGGATAGGTTCCGGGATGCCGACCGACGGCGATAGTTCCGCGGCCGCCGCCGCGGTGTCGGACTTGGTCCATGCGTCAATCTCGGAAATAGCCTCGATCAGGACATCAACGGCTTCGCCGTGATCGTCGACCAGTGCGTCGGTGCCGAGGTAGAACTGATGGTTGGGAACGATGCCCTCACCGTTTCTAAGCTCTCGCGCTTCAAGCGCCACTTCTGCCGCCGCTTGAAAGGGATCCCAGATGACCCATGCATCGACTGCGCCCCTTTCGAAGGCTGCACGGCCGTCGGCTGGCGCGAGAAAGGATGGCTCGACGTCCGCATAGGTCAAGCCAGCTTCCTCAAGAGCCTTCACGAGCAGATAATGAACGTTCGAGCCCTTATTGAAGGCGATTTTTTTCCCCTTCAAATCTGCAACGGTTTTTATAGAGCTATCTTTCGGGACAAGAATGGCTTCGCCGCGTGGGGCTGGCGGCTCATGTGCAATGTAGACAAGCGGAGCGTTCGCGGCCTGAGCGAAAATTGGCGGAGTTTCGCCGGTCGATCCGAAATCGACAGCACCAGCGTTCAGCGCCTCCAGGAGCTGGGGACCGCCAGGAAACTCGGCCCATTCAACCCGGTAGTTGATTGCCTCGAGTTTCTTTTCCAGGGTTCCCTTGCCCTTGAGGAGCACCAGCGTTCCATATTTCTGGTAGCCGATGCGCACGACCTTGTCGGCCGCCCTTGCAATTCGAATATCCGTTAGTGGCGCCGCGATAGCACCAGCTACGACCGCGGTGAAAGCCCGCCTTGTGATCTTCATCATGCCCTCCGAAACAAGCTCGAACCAAACTAAAGTATCCTTATATTTTTTCTAGAATGTACATCCTGCGAAGCGGGCTTCTCCGGAAATCACTTTTTTATTCTATCGGATTTCAGGCAAAGAACTGCGTCTCATGACGTGTTCGATGATCGTCGTTGAGGCCACTTTTGGATCGCTGCCGGTAGCGTGGCGTCGGTCTCGAAATCAGTCATTCCATCGAGGTCAAGCTGATGTATGCAATTGAAAATCCGAGGTGGAATACTTTTGTAATATCAGGGTCGCGGGTTCTGATCGCTTCAAGAGCGCCAAGGGTTCCAAATCTTAAAATCAATGCCTAGCGGGGGGAGCCAATCGGGCGGAGAATTCCCATCAGCCAACCCGGCGGCGAGAACGGATCATGAAGCGCTTCAAGTCGAAACGACATCTGCAACGCTTCGTTTCCATCCCTGACCCGACTGCCAACGTGTTCAACACTCCCCGCTCCGACATAACCTTAAGCCATTTTCGCGAACTGCGTGCGGCAGCGAGGAGCCTGTGGACGCAAATCGCTCGGGTATGAACCGTGAATGCGACTAGGCCCACCATTGCACCGCGGTCGTTAAGCCGGACGTACAATGGGCGAGATCTCACTGCCGCAGGCGAATATTGTCTTCCATGTACCGACGTTCAAAATCGTCGATCATTTGGCATCATGAATGAATAGTATCTAATTTCATAAATCAAAGAATAGGCGACAAAAGCGATAAGATTTGATAAATTTACGCTAGCCGGTTGCGGTTTGATTGTAGATAAAATTCGCCGGACGTCTTTGCAGCGCCAGCCGGTATATGGTGCAGGAGGAGAGATGTTATGGTGGCATTCCACGTCATGGCCGGTGCGAGCGGCGAATTTGCGCGCCCGGAAGTGCGGAAGATAAAGATCGGAGATCTTATCGATGCGCTGAGATTGGGACTTAATGATTTCGGAGCGAAGCCCTCACATTACGTTTTTCTCTGTCTTATATATCCGATTACAGGCGTTTTCCTGATCATGTGGAGTTCCGGCGCTAACCTGATGCCGTTGCTTTATCCCTTGATGTCCGGCTTTGCGCTGGTTGGCCCGATTGCGGCCCTTGGCCTTTATGAAATCAGTCGACGCCGCGAACAGGGACTGGATAGCTCATGGTATCACGCGTTGGAGGTCTGCCGCTCTCCGGCACTGCCATCGATCATTGCGGTGGGCTTCATGCTGTTCGCGCTTTTCGTCGCTTGGTTATTTGTCGCGCAGCATATCTACACCCTCACCTTCGGCAAGGCCGATCTGACCTCGGTCTCCACCTTCCTGTTAGATGCACTGACCACTTCTCAAGGTCTCTCCCTTATACTTTGGGGAAACTTGGCCGGTTTCGTTTTCGCAATAATTGTGTTGGCGACGACTGTGGTGACCTTCCCGCTGCTGCTCGACCGGGATGTCGGCGCAACCGCGGCCGTAAATGCGAGCATACGCGTCACGCTTGCCAATCCAGGGCCTGTTGCGCTTTGGGGATTGATCGTCGCGGCGCTGCTCGTCGTCGGCACGATCCCGATTTTTGTCGGCCTTGCGGTCGTCATGCCCATCCTCGGGCATTCGACTTGGCACCTGTATCGGAAATTGATTGCCGCCTATCCGAACCGCACGTCTTGAATTCACAAAGGAAACTTACCCCGGGATCATCCCTCCAAGCCATTACGACCTGTTGTCCAATGGGAGTCGCGTCGTTTGGAATAGCGATGAAGAGAATGAGGATTACCATGTCTTGCCGTTTTCTTTCGATCTGTCTGCTTCTCGCCATCGCCACCCCGTATGACGCTCTCGCGCAGGAGGGCGATGCGACCGCGGGAGCCATTGTTTTCAAGAAATGTGCCATTTGCCATATAGCCGAAACGGACCAGAACAAGATCGGACCTTCGCTGAACGGTCTGTTCGGCAGAACGGCTGGAACACATCCGAATTTCGCCTATTCGCCGGCAATGCAGCAGGCAGGCAAAGACGGCCTCGTCTGGAGCGAGACATCGCTCCGCGACTATTTGCACGATCCCAAGGCGAAGGTGAAAGGCACGAAAATGACCTTCATCGGGCTGAAGGACGATACCGAGATTACCAATCTGATCGCCTATCTGAAGCAATACTCCAAATAGCCAGATGGCAAATTGGGATGAGCTGTCTTCCGTGCCGCCGGTTGGATCGGCGGAATTCCGCTCGGTGATGTGACACCGCCGCTCTGTTCGCGCGGTGCCTTCGCGCCCCGTATGGTTTGTCAGGATGAGCCGCTGTCGTTGTCGCAATTGCTCGCCTGACCTCTTCATGAGATAATGCTAAAATCTCTCGCGATGGGATTGTGGAAATATTCGCGGCCGGGTCAGGGAGGCGACAATGGCTGTCGTCATAGTTCTCGTTCTGCTGGTGGTGGGATCGATCGCATTCCATCTGCTTAGTCCTTGGTGGTGGACGCCGATTGCGTCGAACTGGAGCTATATCGACAACACGATTGTCATCACATTCTGGATCACCGGCATTGTTTTCACGACCGTCGTCTTGTTCATAGCCTATTGCGTCCTGCGCTTCAGGCATCGCGCCGGAAACCAGGCGGCATACCAGCCTGAAAACAAGCGGTTGGAATGGTGGCTTGCCGGCGGAACCGCAATTGGCGTGGCTGCGATGCTCACACCGGGCCTCTTCGTATGGAAACAGTTCGTAACGGTCCCGAGTGACGCCAGCGAGGTCGAAGTCGTCGCTCAGCAATGGCAATGGAGTTTCCGGCTGCCGGGGGCGGACGGAAAGCTGGGTCGGGCGGATACGCGCAATGTTGCTCCGGATAATCCGCTCGGCCTGAACAAGAACGATCCCGCCGGAACGGACGATGTCATCGTCGAAGGCGGCGAACTGCACATACCCGCCGGCAAGCCGGTGAAGATGCTTCTGCGCTCGATCGATGTCGTTCACGATTTCTACGTGCCGGAATTCCGGGCCAAGATGGACATGATCCCCGGCACGGTCACCTATTATTGGTTCACGCCGACGCGAACGGGAACCTTCGAGGTTCTCTGCGCAGAGTTGTGCGGCGTCGGTCATCCCCAGATGCGCGGCACAGTCGTCGTCGATACCGACACCGCCTATCAAGCCTGGCTGCAGCAACAGCCGACTTTTTCGAAATCGCTGGCGTCGGCGCAAAAATAAGCGCCATGTGCAGCTGAGGAGGAAGGCTGCATCGCAGGGAACAGGGAGGATGGAATATGGTCGAGATTGGATCTGGCACCGAGCAGGTCATCCAGCCCGCTGAGGTCGAGGATGTGGAGCTTTATCACCCCAGAAGCTGGTGGACGAAATATGTCTTCAGCCAGGATGCCAAGATCATTGCTATTCAGTATTCTCTGACCGCCATCTCGATCGGCATGGTGGCGCTGGTGCTGTCCTGGCTGATGCGCCTGCAGCTCGGGTTTCCCGGCTATTTTTCCTTCATCGACACGGAACATTATTATCAGTTCATCACCATGCACGGCATGATCATGGTGATCTATCTGCTGACGGCGCTATTCCTCGGTGGCTTCGGCAACTATCTGATCCCCTTGATGCTCGGCGCCCGTGACATGGTGTTCCCCTATGCGAACATGCTGAGCTACTGGCTTTATCTGCTCGCGGTCATTGTGCTGGTCATCGGCTTCTTCGCGCCTGGTGGGCCAACGGGTGCCGGCTGGACGCTGTATCCACCGCAGGCACTTCTATCCGGGACGCCGGGAGGACGCGACTGGGGCATCATCCTGATGTTATCGTCGCTGATCCTATTCATCATCGGCTTTACCATGGGTGGGCTCAACTATGTCGTCACGGTGCTACAGGGTCGCACCCGTGGTATGACGCTCATGCGAATGCCCTTGACGGTTTGGGGTATATTCACCGCCACCGTCATGGCATTGCTTGCTTTCCCGGCGCTCTTCGTCGCAGCCGTCATGATGCTGTTCGACCGCTTGCTCGGCACGAGCTTCTTCATGCCCGCGATCGTCGAGATGGGTGAGCAGTTAAAGCAGGGCGGCGGCAGCCCGATCCTGTTCCAGCATCTGTTCTGGTTCTTCGGTCACCCCGAAGTCTATATCGTCGCGCTTCCAGCCTTCGGTATCGTCTCGGACCTGATCAGCACGCATGCACGCAAGAACATTTTCGGCTACAGGATGATGGTCTGGGCGATCGTCATCATCGCAGCGCTGAGCTTCATCGTGTGGGCCCATCACATGTATGTCAGCGGCATGAATCCGAACTTCGGGTTCTTTTTCGCGACCACGACGTTGATCATCGCCATCCCGACGGCCATCAAGGTCTATAACTGGGTGCTGACGCTTTGGCGCGGCGATATCCATCTGACATTGCCGATGCTGTTTGCCCTGGCGTTTATCGTCACATTCATCAATGGCGGGCTGACCGGCCTTTTTCTCGGCAATGTCGTCGTCGACGTGCCGCTGTCCGATACCATGTTCGTCGTTGCTCATTTCCATATGGTAATGGGGGTCGCGCCGATCCTGGTGATCTTCGGTGCAATCCACCATTGGTATCCGAAAGTCACGGGGCGCATGCTCAACGTGACGATGGGGCATATCCACTTCTGGATCACCTTTCTCGGCGCCTATGCGATCTTCTTCCCGATGCACTATCTCGGCCTGATGGGTGTGCCGCGGCGTTATTACGAGCTTGGCGAAACCGCTTTCATTCCGCCGTCGGCGCATACGCTGAACATGTTCATCACCGTTGCCGCATTGATCGTGGGAGCTGCTCAGCTTGTGTTCCTGTTCAATCTCGCCTGGAGTCTTCGCTGGGGCAGGCAAGCGGGCGGCAATCCTTGGCGTGCGACGACGTTGGAATGGCAGACTCCGCAAACGCCGCCCGTTCACGGCAATTGGGGCAAGGAGCTGCCGATCGTCTACCGCTGGCCATATGATTACAGTGTTCCCGGAGCGGATCAGGACTTCCTGCCGCAGAATCAGCCGGCCTCGGTCGGGCCGTCCGAAAGGGCGTTGTCATGAGCGCCATTCTCATCTTCATGGCGGGGATCGCCGGCATCATCATCTGGTGGATGGCAGGACAGCGGCTGACCTCAAAGCCCTGGCTGGAAGCAGGCCTTGCGGGCGATGCGCCGGAGATGCGGGGATCATCGGCGACCGCGGCGAAAGTCGGTCTCGGCATCTTTCTCGCCGTCGTCGGCGCCTTGTTCACGCTCCTCATCAGCGCCTATCTTACCCGCCTCAGTGGCTCCGACTGGTGGAGTATTCCAATCCCCCGACTGCTTTGGGTGAATACCGCTGCCCTTGCCGCTAGCAGTGTCGCATTGCAGTGGGCGAAAACCGAAGCCTGTCTCGACCGCAGCGAGATGCTGAATACGGCTCTTGCCGTGGCCTTCGCACTGGCTGTTCTGTTTCTGGCCGGGCAGGTTCTGGCGTGGCGGCAACTGGTGTCGGCAGGTTATGTGCTTGCAGACAACCCATCCAACAGCTTCTTCTATATGATCACCGGATTGCATGGCCTGCACATATTGGGTGGGCTTTTCGTGCTCGGGCGAACAGCAATCCGCGCTCGCATCAGCCCTGTCCTCGCAAGAGTTCGCCTAAGCGTGGATCTCTGCGCCGTCTATTGGCATTTCATGCTCGTTGTCTGGCTGATCCTTTTTGCGCTCTTTGCCGGCTGGGCAAATAGTTTCGTCGATCTCTGCCGTCAATTGGTCAGTTGAGGAGCCTCGATGATGACCGAGTCCATAGAAAGACCGACAAGTAATCCACATCTGCGGCCCGTGGGACTACGCGGCGTCGCGGCTGACCTGTCGTCGGACCAGCGAGCGTTCAAGAACGTCTCCTGGGGCAAGGCGATGATGTGGATCTTCCTCCTGAGCGACACCTTCATCTTTGGCTGTTTTCTGCTGGCCTACATGACGGCGCGCATGTCGACCACGGTCGCCTGGCCCAATCCCAGTGAGGTTTTCGCCCTGACGATCGGGGGCAAGGAAATTCCGTTGATCCTGATTGCCATCATGACTTTCGTCCTCATCAGCAGCAGCGGTACGATGGCCATGGCGGTCAACTTCGGATATCGCCGCGATCGTCGCAAGACCGCCGCACTGATGTTGGCGACGGCGGTTCTCGGCGCGACATTCGTCGGAATGCAGGCATTCGAATGGACCAAACTGATCAGGGAGGGAGTCCGCCCCTGGGAGAATCCATGGGGTGCGGCACAGTTCGGTTCGTCCTTTTTCATGATTACCGGTTTTCACGGCACCCACGTCTCGATCGGCGTTCTTTTTCTTCTGATCATGGCACGCAAGGTATGGCGAGGAGATTTCGACCAGGAACGGCGGGGGTTTTTCACCAGCCGCAAGGGCAATTATGAGATCGTCGAGATTACGGGACTATACTGGCACTTCGTCGATCTGGTCTGGGTATTCATCTTTGCATTCTTCTATCTGTGGTGAGGATGGCATCATGGCACAAGGGCAGGCACATTCGGGACAACAGCATCCGATAAAACTGTATATGGTGGTTTGGGGGCTGCTTTTCGTCCTCAGCACCTTTTCCTACCTCGTCGACTATCTCGGCATTCAGGGCTCTCTCAGATGGTCTCTGATCCTTCTGTTCATGATCCTGAAGGCTGGGCTGATCGTTGCGATTTTCATGCACATGGCCTGGGAACGGCTGGCGCTAATCTATGCCATCCTGTTCCCCCCGGTCCTGATACTTGTCTTTGTCGCTCTGATGGTGTCGGAATCGCACTACACGGTCCTGACGCGGCTGGCTTTCTTGGGGGGTGGTCCGTAAGGTTCGGCACCATCCAGCCATCCCTGAAGCGGAGTATTAAGTGCTCGCAATATGGCTTAGCCTCAACGCAAGACAAGTTTAGCATCTGCGTGGCAGACAAGAAGACCAAGATTCTATGAACGGGATGGAACTGTGGCATGAGACGGGTCATCTACTCAGCTACAATGTTGCTACCCTGCAATTCCTCACGCTCCAGCGTGTTAGGCTTAACAATCGCGAAAAGCACATCGCTTGATGCCGATAGTCAATTGATGGCGATGGTTCGAACAGTCACCACATACCCGCCGCTTTAGGCGGCGGGTCCAGTCAATATAAGGCACGCGTCCACAGCTAAGCGTGGGCGTGAGGATGATGAACATCCCAGACCGCCCATAGCGATGCCGCAATGACGAACACGCCGAGAACGATGTCCGTCCACATGGCGTTTACGTTGGCGGTAAAACCGAGCAGCCAGGGAGATGCAACCAACCACAGGCCGAGCACCATATTGGCCCATTCCTCCCATTCGGCGAATACCGAAAGCGCGGCGGTCGCCAACACACCCAGCAAGACGGCAACGATCCACGCGTTCCAGCTCGGCATTGCCTCGGTTGTGAAGCCGAATACCCACGGGGAGGCAAATAAACATGCAGCCAGCAGCAGATTTGCCCAATCCTGCTTCCTTTTTCCTTTCATCAGAATGTTTGCCATGGCAACCTCCTCACCAAGAAGCCTAACAACAATTTCATCCGGCGTGAACTTCACGCTTAAGTATAGAAATAATTACTAGATCTTCTGATTCAAGATAATACGCGAACGATACTTCCGGTATCACGTCTGAAATCTCAGCTGCGCTAAGCTCAAGCTCAGATGGTGTATTCGGCTTGAGCTTATCTGAGCCTGGAGGATGGGGCACGCTCCGTCCACGGTGGCGCGCGAGCACAGTTCAATGGCACGGTCGAGGTTGACCATTGCCATCTCCGGCGTTGTCACGTTGTAGGTGGGTTAACGGTTGGCGGATAATTAAGCTCGATGAGCGGGCCTACGATCAGTTACAAGAACCACCGCTTTCCGCCACAGATCAGCGCCCATGCGGTGTGTTTGTATTTCCGGTTTCCGTTAAGCCTGCGGTTGGTCGAGGAAATGCTGTTGGAGCGGGGCATTGTCGTATCTTACGAAACGATCCGGCGATGGGGCCGCAAATTCGAGGCGGCTTATGCCAATTGGTTGCGCCGAAAGAAGCCGTCGCGGAAAGATATCTGGCATCTGGACGAGGTCGCGATTTCCATCGGCGGCCGGAAACATTGGCTTTGGCGTGCCGTTGACCAGGACGGCTAGCTTCTCGACGAGATCGTCCAGACCCGCCGCGGTACCAAAGCAGCCAAACGATTGCTGGTCAGGCTGCTGAAGAAGCAGGCCTGCCGCCGAAGCGCATCGTCAGCGACAAACTGCGCTCATACGGAGCGGCAAGGCGGGATGTAATGCCCGGCGTCGAACATCGATCACACAAGGGCCTGAACAATCGCGCGGAGAATTCTCACGTGCCGCTTCGAAAACGAGAGCGGATGATGCAGGGCTTCCGTTCCGTCGGCGGCTTGCAACGTTTCATCTCGGTCTTTTCAGCAGTTAGAAATCTCTTCGTGCCGCCGCATCAGAAACGCTCATCCCCCGCCACCCACATTCATTGACGTTCGCGCAATGGCGCAGCGGAAAGTCGTGACCGGCGCAACTGCGTAAATTCATCGGCAACGCCTTATCGGGGATTAAGCGAACAAGGTGACATCGCCGCAATAACGATTACAAAGGCGAGATTTGGCACACTTTCGACACCCAGGGGCAAGATCTACCAGCTTTCTAATCCAGCGTACCAAAGGCTGAGGTCAGTTCCAGGGGGAAGATGCAAGGCCGGGCAATATAGGTGGCTGTGACGACCGCTCATATCGGATCCGCCCACTTGCGGGGGGTAAACCCTAGATAAGCCTGCGGACGCCGAATAGTAATCCGTACTGCTATTGACCTGCTCTCGATCATTCCCCTGAGGGGATTGGGCCGTGGCGCACCGTTAACAGCCTCAATCCAAGCCGGCGGGCGGTGTCTTGCGCTGCTAGACTTAGCGTGGCCGTGGTGGCGCGAAGCAAGTCCGTGTCACCCGATGTTTATTGGGGCCGGGCCAGTGGTCGATGTGGCCCGGTTCTCTATCCTCATCGTGGTCTTACAGTTCCGACGAGCCCGTAACTGAACAGCAAGTCGCGGCCCTATAGCGTGAGCTTTCCATAATGCCCTCGTGTGGCGAGCAACTGCTCATCACGGACATCCTCGCCACGCTCATCCCTGGGCGTATGCTCAAACGCAGAAGTTCGGGCGGTCTCTGATGCCCTTACTGCCCTTTATCATCCTGAGGTGCTGTCTTGGACAGCGTCGTTGCAAGATGTGAACCATTTATGCGGGTTCTATCCGGTTCCCTCGACCGTCGAAGAAATGCAGGCTCCCCGGCCGAAGCGGCAACCACGCATTCCGTGTCCATTGCGATCCGGGACTGCCCCGACACTCGAAAGACAATGGCTTGACCGTCCGCCAGGGCGCCGTAGACATAGCTTTCCGCCCCGGCGAGCTCCATCGCCTGGATACGCACTTTTGCGCTGAAAGCCGCTTCGCTCGCGCCGCCGGCCAGATGAAGATCTTCGGGGCGGATGCCGATTGTCGTGTCGGCGCCGCTAAGGCGGCTGCCGGGCGAAAGCGCAATTGTGCTGTTTTCGGTGGGTTTCAGAAGATTCATTGAAGGCGAGCCTATGAAGGTCGCAACGAAGGTCGTGGCGGGTCGTTCATAGAGTTCGATGGGTGTGCCGACCTGTTCGATCCGCCCGCTATTCAAGCCGACCAGGCGATCGGCCAGCGTCATGGCCTCCATCTGGTCATGAGTGACATAGACGCTCGTGGTCGCGAGAGATCGTTGTAGCCGTTTGATCTGGACGCGCATTTGCACCCGCAACTTGGCATCGAAATTTGAAAGCGGCTCGTCGAACAGGAACGCTACCGGCTCGCGCACGATGGCACGACCCATCGCTACGCGTTGCCGCTGACCGCCGGAGAGTTGGCGTGATTTGCGCTCGAGGAATGGTTCGATTTCAAGCGATCGTGCCTAAACACGCTTCCGAGACGAGAGGCGGTCCAGCACTTCCTCCATCGCGGTGCAGACGCATGCCGCGCCTGAAATCGACAAGATCGCCCCTATGGGCAGGGTCGCGACGAAATACAAAGCTGGTTGAAATCTCGACGCGAATGAACCCCAGGCTTGCTGGTGCTATAAGTAGGGACTATGATCCATAAGTCCGATTTTTTGACTGTGGGTCGTGGTCTTAAAAAGTGCCGTTGCAGCAAAGCGTAGGACGACTGCTTAGCGCCTTCATCGCTATCGTTCGAACACGCGGTTCACAGCCTTAGAAGCTGCCGTTCTGCCGCCAAGCCACCAAAGGCGGGCAAGAGATGGATAGCAGTCAATCGAACTTTCTTGCCGATGCGCCCCAAGCGACGTAGCTTCAACTGCGCGATCGATACTGGTTCGGTGAAATTCACCTTCATCGAAGAGCGGTCGTGGTTGCGCTTTCCTTGGCACATTGCCCGCAAATTGGGCGGCTGCTATGGTTCCTTGTTGAGGTTTGTGACAAATGGCAGGATAGCATGTCGACGGCCGAAAGAGCTCTCACCCGGCGCGAGCCCAAACAGAAACGTTCGCAGCAGACGGTAGAGGCGGTGCTTGAGGCGGTCCAACTTGTCGTCAAGCGCCACGGGATGCGTGCCATCACCACGAATCGGATCGCGGAAGCCGCCGGTGTCAGCATCGGGTCACTTTATCAGTATTTTCCTGACAAGCGCGCGATCTTCGCGGCCCTCCATGATCGACATGTCGACGAGGTACGACAGCTGATCGAGCAGACTATGACCGCCTGCCGCTTGGCACCACTAGACAAATTCGCTCGTGAACTTGTCCAAGGCCTGATGAATGCGCATGCGGGCTTCGCGGACTTGCACGACGCCGTTTCGTCTGCCGTTCCGGAGAACGCTATCGGCTTCAAGCGCGCCCTGCATCATTCTTTCAGACAGATGCTGTCGTACGACGACCAGCAGCGGTACAGTCTCGATGAAAAGGAGCGAATGCTCTTTGTCCTTCCGGGAATGGTGGAGTCGCTCGTGCACGGGGCGGCGCATCAGGGGCGCGCCGCCCTTTCGCGCAATGGCGCCGAGGGCGAGGCAATCCGCGCCGTAGCGCTTTACGTGAATTCGTTTCAGGACATCGCGCCGAAACACTAGTGAAACGATGGGGCATTTTCGGCAGACCACTGATCGAACGAGATTGGTTCTCGCCTCAAAATCCGCCTTACCTCGCCCGTTACCGTTTCAAGCCGTCCCTCGCGCACCGCGCGCCAGATGTCGACGAGGGCTTCGGCATAAGGACCTTTGCCAGCCCATTCGACCGCGCGCGCGTATGCCTGCTGGTCAGATAATTCCTCGAAGCCGACAGGCTTGCCGATAGCCCTGCCTATCGCGGCGGCCATCTCCCCGTACGACAGCGCCTCGCGGCCTGTAATCACCAATGCCTGACCGTGATAGTCGAGGGTGGTCAAGGCGGTCACGGCGACGGCGGCGATGTCGTCTGGATGGATAAAAGCGATTTTGCCAGCGCCTGTGGACGAGCGCAGCATTCCATCTTTGCGAATGGAGTGCGACCAGCTGAGCGCGTTCGACATGAATCCGGCCGCCCGAATAAATGTGAACGCCGCTCCACTAGCGCGAATGGCGTCCTCACCGCGTGCGTGCCATGCGCCAGTGCCGACCCCGGATAGCACGTCCAAGGTAGAGAGCTTGACGATGTGCCGCACGCCTGAGTGGCGCGCAGCCAAGGCGACTGCGTGATCCTACATGTCGAGATGCGGTCCGTCAGTCACGAGGAAAGCCGCGCCGACCCCGCTCAGCGCAGCATCCAGCGAGGAGCCGGGCCTTTCGAGGTCTCCGGTGTGGATTTCGACGCGGTTACCGAAAAGAGCTCTGGCCCTCTTCGCGTTGCGAACGAAAACGGAAGGACTTGCTCCAGAATCGAGCAGGCGCTGGGTAACCCGAGACCCGATGTTTCCCGTGGCGCCGAAAACGAGGTAATTCATTTGAGGCTGCTCCATCCCCGGATCACTTCGAGCGCCAGTCGCTTCTGACCCTCCAGAGTGAAATGCAGTCCGTCGCTCATCAGCAGCTCAGAAGGAGGTGGACTCCCCAACTTGGAGAAGGCGTCGACAACAGGCTCATCACCGTCTCGGACGATCTTCGCGACCCGCTCCAAGTCTTCGTTGCGAAACCGAACTCCGAACCTAGCCAAGCCCGAATGCGCGGCCACCTGTGCCTCGTTGACTGCGGGTGGAGTGATCCAGATGCTGCGCGCAGTAGTCTCCCGGGAGACGCGCTCACGCAGCTCCGCAATGTTGCGCGCCGTCTCCTCGCGATGGACGAGCGTCTTCATTGGATGCGGGCCCTGCGTCCGTGCGTCATTCGTTCCGACGAGAAAGAGAATCCAGTCGGGCCGGGAATTGACAATCCCGCCGACCCGCACTAGGCCGTGCGTCGTCGTTTCGCCGGCTACCGCGCTGATTGTGAGCGATATCTGATCGGCGCTGCGGCGCATCGCGAGCATTTCTCTCAGGATCACTGCCCAAGACTGGGGTTCGGACGTCAAGCTGTCGCCGAACGCCACTATGCTGGCTCCCTTCCGCAGGGGGAGGTGATCGACCATCGATGCCACAGTGTGGTCGGAAAGCAAGGCGGTGGCCGCTTCCGAGGCCTCCTTCTGTAGACAGTCGAGTTCGTTTGCGTAGACCTCGACCGGCAGATTGAGAAGCCCGGCGTAGGCCGCCTCGCCGAGGCCAGAGCCGCCAGGGAGGAGGGCGAGCGTCCGCTCGGGTTGGATGACCTTCAAAAGCCAGCGCAGTTGTTCGTCCGACATCGATATTTCTCCACACTTGTACCGGTTGCACAAGACGAAGATAGGCGCGCCTTCGGAGCGTCGCTACTCGCATTACAGGCCAGTTAAATTCATGTAATTGTTATGTATTTTTGGGTTCAGTGAACTTTTCTTCAGATTTTGGCGTTGCTTGCCGCGTGCCTGACAGCCCTGGGCCGCCCCGAGACCACGCTATCTGCCGTCGCTCCCGAAGTTGGAATGACGCCTAGGCGGCAGCTTTCGGGGACTGGTCAAATCCGGCACAACGTCCGCAAGAAAGTCGGAGTTAGTTCGCTCGGACAACATGGTTCCGTGGCCGGTCTTGCCTCAAGACCGGAATGTCCGCTCTCGGCCCCAAATCGGTCATTCCATCAAGGTCAAGCAGATGTATGCCATCGAAAAATAGGAAGCCGATGGCGTTTGTACCAACAGGGTCGTGCGTTCTAACCCTTTCAAGAGCAATACCAGTCAGTCCCTGTTCAGCGTCGATCATGGAATGAGCGCAAGAGCATCCGGCGGGCTGAGGCGACTACGATGATCAGTCGCTTTACCGGCAAATGGAAACACGGGTGAAAATGTCGTGAGACTCGACATTTCTAGGGCCTCTAACGCTTTACGGAGGCAATTGCCAGCAGGATGTTGGGGCGTGTCGGATCATCGTTCGACATTAGGTCGAGTGCTTTTTGAAAGTCAGCCAAAGCTGCCCCAAAATCTGATTTGCTGCGGTGAACTTCACCTCGCACGAAGTAAGCCGAACTGGATTCATTGTTCAATTCGATTCCCTTGTTGAGGTCGAGCAGAGCTTGGTCGTTGTTGCCAGTCTTAAAATAGGAAAGGCCACGATTGATATAAGCGTAGGGATAGGATGGGTCGCTCTCGATGGCTTTGGTGAAATCCGCAATGGCGCGGTCGAAATCGCCACTCATGTTGTAGGCATCGCCCCGATCGTTGAGCGCCCTTGTGTTGAGAGGGTTTAGCTGCAAAACCTTCGTATAATCGTCGATCGCCGCACCATAGTTCCCCTCTTTTCCCCTCATGCCGCCTCGTTCGATATAAACAAGCTCGAAATTCTGCTGCAGCGGGCCTGACAATTCGGGCTTGAGGGCAACCGCCTTGTTGAAGTCGGCCAAAGCTAAATCGTATTTGTCCTGTGCAAGATAACCGTTACCGCGTCCTGCATAGGCTTCCGCATATTCCGGCGCCAGTGCGATGGCCTTGTTCATATAGCCGATTCTGGCTTCGTGGTCGCCATTGCGGTCGGCGAGAGTTCCAAGGATGAGATAGGAGTCAGGATGGTCGTCAGGCTTCAATTCCACCGCTTTTTCGGCATCCGCAATGGCTTGCTCGTAGGCGCCTTTCGCAAATTCCGCAACACTCCGCCCCGCATAAGCGACGTCAGAATTCGCATCGAGCGTTAGCGCTCGACTGAAGTAATCTTCGGCGAGATTAAGGTCCTGGCTCCCAATCTTAATATAGCCCGCGCTACTGTAGGCAAATGATCGGTCCGCAAGTGTCTGGGTCTCGTCTTGGGCGACGGCCAGGCAAGCAGGCAAGGTGACGACCGCCTCTTGTCCAGTTTTGCATATATCCTCGGCATATGCGGGGTTTACGGCGCCAAGAAGGACAAGCAACAGTGCAAACCTTCGCATCGATCCCTCAGCTACTAAACAGGAATGTTTACTCCATGTTGGGATGGAGTCTTTATCGCACAGCAGGGAGTAGTTAGTGTCTGCCGAGATTTTCCTCCAGTCGAATCTTGAAATCCAAACACAGATGCACCTGTTGTGGACGATCGTGCACGCGGCGAACTCTTGTCCAATCGGCGATCAGCACGATTTGAAATGGAGCCGAACTTCTGAGAATGCCGAGAGCATGAAATTTGATTGGAATGATTAGTGCCGTTCACTTTATCCGCAAAAGATCGCCGAACCTGCAAGCGAATTGAACCTGTCGATGTCCAGTGGCAGATCTGAGACGAACCTCAAGGCGGCATCGGTCACCGAGAGCTGCCAGCAACCTCACGCATATCACCATTCTTCCTCGTGTTTCATATTGACCTCTAGGCTTTCCGATGAAATTTGCGACGTTGCTTCCGCTTGTAATTCTTGGCTTTTTAGCATCCTGTGCGACACAGCCGAACGAGGTTGTTGCCGACCTCTATTCGCCGAGCAAACGGTATCACGTTGAGATACGAAAATGCCCACAGGTCGGGTCGCTTGTGCGGGGCGAGGAGGTCCAGGCCACCGTTCTGGAGGCCGGGAGGATCGGTGTCTGTCATTCATCTGTAAATGTGATCGAACAGTTCAGCGTGAATTCGCCGGAAGATCAGCTCGAGCTCGAATGGGTTTCGGAAACACAGCTCAGGGCATGGCATCCTAAATTTAATCCCAGCTATGGCCCGCAAACATACGTTTCCGGTCAAAACGAGCCTGTGAAGGTCATCTTCCGTCCTAAAAGATAACGGGCACCGGTCATTGAAATCAGCAGCCTCTCGATCAGCATGGGACTCCCGTCAACAACAATGCTGGTCCGGCTAAGACATCGAATTAATAGGCAGCGAAACGCCGGCCTTAAGCAGCTTGATGTGCCGCTTGGTGGCACTTTACCAGTCACCGGTCACCCTGCCATCTGGGGTACCAAGCTATTTGACCATGGCAGCCGCCCTGAATTGCGGCCGGTGCGGATGCATCAGTGGTGGCCTCGCAGTGGCGGAGCAGGCCGGATAGCTTCCTTAAGTGCGCGTTGTTTTCGACGCATGCGCACTTAACGACGCATGTGCACCTAAGATGGAGCCGAGTGAACGCAGATCGGCTTACCGGGTGTTGAAGCCCACGCGCTGCGTGAAGTAGACCTTGAAGTATCTTTCATGATTCAAAATTGAGCCGCCGATGCTATTTAAATGCCATTTCCTCTTGGCCACCAGTGCGGTGTTGATTTCCACCAGTCTTGCGGGTGGTCAGCTGATGGCGCAACAGAGCGCCGATCCCAGGGGTAGCTCCAAGGTTCCAGGGATAGAAATCAGGCATTTGACACAACTTTCGAAGGCACCGCCGTCTGCTCAGTCTCAGGACGAGTGCAATGCGGTCTTCCCTCCAACGACCGCAGGTGGGCAAGTTATCAATGGGCTTGGTTGGGGCGTAACTGGGGAGGCAAAGCTCGGACCCTATGACGCGGTGAGCTTTGCTGGAGAATTCGAGCCTTCAACTGCCGGTTCCTGTGAGATTAATCAAGGCAACATCGCGCTCTTCAACGGCTCGCAACTGGTTATGATCATCTACGTCGCCAAGAGCAGCAAGCTATCAATCGGCAGAGTTATCGCCGACGACGATGGGCTGCGCATTGTTGATGGCAGTCCTGTCCAGATGCCTCTCGGCGACGTACGGCTGGTCGGCGACCACGCCGTCGAGGTCACACCGATAACGGCCGAACAATCCGTCTGCGGCGGCAAAGAAGTGGTGCCGAAAGTCGATGGCAAGCCGGTCAGTGAGGCGCGCAAGCAGATCATTGCCAAGGGGTGGAAGCCGTTTCGAAGCCCACCGCCCAATTATCAGGATTTCGTCGGCGACAGTATTCGCAAAAGCGGCATCATCGAGGCGACCGACTGTTCCGAGACCGACTCGGCGTCGTGCAGTTACTACTATCGAAAAGACGATATGGAATTGAGCCTCACCACTCACGGGGACCACAGGCCGACGGTCGACGGCCATCAGATCGCGTGTGATCGGTCTAAATGGCATAAGGCCAATTAA
This sequence comes from Martinezella sp. CNPSo 3957, assembly GCF_057784395.1. NCBI lineage: Bacteria > Pseudomonadati > Pseudomonadota > Alphaproteobacteria > Hyphomicrobiales > Rhizobiaceae > Martinezella > Martinezella sp. CNPSo 3957. The sequence goes on from NZ_JBXSOU010000001.1 coordinate 194,785, forward strand.
TCACGGCGAGATTCCTGCTTCTGCCTTGAGCGTAAGCGGAAACTAACCGAACAATTGTTGGCCAATATATCACGATCGAAGTTGCGCTTTTTTGCCCTTCGTCATGCCACATTGGCATATGGCCGCGTCTATTTGCCGAACGGGTTGGAATTCCTGTCCCATTCGAGAGGATTACCACCTGCTGCCGGCGGCTGCGCGGAAGAGGTATTCTGCTGATTACCCGCGTTGTCGTTGTCCGACTTCGGCGCAAACCTTGGTGAGAAATGCGGCAGCAGCAATCGTGCCCAGGAGCGATTGATCTTGGAGGCTTCATCGGGACAGCGCGCCGCTCGCTCCTTGGGTAGCATCCCATTGTCGACAATTGCGCCGTTGTTATTCGGATCAAGCCCATAGATCATACATAGCAGGTTGAAGTAGCGTTGGGCATCAAGCGAATGTTCATCGGCAAAGGCGGACACATCTTGAGTGTTCGTCGATTGGCTGTTGACCTTGAACCATATCGACGCCAGCTGCAGGACACGGGTTATGTCGTTCTTGCTCTCGCTGTCGTCGACATGGGAAAGCAGCATGACGGCTGCCAGCTGATCGACGGAATCTTCTTCGCGTCCGACGGCCGGAAGATCCAGCAAGTCGATCAATGCATGGCCCGACTCGTGCAGCAGAATGAAACGCAGATTGTCGCGCACGAACTCGATCGTCAGTGCCTTGGGGTCGGATGCTCCCTTCGACAGAGCCTGGCCCATTTGCAGCAGGCTGTCGATCATCTCGTAGCAGAGAAATACCGCGCCGTTTTCCTTGTTATAGAATGCATTGATGGTGCCGCATTGCCGCGTCACGTAATGCAGAGGGCGCGGAGTGACGAAGAGCCCGTCGAGGCCGTCTATTTCGGGAATGTTGGAAAACAGGTGCGTATCGACAGCCCATTGATAGGCGTAGTTGAAATTGGAATCCTGCGGCGGAAAATAGTGATAGACGAAACGCAGACCCTTGCCATCTGTCGTAATCAGTTTGCCATCGGAGGGCGGGGGCAATGCATTGTCCTTCTGTTCCGTCACACCATCTTTGTCGTCGCTCAACCGCTTGGTCGGCGTGTCGGCCTGCTGCGACTGTCCTTGTTGCGGCTGTTCAGGTGTGCTTGAGCTGTCCGAAGGGGCGTTCTGGTTCGCCTGTTTACTATCATTGTCGTTTGCGCTGGCCAGCTCGGCGAGCTTTGCCAGCGTCGGATAGCTGGGTTCGCCGTCGGCAGAATCATCGCCGAAGGGATAGAAGCCGTTGGAGATGAGCACGGAGATATTTTGTACCAGCTTGTCGTTCTTATCGTCATTCCAGGTCAAATCGTAGCCGCGAATTTCATTGCTCCGCTGCTCGAAGCGGGAATAGAAGTTCCGGTCTCCCGATTTGCCTGACACGATGAACCAGTTTCGCCGCTTGAGCTGATAGGTGATCGTACTGCCCTGCTCCGCGGAAAGGGTCTGAAACAGATTGTCCAGCTGGGTAATGCCGCTATTGCTGAAGCGCGCGGTCTTCAACGAAATCGAGCCGTTTCTCGCTTCGAGCGTCTCGCCGCCAAGACTGTTGTCCTGCCGTTCCGTGAGCAGCCCGGCGGGATAGGAGATGGTCAGGCCGGCTTTGGAATTATCGAGGCTTTGCCACTGCAGCTGCTTGCGGACATCAAGAGCTGCTTTGGACAGTTCCAACGCATCCAGCGGCGACAGCATTCCGGTGGCGGTGCGATTGTGATCGCGTTGATAGCTTGCGATGCCATTGCGGCTGGCTTGTCCGAAGTTACCGTCGGCAAAACCGGTATAGTAGCCGAGCAGGATCAGGCCTTCCTGGCTGAGCCGTTTCTCCCATATGTTCAGAGCTTCCTCGATCGAACCAGAGCCGGCCTGATCGAGCTGGTCGCCTTGGGCCGATATCTGGGCAAATGCCGGCTGTAGCCAAACCGCACAGGGAATGGCGGAAGCCAGGGTGAGGGCGAAGATCGCAGTCTTCGAAAAATCAAGCTTCAAAGCGAATTTCATTTTGCGCGAATTCCGGTTTTCCATAGGAAACGTCACGAAAAGCTCAGGCGGGCACCACGTTTGCTGACTGGCTTATTGAACCGGCGTGGTTCTAAGAAGCAGCACATCGATGTCGCGCTTGGGTGTATAGTTCTTGATATCCATTTCGAATTGGGTCGGGCCAATCTTCTTCACGCCGTCGCCGCAAAAGGACACCAGGGTCTTTGGATCGCCTTTGTCGACGATCAGTTTGAACTCGCCGATCGGTCCCGCCCAATTGCCGCCGGATGTGATGACGTAGGACAGATATTGCTCGAAAGCCTGGAACGTCGGGTTGGCGTCGCCCAGCTTTTTGTAAAGCGAGCGGGCTGCCTTCAGAAAGGCCTCATCGGTGCAGAAGGTGTCGCGGTAGTGTTTGAGCTGATCGCTGTCCATGTCCGGGGAACCCAGCGACAGGGTGGATTGGCTGCCGAGGACCGGGACATAGCTTTGCTCCACGATGACGTCTTTTCCCTTGGGAAAGGTCTGCTGCCGCCAATATTTGGAACGCAGCGTCCAGAGCGGATAAAGAGTGGTTGGCTGTCCGGTGTAGTCGCCTTCGCCGGTATCGAAGAAACCGGCATCCACCAGCTCCTTACGTTGAGCGTTTGTCAGGCGGCCGATCGTTGCCTCGCTTGCCTCCACCGTCGGCACCAGGGATATGTGCAGTGCCTTCAGCTTATCCGTAATTTCTTCGTCCGGTTGCCCATCCGCAACGAGGAAGGCGCGCTGTTCGAGCTGCGAAGGAACGGGCTGCCCGTCGACGACAGTCTTGAATTTCATGAAATTGTCGCTCGCCGGGTCCGGAACGACGGTCGTGGAATTAGAACCGCCGCCCGGCAATGCCGGCATCGGGAAGGCAATCGTTGTGGTGTAGTCTGCGTTCGTCAGATTGCGGAAGCGATAGGAAATTCGAATGCCTGTGGGGGACAGGTAGAGAGCCTCGGAGACGAGCGCGATCTTATCTGTTTTCTGAAGAACGAGACCGCCGGTCCCCAATGTCGCCGAACTGTCGTCGGCGAAGACCTGCGTGGACAGGAGCATCAAAGCGCCAAAGGCACATGGAATAAAACGCATTGCTGATCTTTCGGAATGAGGGCGGATTGGCCGGTTTCGGCATCGGGATTTGTTCTTTCGGTAGGCCGTGCCATCGAAACTGTATGTATGCATATCGGCATTGTCAGCGACCACCTCCTTGTCGCCGTCACGGAGCAGAACCGGAACTCGCTTAGCCGCAGCATTCCCCAATGCTGCTCGAGCCACCGATCCGGGCGGCATGGCTGCTATCGGGCGCATCAGGCAGCCGCTAACACGTATGAAAGCTGCGAGCCGTGGTTTCCGAAGGTGCGCGTTCTCTATTGGTCCAAGCATGCGAATCCAACGCCCAACAATGGTTTAATCACTACAGCCGCATCTCTCCGAGCCTTGTCTCAAGAGCCACCGCCGCAGGATTACTGAGGTTACGTCGGCAATTATCAGAGCGCCTTCGATGCACCGATATTCCTGCGTCCGTCATTGGTGTACATCCGTCTACATTTTTCAATTTCGCATCTTAACGACTGGCGGGTAGCTCCCGTGTACCGTAGTGGCGCAAGGGAATTTGATGCGCGGGATGACAAATTTATTTGCTGTTCCGATCCGGCAACGCGGACGGTCTTGCAGATAGCAACTTTGGTAGATTGATTACACGATGAGACGCGTTAAGGCCCGAGCACCGTATTCAGCCGCGGGCAAACAAGAGAGCTCGCCATTTTTCATGAGTATGGGCGACCAGCATTCGACGTGGGACGAAACGTCGCTCCTTCGCCGTAATAAAATCGCAGCCAGTCCAACGCATCAAACGGCCTATCTCGTTAAAAGGATATCAGCATGAATGTCCGCCATCGTGCCATTTTCCGCCTCTCACTAACCGCTTTGATGTTGTTTGTTCCGACGCTTGTTTTGGCGGTCGAGCAGAAGATAGCCGAAACGTCAAAATCAACCATGGCGCAGAAGCAGGTCGACACGAGCCGCTCCTCCTACAAGGCCTGCATGGACAAATCCGAAGGTATTACCGTTTCCATGCGCGACTGCACAGGCACGGAACTTGAATATCAAGACAATCGCCTCAATCGAGCCTATCGCACCTTGCGGACAAAGCTGAAACAGTCCAGCGCCATGCATCTGCGTGACGAACAACGGGCCTGGATTGCCGAACGCGACGAGCAATGTGCCGTGGACAAAGACGGCGGCACTGCCGCTTTGATCGTTGCCGACGATTGTTTAATACAAGTGACATCCGAGCGGGCCATCGAGCTGGAGAAGCGGATTCCGCGATAGGGAGGCGAAATTCATTCGTGAGAGCTGGCCCTCTATGGGGCCGGCTCAATTGCCGGAAGGTAGTAGCCACGTTGCATTGTTCCACTAAAGGTGGGGCCATCACAGCTCAGGGAATAGCGCTGCCAGGAAATGTTCGTGACAACAGACTGTGTTCGTGTGTCCACAGCCCGGTTCTGATCGTCGACCTCCGCCTCATAAAGGGCTTGTTCACCCGGTCCTCGCGAGACACCGTTCGTCGAGACAAGTGTTTGACGTGTGCCGCCCTCCTGCGTTGCGACGGGCTCCGACATAGCAAGGGCCGCCTGCTCCTTGTCCATTGCCGTCAGATAGCTCAGACATGCCGCAAAGTCCGGGAAGGGGCCGGCCACGAGCGGCTCCGGCGGCAACGATCCGCTGGCAAGGGCTGATTGTGCCGCCAGCAGGACGTAGGCGCCTGCCATCGCCGACCACAGGAGCGCCCGGGCAAGGCAGCAATCTCGTCGTGTGCAGGGTCGGAAAGTGGTCATTGGTTGGACGGCCCCAGCGCTTCAGCCCAGTTCTTCCGCATATCAGACAGACGGGCTGTGTAGGCATTCCTCAGGCAGCCGATATCCATGCACTTGTCGCGGACCGTCTTGCGCCAGAGAGTTTGCTCCTTATCGACCGGATCGATGATCTCTCCGGTCTCCCCGTCGCGCCCGGCCGTTTCGTTCCGGATCTTATCAAATAGCGCATTCATCTGCTCGTCCAGTCTGGAAAGGCCAGCATCGGTGCAGATCAGCTTTTCGACCTTGCTTTTGGCAAACCTGCAGTCGAAGCCGGCACTCAAGGCGGTTGTCGACATCGAAAGCAATCCGGCGACAACCAAAGCGCATAAGCCTAGCCCGCCTGTGATTGTGCGGCCGACACTGGTCGTGAACGCGGTTGCAATGCTCATCCGTGCGGTCCTTCAGGAAGGATATTGTTTACTGCGCCGGCGGATATGTCGGGCTGGTCAGGCACCGGTCGAACCAAGTGGCATCGGATTCTGTCAGCGGCCAGTCGATCTCGGCGTCAAGTTTCGGAAGGTCTCTCTTCGGGACCGGGAAGTGGTTGGGATCGGGGTCGAGGTCCCATTTACCGTTCTTGCCATTTTCACAGACATCTCCCGATTGATCACCGCAAAATGCGACGGGTTTGGCCTGCTCTGCCGCAATGGTGCTGACACCGTAATATTGGTAGAGCGCCCAGGATGCGAACTCCGCACTCAGGCTGCAAACTCGATCCTTGTTCTGCGCGTGAACGGCGCCGGTGCACTGATAGGAATAGCTCTTCTGGTTATTGTCGTCTGGAATGAATTCGCAGCTCGCGTCAAAGCCGGAAAACGCCCCGCCGGTATATTTTGTGAGAAACCGGCGTTGGGCCTCTGCCTGGGCAACAAAGCCCTTGTCTGATCGGTCGGCAAGCCCGGTTGTTCGATCCGTGATGGCCTTGCGAAGTTGGCTGATCGGCAATGGGCGATCGCCAGAATTACTGCTGAACCATGCATTGCGGGCTGCAACCCAGCGGCGTTGGCTGTTTATAAGCATTGAACGGACCTCGGCGTCCGGCGCAGATTTTAGCAGTGCGCTATAGGCCTGCCCCAGGGCGGCATCGGCCGCCTTCAGGCCTGCATCGCCGCAAATCCTTTTGTCGATAGCATCGCTGGCCTTTGTGCAGTCGATTGCCCAGGCCGGCATACTCGCGCCGAAGGTCGTCATCAGACAAATCATCGCGAGCCGAATTTGCTTCTTAAGTCGATGGATGGGCATGCAGTTTGTTCCTCGATTTTCTATCCGCCTGCAAATAGCGCCTCAGAGCTATCTGGAGCATCGGTTTCTGCGGTTGAAATATATGCGCGCTCGTTATGGGCGCTTCTGCATCCGACGGGTCGTCATTCGGCCAAGATGATCGCTCGCCAGTCCGATTATCCACCGAAGCACTGCCGATTGGTGAAGTCGATCAGGTCGTGATCCGGCTCTTCGCGTCGTTCGAGAGGCTCGATTGCAAAACGCCCGAGCATCAAATCATTACAGATTCGGATATCAGTTCTCTTCGAGTGACTTTCGAGCACGCAGTCGCCACCGAAGCTATGGTTGCCGTCTGCCGTTCCGACCGGCAAATCGATCAGCTTTTTGCAGCCGATGATCTTCCCGTCGATGTTTCGGCCGGACATGGACTGATCGAAGGACTGAAGCCGGCTGTTGGGGTCGCGAAGAACGACGATGCTGCGGCAGGAATTGCCATCCGGAATCTCGCACGACGGCTTGTCGACGATGTACCTCTCGTTGCGTGCAAGAATATCGATCCGCTTGAGATACGCCTCTTCGATGCAGGCGGTATCCTCGCATATGTCGCGAGTGTGATTGATCCAGTTTCGCTGCTCTGTGATCAAGGTCTGTTTGCTGGAGAGTGCCACCGCGGTCAGGGCCGTCTCGAAAACAGTTGTCAACTGGCTGTCGAGTTGCGAAAGGCTTGGGGTTCCGCAGATCAATTTCTCTATGCGGGCAGTCGTCTTCTCACAATCGAAACCGGCAGCGCCAGCGCCGGCAGGCATCCAGACAATCAGGAGGAAATAAAGCAGAGAAAGTACATTTCTACGCATAATGAAGGCCACCTTGGCGCACCTCGCTAGACCGGTCCTCGACAGATTGGAAATCCCGCAATGCTATCCCGCGGGGTCGAGTATGGAGAGCTTCATATTGGTGAGGAGAGACGACTATTCCGCGATAGCCTCGTCGAGTGCTGACTTTTGGGCCGCGGACGGCTCACCCAAATAGAGAGTAGGTTTTCCTTCCTCCTGGACCTCAGCCCATGCCTGCGTCCCGTTCATGTTGAAAAGAATGGAGGCTTGGCCGTCGTTCGTTGCATGTTGCTTGGATATGATGCTGATCTGGTAGTTGACTGCGTCGATGGATATGATCTTCAAAGCCCCGGCGATGAACCTGTTCTCGTCACGCACCCAGGCGGGCGTCTCTTTGGCTGAGGTCAGCGTCTTCCACGACTGTGCGTAGACGGAGTTCTTCAGCAGATCGTAGATGTAGGTGTCCCCGGCACGGGCGATGTCCGCCATTCCGAGAAGTGCAAGAGATAGTATCAGCCGACGCATCGATCCCTCAGCTTCGAACAAATAAGTTACCGCGCGGTCATCCGCTGTCGCTCCAGACAGTCGCCTGCGGTAAGGCTGCTTGCCCCGTAAGGCTACAAATGTCGATGGGCGACAGTTCGGACGTTTGCGATTTGAACGCAAGTGCAGCCCTTTTGGATGAAGTTGCACTTGGGAGCGTTAGATTATCACCATGCAAGGTTCTATTTGCGTTTCTGTCCAACTGTGCTCGACCGATGGATGAAGTTGAGTTTTCACAGCCAATCTTTTGATACAAATGAGGGCTAGATTGAACAAGAAAGCGTACGCGGCTAAGCTTCTGATCCTGTGTGCAGTGGTTTTCCATGCCGCCGATACTAATGCTGTCGATCAGGAGCATATCTACCAGAGAGCGAGCGGTAATTTTGGAGAGGGGATGGTCAAGGTCATGCTTCTCGACGAAAAATCGTCACGTACCCGGTTGACGGTACAAGTCGGCGGTATTCCCAATAGAGAAGCAACCTCCGTCGATTGTGGATTTATCGCCGAAGGAAAGCTCGTTGCGAACGTTTTCAACGGTACCGTGACCCGCATCAACGTTGTTGCCGATCTTGCTCCTGAAGGGGATCCGGCTGATGCAACGCTGCCGGCTCTGGTGGCGGTTGTCAAGCGAGACGCGCTGACCTTCAACGCGACGAAAGCGGCGGTGGCTAAGTTCTGTGGAGGAGATGGTTCTTCGCTCCACGGAGTCTTTCGCCTGAAAGACTGAAGGGCCAAGCACTGACGAGTGCAAGGGGGCGAAGCGGTCCACAGGAGAGACGTCGCAACCGCGAACTGTGAAGCCGCCGCATGCCTCGCTACCGGGGCATCATCGCTAACACCGCGTCGGGTTCGATGAGGTTAGCGCTATTTCCCGTTCGATAATGGCTTCCGCAGCGCCCCATGCCCTTGTAGCAACGGTCGGATCATGAAAGGCGCGAGCATCGATCGTGGCGCCATCCAGCAGTATCAAGAGGATCGAGGCGACGCGTGTTGCGGTGTGCTCCGGTAGAAGGGTTTTCAGCATGTCGCCCATCCACGCCGTCATGGTTTTCTTGTATTGAATGGCGACATCGGAGATCTTTGGATAATCGGTGCTAAATTCAGCAAGCGCACGCTCGAACAGGCAGCCGGAAAATTCGGGAGTGGCGAACCATGCCTCGTGCCATGCAAAAATAGCTCTTAGCTGTTCCATTGCCGAAGACGTTGGTTCGACGCAGGCGCGAAGGCTGGCCATGATGTCGTGGTAGCGGCGATCAAGGACGGCGCTGATCAGATCGTCCTTGCCGGGAAAATGATTGTAGAGCGTCATGCGGGCGACACCGGCCTCGGACAAAATCCGGTCGACTCCGACTGGATGAAAGCCATGCCTTGAAAACAAGTCGGTCGCGACCGCGATAAGCTGCTCCTTTTTCGGGCTCATTGATGCCTCAAGTCAAATTCATCCATAGGCCTTTATCAGACTTCCTTGTCGCGCCGATTTGCATATGGACATCTTATACTGATCGTTCTATCTATTCCACCAATCGTCCAGATCAGCCCTTCAACTTATTGCTGCATATATTGGAAGACCGTGGCCGTTAAAGGCAAGTTCAATGGCGCAGATTTCCCCTTTAATGTTCAGTTTCTCGACACTCGAGTTTCCTAAAAGAGATCGATTTCACGTGTGGGTCGACGACAACCACTGCGATTGCATATTGCGGAGCGATGCTTCCATCGCGTTCGACGCCGAAGCAACCGGTGCTGCCCTCGGCCCTCTTATCCTATCCGGTAGACGGTGGCTCAATCAGACCCGATTTTCCGTCCACGAAACCAATCGAGCCGAGCGGCGCATCCGAACGGACGGTCATGATTTCTTTCGGTTCGTCTTGATGGTGAGTGGCCGATATTTGTGTCGATGGAGCACGCCTCACCCCATAAAGGCGGCTGGGGATCTGTTTGTCCTTGATGCCGCTCAAGTGAACGAAGGCCTGGTTGAGGCTGGCGACGTGATTTCTTTGGTGGTGCCGAGAGATCTGCTGCCAAGCCAAACCGCGCTTTTGCACGGGCAGACGCTTGTGGATGGCGTTGCTTGTCTTCTCGGCGACCATCTTCTTTCCTTGTTGCGAAACCTCGCAAGCCTTACCGAGAATAAAATTCCCTATATCGTTCAATCGACCCTGCAGCTCGTCACCGCCGCGGTGTCCCCGATGCCGGATGCGTTGGTTGAGGCAAATAGTCCGATCCGAGATGCACTACGCGAGCGGGTCCTGCGTTACATCGATACGCATTTGCTGAATGTCGACCTCACGCCTGATCGGATTTGCCGGGATGTCGGCCTGTCGCGGGCAAAACTCTACCAACTATTCGAAGGCAGCGGCGGCGTCATGCGGCAAATACAACGCAGGAGGCTGCGCCGTGCCTACCAAATGCTGGCAGATCCCACCCGGCCGCACCCTCATATAGCCGAGATCGCCTGGAGGCACGGCTTCCCGAACGAGAAATACTTCTACCGCCTGTTCAAGACCGAATTCGGCCACACCCCAAGCGAGACGCTGGAGAATATGCGGGCCGCGTCCGTGCTGAAACCGGCCGCTCGTCGTGATCAACAAGAGCATGTCGAGCGACCCTCGGGCTGGACATTGCCGTTTGGAGTGCCCGGCAATTGAGGCTTCCGAGACGTATTTTATAATATCTCAGATCTGCCCAGCGCGCTCTTTTTAGATTGTAAGCTGCCAATCCACCTGCAGGTTGTGCCAATTCATTTACGTTGATGCGCCAAAGGTTTGGGCGCGGGATTTGCTTGAATAATGTACGTTGAGCATTTGTGGTGACGGTGGTTCGATTCTCTTTAAGGCGGAAGGAACTAGGGTCGGTGTTGCCCCTAATCGTTAGGCGGCAAGGGCTTTTTCGGCCATCGTCACCCAATAGCTGATGCCATAGGGCAGCACGTCGTCGTTGAAATCGTAAGCCGGATGATGAAGGCCGGCGGTGTCGCCATTGCCGATGAAGATGAAGGCGCCGGGGCGAGATTCCAGCATGTAGGAAAAGTCTTCCGCCCCCATACGCGGCGCCGTGTTGGCCTCGACGGCGGAGGTGCCCGCAACCGCGCCTGCGACGCCGATCGCGAATTCGGTTTCGTTGTCGTGATTGACGGTGACCGGGTAACCGCGATGGTAGTTGACATCAGCCGTTGCGCCATGCGCCATGGCGGTCGCCTGCGCCACTTCCCTGATGCGCTTTTCGGCGAAATCCCGCGTCTCGGGCAGAAGCGTACGCACCGTTCCCGTGAGGGTGACGAAACTCGGAATGACATTGTGCGCCGTGCCACCATGCGTCGTGGTTACCGAGACGACCAGTGATTTCAGTGGGTCCACTCCGCGCGAGACGATCGACTGCAAGGCAATTACCACATGGGCGGATGCCAGTACAGGATCGATCGAGAGATGCGGCGCGGCGGCATGGCTGCCATTACCGTTGATGGTGATCTCGAAACTGTCGGCAGCGGCCATTACCGATCCCTTGCAGATCGCAAAATTGCCGACCGGCATGCCGGGCGAATTGTGCATGCCGTAGACTTGCTCAATGCCGAACTTGTCCATCATACCGTCGTCGAGCATTGCGAGCGCGCCCGCTCCGCCTTCTTCGGCCGGCTGGAAGATCAATGCGACAGAACCTTTGAAGTTGCGGGTCTCCGCCAGATATTGCGCGGCGCCGAGAAGCATGGCGCTGTGACCGTCATGGCCGCAGGAATGCGCCTTGCCAGGCACCTTGGACGTCCACAGCTTGCCGCTGGTTTCGGTGATCGGCAATGCATCCATGTCTGCACGAAAGCCAATCGTAGGGCCGTCGCCATGCCTGCCCTTGATGATGCCGACCACGCCGGTCCTGCCGATGCCGGTCTCGACGATGTCGCAGCCGAAAGCTTTCAATTTCTCCGCGACGAAGCTTGATGTCTCGTAGACATCGTAGAGCAGCTCCGGTGTTTCATGCAAATGGCGCCGCCAGCCGGCAACTTCTTCCTGCATCTCAGCGGCACGATTCAATATCGGCATTTTCTCATCCTCTTTTCTCCGGATCCCATAGATATGACGATATATTGCGTTGCGGCAATCCGATTTTGCAAGCTTGAGTTTTCGCTCTTGAACGAAAAATAGGCTTGTGTTTAGATAGCTCAAAATTTGAGCATCGCCTTTGACGCGAGTGCCGATAAACGGGAACAATAATAGCGGGCGGCGGGCGGAGAGAATTCCTGCACGCATGATTGGTTAAGTTCTCATCGAAAAAGAACTGAGCAATTTTAGGAGGTTATTATTCTGTCGGTTTGCGAAGACCCGCTAGTGGTCGCAGATGGCTTGCGCCCGAATCTGTTGGGGCGGCCAAGGGATGTAAAGCCCTGTAAGCTCGCCAAGCCGATCGCCAAAGTCGCCTTCCGGCACTGCCGGCGGCCTCTGCCACTGAAAGACTTTCCGCTCCATTCCAGTATGAAAAGTGAAATCGGCGAGCGGCGCGACGTCGGCCTGTGGCGGGCCGAAACAAGGTTCTCGACTGCATGGATTCGTGTCCCGGCAAGCCGCCTTTCGCTGGATAAGTACTCTCGGAACTAAGCCTTTGCGACGCGGCATATGGAATATGCCGCGTCGATAGCTCAACGCACAAAAATCACATGGGGAAATGAAGATGAAGAGACGCAATATCCTTCTTGCCAGCGCGGTTGCGGTTTTCGCCATGGCAGGCTCCGCCGCCCATGCGGAACGCGGCAGCGACGGAGAGCTGAAGATCCTGTTCTGGCAGGCGGTTTCGACGCTTAACCCGTATCTGTCAGGCGGCACAAAGGAGGTCTATAGTTCCTCGATGGTCATCGAGCCGCTGGCGCGTTACGATGAAACCGGAAAGCTCGTGCCGACACTGGTGACGGAAATTCCGACGCTGGAAAATGGTGGCATCTCCAAGGATATGCAGAGCATGACCTGGAAACTGAAGCCGGATGTCAAATGGTCCGACGGCACCGATTTCACCGCCGATGACGTGGTCTTCACCTGGAAATATTGCACCGCGCCGGATGGCGGCTGCGCCCAGAAGGCGCAATATGAAGGCGTCAAGTCGGTCGAGGCCGTGGACCCGCATACCGTCAAGCTGACCTTTACGGAGCCGAAATATTACCCCTATAGCGCCTTCGTCGGCGGCCAGTCGCCCGTGATCCAGAAGGCCCAGTTCAAGGATTGCCTTGGTGCTGCCGCTCCCGGATGCACCTCGGCCAATTTTGGCCCGATCGGCACCGGCCCCTTCGTCGTCAAGGAATTCAAGCCGAACGATGTGATCACCTTCGTCGCCAACAAGAATTACCGGGATCCGGCCAAGCCCGCCTTCGCCACCGTGACGCTCAAGGGTGGCGGCGACGCAGTGTCTGCAGCCCGCGCGGTGCTCGAAACCGGCGAATATGACTATGCCTGGAACATGCAGGTCGAGCCGGAAATTCTGGCAACCATGGTGGCCGCCGGCAAGGGCGAGCTCGTGACGGCCTTCGGATCGCAGGTCGAACGTATCAACATCAACCACTATGCCGTCGACCCGTCGCTTGGCGAAAAGCGTTCGACCAAGCAGGCCGGCCCGCATCCGTCCTTGTCGGACCCGGCTGTTCGCCGCGCATTGTCGATGGCGATCGACCGCGATGTCATCAACGAGACGGGATATGGTGCAGCCGGCAAGCCGACCTGCAACATCGTGCCCGGTCCCGAGGTCTATGCCTCGACGGCGAACGATTGGTGCCTGAAGCCGGATGTCGATGGCGCCAACAAGCTTCTCGACGAGGCCGGCTGGGTCAAGGGCTCGGATGGCATCCGCGCCAAGAACGGCGTGAAGCTCTCCTTCCTCTACCAGACCTCGACCAACTCCGTGCGTCAGGCGACGCAGGCGCTCGTGAAGGACATGTGGGCGCAGATCGGCGTGCAGGCGGAGCTGCGCAACATCAGCGCCTCAGTGTTTTTCGGCGGCGATCCGGCAAGCCCGGACACCTTCCAGAAGTTCTATGCCGACGTCGAAATGTACACCAACAATTTCGACGGCACCGACCCGGAAAAATACCTGGCGGAATGGCTGTGCAACAAGATCCCCGCTCCCGAAAACGGTTGGCAGGGGCAGAACATGCCGCGTTACTGCAATCCGGAATACGACAAGCTCGTCGCGGAATTGTCGAAGACGGCCGATCTCGCCAAACGGGCGGAAATCGCCAAGAAAGCCAATGACATGCTGACGGAGGAAGGGGCGCATATCCCGCTTATCTACCGTGGTCAGGTCTCGGCGCGCGCCGTGACCCTCGAAGGCGTCAGGATAAACGGCTGGGATTCCGAACTCTGGAACGTCGCCGACTGGTCTCGCAAGAAGTAGGTTACGAAAGACGCCGGCCCACCAGAGGGGCCGGCGTCTTCTATCGCCTGAAGTTCTGGAGACTTTCCGATGTTTCATTTCACCCTGCGGCGGCTGTTTTTCGCCGTGCCGACATTGCTGGTGATCAGCTTTGTCATTTTTGCCCTTCTCGACCTTGCGCCCAATAATCCGACTGGCGATCTGCCGTTGACGATCCCGCCGGAGGTCCGCGAACAGATCCGCGCAGCACTTGGTCTCGATCAGCCCTTCCTGATCCGTTATCTCAGATGGCTGCATCAATTCTTCATCAACGAACCGCTGAATATCCTCGAACAGATCACCGGCTGGCAGTTCGGTGATGGTCACAGACTGCGGGTGCTCTCATGGGCAACACGCAGCCCGGTGGTCGATCTTGTCGTCCAGCGCATGCCGCAAACGCTGTGGGTCGTAGGCCTCTCCTACCTCTTCGGCGTGTTGCTGGCGATCCCGATCGGCGTTCTCTCGGCCTACAAGCAATATTCGATCTTCGATCAGATCGGCACATTCATCTCCATGGTCGGTTATTCGGTGCCGACCTTCTTCACCGGCGTGCTGCTGATCGTCGTATTCAGCTCCACTCTGCACTGGTTTCCATCGGTCTACGACACCAACCTGCACGTGACGGACTGGTCCAGCCTCATGGCACAGATCAAGCAGATGATCCTGCCGGTCATGGTGCTGACGCTCTACAACGTTTCGCATATCAGCCGCTTCGTGCGCGCCTCCATGCTCGACAACCTGCATCAGGATTATGTCCGCACCGCGCGCGCCAAGGGCGTCAAGGAAAAGACCGTGCTTCTGGTCCACGTACTGCGCAACAGCCTGATCCCGGTCGTAACCGTCATCGCGCTTGGGGTGCCGACGATCTTTTCCGGCGCCATCATCACCGAGCAGGTCTTTCGGGTGAACGGCCTTGGCCAGCTTTTGATTGTCGCCGTGCAGGGTGGGGATATCCCCATGGTTCAGACCTTGACCTTCATCTTTGCGGTGCTGATCGTTCTCTTCAATCTGATTGCCGACGTGCTTTACGGCATTCTTGACCCGAGGATCCGCTATGACTGACGTAACAGCAATCCCGACGACGGCTTTGACCGCGCCACCACGCTCGATCAGGGCCGCCACATGGCGGCAATTCCGGGCTCATAAAGGTGGCTTTGCGGGCCTGATCGTTTTCATATTCATCCTGCTGGTCGTCTATGTCGGTCCGTTCATCCACAGCGTCGATCCGAATAAGATCGACATTCGCGCCAAAAACCAAGGACTTTCCCTCCTTCACCCCTTCGGCACAGACAATCTTGGCCATGACATGCTGGCGCAGGTGATGGCAGGTGGACGCATCTCGCTGGCGGTCGGCATCACCGCGATGCTGTTGGCGCTTCTCCTCGGGACATTGGTCGGCGTGACATCGGGCTATTTTCGACGTCTCGATGGACCTCTGATGCGGCTGACGGATCTGTTTCTGGCGCTCCCGCTTCTGCCGCTGCTGTTGGTCATCATCATGCTGTTCCGCGACACGCTCCGTGCCTATTTCGGCCCGGAAACTGGAATTTTCATCCTAATCGTCTTCGTGATCGGAGTGACGAGCTGGATGCATACCGCCCGCATCGTGCGTGGTGACGTCCTGGCGGTGAAACGGCTGGATTTCGTCATGGCGGCTAAAAGCAGCGGCATGCGAGAATACCGGATCATCCTGAAGCACATTCTGCCGAATGTCATGAGCTCGATCATGGTGTCGGCGACGCTTGGCATTGCTTCTGCGATTATCACCGAATCCGCGCTGAGCTTTCTGGGTCTCGGCTTCCCGTCGGACTTTCCGACATGGGGGCGTCTGCTTTTCGATGGCGCAAGCTTCCTGCAGCTCACGCCGTCCCGCGTGCTGTGGCCGGGCCTCGCCATCTCACTGACGGTGCTGAGCGTCAACTATCTCGGCGATGCGGTGCGCGATGCGCTCGATCCGCGTATGTTAAAGAGTAGGTGATAGCTAGATCTCAATGTACATTATTGGAGTGCAAATTATTTTGCCGCGCTGATTGTCTCGGCGGTGGTGGGCAGCGGGCCAAGTTAGTGACCTCTCGTATTGGAGGCTCCCTTAAATGAAGGACCTGAGAAATGATCAACCGTAATGCTATTTGGTTCTGCGTCGATGCTGTCAAACCGCGTTTCATTGAGTCGAGTGACAGTGACGTGCCCCCGTCAAATTAGGCCATTCAGACTTGGAATTTTCCACACCATTTAATCACCCGCTGCGTGATCGCAACGGGTGATAGCAGGCCAAAGCTTATGATCTGCACAAGACGGATGCGCCAACAGCACGATCAGCGCCCAACGGAAGACTGGGTTTGGCTAATAATCAGGCGGAAGCCTACGGCTTGCCACCCCCCAGCCAACTGGCGGCAAGGTTGGCGAGCCCATCTTCACCGCCTAGGTGCGAGACAACTTGCTGGAGCACGTCTTCCGACAGGCCGCTATTGGCGGCGGCGGTTTGAATCGTGTCACCCGGCTGTGGATGTGCCTGCGCCAGCGCGTTAAGCGCTGTTTGCGCCAATTCGGGCGGCAGACCAACCTTGGAAGCGAGGCCCGCAACGAGCGTATTGGCTTCGCCGCTGCCCAGAAACTGGCCAAGAAGACCGTCGAGAATTCCCATGTTATGCTCCTTCCTCGTTGATCGGCGGAGGACTTTGCCGCAGTAGCGAAGTCCTCCGCCGAGGGGGTTAATGCCGAAGGCTGTCCGGGATCTTACCGCCATTCTCGGCGAGCTTGTCGACCACGGCCTTGTGGAGGGCGATATTCTCCGCAGCCGAGCCATCCTCGGCAACATGGACGTTCAGCTCGTTGGCGAGCTCCTTGCGTGCGTTGAGGCTCGAATCCATGTCCAGCAGCTTGAGCAGATCGACGATCGAGGTCTGGTAGTTGCCGCCGCCGCCCTTGGTCGCCGCCATCTGGGCCAGCACAGCGCCGACATCGACTGAAGCAGGAGCTGCTGCCGGCGCGGCCGCACCAGCCTGCGCGACTTCCGTGGTTGCGTCAGGCACAGCTGCCTGCGCGGCGGGATGACCGAAAATCTTGTCTTTGATGGTGCTGAAAATGCCCATAATGTCTCCGATATTGTAACCAAAAACCAATTCGACTGCGCGACTGTAATTCTCCGCAAATCAACCGGCCACGTTGTACTTTCGGGCGAAAGATGCCCTCAGTCCAATTTCACATGCTGTTATTCGTGACAGCCGCATGACCCCGAGCAGGCATCATCGCACCGCTCCGCGCCTGATAAGATTGTATATTGCCAGCAATACGATGGCCCCAACGAGTGCGACGACAAGCGTCTTAGGATCGAACGGGTTCTCCGTGAGATGCCCCTGATCCGAGAACCTACCCAATAGGAATCGTCCCACAATCGAACCGAGGCAGCCGACCAGCACATTCCAGACGATGCCGCCCCCGCCCCGCATAATCATGCCGGCGACCCAGCCGATGAATCCGCCCATGATGAGCGCGATGATGAAATGCATACGTCTCTCCTTGCCAGACACCTTGAGCGGCTGCTGTCACGGCGAGCGCTTAGCCCGCACTTCAACAACATTCCCCGTCATATTTGCACGCCCCGTTGGTAAACAAAGCATTCCGACATGCAAGTGACATTAGTCATCTTTTTCAAATCAGGCACCCCTCGTCCGGCTGCTCGATCTTGAGCCAATCACTGAATCTTGGCGGCTGAGCGTCAACCAGCCGCGAGCTGAAGGAACATTGGCCGGCTGTCCGGACGAACTTGACGGGCTCCCTGAAATGGAAGAGCCTTTATGCTCCACCGTTCATTGACGTTCGCGCAATGGCGCAGTGGAAACCCATCCCCCGCGCAACTGCGTAAACTCGCCCACAAGCGTCTCCTCGGGGATTACGCGGACAACGTGACATCGCCCGCATCGATAATGCCGTTCCGGCAGATTTCCGCCACCCACTACGGCTAGGTTTCTGCTCCAGCTCCCTTTCTAGGAACCAGTGGAAGAAGCTTTCCATGCTGAGAGGGAAAATGGGGGGATTTCTCTTCCACCCAACACAAAGTCCTGTTGCTCGGGAACGAGCCAGGCGTCGGGGCCGTAGTTGAACGCGAACGTCAGGTTGCCAGCGCGGCGATAGCGTATGGCATCAGGCAGCATACCGGCTTTCATGTCGGTTTTGTTGGCAAGATGCACCATCAGCTCGGTAAGCGGTAGACCTTCAATCCAGCAGGCGAGATAATGGTATCGTCCGTTGGATATCAACGCGGGGCCTCCATCTTCGAACACCGCTTCGACGACGGCATCCGCCGTCGCCTCAAGATACTCACGCCATCTTGTCGACTGGCCGATGAACGCGCCGACAACAGAGACGCTCAGCCCCGGACGCAATGAAGCAACTTGCGTGATCCTAACGCCGGTGAGTTCGGCGATCGGCCCAGGCGGAAGATTGGCCGGAATGCGGAAACTGCGATCCCGCGATCCGGTCCGCGGACCGAACAGCACGATCCCATCAGCCTCCTCGAATGCAGCCAGCGCCACATCCGATACATGCATCAAGCAGGGAACGAGAACAAGCTTGTAACCTTTCAGCGAATGACCGGGCCGGACGAAATCGACATCGAGCCCGAGCTTTCTGATCGCCTCGTACCAGCGGAATGCCAGCTCTTCATAGCGGAAGTCCTTGCCCTGCGGCTGAATGACGGCGGACCAGTAGCTTTCATAGTCGTAGACGATTGCGACGGGTGCCTGAACGGCGTCCGGCAACGGACCCACTGCATCGATCTCGCGTCCGACGATTTCGGCCTCCTTGCCGCCCGGCGAAAGTTCGTCGAGACCCGGCAGGTTCAGGCCGGCATGCATCTGCTCCTGCGCGAACGGTGCCTGGCGCCAGCGGAAATAGCTGACGACCTCGGCTCCATGAGCAAGACCTTCCCAGCTCCACAAGCGCACCATCCCCGGCTTGGGTACCGGGTTCCACGGCGCCCAGTTCACCGGCCCCGGCTGCTGCTCCATGATCCAAAACCGGCCATTGCCGACGCCTCGATAGAGATCGTGATGAAAGCCGGCGATATCTGGGTGGGATGTCTCCGCCCAGCGCGTCCTCTCTTCCTCGCTAAAGGGAAACTTCTCCACGAAGCCGATCGGATAGGAATCCCACGACGCAAGGTCCAGGTTCTCTGCGACCTTCCAATGATCGAAATCGTTGACGAAACCCATGAAATTATGAGTGATCCAACGGTTCGGGGAGTACTTCCGGATGATGTCGCACTGCATGCGATCGTAAGCCGCGATCTGATCGGAATGGAAGCGCCAGAAGTCGAGCCGCGCAGCGGGGTTCGTCTCCGTCACGGTCAGGTTGGGCAGGACGACGTCTTCGAAGCTCTGGACTTCCATCGACCAGAAGACGCTTCCCCAGGCTTCGTTCAATTGCTGTGCCGACTGATAACGGAGGCGAAGCCAGCGGCGAAATGCCTTCAGATCTTCGGCACCCCAGGACAGGCTCGTATCGTGGCATCCGTATTCGTTGTCGGTCTGCCAACCGACAACAGCCGGATGCGAGCCATAGCGCTTCGCGACGGTGTCGACTATACGTTCCGACTCCTTCCACCAGATCTCCGACGAGAACGTATAGTGACGGCGCGAGCCGAAGCCCCGCACCCTACCCTGCTCGTCCACCGGCGCGATCTCTGGATATTCGTCCATCAGCCACTTCGGCGGCGTGGCGGTCGGCGTGCCGAGTACGACTTTCAGGCCGGCGGACGCCAGCGTGTCGATCGCCCGGTCGAGCCAGCCGAAATCGAAAGAGCCGCGCGTCGGCTCAAGGCGCGACCAGGCAAATTCACCGATGCGCACATAGGAGATACCAAGCGCCCGCATGCGACGCGCGTCTTTTTCCCACCAGCTTTCAGGCCAATGTTCCGGATAATAGCAAACGCCAAGCATTATTTCGTCAGATCTCCGTTAAGGATGGCATTGCCAGCATCGTCGAAAAGATGGCAGGCAGCCGCAGGAATATGGATGGAAAAATCGTCGCCGTGCTTGGCCTGCGCCAGGCCATCCGCCTTCACCGCAATCTCGGTGCCGTCGGCAAGTTCGATGTAGAACATCGTTTCCGAGCCCAGATATTCCGCAAGACGCACCTTGCCCTGGAGCGTCGCATCACCGCCTTCGCTTCGATCGAGGTGCTCGGGGCGGATGCCGAGAGTAACCGATTGACCTTCCTTCGCCGAACCGCCCCGGAGCATGATCGACTGGCCACCGGGAAGATCGACCTTCACGCCACCGCCGGCCGGCGAGGCCTTGGTCTTCAGGAAATTCATCTTCGGCGAACCGATGAAGCCGGCGACGAAGATGTTCTTTGGCTGATGGTAAAGTTCCAGCGGCGACCCGACCTGCTCGACCAGTCCGCCCTGCAGTACAACGATCTTGTCGGCCATGGTCATAGCCTCGACCTGATCGTGGGTGACGTAGATCATCGTCGTGCGGATATCCCGATGCAGCTTGCTGATCTCCGTGCGCATCTGCACCCGGAGCGAGGCATCGAGGTTGGAGAGCGGCTCGTCGAAGAGAAATACCTGCGGATTACGGACGATGGCGCGGCCAATGGCAACGCGCTGGCGCTGGCCGCCCGAAAGCTGGGACGGTTTGCGATCGAGCATGGACTTCAACTGCAGCATCTCCGCGGCGGCATCAGTGCGGCGGGCAACCTCATCCTTGGAATGGCCGGTCATTCGCAGGCCGAAACCGATGTTTTCAGCGACCGTCATGTGCGGGTACAAAGCGTAGCTCTGGAACACCATGGCGACGCCGCGCTCGGCGGGGCCGACGCTGGTCATGTCATCGCCGCCGATCTTCAATTCCCCGGAGGAAATATCCTCGAGCCCTGCAATCATGCGCAGAAGCGTGGACTTGCCGCAGCCCGACGGACCGACGAAGACGCAGAACTCACCGTCTTCGATCGCCAGATCGACTCCCTTGATGACGCTGGCAGCGCCAAACTGCTTGGTCACGCGATTAAGGGTTACATTCCCCATGAGACTTAGTCTCCCGTCACTAGTTCGAATTCAAGAAGAAGCCCGCTCTCAGGTCGAAGCATCGGCAGCGGCAAGCCGACATGCCGGAGCGTATCGAGGCTGAACGTCAGTTCACCATTCAGAAGCCGCTGTTCGCCTTCCGATATCCGGATGAACTCGGGCTCGGCGGGATGGATCGCTTTCACGCGCCACTCGCCGGTACCGTCACCACCGACCGGCAGGCGAATCGGTGCCGGCTGCTCGCCGACCATTTGCGGGCCTTGAGCGACGAAAGCGGCGATACGGCTCTCGTCCGCGGCACCCCAGACGTAACGTCCATCAAGCGGCTGCAGGCGGAACTGCTTGCCCGGCGCATGCAGGAGCGGGCGCAGATTCTTGTGAAGTGCAATCCAGCCCTTAAGCTCCCGCTTCTCCTCCGCATCGAGGGTCAGCGGGTTGAGTTCCACCCCTAGATGATAGGCGAGCGCAACGAGTGCCCGGAAGGAAAGGGTCAGCCTGCGGCCGGTCTGATGGTTTGGCGAAGCAGCAATGTGCGCGCCGAGAAGTTCCGGCGGAACGAACTGCGAGGCTCCATGCTGTATTTCGAGCCGCTCAAAGGCATCGGTGCAATCGGAGGTCCAGACGCGATGCGTGTGCCGTAGAACGCCATAATCGATGCGTCCGCCGCCCGATGCGCAGCTCTCGATCTCGACTGCCGGAAACGCCTGGCGGATCCTGTCCATCAGGGCATAGACGGCGCGCGTCTGTTGCGCCGTCCGCGCACGGCCATTCGCGCCGCCGGCATGGGTCAGGTCGCGATTCATGTCCCATTTGATGTAAGAGATCGCATGCTGCGAGAGTACGGCTTCCATGCATCCGAAGAGATAGTCGCTGACCTCCGGCCGCGTCAGATCCAGCACCAACTGGTTTCTCGACAGAAGCAGCGGACGCCCTTCGACCTGCAGAGCCCAATCGGGATGCGCGCGAAACAGTTCGGACTCGGGATTCACGTTTTCGGGCTCGAACCAGAGACCGAATTCCATGCCAAGCGAAGTTACATGGTCGACGAGCGGCTTCAGTCCGTCAGGATACTTCCGCTCATCGATGAACCAGTCGCCGAGACTGGTGGTATCGTCGTCGCGCTTGCCGAACCAGCCGTCGTCGAGGACGAAGCGCTCAATGCCGAGGGCTGCTGCCGCATCCGCCTGAGATTTCAGGGAGTCCATGCGGTGATCGAAATAATTGCCTTCCCAGGTGTTCAGCGTCACCGGCCGAGGCTTCATCTCGCCGCCCGGCCACGCAACCACGCTCTCACGCACGAAGGCATGGAACACTTCGCTGTCAGGGCCGGCAAAAGCCGTCGGGCTGGCGTAGGTTTCGCCGGCTGCCAGACGTATTTCGCCCGGCTCGAACAACTCGCCGAGATGGACCAGCCTACGCCCGTCATCAAGCGTATCGATCGCCATCAGGTGATTGCCGCTCCAGCCGAGATGGAAGCCCATCCTCTCGCCACCGCATTCAAGGAAAGCGAAGGGGAAACGGTCATGCGAGGTGCGCCCCCGCCGGCTTTCCTGCATCCAGAGTCCGTCAGCAATTGTCGTGCGGCGTGTCTGGAATTCCCGGCCCCACATGCCCGTAAAGGTGGTCAACTCGGCCGCGCCGGCGGGCATCAGGAAGCTCGCCGCCATGCATCGATCGAGGGTGTAATAGTCAGAACCAAGGTTGGTCAGCAATGTCGAAACCGACAGCACCCCGGTGCGGTTGCCTACGAGGCGTATCTGGAAGCCGATTTCCGCGACGGGATCCTCGGCCTTCAGGACGACGCCAAGGTCGTTTTCCTCGACCTGCCAGTTTCCGAATTCCAGGATGAATGAGCGCCCGTCGCGGTGCCCTGAGATCGCCGGCCAGCCGAAGAAGCCGAGCCCGCCGACAGGCAGCAGAACATTTGACGGCACGGCGATATCCATGCCGTTGACACGGCTCGAACGCGGAACGTCAGGCCAGAATTCCGGCGCAAGCGCCCCGCGACCGAAGCCGAGGATCTCCGGCACGCCAGTCACAGGCAGGCCGAGCGCCATCGACACCGCGCCTGCTTTGATAATAACAGTCTTGCTCATCCCTTGGTCGCTCCGAGAGTGAGGCCCGCAATAAAGTGCCTCTGCATGAAGAAGAACATCAGAACCGGCGGCATCGCCGCAACGATGGACCCCGCCGACACCAGATGCCACGCCGCAACCCACTGCCCGTTGAGGGAATTAAGGCCGGCGGTAACAGGCATGGCGCTCTGTCCCTGAACCAGCACGGTCGCCCAGAAATAGTCGTTCCAGACGAAGGTGAAGATCAGCACCGACAGCGCCGCGATTGCCGGACGCATCAACGGCAACACGATATGGACGAAGATCCGCCATTCGGAGACGCCCTCGACGCGCGCCGACTCGATCAGCGCGAAGGGCAGGCCCTTGATGAAATTGCGCATGAATAAGGTGCAGAAGCCCGTCTGGAACGCGACGTGGAACAGCACCAGCCCGGTCACCGTATCGTAGAGGCCCATCTTCAGCGTCATATCGCGCACCGGAACCATCAGGATCTGAAACGGAATGAAATTGCCGGCAACGAAGATGAAGAACAGCGCCAGGCTTCCCTTAAAGCGATAGACGGCGAGCGCGAAACCACAAAGGCAGGACAGCCCAACCGCGCCGATCACCGTCGGGATCGTAATCTTGAACGAGTTCAGGATGTAGTGGCCGATCGGCGAATCCCGGAAGACGGCGGTGTAGTTTTCCACGCCGGCAAAGCCCGAGGGAATGCCGAAATAGTTGCCGGCCGCCAAATCCCCCGACGGGCGAATTGAGGTGACCGCGACACCGATCAGCGGCAGCAGCCAGATGATCAGCGCGATCGGCAGGATGATCTGGTAGGCGGTGGATGCCCATGGACCGGATTTCTGGACAGGTGTTGGAAACATCAGGAATTCCTTTCCTGTCTCAGCATGCGGATGAGAAAGAAGGTGATGAAGATCATCATGATCAGGAAGAGCACGACGGCTATGGCGGCGCCATATCCCATGCGGAACCCGTATTCCGAGAGGGCTTCCTCATACATGTAATAGGAGAGAACGCGGCTCGATCCGTAAGGGCCGCCGGCTGTCATGACGGATACGAGGTCGAAGGAGCGAAGCGCGCCGATGACCGTCACCACCACCGCGATGAAGGTGGCCGGTCGAAGCTGTGGCAGGACGATGTTCCAGAACAAATGCCAGCCTTTGGCGCCGTCCATACGCCCGGCCTCGATCTGTTCCGGGTTGATGTTATTAAGACCCGTCAAATAGAGGATCATGCAATAGGCGATCTGCGGCCAGAGGCCGGCCGCGATGATGCCGTAGGTCACGAGGTGCTCATCCGCCAGCACGGCGACCTGCGTCCCGGTCAAAGCTTGGGTCAGGACCGAGAACAAGCCGAAATTCGGCGCATAGAACCAGCTGAAGATCAGGCCGACAACGACCTGGCTGATCACAAAGGGGAAAAAGAACAGCGATTTGTAGATGCGGATACCGGCAACTGTCTGGTTCAGGAACAGGGCCGCAGCGAGCCCCGCCGGAACTGCCAGCAGATAGAGGACGAGCCATATGATGTTGTTTTTCAGCGACATGTAGAAGGCGTCGTCGGAGAAAAGCTCAACGTAATTCCCAAGGCCGATCCAGGTTTTGGGGCCTAGACCATCCCAGTCGTGAAAGCTGATCCATACGGACTGGAAGACCGGGAGGATCACATAGACCAGGAACATCAGGGCACCCGGCGCAAGAAATAGCCAGGGTGCGAAGGTCCGCTGATTGCGTTTCCAGAACCCCGGTAGAGCGGTGCTGCTCGTTCCCACTGTCTGCTCCTATGCAAATGCGAGTAAGAACGCTGCCAGACGTCTTCAACGTCCGGCAGCGGGTCATCGTTGGAATGGGCTACTTGTAGGCGCGGGCGCGCACCTTATCGAGACGTGCCAGGATCGCGTCGATCTTGTCGGGCTTCACCATGAACTCCTGGAAGCCTTCCATGCCAGCCTTCGCCATGTCGGGCGGAGCATCGCGGTCGTAGAACTGCGAGAGAGCTTGGGCCTTCGACAGCATCTCGAAGCCAGCCTTCAGGAATTTGTCATCCGGCTTGGTCGACAGGTTGTTGACCGGCAATTGGCCGAGTGTCGCGTTCATTTTCGTCTGCACTTCTGGAGAGGCCAGGTAGGCAAGGAACTTCTTCGCGTCTTCCTTGTTCTTCGCGCCTGACGGAATATGGAACGTGTCTGTCGGAGCCTCTTCGGCGGCAGGCAGGTCCTTTGTGATTTCCGGGAACGGCAGGAAACCGATCTGGTCTTCCTTCAGCCCGCCATCCTTCATCGGGGCAACGGCGAAATTGCCCATGAGATACATGGCCGCCTTCCCCTGAACGAACTGCGGCATGGCGTCCTGCCAGTCGAGCGCTGCATGGTTCTCGAGGAAATAGCCTGGTTTCACGAGCTCGGCCCACTTGGCGAACACGGCTTTGACCTTCGGATCGGTATAGGCAACCTTCCCGGACGTCAGATCCATGTGGAATTGATAGCCGTTGACGCGCAGATCCAGATAATCGAACCAACCAGCGGTCGGCCAGAGTGCCTTGCTACCGATCGTAAATGGGGTGATGCCGGCGCTTTTCAGCTTGGCGCAGGCGGCGACCAGCTCGTCCCAGGTCTTTGGCGGCGTAATGCCCTTATCCTTAAAGATATCGGCGCGGTAATAGATGCCCCACTGATAGTAGGTATAGGGGACGCCCCACTTCTTGCCGTCGATCGTCATCGATGCCGCGGCGGACTTCAGCTGGTCGCTCAGCCCGTTTGCAGCCCAGACGTCGCTGACATCTTCGAAGAGGCCCGCCTTGACGAAAGGCTCCATGCGATTACCGGCGTACCAGGCGACGACATCGGGCGGCGTTGCCGTGAGAAAATTGCGGATCGCAGACTTATAGCCTTCATGATCGAAATTGTTCCACCTGACCTTGATGTCGGGGTTCTTCGTCTGGAAGTCGGCAATCAGTTGCTCCATTGCCTTCTTCGGCACAGGATCCGATTGGTCGGAATTGAGAACGATTTCGCCGGCGCATGCCGCCGATGTCACCAGCATGTAGCTTAATGCGAGCGAGCCGATATTTTTCAAAAGGGTCACGTATTCCTCCACTGACCTGTTACGGCGCGGACGCCGGCCACCACATCGCCCCCAATGCGCGGCGGTTGATATTCATCATCCAAATTCGTAGACCTCTACCGCGATATTAAAGATCGCTTCCGGTTTTCTAAGATCGCAACCGTGGTGGAGACCCTTGCAATGCTGATCGAAGACGAGTCAGTTCCTGTTCACGACGGCCCGACGCGCCATCCGCTCGTCGTCTTCGGCGATCATCGCTTCTGTGCGGGCGAACGCTTGGATGTGCGCCGCATGAGCGGTCCGCACATGCACAGCCAGGTGGAGCTGAACTTTGTCCTCGAAGGGCGGATCACTTATTGGTTCGATGGACGTAGGCTGCAGATCTCCGAAGGGCAGCTCTGCCTCTTTTGGGGAATGATCCCGCACCAGGTCGTTGATGTTACCGAGCAGACGACGTTCGTTTGCCTCTATGTCCCAATGTCGGTGCTCGTCAATTTGCACAGCATGGGAGCCTTTCGAGACGCTGTATTTCGTGGTGGTCTGATAGAGGCAATTAGCGTCAGGGCACATGATCGCGACGTTTTCCTGAGATGGCGCGAAGAGTTGTTGTCCGGGGATGCTGAACTGGAACAGATCGTCCGCGACGAGCTCGTAGCGCGCATCCGGCGGATTGCCCGCGAGGGCTGGCGAGACCTGCGGGAACAAGGTTCCGCAATCGAAGCGTCACGCAATCAGGATCCCGACCGCCTGCCAAGGGTGGAAAAGATGATTCGTTTCATTGCGGAGCATGCGCTTGGCCAGATATCGGCGATCGATGTCGGATCGGCCGCGGGACTGCATCCGAACTACGCAATGTCTATCTTTAAGAAGACCGTGGGCCTGACCGTCAGTCAGGCCATAACGCGTCATCGGCTTGACACGGCTCAATCGCTGTTGATCTCCAGCGACCTTCCGGTAGCCGCCGTCGCATTCGAAGCGGGGTTTGGTTCACTGTCGCGCTTCTATGAAGCTTTTGAGGAGCGCTTCTCGACAACGCCCGCGAAATATCGCGGCCGCTTCGGTGCTGTCGTCGCGGCATCTACCTAGCATCCGCTTCTCCACTCATCCCAATCCGTCGTCTCTAGAGCTTCGGGGCGGACAAGAAAGGATTTGGTTGCGGGGACCTGAACCCACAGTGACTTCTACACTTCAAGCCAAAACATGAAAGAAGGATAGCCGGCGTTGTCACGTTGTAGGTGGGTTAACGGTTGGCGGATAATTAAGCTCGATGAGCGGGCCTACGATCAGTTACAAGAACCACCGCTTTCCGCCACAGATCAGCGCCCATGCGGTGTGTTTGTATTTCCGGTTTCCGTTAAGCCTGCGGTTGGTCGAGGAAATGCTGTTGGAGCGGGGCATTGTCGTATCTTACGAAACGATCCGGCGATGGGGCCGTAAATTCGAGGCGGCTTATGCCAAGCGGTTGCGCAGAAAGAAGTCGTCGCGGAAAGATATCTGGCATCTGGACGAGGTGGCGGATCCATCGTCATGGCTCCGGCTACGAAATTACCCTCAAGTCTCAACAATCAGCGTAATGACAGCTATCCGATTGCCCAACGAATCTTCAAGTTCAACAGACGTGCGCGGCGGTGCGTTCACGTTGAAGGCAAACGTGGCAAGCGCCATGGCAACGGTCCGGCAGGCCGTTAATTGATCGGCTTCGTCAATATGGCTCTTTGCCAAAACGCGCTTGAATTGATCCCGTACCTGAAAATTGTATCGCACCATTGGTCACCAGAGTTGCGTCGCGTCTCTGCAGATATATCGCATGCTATGTTGTATTCAATGGCTGTGGCCGCTTATTAAATCAGGCAACACACTGCGATGAGGCATCGTAAAGTTAACGACCGCGGTGCAATGGTGGGCCTAGTCGCTTTCACGGTTCATACCCGAGCGATTTGCGTCCACAGGCTCATCGCTGCCGCACGCAGTTCGCGAAAATGGCTTGAGGTTATGTCGGAGCGGGGAATGTTGAACACGTTGGAGTGGGTCAGGGATGGAAACGAAGCGCGTTGCAGATGTCGTTTCGACTTGAAGCGCTTCATGATCCGTTCTCGCCGCCGGGTTGGCTGATGGGAATTCTCCGCCCGATTGGTCAGCCCCTTGTGAGAGCGATGTTCAACACTGGGCATGATCTCGCGCTTTGCAACATCGTAGGATCGAAGCTTGTCGGTGACCATCACACGTGGCGCGTGGCCGTGATCCTTTAACAGTTTGCGCATCGAACGCTTGGCCGCCTTGGCATTTCGGCGACTTTGAACCAGCACTTCAAGAACGAAGCCATCCTGATCGACGGCGCGCCGGAGCCAGTGCTTCTTGCCGCCGATCGAAACGGCGGCTTCATCGAGGTGCCATACATCGTTGGCGCTCGGCGATTTCCGCCGCAAACGTCCAGCATAATCCGGACCGACCTTCTTCGCCCAACACCGGATCGTCTCATAGGAGACGACAATACCGCGCTCCAATAGCATCTCTTCCACCAGCCGCAGGCTCAACGGAAATCGGATGTAAAGCCAGATGCGTGCGCGATCATAGACAGTGGGTAGCGATGACGCTTGTAACCGACTCTGGCCTGGAGCAGGGTTGCCAACTACCAGCCAACAGCTTCATCTCCAGTTAACCTGACATCCCCATCGAGCGTATTTCCATCGCGGTGGAAAAGTTTACGAGGGCCAAGACATCGGAATGTCTCGACCCTCGCTGGGAGGAGCTCAGCTGCCGCTGCGATCCGCAAGCTGCGGAACGAACATATCGCTCCACTTGGCTGGAACGGTCTTGATCAGGCCGGCGCGGTGCATGAAGTCGGCAAAATTCATGATCCCGTTCGGGGTCGTATCGAACTTTGCGTCCTTGTCCTCGATCATCTCCTGCGCATCCGCGGGTTCGACCTTGACCTTCGAACTCTTGGAGAAGATTTCCGCCGCCGTCTTCTTGTCCTTGGCAATCAAGTCGTTGGCCTCATCGAGAGCATCGATAAAGGCCTGCGTCATCTTGGGGTTGGCGTCGACGAACTTCTTCGGCGCGAAGGTGACGTCGAGCGTGATGTTGCCGAGATAATCAGTCGAGCTCAGCACCCGGTGAATGTTAGGCGACTTTGCTTCGACATACTGGAAGGGAGGGGACGTGAAATGTGCGTCAATTTCGGTTTTCCCGCCAACAAGAGCCGCCAGCGCTTCGGGGTGAGGAAGGCTAACGGTGAGAGGATCGAGTTTCGCGTAATTCTCTTCACCGAACTCCTTGGCGACGATCATCTGCAGCACGACGGCGGCAAGCGATGTCTTGATGCCGGGAAGTGCAATCTTGTCGGCGCTCGTAAAGTCCTTGAGTGACTTGATCTCAGGTTTGTTGGTATTGAGCCACAGCGAAGTGGAGCTCAGGCCCGAAACGCCGACGACTTCGACGTTGGGGATGCCCTTCGCCTTGGACCATAGGGTCACGAAGCCCGGGGCACCCGTTCCGGCAAAATCCAGGGTGCCGGCCATCATGGCATCGTTGATGACGTTGCCACCATCGAGCGAGAGCCAGGAAACCTTGACGTCGCCAAGACCGGCTTCCTTGGCATGCTTCTCGAGAAGCTTCTGGTTCTCCATGACGATCAAGGGCAGATAGAGAATGCCGAAGCCCTTGGAAATCCTGACTTCGTTGACCTCTGCATGCGCGGCAGTGGCGAGCAGGCCGGCTGCAATCAGACCTAGGAATGCTTGTTTCAGTTTCATGTCTTTCTCCTCCTTATAAACATGAATTCTTCGTTTGACGGCTAGTGTTGCATGCCCCATCGACGAACCGTCTTGCGCTCAATGGCTGCAAAAATAACGTTCTCGACGAAAAGGCCGATCAGAATGACGGTGAACAGGCCGGCAAACACATTTGCCGTTTCAAGCTGATTGCGGTTCTCGTAGATGAACCAACCTAGTCCGCCTGAACCGGACGACACGCCAAAAACCAGTTCCGCCGCGATCAGGGTTCGCCAAGCGAACGCCCAGCCCACCTTCAGGCCAGTCAGAATGGCGGGAAAGGCCGCAGGAATAAGGATGAGCCGGACCAGCTTGAGGCGCTTGAGGTGGTAGTTCTGGCCGACCATCTTGAGTGTCGGAGAGACAGAGCGGAAGCCGGCATGGGTGTTCAATGCGATCGCCCACAGTACCGAGTGAACCAGAACGAAGATGACGCTGCCCGAACCAAGGCCGAACCAGATAAGAGCCAGAGGCAGAAGCGCAATCGCCGGAAGCGGATTGAACATCGAGGTCAACGTCTCGAGTAGGTCCGCGCCCAGCCGTGAGCCGATCGCCAGGGTGGTCAGCAGCGACGCGAGAACGATGCCAATGCCATAGCCGATGACCAGCGTTTTGAGCGATACGAGCATACGATCGGGAATGACGCCGTTGACGATATTGGCGATAAAGGCGTCAACGGTCTGCCCGAACGTCGGGAAAAGGAGAGGATTGGCAAGCCAACGGCCATAGATCTCCCATATCGCGGCCAGAACTAGGAGGATGAAGGCTTTCCGAAGGAAACCCAGTCGATAGGCGCGTTCGAACGCACTGACAGACTTGGCGACAATGGGAGCGTTACCGGAATCCACGTCGTTTATGACTTCCGGTCTGAAGGTGAAAAGGTCGGTCATTTTGGTCACCCCGTCAGTGTGATGCGAACAGCATGTCGTTGATGCGGATCTCAAGCTCCGCCTGTTTGGCAGTCCCGAGTTGATCCGGCGCAATGCTGTTGAGCTCGGCCTTGACCTCGCCAGGATGGGGCGACAGCAGTAAAATGCGTGTGCCGACGCGGATCGCCTCTTCAATCGAGTGGGTGACGAAAAGAACAGTGAATTTGGTATCATCCCACAGACGCAGCAGCTCGTCCTGCATCTTGCGGCGGGTCAGGGCGTCGAGAGCGGCGAAAGGCTCGTCCATGAGAAGGACGTCGGGCTCCATCGCCATTCCGCGTGCAATTGCCACGCGCTGCTTCATGCCGCCCGACAGCATATGCGGGTAATTGTTCATGAACTTGGTCAGTCCCACCTTTTCGATGTAGGACTCCGCGCGGTCACGCGCTTCCGCGCCTGAAAGGCGACCAGATGCAGTGAGTGCGAACGTGACGTTTTCGATAACAGTCTTCCACGGAAGCAGCTGATCGAATTCCTGAAAAACCATCATGCGGTCCGGACCGGGTTCGGTGACCGCACGGTCCTTGACGGTGATTTTCCCTTCCGTCACCGGAAGATAGCCCCCGATCGCCTTCAGCAGGGTTGATTTTCCGCAACCCGACGGTCCAAGGAGAATGAAGCGGTCGGAATTATGTACATCGAAGCTCACACGGCGGGTTGCTGTGATCAACGCTTCAGGCGTCTTGTATTGTATGGTGACGCCTTCAACGCGCAACAAAGGTGCCGGCATCACGCCAGTGGATAGCATGTCCATCGATCCTCCCGAAATATAGTCTGCAACTCCTCTAGTGCGATTTGGACGTTAGCAAGCTATTCTGACTCTTGTCTGACTCAAGCGGGGGAGGCGTGAAAGCGTGCGAGTTTTAATTGTGGAGGATACCGAGGACATTGCGAGGGCGATATCCATCCGCCTGGAGAATGCCGGCCATGCCATCGATCTGGAAGCGAATGGAGCCAATGCCATCGACCTCCTCAACGTCCAGACCTACGATCTGGTTATCCTCGACCTGACCCTACCTGGCTGCGATGGGTTGGAGGTCCTGCGCAACATCCGTTCTCGCCGCGTAAAAACGCCTGTCTTGGTGCTGACCGCACGTTCCGAAGTCAACGAGAAGATCAGCGCTTTGGATCTCGGTGCAGATGATTATCTGACTAAGCCGTTCGATTACGGCGAGCTTGAAGCAAGAGCGCGAGCCCTGTTGAGGCGCAGCGACGGCCTGACGGATAACCGCATTTCTTTCGGTGCCCTCGTGGTGGACCGCAAGGCTCGCGTGGCATCAGTCGGCGGTCAGCCCCTCAGCCTCACACGCAGGGAGTTGACCGTTCTCGAAATACTCGTTTCAAGACCGGAGAGAATTTTCTCCAAGGAGGAGCTGATCGATCAGCTTTTCAATTTCGATCAGGATCCAAGCTCCAACGCCGTCGAGCAGTTCGTCGCAAGAATAAGGCGGAAGCTCAGTGGCTCTTCCGTGGAGATCCGAACGCTGCGGGGCCTCGGATATCAAATTGTTCATGCGTGAATTCGGTCGATCGATCAGGGTCAGAATACTTGGGCTTGTTGCCGGTGTTCTCGCCGGCGGAGCCTTCATTCTGGGCTGCACAGCCTATTACGCTGCCGGTACCGCAGCGCAGGAGGCCTATGACAGGCTCCTTGGAAACGGTGCGGTCCAATTTGCAGAAAACGTCTTTGTGCAAGGCGGTGTCGTGACGCTGGACCCCCCGGCCTCGGCCATCTCAGGTCTTGCGGCGTACGATCTTGTCTTCTACCGCATCGTCGATCCACGCGGCATCATCGTTGCCGGCAGTGAGGATCTTTCCCCCACAGCGCCGCCTCGGGCGACGCAGAAGGAGTTGGTCTTCGAGGACGGCGTCTACGCGGATCAGCCCGTGCGCATGGCCACTATTTCGAAGAAAATCGAAAATGCCGCTGTGACCGGCTGGGCGGAGATCACGGTGGCACAGACGATACATGCCCGCACCGCTCTCGCCCGCAGACTGACCTACGAGGCGCTGGGTGTGATCGCCGTGATGTTCCTGCTGGCCGTATCGGCGACCGCTCTCTCGCTGCGATTTGCCCTGAAGCCGCTTATCCAGATCGAGCAGGAGATACAATCCCGAGACCCTGACGATCTATCCCCAATCCATGCCGAGCCCCCGGTTGAAATACGCAATCTCGTGCAGGCCATTGATGAATTCATGCGCAGATTATCTGAGCGAATGGCGATGTTCCAGCGGTTCATCGGGGATGCAGCACACCAGATGCGCACGCCGCTTGCGGCCCTCGACGCTCAGGTCGAGATGCTTTCACATGCCAAATCCGATACCGCAGTCAACGACGCGATATCGCGCATAAAAGAAAGAAACAGCGAACTGGGGCGGCTCACCGGACAATTGCTCGATCACGCCATGATCCTGCACCGCATCGATTCAAGCAGGCTGGACCCAGTCGATATCAACGAGCTGGTCCGGCTGGTCATGTCGAAAGCGATACCTCTTTCCATCTCGAGGGACGTCGATATCAGCTTCAAGCCCGCAACACCTCCCCTCGTGCTCCCCGTCGATCCGATAAGCCTTCGCGAGGCAATTTCCAACCTCATCAGCAACGCGTTGGCGCATGGAGCGACCTCCAGGCTGGAAGTCGAGGTCGAAGCTCTTCCGGCAGGCGCAAGCGTCGTTATCCGCGACGATGGAGACGGCTTTGAAACAGACCCGCAATCGCTGCTTGCGCCGTTTGAGAAAGGTTCGAAGTCACGCGGCTCAGGATTGGGTTTGACGATCGCCTACGAAGTCGCCAGATCGCACAACGGCACATTACTCTTTCACAGGGAAAACAACGTCACCGTCGTTCAATTAACGCTGCCGTCACAGACGGGATAAGCGAAATCCAAGCTCGAATGCGGGAAATGTGCGTCACAGATTGCCGCCTAACCTTAAGAAAATCGCTCTTGAAGGGAGCGGGACCAACGACCCTGCTATTGCGAAGCTGCTTTAGAAGCGTAACTATCCGATCTATCGAGTTTCTTGTATAGGAACTGCGCGTTCATATCCCATCAAGAGCATATTAATCATTCCAATTGCTCTCGAGCGAAATTGATCAAGCTTTCGACATGGCCGGCCACGGCAAGGCGCGTTTGCTCAACATCGCCTCGCTCCAACGCTTCGATTATGAGCAGATGTTCCGTCGAGTCGGGCTTCAGTCGGTCCTTCAGCCGATCGATCTCAAACAGCCGCGTGGTCGCGCGTAGTTCCCGCAAGACTTTCGCCATCACCGCGTTGGCGCAATGGTCGATAATGAGATTGTGCAGATTATCATCCGATACCCAGTGAGCATCAGTGTGGTAGGCCGTGGCGTCGAGTAGGTCGTTGATTTCACGCCTGACGACGATCAGTTGCCGGCGCGGGATGTTGGGGATCGCCAAAACGGCTGCTTCAGGTTCGATCAAAAGTCTCAGGCGCAGGCTTTGCAGATATTCGCCGATATCGACATGGCGAACAATATAGTTGCGGCCATCTCCCTTGCGGACCAAGCCTTCGCCCTCCAGTCGCTGCAGGGCTTCGCGCAAAGGGGTTCGGGAAATGCCCAAGGCCTCGGCAAGCCTCGCCTCGACGATGATCTGGCCACCTTTGAGCCGACGATGGCGTATCATGTCCGACACCGCCTTGTATGCGAGCGAGGCGAGATTGTGCTGTCCGCTGGCCGAAGTGGCATCCTGTAAGACTGAAATGTCGCTCACCTTTTCCTCGCTCTGCGCATAACCGACACCGCTGGCAGCGAACGGCTTTCCTTGGCGCGTTTGGTGTTACATATGATAGCCGAACTCATAAAGAAGCAAAAAGGGGATACATGGACGACCGGATGGACGACGCGGCTGAGGAAAGCCTGGCTGAGGAAACCTATCGGCTGCTTCTGGCAGAAATTCTCTCGGCTCGGCTTGCGGGCGGATCGGTGGTGCAGCAAAGGCGGCTGGCAGGTCGATATGCGGTATCCCGCTCGCCGATGCGCCATGCGCTCGGACGCCTCGAAGGCGAGGGGCTGCTTGTCCGCAACGACAAGGGCGTACTGTGCGTGCGTGTCATTACCTTGAAGGATTATCTCGACAGTCTTGCGATGCGGATGCTGCTGGAACCGAGCGCGGCGGCAGCAGCAGCGGGGCGCATGCCGGCGGCGACACTGCATTCGCTGAAGGCGATGCTCGATGCGATCGAAGCGGATGCCGAGCCGGATCCGGAACTTGTCTGGCAATTCGACGATGCCTTGCACATGTCGATCGCCAATGCGGGCGGCAATGGTTTCATGGCCGCCACGATCGGGGAAATGCGCCGCTATACCACGATCTTCGAACGGCAGATGGCCGTCGTCCGGGCAAAACCCGGTGTTGCCGAACATCGCGGCATTCTTGCTGCATTGGCGGGCAGCGATCCTGAGGCGGCGCGTCAGGCGATGACCCGTCATCTCGAGGCGGTACGTCAAGGCGTTCTCACAAATTTCTGACGGCAATTGAGTCGTCTCTTGCATCGACGGGAAAGTGTTGTATAAAACTGGGATCCCAGATGAATGCAAGTGTCTGGGCATAACAAAAATAGCTCCAGAGGTCAGCATGTTTCGATTTTCAATGTCACGCGGCCTGCTCGCCGCTTCGCTTCTATCCCTGACGGCATCAGCCGCTCTTGCGCAGTCCTGCACGCCGAAGGTCGCGGCAGGTGATCTGATTACTCCCGGCGAGCTCGTCATGTCGACGAACCCGACGCTGCCGCCCCTGCAATTTGTCGATTCCAGCGGCGACTTGAAGGGCATGCGCATCGAACTTGGCACCGAGGTTGCCAAACGCCTCTGCCTTGAGCCGGAATATATTCGCATCGAGTTCTCGGCCATGGTACCGGGCCTGCAATCCGGGCGCTGGGACATGATCGACACCGGCATCTTCTTCACCGAGGAACGCGCAAAGATCATGCAGATGATCCCCTACGAGGATCAGGCGATCAGCGTGTCCGTCGCGCCGGGTTACGACAAGAAGATCACTGGCAAGGACGATCTGGCCGGCATGACGATCGGCGTCGAAATCGGCGGCTTCGAGGAAACCAAGACGCGGCTGCTCGACAAGGAATTGCGCGATGCGGGCAAACAGGGCCTGACGATCCAGACCTTCGACAATTTCGCCCTCGCTTATCAGGCACTCCGCGCCGGTCAGGTTCAAGGGGTCGTATCGATCGATGCCGTCGCAAAGGACTACGATGCGCGTGGTGACTTCAAGCGCGCCCTGAGCGGTCTCTATCCTGCCCCTGTCGCTCTTGCTTTCAAGAGCTCCAAGCTTGCCGATGCCGTTTCCGCGACGCTGAAGGAGATGAAGGCCGATGGTTCGCTGAAGACATTGTTCGACAAATATGGCTTGCCCATGGTGGCGGGAGACTATTCCGTAAAGGGTCCTGGTCGCTGATCGGATTGATCGGTCCATTGGAACGGTTGCGCGCGGCTTGGCCGCGCGCTTCGAACGGAAGGTTACGCTCATGCAGCTCTGGAGCTGGTCGGGTTTCTTCGGATACCTCTTCAACCCCTTCATTCTCGGGGGTGTCTTCACCACCATATGGCTGACGGTCGTCTCGCTGAGTGCCGGCTTGATCCTAGGATTTGCCCTGGCATTGATGCGGCGCTCGCGGGCGCGTTTGGTTCAGCTGGTTGCCAAGGCCTATATCTGGTTGTTTCGCGGTACGCCGCTGCTGGTCCAGCTGATCGCCATCTATACGGCATTGCCGCAGTTCGGCATCCGCTTTTCGGTCGTCGAGGCAGCGCTGATCGGGCTTGCGCTCAACGAGGCGGCCTACCTCGCGGAGATTATTCGTGCGGGCATCGAAGCCGTACCTGAAGGACAGGCGAGAGCCGCCAGGGCGCTCGGCATGACCGAGCGGCAGATCATGCGTCATATCGTTATGCCGCAGGCATTCAAGGTGATCATTCCGCCGCTCGGAAATTCAGTCAATGGCCTTCTCAAAACGACGTCGGTGACCTCGGTCATTTCGATGGAAGAACTTCTGCGACGCACTCAGGTCCTCATCCAGGAACGCTTCATGGTGCTGGAGCTCTTTTCGGTCGCGGCCATCTACTACCTCCTTTTGACCACGCTCTGGGATTTTTTCCAGCGCCACATCGAGAAACGCTTCGGTCAGGCAGACGCCCGACTGTCCATGACCGAAAAGCGCTAGAACCAGGATAATCGACATGACCAAGAAATTTCGCGGCGTCTATACCGTGATGATCACGCCGCTGGACGAACATGGCGCGGTGGATCTGAAGGCGCTCGCCGCCTTCACCGACTGGCAGGTTCGTCAGGGCATTCACGGGCTGATACCATTGGGATCGACGGGAGAGTTTCTCTCGCTCAGTGAGGAAGAGCGCGACGGCGTCGCAAGGACGGTTATCGAAACCGTGGCCGGCCGTGTACCGGTCCTGATCGGCGCCGGTGCGGAAGACACACGGGAATGTGTTCGTCTGAGCCGCAAGGCAGAAGCGATGGGCGCCGACGGCGTCATGATTATTCCGCCTTTCTATTCGACCCCGACCGACGACGAACTGGTGCATCACTATCGCGCCATCGCATCAGCGATCTCCATTCCGATCATGGTCTACAACAATCCCGCAACGGCTAATGTCGACTTGAGGCCGCAGCTCGTCGAGCGCATCGCCGAAATCGATGGCTGCGACTACATCAAGGAGTCGACGCTGGAGGTGACGCGGGTGCGTGATATCATCCGGCTCGCAGGTGACAATATGACGGTCTTCGGCGGCATTCTCGGCTTCGAATCCTTCGTCATGGGCGCGCAAGGCTGGGTGGCGGTCGCTTCCAACATCGCTCCAGGGCCGATGGCGCGCATTTTCGAGCTTGTGGCCGACGAAAAGAAGTTCGACGAGGCCCGCGCCCTTTATCTGCACTGGCTGCCGATCATTCAGGCGGTCGGCGGGCAGGCCTATGTCGCCGGTTCGAAGTCGCTGTTGCGGCATATGGGTTTTGGCGCCGGTGCGCCGCGCCCGCCGCGTCTGCCACTACCCGCTGAACAGGATGCGGCCATGAAAAAACTGGTTCAGGATTTCGACCTGAAATTCGACGCCTGAGGATATTGTCCGTGTCAATTGCTCCTCGATCCGCGGCTGAATCGACCATCGAATTCTTCGTCGATGGCCGTTCTCTTCATGCCGACCGCGGCATGACGATTGCCGCGGCGATCGAGGCCAGTGGGCAGCACGGTTTCTCGCGCGGATTGAAGGGCGAGGCGCGTGGGCTCTTTTGCGGCATGGGTGCTTGCCATGATTGTCTCGTGACCGTCGACGGCAAAATCAGCCAGCGCGCCTGCATGACCACAGTCGAGGCTGGCATGCATGTGCACAGGCCATCTTCACGGCCGGCTATCGCGTCAGAGCAAATCGCAGATCTGTGTGATGTCCCGGCATCTATCGCAACCATCGAGATGGACCTGCTTGTCATCGGCGCGGGACCGGCTGGTCTTGCCGCTGCGGAAGCGGCTGCAAGCGCCGGTGCGAAGGTCACGATCGTTGATGAACGCAAAATTGCAGGCGGCCAATACTATAAGCAGCCCGCAACGTCGCCGGCCATGGCACAGTTGGAGCACGACACGCAGGCCCTTGAAGGATTGGACTTGATCCGAAGTGCCGGTGAGGCCAGAGCGACCTTGATCGGCGAAACGGTCGTCTGGGGTGCTGAGGACGGCGAAGGCGGCATCGTTATAGCATGCTACAACTCGTCGGGCGCATTCTATTGCAAG
The DNA here is from genome assembly GCF_057784395.1 of Martinezella sp. CNPSo 3957. Lineage (NCBI taxonomy): Bacteria > Pseudomonadati > Pseudomonadota > Alphaproteobacteria > Hyphomicrobiales > Rhizobiaceae > Martinezella > Martinezella sp. CNPSo 3957. Next base: position 233,299 of record NZ_JBXSOU010000001.1, read on the forward strand.
CCTCGAATGATCGTGATTGCAACCGGTGCCTACGAGCGGCCATACCCTTTGCCCGGCTGGACGCGCGCAGGCGTCATGACGACCGGTGCCGCACAAACTATGCTTAGAAGCTACGGCATAGTACCACGCGGCAGGATCCTCATCGCCGGGAACGGGCCTCTTAATATCCAAGTCGCCAATGAGATCCGCAGGGCGGGCGGTACTGTGGTCGCGCTGGTTGAAGCCGCAGCGTCGCCATGGTCGAAGCCTTTCGAAGCTTTGAATTTATTGAAGCTTGGTGGCGGCCTCGCCATCCACGGCGCCCGGCAGCTTGCGACCTTGCAGGCAGCCGGTATCCCGCTCCACTGGGAAAGCAGGATTGCCTCCATCGATGGAGCCGCCGGCGTCCACTCCGTCATCATATCCGGCCCGAGAGGTGACAGGAAACTGGATGCCGATACGGTCCTGATCGGTGGCGGCTTTGCTTCCTCGAACGAGCTCGCGCGGCTGCTCGGCTGCGGCCATGCAATCGCCGATGGCGAGCTTACGGTTACGAGCGCCGATGATGGCGAAACCACGCTTTCCCACATTCACGTCGTCGGCGAGGCCGCACGTTTCGGCGGCGCTCATATCGCCAGGGCGCAAGGTCGGCTGGCCGGGCTTGCAGTTGCGCGCAAACTGGGTCTTGGCGGGGCACCTGATCGTGAAGCCGAACGCAGGCTTGCCCGCCATCGCGCCTTCCAGGTCGCTCTCTGGAAGGCGTTCAAGCCGGCAACCGCCGATGGAAGCCAGGCACCTGCCGATGAGACGATCATCTGTCGTTGTGAAGGCGTAACAGCCGGTACCTTAAAGGCGATCACGGCAAACGGTGCTGCGGATATCGCCACATTGAAGCGACTTTCGCGCGCCGGCATGGGACGCTGCCAAAGCCGCTACTGTGGTCACACGCTGGCCAAGGCTGCGGATGAGAGACGCAGCGCTGGAGAGATCCATGGATTTCTTGCGCCGCAAATGCCGTTGCGGCCCATTCCCCTGGCCGCCCTTGCAGTCGAAAAGCCCGAATGGGGAGGACACAAGCGGGCAATGCTGCCCGAGAAGCCGCCGCTGCAATCGGCTGAGCCTCTGCCGTTCTCGGAAACATCGACCTTGGTGATCGGGGCAGGGGTCGCCGGTCTATCGACCGCGCTTTTTCTTGCACGCGAAGGTGAGGACGTTGCAATTGTCGAACGCGCCTTTGCTAATTCGCTTGCCTCCGGAGGCAATGCCGGCAGCTTGCATGCGCAGCTTTTGTCCTTCGATCACGGCGTGCGCGCCGAAGGTGGTGGCGGGCCGGCGGCGCAGACGCTGCCCTTGCAGCGCGATTCCATCGCCCTTTGGGCCGCCTTGCAGCGGGAGCTCGGCTGCGATTTTGAGATGAAGGTGACCGGCGGCCTGATGGTTGCCGAGAGCGAAGCGCATATGCGTTTCCTTGCCGATAAGGTCGCAGTCGAGCAACGCGCCGGTATCGAGTGCCGCCTGATCGATCGAGGCGAGTTGCGGTCTTTGGAGCCGGCACTGTCACCCGCATTCGTCGGGGCTGCCTATTGCCCGCAGGAAGGCAAGATCAACCCGCTCGTCGCGACGCAGCATATCCTCGAAGCCGCTCGCGCAAGGGGAGCACGCCTCATCGAAAAATGCGAGGTCGTCGCCATTGCCGTGCATGCCTCCGGTTTCGAGGTGACGACGTCGCGTGGGACGATCAGGGCAAAGCGCGTCGTCAACGCGGCCGGCGCCTTTTCGTCGCGTATCGGCGCCATGCTCGGGCTCGATATTCCTGTATTTGGAGCTCCGTTGCAGATGGTGGTCACCGAAGCTGCCGCGCCCCTGATATCCTGCCTCGTCGCCCATGCGGACCGGCATCTGACCCTGAAGCAGGCGAGCAACGGCAACTTCATCATCGGCGGCGGCTGGACGGCGGGCCTTGATCCGGTGCATCAGCATCCTCGCCCGCTGCTATCGAGCCTTGAAGGCAATCTCTGGGTGGCCCAACATGTTGTGCCGGCGCTGCGTAAACTGCATGTGATCCGTAGCTGGGCGGCGATGAATATCAATATCGACGGCGCGCCCATCCTTGGCGAACATCCGCTGCAGCCCGGCTTCTTCAACGCCGTGACCTCCAACGGCTATACGCTCGGCCCCCTGGTCGGCCAGCTTACCGCACAGATCGTCCTTGGCCGCGAGACCGGCAGGGCGCTACAACCCTTCTCCATTACTCGTTTTACGAAAGGCCGCTCATGATCGAGATCAACGGCGTCTCCAAATTCTACGGCACCTCTCAGGTCCTGAAGAACTGCAGCGTCAAGGCCGAGCGCGGCGAGATCGTCGTCGTGTGCGGCCCATCCGGTTCGGGCAAGTCGACCTTGATCAAATGCGTCAATGGCTTGGAGCCCTTCCACGAAGGGTCCATCCAGGTTCATGGGATCGAGGTGGGCGATCCGAAAACGGATTTGCCGAACCTGCGGACGCGCGTCGGCATGGTCTTCCAGAATTTCGAACTCTTCGCGCATCTCAGCATCCTCGACAACATCATGCTGGCTCAGAAGATCGTGCTTGGGCGCAGTCCGACGATGGCCGAAGCCAAGGCCATGCAGCTGCTCGATCGTGTCGGCCTGATCGATCATGCGAAGAAATTTCCGAGCCAGCTTTCAGGCGGCCAGCAACAGCGCGTGGCCATAGCCCGCGCGCTCGCGATGGACCCTTTGGCGATGCTTTTCGACGAGCCGACGTCCGCGCTTGACCCGGAAATGGTGTCTGAAGTGCTTGACGTCATGACAGGCCTGGCAAGAGACGGAATGACGATGATGGTGGTGACCCATGAGATGGGCTTTGCCCGCCGCGTGGCCACCCGTGTCATCTTCATCGACCAAGGCGAGATTGTCGAAGATAGGCCGAGTGAAGAATTCTTCACCGCCAGTCACAATCCGAGAACGGAAGCCTTTCTCGGCAAGATCCTCCGGCATTGATGGATACTCGCGTGCCGCGGAAACCGCATGGCCTCGGCCGGAACCGACCACAACAGAGACAACCAAAGCAAGAGAGAGTGGAATGAAACTGAAGATCACCGCCGGCCCGTTTGAATTCGATGCCATGCTGGAGACGGCAAAGGCGCCTAAGACCTGCGAGGCATTTCTGAAGGAGATGCCTTTCGAAGGAAAAATCGTACACGTACGCTGGTCGGGGGAGGGAGTGTGGATTCCGCTCGGAGAGCGGGATTTTGGTGTCTCTTACGAGAATCATACCAGCCATCCCGCTCCCGGCCACATCATCCTTTATCCGGGCGGCATCAGCGAAACGGAAATCCTGCTTGCCTATGGCGGCGTTGATTTCTCGTCAAAGATGGGGCAGCTCGCCGGAAATCATTTCATCACTGTCACATCCAATCTTGAGAAGCTTGCCGAGCTCGGTCGGCTCACTCTCTGGGAAGGAGCGCAAAAAATTCGATTCGAAGCGGCCGGCGGCTGATACGCTGAAAATCATTGCGCACAGCCGTAGTTCCAGGTCACAGACATTAGTGGGGATTTGGGGAGCGATACTGCCGAAATGGCGTAGCTTGCAACGGAGCTTCTACTTATCTCGAATAACGGTCGAAGGCTTGTTATGGTCTCGCAAGCCCGAGATGGTTCCGCAAGGTTGTGCCGCTGTACTCCGTGCGGAATAGCCCGCGCTCCTGCAGAATCGGCACCACCAACTGCGTGAAATCCTCCAGACCCTCGGGGAAGAAGGGCGGCATGACGTTGAAGCCGTCTGCAGCGCGGCCGTCGAACCATTGCTGCATCCGATCGGCGATTTCGACCGGCGTGCCGAGAACAATGTGATGACCGCGGCCGGCGGCGACTCGCAGCGCCAGCTGGCGGATCGTCAGGTTTTCGCGGCGTGCCAGCGCCGTTAGGAGTTCGGCGCGGCTGCGCAGCTGGTCGGAGATCGGCAAGTCCGGCAGCGGGCCATCCGGATCGTAGTCGACGAGGCTGTGGCCAATGCGCTCTTCAAGCAACGGCATAGCACTCTTCAGGTCAGTCCACTGGTCGAGTTCTGCAAGCTTGTCGGCGGCCTCCTTGGCCGTGCGGCCGATCACCGGCAGAAAACCAGGCATAACTGCGACGTCGTCGGCCCGCCGGCCGAACTTGACGACGCGCTCCTTCAGGCTCGTGTAGAAGGCCTGCGCCTCTTCCAGGCTCTGCTGCGCGGTGAAAACCACGTCCGCGGTGCGCGCCGCGAGATCCTGGCCGGGGCCGGACGAACCGGCCTGGATTAGGATCGGATGCCCCTGCGGCGGGCGCGGAATGTTGAGCGGACCCTTAACGGAAAAATACTTGCCCTTGTGATCGAGCACATGCACCTTGGTGGGATCGGCGTAGACGCCTGTCTGCTTGTTCTTGACGAAAGCGTCGTCTTCCCAGCTATCCCAGAGACCGCGCACCACGTCGACGAATTCTTCAGCCACGGCGTAACGTTCGTCATGCTCCGGATGCGACTTCGAAAAATTGTTCGCGGTGCGGGCATAAGACGTTGTAACGATGTTCCAGGCGGCGCGGCCGTGGCTCAAGTGGTCGATTGAGGCGAAGGCGCGAGCGGTGTGATAGGGCTCGCCATAGGTTGTCGACGAAGTGGCGGCCAGCCCGATCTTATCGGTGACCATCGCCAGCGCCGCAAGAAGCGTCAGCGGCTCGAAACGGGCGATCGTTGAAGGATGCGCATCGACGCCGCTGGTGAGGCCATCGGCAAGAAACACCATGTCGAATTTCGCTGCTTCGGCAATCTGCGAGACACGCCGCAGCAGGTCGAAATTCTCGCTGCCGGCTTCGGCATGCGGATGCCGCCAGCCCGATACGTGGTGGCCGGCGCCTTGGAGGAACAGGCCGAGGTGGATTTGTCGCTTGGCACTCATGGGAAGTCTTTCGTCAGTTCAGATTGAGGCGGCGTCCTGATTGAGCAGCGCCAGTAGCCGGTCGAGATCGGCGGCGCTGTGCATTGCGCGAACGAGGGACGGGATTTCGGCGAAGGCGGGATTGCCCGCCGTCGCGTCCTGGAACTTTTCAGTCGGATCCGTCACGCCCGGAAGGCCGTCGAAGCGGCGTGTGATCGTACTGCCGTCGCGAAGCTTGAGGTCGAGGATGACGAAACGTGTCGTTGGATCGCTCGACATGCGCGGCGCGCTTTCGTCATAGCGCCGTCGCGCGAGGCCCGCCAGGCCCATCAGGCGCGGTTCCACCGGTCGCTCGTCGAAATGGTGTAATCGCAGCGCACCGTCGATGAGCGCGGCGGAGAAGACGTATTCCGGACTGAAACGAGCTTCGATGCCGTTGGTCGGTTTCGTGACCACGAGCGCTGCATCGGCGCCGGGCGGATAGGTGAAGGTGATGGCCTCGATCCTGTCGGCGGCGAGCTCTTCGCGGTGAAGCTCGATGCCGAGGGAGGCGACGGGATGGCTTGCCGTACAGCAGGGATAAGCCTTCAGCGTCAGGCCGGGCGTGATGATCTGCCAAGGCTTTCCCCAGTTTTCCGTCAGCGCGGCCGGACGCTCTGCCCCGAACGCATAGGCGGAATGGAAGCCGACAGGATTGTCGAGAAAATCAGGCGCACCACCGAAACCTGCTGCAGCCAAGCGCGCTGCCAAAAGGCCGGAGCGCGCGGCCATGCCGGCATGATAGGGCTTCGCATCATAACCGAATTGCAGCCGCAGGCCGGCAGACTGGGTTGCCGCCAGCCCTAGCGAAACAGCAGTTTCTTTCACCGAGGCTTTGGTCAGATGTGCGATTGCCGCGGCAACGCCGACAGGTCCGAACGTTGCGGTGGCGTGAAAGCCATTCTCGTAGTGTTTTGAGCCCATCGAGAGGCCGAGCCGTGCTATCGTCTCCAGCCCGACAACATAGGAGGCGATCAGGTCGCCGGCAGGGAACTTACGCTCAGCAGCAAGGGCGAGGAGCGCCGGGATGATAACGGTCGTCGGGTGCCCGCGCACGCTGGCATGGACATCGTCATAGTCGAGCACATGGCCCGCATAACCGTTGACCACGCTTGCGACGAGGGGGTCGGTGCGGCGGCTCGTCCCGACGAGGATTGCATTACCCGCCAACTCTGCGCCCACCGCCTGGGCCAGAAGGCTGGTGGTGCGGTCGCCGGCGCCGGCAATGGCGCATGCAAGAAAATCGATGATCGCTGTGCGGGCCGCTTCGATCGCAGCGGGATCGCGATCCGGATCTGAGTGGACGATCGCCTCGGCGAAGGCTGTAGTCAGCGGTGCGGACGTGCCAGTCATGTCAGATTCCTTCGCCGTCGCGCAACGAGCCGCGTCCCACCGATAGGCCCTGGACGAACTGGCGGATGCGGGGATTTTCGGCTTTATGGAAGATCTGTTCCGGCGAACCACGATCGATAATGCGGCCGTTCTCGGTGAAGACGACCGTGTCGCTGATCTCCTCGGCAAAGCGCATCTCATGCGTGACGAGAATGCTGGTCATGCCATCGCGTATCAGGTCGCGTATCACCCACAGGACCTCGCCGACGGTTTCAGGATCCAGCGCCGAGGTCACCTCATCGAACAGGACGAGTTCCGGTTTCATGGCAAGTGCGCGGGCGATGGCGACACGTTGCTGCTGGCCGCCGGAGAGCTGGCCGGGATAGGCATTGGCTTTATCCGCAAGCCGCACCTTTTCCAGCAAGTCGCGAGCCAACTTTTCCGCTGCGTGCGGTTCGATGCCGAGAATGCGGACGGGTGCCAGAACGATGTTGTCCAGCACCGTCAGGTGCGGGAAGAGGTTGTATTGTTGGAAGACGATACCGACGCGCTTGCGCAGGGTGATGCGTTCGCTTTCCCGGGTCAACTGATCGACCCGGGTTCCGCCCACCGTGATCCTGCCGCTCTGCGGCTGGACCAGCGCATTGATGCAGCGCAGGATGGTGGACTTGCCGGAACCGGACGGACCGATGATAGAGACGGCATCGCCCTTGTTGACGGTGAGGTCGATTCCCTTCAACACCTGCGTCTGTCCGAAGGACAGATGCACGTCTTCCAGTTTGACGATCGCGTTATCGGTGGATGGGCTTGTCATCTCTTGGTCCTCAGGCCGCCTTGAAGCGCCGCGCTTCCAGGCGTCTGGTCAGGCGGGAAATCGGATAGCAGAGCAGGAAGAAGGCGGCCATGACCACGAGATAGGCGATGATCGTGAAATCGAGCCGCCGCACCGCCGTGCTTGCATCGGTCGCTGCATGCAGAAGTTCGTGGACGCCGACTAGAGAGGCCAGCGCCGTTCCCATGGTGATCGAGGCCGCGACATTCATCCAGGGCGGCAACGAGCGACGCAGGCATTGCGGCAGAATGATCCACCGCAGAGCCCCGCTGCGCGCAAAGCCGAGTCCCTTGGCCGCTTCCCATTGAGCCGTGGGTATGGAGAGGATCGCGCCGCGGGTGATCTCTGCGACATAGGCGCTGGCAGGAATGGCAAGCCCGATCACAGCCTTCACCCAATCCGGAAAGGGCAGATAATTGCCGAATACGACAATTTCGAAGGGAAAGATGTAGGTGGTCGCGAAGATCAGCACGAGATGCGGCGCATTTCGGAAGACCTGGACATAAGCGACGACGGGATAGCGGACAATACGATAGGGCGCCAGTTCCAGGATACCGAACAACACCCCAACCAGGGTACCGAGCGCCATCGCGAGCACGGCGATCACGACATTCATCGCGAAGCCCGAGGCGAGATAGGGGATCCATTCTACCACCTCCCGTCCGAGCGTCGGGTCTGCCAGCGACCAGGCAAGGACGATCAGTGGCAGCGTGAGGAAGCCGAGATTGCGCAGCACCCGATGACTGACTGGTTGCTGGAGCGCTACCGTCATAGGCCATATCCCGGAACTGCCAGTCGTCGCTCCACCCATGAGCCGATGCGGGCGATAGTGAAGTTGATCAGGCTGAAGAACAGGAGAATGACGATCATCAGCGAGACGACGTTGTCGCGCTGCGTCCAGACCATGATGGAGGCATATGTGATTTCGCTGACCGCAATTGCGTTTCCTACTGTGGTCAGCTTCACCAGGTTGATGAGGTTGTTGATAATTGCCGGCAGCGACGCACGGAAAGCCAGCGGAATTTCCACATAGCGCAGGATCTCGAACTGGCTGAAGCCGATGGCTCGCGCGGCTTCAATCGTCGATGCCGGTACCGCCTCGATGCCGGCGCGGATCGCTTCCGCATGTAGAGCTGCGATATGTAGGCCGACCACCGCGATGACCCAGAAGAAGGGCGAGAGCGGATTGTTTTGCGTGCCGCCAACCATGTTGGAAATGAGGGTGTTCAGGACAAGGAAACCAAACATCAACTGCACCAGCGTCGGTGTGTTGCGGGTCAGCTCCACAAAGCCGCGCACTGGTGCTGACAGCCACAACCGCCCGGATGTGAGGCAGGCGGCGAATGCCACGCCGGCAATGAGACTGACGGGTAGAAGGACGGCGATCAGATATAGCGTGGTGACGAAACCGTCGCGCCATATCTGCGCCTCGTAGCCGGAGGCCAAGAACTCGTAGTTCAAGCCCATCCTGTTCGTCAGGCTGATGAACAGGTCGGTCAGGCTCATATCCTGCATATCTTTTCCAGTGCGACAGCCCTACTTGGCGGCGGATACAGTCTTCTGCTGTTCTTCAAGATACTTGGTGTTCAGCAGCCGGTTGGCCTTTGCGAATTCCAGGAGCTTGCCGGACGCATGCAACTTCTTGACCGCGTTGTCGAGCGCCGTCTGGGTGTCTTTCTCACCCTTGCGCAACCAGATCACCGAATCCGAAGGAACAAGCTCGCTCGGGAAGGGGATTGCGTAATCCTTCCACTCTTCCGGGCGATCTTCAAGCAGGAGACCAACCGTTGCGCCAACATGAACGGCGGCAACACAGTTGCCGCCCTGAAGGGCGAGCAGCGATTCCGGCTGGCTCGGCAACGCCTTGACCACGGCGCCATAGGTCTCGATCAGCGGCTGCGTGTAGTTGGAGCCTTGCGAAACGCAAACCGTCTTCCCCTTGAGGTCGGTCCAGTCCTTCAGTCCGCTGTCCTTTCGGACTACTGCGGCGCCGCCTGCCCGGTCATAGGGTGTGGGCACATAGTCGAGCACTTTGGCGCGTTCTTCTGTATACTGCATATTGGCGATCAGAATGTCGACCTTACCCTGCTGCAGGAACTGGACACGGTTCGGTGGCGTCACCGTTACTGTTTCGAGCTTCACGCCGAGATCATCGGCAAGCGCTTTCGCTATGTCGAGATTGTAGCCCCTCTGCTCCTGACTCTTTGGATCGATGTAGCCAAATGGCGCGCCAGACAGGATGATCCCTACGGTCAACTTGTCGCGGCCTTTGATGCGATCGAGCGTGGCATCCGCGGAAGCCTGCGTCGCAGCAAGCGTTGCGATCGCAAAGGCAAGTCCGAAGAGGGTTTTGAGAGACGACGTTGCGAACATCTGATGGCTCCTTGTGTGCGCCGCAACGTATTTGAGCCTCGTTGCCCCTGCGAGAAAGGCCATTCCATGTGTTGAAGGAGTATTGGAATGTATCTGCGCATAAGCGCGTATGGGAGCAATGATGTTTCAGGCGATAGTTCAGCTACTCCGCGATATTGCTCACGAGCTGTGCGTGACAGCCACTTACCGTGACATCGCCTTCGAGCATATTCAATTAATTGGAAAAGGGCGCGAGAGATTGTTCGCGCCCAGTTTATCATGGCAACTAACTCCAGGCGTGGAGCGGCGGCTTTTCTCCGTTCAGGAAATACTTGCCAAGAATTGCGTATTTCCACCGGACCGGATCGTGCAGTGTATGGGTGCGTGCGTTGCGCCAGTGCCGGTCGAGATTGTGTTCGGCGAGCGTCGAGCGGGTGCCGGCCAGCTCGAACAGCTTGTTGGTGGCGGCAATGGCGATTTCCGTGGAAAGGATCTTCGCTTCGGCCGTTACGATCTGCGCTTCGGCCACGGTTTCGGCAGTCGGATCCGCCACCGCTCGGTCTATCGCATAGCCTGCCTTTTCAAGCAGTGCCTGTGCTGCATGCAAGCGCAGGGTCAGATCGCCGACGGCCTGGATCGTATAGGGGTCGTCGGAGGCGCGCTCGAGCCCGCTATCTACCCAGGCGCGGCTCTTAGTGCGCACGAAGTCGATCGTTTCGTCGATCGCGGCTTGCGCAATGCCGGTGTCGACGGCCACCTGGATAATCTGGAAAATGGCGCCGTCCGCGGTTGGTTTGTCATAGCCCTTGTAGCCTGGCACCAGATGCGTCTTGGGCACCTTCACGTCGTCGATGATCACCGTACCGGAAAGCGTCGTGCGTTGGCCGAAGCTCGACCAGTCGTCGATGACTGTGAGCCCCGGTGCGCCGCGATCAGCAATCGCGTACCAGGCACGACCTTCGTCATCGAGCGCGACGATCGGCACCAGATGGGCAAGGAGTGCGCCTGAAGAATAGAATTTCTGCCCCTTTACGATCACGTGGTCGCCGGCGTCGGTAAACTTAGTCTCGAAGTCGACCGCCCGCTTGGAACCGAACTCCGAAAACGCATTGCCGAAACGCGTTCCCTTCAACACCTCGTCGAACAGCAGCTTCTGCTGTGCCTCGTCGGAGACCGTGCGGATGGCGGCGACGACGCCCAGATGGTTTTGGGCGACCTGGCCGATCGACGAGTCGGCGGCCGAGATGATCTCGATCACCTTTGCGAGCGTGGCGTAGGAAACTTCAGGTCCACCGAATTTTTTCGGCACGTTGATCGACCACAACCCGCTTTGGGAAAAGGCATCGAGTTCGGCCGCCGGCCAAATCCGCTCACGATCGCGCTTGGCGGAATCCTTGATGAATTCCGCCGCCAGTTTCTTGGCGACAGCGATCGCCTCGGCAGCGCTCTTGATGATGTGAGCTGGCTCGGTTGGCCTTGCAACCGGTGGAACCGCCTTTGCGGCATTGTCGGTCTTCACTTGCGAAATCGTCATGTCAAACTCTCCTCTTCAGCTGTGATGGGTTTATGGATTGGTTGCGGGGACTAGGGGTGCGAGGTGGCCGCTGGCCGCCGTTTTGCGCCCAAGATAGAGGTCTTGCACCTCTTTGCGCTGGCGCAGATCAGCGGCTGTCCCGTTGATGGCCGTTACGCCGTTTTCGAGGATCGTGGCGCGGTCTGCATATTTGAGTGCGATGGCGGAGTTCTGCTCCGCCACGAGAATGGAAAGCCCTTCCTCTTCATTCAGGCGCCGCAAGGTCCGAAAAATGTCCTGAACGACAAGCGGTGCCAGACCCATGGAAGGCTCATCGAGGATAAGCAGTCGTGGCCGTGACATCAGCGCACGGCCGATGGCCGTCATCTGCTGTTCGCCGCCGGAGGTAAGCCCTGATGTCACGCGGCGCTTTTCTTTGAGGCGTGGGAACAAAGCGTAGATCTTTTCGAGATCGGCCGTGATTTCAGAGCGCGTCGCGCTACGGCCAAGGCCGCCGGAGATTAGGTTCTCTTCCACGGTCAAGGTCCGGAAGCAGTGGCGGCCCTCGAGCACCTGTACGAGCCCGGCGCGAACAAGTGCCGCAGGGCTTGCCGTCGTCACGTCGATTGCGCCGAAGTGGATGCGCCCCGCAATGATCTGGCCGCATTCGGCCGGCAAGAGGTTGGAGACCGCTTTGAGCGTCGTCGTCTTGCCCGCACCATTGGCGCCGAGCAGGGCGACGATCTCGCCGCGCTTTACGCTCAGGCTCACCTCGTTCAGTGCCCGAATCGTGTGGTTGTAGGTTGCCTTCACGCCTTCGACGCTGAGCACGATATCCGTATCGACCATATGATTTTCCTCGAACTCGTCGCAGACCAGGCCAAACCCGATGACGGCAAGCGTGCCGCCACCGGGTCTGCCGCCAATCAGTTGATGGCGGCCTCTGCGTCCTGGGAGGTGCGCAGCTTGATGCCCTTTTCCTTGGCATAGGCCTCTGAGGATTTTTCGATGATGGGACGCAGCAGAGCCCAATCCGGTGCGATCCAGTCGGAAACCACCTTCCACTTCTTGCCGTCCCATTGCTGGAAGGTCACGTAACCGTTGCCTTCGTGGTTGTCCCAGGTGACGTTGATGGAGTGGAACAGGTCCTTGGCGCCCAGCGCCTCGACGCGGGCCGGGTCAAGCCGTAGATGTTCGAAGCCCCAGCGGACTTCATCGCCGGTCAGCGTTCGCTTACCGAACTTCTCCTGTGCGATGCGGATCGCCTCGACGTTCAGGATGCCGTTGACGATGCCGAGGTTGTGATAGACGGAGCCGATGCGGCTCTTGTCCTCGAGATTGCCTTTGCCTTGGTCATAGAGCGTCTTCACGATCTCCTTGACGACCGGATACTCGGCGCCGGAGGCCTGCGTAGTAATCGCGGTGTAGCCCTTTGCCGCCTCGCCGGCGGGAATGACATCTTCCTCGGAATTCGACCAGACATTGCCGATGATGTGATCGACAGGATAGCCGACCTTGACGGCGGTCTTCAGGGCAACGGGATTCATCACGCCCCAGCCGCGCAGGACGACATAGTCCGGCTTAGCACGACGGATCGTCAGCCATTGCGACTGCTGCTCGTTGCCGGGATGGGGAACTTCGATCTGCTGCAGGTCGAAGCCGTATTTCTTCGACAGGAGTTCGTAGATCGGGATGGTTTCCTTGCCGTAGGGCGAGCCGTGGTAGAGGACCACGATCTTCTTGCCCTTGAGATTGTCGAGACCACCGAGCTTGGAGGCAATGTAGTTCACGATGCCGGAGGTTTCGCTGTAGGGATTGAGGAGCAGCGGGAACACGTAAGGGAAGACGCGGCCATCGGTGGAATCGGTGCGGCCGTGATTGATCGTGATCAGCGGCACCTTATCCTGGCTGATGCGATCGATCATTGCGTAGGCGATGCCGACGGAAAGCGGGTTCCAGGCCGCCGCGTTGGGGTGGCTTTTCTGTCGTTCATAGCATTCGACGCCACGTTCGACCTCGTATTGGGTTTCGCACTCGTTCCAGGTCAGCTTGACGCCGTTCACACCGCCGTCACGGGTGTTGATCAGGTTCAGGTAATCGATGAAGCCGCCGAAGAAGCCGGTGCCGCCGGCCGCGTAGGGGCCGACACGATAGCTTTGCAACGGAAAATATTGCTCGTCGGCATGTGCGGCGGGAAGCGCCACCGAGAAGGCGATCCCGGCAGCGAGCGCCGCGATCTTGAGTTTGCTGAAGATTGTCATTTCTGGATACACTCCGGGTGATGGCCGGCGAGATGACCGGACCTGCATTGATCGAAAATGGATTTCTTGCTTTTGGGAGCGCACGCTCCGGGTTCAGTTCAGCGCCGTGTCAGAACGCTACCGATTCGTCTTACGTTTCTGTCCCAGAGGGCGACGAGGCCGTCCGGTTCGAGAATGAGAAACAGGATGATCAGGCTGCCGAGCACGATGCGCTGGCTCATGTCGAGCACGCCGGAATCAAAGATCTCGCCGAGAAAGAAGGCTCCCAATCGCGACAGGACGAGCGGAAACACCACGATCAGTGCTGCCCCCAGAAAGGCGCCGCGAATGGAAGCGAGCCCGCCGATGATGATGATGAACAGCACCTGGAAGGAGCGATCGAGGTTGAACCCCGCCGGCTCCACGGTGCGCAGATAGGTAAAGGCCCAAAGCACGCCGGCAACGCCGATGATGAAGGAGGAAATCGCAAAGGCGAGCAGCTTGGTCTTCAAGACCGGTACACCGATGATGCGGGCGGCCGTCTCGTTGTCGCGCACCGCGATGAAATTTCGTCCTGTCTGGGACGACACAAGCCGCAGCGCCAGAAAGGTCAGGACGGTGACGACCGTCAGCGCGAAAAGATAGCGCCCGATCGGGCCATCGAAAGCGATGCCGCCGATGCGAAGCGGCGGCGCGTCGATCACGCCCGAGGCGGAGTCGTTGGAAAACCAGCTGAACTTGGTCAATACCCATTGCACGAAAAACTGTGCTGCGAGCGTCGACACTGCAAGATAAAAACCCTTGAGCCTCAGGCTCGGCAGACCGAAGATGATGCCGATCGCCGCTGCCGACAGACCCGCGAGCACGATGCTTGCGATCAGCGGCAGGCCCTCGACGCGCAGATTGAAATTATAGGCACCGAAGGCGCCGACCGCCATGAAGGCGGCACTCCCGAGCGAAACCTGGCCGGCATAGCCGGTCAGGATATTCAAGCCGACGCCGGCAAGGCTGAGTGCCAGGAACGGCAGCAAGATCGCTTCGAAGAGATAGCTGGTGCCGATAAAGGGGACGACGAGATAGGCCACGGCAAGGAGGGCTGCCGGTGCAAGCCAGGGCGGAAGTGTCGGGGTGCGATCAAGATCCTGTGTGATGGACGCCATGGTTCAGACCCTTTCGACAAGTTTCTGGCCGAACAGGCCGGAGGGGCGGATGAGCAGGAAGGCGAGCGCCACGACATAGGCAAACCAGCTTTCGATCCCGCCGCCGAAATAATCGCCGAGATAGACCTCGGCGAGCTTCTCGGTCGCTCCGATGAGCAATCCGCCGACGATAGCGCCGGCAACCGAGTCGAACCCGCCCAGCACGAGGACCGGCAGCGCTTTCAGGACGACGAGCGACAGCGAGAACTGGACGCCAAGGCGAGCGCCCCAGAGGAGCCCCGCCACCAGCGCTACCAGACCGGCGGTTGCCCACACCGTGGCCCAGATCCAGGGCAGGCGCAGGCCGACGGCGAGTGCCGCGAACTGATCGTCGGCGACGGCGCGGAAGGCGAGACCGACGCGGGTATAGCGGAAGAAGATAGACAGCAGCGCCACCATGATGGCCGCCACCGCAGCGGCAAAGATGTCGAACTGGCTGATGAGAACGCCGCCGACGTCGAAGGGAACGTCCTCGATGCCGAGATCCAGTCCATGCACCTGCGTTCCCCAGATCAGCTGGGCGGCACCCTCGATAACATAGGAGAGGCCTAGCGTCGCCATAAACAGCGTAATAGGCGGCTTGTTGGTGAGCGGCCTCAACACGACACGTTCGATGGCGATGCCGATGATGATCATCAGTGCGAAGGTGAGCACGAACGCCAGCGCAAAGGGCACGCCTTTCTCGACCAGGCTGACGAAGGTAAGGGCCGCAAAAAGCAGGAGTGCTCCTTGAGAGAAATTGAGCACGCCGGAGGTCTTGTAGATCAGTACGAAGCCGATCGCGACGAGCGAATACATGACGCCCGACAGCAGTCCGCCGACAAGCACCTCTATGAAGAAAAGCCAATCGAAGTCCGCCATCAGATTCCCGCCCCGTCTTCATTTTCCGTGGCGACGCCCAGGTAGGCATCGATGACGCGCTGATCGGCCCGCACCTCTTCCGGCGTGCCGTCGGCGATCTTGCGGCCGTAGTCGAGCACGGCGACCCGATCCGACAGTTCCATTACGAGGCCGATATCGTGTTCGATCAGAATGATCGTGGTGCCATGGGTTTTTCGGGTTGCCTGCACGAAGCCGCCCATTTCCTGCTTTTCAGTCGCGGTCATGCCGGCCATCGGCTCGTCCAGAAGCAGAATATCCGGTTCCGCGACCAGGGCTCGCGCGAGTTCCACTCGTTTCTGCAGGCCATAGGGCAGGGTGCCGGCAAGCCGGTCGGCGACATCGTCAAGATAAAGGAAGGAAAGGATCTGCCGTGCGCGCTCGCGGGCATCCGCTTCCTCCCGGCGCGCAGTGCCGATGCGTGCGATCTGGCCGATGAAGCTCGAGCGGACGCTATGGGCCCGACCGGAGATGACATTATCCAAGACGCTCAGGCCCTTGAAAAGCGCAAGGTTCTGAAAGGTTCGGGCAATGCCGAGGTGTGCGAGCTGTTCTGTGGGAACATTGCCATAGCGCTTTTCACCGATTCGGATATGGCCGCGATTCGGCCGATAGACGCCGCTGATCACATTGACGAGTGAGCTCTTTCCAGCGCCATTCGGTCCGATAATGGCGCGGATCTCACCGCGCTCAACACTGAGGTCGACATCGGCGAGAGCCGAGACGCCGCCAAAGGAAAGGCTGACATCATCGAGCGCAAGCAGAACCTCTGCAGAGGCAATCGCCGCATTGGCAACTGAATCCGCTTGAGCTGCAATTTCGATCCGACCGCCTTGAAGTCCCGGCAGAGGAGGGGATGTTTCGTACCCCTCGAGCGCATAGGTCATTGCCTGTATGTCCTTCCCTCTCACTCTGCCTCACAGCATTCGTTGGCTGACGTAGGCACAGGCTCCCGTCGGAGCTGTGAAGGCTCCGTTCTAGTTCGCCAATTGCGGACCACGAATGCGGCCCGCTTCTTTCCGAATGTTTATTCCGCTGCGACTTGTTGCGCGGCCTGCGACGCTTCCAGTTCTCGCACCAGTGGAATGACGCGCTTGCCGAAATACTCCACCTCTTCCTGGAAATGCAGGAAGCCGAGGAGGATCAGGTCGGCACCGGCCTGCTTCAGCGCGACGACGCGCTCGGCGACCTGTCGTGGCGTTCCGATCAGGTTGGAGCGGAAGCCGTCATTGTACTGGACGAGGTCCTCGAAGGAGGATTTCGCCCAGTTGCCTTCGCCTTCCGGCGAGGCTTTGCCGGCATTCTTCACCTCATGCCCGAAGGCATTGACTGCCTCGGGATTGGCCTTCTCGATGATCTCGGCGAGAACGGCCTTGGCTTCCTCTTCCGTCTCGCGCACGATCGCGAAAGCGTTGACGCCGATCCGTACGGAATGGCCGTTTTCCCTGGCTTTCGACTGAATATCGTCGACCTGCTTGCGGATTTCGGCCGGCGTGTTGCCGTTGGTGAAGTACCAGTCGGACACGCGCGCCGCCATATCGCGGGCTGCCCGCGATGAGCCGCCTTGGAAGATTTCCGGCTGAGGATCAATCGGTTTCGGCTTTAGCGAGTAATTGTTGAAGCGATAGAAATCGCCGCGGAATGTGAAATTGTCTTCGGTCCAGATGCCGCGCAGCGCGCGGATGAATTCTTCGGAGCGGCGATAGCGCTCGTCGTGATCGAGCCAGTGTTCGCCGATGGCGGCAAACTCGCCGCGGAACCAGCCGCTGACGATGTTGACGGCGACGCGGCCGTTGGTCAGGTGGTTGATGGTGGCGATCTGCTTTGCCGCAAGCGCCGGGTTCCACGGCCCCGGCAAGATCGCCGCAATGACCTTCAAGCTGGTTGTCGATTCCAGCAGGGCATGGCTGAAGGAGACGGATTCATGCTGGAATTCCGCGCCGTAGCCCGCCGTGAAACGGATCTGGCTGAGCGCATAGTCGAAACCGCTCGCCTCGGCGATCTGCGCGAGCTTTCTGTTGTATTCGATCGTCCAGCTCGTACGCTGCTCGATATTCGAGATGACAAGGCCACCCGAGACGTTCGGTACCCAGTAAGCGAATTTTACGGCTTCGTTATTTCTATGCGACATTATGCTCTTCCCTCTCTATAGAATGGTCGCGCTTGCGCCAAGTTCGGACAATCGCTTGCGCGAGATATGACTTGTGATCGCCGCTCTGCCGTGCAGACGGCAAGACAGTAGGGATTTTTTCGACAGTCCAACCGATGCGCGGTGACGCGCCTCCGTGTCCCAGCCCACCGACGTTAGCGCCAAGATGGGTTCGGACCTCACCTGTGATCGCGTTAACAAGGCCAATTGTCCGCGACGCACGCCGAATGGCGCCAGAAATACCGAGCACACTCATGCAAAAATCCCTCAAATTATATTGATAATAGTCTATAGATTTTATGGATTATCGAACAAACCTATCCCAAAGTTTTCTGATTTTGAGAAAAAGATGATCTGCGAGTGCTGTCGGTTGGGGCGAACGACGTGCTGAGGGATCCGTTCTTGCCGCGAAATTAGCTAAAATAGAGCAATGGACAAAAAGACTACCGCGGTTTGCGCTGGGTCTTTGCTTGTGCAGAGAGAGCCGCCCTGCCTGGCTCCTAGGTTGAGAATACAAGCCCCGACTGAGCCGTTGTCAAAGCTAGTCGCTTTGCAGAAGTTGCTCCACGAAACGCAAGAAGGAAGAGAGGACGGGCAAAGATTGGTCATTTCGCCACGCCAAGCCTACCTTGTAGGGTATGGGCGTTCCGATGCCATCGAGATGCCGAAAAGCTACTCCCTCACGGCCGGATGACAGGAATGCTTCCGACACCAATGCCACGCCGAGACCCGCGGCCACGAGGCCTATTATCGTTTCCATCTGTACGGCACGCTGCCCGACACGCGGTGAAAATCCTGCTTCCGAGCATGCCTGCATGATCGTCGAATACAGTCCCGGTCCTTCACTTTCCGGAAAGAGGATCCACGATTCCCCCGCCAAGGCTGCAAGCCTAAGCGACGGCTCAGATGCCAAAGGGTGATCGGCTGGTATCGCGGCGATAAGCCGGCTCTCCGTCAGAACGCTCGTGGCTATCAGCGTTTCCGCACTCGAGGGGATCGGCAGCGCCACAAGGCCAACATCCATCCTGTCGGCCAGGACCGCGCTGATCTGTCGTGCGGATGTCGCCTCTTCCAGTTCCAACACGACCGAGGGATTGTCGCGTCGAAAGCCGGCGACGATCCGCGGTATCAGATGATGGATGGAGCTGGCGACGAAACCGATCCGCAACGTTCCGATGGCACCTTCGCCGGCACGCTTTGTCAACGTCACCGCACGCTCGGCTTGAGCGATTGCCCGCCGTGCTTCCTCGCGCAAAACCTCGCCCGCGGGTGTCAAACGGGTAATTCTGTTGGTGCGTTCGAATAGCCGCACGCCGATTTCCTCTTCCATCAGGCGGATGGCGGTCGTCAGTGGCGGCTGCGCCATGTTGAGGCGCTCCGCCGCCCGGCGAAAGTTCATGGTTTCTGCGACAGCGAGAAACTGCTGGAATTGGCGGAGACTGAGCATGCAATATATCTAGCATATCAAACGGCTTGGCAAAGCATATTCGACATATCAAAAATCCTGTCTCATGCTTGGAAAGATCTTTTTCCACGTGAGGTATCGAAATGAGTGAAACTCGGACCGCAATCGTAACCGGGGGTGCAAGTGGCATAGGATTCGGCGTAGCCGCATCGTTAGTGAAGGCCGGTTACAGAGTCGTGATCATTGGACGCAACAAGGACCGGCTGGTCCAGGCCGTGGAGCGTCTCGGCCCGTCCGCGCAATGGCGTCGTGCCGACGTTGGCAAGCGAAGCGAAGTGGAAAGCGCGTTTGCGGATTTCGCCCGTATAGACGTTCTTGTGAATGCCGCGGGCTTCGTTCGCTCGGTCAGCCTTACGACCCAGGCCGACGAGGCGGAGCAGGGCTGGGATGCCGTTATCGACGCGAATCTGAAGGGGAGTTTCCTCTCCACACTGATTGCTGCGCCAAAACTTGTCGGTCCCGGCGGTCGTGTCATCAATATCAGCTCGATCGGTGCCCAAACGGGAGGAAGTCGGGCCGGCGGCTTGGCCTATGCAGCGTCGAAGGCTGGTTTGCACGGCCTGATCTATGCTCTGGCTCGCGAACTGGCGCCGCGCGCCATCACGGCAAATGCGATAGCACCCGGTTTCATCGCAGGCACCGGCTTCACCGAGAGTTGGTCGGATGATCGCGTGTCGGAGATCGTTGCCGCAACGCCGGTGGGCCGGGCGGGAACGCCTGACGATATAGCCGGCGCCGTTCTCTGGCTCGTCTCGGAGGCGGGATCATTCGTGACCGGAACCGTGATTTCGGTGAACGGCGGCTGGCGGATCGGATGACGAAATGTGCTCGGCCTCAAGCCGACATGACTGGCATGGCTTCCGTCCGTCACAGCATCACCCAGGCGTAAGCGTGAAGTCCATTGCCGGTCGCATAGCCTGCTCGGCAATTCGGCAGCAATAGCTGCGCCGGCCGTTATGCCGCTACGGTGAACGGATAGGGCCGGCCATAGCCGGCGCGATGGATATGCGCATTCGCGCCAGTGAGCCAATTATTCCCGCGCTCGCTAGCTTCGGCGAGCATTCGTCCGTGTCTGAACGCGCTCGCAACTCCAAACCCCGAACGATCCATAATGTGTAAAAATTCTCTACAAAAAAGATGAGGAATAGGACATTTGAGACTTCAGTTTTGAAAACTGAGATGTTAGTTTTACAATATGCTCGACCATCAAAGCCCTTTTCTTGTTCAAGGCCCCAGCGATCTCGTTGCCATCGCCGAGGATAGGATTCGCAACGCAATCAAGCTCGGTGAGTTTTCTCCGGGTGAGCGCCTCTCCGAACAGGTTCTTTGCGATACCTATCGGTTCGGGCGCGGGGTCGTTCGATCCGCGCTCAGCCGCCTGGCGCACAAGGGTTTCGTTTCAGCCCAGCCAAGAAGTGGGTGGCGGGTTTGCTCGATTACGGCGCTGGGTCTGCGAGAAATTACGCTAGGTCGAGCTCGGTTGGAGCCGCTTCTGGCGGACGTCGATCTTTCCGGTGACGATATTGCCCGGCTGGAGAGCTTGTGTGACATGCAAGCGGCGTTGCGATTGGGTGGCTCGGCTCATGGATCGCAGCTATCCCTAATTCGGGAATATGAGTGGCAGGTCAGGGGTCTGCTCGCCGCGCGTCTTAGAGCGCCGCTGATTGCCGATTGGCTGGATATCCTGTGGCATAGGGCCGATTATTACCTCAATTTTTTCGAGGCATCCTCCGTCCGGCGTCTCGAGGCTGTCGACTGGACCGATTTCGTTGCGGCCAAGAAGGGGCATCGCAATGGCGACGCGGCAGAGCTGCTCAGGCTCGCTTGTGATGCCTTTGCCGAATTTACCCAGGCAAGTCTGCTGAAGTCGGAGCTTGCTGCGCCCTTAGGGCGCAAGGCGAGGCGTCCTTCGGTATCAAGTGATGAAGCCCACATTTCTCGTCCCGTCCGGGAGCAATCGTTTTTGAAAAAGGATTTTTAGATGCGCGCGATAAGAACTCTTGCGATTGCCGTTTCGGTTGCGACGATGATGTCCGCTGCGGGCCATGCCGCAGCAAAGGACAAGGTCGTGATCGACCTTGTGAGCGAGCCGTCGTCGCTCGACCCGCAGAAGCAATGGAATCCGGATAGCTATTTCGTCTATCGCAACATCTTTGACCAGCTGGTCACGCGCGATGACAGTGGCAAGATCGTGCCGGCGATCGCGACATCCTGGACGTATAAATCGGGCACGGAAATTGCCTTCACATTGCGCGACGACGCGACTTTCCACGACGGACAGAAACTGACCCCGGACGATGTCGCCTTCAGCGTCAACCGCATCATCGACAAGAAGTTCGCAAGCCCGCAGCTAAGCCAGTTCAACAAAATCCTGTCGGCTGCGGTCACTGGCCCGCATGAAGTGACCATTCGCACCAATGGGCCTTATCCGGTGCTCCTGGCACAGCTCGTCAAGCTTTCGATCATACCGAAGCATGTTGTTGAGACCGTAGGCGACGATGCTTTTAATCTTTCGCCTGTCGGTTCCGGTCCGTACAAATTCGAAAAGTGGCAGCGCGGCGTTGCCGTTTCCCTGGTGCGCAACGATGGTTATTGGGGCAGCAAGGGCTATTTTCATAGTGCCGAATTTCGTGCCGTGCCGGACGCCGCCACCCGAGTCGCGGACTTGAAGGCAGGGAGCGCGGATCTTGCCGTGACGCTCGATCCGGATCTTGCAGCCCAGCTTCAAGGGGCAAGTGGGATCAAAGTGTTGACGGCGGTGACGGAGCGCATTGCCTATCTGAAGCTCAACCCATCTATTCCTCCGTTCAACGATGTCAATTTACGGCGAGCTGTTGCTTATGCCATCGACAAGCAGTCGATCGTCGATGGCCTGCTTGGCGGCTACGACAAGCCCGTCCCGCAATTGGCCTCGCCGGTCTATACGGGATATGTTCCCGGCATCGAGGGCCTTCCCTTCGACCCGAAACAGGCACATGAGCTCGTGGAAAAGGCCGGCGGCGTCGCGACCCAGCCGATCGCTTTCCTGACCTCTCCGACCTTCGATCAACGGATCGTCCAGGCAATCGTCCAGCAGCTCAATGATGTCGGCTTCAAGGTGAATGTCGAGACGGTGGATTTTGCCACCTATCTGCAGCGCGTTCAGAGCGAGAAAGTCAAGCAGCCGGCCATTTCCTTCGGCCGTTGGTCCTGCGCGTGTCAGGATGCGGATGGCATATCCTTCCCCCTGCTGCATAGCAGCAGTTCATTTTCCGCCGTTTCCGACCCGAGCATCGACGCGCTGCTCAACAGCGCCCGCAATACACTCGACGAGAAGAAGCGGCTCGAGGCCTACAAGGATGTCGCCACGGTCGTTGCAAAGGATGTTCCGATCCTGCCGCTCTATCAGGCAGCCGTTATCTACGGTGCGTCCGACAAGCTCGAATGGAAGCCGACGGCCAATGAGAGCTTCTTCCTCAACAGGGTAAGCTGGCACGACTAGAGCTGACGTGGCGAAGTTCGAACTGCGTTCAGCCTGGCTGTTTGTCGAGGCCCGGATTGTCGCGGAAAGGAAAAGGGGATGGCTGCCTTCATCGCCAGACGCTTGATCCAGGCCTTCATCGCCTTGTTCGGCGTCATAACGCTGGTATTCTTTCTGCAACGCCTGACCGGTGATCCGGTGCTGCTGCTGGTGCCGCAGGGTGCCACTCAGGCGGATATCGATGTCATGCGGACCGCTCTTGGCTTCGATAGGCCGCTTTACATCCAGTATTTCCACTTCCTGTCCAGTCTGGCGCAATTCGACCTCGGTCGCTCCTATGTGCAGAACCTGCCAGTGGTCGAGATCATCGCCAGCCGTATTCCCTACACGTTGCAGCTTGCAGCCGGCGCCTTGTTGGTCGCCATCGGGTTTGGTGTGCCGATCGGCGTCGTGCTGGCCGTGCGGCGCAAGCGCTGGGAAGCCCGCTGGCTGATCGGTCTCGTGCTGGTCGGCCAATCCATGCCGACCTTCTGGACTTCGGTCCTGCTTATCATGTTCTTCGGGGTCTTTCTGCGCTGGTTGCCGCCGTCCGGGGCCAACGGGCTCGAAAGCCTGCTGATGCCGTCCTTTGCTCTCGGTCTTCTGTCGATGGCGACCTTCGCCCGCGTCACGCGCACCTCGGTCCTCGATGAGCTGAGCAAGGATTATGTTCGCACCGCCCACGCCAAGGGCCTGTCGACGTTTCGCCTCGTCTTTCACCATCTCATGCGCAATGCCGCGGTTCCGATCGTGACGATCTCCGCGCTTGAAATCGCCAATCTGCTGACGGGTGCGATCATTATCGAAACGGTCTTTGCCTGGCCAGGCCTCGGCCAGTTGACCATACAGGCCATCAGCGCACGCGATTTCGCCGTGGTCCAGGGCATCGTACTGATCGGTGCGGCGGTGGCGATCCTGCTCAATCTGGCCGCTGACCTGCTCTACAGCCTCATCGACCCGCGCATTCGTCTTGGCGGGAGACCGGCATGATTGCGGCCCTTGCCAAAGCAAGCAGGCTGGCCGGAAAGCCGCCGTTGACGGTCGTCCTTTCGGTCCTGATCCTGACGATCATTGTCCTTACGGCCATATTCGCTCCTTTGATCGCTCCCTATGACCCAAATGCACAGAACCTTCTCGGACGCCTGAAGCCGCCAGGCACCGTTATCCGCATGACGCATTTCCTGTTCGGCTCCGATGAGCTGGGACGCGATACGCTGAGCCGTCTGCTCTACGGAGCGCGCGTCTCGCTGCTCGTCGCATTCGCGTCGGTATTGCTCTCAGGCATTGCCGGCTGCATTTTCGGAATGCTCGCGGCCTTTTATCGCGGTTGGGTCGAAACCGTGGTCATGCGCCTCGTCGACATCGTGCTTTCTGTGCCCGCCATTCTGCTTGCCATCATCACCGTGGCAACGCTTGGGCCGGGCCTGCAGAATGTCGTCCTTGTTCTGGCTCTCACACGATGGCCGCGTTACGCGCGCGTTGCCTATGCCCAGACCCTTGTTATCACCAATATGTCCTATCTCCGCCTTTCGCGAGCGATGGGCGCAGGATGGCTGCGGGTGCTGCGCTACCATGTCTTGCCGAATATCGCAGGCGCACTCGTCGTCGTCGCCACCCTTGAATTCGGTCTGATGGTGCTGTTCGAAGCAGGGTTGTCCTTCCTCGGCCTTGGCGTGCAGCCGCCGACCGCAAGCTGGGGAGCAATGCTTTCGGTTGGCCGCAACTATGTCGCCAATGCCTGGTGGCTCTCCGTCATGCCGGGGCTGGCGCTTTTTCTTCTTGTTTTGTCCGTCAATGTCCTGGGCGATTTCCTAAGGGATCGCCTTGACCCAAGGAGTGCGTAAAATGGTCGATTTCTCTGAAGATTTCAAAGGCAAGCGTGTGGTCGTGACAGGGGCTGCCGGCATTTTCGGTGGCTGGATCGCTAACGCTTTCGCCAAGGCTGGCGCCGAGCTTCTCCTGACCGATGCCGACGGCCACCGCCTTGCTGCAGCGGCGCAAGAGATTGGCGAGGGCCATCTGCAGCATGTGGCGGATCTGACCTCCGATGCGGATATCAAGTCGCTCCTTTCCGCCATCGCCGGCCACTGGGGCTCGGCCGACGTTCTCGTCAACAATGCCGGCATCTATCCGTCCGGCTTCCTGCTCGACCTGACTGCCGAGGATTGGGACCGGATCTTCGACATCAATCTTCGTGCGCCGTTCCTATTGTCGCAAGGCGTTGCCCTTCAGATGATCGACAAAGGCGTGAAGGGCTCGATCGTCAATATTTCTTCCGGCGCATCGCGCAAGATGCGCAGCACGGTCGTTCCCTACTGCACCTCGAAGACCGCACTCGACCGTCTGAACAAGGGGCTCGCCCTGGAGCTCGCCGAATTCGGCATCCGGGTCAACATCGTCGAGCCGGGCTTTGCGCCGGGCAGCGACGTTAGCCATCTCACGCAGGAGCATATCGACACGGTCGTCGGCAATATTCCCCTTGGCCGGATTTCGTCGCCGGATGATGCCGCGACCGCCGTCCTCTATCTGGCGTCGGATGCAGCTGCCTATGTCACGGGGGCGACGCTGACCGTCGACGGCGGCAATTCGATTGGCTCGCTTGCCGTCTTCCAGGCAAAAAAGAAGCCGCTCTGAGGCAAGGCAGGAGGATAGGAACATGGTCGAGGATCGAGCCAGGGCCTCAAAGGGCTTCTCTCCCTTTCCGGCTTACGAGTGGCCGGAGGGAAAGCAGAGTGCCGTCCTTTTGAGTGTCGATGTCGATGCAATCGCTCCTTATCTCTGGGAGCATCGGGACGGTATTCCGGATCGTCTCGCACGGCTCGAGATCCGCCGTTTCGGGTTGCGTTCGGGGCTTGGTCGTCTTCTCGATCTGTTCGACCGCTATCGTGTGAAGGCAAGCTTCTATGTGCCGGCCATTGTCGCCGAATCCGATCCCGATCTGCTTCCGGCCCTTCTTGCTGCCGGTCATGAGATAGGGCTGCATGGCTATTTCCACGAACTGGTTCGTGAAATCCGTGAGGATGAGTTCAGTGCGGCTCTCGACAGCAGCCTCGAACTGTTCGAACGGCAGACAGGAAGATTGCCGGTCGGCTTTCGCTCGCCCGCCTGGGAGATGACCCCGCATATGCTGGCTGAGATCAAGGCGCGGGGCCTCGCCTACGACTCCTCGCTGATGGGCTTTGACCATCCATATGATATCGATGGCGTTGTTGAGATCCCGGTCCAATGGGCCTTGGACGACGCGATCTTTTACAAGTTCGAAGGCAGCGGTAACGAACGCTGGGCGCCAGTCTCAGGCAGTGCCGTGCTAGAGGACTGGCTTGCCGAATGGCGGGCGCTGCACCGCTTCGGAGGCCTCTTCACCCTGACGGTTCATGACTGGATTTCCGGCAGGGCGCAGCGCATTGCCACACTCGAAAAGCTGATGGAGGCCATGACCGCCGAGCCAGGCACTTGGATTGCCACCGCGGCCGAAATTGCGGCCCATCACGCGTCGTCAGTAAATTCCGGTCGGTTTTCTGTTGCCTCGGCCATTCCCTCCGCCATAGGCGCGCGGCGTTTCGGGGCAAGGCCATGAACGAGACCTGGTCGATCGGCAAGCAGGAGACACGCAGCGAATACGGTCTGGTCGCCTGCCAGAACTGGCTGGCGGCCGAGGCCGGCGCTCGCGTCCTTTCGGCAGGTGGTAATGCCGTCGATGCAGCCATTGTGACGGCTCTCGTTCTCAGCGTCGTGGAACCATGGCTTTCCGGCATTGGCGGGGGCGGCTTCATGCTACGGGCCGACGGCGGTTCCGAGGCGGTCGACGTGCTCGATTTCAATGTTATTTCGCCAGCGGCCCTCCGGCCTGATGATTACCCCCTGGTCGCCGGTCAGGATGGGGACTGGTTCGAATGGCCTTCCGTCCAGGGCGATCGCAACCTGCTCGGTTACGGATCGATCTGCGTACCCGGAGCCGTTGCCGGATTTGCCGAGGCGCTTGATCGCTTCGGCACCATTTCCTGGGCCGATGCCCTGGCGCCGGCGATCGAACACGCCCATCGCGGTTTGCAGGTCGATTGGTATGCAGCCCTTGCGCTCGCCATCGACGGCCATAACCTCGCGCAGTTCAAGGGTGCCGCCGATCTCTTTCTTCGCGATGGCCGCGCGCCGCGCGTACCGGAAGGCGGCCGGTCGCTGTTTTTGCCGTTGAAGGCCAAGGCCGCATCGCTGGAAAGGCTGGCGCGCGAGGGAGCGCGCGATTTCTACGAGGGCCAGATTGCGGATTTGCTGGTCGCAGACCTTTCGAAAGGCGGCTCCGCTCTTTCGCAAGCAGATATGCGCGCCTACGCACCGAAGTGGCTGCAGCCCGCCATCGGCTCCTACATGGGACGGCGCGTCCACGTGGTGCCTGGTCTTTCCGGCGGCCCGACCTTGCTTGCCACGCTCGATGAGCTTGAAGAGCTTCCGTGCGATGCCGATCCGCATTCTGGAACGACCGCTCTTGCTTTTGCGCGAGCGTTGCGCCGCGCCAGCGAATATCGTCTCAAGCATATGGGGCACGCCGCTGGCGAAAGCTGTACCAGCCATGTCAGCGTGGTCGATGCACATGGGACCATGGTTTCGCTCACCAATACGCTTCTGTCCCGCTTCGGCTCCAAGGTCGTGGTGCCGGAATTGGGATTTGCTCTCAATAATGGCCTGATGTGGTTCGATCCAAGGCCGGGGCATCCGAATTCGATCGCTCCGGCCAAGCAGCCGCTTGCCAATATGTGTCCGATCATTGCGACGCGTGACGGTCTGCCGGAGCTGGCTCTTGGCGCAGCGGGAGGAAGGCAGATCGTACCGGCGGTCGCGCAAATCCTCTCCTACGTCCTGGCTTTCGGCATGTCGTTGGAGAAGGCGCTCTTCAGTCCGCGTATCGATGCCAGCGGCACGACGATCAGGGTGAACCGAACGGCCGGGGCAGAGGTGGCCGCGTCGATTGCCGCCGACTTCGACGTTCAGGTGATCGATGACACGCTCTATCCGGTCAATTTTGCCGTGCCGTCCGTGGTGATGCGACGCGATGGCATCAATACCGGCATGGTCCATCCGCGCAATCCCTGGGCGGCCGTCGGCGAGGCGACTATCTGATGACGGCACCGGTCTTGAGCGTAGAGATGCTGCAGGTCTCCATTGACCGCAAGGCTGTGGTCGATGGCGTCAGCCTGTCGGTCAATGCCGGCGAGATCGTCAGCATCGTCGGCGAGTCGGGGTGCGGCAAATCCATGACGGCTTTCGCCGTCATGGGCCTTCTTCCAGCCGCGGCAACCATGGTCGGCGGCTCGGTACAACTGAACGGACGCAATCTTTCCAGCCTCGATAGGAAGGAGCTGATGCGGCTGCGCGGCAGCGAGCTTGCGATGATCTTTCAAGAGCCCGTCGCATCCCTCAACCCGCTGATGCCGGTCGGCCGCCAGATCGCCGAAAGTCTCATCGTTCATCGCAAGCTGGGCCGCCGGCAGGCATGGCATCAGGCGATCGACATGCTTGCAGACGTCGGAATCCCGGAGGCGGCAATGCGCGCGCGGCAATATCCGTTCGAGCTGTCGGGCGGCATGTGCCAGCGCGTCATGATTGCCATGGCCTTGATCACAAGGCCGCGACTGTTGATCGCCGACGAGCCGACGACGGCACTCGACGTCACCATTCAGGCGCAGATCCTCGATTTGATGAAACGACTGCGCGATGAAACTGGAACCGCGATCCTGATGATTACCCATGACATGGGTGTTGTTGCCGATATCGCCGACCAGGTTGCGGTGATGTATGGCGGCCGAATTGCCGAAGTTGGCGATGTCGATGCGATCTTCAGTGAACAGAGGCATCCCTATACGAGATTGCTGCTGTCAACCATCCCGCGTTTGGATGGGAGCGATGCCGGGGAGCTTTTGCCGACGATCAGGGGGACGGTGCCCGATGCAGGCGCGTGGCCGGCTGGATGCCGGTTCTCGACGCGTTGTCCGCTTGCGGATGAAGACTGTCGCCAGGTGCCGCGGCTTGAGCCGATGGCGTCGAGCCGTAGCGCCGCCTGCTGGCACCAGGATCGTGTCGGGAGCTTGGTATGACCACGCCGCTGCTCTCGATTCGCGATCTGCATGTGCATTTTCCCATCCGTCGCGGCTTCTTCGGGCATTCGACAGGATTGCTGAAGGCCGTCGATGGTGTCGATCTGGATATCGAAGCTGGACAGAGCCTGGCGCTTGTCGGTGAATCCGGGTCTGGCAAGTCGACGCTCGGCGCGGCCGTCGTCGGGATGCAGAAGGTAAGCTCGGGGAAAATTTTCTTTGAGAATAGCGATCTTGCCGCCAAAGGCGTGGATCGATCCGCTGCACGGCTGCGGGATATTCAGATCGTGTTTCAGGACCCGCTCTCCGCACTCAACCCGCGAATGGACATTGGTGACAGCATTGCCGAGCCGCTGGCCATTCATGGTGTCGGAACCGCGCAGGAGCGGCGTCGACGCGTCGCAGAGCTTCTGGAACTGGTCGGGCTCAATCCGGCACATGCTGACCGCAAGCCGAACGCTTTTTCCGGCGGCCAGCGCCAGCGCATCGTCATCGCAAGGGCGATCGCACTTCAACCGAAACTGCTGATTCTGGATGAACCGGTCTCTGCGCTTGATGTGTCGATCCGTTCGCAAATCCTCAATCTGCTCTTCGAGCTGCAGCGTCAGTTCGGTCTTTCCTACCTGTTCATCTCTCACGACCTGTCGGTCGTGCGCCATTTCGCCGATCGGATAGCGGTCATGTATCTCGGCCGCATCGCCGAGGTCGGGGCGACGGCCGACGTCTTTGCGCGACCAACGCATCCCTATACCGAGGCCTTGCTCAGCGCGGTGCCGTTGCCCGATCCCGTCGCCCAGCGACGGCGGCAGCGTATCCTTCTCGAAGGCGACTTGCCGAGCCCCGCCGATCCGCCGGTCGGTTGCCGTTTTTCGACACGATGTCCGATTGCGGCGACCATTTGCCGGGAACTGTCGCCGGCATTGAACCTCGTGGAGCGAGACCATCAAGCCGCCTGTCACCTGCGGGCTCCTGCGGT
This sequence comes from Martinezella sp. CNPSo 3957, assembly GCF_057784395.1. Lineage (NCBI taxonomy): Bacteria > Pseudomonadati > Pseudomonadota > Alphaproteobacteria > Hyphomicrobiales > Rhizobiaceae > Martinezella > Martinezella sp. CNPSo 3957. The sequence continues at coordinate 262,745 of NZ_JBXSOU010000001.1, forward strand.
CGAGATCAAGGGCACGACATGATTGCCGCCGGTCCTGCCGCGAGGAGCTGACTATCATCAACAATGATCGATCATTTGAGGAACCGGAAAATGAAGTGGCATAAGCGTCTTGTATTGGTGGCGGGCATCGGTCTATCGATGCTGTCCGCCGTGACCGCGGTCCAGGCGGCCGAAAGGCAGCAGATCGTGGTGGACCTCGTCAATGAGCCGTCAACCCTCGATCCTCAACTGCAATGGAATCCCGATAGCTACTTCGTCTATCGCAACATCTTCGACAACCTCGTGACCCGCGATAATGCAGGCAAGATCGTCCCGCAGATCGCCACCGCGTGGAAAAACGTCTCGGATACCGAGATCATGTTTACGCTTCGCGACGACGTTCACTTCCACGACGGAAGCGTTCTGACAGCCGGCGATGTTGCATTCAGTGTCAACCGCATCATCGATCCGAAATTTGCAAGTCCACAACGCGCGCAATTCGGCAAGATCCTCAAGGCTGCCGTAACAGGCGATCACGAGGTGACGTTGACCTTGAAGACGAGCTCTCCCGCTCTTCTAGCCGCACTGACGAACCTATCCATCGTCCCTGAACACGTCGTCGAAAAGGTTGGGAATGCAGCCTTCAACCTTCAGCCAGTGGGGAGTGGCCCATACCGTTTCGTAAAGTGGGACAAGGGCGTTTCGGTGACGCTTGCGCGCAATGACAGCTACTGGGGAGCGAAAGGGCCATTCGCGACGGCTGTCTTCCGTGCCGTGCCCGATGCGTCGACGCGGCTGGCCGACATCCAGTCCGGTACCGTGGATCTGGCAAGGGCGTTGACCTCCGACCAGGCCGGGCAATTGCAGACGTCCCCGAATGCCAAGGCGTTGCCTGTCCTCACCGAACGGCTTGCCTATATTCGCATCAATCCGAACAAGCCGCCGTTCGACAAGCTTGAGCTTCGTCAGGCATTGGCCTCAGCGATCGACAAGGAGGGCATTACGCAGGGCATCCTCGGCGGACTCGACAAGCCGATCGCCGAGATGGTGACGCCGGCGCATTTTGGCTGGAGCGATACGATCAAGGGACTGCCCTTCGATCCGGACAAGGCAAAATCGCTGATCGCGGCTGTCGGTAGACCGGCCAAATTTCAGCTGACGATCGGCGCCTTCTTCGACCAGAGGGTTGCGCAAGCCATTCAGCAGGAGCTGCAGGATGTCGGCTTCGACGTCGAGATCGTCAATGTCGATACGCCGACCTTCCTGCAATTGATCCAGAAGGGGCCAGCGGACGGTCCCACACTTGCCATCAGCACCTCGTCCTGTGCCTGTCAGGATGCAGACGGGGCTCTCTATTCACTCTTTCATTCCGGCAGCAGCTGGACCATCACTGCCAAGCCCGAGATCGATGCCCTGCTGGATGAAGCAGCGTCATCGCTGGATGAGAAGAAGCGCCTTGCCGACTACGAAAAGATCGGCAGCTTCATTGCAAGTGAAATACCGACCGTGCCGCTTTACCAGATGGTGTCGATCTACGGGGCGGCCAAAAATTTGGACTTTCAACCGACGCCGAACGAGAGCTTCTTCCTCAATCGTTTACAGTGGCGCCAATAATAGCAAGCGCAGCTATGTCTGCATTCTGGAACTATCCCAGATCCCGGCAACACAGCCGGTATCGGAGTTTTGGACCCCGGTTCAGGCTGTGGATGGATTATTGCGATGTCCTGGTCAAGGATGCGACAGGTCAGTCGCTGACGGCAACGCTTTACGGTGGGCACGACCGGATGGACAGGTTCGACGATATTCTCCTGACCAATCCAGCGCTGCTTTCCATCGAATTCTGTCTGGCCAAGCTTTTGCAGGAGGCCGGCATATGTCCCGATTATCTCTTGGGCTACAGTCTAGGCGAACTGGCAGCCTGCGTCGTTGCCGAAGTCCTGTCATTGGAGCAGGGGATACGGCTCGCGACGGAATTCGCACAATTGCTGAAGAAGAAAAGCCCGGCAGGGGGAATGTTGGCCATCCTTGGCAATGAAGGGATGATTGACGATCACCCCGACGCTTTTGCCCGTTGCAGCATATCCGGCAGGAACTTCGACACCAATTTTGTTGTCAGCGGACTGGAGGGAGAGATCGCGAAACTGCAGGCCCATCTCGGCAGCTTCGGCATCGTTACGCAGCGACTGGCGGTCAATTTCGCGTTTCATTCGCCCGTGATCGAGCCGTTGAGGCCGTTCTTCCTGCAGATGTCGGGATCGTTCGATTATGCGCGGCCAAGGATACCCATAATTTCCGCACAGAAAGGTCAGGGGATCGCCGATGTCGATGAAATGCATCTGTGGGAGGTTATCCGGAAGCCGGTGGATTTCCAATCGACCATCGCACAACTTGTGTCCCGGCAGGATTGCATGTTCGTCGATGTCGGCCCCAGCGGTACATTGTCGACGGCTGTCAAATATCTGTTGCCGAAGAATACGTCATCGATCTTCCTCCCAACCCTGAACCAGTTCGCCCAGGACCGACCGACGTTGGATAAAGCGATTTCGTGTCTCTCTGACGCGATAGTCCTAACGTAGATTTCGCGCGATGCCCGTGAGCGTCCGGTGAGCGGATCTTGCTGAAGGAGCCTGTTAGGTGATGTCAGGGCGTGCCCCAGACACTGCTCGGCGAAAGGGTCTGGATCTACATGGCGCAATGGGGCCGCGCGTTCGGGGCCGCGGCGGAATTCGTCGTCGTGCCCTCCGTGAAGGCCGTTGGCCGACAACGTGTCCTCCGAGATCGGAGCGTCGCTCGGTGTGCCAACAATGACCGCGCATCGCTGCCTGTTCGCCGACGGAGACTTGCGGGGCAAGCGGGTCCTTGTACAGGGAGGAGCAGGTGCTGTCGGCAATGCGGCGATCCTTCTTGCGAAATGGGCAGGGGCGTGGGTGGCGACGGTGAGCCGCGAGGAGCAGGCTGAGGTCGCGCGAGCGGCCGGGGCTGATCTTATGCTCAACCGGCACGAAGAGGATGTCGCTCAAGGCGTACGATCGGCGACCGGCGGCCACGGCGTCGACCACATCGTAGACGTCGACATCTCCGCCAACATCGACGTCGCGATTATTTGTCTGGCCCGCGACGGAGTCGTCTCGGCCTACTCGACGGAATCTCCGCAGGCCAGGCTGACGATCCCGTTCTTATCAGGCGATAACGGCTTTCGGTTCCAGGAACGCCTCGAGGCCGAACACGCCATACTCGCGACCGATACCCGACTGCTTGAAGCCGCCGAAGGGAGCGAGCGGTTCGTGCGGCGCGCCATTGACGACCACGCGGCCGCACTCCAGTCGATCCGCGAGCGTCTGCATGCGTGCGGCGTCGGTGCCGTGAAGATAGGCCTGAAGCCCGTACTGGGTGTCGTTCGCGATGGACACTGCCTCGCCCTCGTCGCTATAGGCGATAACCGAAAGGACCGGACCGAATATTTCTTCGCGCGCGATGCGCATCCGGGCGTCGACATTCGTGAATATGGTCGGCTTCGCGAACCAGCCACGATCCAGTCCGGTAGGCCGTCCGAGACCGCCCGTCAGGAGGCTGGCGCCTTCTCGTGTCCCCAGCCCGATATAGGACTGGACGCGGTCGTACTGCTTCTGACTGACCATCGGCCCGATCATCGCGTCCGGATCATCGGGAGCGCCGACCTTGAACCTCTCAGTCTCCTGCTTCAGCCTGGCCAGCACTTCATCTAGCCGACGGTTCGGAACCAGAACGCGGGTGCCGGCGATGCAGGACTGGCCGCTGTTGATGAAGCCCATCCGCAGTACGGCGGGGATGGCCACATCCAGATCGGCGTCGTCGAGAATGATGTTCGGACCCTTGCCGCCAAGCTCCAGCGTGACGCGCTTGAAGGTGTCGGCCGCGCTACGCAGGATTTCCCTGCCGACCGCGGTGGATCCGGTGAAGGTCACTTTCGCGATATCCGGATGCCGGCTGAGTTCCGCGCCGACGACATTGCCGAGCCCGTTGACGATGTTGAACACGCCTTTCGGCAACCCCGCTCCATGCAGGCACTCGGCCAGGACCTCTGTCTGTATCGCGCTCATCTCGCTTGGTTTGATGACGATGGTCGAGCCGGCGGCGATGGCGGTTGCGAGCTTCGACGTGATGAAGCCGATGTTGCTGTTCCATGGCGTGATGGCGGCGGCGACACCGACCGGCTGCATGACCACGCGCGCTCGACCCATATGGCGCTCGAACTCGTAGCCCTCCAGAACGTTCGCCATGGTGAGAAAGCTCGAAGCAGCATGGGGAATAGCGAAACGCGTGAAAGTCTGCGGAGCGCCGTATTCGAGCGCCATCGCTTCGGTGAGATCGGAGACGCGGGCGGCAACAGCGGCATTCAACCGCTTCAGCATGTCGATGCGCTCGCCCTTCGTCGTACGTGAAAACGCGGGGAAAGCACGTTTCGCCGCCGCAACGGCCTCCTGCGCGTCTTGGAGACCGCCGAGGCGGACCCTGCCGATCTTCTCTTCCGTGGACGGATTGTGGAGATCGGCCGTCTCGTTCCCCTGCGGCGTGACGAACTGGCCGTCGATATAGATTTTGTCGATGTCGCGCATTTCTAACTCCTTTTGACTGTTGAGGCATATCTGGCATTTTGGGATTGTCCTGATAAGCTGGCCAAAAGTGCTCAGGCTGATAGGAAATTACGGACAATGATGCGTGGCTCTCTTGCCGAACTCGAGGCGGTCCTCGCCGTTTCTTCCCAAGGTGGTTTTCGAGCTGCGGCTCGCGAACTGGGAATTTCCTCATCATCCCTCAGCCAGCAGATCGCCGCGCTGGAGACGCGCATGGGTGTCAGACTGTTCAACCGTTCGACGCGGAGCGTGGTCCTTTCAGCAGCAGGTGAACAGTTCGTGGCAAGCGTCGGTCCGGCGCTGGAGGCGATCCGTAGCGCCGTCGAGCACGTCGACGAGCACCGAGCGGAAGCGACGGGCACCTTGCGCATCAACGCCTCGGTCGGTGCGATCCGGATGATCCTGACGCCGCTGATCCTGGAATACATGCGCCGGAACCCGCTGATGTCGGTGGAGATCGTCACCGAGGGCGCGCTGGTCGACGTCAACGCAAAGGGCTTCGATGCCGGAATAAGGATCCGGGAGGCCGTTCCCCATGACATGGTGGTCGTTCCGATCGGCGACAGCATCCGCCCTGCCATCGTCGGATCGATCGAATACTTCCGACGCTATGGAAAGCCACAGGTTCCGGTTGACCTTCACGATCACCATTGTATCCGCGCCCGAATGGCGAGTGGCGCGATCTACCGCTGGGAGTTCGAGCGAAGGGGAGAGACTTTCTCGCTCGATGTTCCGGGCAAGCTCACGCTTGATGACAGCGATTTGATGCTGCGGGCGGCCCGAAATGGAGCCGGACTTGCCTATTTGAACGAATGGCAGATCGCCGACGATGTGGCCGCTGGAAGGCTGGAGCAAGTCCTCGCCGATTGGACCCCGCCATACCCGGGGCTGTGTCTCTACTATCCGGGAAGACGGAACATCCCGGCGAAACTCCGCCACTTCGTCGACTTGATCAAGGCGCTGCGGGAAAAAATGGACGTTGAGAGACCTCCTTCAATTTAGGGGATCGCTCTTCAGGGTTGGTGCGAAACCCACCTGTCATCTCGGCGGTTTCGGCACTGTTTCATGCAGCGTAACGGTCCAATGTCAAACATGAATATTCAGCTGGCCGATCGCTCGTTGCATCCTGTGCTCACGGATCGGGAATGGACCCAGTTTTAAATCAGGAGCGACCATATGAAACTTTATCACCATCCGTTGTCGGGCCACTCGCACCGCGCCAGGCTCTTCCTTTCACTGATCGGACTTCCGCACGAGCTGGTCGAGGTCGATCTGAAGGCTGGCGCTCACAAGCAGCCCGACTTCCTGAAAATGAATCCCTTCGGGCAGGTCCCGGTTCTGGCGGATGGCGATGTCTTCATTTCGGATTCCAACGCGATCCTAGTCTACGTCGCCAAGAAGGCAGTTCAGGCGGCATGGCTTCCTGAAGATGCAAAAGGAGCGGCCGACGTTCAGCGGTGGCTTTCGGTTGCAGCCGGTGAGATCGCCTACGGTCCGGCAGCCGCTCGTCTGGTGACGGTCTTCGGTGCCAAGTTCAATCCGGAAGAGGTCATTGGCCGTGCACACACCATCCTTGGCCGGATCGAGAGCCAGCTGCAAGGGCGGGAATGGCTGGTGGGCAACGGCCCGACGATCGCCGATGTCGCGATCTACAGCTATGTCGCGCGCGCTCCGGAAGGCAATGTCGACCTTAGCGCCTATCCCTCCATCAATGCTTTGCTGGCTCGCGTCGAGCAGCTTCCGGGTTTCGTCGACTTCGTCAAAACGCCCGTCGGTCTTGCCGCCTGAACCTCGATAGGGCGTGCGGCACCTCGCACGCTCTCGGCCTCTTTTTCTGGAGAATGCAGATGTCCATGAAGCTTAAAAAACTGCCGGCGTGGCATGAAGGCGAGACCTTTATCCAGGAAAAGCTCGGCGTAAAGGAACGCATGGCCGCTGTGGGCGAGCGTGTCGTTCGCGATTTCATGCCCGACCAGCATCGAGACTTCTACGCCCAACTGCCTTTCATCGTTCTTGGTAGTGTCGATCAAGCCGGTGACGCCTGGGCGACTTTTGTCGAAGGCCAGCCGGGTTTCATGTCGTCACCCTCTCCCGTCGTTTTGGACATTGCCGCGACCCGAGATCCGAGCGACCCAGCAAGCGAAGGACTGGCCGACGGCTTGCCGATTGGTCTTCTCGGTATCGAGATGCACACGCGTCGCCGCAACCGCATGAATGGTTTTGTCTCGACGATCGATGGCGGTTTCCGCGTCGATGTTGACCAGAGCTTCGGAAATTGCCCGCGCTACATTCAGCTGCGCGACTTCGCGTTCGAACGCCAGCCGGGAACCTTGTTTCAAGGTGAAGTTGAGGAGCTGCCTGCACTTGATGATCAGGCACGCACGATTATTCGAGAAGCTGACGCGTTTTTCGTTGCCTCCTACGTCGATCGCGAAGACCGGCGCCAAGTGGACGTCTCACATCGCGGTGGAAACGCCGGATTTGTTCGCGTCGGTGACGACGGCATCCTGACAATCCCCGACTTCGATGGAAATCTCTTCTTCGCGACGCTCGGCAACATCCTGCTGAACGGAAAGGCGGGACTTCTGTTCGTGGATTTCAAAACGGGCGATATGCTGCAGATGACGGGGAAAGCCGAAGTCATTTTCGACTCGCCCGAGATCGCCGCCTTCCAGGGCGCTGAGCGCTTTTGGACATTCAAGCCGACACGTCTCGTTCGTCGCCGCAATGCACTGGCTTCGAGATGGGCTTTTCAGAAGGACGGCTGGTCGCCGAGTTCCCTGATGACGGGGAGCTGGCAGCAAGCGGCGGACCGTCTTCTCGCCACAGAGATTGCCACAAGCTGGCGGCCAATGACCGATCGCTGAAGCGGATCGCAAGTTTCGTTGGCCGCTTGGCCGCCGGCCGGACGGCCATCCGGGGTTGAGCGATTTTGGATTTTAGCCCGCACATCGGGGAGATTGAAAATGGTCGGCTCGTCAATTGATCCACGGGTGAGGCTTTCAATAGAGCTTGCTCTTGCCGGAACCAGTGCGGGCCAGCCCTTACTCGGGAAGCAGGAGGAAGCCGGTCGTGCCCTCGGCATGACCGGCGCTGAGATGGACGTCGCAAGGCGCGGTTCCAGCTTCGATTTCAAGATCTCGGTGGCGATCTCGCTTGCGCTGGATGCCTGCCAGGAAAGCCGCCAGCGCGCATTATACGCTGGCCTTTCCGTAGAAGCCTGTGCGGAAATAGAACGCATTGCGCAAGCCATCCGCGCTAACCCAATCAACCTTGATATTCGGCATGATGCCCCTTGAGGCTTCGGTTTCGAGCACTTAAGGTATTGGAAAACCGAGTGCTTTGGGGGGGAGTGGATGGACCGTTGGCAAGCAATGCGGATTTTCGTGAAGGTTGCTGAAACCGAAAGTTTCGCAGATACCGCTCGCCAGATGTTCATGAGCGCCCCGGCTGTCACTCGTGCCGTCGCATCTCTGGAAGACCTGATCGGAGCTCGTCTCTTCGTCCGAACAACCCGCTCGGTGAAGATGACCGAGGCCGGAGCGCGTTATTTTGACGATTGCCGTCGGATCCTGGCAGATATAGCAGAGGCGGAAGCGGCGGCCGGTGGTTCGTACGCCACCCCGACGGGGACTCTCTACATCACAGCATCAGTTTTATTTGGTCAGATGTATGTGCTTCCGATCGTGACGCGCTATCTCGACACATACTCCACGGTGAAGGCGAAGACGCTTTTCGTCGATCGGCCAGTTAATATCGTGGAAGAAGGCATTGATGTGGCCATTCGCATTGGTCATCTCCCGGATTCAGGCCTTACCGCTATCAAGGTGGGAACTGTTCGTCGCGTGATGTGTGGCTCGCCCAAGTACTTCGAACGCTACGGTGTCCCGAAATCGCCGGCCGATCTCAAAGACCACCGCATTGCTGCATCGACTGCAGCTTGGGCATCGCCTGAGTGGCGGTTTGCCGATGATCAGCGTGTGACGGTTGAGCCGGTTCTGCAATGCAATACCAACGAAGCTGTCATACATTCAGCACGCGAGGGATGGGGCCTCACAAGAATACTTCATTACCAAATTGGGCCCGCATTGATGGCGGGAGAGTTACAGATCGTGCTCAGCGAGTACGAGGAACCACCTCTGCCCATTCACATACTGCATCCCGAGGGCCGGCATGCTCCTGCGAAGGTTCGAACGTTTGTTGATATGGCTTCGGCCAGCCTCCGTGAGAACAGGCTTCTCAATTAGCCCTTTAAGTCACCGGAATAGACCCAAATCCAACTGAGCTGAATGCTCGGTCTCGCCGCCAATTTGTGCTGGATCAACGTTGAAGCAGACATAAGAGCCCGGTTGTTACTAAGCGCAATTGTTGCATGGGCAAGCTGATCGCATTGGCTGCGATCTGGCCGAAAGGGACGTTCACCAACGCCGGCGCAACTGTCACGGTTCATCCAAATAACCGCTCAATCCGGCCACTCATATCACCAGACGTAATAATCCCTTGTCCAATACGAACATTCTTCTTCTACGCCGAAAGAGCGATGTTGATTCCAGGCAATAAGCTTGTCACCCGCCATTGAGGAGAACCACAATGTCCCGCACTCTTGCCGCCCTGCTTCTCGCATCCGCCAGCATCTTTGTTACCGTCCCCGCAAGCGTAGTCTTCGCCGAAACACCTGCGATCGCTCAGCAAGTACCTGCGGCGGTCCATTATCGCTCCGTAAAGATCGACGGCGTGAACGTGTTCTATCGCGAAGCCGGCCCAGCCGACGGCCCGGTCGTCGTCCTGCTTCACGGCTTTCCGACGTCGTCTCACATGTTCCGCAACCTGATCCCGCTGCTCGCTGACCGCTACCGGGTCATTGCCCCTGACTATCCGGGTTTCGGTCAGAGCGACGCACCCGATCACACCAGGTTCGAATATTCCTTCGGCCACTATGCCGATATCGTCGATACGTTGCTGACCAAGCTCGGTGCCGCCAAGTATTCGATGTATGTCATGGATTATGGCGCACCTGTCGGCTACCGGCTGGCGCTCAAGCATCCGGATCGCGTCACGGGACTGATTGTCCAGAACGGCAATGCCTATGACGAAGGCATTCGCGATTTCTGGAACCCGATCCGCGCCTACTGGAAGTCGGGGGCGAAGAAGGATCGGGCAGCGCTCTCGGGGCTCGTCGCGCTGGAGACGACCAAGTTCCAATATACCGATGGCGTCAAGGACCTGACCCGCATCAGCCCCGACAACTGGGTGCACGACCAGGCGCTGCTCGACCGGCCGGGGAACAAGGATATCCAGCTCGACCTGTTCTACGACTACCGCACCAACCTGCCGCTCTATCCGCAGTTCCAGGCGTTCTTCCGCGACCGCAAGCCGCCGACGCTGATCGTCTGGGGCAAGAACGACAAGATCTTCCCGGAAGAGGGCGCGCATCCCTATCTTCGCGATCTTCCCGAAGCAGAGTTCCATCTCCTTGATACGGGCCACTTTGCGCTTGAAGACAAGCTGGACGAGATGGCACCGTTGATCCGGAGTTTCCTCGATCGCAATATCGCGAAATGAAAAAGCACGGGCTTCCTGCGCCAGTCGAGAGCGAGCTCAGGAAGCCTCCAACGGGGGAGGAGCATCACAATCGTGATGCACTTCGTTCACTGGCTCGTCTCCACCGAACGGGTTGTCACACGCGTACCTGTGCCGTTCTTCCGTATCGTTATCGGTCGGGCCGGGTCTGCAGGCAGCTGGCGGTTCGCTTCCGAAGCACATGCCGGCTTTTCCGGAGAGCAAGCAGCTACTCGCGAAGAAGAATTTGCGGCAAATATCGCCAATGAAAGACGGGGTCGGCGGTTCGATTCCCTTCAAGAGCAAACTGTGACTACTGGAAGCGACTACCCTCCTCTTGTCTTGCGTCGTCGCGCTCTCAACCCTCAACAGCCTCCGACGTTATTCAAAGGGTCAGACTGCCACGTTGACGCAGACCCGCATCATACTCCGCCCAGTTCGTCACCTTGAACTCATCTTGCCGATGTGATGACGGCGAGTGGCGTTATGTTTGTGTGGCATCGATGATCAATCAAGCTGTTTTCAATCGCAGCTGCATAGGTGGAAACTGTTGAAATTTGATCCGTGCACCTGCGCTCTTTGATGGAAATAACTTCGCCTATATTCCACGCGAATGGATTGTTCCTTAATTTATATGAGCATGATACAACGAAATCGGGAGCTTTATAGAAAAATTCCGATCCATTACTGGCTATATGGCTGAATGTCAGAACAATAGAAATGAAATCGACCACATTAAGCTTCATGCAGCTCGCATCTTGCTTACGAGGAGATCCATCGGGTGTGACCGATTGGGACGCTGTATTGGCGCTCGCGAACAATACTTTGCTGACGCCGGCAATTTGGTCGGCCATATCGGCGAACGACCGTCAAGACCTCCTGCCGGAAGACGTGCTTTCGTTCCTGGGTTTCATCCACCGCTGCAATAAGGTGAGAAATGCACGGCTGCTGGCGCAACTGGAGGAGCTGGTTGTCGCGTTGAACGTTGCAGGGATCGTACCGACGCTCAACAAAGGCACAGCGCTCCTCGCACTTGCGTGCGTGGATCGCATCACGCGCGACATCGATGTCACCGTTGCCGACAATGAAAAGGAATTGGCGCAAAAGTGCCTCCTTCAGCTTGGATATCTTCCGATCGAGGCCCTTGGTTGGGGCAGATCCAAGGATGTCGGGGCTGTCGATCTGCATTATCCGCCCGGCAGATATCCGCAATATTGGCCTTCAGACACGCGTCTTTCGAAACATTCCGAGGAAATCCGTGTCGGGTCGGGAAAGGCACGCATCCTTTCGCCGACACTTCAAGCCCAGCACTGGATTGTGCACGACATGCTGAAGGATGGGCATCTTTGGGCTCTTCATATCGACCTGCGAAATCTTTTCGAGCTTTACCGGCTCGCAAAAGCGCCTGAAGGGATCGATTGGCATGAATTGGATGCCCTGCTCTCGGACTCCTTGGGCCGAGCAATGCTGGATACACAATTATTGGCGCTGCGTTCGATTTTCGGAACCGATATCGTGCGAGACAGGCCAATTCCAGCATGGATAAAGTGGCATCACGGTCTGCGATCCCGGGAATATCACCCCTTGCTGGGAGGTGCCGTTCAGGCCGTCGGCCGCACCGCTTGGGGCATCCGCATTTTGCAGATCCGCTGGCGATTTCGAGGGCCGTGGAGCGAACTGCCCGGGCGCATTATGCGCAAGGGACAGAAAGCTCTCAGAACCCGCGCCTCGAAGAGCGTCAAAGATCTCGTATGATCTCGACGGCTTGCCCGAGCGGGCCGACCTCCATTTCATATACGCGGGAGATGTTGACGGCCTTGCTCAGCGCGGCGAACGCCTGATCCGTCAGCCTGCGAGTGGGCGCAGCCGCTTCAGTGAGCAATCTTTGAAAGGCCAGAAGAGGCGACATCCTCGACAATGATTGTCGCCGCGCAACATTCTGACGCAGAAAGATCATTGTCGTCGAGCGAGCCGGCGCAATATGGTCGCTATCGATATCGCCGGGAATGAATCTGACTTCTTTTCCGTCGGAACGAACGTAAGTGGGGCTTGACGCAACTTCAGGTTGGAAAGTCTGCAAAAGGGTCCAGCTTCCCCTTTTTACGGCAGCCGGAAACGGAATACCTCGAAGCGCGCCCTTTTCGTCAACGATGACGATATCATCGCCGAGCAGCGAGCACCCATTCTCGGCCGAGAGGGCAAGTGCGAGCGTCGTCTTACCTGCTCCGGGGGCGCCGGCAATTAACAATTGCCTGTCTCCAAGCCGCAGAAGAGCCGCATGCAACGCGAGCGTGAAATCGGTCTGCAGCAATGCCTCGGTCAGAAAGGCTTTTATTGCCGGGATAATTTCCGCCCGCCCGACCACGCCTATGCTTTTGCCGGCCGCAGTCAGCTCATATCGATCCGCATTGAGCCTGATGACGAGATGTTCATGCCTGCATCCGGGCTCCATTGGAATGGCGATGCCGCGAAAGAGCTGCTTCAATTCTGCGGATAAGACATCGGGACACTCGATCATCCATCTGGAGTCATTCAGAGCAACCGCGAAAATGGATGCCGAGCCCTGGCATACATGAAGGATACCGAGCCCGACATAGCGATCGAGCAAGGCTTCGGCGTCCGGCCTTGCCAGCTTGCATTCGGATGAAAATTGCGCCGACAATTGGCTCCAGCCTATACCCGCGGCACAATTTGAAACCTGCTGCCAGGTCCAAGCCGCAAGACTGTCGACTTCATATAAACGCTGCTCTTGGCAGTTGAACAAGGCAAAAGCATCGCCCAACTGCGCAATGAGAATGTCCCTACCCGGCAGCAGTATCATGTTCCGGGCAAATCGATCAGCGATCGATGTCTTCCTTGCCGGAATTACCCGGCACGCCATCATCGCCGCCATTGCCGTAGCCATTGTTGCCTTGGCCGGATTTGGCGATCGCGCCCGAACTCAGTGTGGTTGAAAGTAAGAAGGTCAGAACAGGTGGTGCCACGACCGCATATTTTCCACACCCTTCGACAAATTCTCGCCGGCTCGGACCGATATTTTCTGATTTATCATGCCTGTCCATGAAAGACTCCCCTCCTAGTGTGATTATTGCAAGTACTATTCATGAGAGAGTATAAATGTTAACTCAGAGATGCATATTTTATGCTCGCATCTTGGCAAAATATACATTGTCACAATATGATGAAACTTGCAACAAGGTTGAAGCCATCAGATCGGCAACCTTCCATATCGCAGCCCGCCGCTAGTGGATTGATGCCAACGTTTGGTGCCCGCGGTTGACTGCGGCCTCGCTCACTCTTACCGAGCTCCGGCTACTCGCCCATATGGCCAGGGCGCCCACAAGGGTTTTCACACGCGGTGAGCTCGTGGATGCCTGCCTTCCGGGCAGCGACGCGCTCGATCGCACCGTAGACAGTCACGCCAGCAATCTCCGCAAGAAGTCTGAGCAGGCGGGCGCGCATGGAATGATGTCCGGTGTTCGTGGCGTTGGTTACAGATCGTCGGCGGAATCCTAAACCCGGAACGACGGGGTCCTCGACGCAGGCCAGATGAATTGCTGCCTCTCGCTTACCAAAGGATGTTCCGTAGTAGAACCTTATCCCACGAAACGCATATGGTTCAGTAGGTTAGATAAATTTCAGAAAGGGTCGTTGGTTCGACTCCCTTCAAAAGTACAGATGTTCTCTGTCCTGATAACAGCCAATTTGTTTCGCTTCTTCAAAGGTCGCGGTACTCGATGCGTTGAATTGGTTTTGCTCGCCAGGCATTTATGCGTTCGTACCCGGCAGGCTATAGGCCTGTTGGAAATAACGGCGGAAGGCAAGCATGGGCGGGCTGAACTCGACATTGGCTCGCCAGGCGAGTCCCACATCCATGGGCGGAACCGGGTCCTGTATGTTGACGGTCTCGATGCGCCTTCCTTCCAGCGACCAGGGTCGGTGCACCATGTCCGACAAAATGGCGACGCCGAGGCCGTTTGCCACCATCGACCTGACAGCCTCGATCGAACTGGTCCTCAGGAGCACCTTGGGCTGATAGGAACTCTGGCTCCAGTAGCGCAACGAAGAATGTGCCGCCTCATCGACCGTCAGCATGATGTAGGGCTCTTCGGCGATTTCACGCAGACCTATCCCGTCGCGGCGTTGCAGGTCGTGGCCGGCTGGCAGCCAGAGGCGCCTGACCGAACTTAGAAGCGTCTCGGTCGTCAACATCGGATTGAGGATGTTGGAAGTCAGCAAGACCGAAATGTCGTAGCGATTGGTCAGCAAGCCTTCTTCGATCGACTCGCGATTGACTTCGTAGAGCTGGATTTTCAGCTTCGGATAGAGGCGGCGGATACGCTCGATGTGCATCGGCAGGAAATAGCCGATGACGGTGTAGGTCGCTGCGACGACGAGCTCGCCTTCGATGTCGCTGCTGACGAGGTTGAGATGGGTCGCCTCGTCAACCTTCGCCAGGATCTCATAGGCATGGGACAGGAATTGCCGGCCTGCTGTCGTCAGGTCCATGCCCTGTGGCGTGCGGTTGAACAGAGAGACGCCGACCGTGAGTTCGAGATCCTTGATCGCCGCAGTGACGGCAGATTGGGAGATCGACAGGCTGACGGCCGCATGCGAGATTTGTCCATATTCCGCCGTTGCGACGAAGTAGCGAAGCTGCCGCAGGCTCAAGCTCATGAAGTTCCTCCCATCTATTTATCTGAAAACATCTGCTGCGATTCAGATTTCATGGATCTAAAACGAGCTGATTTTCGATAAACCGTACGCAACTTTAATATACAGTTGATATTGCTGGATATTTTCTGATGCTATTTTAAGCATAGATATCAGTTTATCAGATATCATGGCTTTAAAAATTGTATTTTTCAACGGCAGCCTTTGCCTCTAGCGTTCACATATCGGTCCCGATGGGATGCAGGTGCGAGGGAAGGCATTTGAAGGAAGCTGTCGATATCAATTGCGACATGGGGGAGGCCTTCGGCCGGTGGCGGATCGGCGATGCGCATGACGAGGAGCTTATCTCGCTCATCAGTTCGACCAATATTGCCACCGGGTTTCACGCCGGCGATCCCAATCTGATGGATGAGACCGTGCGGATGGCCGCCGCCCACGGCGTCGGCGTCGGAGCTCATCCCGGCTATAACGATCTCCAGGGCTTCGGACGGCGCAAGATCAACGGCACCAGCCGCGAGATCGTCAACGATCTGATCTATCAGGTCGGTGCGCTACGCGAATTTGCCAGACGCCATGGCGTGCCCGTCCAGCATGTAAAGCCGCATGGCGCTCTCTATATGGAATTGGCGGCGAACGCCGATCTCTCCCAGATCTTCATCCAATATATGCGCACCGTCGCACCGAACATGTTCGTGTTCTGCATGGATGGTTCGGCAACCTGCCTTGCTGCGCAGGAGGCGGGTCAACCTATCGTGCGCGAGTTCTATGCCGATCGCGACTACGGTGATACGGGCTGGATCGTCTTCACCAGGGACGCCGGCCGCCCTAATCCAAAGGCAATTGCGCGCAAGGTCGTGAGAGCTTGCACCGAAGGCGTCGTGCGTACCGTCAACGGTGCAGATATTCCGATCGCCTTCGATTCCATCTGTTTTCACTCCGACACTTTGGGTGCGCTCGATATCGTGCGCCACATGCGCGAGGCCCTCATTGCCGAAGGCATAAAAATTGCACCCGTTTCACAGATTTTGAACAGCGACGCAGCGCGGAGGTCCCATGAGCAAGCTTGAGATCAGATCACCCCTTCCGGGAACCTTCTACCGGGCTTCCTCTCCGGATACGCCGCCCTTCAAGGCTGATGGCGATGCCGTTGCCGCCAGTGATACGATCGGCCTTATCGAGGTCATGAAAACCTTCCAGCAGATTCCGGCCGGGCTCGACGGCAAGAACATCACCTTCCTCGTCGACAATGAAGAGCCTGTGATGGCCGGGCAAATCATCGCGGAGGTGGATCCATGACGATCCGCTCGGTCCTCATTGCCAACCGCGGCGAAATCGCCGTCAGGATCATCAGGGCTGCCAAGGCGCTCGGCATTCGTAGCGTGCAGGTCTATAGCGCTGCGGATGCTGACATGCTTGCGGTCAAGCTCGCGGATGAGGCGATCAATATCGGCTCGCCGGCTCCTAAGAAATCCTACCTGAACATCGAAGCCATCATCGCTGCTGCGCGGGCTGCTGGTGTCGATGCCGTCCATCCGGGATACGGGTTTCTGTCGGAGAACGGAGATTTCGCCGATGCCGTGGCGGCGGCGGGCATGATCTTCATCGGACCGAGCGGCGAGGCGATCCGGCTGCTTGGCGACAAGGTGGCAGCTCGCGAAATTGCGAAACGAGCGGGTGTTCCGACAGTTCCCGGAAGTGACGGCCGTGTGGCGGATATTGCTGCCGCCGAGGCGATTGCCGAGCGCACCGGTTTTCCCGTGATGATCAAGGCGGCCGCCGGTGGCGGCGGGCGCGGTATCCGCATCGTTCAGTCGCTCGCCGAACTTCGAGAGCAGTTTCCACTTGCCTCGGCGGAGGCGGCGGCCGCTTTCGGCGATGGCGGCCTCTACATGGAGAAGGTCATCACCCGCGCCCGGCATATCGAGGTGCAGATTTTCGGCGACGGGCGGAATTTCGTCCATTGCTTCGAGCGCGAATGCTCGCTGCAGCGGCGCCGCCAGAAGGTGTGGGAGGAAGCGCAGGCTTTTCTTCTTCCTGATGACATCAGGCAGCGCCTCTGCGCCAGCGCCGTCGCGCTTGCCGCGGAAGTCGGCTATCGCGGCGCGGGCACCGTCGAATATCTCTACGACGAGGATAGCAGGCAGTTCTATTTCATCGAAGTGAATACCCGCATCCAGGTCGAGCATCCGGTAACCGAAATGATTACCGGCATCGATTTGGTGCAGGAAATGTTCAAGGTGGCGAGTGGCGCTCCCTTGTCGCTGTCGCAGTCCGATATTCGGGCACGCGGTCATGCTATCGAGTGCCGGATCAATGCCGAAGACCCGGCCAAAGGCTTTCTGCCGGCGCCGGGCACCGTGACGCGGCTCTCGATTCCGGAGGGAGAAGGCATCCGTTTCGATACGATGCTTTATGCAGGCTATACCGTGCCGCCCTTCTACGATTCCCTGCTCGGCAAGCTGATCGTCTGGGCCGAGGATCGCAATGCCTGCCTCGACAGGTTGGCCGCCGCCCTTTCCAATCTGACGATCGAGGGCTTGCCAACGACGATCCCTCTGCACCTCGCGCTCGCTCGCGACCCGTCGGTGCGCAAGGGAGCATTCCATACGCGTTTTCTCGAGTCCTGGCTGGAGACCGATTTTGCCGCGGTTGACGGCATATCGGCGGAGGTTGCCTGATGCCTGCTCGCTTTACGTTCGGAGGTGATGAGCATCTCTTCGTCGAATGCAGCGACGAGATGTCGCTCGAAGCCTTCTTCAAGAGCCTGTCGATGGCGAGAGGGGTGCGCGAGAGCGCCATCAAAGGCGTCACCGAAATCTGCCCTGCCAACGCCTCCTTCCAGATCAAGTTCGATCCCGACATAATCAAGCCGGACGATCTCTTGCGCGAGGTCAGGGCGATCGAGGGTGCCGCCGAAAAGGCGGAGCCGGTCATTACCACCCGCATCGTCGAAATCCCGGTTTTCTACAATGATCCCTGGACGCATGAGACGCTGATGCGTTTCCGCGAGCGGCATCAGGAGCCGACGGGGACCGATCTCGACTACGCTGCCAGGATCAATGGTTACGACGCGGCGAAGGAATTCATTTCGGCCCATGCCGGCTCGCCTTGGTTCGTTTCTATGGTCGGCTTCGTCGCCGGACTGCCGTTCATGTATCAGATGGTGGAGCGGCAGCGGCAGATCGAGGTGCCGAAATATCTGCGCCCGCGAACCGATACGCCGCGGCTGACTGTGGGACATGGCGGCTGCTTCGGCTGTATCTATTCGGTGCGCGGGGCTGGCGGCTATCAGATGTTTGGCATCACGCCGATGCCGATCTTCGATCCCACGCAAACGACGAGTTATCTCCGCGATTTCATGGTGTTCTTCCGTCCCGGCGACATTGTGAAGTTCCGGCCAATCGATCGCGATGGCTACGACCAGGCAGTCGAGGACGTCGACAAGGGTCGCTTCACTCCACCGATCCGCGAGGTCAGTTTCGATCTTAGGCAATACCAGGCCGATATCGACGGTTACAACACCAGGCTGGAGGGCGCGCTGCATGGCCATTAAGGTTCTTCATCACGGCCTTTCCACCACCATTCAGGATCTCGGACGGCCCGGTTATTTCCATCTCGGCATCCCCATCGGCGGCGCCATGGATCGTTATGCGATGCGGGCGGCAAATCTCCTCGTCGGCAATGATGAGGGTGCGGCCGGGCTCGAAGCAGTCTTCATGGGCCCCAAGCTCGAATTTCTCGACGATGCCCTGATTGCCGTTACCGGTGCGGACATGCCCGTCAGGATCGATGGCGAGCTGCAGCCGGGATGGACGGCGCTCAAGGTCAGGGCAGGGCAGACCGTAAGCTTCGACTTTCTGAAGGCCGGGGCGCGGGTCTGCATCGCGGTGTCCGGCGGCATCGATGTTCCTGAAGCGCTCGGCAGCCGATCGACCTATGTGATCGGTGCCCTCGGTGGTCTTAACGGTAAGGCCATCGCCACCGGAGACGAGCTTCCCGTCGGCTCGGGCTCCTTGGATAGAGCGGGTAGATCCGTTGCCGAGGAACTACGACGCAAGCCCGGCACGCCGGCCGAGCTCCGGGTTTTGCCTGGGCTCTATTGGGATCGGTTGACCGAACAGACAAAGAGCAACTTCTTTGCCGATCAGTGGAAGGTGGCGCCGGAAGCCGATCGCATGGGGTATCGCTTCCGCGGCGGCCGCAAGCTTGAATTCGTCGAGCGCAAGCAGCCCTTCGGCGCAGGCTCGGATCCGTCGAATATTGTAGACAGCTGCTATCCCTATGGCTCCATCCAGGTGCCCGGCGGAACGGAGCCGATCATCCTGCATCGCGATGCCGTCTCGGGCGGCGGCTATTTCATGTTGGGAACGGTGATCTCGGCCGACATGGATCTGATCGCCCAACTGCAGCCGCATACGCCGACGCAATTCGTGGAGGTCACCATGGATCAGGCACTGGCGGCGCGGGCAGACCGGCAGGCATTGCTTGCGCGCCTTCGCGCTGCTCTGGCGTAGGGGATCAAGCGGATGGCTGCCTCTTCGATCCACCGTTTCCGGCGCGCATGGAATGGATCAGGGATCGCCAGCGTCTCATTCGAGAACGCGGGTCAGATAAGCGGCCGTCACGCCAGGGCCGGGAATGATGGCGACGATCTTCATTTGCGCGATCGTGCGGTCGACCGAGGCTTCGAGATGGTTCTCCATCATCGCCGCCGCCGCCTTGACGGCACCTCGCAGCAGCAGTTCCGCGATCAGGCGCAGTTCCGTGATGATGGCGGGATCGCCGGGCAGCCCGAGCCGCCGCAGCAATCTTTCCGTCGCCGTGACAGGCAGCAGATTGTTGCGGATGGATTCCTTCAGCCGCTCGTTCGGCGTCGCGAGAATGCAAATCTCGATGAAGTCGGCATGGATGGCTTCCAGCGCCGCAAGGTGGTCGGCCGGTTCGTGCTGCTCGAGATCGGAGAGGCGCTGGAACAGATCGTTCAACCGTTCCCGGTTGACGCGGCTGGCCCCAGCGACCAGCGCCTGCGGCTCCAGCATGCCGCGCAGGCCGTAGTGATCCTTGATCATCTGCGCCGTCAGCGGGCCGGCGATCCAGTGGGAGGATTGGTTCTTGCGCACGAGACCGCGTTCGCGAAGCCGGGTCAGCACGTCGCGCACGACGGTGCGGCTGACGTTGAAATGGTCGGCAAGCTCGATCTCGATGATACGGTACTGGCCGAAGACGACACAGCCTGCGACATCGGCCTCGACGGTATTGTAGATCCGCTCCCAGGAGGCGCGGCTCTGCAAGGCTTCGTCCGCGTGGCGCGGGATGGTCAGGCCGAGGGTCTTGATATCGGTGCGCTTCGGCTCGATGCCCTGGCCGGCGGGACCGACGAGATAGCCGCGTCCGTTGAAGCGATGCACCAGTCCTTCGCTCTCCAGCGTCTGCAGCGCCCTCTGCACGGGCGCGCGCGAAATCTGCAGGATATCGGCGATCGGCCCTTCGAGCAGGACCACGCCGCGCGGCAGCGTGTTGTCCTCGATATTGCCACGCAGAACATCCTCGGCGATCTCGTAACGCTTTTGCGCATTCGGGCGCGCATGGTTTTCGGTCATCTGATGCAATGGACTCACGTCGTTCTGATGCCTCACTCTTACGCGTTTTGTAATTCTAACATAGCGCAAAAATAAATGACTATTGAATACAAAATATGTTTTCTGCTCGCGAATGCAGTGAATCTATTTTCGCTGATTGTTGACGCGTAGCGCAGCGATTGGCGCCATTTGCTGAATGATACCGGGTGCGGCGTGTCACGTTGTGGCGGCTGCAATAACCATTTTGTCGCCAATTCTATGCGCAGAGCGGGGGTGGTCGTCGATATCGCCGCCTTTCCTCAGCTGTCCCTCAATCGATTGTTACTTCGAGGCTCGACATTTTCGGAAAAAGTCTATTGAATACAAAAATCATTTATGTAATGCTCCTAACATCAAGGCGCTCGTCAGAAGCGTCGCAGGTGGAACTCTTTGAAACGCCAAGGAACATCTCTTTGACGCGCATGTGATCATGCGCGAATGCAGGCTTACGTCTGACCGTCCGGATCAATGCGATCCAGACGAAAGCGGAGCTTTGCCCGAAGGATGGTCCTTGCCTTGAAACTGGTGGGAATTCGGTGTCGACCGTTCTTCAGCTTAGCCAAGTCACCAAGTCCTATGGCGCGTCAGCCGCGCTGGACGGGATAGATTTCTCTTTGCCTGACAATGCCTATATCTCGCTGCTCGGCCCCAGCGGCTCCGGTAAGACGACACTTTTGCGTGTCATCGCCGGCTTCGAGGAACCGGATGCCGGTTCGATCCTTTTCCACGGCAAACGGCTCGATGGCGTGGAGCCGCATGATCGCGGCATCGGCTTCGTCTTTCAGAACTTCGCTCTGTTTCCGCATCTTTCCGTTGCCGAGAATGTTGCCTTCGGCCTGCGCAATCGCAAGGTCGATCCGGTGACGGATGCGCGCGTCCTGGCGAAAAGGGTTCAGGACATGCTGTCGCTGGTTGGCCTCAGCGGATTTGACGACCGCGCTGTCACGCAGATCTCCGGCGGCCAGCGCCAACGCGTCGCCTTGGCACGTACACTGGTGACGGAGCCGAAGATGGTGCTGCTGGACGAGCCGCTCGGTGCGCTCGATGCCAATCTGCGGGGCCGCATGCGCAATGAGCTCAAGATCATCCGCGAACGCTGCGGCGTAACCTTCCTGCATGTCACGGGCAGCGAGAGCGAAGCCCTGGCGATGGGGGACCTGGTGCTTGTGCTCGATCGCGGCCGCATCGCGCAGGCCGCCGCCTCGGACGTCGTTTACAATAGCCCGGCAACGGCCTCGGTCGCTCGCTTTCTCAATTGCTATAACCTCTTTGCAGGCGATGTCGTCGCGGATGCTTTCGTCGGACCGGCCGGTCGCTTCCCTTTGAATGGTTCGCGCCGAAAGGCGCCGCAGCCAGCCTATGCGATCCGCTACGACCGCGTTTCGATCCGCTCCCGCGATGCAGTGCTATCGGATGACGAAGTGCGCATCGAGGCGGATTTCATCGCCAGCGAATATTCCGGCGCAGCGGTCAATTCCTTCTTTGCGCTCGATGGCGGCCACGTCTTCGAGGTCGAATCCCATTTGAGCCACGCCCGTCCGCCGGCCTTTGTCGAAAAGGACCGCTATGCGCTCGTTTGGAAGAAGGAGGACGCCCTTGTTTTCGGTTGATGTGAGCCCTTCGAAACTTTCCACCGGTTCCTCCAAGGAGAGCGAGAGATGACCATGGTCGCGACAAGCGAGGAAGCCGTGCAGGAAGGCGCAGCCGTGCGCCGGAGATCGAGCAAGACATTCTGGCTTCTTGCGCCGGGCATGATCTGGATGGTCGCCTTCCTAGTCCTGCCGATGCTGATGATGGTCTATGTTTCCTTCTGGACGCAGACGACTTTCAAGATCGAACCGACGCTGACCTTGCAGAGCTGGATCACCTTCCTGACGAGCGCCACCTATCTCGGCGCGCTCTGGACGACGATCCGCATCTGGTTGCTGGTGCTGGTATCGACGCTTGTCGTCGGCTATCCGGCGGCGCTCTTCGTCGGGCTTCTCGTCAAGAACAAGACGCTGCAGACCGTGTTGCTCGTGCTCTGCGTCATCCCGTTCTGGACCTCCTTCCTGATCCGCGTGCTTGCCTGGCGGCCGATGCTCGGCACCGAGGGCGCCATCAACATGATCCTGATGAATCTGGGCGTTATTCGGCAGCCGATCGAGGTACTGTTGTTTTCGGAACTGTCCGTCATTATCGGCATGACCCAGATCTACTGCGTCTTCATGGTCGGGCCGATCGCCTTTATGATGGGTCGTATCGACGCCTCGGTCATCGAGGCTGCCCAGGATCTTGGTGCCGGCTTCTGGCGCATCTTCCGCACGATCATCCTGCCGCTTTCGATGCCCGGCGTGGTGGTCGGTGCGATCTTCGTCTCCGTCATGGTTCTGGGTGAATTCGCGACCTCCGCCGCCCTGTCCGGCCGCAAGGTCAATCTGCTGGGCAATATCATCGTCACCCAGGTCGGCTCGCTGAAATGGGCCTTTGCCGCCGTTGCCGGCGTTGTGCTGACGATCATCATGGGTGCTGTTGTCGCAGCCCTGCTCAAGGTCGTCGACCTCAGAAAGGAGCTCTGATCATGAATGCTGGCGGTATCAAGCTCGGCCTGGGCGTCTATACGACCGTCTTTCTGATCTTCCTCTACGGCCCGCTCGCGGTCCTTGCGATCCTGTCGTTCCAGACCGGTCCGGAGGGTGGTCCGCAATTCCCGATCATCGAATGGTCGACCTATTGGTATCGGCATCTCTTCGGTCTGACGCCGCCGTCGCGCATCGCGCCCCTGCCGATCGACCAGGCGCTCGTCCGCTCGCTCTTTCTGGCGCTGATGACCATGATCGTCTCGACAGTGCTCGGTGTCATGTCAGCGCAGGCCTTTCGCCGCAAGTTCCGCGGTTCGGGCGTGGCCTTCTATCTAATCGTTCTCGGCATGATGGTGCCGGGCGTGCTCGTCGGCCTCGGCATGGCGCTTGTCGCCAATGCTTTCGGCATCGATCGCCATTGGTGGAGCACGGCCTTCGTCCTGCATGTCGTCTACACCTTCCCCTTCGCCTTCCTCGTCATGCTTGCCATCTTCAACAGGTTCGATCCCAGTATGGAAGAAGCTTCCTGGTCGCTCGGTGTTACCCCGGCACGCACCTTCCGCAAGGTCACGTTCCCGCTGATCTTTCCGGGCGTGCTTTCGGCCATGCTCTTCGCCTTCACGCTCTCCTATGACGAGTTCTCGCGGACCCTATTTGCCTCCGGTCGTGAGCTGACGCTGCCGCTCGCCATCTACGGCACCTTCTCGGTCGAGGTGCATCCGAACGTCTTCGCTTTCGGGGTACTGACCACGCTCTTCTCTTTCGCCCTTCTCGGCACCTACGCGATCCTGATGGGTCTGTCGGTGCGGCGCGCCAAACGTATCCGCATCCAGGAGGACGCATGATGGCTGAGAAGGCTTCCGCCCCGATCTCCGCCCCCCTCTCCGCCATTGTCACCGGCGCCGGCTCCGGTATCGGCCGTGCCATTGCGCTCCGCCTTGCCGCCGACGGTTATGCGGTTCTGGTCAATGACCTTTCCGAGGAGCGCGCCAAGTCTGTTGCCTCGGAAATTATCAAGGCGGGCGGAGCGGCGGTCGCGGTCGCCGGTGATGTGGCGCGGCCGGAGGATGTGGCCGCGATCCATGCGGCTGCCAAGGCCTCGCACGGCGACGTCGCCCTTCTCGTCAATAATGCCGGCATTGCGCATCAGGCGGCATTCGAAAACCTCGAGCTTGAGGATTTCGACCGGATGTTTGCGGTGCATGTGCGCGGCACCTTCCTGATGACCAAGGCCGTCTTGCCGTCGATGCTGGCGCGGGGCGGGGGTGTCATCGTCAATGTCGCCTCCCAGCTCGGGCAGATCGGCGGCATCGAGCTTGTTCATTATTCCGGCGCCAAGGCCGCGATCATCGGCATGACAAAGGCGCTCGCCCGCGAGGTCTCGAGCCGGGGCGTACGGGTCAATGCGGTAGCGCCCGGACCGATCAATACGCCGCTGGTGCTCGGTCTTTCCGAGGAATGGCGCGAACGCAAGCAGCGCGAATTGCCGCTCGGCCGCTTTGGCGAACCGGAAGAGGTGGCCGCGACCGTGGCGTTCCTGGCCTCGCCGGCCGCGAGCCTTTTCGTCGGCCAGACGCTCGGGCCGAATTCCGGCGATGTGATGCTCTGAGGGAGACAAGCAGATGGACAGTTTAGAAAAGCGGGTGGTCATCGTCACGGGTGCGGGCATCGGTATCGGCCAGGCAACGGCTAAGGCTTTTGCAACGCTCGGCGACCATGTCGTCGTCACCGATATCCTCGAGAAGGAAGGTGAGCAGACGGTTCATGACATTCTGACCGCCGGCGGCTCGGCCGAATTCCACCTTTACGACGTGCGCTCGACGGAAGCGGCAAACCAGCTGGTCGCCGATGTCGAGGCGCGTTTCGGCAAGATCGACGTCATCGTCGCCAATGCCGGCATCGCCCATCGCACGCCGCTCGGCGAGCTTACCGACGACAAGTGGGACTTAACCATGGATGTCGATCTGAAGGGCATCTTCAAGCTGGTGCGTGCCGCCGTACCCGGCATGCGTACCCGCGGATCGGGCAGCATCGTCGCGCTCTCCTCGATCATGGGTGTCGCCTATGGCTGGGACGAGCATGTCCATTATTCGGCGGCGAAATCCGGTGTCGTCGGACTGGTACGCGGGCTTGCGGTGGAACTGGCGAAGGACGGCATCAGGGTCAACGGCATTGCGCCGGGCTATATCCGCACGGCTCAGCTCCTTTCGGAAGAGAATTCGCTAGGCCCCTCAGGCGCGGAAAAGGCTGCCGAATTCATTCCGATGGGCCGGCTGGGTGAGCCGGAAGACATCGCCGACGTGATCGCATTCCTCGCGTCAAACGGCGCGAGATACATGACCGGCCAGGTTCTGGTCGTTGATGGTGGCCTCCTTGTGGGGCGGTACTGATCGTCATCGTCCGGCGATGGCTGGGTAGGGGCGATACGGCAATGAAGAGGCCCAACAAGGGCCTAGGGAACAGCAATCAGCACTGGAGAACAAAAATGTCCAAAATGGAATTGAACAGACGCTCTCTGTTGAAGCATTCGGCCGGCGTTATGGCGCTTGCAATCGGCGGCGGCACGCCGTTCCTGTCGTCGCGAGCGGCCTACGCACAGGCTGCCAATCTCGCCAAGGAGCAGTTGCGCACCATCGGTCTTTCGGTCACGGTCCAGGAGCGTATCCTCGATGACTTCCGCAAGGTGAGCGGTGTCGGGCAGACCTCAGGTACTGCGGCGACCTTTCCCGACGCGCAGACCAAGATCCTGTCCGGTTCCAAGGATTACGATTGCTGGGAGATCATCGGCGAGCGTCTGCCCTCGATCGTCATGACCAACAATGTCGAGCCGGTTCCGGCCGCTTCCCTGAAGAACTGGGCCAATATCCGGGATACCTTCACCACACCCTCGGACAAGTGGGAGCCGAAGCAGCAGATCGTCGGCCAGATCTGGGCCGATGACGCCAAGACCATGCTGAACATGGTGCCTGCCGTCTATAACTACGACTCCATCGGCTACAATCCGGACGTTCTCTCCGCCGAGGAAGCCAATACCTGGGCGGCGATATTCGATCCGAAGTTCAAGGGCAAGTCCGGCCTCAACACCGATCCGCTGATCGCTTTCGGTCAGGCGATCATGGCGATGAACACGCTTGGCCTTCTGAACGTGAAAAATCCCGGCAACCCGAGCACGGCCGAAATCGACGAAGCGGCGAAGTTCCTCGTTTCGAAGAAGAAGGACGGGCAGTTCCGCGCGCTGTGGGGCGATTTCGGCGAGCTGGTCAATCTGATGGCATCGGGCGAGATGGTCGTCTGCGACGCCTGGCAGCCGGCCGTCATGGCGGTCAAGGCCCAGGGCAAGGCATGTAAATATGCCGTGCCGAAGGAAGGTTATCGCGGCTGGGCGATCGGCCCGTCGATGATCGCTGGCACGCCGAACAAGGAAGCCGTGATCGCCTATGCCGATTACTGGCTCTCCGGCGAGCCCGGCATCACCGTTTCCGAACAGGGCTATTATTCTCCGTCGACCAATATCCAGAAGGTCATGGCGCCGGACAAATATGCCTTCTGGTACGAGGGCAAGCCATGGGTCGGCGCTCCTGAGCGCGGTATCAAGGAAGGGGACCTGCGCGATGGCGGCTCGCTGGCGGAGCGCGCCAAGAACGTCGCTTATTGGCACCAGTGGCCGGATGAATACGACCATCTCGTTCAGAAATGGGATGAATTCCTCAATGCCTGATCCGATGGCTGCTGCCGGCCATCCTATGCCGCGCGGGGAGGCGATGTCCGCCTCCTCGTCCACGCCCGGAGATCTCTCATGATATATGATTTGGAACTCATCAATGTCGGCAAAGTCTATGACAATGGCACGCCCGCCGTCATCGACTTCAATCTTTCGATCAGGAAAGGTGAATTCATCGCCTTTCTCGGTCCGTCGGGCTGCGGCAAGACGACGACGCTCCGCATGATCGCCGGCTTCGAAAGCATTTCCTCCGGCGACATGATGATCAAGGGCGAGCGCATGAACGATGTCAGGCCGCAGAAGCGGCCGACATCGATGATCTTCCAGAACTATGCTCTGTTTCCGCATATGACCGTCCGGCGGAATGTCGGATATGGTCTCGAGGTCAAGGGCATGGCGAAGGCCGAGCGGGATGCGCGGGTCGATCGTATCCTTGTGACACTTGGGCTGGAGGATATTGCCGAGCGCAAGCCGGACAAGCTTTCCGGCGGCCAGCGCCAGCGCATCGCGCTTGCTCGCGGCCTCGTGGTCGAGCCGGATGTGCTGCTTCTTGACGAGCCGCTGGGTGCGCTCGATGCCAATCTGCGCAAGGCGATCCAGAACGAGCTGAAGCTGCTGCAGAAGAGGCTCGGCGTGACCTTCGTCTTCGTCACGCATGCCCAGTCGGAAGCGCTGGCGCTATCCGACCGCATCGTCGTCATGAACCAGGGCAGGGTGGAGCAGATCAGTCCGCCAGCTCAGCTTTATACGCGCCCCGATACGCCATTCGTGGCGCAGTTCATCGGCCGCAATACCATCTTCGAAGGCGAGGTCGCCGGCACGCAGGCCGACAGCACATTCGTCTCCACATCCTTCGGCACGCTGTCGGGCTGCGCCAATGGCGGCCTCAGCAGCAAGGTCAACATCGTCATTCCTTCGGAGGCGATCGAGGTTCACGCGGCGAGTGGCTCGGCGCGCGAAGATCTCATCCGGGCTTTCAGCGGCAATGTGGTCGGCGCCCGCGTCGAGCGCTTCGACGTGGTCGGCCATATCTCGCAGATCGGCATCAGCCTACCGGACGGCCGAGGCCTGGCGCTGGAAGCCCATGTCGATAAATACCGGCCCGGCGCCTTTCCCTTAGGCGCCGAGGTCATGCTTGCCTGGGATCCGGCCGACGCGACCGTCATCCCGGCTCACTGACTACAGAAAACTCAAATTGAAGGAGGTCATCCCATGGCAAAGGAAATCTTGTGCAGTTTTGGCGTCGACGTCGATGCCGTCGCCGGCTGGCTCGGCTCTTACGGCGGTGAGGATTCGCCTGATGATATCTCGAGAGGCCTTTTTGCCGGCGAAGTCGGCAGCCCGCGACTGGTGAAGCTCTTCGAACGCTTCGGCATCAAGACGACATGGTTCATTCCCGGCCACTCCATCGAAACCTTTCCGGAGCAGATGCAGGCTGTGGCCGATGCCGGCCATGAAATCGGCATCCACGGCTACAGCCATGAAAATCCGATCGCCATGACGCGCGAGCAGGAGACCGAGATCCTCGACAAGTGCATCGAGCTGGTCACCAAGCTTTCAGGGAAGCGCCCGACCGGCTATGTCGCACCGTGGTGGGAATTCTCCAATGTGACCAATGAGCTGCTTCTGGAGCGCGGCATCAAATACGATCACTCGCTGATGCACAATGACTTCACGCCCTACTATGTGCGCGTCGGCGACAGCTGGACCAAGATCGACTATTCGCGCAAGCCGTCGGACTGGATGGTGCCGTTGAAACGCGGCCAGGAGACCGATCTGATCGAAATCCCGGCATCCTGGTATCTCGACGATCTACCGCCGATGATGTTCATCAAGAAATCCCCGAACAGCCATGGCTTCGTCAATCCGCATCATATCGAGCAGATGTGGCGCGATCAGTTCGACTGGGTCTATCGCGAGATGGATTATGCTGTCTTCCCGATCACCATCCATCCCGACGTCGCGGGCCGGCCTCAGGTGTTGATGATGCTGGAAAGGCTCTATGCGCATATGATCAAGCATCCAGGCGTCAAGTTCGTCACGATGAATGAGATCGCCGACGATTTCGCCGCCCGCTTTCCGCGCAAGAAATAGACGGCTAGGCTGAAGGATCGAAGCATCAGGTTGGAGGTGATTGCCATGTGTTCACTGTGCGGCGTGCTCGGCGGCAATGAGCATTGGACGGATGCCGCGGCACGGCCGGGCGTCTTCACCCGCAATCAAGCAAGCTTCGACCGGCGGCGCGAGCGCGCCGAGCGCGTGCGTGCCGCCAACGTGATGCTCTCGGGTTTCGGCCTTGTCCTTGCCGACTGGCAGGGCGCGTCCTTCGTGCTGTCGACCAGAACGGGCAGGAGCGAAATCATCGAGGATCTCGGCCATCTCTGGCCGGCGGCCGAAAGGCTCGTCGGACGGTACTGCGATCCGCTTGACCTTGCCTTCGTCGCCAGGATGGAGGGACGCCATGTCGGTTGAAACAAGCGGCTTCCTGCCGATCAATCTGCTGACCGGTTTTCTCGGCTCCGGCAAGACGACGCTGCTCAAACGCATCCTTGCGGACCCGGCCTTTGCCGATACCGCCGTGCTCATCAACGAATTCGGCGAGATCGGGTTGGATCACGATCTCGTCGAAAGCGTCGAGGGCGAGATGGTGCTACTGCGTTCCGGATGCGTCTGCTGCACAGTGCGTGGCGAACTTGCTACGGCACTCAAGGAACTTTATTCCCGCCGCGAGCGCGGGCTCTTGCCGCCATTCCGGCGCGTCATCATTGAAAGCACGGGTCTTGCCGATCCCTTTCCGGTCCTGTCGACGATCAAGGCCGATCCGGTGCTCCGGCATCATTTCTGCGCCGGCAACGTGATTACGACTGTCGATGCGGTAAATGGGCTGCGCCAGCTCGACACCTATATCGAATCCAACAGGCAGGCAGCGGTCGCGGATCGTTTGATCGTGACCAAGACCGATCTTGAAGCCGACAGCAAGGGAGATTTCCTTCGGGCTCGCCTTCGAACGCTCAATCCCTATGCTCCAATCCTGACAGCGGCCGATCCGGATCTCGATCTCTCCTCGCTTGTTGCCGTCCAAAGCGACGTCTCGCCAAGCGGCAGCCTGTCGCAGAGCGGCTTTTACTGTGAGGAGCCGGTGCAGCTCGTCTCATCGGATGGCGTGCCGCATCAGGCCGCCATTTCCTCGATTTCGTTCGTCATCGACAGGCCTGTCGATTGGACCGCTTTCGGGCTCTGGCTGACCATGCTGCTCAATCGGCATGGGGAGCGCGTGCTGCGGGTAAAAGGTATTCTCAATCTCAACGGTGAGGAGCGCCCGGTCGCTGTTCATGGGGTTCAGCATCTGGTTCATACGCCGGTGCATATGGATGGATGGCCCTCGGAAGACCGCAGCTCGCGACTGGTCTTCATCCTGGATGGGCTCGACGGCACTCTCTTGAAACGCTCCTTCGAAGCCTTCACACTGGCGTACGTGCCTGCCGCGCCTTATCCGATCGCCGCGGCGCGATGAGACAACTGGTATCTCCATGAACAAGCATGAATCCATCGCCAAAAGCATGTCCGCTCCCGCCTTACATCTGAAGGGTCGGCCGCGCCTGCGCGTTCTCGGTACCGCGATCTCGCTGCTGGAGGAATTGCGCCTGCGCGCGCAGGACGATCTCGGCATCGATGTCATCTTCGACAACAACGATTTCCTGACAACTCAATACAAGGCGGCCCGCGAGCCGGAGACCTACGATATCTACGACCAGTGCTTCCACAATCTCGATATCGTCTGGCATTGGCGTGCGATCCAGCCTGTGGACACCCAGCGCATCGTGCTCTGGGATGAGGTCAACGATCTGACGAAGACCGGCCACATCGGCCCCAATCCGCGATTGGGGCTCGGCGACGTGCCGGCGAAGAAGCTCTTCGTGCAGCCGAACCTCGCCTTGGGCGATACGCCGTCGCGCTTCATCTCCATGCTGCCGACGACGCATAATTTCGACAGCTTCGCCTATCGGACCGATCTGGCGCCCAATGGTGTCGGCATGCATTCCTGGGGCGCGCTCTTCGACGACCGCTGGGCGGGCAGAGTGGCGCTGGTCGATGAGCCTGCCATCGGCATTTTCGATGCGGCGCTCGCGGCACAGGCCGCTGGCCTCATGTCCTTCGACGATATCGGCAATATGTCCATTCAGGAGATCGACCAGCTGATCGATCTCCTGGAGCAGCGCAAGAAGGCTGGCTTCTTCCGGGATTTCTGGAAAACTGCCGAGGATGCGGCCCGGCTGATGATCGCCGGCGAGACCAGCGTCCAGAGCATGTGGTCGCCCGGCATCGGCATTCTGAATTCGAAGGGCGTGCCGGTCGAGCAGGCCGTCCCCGCCGAAGGCTATCGCGCTTGGCATGGTGGCCTGTGTCTTTCGAAACAGTTGAGCGGCCGCCTCCTCGACGTTGCCTACGACTATCTGAACTGGTGGATATCGGGATGGCCGGGTGCCGTGGTCGCGCGGCAGGGCTATTACATTTCGACACCGCAGCGTTCGCGGCAGTTCATGACCCAGGCCGAATGGGACTACTGGTATGAAGGCGCGGCGGCCACCGAAGACTTGCCCGGCCCGGATGGCCAGATGCGGATAAGGAAAGGATCGGTGCGCAGCGGCGGGTCCTATTGGCAGCGCGCCAATTGCATTGCCGTCTGGAATACGACAATGGATGAGCACAATTATCTCGTGCGCCGCTGGATGCAGCTGGTTGGCTGAGAAGGAGAGCAGGACCTGTGACAAAGACACATCTCGGCAAATCGATCGCGCAACTCTCGGTCCTGATCCAGTCCGGCAGTCTCGACCCGGTCGCGCTGGCCGAGGAGACCCTCGACGCGATCCGGACCTATAAGGACCAGGCGATCTTCACGCAGCTTTTGGAGCGGCGCGCGAAGGAGGAGGCGGCTGCTTCGTCTAAGAGGCTGCGTGAAGGGCGTTCGCGCGGGCTGTTGGATGGCATTCCCGTTGCCTGGAAAGACCTCTTTGCCATCGCCGGGCTGCCGACGACGGCCGGCTCGATCGTGCTTGCGGATGCCGCGCCCGCGCCGGACGATGCCGATGTCGTCAGGGCCCTGCAGGCGGCGGGCATGGTGGCCGTCGGCCGGGTTAATATGAGCGAATTCGCCTTTTCCGGTCTCGGCCTCAATCCGCATTACGGCACGCCGCTAAACCCGCTGGCAACGGATGTGCCGCGAATTCCCGGCGGTTCGTCCTCGGGTTCCGCCGTCGCGGTTGCGGCCGGTCTCGTGCCGGTGGCGATCGGCACGGATACGGGCGGCTC
The DNA here is from genome assembly GCF_057784395.1 of Martinezella sp. CNPSo 3957. Taxonomy (NCBI): domain Bacteria; kingdom Pseudomonadati; phylum Pseudomonadota; class Alphaproteobacteria; order Hyphomicrobiales; family Rhizobiaceae; genus Martinezella; species Martinezella sp. CNPSo 3957. The sequence goes on from NZ_JBXSOU010000001.1 coordinate 294,780, forward strand.
GGTGCGCATACCGTCTGCTTTCAACGGCCTTGTCGGCTATAAGGCAAGCCATGGCCGTTACAGCATGGCCGGCGTCTTTCCGCTGTCGACGAGCCTCGACTCGCTAGGGCCTTTGTGCCGCAGCGTCCAGGATGCGATCTGGGTCGATGCCGCAATGCGCGGGCGCTTTGTCCCCGAGGTGGAGCGCGCCGAAGCCGCCAGGCTTTCCATCGTCGTGCCGACAAATATCGTCATGGATGATGCGCAGGATGGTGTTCTTGCAGCTTTTGAGGCGACGCTAGTGAGGTTGAGTGCTGCTGGCGTTAAGATCCGGCGAGCTGCCTTTCCCGCATTCGAAAGGCTCTTTGAGCTGATGGCCGAGTATGGGCCGTTGGTTACTGCCGAGGCCTTCGTGCTGCATCATCGTCGCTTGGCGGGGCCGGAGGCTCAAGCCATGGATCGGCGTGTTGTCGCGCGAACGCGCCTCGGAGAGAAAACGACGCTGGTCGGCTATCTGGAAACGCTCAAAGTGCGTGAGCAACTGATCAAGGAGGTTGCCGCAACGCTTGGGCCGAATGAGTTTATCGCCTATCCGACGGTTGCCCATGTCGCGCCGGCGCTTGGCCCCCTGGAGGCCGATGACGAACTGTTCGTAAAGATCAATGGCAGAACGCTACGCAATACGGCGATCGGTAATTTTCTTGACTGGTGCGGCGTTTCTCTGCCCTGCGGGGTGGGCGAAGCCGGCATGCCGGTCGGCTTTCTGCTGTCGGCTCCCAAGAACCATGATGAGCGATTGCTGGGGGCCGCTCTGGCGCTGGAAGAGGCAATAACGACTGTCGGCTGTTGAAGAATGTACTGATGAAAACAACCGATGTCGGGGCTGCGGCGCGATGCGGCCCTGTAGTCGCCCCGGCAGTGAGGTGGTTGCCGGCGCCGTGCCTCGGCGGGGCGCATCTCTTCTCAGTCGACGAAGCGGATAGTAGTCCCGGCAGACCGGTCTTGATCCAGGTCCGTTGCACCCTGTGTCTTTAACGGACCGATCAATGGCCAGTGCTTTCGAGCCTATGTCGAACGCCAACTCCTGCCTGTTCTCAAACCTGGCGACGTCGTCATGATCCTCAGAGGCGTTGCAGTTGTTCGTCCACGCCACCTTGCTTCTCATTTCATGTCCCTCCTGCCGGCTATCGTTCAAATCTCTTCAAGACCTCAGCCGGCGAGACTATTGCCCAAAAATCAATGATACTCTATAAGTAGGTACTTACCTACATGGAGGTTGCCTATGAGTATGACGAGTTTGTCCAGCAGAGAGGTCAATCATGACGTCAGCAAGGCTAAAAAGGCCGCTCAGCACGGTCCCGTGATTATCACAGATCGCGGCAAGCCATCGCACGTCCTGATGACCTACAGTGAATTCGAGCGTTTGTCAGGGAAACGCAGGAACCTCGTTGACGCGCTCGCTATGCCCGGCCTTTCGACTATTGAGATGGATACGCCTAGAGCCAAAATCGCGACACGCGAGGTCGATCTGTCTTGAAGTATCTTCTCGATACGAACGTCGTCTTCGAGCTGCGGAAGGTTGGGGATGGCAAGGCAGATGCAAACGTCACGCAATGGGTTGCGTCGCAGGATGCCCGTGAACTCTTCATCTCCGCTATCACGATCATGGAGATCGAACGCGGTATCTTGAGTGTTCAGCGCCGCGATGCGTCGCAAGGCGCTCGACTACGAGAGTGGATGGATAGCCGCGTTCGCCCGGAATTTGTGGATCGTATTCTGCCCATAGACGATGCCGTCGCTACGCGTTGTGCTCACCCTCACATTCCGGACCGTCGCAACGAGGCCGATGCCTTGATCGCTTCAACGGCGCTGGTCCATGGTCTGGCTGTTGTCACGCGGAATATCAAAGACTTCGATGGAACTGGTGTGATCATCGTTGATCCATGGCAGGGCTGAACTTCTAGAGGCAACCGAGAAAGCTGTAGCTCAGCCGCAGCAATGGGTGAATGGAGATCTTGTTGGCGCATAGATCCTGATCGGTGAGCTGCCAGCGTGCCGGCGGTTCGTGAATGGCGGAAGATTCTTAGCGTCTTGAATAACATCGCCGTGGCGGGCCGGGGGTTCTCTGCAGAACATATGACGCCGGAAAATAGGGAACTTGCCCTACGCGCAATGGAATTCGTAGAACAGCCTCAGGATGCTCTGCCCGCCGAGACCTTCTCCACTGAAAAGATTGATATTTATTCGAAGATCTATAGCGGCGCCTTCGCAGGAAGTTGGGGTCTTCGCTGGCCGATCTGTGCGACGCCGGAACAGATGGAGATAGCGGCGAATGAAGGCCTCTTCGATTTCATTAATATGTTAAGTATTTGATTGACGGACCAGAAGATCTGTAGCAGTCTTCCGCAGTGCTGACACTGTTGGGAGGCGGAGTTGGACCTGTTGCAAAATCGCAGTCTGGTTGACCGGACCTGGTCACCGACGCCCTACGATCAGTGGGTTGACGACCTTCAAAGCATTTGCGGCAACTTCAATCCGCACAGTATGCAGCGCGGTGATAGCGTCATCGGCACGGCGAGCCGTATCGATGTCTGCGGCATGGAGTTTGCTCATGTTTCCAACGATCTTGATTATGTCCACCGCGATTGGGAGGACATTCGCCGTGATGCCAATGAGCATCTGTTTCTGATCCTGCAGCTGGAGGGCGTCTGCGGTGTCGAGCATTCCGGCCAGCAAAACATTCTCGATGTCGGCGAATGCATTCTTGTCGATTCGACGCGGCCGACCACCTTCTATTTTCGCGGGCACTTCTCCAATCACCTGTCGCTGCATCTGCCTCGGCAGCTAATGTATTCGAACAGCAAGATCGATTTTGACGTTGCGCGCAAGCTCGAGGCGAGCGACCCGATGGCCATGATGCTACGTGCATTGATTGCCAAGATGATGACCACGCCGGATAATGAAGCAGCTTCACCTTATCTTCGTCAGCTGATGTTCGATACAACCCGTCAGGCATTCCTCTCCACAGGCGCCCAGACGGCAAGCCTGAATTCGCTGCATGAAAGTGCCAGCAAGCGCATGCAGATGGTCGATATCCTCATCGACAAGCATCTGACCGAAAGCGACCTCAGCGCCAAGTGGCTGGCGACACGGCTCGGCATTTCCATCCGCACCCTGCAGCAGGATTTCCAGGGCATGGGCATGACCTGCACGACGGTCATTCGCGACAAGCGGCTGCGCTTTGCGCGGGAAAAGATCGAGCAGCTGAAAGAGCAGCGCAACCCGGCGACGATAGCCGAAGTGGCCTATTCGGCCGGGTTCAATGACATCTCCTATTTCAATCGCAGCTTCAAGGAGCTGTTCGATTGCGCGCCGAGCGAGCTGCTTCGCGCCGCCGAGCCGGCCCATAGGTTGGACTGAAGCGCGAGACTGCGTTCCAGTCCAAGACGAGGCGCGTTTCTCCCCAAGACGGGTTTTAGGGCAAGGGGCATAGTCCTCTCGAAAGTCACGGGAGGAAAATGTCGTGAAGCAGTACACCCTGCTTATCGGTGGCGAACCTGTTGCCACATCTCATCATGCACCGGTTAAAAATCCGTCGAATGGTGACATTGTCGGCCATATGCCGCTTGCCAGTGAAGCGGATCTCGACCGCGCGGTTGCCGCGGCCGCCGAAGCCTTCAAGGGTTGGTCGCAGATCTCCAGCGAGGAGCGCGCGGCGGCCTGCCGCGCCGTCGCTGAAAAGATCGGCGAGCACGGTGAGGAACTTGCTCAAATCCTGACCCGCGAACAGGGCAAGCCGCTCAATGGTCTCGGCTCTCGCTTCGAGATCGGTGCCGCGCTCGCCTGGACGCGCCATACTGCCGAACTCGATCTGCCAGTGGAAATCCTGCAAGACGATAACGAAGGCCGCGTCGAACTGCATCGCAAGCCTATCGGCGTCGTTGGTTCGATCACGCCCTGGAACTGGCCCGTGATGATCGCCTGCTGGCATATAATTCCGGCCGTTCGTGCTGGCAATACCGTTGTCATCAAGCCCTCGCCGCTGACGCCGCTGTCCACCATTCGTCTGGTGGAGATCATGAACGAGGTTCTGCCGCCCGGTGTCGTCAACGTCGTCACTGGTGAAAACAGTATCGGTGCGGCGCTTTCGTCCCATCCTGGTATTGCCAAGATGACCTTCACCGGCTCGACGGAAACCGGCAAAAAAGTCATGGCGTCTGCGGTCGCGACCCTCAAACGCCTCACGCTGGAGCTTGGCGGAAATGACGCCGGCATCGTCCTGCCCGATGCCGACCCCAAGGTCATAGTCGAAGGACTCTTTTGGGGTGCCTTCATCAACAATGGTCAGACGTGTGCGGCGCTGAAACGGCTCTATGTACACGACAGCATCTATGAGGAGGTCTGCCGCGGTCTTGCGGAATATGCCGGCAAGATCGCCGTCGGTGATGGGCTGGATGAGGCGAGCATTCTCGGTCCGGTGCAGAACGAGATGCAGTTCAACAAGGTGCGCGAACTCGTCGACGATGCGCGCGCGAATGGCGGTCGTATCCTGACCGGTGGGGCGCCGATGGATCGACCGGGCTATTTCTATCCGATTACGCTCGTTGCCGATGTCGACCACGGTATCCGCCTGGTCGACGAGGAGCAGTTCGGTCCGGCCCTGCCGATCATCCGCTACAGCGACATCGATGAGGTGGTCGCGCGCGCCAACCAGAACCCGGCTGGCCTTGGCGGCTCCGTCTGGTCCTCCGATGCGGAGAAGGCGAAGCGCTATGCGCTGCAGCTCGAGTGCGGCTCGGTCTGGATCAACAAGCACGGCACGATCCAGCCGAATGCGCCTTTCGGCGGTGTGAAGCAGTCTGGTATCGGCGTCGAATTCGGCGCCGAAGGGCTGAAGGAATTCACGACAATCCAGACCGTATTGAGCTGAGTCATGACGACTTACGACTACATCATCGTCGGTGGCGGTTCTTCGGGTTGCGTGCTGGCAAACCGGCTTTCGGAAAATCCGGCGCACAAGGTGCTGCTGATCGAGTCCGGTCGCCGGGATTCCGATCCCTGGATCCATATCCCCGCCACTTTTTTCAAGGTGCTGGGCAAGGGCATCGATATCCACCCCTATGCATCGAATCCCGATAGGGGCCTCAATGGCCGGCCCAGCATCGTGCCGCAGGGAAATGTGCTGGGCGGCGGCAGTTCGGTGAATGCGATGATCTATATTCGCGGTCATCGCAACGACTACGATACCTGGGCGCAAATGGGCTGCCAGGGCTGGTCCTACGAGGATGTGCTGCCGGCCTTCCGCTCGCTTGAGAACAATGAGCGGCTGAATGGCCATTACCACGGCAACAAGGGCGGCCTGCGCGTCTCCGACCCCCGCCATCGCCATCCTTTAAGCGAAGCCTTCATCAAGGCGGCGACGGAAATTGGCATTCCCCACAATGACGATTTCAACGGCGCGGATCAGGCCGGCGTCGGCTTCTATCAGAGCACGACCTATGGCGGCCGTCGCTGGAGTTCGGCGCAGGCCTTTTTGCGCGAGGCGGAGAAGCGGCCGAACCTGACCGTGCTCACGGAGCGCAAGGTTGCCCGTATCCTGTTCGAAGGGCAGAAAGCCGTCGGCGTCGAGCTGCTCGATGGCGCGATCTTCAAGGCATCGCGCGAAATCGCGCTCACCGCCGGAGCCATCGCAACGCCGAAGATTCTGCAGCTGTCGGGTGTCGGCGACGGCGAACATCTTTCCTCGATCGGCATCAAGGTCGTCGCCGACCTGCCGGGTGTCGGCAGCAACTATCAGGACCATCTGGAAGTGCCGGTGCAGGGCGAAACACGCGAGCCGATCTCGATCCTCGGCCATGACAAGGGGCTGCGGGCGGCAGGCCATATGCTGCGCTATCTGACGGCGCATCGCGGGTTGCTGACGTCCAACGTTGTCGAATGCGGCGGTTTCATCGACACCGCGGGCACCGGGCAGCCGGATGTGCAGTTCCATGTCCTACCTGTCTTGATCGGCTTCGTTGATCGCGATCCGGAGCCGGGTCACGGTTTGAGCATCGGTCCATGCTATCTGCGGCCACGGTCGCGCGGCTGGATACGGCTGAAGAGCAAGAATCCGACCGAACAGACGGATTTCAACGCCAACCTGCTGTCCGATCCGGCCGATCTCGAAACCCTGGTGCGTGGTGTCGAAACGGCGATCCGCATTCTCGATGCACCGGCGCTTGCCAAGCTGGTCAAGCGCCGCCTGCTGCCGAAGCCCGGCATCGAGAAGGACCCTGAAGCGCTGCGCGATTACATCCGTCAATCCTGCAAGACCGTGTTCCATCCGGCGGGCACGGCGCGCATGGGCCGGGCAGACGATCGCATGGCCGTCGTCGGGCCTGACCTGATGGTACGTGGGATCGAGGGGCTGCGCGTCTGCGACGCCTCCATCATGCCAACATTGGTTTCCGGCAACACCAATGCGCCGACGATGATGATTGCGGCAAAGGCTGCGGCCTTCATGACTGGAAAGGCGATTTCCGGGTGAGCCGGAAATCGGGGAAGCAATGAGCCCGTGGGGAACGGGACAACAAATTGGGAGGAGACTATGCCTATTAATCTAAGAGGGCTGGTGATCGGCCTTTTGCTGACGCTGGCATCAGCATTTAGCGCCCATGCGGCCGTATCCTGCGGCGACAATAGCGGCAAGCCGGCAACGGGTGAACCGATCATCATCGGCGCCATCACCGGCAAGACCGGACCGGACGACTTTTCCAATTCCACCAAGGCGGCGAAGGCCTATTTCGATTGCCTCAACGCCAACGGCGGCATCAAGGGCCGGCCGGTCAAATATCTGGTCGAGGACGATCAGTGGAACCCCGAAATTGCGGCGCAACTGGCTGCAAAACTCGTCAATGACGAGAAGGCCGTACTTATGGTCGGCAATTCCAGCTATGTCGAATGCGGCGCGAATGCCGATTTCTACAAGAAGTCGGGCATTCTTGTCGTCGCCGGCGTCGGTGTGCCGCGTGAGTGCTACTTCGCTGAGAATTATGCGCCGACCAATGCCGGGCCGCGCGTCTCGATGCTCGGCGCCATGGGTTATGCGCTCGACAAGCTGAATGCCAAGTCCGTCGTCTGCATCGGTCCGAACATCCCGAATGTCGGCACCTGGTCCTGCGATGGTGTGATGCTGCTCGCGAAGGAAAAGGGCTTTGCCGCCCAGACGATTTTGATGGATCCCGGCTCTGCCGATGCTACATCGATCATCCTGCAGGCTGCTTCGAGCAAACCGGATGTTATCGTTCTTGGTCTTTCCAAGGGTGTTGCCGTACCGTTGCTGACGGCTGCCGAAGAGCAGGGCCTCAACCAGACGATCACCTTCCTGAGCGCCGCCTCCGCCTATGATCTCTCGGTTCCGTCGACCATCGGCTCCGGTTGGGATGGCAAGTTCTACGTCAATATGGAATTCAATGATCTCGAGGCAACGACGCCGGACAATCAGAACTGGCTCGCTGTCATGGATCAATACGGCCAGAAGTCCGACCCGCGCGATACCTTTGCTCAGGCAGGCTATCTCGCAGCTCGCATCGCCGAGAAGGCGCTGATGACTCTCGATCCGGCCAAGATCAACCGCGAGACCGCCTCTGCCGCCGTGCGAGAGATCAAGGACTTCAAGAGCGATATCTTCTGCGCTCCCTGGTACTTCGGCGATGGTCAGCCGCGCCATAACGCCAATTCGACGACGCGCATGGCCGTTGCCGAGGGTGGAAAGTGGAAGGTCGTCTCCGATTGCGCGCCGTCGCCGGATCCGGAGCTGAAGGATATCCGCGCCTTTGAAAAGTCCGCCGGCATCAACTGAGCTCTCACACTTGCAACCGGTTCCGCGGCAAATCCGCGGGACCGAACGACCCCACGCATCGGCCCGGAAATCGGGATCGATTTTCGGAAAGCTCGATGCGCTGATCTAAAGTGTTACGGCGTCCCTTGCGCGTCTGAAGACGCGCCGCGCCGTAGAGGATTGATCCATGAATCTTCTACCCTTTGTCATTTCCGGGCTAGGCATCGGCGCCGTCTATGCGCTGTCCGGTGTCGGTCTTGTCGTCCTGTTTCGGGCGACGGGCGTTCTCAACTTCGCATTCGGAGCCTTCGGTGCGATCGGAGCCCATTGCGCCTGGCAATTGCTGGAGTGGAAGATGCCGCTCGCTGTCGCCATCCTCGCTGCCGTTGCCGTTTCGACCGCGATCAGTTTCCTCTATGGTCGCGTCTTCGCGCCCATGCTGTCGCATCGCGATATCGTCGTGCGCGCTGTCGGCACCTTGGCGCCGGCGCTGGTCCTGATCGCGATCATGGGCGTTATCTGGGGCGAGCTGCCGCGTCGCCTGCAGTTCCCGACCGACCAGATGTTCGTTTCTCTCTTCGCGGTGCGCCTGACCTATACGCGCATCATCGCCATCGTCCTCGCCATCGTCATGGTCGTTGCCATCACGCTGCTGCTCACCCGGACGCGCCTTGGTTTGGATATGCGCGCACTCGCCAATGATCGCGATCTCAGCGCCGTCCTCGGCGTACGCATCCTTTACACCGAAACAGCCGCCTGGATCATGACCGGCATCTTCTCCGGCTTTGCCGGCCTCTTGCTTGCCGATCTCGTCCGGTTGCAGGGCACGTTTTTGACTCTGCTGGTGATCCCGGCAATCGCGGCGGCGATCCTTGGTCAACTGCAGTCGCTTTGGCAAACAGCCGTTGCCGGCATCTTGATCGGGATCGCCGAAGCCGTGCTGACGCCGATTGCCTGGATATCGCCCTATCGCGCAGCAGCGCCTTTCATCATCGCGCTTATCGCGGTCACCATTCTGGGAGGCACGGCGCGCGCCGCGTTGAAAGATCGATGACCATTCAGGAGCAAACAATCGCCCCAACAGCCGAAAGCATATCGATGGTGCGTCTGCCCAAGCAGCTTCTTCATGTGCCCGTGACGATGGCGATCTTCTCGCTCGTCGTCGCCCTGCTTGGCAATTCCTTCTGGCTGTCCGCGGCAACATCGGCCGTCGCTCTGTCGCTGTCTGTTGCCGGACTTGCCATTCTCTACGGCCAGCTCGGTCTTGTCTCCCTTTGCCAGTTCGCCCTTGTCGGCGTTGGCGGTTGGGTGACGCTTCGCGTGGGCCACGCTTTTCATCCCCCATTCGAGTTGAGCCTGCTTGCCGGCGGCATCGTCGCTTCGGTGGTGGGGTTGGCATTCGGCGTACCGGCCTTGCGCCTGCGCGGTCTTTATCTCGCGCTCGTGACGCTGATGCTTGCGGGTGCCTTCCAGATCGTCATCAGCGCCTGGGGTTTTCCGGATGGTGGTCTCGGGTTCCTCGGTCGGGCTGACGGTTCCGGCCGCGCGATGCTGGCGAGACCGGTCCTCGCCGATGGAGAAGTCTCCTACTTTCTCTATGTCTGTGCTGTGGCGGCAATCGGCCTGCTGATCGCACAATGGCATAAGCTTGCCCGTCCTGGCCGGGCATGGGCACTGATCCGCAAGGGCGAAGCGGTTGCGGTTGCCAGCGGCGTCAATGTGCTGATCTATAAGGCCTGGGCGTTTGCATTGAGCGGCTTTCTCGCCGGCCTTGCCGGCGGATTGCTGGCGGGCAATGTCGGCCAGCTCGATGGGCGCGCCTTCGGCGCTTTCGAAAGCCTCAATCTCTTTGCGCTTGCCATCGTCGGCGGTGTCTTCAACTGGTACGGCGCCATCATCGCCGGCCTTCTCTTGCGTGCAGTGCCGGCGCTGCTCACCGATCTCGGCATTGATGGCTACGTCACGATCGGGATCTTCGGCGTCGCCCTGTTCCATGCGCTGGCAACCGCGCCGACCGGCATTGCCGGGCAGATATCGGCTCTCATCATCAGGCTGAATGCTGCTCTTTCCCGGGGGAGGGCGCGATGATCAAGATCGACAATCTCATCGTCCAGTTCGGCGGTATCAGGCCGATCAATGAACTCAGCGCCGTGCTGACCGCACCAGTCGCCGGTCTCATCGGCCCGAATGGCGCGGGCAAGACCACATTGCTCAATGTGCTTTCCGGTTTCGTGAAGCCTATCCAGGGCTCGGTTTCGCTCGGCGAGCGGGCGCTGCTGCCGATGACGCCGCTACAGCGGGTACGTGCCGGCTTACGACGCTCGTTCCAAACGGAGCAGGTGGTGGAGGACCTGACGGTTGCCGGCAATATCGCCGCAATCGCTGATCATGTCGTTGGTGCTGGACATCATGCCCGTGCGGTCAACCAGGCTCTTGCTTTTGCTGGCTTGACCGATGTTGCCGAGAGGCTCGGCCAATCCCTCAATCTCTTCCAGCGCCGCCTTGTCGAACTGGCGAAATGCGTCGTCGGCGAGCCGAAGCTCATTCTGCTCGATGAACCGGCGGCCGGGTTGACTGAAGAAGAAGGTAAAGCCTTTCGCGAGCTGGTGCTGCGCATACCGGCGGAATTCCGGGCGCAGGTTCTGATTATCGACCACGATGTCGATCTCATCCGCTCCATGTGCAGCGAAACCATGGTGCTCGATTACGGCAAGCTTCTGGCGCTCGGCCCGACGCAGACCGTGCTGGCCGATCCCAATGTGCGACGCGCCTATCTGGGAGAGTTCTGACATGGACACCAAGCCCGAAATCCGCGTCGAGAATCTCGTCGTCGAGCGCGGCGGCAAGCGCGTCATTCATGATGTTTCTTTTTCGGTCGCAGCCGGCAAGATCACGACGCTTCTCGGCGCCAACGGGGCGGGCAAGTCGAGCACGGTCATGGCGATGGCCGGCGTCCTGCCGCGCGGCGGCTCGGTGCGACTCGGCGATGCGGCGCTCGAAGGGTTTTCACCCGACCGCGTTCGCCGCACCGGTCTTGCGCTCGTACCGGAAGGACATCGCGTGCTTGGGCAGCTTTCCGTCGAGGACAATATCCTGGTGGCGGCCCTTGAAGGATCGGCGACTGCGCGGCGAGAGGGTTTGGCTCACGCCTATGAGATATTCCCCGAGCTATTGGAGCGGCGGCGCCAATCGGCATCGGATCTTTCGGGTGGCCAGAAGCAGATGGTGGCCATGGCGCAGGCCTTCATCGCCAAGCCGCGCTTCATGATCGTCGATGAGCTGTCGCTCGGCCTGGCGCCGGCCGTCGTCAAGCGTCTGGCCGAGGCGCTGAAGATCGCCGCGGCCCGCGGTATCGGCGTTTTGCTGATCGAGCAGTTCGCCAATCTCGCACTCGATCTCGCCGACCAGGCTCTCGTGCTGGAACGCGGGCGCCTCGTTTTTTCCGGCGCCGCTCCGACACTCAAGGCCCAGCCGGACATTCTGCACGGCGCTTATCTGGCAAGCTGAAGCGATAAAAAATATTTCGCCCTTTTGAGGACATCGATCATGGCTGCAGCACTTCACCGGCATGTCGACAGCGCCAGCGGCCGAGCGTTTGCGGGGCTGGCACGTAATCTCTTCGGCAATGTTCGGCTCGATTTCGGCAGCGCCGACGAGGAGAAGAGCCGGATGACATCCGCCATGCTGGGTACATGCCGGCTGACGCGGCTGGAAGCGGACCGACATGTCGTCTTCGGCGATCATGTGACGGCGGCGCCCGACGATCCCGACGCGATCAAGCTGATCGTGCAGACGGAGGGCAGCGCCGCGCTCACGCAGGGTGGGGTGCATGCGCCCATCTCGCGGAATGCGCTTGTCATCTACGATCCCAGCCGTCCCTACATGCTGACGAACAGCACGCCGGTCCGCCAGCTGCTGCTGCAATTGCCGCGTTACGCGCTGCCTGCAACAGCGGTGGAACGACTGGCACGGCCTTTTACGGCGCATGCCGAGCAGGACGGCATGTGCCGGATCCTTCTATCGCTGATGGACTCGACCATTCATGAGATCGATCATCTTGATGAGGCTCGGCGTATAAGTGTCGGCCAGACCATGATCGAGCTTGTGCGCACCATGATCGGTTCTGATCCGCCGCAGCCAAAATCCATCGCCAATCCGCTTGGCGTGCTGCTGCAGCGAATCAAGGACTTCATCGATGGCAACCTCGAACGACCGGACCTGACCGTGGCGGTGATCGCGCGCCGCATGGGCTGCTCGGTGCGATACGTATACCGCGCATTCGAGGTCGAACGTCTGACGCCTTCGGATTACATCTGGGATCTGCGGGTGCAAAAAGCTGCGGCACAGCTGCGGGACGCCGGCGGCTACGCGGGAGAAATATCCGAGATTGCCTTTGCTCTCGGGTTTTCCTCGAGCGCGCATTTTTCGCGGGCATTCCGCCATCGTTTTGGCGTTTCGCCGTCGCAATGGCGCAAGGTCCGTGTGTCCTGAATGGGACAAGGCGGTCCGGCTGGAGCCGAACCGCCTCAACGGTCAGTGCATGGATTCCGCCACTCTCAGCGTATCGGTGAACTGCTCGAAACGTCGGATTTTGTCTTCAGCGACACCCCAAACATGGACGACACGAGCCTTGAATGTCTTTCCAGTTCGCTTGTTAGTGCCGCTGTAATCCCCGACGGCAACCACTTCGTCGCCGGCGTCGAGGAGACGCTCGAGCTTGAAGGTGTATCCGTCAAAGGCCTGCCCCAGCGCCTGGAAGACGTTCTTGAAAATCTCCTCCGGTCCGACATAGGTGCCGGCACAGGGAAAGCCGTCCATCTCAGTCCAACGGCAATCCGGTGCGATGTCCGCAAGCATGCCTTCCATGTCGCGGCGGTCATTGGCGTCGTAATGCGCCTTTACGATATCGAATGCATTGCGCATGGGATCCTCACACTGGTTCCTGGCCGGGCAGGTAGTAGGTCATCGAAGCCTTGCGGATGAAGGCGCCGGCGGGGCTGTTCTGGATTCGGCCGTCGCCCGTGATGCCAAGGAACTTGCCTGTCGAACGCATATCATCGAAATTGTAGAAGAAAGTGGATGCGACCGCGATCTTGAACTCGCGGAAGGTGAATATGTAGAGGTTGTCGGCGAACTTGTAGGTCGTGGTCAGGTCGACATCACCATGGCCGCGCTGCACGCCGACGAGGCATTGCCAGGCATAGCGCTGCGACGAGAGATAGGTGTGCTCATAAACGTGGTTGGGGCTGTAGGTGAAGTGCGCCCTGAGCCCAATCAGATCGCGGCTTTCATGCGGTACCGGCCCACTTGCTACACCACCCTCAATGACGCCTGGCCGGAAGATCTGCGCAACCTGCGGTTCGCCGACAGAATCCTTGAGTTCGCGAACGACGGAGTAGATGGAAAGCACCCGGCGCGTTTCGATGTTTAGGATCAGCGTCTCTGCCTCCTTGGGACGGCCGGCAAAGATAATCTCGACGAAATAGGTCTTCGGCGCGACTTCGATCACCTCGGAGAGGTCGGTGGCGCCGTCCCTGCCGTTGGACCACTTGACCTCGCCCTTGGCGAAGGCAAGCTCCAGCTTGCGGCCGTCGTCGAACGAGATTTTGTGAGATGAGCCGGTCAAAGCCTCCGTTGCCGGCAGCCGGTTCGTCTCGATGCCATAGGCGAATTCGTCATAGGTTTTCCAGTCCTTGGGATTCTGGTTCATCGGTATGTCCTCCCCGTCATTCTACAAAGGCCAGAGTCGGCAGATCGACTGTGCCGGCGCCGCCGTCAACCGTCAGGACGGCACCATTGATCATCGATGCCTCGGCCGAAGCGAGGAAGCAGACGGCATTGGCGACGTCTTCGGCGGTTGCCGGCCGGCCAAGCGGCACGTCCTTGGTGACGAGCGCATAGGCCTCCTCGATGCTGTTCAGCTTGTATTTCTCGACGATGAATTCCATCTGCTCATCGGCCATGGCCGTCGTGACCCAGCCGGGGCAGACGATGTTGGTGCGCACGCCTTTGCGGCCATAGTCGCGCGCCAGCGATTTCGCGAGCCCGATGCAGCCATGCTTCATCGTGACGTATCCGGCCGCATCCGGTCCGGCAAACAGCCCGGCGATGGAGGCCAGGACGACGATATTGCCCCGGCTCTTGATGAGATGTGGCAGGGATTCGCGGGCGCTGACGAAAGCGGTGTTGAGGTTGAGCCGGACGGCGAGATCCCAGGTCTCGTCCGACATGCTGACCGTCGGCCCGACGCCGTGGCCACCGGCATTGGCGATCAGAATATCGAGACCGCCAAGCGTTCCGACAACCTTCTCGACGGCGCCCTTCATCGCAGCGCCATCGGCGGCATCGGCCGAGATGATCGTCGCGCCGATCTCTTCGGCAACGGTGCGGAGTGGCTCAAGGCGGCGCCCGACCAGCGCGACGTTGCCGCCCTCCTGCCTGATAAGGCGAGCGACGGCCGCGCCAATGCCCGTGCCGCCGCCGGTGATCAGGGCGGTCTTGTTCTTGAAACGCATGTTTCCTCCTCTTGGCTTTCGGGTCCATCATGGCTGATGTTTGTGGAGGCGTCGCGCCCAGCTGTGCAGTCCGTTTTGACTGAGCGTGCACAAAGTTTTCCTATGCGGAAATTCGGGTGATGAGGCGCGGGGCCACGCGACACCAACGGCATGGCCTAGCTATGAATGGACCTCAACGTCCCGGACGAGTTGGTGCCTGCTCCCCGCGCCAAACCAGGCCTTCGGGCTGAATGATCCGGAATTTGCGCCCTGGCGACATGCCGGACTCCTCGGATGGCGGCCGCCGGTCCGAAGCACTGCCGCAAGGAAGATCGTCGCTGACGTCGGGTTTTGAGAAGGATATCCAACTCATGTTGGCGAGCGGCGCAGGTAACCGCGTTGAAACTAATTGAGAAAGAATTCAAACAACCGATCTGGGCTGTTCTGCGTGCAAATCGAAACCAAGCTGCCTCTCAGCGTCGCTCGTGTGCGAGGAACTGTCGAAAACGCTCGGATTTTGGGTGCTTGAACAATTCCGCAGGTTCGCCCGTCTCTTCGATGATCCCCTTATGAAGAAACACGACTTTATTGGAAACATCACGTGCAAACCCCATCTCATGCGTTACGACCAGCATGGTTCGACCTTCCTCGGCAAGCGACCGCATGACTTTGAGCACTTCGCCGACAAGTTCGGGATCAAGCGCAGAGGTCGGCTCATCGAAAAGCATGACCTTCGGCCGCTGCGCAAGAGCACGAGCAATCGCCGCGCGTTGCTGCTGACCTCCAGATAGATGAGCTGGATAGAAATTTCGCTTGTCGGCGATTCCAACTCGTTCGAGCAGCGCTTCTGCTTCCGCGACGCATTCGGCACGGTTGCGTTTCTGCACGTGTATCGGCGCTTCGATTACGTTCTCCAAAATGGTCATGTGTGACCAAAGATTGAAGCTCTGGAAGACCATGCCGATGTGTTCGCGTAGTCGATCGACCTGCCTGCGGTCGGCCGGTTCAGTCCTGTGACGTCCTTTTTTCAGCGAGAACATCTCGCCGTCGATGCGTATCTCGCCACTGTCGGGCACTTCAAGCATATTGATGCATCGGAGCATCGTCGATTTTCCGGAGCCGGAAGAGCCCAGGATCGATATGACGTCGCCTTGGTGAGCTTCCAGCGAGACACCTTTCAGCACCTCCAGCGGGCCGAAGCATTTTCTGAGATCCTTGACCGAAACGGCAGCGCTTTTTTGTATGTTATCGCTGACCAAGACTGTTCCCCTGACGGACATGCGTACTCCCGTTAAGTGGTAGGATTGGGTGGCATACGCATATGTGGCGAAAGCCAAAATTCGGCCACCATGAGCATGCGCGTGACGATGAAATTGATCGCAAGGTAAATCGCCCCTGCGACGATGAAAATTTCGAAAGCCCGAAAGCTGTCCGCGATCAATTTTCCTGCGAGACCTGTGACTTCCATGATGGTGATGACGGAAGCAAGCGCCGTTGCCTTGACCATCAAGATGATCTCATTGCCATAGGCAGGCAATGCGTGCCTTATGGCAATCGGAAGAATGATGCGCCTGAACAACAGGATGCCGGACATGCCGCAGGCGCGCGCCGCCTCAACTTGTTGCATGGAGACGGCCTGCAGGCCACCCCGAAAGATTTCGCTGCAGTAGGCGGCTGTGTTCAGCGTCAACGCTAACACGGCGCACCAATAAGGCTCCCGGAAGAACCACCAGACGCCAAGATCCTGCAGTCCATGCCGGAATTGACCGAGGCCATAGTAGATCAGGAACATTTGGACAAGGAGCGGGGAACCTCTGAACACGAAGACATAGGCGCGAGTTAAGGTTCGACCTATGGTGCCGCCCATCACCGCAAAGAGCGCGATGACAAGGGCCAGGACGCTCCCCGCCAGAATGGATGTGACTGCAAGTTCGATGGTTAGCGGCAAACCGGTCAGAAGGGTGAGGAGCGTTTCCCTCATGAAGCCAATGTCCATCACAAGGCCCTCCTTATCCCTTGGGTTGTTCGGGCTTCCATTTTCCTGAACAGGATTGAGGAGAGCCAGGTGATAACGAGATAAAGGACGATCGCCGTCAGGTAGAATTCAAACGGGCGGCGTGTGGACCCGGCGGCGATTTGCGATTGCCGGAGGAGCTCGACGAGACCAGTCACGGAGATCAATGCCGATTCTTTCAGGACAAGTTGCCAGGTGTTTCCAAGTCCCGGAATGGCATAGCGAAGCACGAGAGGTGCGATGATGCGCCTGAACTTGGGCCACGGCCGCATGCCAACGGCGTTGGCCGCTTCGATTTCGCCACGCGCAACCGATTTGAAGGCCCCACGAAAGACTTCCGCCTGATAGGCGGCCGAGACGACGCCAAGTGCGAGGGTTCCGGTCAGGAAAGCGGGCATTCCGATGAAACCATGATAGCCGAACAGGCCGCCGACAGATCCGAGCAGCGAGCTTCCGCCGAAATAGAAAAGATAGATGATCAGAAGGTCCGGCACGCCGCGAAGAATTGTGGTGTAGCAGTCGGCAGACCAGCGAACGGCCATGTGGGGCGACAACTGCATAAAGGTAACAACCGAGCCGATGACCGTTCCAGCCAGAAAGCCACACACGGAAACGCCAATTGTCATGGCGGCGGCCGTCAGAAGGAGCGGACCCCAGCCTGTCTGTCCGGCACCGACGAGTGCCAGATAACTATAGATAAGCTCCATATGTGACCCTCTTTGTGAAAGCTTGGCTCAGTCGACAGTTCGCCGATGCGCCCAAATGCGCTGGAGCTTCGACATGTTCTTGAGTGAGCTTTGCACATGCGCGCGCGCCGCATTTGCAGCGGCCTCGCGGTCGCGTGCGCAGATAGCGTCCGCAATTGCCCGATGCTCATCAAGATCCGTGTGCTCGAGATCGACCCAGAGAACTTCCAGCCACAGGGCCAAACGAAGCTGCTGGTAGACTTGGTCGGTTACCCTTACGAGAGCCTCGTTCCGAGTCGATTCCACAATGACCCGGTGGATGTATAGTCCAAGGTCTAGGTTGCGGGCGGCGTCGGACGGCGCCTCATTGGTCGTCTCCTTGAGCTCGATCATCTGGGCGATTACGCCTCGAAGCCGGTCAAGGTCTTCTTCGGTCGCCATCTCGCAGGCAAGCTGCGCCGCGCAGACATCGAGCGCCTCGCGAACGACCAGCAAATTGCAGAATTTGGTGACGTCCAGATCGGTGACCGTGTATCCGAGGTTTCGTTGTCCGACGATCAACCCTTCCTCTTCAAGCTTCATCAACGCTTCGCGCAACGGCGTCCGGCTGACGCCAAAGCGCTTGGCAAGCGTGTTTTCCGACAGTCGCTCCGAGGGGCGTAGTTGGCCGCTGAGGATAAGATCCTTCAGCTGCGAGTATGTGCTCTCACGTAAAGAGCCTCGCTGTTCCGTTTTGGTCGATGCCAATCAATTCCCCTTCCATGTTTTCACCCGTTCAGCGGGTCCTGTCGGTGGCACCATAACTTTTTCCCTCTTGCTTGATCAAGGAGAATACGATTATGTATACAATGTTGACCACAACAAGCAATGGCCTTTCGTTTGCATTTTGGAGGCGGCTTGAAATGTGGGTGCAGGACAAATGGAGGCCCAATGCCGGAGATTCTAAGTCTGGAAGAACTGCGGGAACGCTTTTCGAACGCCTCGGGCGGCGAGATGTTCGACCCGGAGTTTCGAAAGGTTGCCGAGCTGGTCTTTGGGGATGGCGACAGCCGTCAGGCTCCCTATTGCGGCATGCCAACGCTCTTGAAGGCTCCTTATCGTCCTGATGCGTCGCCCGATTTTACCGGCATCGACATCGCGCTTTTCGGAATACCGATGGATCTTGGCGTGACGAACCGATCAGGTGCGCGGTTCGGGCCGCGTGCCGTTCGAAATGTCGATCGGGTCGGTCCTTATGAGCATGTGTTGCGCGCCGTTCCGACCGCCCATGCACGGGTCGCCGATGTCGGCGATGTTCCGTTCAGGAGCCGGTTTGATCTCGCCGCATCCCATGAGGATATCGAGCGATTTGTCCTCGCGGTGGTCAAGGCGGGCGTTGTGCCTTTGGCGGTCGGCGGCGACCATTCGATCGGTCTTCCCATTCTTAGGGCTGTTGGCAAGGATCGATCGGTGGGAATGATCCATATCGATGCGCATTGCGATACCGGCGGCTCCTTTGAGGGGTGCAAATTCCATCATGGCGGCCCCTTCCGGCAGGCGGTTCTTGACGGTGTGCTGGATCCGCGGCGGACGGTTCAGATCGGCATTCGAGGAAATTCGGAATATCTATGGGAGTTTTCGTATGCGTCCGGCATGACTGTCATACATGCGGAAGAGGTCGGCGATATCGGCATTGGGGCGGTCATCGCAAAGGCGAGGGAAATCGTCGGCTCGGGTCCGACCTATATCAGCTTCGACGTCGATTCTCTCGATCCGGCATTTGCGCCCGGCACGGGGACGCCTGAAGTCGGTGGGCTGACTTCCGCCCAAGCGCTGGGCATTCTGCGAGGTCTTGCGGGATTGAACATCGTCGGCGGCGACGTAGTTGAAGTCGCTCCGCAGTACGATCCGACAACGAACACGGCGCAAATCGCGGCGCAGGTTTTATTCGAGCTCCTCTGCCTGGCGGTAGAGGCAATCAAGATTCGCGCGCCCTAGCGACTGAGGCTAGGCGTTGTGAATGCTGCACCGCCCTGTCCGCAAAAGGACAGGGGGTAACAAAAAGGGGAATGCAACATGCAATTATCAAAACTCTTGCTGACGTCCGTCTTACTGGGTGTTGCCTTTGCCGGCGCTGCCACCGCCGAGACAAAGCCAACCGAAATTACCATTGCGACCGAAGGCGCGTACGAACCGTGGAACTTCACTGGACCTGATGGCAAGCTTGCCGGGTTCGAGATCGATCTCGCCAACGACCTCTGCGCTCGCATGAAGATCAAATGCACGATCGTCGCCCAGGATTGGGACGGCCTCATTCCATCGCTCAATGCGAAAAAGTTCGATGCTATCATGGCCTCGATGATCGTTACCGAAAAGCGTCTTGCCGTCATTTCGTTCAGCGAGCCCTATGCCCCGACTGCGGCGGCCTTCATGGTCGACAAGACCGGTCCGCTTGCAAATCTGCCAGGTACCGGGACGACGGTCGATCTTGCCGGAGACAAGGCGAAGGTCGAGCAGGAATTGCAGCCGCTTCGAGACGCCCTCAAGGGCAAAACGGTCGGCGCCCAGGTATCAACGGCGAACGCGGTGTTTCTCGACACCTACTTCAAGGGCGTTGTCGATCCCAGAGAATACAAGACCGTCGAGCAGCATGATCTGGATCTTCAGGCCGGCCGCATCGACGCGGTCGTTGCGCAGAAAACATCGCTGACCGCCACGCTTCGAAAGGATGACTTCAAAGACTACACGATAGCCGGTCCGACCTTCAAAGGCGGGGTCTTCGGGCAGGGTATCGCCGCAGGACTTCGCAAGGACGACACGGTCCTGAAGTCCATGTTCGACGCGGCGATCAAAGCAGCCAAGGCGGACGGAACGATCAACAAGCTTTCGCAGAAATGGATCAAGACAAATCTTGATTGATTGAGCACTGAAGTTCTCACCCCGACAAAAATGGCAGCCGGTGCACCAAAAGGTCTCATCGGCTGACCGGCGGAGCTTTGCCAGGCGCCGCTATCGAAACATACCTCATTTGGAGAGCCATTGTGACCACCCTTCTCAATTCCCTTGAAGCTCGGGACGCTGCCTTCGTTCTTCATCCCTATACCAACGCCTCGCAACATTTGAAGGACGGTCCGCTGGTGATTGCAAGGGGTGAGGGGATCCACATCGTCGACAGCGAGGGCAATAAGTATATCGAAGGTCTTGGGGGGCTGTTTTGCGCGTCGCTCGGCTTTAGCGAACAGCGTCTGGTCGATGCTGCGACCCGGCAAATGAAGGAATTGCCGTTCTATCACAGCTTTGGCGGCAAATCGCATGAGACAGCCATCGAGCTGGCCGACAGGCTCATCCAGCTTTCGCCTGTTCCGATGTCGAAGGTGTTCTTTGCCAACTCGGGTTCCGAGGCCAATGATACGGCCATGAAACTCGTCTGGTATTATCACAATGCGATCGGCAGGCCGGAAAAGAAGAAGATCATCTCGCGTATGCGTGCCTATCACGGCGTGACCATCGCCTCGGCAAGCCTGACGGGGCTCCCTAATAATCACCGTGATTTCGATCTGCCGATCGATCGCGTGCTGCATACGGACTGCCCGGAATTCTATCGCTACGGCCAGCCGGGTGAAACGGAAGAGGAATTTGCCACACGTTGCGCGGATTCGCTTGAGAGACTGATCCTTGCGGAAGGCCCGGAAACAATCGGCGCGTTCTTTGCCGAACCGCTTATGGCATCGGGCGGCTGCATCGTCCCGCCGCCAACCTACTACGAGAAAATTCAGGCAATTCTGAAGAAATACGACGTGCTGCTAATCGCAGACGAGGTGATCTGCGGCTTCGGCAGACTTGGGACGATGTTCGGTTCCGAAAGCTTCGGGCTACAACCCGATATGATCGTGATGGCAAAGCAGCTCTCGGCAGCTTACCAGCCGATTTCAGCACTGATGATCAATGAAAAGATCCAGTCTGCGATCGTTTCCGAAAGCGAGAAAATCGGAACCTTCGGACATGGCTTCACCTATGGCGGCCATCCAGTCGCCACGGCCGTCGCGCTGGAAACCCTCAAGATATACGAGGAGCGAGACATAGTAGGCCATGTCCAGGACGTAGCGCCGTTATTTCAGCGCCGACTGAATGATCTGAGCGCGCATCCGCTCGTTGGCAACGCCCGTGGCCTGGGTCTGATTGGAACGCTTGAACTCGTTCGCAACAAGGAGACGAAGGAAGCGTTCAATCCAGCCCATGGCATTGCTATTCACGCCGGACGAAGAGCGCAGGCGCACGGCGTCATCACCCGCGCATTGGGCGACAATTACTCGCTGTGCCCGCCGCTGATCATCACCGAGGCGCAGATCAACGAATTGTTCGACCGCTCCATCCGCGCGTTGGACGACACCTATGCCTGGGCCAGGGCGAATGGATTGTACTGAGGAAAGAATGACGATGCGCAATTTCGAAACTCCGGGAAGATCGGTCGCCGTCGGGCGCAATGGGATGGCGGCGACATCCCATCCAATGGCGAGCATGACTGCGATCGAGATACTGAAGAGCGGGGGCAGGGCCATCGACGCTGCCGTCGGCGCCTGCGCCGTCCAGTGTGTGGTGGAGGCGGGGTCCACCGGCGTGGGTGGTGATTGTTTTGCACTGCTGACGGCAAACGGCAGCGACCAGGTCGTGGCCTATAATGGCTCGGGACGGACGCCCGCTGCGGCGAAATACGAATGGTACAAGGATAACGGCATTACCGCCATCGACCGGTCATCGCCCCATGCCGTGACAATTCCGGGCGCGGTGGATGCATGGACACGCCTGGTCGCCGACCACGGCAGGATGCCGATCGCGGAGATACTTGCTCCTGCAATCGCGCTGGCCCGGGACGGCTATGGGATCACGCCGAGGGTGGCAGCCGACATTTCGAACCAGCGAGACTTGCTTTTACGTGATCCGTCGACCCGTCGCATCTTTTTGACCGACGACCAGGTTCCTGCTGTCGGATCGGTCCAACGACAGCCTGAGCTTGCGCAGACGCTGGAAGCGATTGGGATCTCAGGCCGTGACGGGTTCTATCGCGGGCCGGTCGCCGAGGACATGCTGGCCAAGCTTAAATCGCTGGGCGGTTTGCATACGGCAGAGGACTTTGCCTCCGCCGCCGGTGAATATGTGAAGCCGATCAGTGCGACCTACCGGGGATGGATTGTTCACGAATGCCCCCCCAACGGTCAAGGCATCATCGCGCTCATGATTCTGAGGATTCTGGAGCGGTTCGAGCGCAAAGGCGATCCGCTGAGCGCCGATAACCTGCACATCGAGGTGGAGGCTACGAGGCTTGCCTATGCGGCACGCGATCGATGGCTGGCCGAGTCGGAAACGTCGGTTGTCCCGGTTGAACACCTTTTGTCCGATCAGTTCATTGACAGTCTTGCTGCAAAAATAGATCTGCAGAAAGCGGTCGATGCGGGAGCCATTATCGACGATGTCGAGCACTCGGATACCGTTTACATATCCGTGGTCGATAAGGACCGAAATGTCGCAAGCTTCATCAATTCGATCTTCCATCCTTACGGAAGCGGCCTGATGGCTCCGAAGTCTGGCGTCTTGTTTCACAATCGCGGCCAGAGTTTCGTCATTAGAGATGGTCATCCGAACGCGATAGGTCCGCGCAAAAGACCGATGCACACAATCATTCCGGGACTGGTGACGCGCGCTAGAAAATCCGTGCTCTCATTCGGCGTCATGGGAGGGCATTACCAGGCAATGGGTCACGCCCACTTCCTTTCCAAGCTTTTTGACTACGATCTCGATATTCAAAGCGCAATCGATCTTCCGCGTTTGTTCCCGCTTCCGGGCACGGCCACGGTCGAGATCGAGGCGCTGCTTCGGTCGGCGATCGGCAACGATCTGGAAGCTCGCGGTTTTAAGGTTGTCGCTCCGAAATGGGCGATCGGCGGTGCGCAGGCGATCTGGATCGATGATCAAAATGGCACCTTGCTGGGTGCTTCCGATCATAGAAAAGACGGTTGTGCCCTCGGTTACTGACAAAAAAGGATGGAACTGAAATGTCCGGGTATCCGAACACAAGGCTTTATATAAACGGCGTCTGGCGCGATGGCTCCAATGAGCAGCTACCTGTCGTAAATCCGGCGTCGAGCGAGGTTATCGGCAACGTCTCAAATGCCAGCAGCAATGATCTCGACGAAGCACTTGCCGCAGCATCGGCCGGCTTTCAACAATGGCGTCAGGTCAGTGCGTTTGAGCGAGCGAAACTCCTTCGCAAGGCGGCTGAAATTCTGCGCGGGCGCTCGGCGGCGATCGCCAGGACGATGACGCTGGAACAGGGTAAGCCCTTGGCCGAGTCCCTGGCGGAAACCTTGAGTGCGGCCGACATCATCGACTGGTTTGCCGAGGAAGCCCGTCGCGCCTACGGTCGTTTGATTCCCCCAAGGGCGATGAATGTCAGACAGATGGTCGTAAAGGAGCCCGTTGGCCCGGTGGCGGCCTTCAGTCCTTGGAATTTCCCATTGAACCAGGCTGTGCGCAAGGTATCGGCAGCTCTTGCTGCCGGCTGTTCGATCATCTTGAAGGGACCCGAAGAGACGCCGGCGAGCTGTGCCGAACTTGTTCGTGCATTCGCTGATGCGGGTTTGCCGGCCGGCGTTCTCAATCTTGTCTTCGGCATACCGGCCGACATCTCGAGCTACCTCATTCCGCACCCGGTGATCCGCAAGATCTCCTTCACGGGATCGACGGCGGTTGGAAAACAGCTCGCCTCGCTCGCGGGTGCCCATATGAAGCGGGTGACGATGGAGTTGGGCGGGCATGCGCCGGCCATTGTGTTCGATGATGCGGACGTCGATCTGGCCGTTCGAATATTGAGTGGCGCAAAGTTTCGAAATGCCGGGCAGGTCTGCGTGGCGCCAACGCGCTTTCTCGTTCAGCAGAGCGTTTATGGGAAATTTCTGGAAGGCTTTGTGAAGGCGGCCGAAGCGATAACCGTAGGCGACGGTTTGATGGACGGCGTGAACATGGGGCCGCTCGCCAATGCTCGTCGCGTCGAGGCCATGGAAGCGTTGACAGCGGACGCCGTCGCTCGTGGAGCAGGCATTGCGACCGGCGGCAAGAGGCTAGGAAATCGAGGAAATTTCTTCCAGCCCACCATTCTCACCGATGTTCCGCAAGACGCGCGCATTGCGAATGAGGAGCCTTTCGGCCCCATCGCATTGGTCAGCGCATTTGCGGATTACGACGCGGCCATCTTGGAGACGAACCGGCTGCCATACGGACTTGCCGCCTATGCCTATACCAAATCCGCAAAGACAAGCGCCGCGCTCGCCCGCGATATAGAAAGTGGGATGCTTTCTATCAATCAACACGGGCTGGCGCTGCCAGAGTTGCCTTTCGGCGGTGTGAGAGACTCCGGTTACGGCTCAGAAGGCGGCACCGAGGCGATGGAAAGCTACGTCAATACAAAGCTTGTGACCGAAGCGACATAGTTCGACTTTTGCCCGCAGAAGGCTTGGGAAATTTCAAGAGACGTACCCAAAAAAGGGTGAACGGTACAATGTCGGCCATACAAAAAAACTCCAAAATCGGTGTGCTCGGCGCCGAACTGGAAACTGCCTCTGTCCCCGTGTCCTGTGAGCAGGCTCAGCAAATTGCATGCGACCATTATGGCCTTTCTGGTCGAGCAACATGGCTGTGGGGCGAAAAGGACAGTAATTTTCGCGTGATGCTCGAAGACGGCACGGCCTATCTTCTAAAAATCCTCAATCCCGCAGAGGATCCTCTCGTTACCTCGATGCACAGTTTGGCACTCTTGCATGTGGAGGAGGTGGATCCGGGGATTCCGACCCAGCGTGTCATTCTCACCCGTGAGGGTGCGGCGGATTTTCGCTTCGTGGCGGACGATGGCACCGAACGCGGCGTCCGCATGGTCACGTTCGCGCCGGGCGTTGCGCAACGGACCGCGCCGCAGTCTCCTTTGCAGCGCCGGCGGGTTGGCGCAATGCTCGGACGTTTGCAAAAAGCCTTAAAGAGCTTTTCACATGAGGCCGCATCACATCGCATCACCTGGGATTTGAAACATGCGGCAGGGATGCGTGAAGTCCTGCCGACTTTCGCTGACGTACATCAGCGAACACGCCTCGAAAACGCGATCGACGAGTTCGAGGAGGCGATTATGCCGATCATGAATACGTTGGATGCCCAAGTCATTCACAACGACTTCAACATGGAAAACATCCTTGTCGATACGACAGCGCCGGATACAATCACCGGCATCATCGATTTTGGCGATATGGTGCACGCGCCCACGCTTTTCGACGTGGGTGTCGCTGCTGCCTATCAGATCGGGGATGAACCTGACCCGATAACGGCGATGTGCGATCTTATCGCGGGGTATCGCAGCGAATGTTCCCTGTCCGATGCCGAAATCCCCTTGATCTACAAGGCAGCGGTCATGCGGTTGGTGATGCGGCTGTGTATTCCGAGATGGCGGGCACAGCTGTTCCCCGAGCACGCTCAACGCTTGACCATACAAAGTGCAGGCGTTTGGGCGCAGTTGGCGCGCCTTGATGCAATCCCAGGAACTGTCGCTATCGAAAGACTGCGCGAAGCCAATCGGTGATCAAAAGCATGAAAGAAAACGCTTCCCACAAACCGAGCGCACCAATGGTCAACGGGTTCGACCCGGCGCGGCTTGCTAGCCTGCCGGAACGAGAGCGAAAGATGATCGAGCGCCGACAGATGCTACTCGGACCGTCATATCGGCTCTTCTATGAAAATCCGGTTCATGTCACAAAGGCCAAAGGCGTATGGCTATATGGACCGAACGGAGAAGCCTATCTCGACGCCTATAATAACGTGCCTTCCGTTGGTCATTGCCACCCGCACGTTGTGGAGGCGATAAGTTACCAAGCGTCGCAACTCAATACGCATACACGTTATCTCAACGAACAGATTCTGTCCTACTCAGAAAGACTTCTGGCGACATTTCCGGCCGAACTCGACCGTGTGATGTACACCTGCACCGGAAGCGAAGCGGTCGATCTGGCCCTCCGATTGGCACGCCATTATACAGGTGGCACCGGTATCATCATTACGGAGAACGCCTATCATGGCGTCACGGCCTCGGCGGCGGAAATCTCGCCGCTGCTTGGAGATAGCGTACCCCTTGGTCAGCATGTCCTGACAGTGCCAGCGCCAGATACGTATCGCGCCGATGGTCGCGATGTGGGTGCGGCATTGGCGGACGACGTTGCTAAAGCGATTGTTCATATGCGCCGCCGCGGTATTATGCCAGCTGCGTTTATTGCCGATAGCATCTTTTCCTCGGATGGCGTTTTTGCTGATCCGCCCGGTTTCCTCAAACCCGTCGTTGATGTGCTGAAAAAAGCTGGCGTGCTTTATATCGCTGACGAGGTGCAGCCCGGCTTTGGGCGAATAGGCACAAACATGTGGGGTTTCGCGCGTCACGAAGTCGTCCCCGATATTGTAGTGACCGGCAAGCCGATGGGTAACGGCATGCCAATCGCAGCGGCCATTATGAAGTCGGACATCCAGGAATGTTTCGGCCGGGATATACGTTACTTCAACACATTTGGGGCCAACAACGTTTCTTTGGCTGCTGCCTCGGCCGTACTTGACGTTATTGAGAACGAAAATCTTATGCAAAATGCGCGCGAGACAGGGGACTACCTGTGCGCAGGAATGAAGAGCCTTAAGGAGACGTTCGCTTCGGTTGGAGATGTGCGGGGCAGCGGTTTGTTTCTCGGGTTGGAATTTGTGCGCAATCAGGACAGCCGCGAGCCAGATGGCGCCCTCGCACTGAAAGTTGTTAGCGAGCTTCGCAATAGGTATGTATTGATCAGCGCTTCAGGACCGAATGGTAATGTTCTGAAAATTCGGCCCCCGCTCCCTTTCTCTCGCGAAAATGCTGATATGCTGCTCAACACACTGCAGGATGCTCTTGTCCAAATAGAACGCAGCGCAGGATGAATGGCTGGTGAGTCGAATTCAAAGGGGTAGGGAACAGTCATGCACTTTACCATTCCGGTTGGCCAAATCAGCGCTTTCAAGTGCTGAACTGAAGCGTAGATCTATCGCCGGCCACTCCGCGATCGCAGATCGGCCGTTCCCTTCCCTTCAAGCAGTTCCAGCAAAGTGCGAAGCGGTTTTGCGTCCGGAACCGCGTAAAACAAGAAGATGGAGCGTTTTCGCGATTCGAAGAAAAGCGGAAATGCTCTAATAGCCGCAAGGACCCATTTGGTTCAGCCTGCCAACAAGTCTTCCACGACGGTGGAGAGCAATGTGTCTGCCAAGGGAGTACCGGCAACGACACGGGACAGAATTACGGCGCCCACCATTTCTGAAAGGATGGCGGCAGGAGGCCGGCTGCGGTCCGCTTCTGCTCTCTCTGGCAAGAGTGCCGCAATCTGTTCGAGATAGTGTTGGATCGCGGACACGAAGACTTCGCGGAGAGCGGGATCATGACTGCGCCCAGCATCTACAGCGAGCGCCGGCAGGATGCACCCGGAACCGGGATCATCGCGATGGGCCGATGACACATAGCGCTCGATCAGCGTGCGAAACGGATCTGTGGGCTTTTGGAGAAGCTCATTCTTGAGGACCGTCAGCGTATCCGTGATCGCCCTTTCGCTGGCCTTGACCAGCAGGTCGTCTTTTGAGGCGAAGTGTCGATAGAAGCCGCCATTGGTCAATCCTGCGGACTTCGTGATGTCGGCAAGGCTAACGCCATCGAAACCGCACTCACGCAGCAACCGCGCCGCCATATCAATGACTTGCTGACGGTTCTCCTGCACCTTCTCCCGGGTCACCTTCATCTCTGCTCACTCCATCATAGGCAGGAACGACCTGCGCGGTGTCTTCTGCCACGGATGGCCCTACCTCGTCACCCCCGGCAAAAATCCACTTGACATTTTTGATTACGAGTATCATCTAACATTAATGATTATGAATGTCATCATTAAATATGGCCAGCATAGCGAGTTTGTATTCGGCCATAGCAGTGATGCCATCCAGCGATGAACAGAGCGAAAGGGTAGAGACTATGGCACCATCGAAAGCGCAGCCGCAGCCGAAGACTGCGTTCATCACCGGCGCGTCCGGCGGGATCGGTGAGGCTGCCGCCATGGCGCTGAAGAATGCGGGCTATCGTGTGATCGGCACCAGCCGCAGTGCCAAACCGGACGAGGTACGGGACGGCATCCGGATGATCCCGGATATCCCGCTTGCCGCCTACGATACCGGCCGCGCGAAGTATTTCGCGGCGCTCCAGCGCGCGATGACGGTCGCCGATACCGCCGAGAGCGTGGCCGAAACCATCCTCAAGGCCGCGCGCGACAAGATTCCGCAACTGAGCTACCCCTCCGGCAAGGCCGCACGGCAGGTTGCTTTTGCCCGGCGTTTCGCACCCCGATCCCTCTTCGACAAAATGTTGCGCTCGCAATTCGGCCTGGCGTGACGCTGCGGAAGATGAGCCGTGACATGGAACAAACAATGACGACTTCTATAAGCTACATCGGATCGCGAGAGCGCTACATCGATGCGCCGAACCGCTCAATTTGCGTTGGAAACACGACGTTCACCTATCGTGACCTTGGCCCTCGAACCGAGGTGCCGGTCGTCCTTCTCAATCACTGGGGCGCCGTCCTCGATAATTTCGACCCGCGGATCGTCGACGGTCTTGCCAGCAAGCATCGCGTGATCGCCACCAACTACCGGGGTATCGGTGCGTCCGGTGGCAAGGCGCCCGTCACCGTCGGTGAGATGGCGCACGATGCCGTCGCGCTGATCCATGCGCTGGGTTTCGAAACGGTCGATTTGCTTGGCTTCTCCCTTGGGGGATTCGTGGCACAGGACATTGTCTTGAAAGAACCGAAGCTGGTGCGCAAGCTCATCTTGACCGGTACGGGTCCAGCGGGCGGCAAAGGCATCGACAAGGTCGGACCGGTGTCATGGCCTCTGATATTGAAGGGTCTCCTGACGTTGCGAGACCCGAAGTTCTACCTGTTCTTCACCTCTACCGGGAATGGTCGCCGTGCCGCGAAAGCCTTTCTGAAGCGATTGAAGGAACGCAAGACCGCTCGTGACAAAGGGCCGACACCTGGTGCCTTCCTGCGCCAGCTTAAGGCAATCAAGGCTTGGGGCCAGCAGGCTCCCCAGGATCTCGGGCAGATCAAAATCCCGGTCCTGATTGCGAACGGCGACAATGATATCATGGTTCCGACGTCGAACAGCGTCGACATGGCCAAGCGCATCCCGGGCTCGGAACTTGTGATCTACCAGGACGCCGGCCACGGCGGGATTTTTCAGAACCATGCTGACTTCGTACCGAAGGCACTGTCTTTCCTCGATGCCTGATGAAACCACACAATAACAAACCGGAGAAAATGCGATGAAGGCATTCGTTGTCGACAAGTACAAGAAGAAGGGCGTGCTGCGGCTGGCTGACATGCCGGAGCCGCAGTTGCAGGAGGATGACGTCCTCGTGGAAATCCATGCCACGGCGGTGAACGTGCTGGATTCCAAGGTCAGGGATGGGGAGTTCAAGTTCCTGCTGCCGTATCGGCCTCCCTTCATCCTGGGCCACGACGTTGCGGGCATTGTTACCCGTGTCGGCTCAAAGGTCCGGGCCTTCAAACCAGGCGATGCCGTCTATGCCCGGCCGCGGGACCCTCGGGTCGGAACCTTTGCCCAGTTCATCGCGATCAATGAGGCGGATGTGGCCCTGAAGCCCACGACCCTCACCATGGAAGAAGCGGCGTCCATCCCGTTGGTGGGCCTGACCGCGTGGCAGGCGCTGGCGGAAGTCGCTAAATTGAAGCCCGGCCAGAAGGTTTTCATCCAGGCTGGCTCCGGCGGCGTCGGGACTTTTGCTATTCAGCTCGCCAAGCACCTCGGCGCGACGGTCGCGACGACGACGAGCGCCGGGAATGTCGATCTTGTCAAAAGCCTCGGCGCGGATGTCGTGATCGACTATAAGACGCAGGATTTCGAGAAGGTATTGTCGGGATATGATCTCGTCCTCAATAGCCAGGACACCAAGACCCTTGAAAAATCCCTGCGTGTGCTAAAGCCGGGCGGTCTCCTCATTTCGATTTCAGGCCCGCCCGACCCGGCGTTTGCCCGGGAGTTCGGCCTGAACCCGTTCCTGAAGCTGGTCATGCGCCTGATAAGCCGCGGTGTGAGAAAGAAAGCCCGAAATCTCGGGGTGCGCTATTCGTTCCTGTTCATGCGCGCGGACGGGAAGCAGTTGGGTGACATCACCGCGTTGATCGAAGCCGGCGTAATCCGTCCGGTGGTAGACAAGACCTTTCCGTTTGCGATGACCGGAGACGCCTTGACTTATGTCGAGACCGGCCGGGCAAAGGGTAAGGTCGTCATTTCGATCAAGTGACAGGCCCCCAATTCAACAACCAGCACGGCAAGCCACGCGTCCGTCGCTCAACGGGACCATCACCCGCTGGGTCGCCGTTGACGCGTGGCTGAAGCCAGCCCTGCGCAAACAGCCATTTCGAACGATTACCCTTCTATTATTCAACTTCCAATATTGCACCTTCAGTCGGAAGCGTTGCAAAATCTGCTGTCCGAACTGCGCGAACGGCAGTGGCAACAGTAGGACTATATGTAGCTGGTCGGCCCAAGAGCCGACATTCCGCTGCCCCCAAATCGATCATTCCATCTAGGCAAAATCAAAGTGCGGTATCGACGGAAATTCAGATAGATGGGCTTTTTCTAACAACAGGTCCTTGGTTCCAATCCCATCAAGAGCATTGCGTTCGTAAATCGGGTCGGCCCTTCGTGGGCGAGGCCCGCCAGCAGCCGCTTTCCATCTCCGGCGCCTATTTCTGGACCCAGCGATAAATCGTGGAATGATCCACGAGCACGCCCCGCTCGCCCATCATTTGCTCAAGATCGCGATAGCTAACACCATAGCGGCAGTACCAGCGCACCGCCCAAGCACTTTCGTCCGAGCCTAAGCAAACATTGGGATTGTTGGTCTTCGGTCGACGTTTTGTGGAGGTTTCATGGAGGAGGGCAGAGGAGTGTTGACGCGCAGACCCTGTCTGACGTTTCTATCCGGTAAAGGAGCCCTGGATGGAAAATGCACTGATATTGATCGTCGAGGACGAGCCGGAAATCTCCGATATTCTTGAACGCTATTTTGAGCGCGAGGGGTTTCGGGTGCTGACGGCCTCGGATGGCGAGATCGGGCTTTCCCATCACCAGCGGCTGCGGCCCGATCTCGTCGTCCTCGACGTCAAGCTGCCGAAACTCGACGGCCACACGGTGCTTGCCACCATTCGCCAAAGAGGCGATACGCCTGTTATCATGGTCACCGCACTTGCCGACGATCTCGACAAGCTGCATGGGCTGCGTTCCGGCGCCGACGACTATGTGGTCAAGCCGTTCAACCCGGTCGAAGTGGTTGCCCGGGCGCGGGCGGTTTTGCGACGGGCGACGGGAAGTGCTGCGAACAAGGTGCTGCGGGTCGGCAGGCTCGCAATCGATCCGATCGCCTACATAGCCGTCGTCGAGGACGGCGAAAGCCGCATGCCATTGAACCTGACGCGCACCGAATTCCGCATCCTCGAATATATGGCTGGGTTTCCGAACAGGGCCTTCGAGCGCGGCGAGATCGTCGATGCCTGCCTTCCCGAAGGCGATGCACTTGACCGCACTGTCGACAGTCACATGAGCAAACTTCGCCGCAAGCTCGATGCCGCAGGTGTCGGCGACCTTCTGAACGGCGTTCGGGGAGTGGGTTACCGCCTTGGCGATTTCGGTTAGCAACAGCCTTAACAGGCAAATCATCTGGTCAACGACCATCGTCGCCTTCGTCGCTCTGTCGGTGATGTTTTTCGGCTTCCTGATCTACGGCTATGTCTACGAATGGCTGTTCAAGGACTCCGCTCCGCCGGACGACTGGGCCGTCAGCGATTTCGTCGTGCTCGGCATCAACGTGGCAATTGGCCAGGCCGTCGGCGCTTATGTCGGATGGCGGCTTGCGCGGCGTCTCGTCAAGCCTCTGACGGCCGTGACGGAGGCTGCCCGCCTCATCGCGGATGGAGACTTCGCGGGACGGGCGACCGGCGAAGGCAATTTCGGCGAAGCAGATCGTCTGATCAGCGACTTCAATCGCATGGCGGAGGAGCTGCAAAGAGCGGAAAAGGAGCTCCAATATTCGAATTCGGCCATCGCGCACGAATTGCGCACGCCGCTGACGATCCTGCGTGGCCGCATGCAGGGGCTGGCGGATGGGGTGTTCGAGCCGAGCCAGGAGGTATTCCGCGGATTGATCGGGCATATCGATGCTCTGACGCGCATCGTCGACGACCTCAGGACGCTTTCGCTGATGAATGCCGGGCGCATGGAGCTGCAGCAATCGCGTTTCGACGTTGGAGAAGAAATCGCAGACATCATCGATTCCGTTGGGCCGTCGCTTGCCAGCCTCAGCATCAGGATTGAAACCGACTTGCAGAAGATGCCGGTGATTGCCGATCGGGCGCGCATCCGGCAGGCGATGCTTGCGCTCATCGACAATGTCGCACGCTACGCTCCGGGCTCGAGGTTGAGTGTAGCCTCTCAGGAGGCCGGCAACCTGTGTGTCATCATGGTTTCGGATGACGGCCCCGGCATGACGGCTGCGGAAAGCGAACGGGCCTTCGAGCGGTTCTGGAGGGCCGACGATGCGAGAACGCGAAGAGGCGGCGGGTCGGGCCTCGGCCTCGCCGTCGTCAAGGCGATCGCCGAGGCGCATGGCGGCCACGCGACGATCGACAGCCGCAAGGGTGGCGGCACGACCGTCGTGCTGACAATCCCGCGCTGCTGAGATCGTGCACAGGGCAGCAAATGGCCTGTTCCAGGCGTTCGGGAATCCTCATGCGCTGAGAATTCGCCGTAATACCTCCACCAATTCGGTTGTGCCTCGACGGATCTCGCCCACATCTTTTTCGACATCTATTCGGTCTGCATTATGGGCGGTATAAAGTTCGACCAGCAGTCGCGTATAGTCTTCGGAAAGACCTGCCCGCATGAGTGCGGCTTGCCATTCGGTCTCGGGAAGCGGTTGGGCAACGACGTCGCGACCAGTCAGCAAGCCGATGGCCGCCGCAACGTCATTCGGCGTATAACGCCGGGGACCTTCGGCATGAACAATCCTTAGCGCGGTGTCCTGCTTCTCCAAAAACAGCTCGGCCGCGATCGAACCCACGTCATACGCGGAGATGGTCGGAAGAAGCTTGGTCAGCGGATGATAGAAGCTCGGCAATCGGCCGCTCTCTGCCGCTACCTTTGCCAGACGTGCCCAGTTCTCCATGTGCTCGGCCGATCGCAGCAGGATAAGCCTCTCGGTCTCCAGCCGACGCAGCCGTGCTTCAAGCGCATGGAAAATCAAGGTGACGCCGGTGCCAGAGCTATGCTGCGCGCCATAGTCGGAGATGGCGAGAATGGTTTGCGGTTTGGCGGCCGCCAGGGCCTCGCCAAGGCAATCGACCAGTCGTCTCATGCCGGAATAGGCCTCAGCGGCACGAATATCGACCGGGCAGATGATCTGGACGGCGCTTGCTCCTTCGAATGCGGCCGTCAGCGCCCGATGGTCGTGCACATCGGCAATGGCGATCTCGCAGCCGAGATCCGAAAAAGCCTGTGCTTTCGAGCCGTTGCGCAGAATTGCGCGAACCGGAACGCCGGCCTTGCGCAGGGCGGCGATGGTCGTGCGGCCAACCTTGCCGGTGGCGCCCAAAATTGCGTGCATGGCATCTTCTCCTGTCGATCCTGCTTCAGCCTAGCCATGCGCGTTCATCGGATCGCACAGGTTCGGACGGTCAATTGCAGGTTTGGACGACAATCGAAGTCATGAGTGCATTCGGCTCAGCATGCCGGGGGTGAGGCCGAGGATGCGCCGCATCCAGTGCGTCATGTGGCTCTGATGGGCAAACCCGGTTGCCGACGCGATCTCGGCGAGCGGCATGTCGGTGGAGAGAATGAGCAACCTCGCGCGCTCGATCCGGCGCGTCAACACATAGTGATGAACCGGCATGCCGAAAGTGGCGCGAAAGAGTGGCTTCAAATGCGATACGCTGAGATTGACCGTCGCGGCGAGATCGGCAAGAGACAGCGACTGATCGATATGGGCTTCGATAAAATCCAACAGGCGTCGCTGATGGCGGTTGGTCAAAGTGGCGCCTGTCGCGGCTGTACCGATTGAAGTCTGTTCGCTGCCTTCCACCAGACGGATCGCCAGCGCCAGGCCTAATGCTTCGGCATAAGTCCTGTCTGATGGAACGGGCGACTCGATTTCGGCCTTGATCGCCCAGGCGATCGATTCAATCCGGGAATCCCGAAGCTGGAATTTTGGTGCCAGAGAAACCGCATTCGGATTTCTGCCAAGCGCTTCTGCGGCGGATTGAAGGAGTTCGTGCTGGATATTCAGGCGCAGAATGGTGCAGTCCCCGTCATCTTCCCACCAGCCATCGAGTCCGGCGGGAACGATATCGATATCTCCATGCGCCTGACGACGGCGGTATTGACGGCCGTCGCACTCACAAAAAGCATTCACGGCCCGCCCGAAATGAATGCCGAGCCGATGCGTCTGCGACCCCGGCACATGGGTTCGGCCAGCCTGAATACGGAGGAAATTCGCTTCCAGGCCCTTCCAGCCGCGATCCTTGCTGGAGAGGAGTGTCGCGGCGGTGCTGTTGAGCTGGTCCATGACTATGCGCTTCCGCGGATTCTATCGTCCCGGTTTGAGGGCGATCTCGATCTTGAGAATATAGGTAGCACGGCGTATCCGGTCGAGCTATCTTCGGCAATGTGCGCCTGTCAGGGAACCGATAGCATTCTCGCATTCGGAGATCAGCGGATGAATGGCAGAATGTCTGGGTGAACGCGGTCTCGCTGGAGAGGCCCCGTCCATCAATGTTTGGTCGAATATCACTTCCAGCTCGTATAGTCAGAAGCGACGCATCCGAACGGGGCGCGTTGATCGCCGAAACGCTTCTTCAATTGATCGCAGCCCCAGCGGTTGAGGGGTGCTGGCATCATATTGTTGAGATCCATGGCGGGCGAAGTGAACTGCGAGCCGGCGCTAGTCACATACCAGACCCAGTAGCCGAAAATGCCGATAATGAAGAGAAGGATAACCAGGAAACCCCTGGCAAGCCGTGCCATGACGGACGGCCCTCTCTTTCCTTGGGCGACGAGTTCCGGCGGATGAGCGCCAAGTTCCGCTGTCAGCGGAGCGAGAATGCCCGCGCGCTCCTCGGCCGAGATGTCGATGCGTTGCAGCCGGCTATCCAAAAGCACGGGGAGGGCCGTATTTCCATGCCAGACGGCCAGTGCGACAGCCTTGTCGCCGTTTGCGCCGACGACCAGTGGCTCCTCTCCAGGCCCGAAATTCGTATGGGCCGCCCGTCCGGTTTTTCTGCCGTCGATCTTGTCGGCATAGGCCACCATCAGCCGCTTGCCGCGTCGCTGGAAAGCGGTGATTTCCACCGGGACCGGCTCGAGCTGAGCAGGCCGGCGCAGTTGTCCGCGGGCGCGCCAGACGCGCAGGATCTGGAAGATCGCGGCAATACAGGCGCCGCCGAGAAGGGCGACGAAGACGGCAAGCGTTATGATCCGGTTCCAGAGCATATCCAGTCCGAGGCTGAGGGTCGCCAAGCCTGGATGATCTCTGGAGATGACGAGGTCAGTGTCATAGTCGCCCGCATGGATATCGACGAACATGATTTCGACATCCTTGTCGTAGGCCTGCCCATTGTAGGTATATTTGAGGTGCGCCTCGCAGGTGGTGAAGAAGCCTCTTCGCGTTGAGCATTTTCCGTCGCGGATATCACCATCGACAGGATTGATGGGGTTTTGGCTGATCGTCCAATCCCTCAATATGCCTGGCGCTTCGTAAACTGTTATGAAAACCGTAAGCGCGATCACGATCGCCAGGGAGAAATAGGCGGCCTTCGGCATCGTAATCACGCCCTGAGCGAGCATGATGGCTCTCTGGGGAAGCTTAATCGTCGGAAATGTCATTGTCTGCCTTGAAACTCCGAATGGTTGCGTAGGCAGCCGCAAGGCGAGGAGCGAAGCATATGCTTCGCAAAATCCTGGGGTGATTTGGCGCCCACATTAGCAGCGCGGAAAGATAGGCGTTTTGCTTAATAGCTCAATACAGGGTTGTAGGTCGTTCCCCGGCTTTACGATGATGTGATATCAAATGCTTGCAGTGTGTGACCTTTTTGCCTCGCGAGATTAACTGACGGGTCGAGCCCGCTGGTTTTCACTTGGAACCGGTAGTTCGAGGCCAAAAAGAAAAGCAACATGACGATGTCGCCCGGAGCAGGTCTGCGACCGCTCCGTTACGTCGCATCCAGATAGGGCTTCAGGGGCATGTCGTCGTGCCGGGGTACCGTCTGCCGTTCGATCATATGGTGGATAACCGGCGGCCCGTCGCCGCGATGCAGTCTATCCAGCTGTTCGGCGACCTCGACATCGGCATGCGTCTGGCGCTGGCCGTGGCGGACATAATCGATCCACGTCGGCAGATGGTAGCTTTCCGTCCAGGTGTTCGGCTTTTCGAGATCGCGCAACAGCGACCATTGCTTCGCGCCATCGCGGATTCTCATCCGGCGGCGCTTCGCCATGACGACCAGGAATTCCCCTACGTCCTCCTGCTCGATGTCGTAATCCACCATGACGAGGATCGGGCCGCTTCTGGGGCGCAGGTCGAGCTGCAATTGCGGTTCGCTGAAGGTATTCGTCGGATCCAGATTGAGGGATTCGAAGTCCGGCTGCCGCAACAGGAGGCCAAGCAGACCGCCAATGCCTAGAGCGGCGCTTGCGACGACGAGGGCGCCGGTGACGCCATGGGCATCGGCCAGTTCGCCCCAGAGCCAGCTCCCCACAGCCATGCCGCCGAAGGTGGCGGTTTGATAGAGAGACAGAGCGCGGCCGACGACCCAGCGCGGCGTGGAAAGCTGAACCGTGACGTTGAAGAGAGAAAAGGCCTGCACCCATGCGACGCCGGCCGGCATGAGCAGAAGGCAGCTTAGCCACACTTGGTCGCTAAGCGCCAGGAAGAAGCAGCTGATAGCCAGCGTGAAGAAGGCACCACGGATCACCCATTCATTGCTCAGCGCATCGCGGATACGGCCGATCAGCATCGCGCCGCAGATGGCGCCGAAGCCGAAGAAGCCAAGCATGATGCCGTAGGTGATTGCGGTGCCATGCACATGATCGCGTGCAACGAGGGGCAGCAGGGCCAGAATGACGATCGCCGTCAGGCCGAAGACGAAGCTGCGGCACATCACCTTGAGCAGGTTCGGCGACATCTGGACGTAGCGAAATCCGGCCGACATCGCGCTGCCGAAAGACTCACGCGGCAGCGTGTTGCGCACAGGAGCCTTCTTCCAGCGCCATAAGGTGAAGATGAGGGCGAAATAACAGAAGACGTTGAAGAGAAACGCAAAGGCCGCGCCCGCAGCCGCCACGATGACGCCGCCGATCGCCGGCCCGATGCTGCGCATGAGGTTATAGCTCATGCTGTTGAGCGCCACCGCACCCGGCAGATGCTCGCGCGGCACGACATCGCCCATGGATGCCTGCCATGACGGATTGTGCAGCGCGCCGCCGCAGCCGATCAGGAAAGTGAAGCAAAGCAGCAGCCAGGGCGTCAGGGCATTGCTGTAGGACAGGACCGCCAGCGTTGCCGATACGCTGAGCATCAGCGTCTGCGCGATCAGCATGATCCGTCTTCGGTCGTAATTGTCAGCAAGCGCGCCGGCAGCGAGCGAAAAGATCATGACAGGCAGCGTCGTGGAGGATTGAACCAGGGCGACCATGCCATGGGAGGTGGCGAGGCTGGTCATCAGCCAGGCAGCCCCCACACCTTCGACCAATCCGCCGAGATTGGAGATGAGAGTTGCCGACCAGAGAGAACGGAATGTCTTGGACTGAAACGCGACGAGCGGGGAGCTTCTCTTGGGCATGTCGGCTTTTCTTCGCAGGATTGTCTTGCTCGACGGCAAAGCGGACTCGCTCAAAGCGTAGGCACCGCCGAGTCGGTATCAACCCTATAGTGATTTGCTAAGTTCCGAAATGATTTTGGAATAATATTCTCGCCAATGAAGGCAGAATTGAGCTCTGGTTCAGGCGCTCGTTAAGCCTCGGCGCTATAAGCCTCACCCGATTTCGTTGATCAGGCGGCTTTGGCGTCCTGATGATCCCGATCGCTTGGGTCGCCTGACCTCAATCCAGCGGGTTTAGAAGAATGGCGCGGAAGTCGTTGACGTTGGTGCCGGTTGGTCCTGTGACGAACAGGTCGTCGACCGCGGCGAAGGCCGACCAGCTGTCGTTGCGCTCCAGGAATTCGGTTGCATCCTTCTCTCGAGCGGCAAGCCGTGAAACGGTGGTGCCGTCGGCAAAGGCACCGGCATTGTCCTCCGAACCGTCGATGCCGTCCGTATCGGCGGCCAGCGCCGAAACGCCCTTCTGGCCGGAAATGGCGCAGGCGAAGGATAGGAGGAACTCGCTGTTGCGGCCGCCTTTGCCCTTGCCCTTGATCGTTACCGTGGTTTCCCCGCCAGACAGAAGAAGCATGGGCTCTTGCGATGTCAGCCCCCGCTGCAGGATCTTGGCTACGATCGCCGCATGTTGACGACCGACTTCCGATGCTTCGCCCTCGATGGCATCGGAAAGCACGATCGTCTCGACGCCGGCCTTGCGGGCGACATCGGCCGCAGCGTCCAGTGCGATAGCCGCCGAAGCAACGAGCTTCACCTCGTTGCGAGCGAAACGAGGGTCCGAGGGTAGGGGCGGCTCATCCCTGCCATCTTCGAGATGACGCATCACCGCATCAGGCAAATCGAGACCATAATGTTCTATGATCGCAAGTGCATTGGCGCGGGTCGTCCCGTCGGGAATGGTCGGGCCGGAGGCGACCAGGGCGGGATTGTCGCCGGGAATATCGGAAACGACGAGGGAGACCACGCGGGCCGGATAGGCAAGGGCGGCGAGCCGCCCTCCCTTTATGCGGGAAACCTGCTTGCGCACGGCGTTCATGGCGCTGATGGGTGCACCGGAGGCAAGTAGGGCCTGATTGACGGCGATCTCATCGGCAAGCGTGAGATCGCCGGCAGGTGCCGGCAATAATGCCGAGCCGCCGCCGCAGATGAGGGCGATGACCAGATCATCCTCGGTAAGACCGTTTACCGCAGCCATCAACCGATCCACTGCGAGCAGTCCTCTTTCATCCGGTACGGGATGGGCGGCTTCGAGAACCTCGATACGCTCACATGGCACGGCGTAGCCGTAACGCGTTACGACAACGCCGGAGAGCGGCGCATCCCAGAGACGCTCGAAGGCACGCGCCATCTGCGCTGCCCCCTTGCCGGCACCGACCACCACCGTCCGGCCCTTCGGTTTTTCCGGCAGATGGGCGGCGAGCGCCTTGTCCGGATCGGCAGCCGTAACGGCTGCATAGAAGAGCCTTTCCAGAAAGGCGCGGGGATCGGCGATGTCAGGCATCGGGTCTCTCACATGTTACGCGACGGGATGGTTCGCCATGCGCTCCAGCGCCTTGACGAGACCGGAATGGTCGAGCCCGCTGTCGCCATTGGCGGCGCACTGGTTGAAAAGCTCCTGCGTTGCCGCTGTGTTCGGCAGCGAAACGCCGAGAGCCTTGGCGCCTTGCAGGGCGAGGTTCAGATCCTTCTGATGCAGCGAGATGCGGAAGCCGGGTTCGAAAGTGCGCTTGATCATGCGCTCGCCATGCACTTCGAGGATGCGCGATGAGGCAAAGCCGCCCATCAGGGCCGAGCGCACGCGCGCCGGATCGGCACCGGCCTTCGAGGCGAAGACAAGCGCTTCGGACACGGCCTCGATCGTCAATGCGACAATGATCTGGTTGGCGACCTTGGTGACCTGGCCATCGCCGCAATCGCCGACGAGCGTGATGTTCTTGCCCATCAGCTGGAAAAGCGGCAGCGCTCGCTCGAAGCTGGCTTCAGAACCGCCGGCCATGATGGAAAGCGAGGCGTTCTTGGCACCGACCTCACCACCCGAAACCGGAGCGTCGACATACTCGGCGCCAGTCTCACGAATTCTCCTCGCAAATTCCTTGGTCTCGATCGGCGAGATCGAGCTCATGTCGATGACGAGCTTGCCTTTCGAAAGGCCATACGCAACGCCGTTCTCGCCGAAGAGCACATCCTTGACCTCCGGCGTATCCGGCAGCATCAGGATGATGATGTCGACGGTTTCGGCGAGCGCCTTCGGCGTTTCGACGAATTGCAGGCCGTTGTCGAGCAGCTCCTGGCGCGGCGGAATCGAAAACTTTGATGTGACGACGATATGGCCGGCATTTTGCAGGTGGCGCGCCATGGGGGTTCCCATGATGCCGAGGCCGATAAATCCGATATGTGCCATGGTTGTTAGCTCCTGATATTGAGAATGGCGGCGCTTTCGGCGTGGCGTCCGGCTGCGGCAAACCAGCCGAGCCCCGCCGCAGTCGTGGTGCGGGGCTTGTATTCGCAGCCGATCCAGCCGTCGTAGCCGAGCGCATCGAGCGTTTCGAAGACAAAGGGGTAGGCGATCTCGCCGGTGCCTGGTTCGTTGCGTCCGGGATTGTCGGCAAGCTGCACATGGGCAATCTGCGCCTGGTGCTTCTTGAAGGTGCCGATCAGCTCGCCTTCCGTACGTTGCTGATGATAGAGGTCGTACTGAATGAACAGGTTGTCACTGCCGACTTCGGCGATGATCGAAGCGGCTTGGTCCAGCGTGTTGAGATAAAACCCCGGAATGTCGAACCGGTTGATCGGCTCGATCAGCAGACGGATCCCGTGCTTGCCGAGCTCTTCCGCCGCATATTTGAGGTTGACGATGAAGGTTGTCCGCAGCACCTCATCGGGCACGCCCGCCGGTGCGATGCCAGAGAGGCAGTTGACCTGTCTGCAGCCGAGCGTCGTCGCGTAGTCGATCGCCGAGGCAACACCGCGGCGGAATTCGTCGATACGATCGGGCAGGATCGCGATCCCCCGCTCGCCGCCGGCCCAGTCGCCGGCGGGCAGATTGTGCAGCACTTGAGTCAGGCCATGACGATCGAGTTCGGCGCGCAGCGCTTCCTTCGCAAAATCATAAGGAAACAGATATTCGACGCCCTCGAAGCCCGCCTTGGCGGCCAGCGCGAAGCGATCCAGAAACGGTGCCTCGGTGAAAAGCATGGTGAGATTGGCCGCAAATTTCGGCATTGTATTTCTCCTTCAGTCCAGCAGGGCGAGGATTGCCGTCGGTGCATCCTCGCCGCGTTCGGCAAGTTCCTCGAACTCGACGACCGCATTGATGTCGGCGCCCATGGCGATGTTGGTGACGCGCTCCAGAATGAACTCGATGACGACGGGAACCTGATGCTCCGCCATCAGCTGCTTTGCT
The DNA here is from genome assembly GCF_057784395.1 of Martinezella sp. CNPSo 3957. Lineage (NCBI taxonomy): Bacteria > Pseudomonadati > Pseudomonadota > Alphaproteobacteria > Hyphomicrobiales > Rhizobiaceae > Martinezella > Martinezella sp. CNPSo 3957. The sequence continues at coordinate 336,189 of NZ_JBXSOU010000001.1, forward strand.
GTCGTGAACGCCTCCTGGAATTCGTTCGGGCTGCGCACCCGGATCGCCTTGCAGCCGAGCCCTTCGGCAACCGCGACATGGTCGACGCCATAGCCAGGTTCGGCATCACCGGATGCGTTGATGTTCTCGAAGGCGAGGCTGACCTCGAAATCCATGTTGAAGCCGCGCTGGGCCTGGCGGATGAGGCCGAGATACGAATTGTTCACGACCACATGCAGATAGGGAAGCTTGTGCTGCGCACCGACCGCCAGCTCCTCGATGAGGAACTGGAAGTCGTAGTCGCCGGAGAGAGCCACGATCGGACGGTCCGGATCGGCGGCGCGCACGCCGAGTGCTGCCGGCAGGGTCCAGCCGAGCGGGCCGGCCTGGCCGCAATTGATCCAGTTGCGGGGCTTGTAGACGTGCAGGAATTGCGCGCCGGCGATCTGGCTAAGCCCGATGGTCGAGACATAGCAGGTGTCGCGATCGAAGGCCTTGTTCATCTCCTCGTAGACGCGCTGCGGCTTCAGCGGCGTCTGGTCGAAATGCGTCTTGCGCAGCATGGTGCGCTTGCGGTCGCGGCATTCTTCCGCCCAGGCCGACCAGTCACGCAGCTTGCCTTCCGTCTTCCATTCCGTCGCAACGTCGAGGAACAGCTTCAGCGCAGCACCGGCGTCGGAGACGATACCGAAATCGGGAGCGAAGACACGGCCGATCTGGGTCGGTTCGATATCGACATGCACGAAGATCCGGCCCTCGGTATAGGTCGAGACGTTGCCGGTGTGACGATTGGCCCAGCGATTGCCGATGCCGAGAACGAAATCGGAGGCAAGCAGCGTCGCATTGCCATAGCGATGCGAGGTCTGCAGCCCGCACATGCCGGCCATCAGCGGATGATCGTCCGGGATCGTGCCCCAGCCCATCAACGTCGGGATGACCGGAACGCCGGTGATCTCGGCGAATTCGACGAGCAGGTCGGAAGCATCGGCATTGATGATGCCGCCGCCTGCGACGATCAGCGGCCGCTCGGCCGCGTTCAGCATGGCAAGCGCTTTTTCCGCCTGGGCTCGCGTCGCCGAGGGCTTGTAGGGGGCAAGCGACGCATAGGTGTCGATATCGAACTCGATCTCGGCGAGCTGGACGTCAACAGGCAGATCGATGAGAACCGGGCCAGGGCGACCGGAGCGCATCGTATGGAATGCCTTCTGGAAGACGTAAGGAACGAGAGCGGGCTCCATGACGGTCACGGCCCATTTGGTGACGGGGGCTGCGATCTTGGCGATATCGACCGCCTGGAAATCCTCCTTGTCGAGGCGAGCGCGCGGCGCCTGGCCGGTGATGCAGAGGATCGGGATCGAATCGGCAGAGGCGGAATAAAGGCCGGTGATCATGTCGGTGCCGGCAGGCCCAGACGTTCCGATGCACACACCGATATTGCCCGCGCGGGCGCGGGTGTAGCCCTCGGCCATATGGCTTGCACCTTCGACATGACGGGCCAGCACATGGCGGATAGAGCCGCGCGCTTTCATCGCCGAATAGAAGGGGTTGATCGCAGCGCCGGGAACGCCGAAGGCGCAATTGACGCCTTCCTTTTCCAGAACCAGCACTGCGGCATCGACTGCGCGCATCTTCGCCATGGGAATTTCCTCCGTTTCTGCTTCGAAGGTATCGCATGGGTGAACGAGTGCAATCTAAAAATGGAAATCAATCCCATAATACGGAAATAAACATTTTCAACAAATCTGGAACAATCGAAGCGAAGCGGATATGTCATGAAGCCAAAGCGGGTGGCGCCAAACTGCGCCACGCGCCTTCAGTCAAAAGTGAGCGGCATGGCGGAAAATCGGGAAAAGACGAGGGGCAGGCCGGGTCGGAAACCGGCCGAGAATGCAGCGGCCTCGTCCGTGCAGGTGCTCGATCGCAGCCTGAAGCTGCTGGAGCTGGTGGCCGAAGCCGATGGCGCGGTTCTGACCGATCTCGCCGACAGATCGGCCATGGCGCCTTCCACGGTTCACCGGCTGCTGACCTCTCTCGCCCAGCACGGTATGGTGGCGCATGATGCTGAGACCGGCGCCTGGACGATCGGGGTGAAAGCCTTCGAGATCGGAACGGCCTACTTACGCTTCCGCAAGCTCGGCACAATCAGCCGGCCGTTTCTCAAACAGCTGATGGAGGCGTCTGGCGAGACCGCCAATATTGCCATCGAGGAAGATGGCGACGTCGTCTTCATCTCCCAGGCGGAAAGCCATGCGCCGATGCGCGCCTTCTTCCGCCCCGGCCGGCGCGGACCGATCCATGCTTCGGGTATCGGCAAGGCGATCCTTTCCACCTGGTCGGATAGCCAGATAGAGGCTTTGCTCAAAGGGCGGTCGTTGCAGCATTTCACCGATAAGACCCGCGATACGCTGCCCGTGCTGCTTGCGGATATGGCCGAGATCCGCTCGCGCGGCTGGTCGATCGACGATGAGGAGCATACGCTCGGCATGCGATGCGTCGCCGCGCCGATCTTCGACGAATATGGCGAGGCTATTGCCGGCATCTCGATTTCGGGCCCGGCTGTGCGGCTGCCGGATGAAAGGGTTGCTGCGCTTGGTCCTGCTGTGCGGGCGGCGGCGGAAGAATTGACGAAGGCGATGGGTGGACGCTCGAAGCGGACCTGAACGTCTTCGCCGTCGTCTCCTATCCGGAGACGACGGCGCTGCCGGTCCGCCACATTTATTGGTTAGGCGAGCTGCAATTGCTCGCGTACGATCGTGTCTGCTTTCTTGCCCTTGGTCTTCATCGCCTTGCCGGCGACATAGACTTCAGCAACGCAACGGTCATCGCCCATGGTTTGGAGAATGAAGAGTTCCTCAGCCAGCGACGTGGCAGTGCGCATGCGGAATTCCATGGCCGACTTGGCGCTGGAATCCAGCACGACGATATCGGCATCCGCGCCGGCCTGCAGCGAGCCGATCTGCTTCTCCAGGCCAAGGGCCAGCGCGTTGCCGCGAGTCATGCGGTAGAAGGAATTGAACGGCGTCAGCCGCTGCCCCTGCAGGTGCAGCACCTTGTAGGCTTCATCCATCGTTTCTAGCATGGAGAAGCTGGTGCCGGCGCCCACGTCGGTCGCAACCGACCAGCGAGCGCCGAGGCTGTCAAACTGTGCTGCGTTGAAGAGCCCCGAGCCGAGGAAGAGGTTCGAGGTCGGGCAGAAGACACCGACCGCGCCGTTCTCCGCCAGCACGGCAACTTCCCGCTCGCTCATATGGATGCAATGGCCGAGCAGCATGCGGTCGTTGAGCAGGCCATAGCGGGCGTAGATATCCGTATAGTCCTTCGCCTCCGGATAGAGAGAGGTGGCAAAGGCGATCTCGTCGCGATTTTCCGAGAGGTGCGTCTGGACATAGCAATCCGGATGCTCGGCGACGAGCGCCTTGCTCATCTCCATCTGCTCAGGCGTTGAGGTGATCGCAAAGCGCGGGCTGATGGCATAATGCGCGCGTCCGCATCCGTGCCATTTCTCGATCAGATGCTTCGTTTCGTCATAGCCGCGCTGCGGCGTATCGCGCAGTGCGTCCGGCGCGTTGCGGTCCATCATCACCTTGCCGCCGATCATGCACATGCCGCGCGCTTCGGCTGCCGCGAAATAGGCATTGACGCTTTCGGGATGCACGGAACAATAGGCGACGGCCGTCGTCGTGCCGTTCGACAGGAGTTCGTCCATGAAGCGGTCGGCGACTTCGGCCGCATGGGCGGCGCGGGCGAACTTCTGCTCCTCGACGAAAATATAGGTATTCAGCCATTCGAGCAGCTGCGCACCATAGGAGGCGATCGCCTGCGTCTGCGGGAAATGGAGATGTGTGTCGATAAAGCCCGGCAGGATGAGATGCGGGCGGTGATCCGCGATTCTGACGCCGGCATCGGCCAGCCTGCGAATGTCGCCATAGACACCGATTTCCACGATCTTGCCATCGCGAACGAAGACAGCGCCGTCTTCGATATAGCGATAGGACGCGGCATCATCGATGCCTTGTGGCTCGGCAAGGAAGGTCAGCACGCGGCCACGGATCAGGATTTCACTCATTGGGTCTTCTCCCCATTGATGGCACTCTCGTACCAGGAGACGAGCAGACGGCGCTCCTCGTCGGTAATGTGCGAGGCGTTGGCCGGCGGCATGGCGTGGCTGCGGCCGGCCTGCAGGTAGATCTCACGCGCATGGGCGGCGATGTCGCGGTCGGTCTCGAAGACGACGCCCTTCGGCGGCGCGATAATGCCCTCCCAGCTCGGCTCCTTCGCATGGCACATCGAGCAGCGCCCCATGATCGTGTCGCGAACCTTGGGAAAAGCCTCAGCCGTGACGAAGGGCTGCTGGATTGCCGAGATCTTCGTGACTGGCTCGCCCGTCAGGATCTTCGGCACCGTGGAAAGCCACATGATGATGATGAAGAGGACGACGGTGATGAGCCAGGTCCAGGTCGGGTTGCCGGCATTGGCGTGGCGGGTATTGAACCAGTGGCGGATCGTGACGCCCATCAGGAAGACGAGCGAGGCAATGATCCAGTTGAACTGCGTGCCGAAAGCCAGCGGGTAGTGGTTCGACAGCATCAGGAACAGCACTGGCAGCGTCAGGTAGTTGTTGTGCGTGGAGCGTTGCTTGGCGATGCGGCCGTATTTCGCATCTGGCGTGCGCCCGGCAAGGAGATCGGCAACAACGATCTTCTGGTTCGGAATGATGATGAAGAATACGTTGGCCGACATGATCGTCGCGGTGAAGGCGCCGAGATGCAGGAAGGCGGCGCGGCCGGTGAAAAGATGGGTATAGCCCCAGGCCACCGCGACCAGGATGAAATAGAGCGCCACCATCAGCCGCGTATTGTCGTTGCCGAAGGGCGATTTGCAGATCAGGTCGTAGAGGAGCCAGCCGCCGGCGATCGAGCAGAGCGAAATGGCGATCGCCACCGGCTTGGAGACGTCAAGCACGGCCGGGTCGATCATGTAGAGATCGGCGCCGGCATAATAGACGAGACAGAGCATGCCGAAGCCCGACAGCCAGGTGACATAGCTTTCCCATTTGAACCAGACGAGGTGGTCCGGCATGTTGGCCGGCGCCACCAGATACTTCTGGATATGGTAGAAGCCGCCGCCGTGGACCTGCCACTCCTCACCATAGGCTCCCGGCGGCAGCGCTGGATGCTTTTTGAGGCCTAGGTCAAGTGCCACGAAATAGAACGACGAGCCAATCCAGGCGATGGCGGTAATGACGTGCAGCCAGCGGACGGCAAAAGTCAGCCAGTCCCAGGCGATGGCATATTCATACATGGGAACTCCTCCCGATCTTTATGGGAGTGTTTGCCATCGCTTCATTTTCCCGAAAATCCCGGTTAATCCGCCAACACTTTCAAAAAAATCTATAAGATGAACCCTGGTTTGTTCCGCGTGCCGATGTGGTAGAAAGGTGCCATGTCCTATCTCGATAATGTCCGTGTCTTCGTTCGCGTGGTCGAACTTGGTACTCTTTCGGCAGCAGGCCGCGACCAGCGCGTCACGCCTGCGGTTGCGAGCAACCGCATCAAGGAACTCGAGCGTCATCTCGGCGTGCGCCTCTTCAATCGCACGACGCGTAAGCTGTCGCCGACCGAACATGGCCGCGTCTTCTACGAAAAGGCAGTGAAGATCATCGAGGCTGTCAACGAGGCGGAAGCGGCGATCGCCGATCTCTCACGCAATCCGAAGGGGTCGCTGAGGATCACGGCACCGCTCGGTATCGGCCGGCGGCTGATCGCCTCGGGTATTCCAGAGTTTCATGACAAATATCCGGATATCGAGGTGCGCGTCCGCCTGTCGGACCACAATGTCGATATCCTTGCTGAGGGTGTCGACGTCGCCTTCAAGCTTGGCGTGCTGGAAGATTCAAACCTGCGCATGCGCGGCATCCTCAATTGCGAGCGGGTGCTGTGCGCTTCGCCGGCCTATCTCGCGCGCCGCGGCGTACCGCCGACTGCGGATGCTCTAATTGCCGACAAACACGACTGTCTTCTGCTGCGCTATCCTGGCTCGAAGGAATATTACTGGACGCTGGTGACCGCAGAAGGCCCCCGCAAATTCGAAGTCGCAGGCCCTTATGACAGCGACGACGGCGACGTGCTGACACAATGGGCGCTGGAAGACCGCGGGATCATCAACAAGCCGCTGTTTGAGGTGAAGGCCTATCTCAGGGAAGGGCGATTGGTGGAGATCCTGAAGGAAAGTCCGCCGGCTCCGGTTCAGCTCGCCGCCATCTATCCTCACAAGCGTTTCCAGGATCCGAAGGTCCGCCTGATGATCGATTTCATGGCGGAGCGCTGTCAGCGGCTGATCGGCAAGCTGCTCGAGGACGAGCCGGCGGCTAAAGCTACGGGCGGTTAACGCTGCTCGCAAGCCTTGCATGATCCGCCGTCCAGCTCAGCGCCGCCGTCATGATCTCTGCGGCCGCAAGCGTTGCGATAACGGTCGGGCGTTTGTCTTTCATAGCCGTCCCGCCGATCGGGCAGACAAGACGATCGAAAAGCTCCGCATGGCCGGTTTCGCGCGACAGCCAATTGCGGAAGGTGGCGCGCTTCGTCTTGGAGCCGATCATGCCGACATAAGCGGCATCCGAGCGCTTGAGCGCCTCTGCTGCAATCAGGAAATCGAGTGCGTGGTCATGGGTGAGGATGACGAAGCTGCTGCCGGCCGGCGCGTCGCGGACGACAGCCTCGGGCATGGCCGTGAGACAGGTCTCGACGCCCGGCACGGTACTGGCGACGAGCTCCTCCTCTCGCGTATCGACAAGCACGACGCGTAACGGCGCCAGCGAAAGCGCCATGGCGAGGGCATCGCCGACATGACCGGCGCCGAAAACATAGACATGTGGGCGCGCGGCCATCTCGCGGTCGCTCCGATCTATGAGATCATTCGCAAGCCTGGGGCTAAGGGCGGTGAAGGCAAGGCCCACCCGGCCTCCGCAACACTGCCCGATCTCCGGCCCGAGCGGCACGCTCATCGGCTCGGCCGTAAGACCTGAGCGCAAGGCGCGGCGCGCCTGGTCGATCGCCATATATTCGAGTTGCCCGCCGCCGATCGTCGCAAAAATCGCTCGTTCCGACACCAGCATCCAGGCATCGGTATCGCGTGGCGCCGAACCCGCGACACCCATGACTTCGACGAGCATCGACATCGGCTCCCGACGCAGGAAATCGCGGATGTCTTCGCGGGCAGGCATCATCTCACTCCTTTTGTGCAGCCTTGAGACGTTCGATCGCCATCAGCACCCGTTCGGGCGTTGCCGGCGCGTCGAGACGCGGGCAGATCTTGTGGTCGGCTACGCTCGCCACGGCATCCGATAAAGCGTGCAGAACGGCAAGGCCGAGCGGCAGCGGCGGCTCGCCGACCGCCTTGGAACGATGGATCGTCGGCTCATAGGCCTCCGACCAGTCGGTCAATGCCACATTGAAGATCTTCGGGCGGTCCGATGCAAGCGGGATCTTGTAAGTGGAGGGCGCATGAGTGCGCAGCCGCCCCTTGCCGTCCCACCAGAGCTCTTCCGTCGTCAGCCAGCCCATGCCTTGAATGAAGCCACCCTCGACCTGGCCGATGTCGATGGCCTTGTTCAGCGAGCGGCCTGTATCGTGCAGGATATCGGTGCGTTCGACGACATATTCGCCGGTCAGCGTGTCGATCGACACTTCCGAGCAAGCAGCGCCATAAGCATAGTAGTAGAAGGCATGGCCGCGGCCGGCCTTGCGGTCCCAATGGATCTTCGGCGTCTTGTAGAAACCGGCGGCCGAAAGCTGGACGCGGGCCATATAAGCCTTCTTGATGAGATCGGGGAAGGACATTTCGACATCGCCGATGCGCACGCGGTTGGGCAGGAACGCCACCTGATCGCGGGGAACCTGATGGCTTTCCGCGGCAAAGGCGATCAGTCGTTCCTTGATCTGGCGCGCGGCGTTTTGCGCCGCCATGCCGTTCAAGTCCGCGCCCGAGGAGGCGGCGGTCGGCGAGGTGTTCGGCACCTTTGCCGTCGTCGTCGCCGTGATCTTCACCCGGTCAAGATCGATCTGGAATTCTTCCGCCACCACCTGCGCCACCTTCAGGTGCAGGCCTTGCCCCATCTCGGTGCCGCCATGGTTCATGTGCACGGAGCCGTCGCTATAGACATGCACGAGAGCACCGGCCTGGTTCGATTCCGTCTTCGTGAAGGAGATGCCGAATTTGACCGGGGTCAGCGCGATGCCGCGCTTGACGATACGGCTCTTCGCATTGAACTCGGCGATTGCCTTGCGGCGGCCTGCATAATCGGCGCTTTCCTCCAGCTCCGCAACGATGCGCTGGATGATGCAGTCCTCGACCTTCTGGTGATAGGGGGTGAGGTTGCGTTCGCCTTGAACGCCCATTGCGTCGTAGAAATTCAGCTTGCGGATGTCGAGCGGGTCTTTGCCGACGGCGTAGGCCACCTCGTCGATAACGCGTTCGGCACCTACCATCCCCTGCGGACCGCCGAAGCCGCGGAAGGCCGTGTTGGAGACGGTGTTGGTATAGAGCGGCGCCGACTTTGCCTGCACATGCGGAAAGAAATAGGCATTGTCGCAGTGAAACAGCGCACGATCACCGACCGGGCCGGAAAGGTCGGCCGAGAAGCCGGCCCGGAGCGCAAACGTATAGTCCACGGCGAGGATGCGGCCCTCGTCGTCAAAGCCGACATCGTAGTCGATGGCAAAATCATGCCGTTTGCCGGTCGCGACCATGTCCTCATCGCGGTCGAGCCGGACCTTGACGGCACGCTTTAGCTTCTTGGCGGCAATGGCTGCAATTGCGGCACATTGGTTCGCCTGGGTTTCCTTGCCGCCGAAGCCGCCACCCATGCGGCGAACCTCGATCGTAACAGCATTGCTCGGCACGCCGAGCGCGTGGGCAACCATATGCTGCGTTTCGCTCGGGCCTTGGGTCGAGCAATAGACGACGACCTCGTCGTCCTCGCCGGGGACAGCTAGGGAAACCTGGCCTTCAAGATAGAAATGATCCTGGCCGCCAAGCCGCATGCGGCCCTTCACGCGGCGCGGAGCGCTCTTGAGGGCGGCATCCACATCGCCTCGTTTCAGCGTCAGCGGCGTGACGACCTGCCGATGGGTCGAAACGTCGAGATCCCTGATGTCAATATCAGCAGGCAATTCCTCGTACTCGATCTTTGCCAGCCTTGCGGCGCGGCGAGCCTGCTCGCGCGTTTCGGCGATTACGCAGAAGATCGGCTGGCCGTGAAACTCGACCTTGCCGGCAGCAAGCACCGGGTCGTCGTTCATGTAGGAGGGCGAGATATCGTTGACGCCAGGCACGTCCTCATGGGTCAATACTGCAACGACGCCGGGGGCCGCCCGCACGGCGGTAAGATTGACGGATTTCAGGATGCCATGGGCGACGGTGGATAGGCCAAGCCCTGCATGCAGCGTTCCGGTCGGTTCGGTAATGTCGTCGATATAAACGGCTGCGCCGGAAACATGCTTGTGCGCGGAGTCATGACGAGGGCTGGTATGAACCCCGCCCACGATGCTTTCGGCCTTGATGTCTGAAGCGTGTTTGTTCATGGCCTATGCGCCTCATATCTGGACACCTGAACCGGTGCCTCATTGGACGTCGTTTCCAGGTAGAAACGGAGCAGAAGGTTCCTGGCTGCGAGCGCACGATATTCCGCCGTGGCGCGCATGTCGGTCAGCGGCGAATAATCCTCGGCGTATTTCTCCATCGCCAGATTTACAGTTTGCTCGTTCCAGGGCTGGCCGAGCAATGCCTTTTCGACGGTAAAGGCTCGTTTCGGCGTGGCCGCCATGCCGCCATAGGCGATCCGGATTTCTGCGACCGTACCGTCGGCGGCAAGTGCGAGGCGGAAGGCGCCGAGCGTGGCCGTGATGTCCTCGTCCCGTCGCTTCGTCACCTTGTAGACGGCGAACATTTCGCCTATTGCCGGAACCGGAATATGCACGGCTTCAACGAATTCGCCGGGCTGGCGGTCCTGCTTGCCGTAGGCGATGAAGAAGTCCTCAAGCTGAATGGTGCGCCGGGCGGCGCCCTTGCGTAAGGTCAGCGATGCACCGCGCGCGATCAAGGCCGGCGGCGTATCGCCGATCGGCGAACCGTTGGCGATGTTGCCGCCGATCGTTCCCATATTGCGCACCTGCTGGCCGCCGATGCGGGCAATCAGCGGCCCGAGAGCCGGGATATGCTCAGACAGCGTCGCGACCGCCTCCGAATAGGTGACGCCGGCGCCGATGGTGATAAGCCCACCTTTCACCACGATCGATTTCAACTCCTGCAGCCCGGCAATGAACACGACCGGCTTGATATCGCGCATGTGCTTGGTGACCCAAAGACCGACATCGGTCGAGCCGGCTACCACTGTTGCCGTCGGCGATGCCTCCAGAACCGAAGCGAAATCATCAAGGTTCGCTGGCACGATCAGGCGATTGCGACCCTCGCCGATTTCGACTCGGGCACCGTCGACAAGAGCCTTCAGCCGCGCAGTCATGGTTTCGCGCTCGACAAGCAGGGGATCGTTCTGCGTACCGCCATAGTTGGAGATTGCGCGGGCCGCGCGCAGGATCGGCTCATAGCCGGTGCAGCGACAGAGATTGCCCTGCAGTGCCGTTTCGATCTGCTGGTCCGTGGGTTTCGGCGTCTGCATCCACAAACCATAGAGCGACATCACGAAGCCAGGTGTACAAAAACCGCATTGCGATCCATGGAAATCGACCATCGCCTGCTGCACCGGATGCAGGTGCTCGCCGCTGGCTGCCAGATGCTCAACGGTGACGACGTGGCAGCCGTCGAGCGAGCCAAGGAAGCGAATGCAGGCATTGACGCTCTCATAGACGAGTTCGCCCGCCGGCGTCAGGCGTCCGACCAATACAGTGCAGGCGCCGCAGTCGCCCTCGGCGCAGCCTTCCTTCGTGCCCTTCAGCGAGCGGGAGAGGCGCAGCCAGTCGAGTAGCGTCTGGTCTGGCGCGATGTCCCGGAGCGCAACGTCCTCGCCGTTCAGGATGAAGCGCAGTTCGGAGCGGATTCTTGCAGCGATCATCGATCAGCTCCCACGATAGGTGGAATAGCTGTAGGGCGAAAGGAGGAGCGGCACGTGGTAATGCGCGCCCTCGTCTGCAAGGCCGAAGCGGATCGGAATGATATCCAGAAACATTGGGCCATCCGATGTGCGACCAAGATAGTCTCCAGCATGAAAGCGCAGCTCGTAGGTGCCGGTCTTCATGGCTTCGTCAGACAGCAGCGGCGCATCGCAACGGCCGTCATCATTGGTTTGCGCGGATTTCACAAGGTGCAGTTCATCGCCGTCGATCCGGTAGAGATCGATGCGCAAGCCCTGAGCTGGCTTGCCGCGCGCCGTGTCCAGCACGTGGGTCGTGAGCCGGCCGGCTCCGGGCGAATGAGGCTGCATGTTTTTCTCCCGAACGAAGTTCTCGTGTTCCACTATCCGCCAGGCCCATTCCCATGAAAAGCAGCTGTAGCGTTCGAGACTTTCAAATTTTCCAGGGGGAATGGCGCATGCGATTTGCGGTTAGACATTGGGTATCGAAAACGTTTGGAGGAACGTTTCATACGATATCGCGGCGGGACGGATGAGCTCGGCCCGTGCAATTCGCATGCACCAAGGCGGCGAAATACGTGCGATATGGCGATATGCATTTCATGAAAAGGCAGGTTTCCGCCGGTGTCGTTGCATGGCGGAAGTGATGAGTGCGCCGATTTTCGACTGGCCCTGATGCGTATCGGGTCGAGGCGCTTGGCTGCAGAAAAGCCTTCCCGCAGCTAGCGGGAAACCGATGCCGCGGTCTTCGCGATCACCATCGGTAATGATCGACTATGGAAATAGCCGCGGCATGACGAAGTGCCAGCCGCGCTCCGGTCGATTTCTGCTGCCCGCACCGCGGGTCAAGCATCGTACCCAAGCGAACATATCGTCGATCGAGGAAGAGGTGATTTCGGAGAATGGAAACGGGAGACCATCAATGAAAGTGATCGAAATTCAGCTGCTGACGAGAGCCGCATTCGCGCCTTTCGGCGATGTGATCGAAATGGAGGGTGCGCACAGCTTTCCCATCAACGCCGGCAAATGCGTTCGCTATCATGACCTCGCAAAGGTCGAAGCGATCGGTGAGGAAGCGCGCACGATGATCAGCTGGCTGCGCGGCGAGCCCTATCCACTGCCGCTGGAACTGAAAATGGTCGAGCGGCATCCTCTCGGCAGCCAGGCCTTCGTTCCGCTCTCGAGCCATCCGTTCCTCGTCGTTGCGGCTCACGAAACGGACAACGGTCCAGGCGAGCCTGTTGCTTTTCGCACCAGGCCGGGGCAGGGCGTCAATATCTGGCGCAACGTCTGGCATGGCATCCTGACACCCCTCGACGGCATCTCCGACTTCATCGTCGTCGATCGCGGCGGCAAGGGTGTCAATCTCGAGGAGCATTTCTACAAAGAGACGTTTTTGATCCGCTGAAAGGAGCTGGATCGGTTCAGATATCGGAAGGGGCGCTGCCATCGCAACGCCCCTTATTTGCTAGAGCAAGTTCCCTTTTCCAACAGCTCTCGAATGCCAAAAGACCGGGTCATTCCAGCGAATGATCCGGTCTTGCATTTAATACCTGCAGTTAGTCCGCGAAGAAGGCGAAGCGCACGACAAACAGGGCGGCGACGATCTGCGTTGCCGGATGCAGCACCGACCAGCGGCCGGTGAAGACCTTCACGGCAACATAGGTGATGAAGCCGAAGGCAAGGCCGTTGGCGATCGAATAAGTGAAGGGCATGGCAAGCGCGGTGATTGCCGCCGGTGCCGCTTCGGTCAGGTCATCCCATTCGATCTCGGTCAGCTCGCGCATCATCAGGCCGGCGACATAGAGCAGCGCCGGAGCCGTCGCATAGGCGGGAACGGAAGCTGCGAGCGGCGAGAAGAAGAGAGCCGCAATGAAGAGGGCTGCGATGGTGATCGCGGTCAGGCCTGTGCGGCCGCCGGCCTGCACGCCCGAAGCGCTTTCCACGAAGGCCGTCGTGCTGCTCGTGCCCATCAGCGAGCCGGCGACGATGGCGGCGCTGTCGGCAAGCAGAGCCCTGCTCAAGCGGTTCGGCTTTCCGTCCTGGATGAGGTTCGCCCGCTTGGCAATGCCGATCAGCGTCCCCGTGGCGTCGAAGACTTCGACCAACACGAAGACGAGGATGATATGCACCAGGCCGCCATGGAGAGCGCCGACGATGTCGAGCTGCAAAAAGGTCGGGATGATCGACGGCGGCGCCGAAACGATGCCATGAAACTCGCTGACGCCGAAGATCCAGGAGAGGATGGTAACGGCGAGAATGCCGATGAGGATAGACCCCCTGACCTTCAGTGCGTCGAGAACGGCGATGACGAAGAAGCCGAAGATTGCGAGAAGGGGGCCGGTCTGTTTAAGGTCGCCGAGGCCGACGAGGGTCGCTTTGTTGGCGACGACGATGCCGGCGCTCTTCAGCGCAATGATCGCCAGGAAGAGACCGATACCGGCGGCAATTGCGCTTCTAAGCGAATGCGGGATGCCGGCGATCAGCCAGCTGCGCACGCCGGTCACCGTCAATAGGACGAAGATGCAACCGGAAATGAAGACCGCGCCGAGCGCCTGCTGCCAGGTAAAGCCCAGAGCCGAAACCACGGTGAAAGCGAAGAAGGCATTGAGCCCCATGCCAGGTGCCATGCCGATCGGCCAATTGGCGACGAGGCCCATGACGATCGAACCCAGCGCGGCTGCGAGACAGGTGGCGACAAAGACCGCATTGCGGTCCATACCAGTCGTCGACAGAATGTCCGGATTGACGAAGATGATATAGGACATCGTCAGGAACGTCGTCACGCCGGCGATGAGTTCGGTGCGCACGGACGTGCCGTGTTCACTCAATTTGAAAAGTCGTTCAAGCATTGTTCCTCCCTAAGCGTTCCCGACGCTCGTCAAATCATGGGGCTTGCCTCGCATCTCCTCCAGATGCGGGCCGCGAGAAGCGGCTTTCAACGCTTCGTGGCGAGGGGGGATTGTGCGCTTTTAATGGCTTTGCGCGCTAGAGCCGGATTTCCCCGCAATTCGCGAAAGACATTCTAATTTTTCAAGCTATTTCGGCGCGAATTTCTTCTGAGTTGGGCGCCGTTATTGGGTGGCCGAAGCCATCGCTCCGTCCTGCGCAACCGCGCGATGCAGCGGAGGCAAGAGGATATGCATGATATTTATCGCGGCAAGGTGAGAAAGCCAAACTATTTCCGCCGGATGGTGAAATCGCGAAGGCCACACAGATGGCGGCCATGGGGAGTGCGGCGAGCCTCCATATCTAAAATGGAGGCCGACCGAAATTGTAAATTCCAATCCGAACGGAGCGCCCGATCATAATTGTCCGGCGCGATATTGATCGGCGATGTTCCTGCAGGCGCGGATGGTCAGAGCCATCACGGTCAGCGTGGTGCCGGCAATGCCGCTGCCCGGAAAGGCGGAAGCATCCGTCACGAGCAAGTTGGGTATGTCCCAGCTCTGATTATGGGCGTTGAGGACGGATTCCTGGCTCGATGTCCCCATGCGCGCACCGCCGGTTTCGTGTATGGCGGCGCCCATGCACATGGTCTTGCGGAACCACGAGCGGAACATGAAGCGGCTGAACGGATCGGCATCGGGAAAGGCGCCGCGACCCATTTCCCTGAGGCCGGTAGGCGAGCCGATGAATTCCAGCTCGCCGCCGACGCCACGCACCATGTCGATCAGCACTTCTTCCTGCCGGCGCAGCAGGGCATGTTCCTCCTCGCCCATGGCGCATCGGATATGAGGAACGGGGATGCCCCAGGCGTCCTTGCGCTTTGCATCGAGCGTGATGCGATTGTCGGCATAGGGCAGCATGCGGCCGAAGCCGAAGAAGGCCAGCCGCGAAGGCTCGTCATCCGGTGTCGGCGCTCGGCCGATGCTTCCCTGATAGTCGAAATCGTCGCGGCCGGCGTCGCCCTCTCCAAAGCGCGGCACGAAGATGCCGCCGGATGGATTGTAGAAGGGGTCAATAGGCGCGGAATCATCGGTCGCCCATCCCTTCGCCTTGGAGAAGGAGCCGAAGGCAAGGCATGGCAGCTGGTCCATGAAATAGCGCCCGAGTGCCCCCGAGCTGTTGCCAAGGCCATGTGGGTGGCGAGCCGTGGTCGAGTTGAGAAGTAGCCGCACGCTTTCGATCGGCGATGCCGAGAGCACGGCGATGGCAGCGCGGGCGGTTTCGACCTTTCCAGTCGCGCGATCGATGAACTCGGCGCCCGTCGCCCGGCCGCCGGCATCGTCGGTGGTGATACGGCGCACGATGGCATCGTGGCGGATGGTCAGCCGTCCGGTCGCCAACGCCTCGCGCAGCGGTTTCGGCGTCCGTTCAGCATCGGGCGCGATATAGCGCCAGGAAACGACATGCCGCTTCGGCCAGCGTCCTTCGACTTCCGTCTTGAAGATTTCTTCAGCCGGCGTCAGCTTTGCCGGATGGGCGTAGACGCCGTCGGGCAATGTCTCCACGCCATCTTCATTGCCATAAAGGCCGAGGCTCGCTTCGACCTCGGCATAAAAAGGCGCGAGCTCGTCATAGGAAACCGGCCAGTCGACGCCCTTGCCGGTCTTCGAGCGGATCTTGAAATCATCGTCCGTCCAGCGCAGCAACACCCGGCCGAAGCTGTGCAGGCGGCCGCCGCCCTGACGGCCTCGTATCCACAGGAATGGTGCATCCTTCGGCGTCGTATACGGGTTCTTGCGATCGTTGACGAAGAAATGGCTGAAGCGCTCGGTAAAGAAGGCGGCGCGCGCCTGGATGGGCTGGCCCTTCAGCGTGGCGCGTGCGCGCTCCCAGATATTGATGCTGCTTGCCGGCGCCTTCTTGCGGTTCGGATCGAAATCCTTCTGGGTCACGGCTGGGCCGGCTTCGAGCAGCAATACCGACAGCCCTTGGGCAGTCAATTCCTTGGCGGCGAAGGAGCCGGCTGCGCCGGAGCCGATCACCAGCGCGTCATAGTCAGTCTGAGACATGGATAATTTCCGTATGCTGTGAAGTGGTCTTAAAGGCGGGCGCCATCAACGCCGAAGAGGGAGGCCTTGGCGATATCGAGGCCGGGTGCGATCGCCGTACCCGGCTGCAGGATGGCATCTCCCATGATGCGGTAGGAGAGGCTTTGGCCCGCCCAGTCGAACCACAGCACCGTATCGGCGCCCATCGGTTCGACGACCGAGACGGTGCCGGGAACGGTGGGCCAACCCATGTCCGCACCATTCGGCGCGATATGCTCTGGCCGGATGCCGAGCGTCGCGGGACCTGCCTTGGTAGCGCTGAGGAAAGGATAGCCCGCTAGATCGATGGCAAGCCCGTTGCTTTCGAATATCGGTGCGTCCGCCTTCAAAACAATCTCGCCCTCGATGAAGTTCATCGCCGGTGCGCCGATGAAGCCGGCGACGAAGAGATTGGCGGGGCGATGGTAGATTTCGGACGGGCTGGCGAGCTGCTGGATCACGCCGTCCTTCATGATGGCGATGCGATCGGCAAGGGTCAGTGCCTCGACCTGATCATGCGTGACATAGATCATCGTGTTGCCGAGGCTCTGGTGCAGCTTCTTGATCTCGACGCGCAGCTCGTTGCGCAACTTGGCATCGAGATTGGAGAGCGGCTCGTCGA
Source organism: Martinezella sp. CNPSo 3957 (assembly GCF_057784395.1). Lineage (NCBI taxonomy): Bacteria > Pseudomonadati > Pseudomonadota > Alphaproteobacteria > Hyphomicrobiales > Rhizobiaceae > Martinezella > Martinezella sp. CNPSo 3957. The sequence continues at coordinate 352,852 of NZ_JBXSOU010000001.1, forward strand.
ACAGGAATACGTTGACCTCACGCACAAGAGCGCGGCCGATGGCGACGCGCTGGCGCTGACCGCCCGACAATTCCGAAGGCCGACGGTCGAGCAGCTTGTCGAGGTGCAGAAGCGAAGCCGTGCGGGCGACGCGCGCCTCGATCTCGGCTTTGGGAAGACCCGCCACGCGCAGGCCGAAGGACAGATTCTTGCGCACCGACATGCGGGGATAGAGCGCATAGGACTGGAAGACCATGCCGATGCCGCGATCCTTCGGTTCTGCCCAGGTGACGTTCTTGTCCGATATCCAGATTTCGCCGTCGCTGATGTCCTGCAGGCCGGCGATGGAGTTGAGCAGGGTCGACTTTCCGCAGCCGGAGGGTCCGAGCAGCACTAGGAATTCGCGCCGAGCGATGTCGATCGACATCTTTTCGATGACGGTGTGATCGCCATAGGCGATTTTGAGATCCTTGACCGAAACGGCAGGCTGCATGGCGTTACCCCTTGACGGCGCCGGCGGCGACACCACGCAGGAACCAGCGGCCGGAGAAGAAATAGATGGCGAGCGGAACGACGGCGGTGAGAATGGTGGCGGCCATGTTCACATTGTAGGCGCGCTCGCCCATGGTGGTGTTGACGATGTTGTTGAGCTGCACCGTCATTGGCAGATTGTCGCGCCCTGCAAAGACCAGGCCGATCAGGAAGTCGTTCCAGATGCCGGTAAACTGGAAGATCGAGGCGACGACGATCATCGGCACAGACATGGGCAGCATGATCTCGAGGAATATCCGCCAGAAGCCGGCGCCGTCGACGCGGGCCGCCTTGCAGAGCTCTTCGGGAATGGCGACGAAATAGTTGCGGAACAACAGCGTCACCAGTGGCAGGCCGAAGATCACGTGAACGAGGACTACGCCTGCCACCGAATTATAAAGGCTCAGATTGGCGAGCAGCCGCACCAGCGGATAAAGGAAGATCTGGTAGGGGATGAGGCCGCCGGCCATCAGAAGCCCAAACAGCAGGTTCGAGCCTCTCGGCCGCCAGAAGGAGAGGGCATAGCCATTGATCGCGCCTATGAAGACGGAGATTGCTACGGCCGGCACGGTGATTTTGACCGAATTCCAGAAGCCGATGCGCACGCCCAGGCATTGGGTACCCATGCAGGCGCCCGACCAGGCGGTTTTCCACGCGTTGAAGTCGACGATATCAGGCAAGGCGAAGATGCGGCCCTGGCGGATTTCTTCCATCGTCTTCAGCGAGGTGACGAGCATCGTGTAAAGCGGCAGCAGGAAGAAGAGTGCAGACAGGATAAGAAAGGCATAAAGCCCGATCTGGCCTGCGGTGAACCGCGATGGTTTGGGGCCGCGGGGATGGAGAGCCGCCATTAATGTGCTCCCCTTCTTCTGGCGCGCATGTGGAGCGCATAGCGAAACGGCGCGACGGCCATGACCACCGAAAGCACGAGCACGGTGGCGCCGGCACTCGCGAGGCCGAGGTTCTGGCGCTCGAAGAGATTGTCCATGATGAATTTTGCCGGCACTTCGGTCGAGTAGCCGGGGCCGCCACCGGTCTGCGCGACGATGAGGTCATAGGTCTTGATCACGCCCATGGAGAGCAGCATGCCCGATGCGGCAAGCGCCGGCCCAAGCTGCGGCAGGATGATCGAGGTATAGATGCGCCAGACCGGAATGCCGTCGATCTGGGCCGCTTTCCATTGCTCTTCGCCGATCCCGCGCATGCCTGACAGTGCGATGACCATGACGAGGCCAGCACCCTGCCAGACGCCGGCAAAGACCACCGTGTAGATCGCCATGTCGCGATTGACGATCCAATCGAAGACAAAGCTCTGCCAGCCGAGCGCCCTGACGGTCGCCTGAATGCCGAAGGTCGGGTTCAGCATCCACTGCCAGATGAGGCCGGTAACCACGAAGGACATGGCATAGGGGTAAAGAAAGATGGTGCGAAATACGCTTTCGAAGCGAACCTTGCGATCGAGCGCTGCGGCAAGCACGAAGCCGAGAGCAAGGCAGCCGGCGACATAGAGAACGCCGAAGATCAGCACATTTTCTAGCGATGCCAGCCATCGCGATGTCCGGAACAGCTTGGCATATTGGGCAAAGCCGACATAGTTGGAGGACGGGAAGATGGTCGAATCCGTGAAAGACAGGCGCACCGACCAGACCATGGTGCCGATATAGACGAAGATCGCGGCAATCCATGTCGGGAGCAGGGCAAAGTTCGCAGCAAGGGGACGTCTGCGCTTGGCTTGCATTAGCAAACTTTCTCGAAAGATGAGCGGAGCCGATCGACAATTCCGACAATCGGCTCGCTGGAAGGCTATTCGAAGATTGCGAAGAACTTCTTCGCACCTGAGGCGCTGTCTTCGGACGGATTGGTCCAGAACTCGTCGACGAAGTCGTTGAGTGCGCCGGCCTGCTGCGGTGAAAGGATCAGAGCCTGATCCGGCACGATCTTGCCGGCACTCATCAGCTCAAGGCCCTTTTGCGCGCAGACGTCGAGCTTAGATTTGTCGACGTCGGTACGCATCGGCACCGAGCCCTTCCTGAGCGAGAACTCGACCTGCACGGCCGGATCCATGGCGACCTCGGCGAGCAGGACCTGCCCCTTTTGTGCGGCCGCGTCGGCGATCTTCGGGAAGGAGAAGGAGTCGGCGACATAGACCATGCCCGGCGATTGCGGTACAAGCATGCAGCCATAGTCCTTGCCGAGCTCTTTGCCAGCCGCAACGAATTCGCCCTTGGCCCAATCGCCCATGAACTGCACGCCGGCCTTGCCGGTGATGACCATGGCGGTCGCGTCGTTCCAGTTGCGGCCCGCGGCACCTTCATCGACATAGGCGCGGAGCTTGCCGAGAATATCCAGCGTCTTCTTTACGCCTGCAGTCGAGGCGTCGCCCTTGTCCTTGTCGACATAGATCTTGAGGAAGCCGTCAATGCCGACCTGGGTCAGCAGGATCATGTTGAAGACCTTGGATTCCTGCCAGGATTGACCGCCCCAGGCGACAGGCTGGATGCCGGCAGCCTTCAACTTGTCGAGTGCCGAGAAGAATTCGTCCCAGCTCTTCGGCTCGTCGGTAAGGCCAGCCTTGGCGAAGGCCTCCTTGGAATAGAACGCCCAGCTCTCGCCATGGGCGCCGGTCGGAGAGAGATAGACCTTGCCGTTATAGGAGATGAGGTCGTAGATCGATTTCGGCAGGACATCGGCCCATTTGCCGGCTTTCGCTACATCATCGATCGGGTTCATAAGTCCCTGATTGACGAAATCGGTGTTGGCAAGGCCGAGCACGGCCTGCTTGGCAGTCGGAGGGTCGCCTGCGACCAAACGGTTCTGGAAAGCGGCATCGGCCGCTCCGAAACCGGCGATGGAAGAATCCTTCCAGGTGCCACCGCGCTTCTCGAACTCCTGTTTGACGACGCCGAGGGCAGCGGCCTCGCTGCCTGATGTCCAGGAGGTCATCACCTCGGCCTGCGGCTTGTCTTCCGCATGGGCAGGGAGGGAGGCCGTAACGAGTGCGGCTCCCATCAATAGCAATTTCACTGTATTTTTCATCGTTCCACCTCTTCAGGAAAGCCCTCTTGGCGGGGCTATTCGTTTTCGGATTTTTGGTATCAGCGATAGATCGGCAAGAGTGCCTGTCTGACCAGCGTCAGGCCGTTGGCAATATCGCCGACCGGATCGGGCGCTGCATCCAGCTCGAGAATGGCCCAGCCTTCATAGCCACGGTCGCGCAGGAGCCTGGCCCAGCCCGGCCAGTCGACCCGGCCAAGGCCGAAGCCACAGAAATAGGGACGATGGCGGTCATGGATACGCTCGTCGATCACTGTATCGGCGGGCATCGGACCCAGCGCATCCTTCCAATGGGCGATGATGACGCGCTCATGGTGACGGTCGACAAGCTGCAGCGGATCGGAGCCGGCAACGATGATATGCGCCGTATCCGGGCACATATGCACGTAGGCGGGATCGGTCAGCAGCATCAGCAGATCGACATCGCGCGCTGCCGCGAAGATCGAATGTGCCTCGGTGTGGAGAGCAAGCCGCACACCCTTGGCGTAGAGAGCGGCACCGAGACGATTGAGGAAATCGGCAATTTTGCGCGCCTGCTCGAAATCAAAGAACCGCACCGGCTGAGCGCCGAGCGTCTGGCGAAGCGGCGCACCGATGACCATGATATCGCTGCCGCAGGCTTTAAGGAACTCGGCATATTTTTCTGCCTTGTCGATGATGGCGGCCTGCGCTGATGCCTCGGTGAAGTCGCCGGCGGCTTCGAGTTCTGCAAAGAAGCCGCTCGCAAGCGTCAGCCCGCGGCTGGAAAGCTCTGCGGCAAACTTCTCGACCGAACCATAGGTCTTCGTCGCATCCTGCCAGTTGAAGGGCGAGAAGGTCAGCTCCACGCCGGTGACGCCGGAGGCTTGCACGGCATTCAGTATCTTGTCCCAGAAAGCGCGGGGCTCATTGCGCGATAGCGCGATGATGCCGTCATAATCCTCTACGCCCCAAAATCCGGGGTGGAAAAAGGTGACGAGATCGACACCAAAGTGCAGCCGTTCCGTAGAGGTCATGAGACTATCCATTGTTAAGGCATGGAAGATCGCTCGCGGAGCCATGGTCCGCGGTAAATAATCCATAATGATTTCAATGCACTATAATTGGCAAACGTTTGCCGTGCCTAGATAGTAGACAAGTCGTTTTTTTATGCAAGCGATTTTTGGCAAACGTTTGCTAAATGGCTGGGATTGCCGTAGCATTCCCGGGCGATGCGCATGGGGAGGACGCAAAAAAGTGAAGAATAACAAGGATCTGCCGGCAGAAGAGCATTCCGGCCCTCTGATGGCGGATGTCGCACGGCTGGCCGGCGTCGCGATCTCCACGGTTAGCCGGGCACTCGCCAATCCCGGCCGCGTCAACGAAAAGACCCGCGCCAAGATCGATGCCGCTGCCAAGCAGCTCGGCTATACCCCCAATGCCATGGCGAGGGGGCTTCGTGTCGGCAAATCCAATGTCGTCATGATCATTCTGCCAGGCTCACTCTATTACGGTGTTTCGCAGGTCATTCCCCTGGTTCTGCAGGGGATAAACCGCTCGTTGAGCCAGAATGGCTACCATCTCATGATTGCCAACCTCGATCGCGACGAGGCTTCGGAGCGCCATATTCTCGATCTGGCTTTCGGCGGCACGGTTCGCGGTGCCATCATTCTCTCCTCGGATCTGCCGGTCCATGGCGGTCGGTCGCTTAAGGATTCGGCCCTGCCGATCGTCTCCCTTTTGTTCGATATGAGCCACGCAGCCCTGCCGAGTGTCGTAACCAATGATCGGCAAGCCGTTCGCGATGCCACGACCGAATTGATTGCTCGCGGCCACCGGCGTTTCCTTTATCTTGCCGGTCCCGAGGGCAATTACCATGACCGAGAACGCTATCTGGGTGCCGTTGAAGCGCTTGCTGCTGCGGGTCTGCCGGAGACGGCGATCGTCAGGTCCGGCGGCAGCCTTGATTATCAGCATGGTTTCCAGATCGGCGTCACTGCGGCAGCGGAATTTGCCGATCTCATCTTGAAGCCCACGGCCGTCATTGCCACCAGCGACGACATGGCGATTTCTTTCATGAGCTGCGTTCAACGCATGGGTTGGAAGATTCCAACCGATCTTTCCATTGTGTCCTTCGACGGCGCCCCGGTCTGTGAGTATTCGCTGCCGCCATTGTCGACCATCGAACAGCCGGTGGAGGAAATGGGGCAGATGGCCGTGAGCTTGCTGATGGAACGGATCGACGCGCCAGATAAGGCAACGGCCTTGCGTCATGTCATCGAAAGCAAGCTCATTCGGCGCGAAAGCTTTGGTTCGGCGCCGTCAAATGTTTAGGGACATCATCCGAGCGTTAAAGACCCCCCGCTCTAAAGACGTTATTATAGCGAGAGCGTCCATGCTCTCTCCGCTCACCGTATGACATTCGGTATGGAGCGTTCGATCCGGACATCCAGGCGAATGACACGGGTGCTGAGTGTTTGAGATTCGCGCAACGTCTCGAAAACAGGCAGGAAAACCGGACGGATGATGGTAAACCACGAAGCGACATCATCGATACCGGCGCTGACACTTGCGGCCGCGCCGCTTTCATCCCTGCCAACGATCAAAAGATTACCGGCCAGTGGCGAGGAGTGCCCCTTCAAATCCGTAACGCTCGAAAGGCCGTCGATAAGACCATTGTTATCGGTATAGAGAAGATGCGCATCCTCGATGCCGATAACAGCAACCTTGCTGGCCCTCACCAGCTTGCGGATGTACTCGGTGCGGTTGCCGGCGGGAAGCATCACCGTGCGAATGGTTCCATCAGCCGGATTTAAAAGATACGACTTGGCTTCGGGCGAGGAAATTTCTTCAGTTTTCTCTTCGACAAGGCGTGGTTCCAGCGCAGGGAGGAGTCGCAGCTTTGTTCGCGCTCTCCCCTGGGATCCAGATCGGCCATAGCTATCCGTCATTCACCGTTCCCTTGCCACATCGAGAATTAGCATCGGAAGAGACAGGGGCTTATAGGCGTGAGATTATGCAACTTTTGCAAGCATCAAAATTCGCTCGGTGTGTTGCCTTTTCTTCAACGGGAGAGCGGCTCTCAATCTCCTGCGTTCGAATAGTTTCACGGAGATAATCATAAGACTCGCGGCCTTGCTGCATGCCGCTTAAGGAAGAGGATCAGCGGAAGTCAGGTGGCAGCGTGGATAAGTATAGTATCCTGCCTCGATGGGGAACGGCTATTCAAACGGATTGGCCGATGTTTTTCCATTGAAGAGAAATCTCATCAAAATACTTCTCAAAGTATCTGCGCGCAATGATTGAAGTCATCGAGAGACTGCGCTTGGGATCGACGATCAGAGAAAGCACCATCGGCGGTAAGTCGTTGTCCGCTATGCGGGCGTAGTGCAATCCAACCTCATGGGGAAGAGGCCTGCCGGCAGGCATGGCCGTCACGCCGAAACCGCAGCCCTCGCGGACCATGGAGCGCATGAGCGACAGGCTATTGGTGGTCAAGATTGGCTGAAAGCGGATGTCGATACGGGCGGCGGCGATATCGACGATATCCCGCAGGTGGCTACTGGTGTCGGGTACAATTGTCGGACTCTTGAAGAATTCGTCTATGGATATGCTCTCGGGCCGTTCAAGATGGAGATCTCCCGGCAGCATGGCAATGAGATGAAAGTCGGCGGAACGCGTGACGACCACTCCCGGCAAGGGCAGGGGGCTGAATGTTAGGCCGAAGTCTGCGCCCCCATCCCTTACCAGCTGCCGCACACGGTCGGAATCCTCCACTGCGATCGCATTGCGGATACGAGGATGATCCTTCGTGAACCGCGCAATCACTGCGGGCAGGAAATCGGGCACCGCTTCTTGCGACGAGGCTATTTTCACCTCGCCGCGGCGAAGTCCTTTCAGCTCCTCGATTTCGGATTTGATGCGGGAAAGGTCCTTATTCCATTCCCTATAGCCATTGACGAGCAATTCGCCCGCCGATGTCAGCCGCATGCCGCGCGGCAGGCGCTCGAAGAGAGTGACACCAAACTCCTCCTCGGCGCTGATGAGCTGTTTGTTGATCGCTGAAGCCGATACGTTCAGCTTTTCGGCGGCCTTTCTGATCGAGCCGTGATTGGCGATCTCGTCGAGGTAATGCGCGAAGCGGGAAAACAGGAGCCTGCTCATTCGGAGCTATACCTCGTTGAAGAAAAGGAAACATACCAGACGAATTTTGTTGGTTGTAAAAATCGTGTGATCTGGTGTCTATTAAGACGAGAATTTGAATGCAAACAATGTGCCAAAAAGGCCGCAGTGATGTATCTTGAGACTTCTCAAACCTATCAGGTACAGGTTGCGGGCGAAAATTTCAGCCTGCCGATCGTCCGACTGAGCGAGCGGCGTGCGATCGCATTGCTGATGGTAATCGATATGGGGATCCGGTTCGGAGATCTCGTCGGCGATGCCCTTGCCCGTCATTTTGCGCAGTCGAAACCCGATATTGTCGTCGGCAGCGCTACTTTGGGCGTGCCGGTCGCCATAGAGGTTTCGCGGCGCCTTGGTATCGATCAATATGTCATCTTGCAGAAATCGCCCAAATTTCATCTAGCGGATGCCTTGGTCGAGGATGTCCGTTCCATTACGACCGCAGTGCCGCAGCGCCTCTTGCTCGATCGCCGTTCGATAAAACTGCTTCAAGGCAGACGCGTCCTTGTTGTCGACGATGTTATTGCAACCGGTTCCAGCATGGCGGCAGCACTCAGGCTGGTGCGCCGTGCAGGCGCAAACGTCATTGGCGCCGGCGCCATTCTGACCGAGGGTCATGCCTGGCGGAATTTGCTGGGTGATGACGCCCGCCTCGTGACCAGCCTGGGACATATTCCACAGTTCGATATTGTCGACGGGATGGCGACGCCCGATCTCGTCACCGAGAAGGACGCCTGGACGGATGATCAGGCTTCGCCTGGCAAGACTTTGACGCAGTTCGAGCGAAGACGCGCGGCAATCCAAAAGAGCGCAGCAGGGATGTAGGCAAGTCGCCGGTCCCTAGCATGGCTATCTTGAAGCAGCCGGTCCATGATGCGCATGAATGCATTGGCCGATCGATGTCCCCTATGCTAGGTCATGTTTTATATGCAATCTGAAATGGTTTTTACGAACAGAAACACGCATAGTCATTCAGTTCTTGGAAAAGGTTTTTCTGTGAGCCGGCAATCGATCCCTATCTCGATCTCAACTCGGTTGCTTCGCGATCTTCGTTTCAAAAACTCATCCAAGCCTCTGAAGTTCGAGACGTACTGTAACTGAGGTTGGCAGGTGGCGTGTTCACACTGCCTTTCATGATCCGGATGGGCGATTATCCGAGCAAGTGCATGCATTATAGATAAGGCGCTTCCCTGCGCTTGAATGGTCATGGAGAGCCTCTCAGCCGGTTCTCCGGCAATTTTTGGAAATTACTTTTTAAAGGAACCAAAATCATGCAGCCAGCGAGCATGTCACAATCTGACGGCAATACACTTTTTCCCATCGTCCTCTCGATCGTGGCGGCAGCCGCGACCGGTGTGCTTTGGGCCTATGCCAATCCGATCCAACTCGTGCCGGGGATCATTCAGTGGCGCATTTTCGCCTTCCTGCCGCCAGTGATCGGCATTCTGCTCGGCTGGCGCAGCGGCTTCATCTGCGGCTATCTCGGCACTATTGTCTGGTCGCTTCTAGCCGGCACGTTCATACCCGCGCATTCGCTTATTGTTGATGGCATCATGGTCGGTCTGACCGGTCTCGTGCCGGGGCTCTTCTTCGATCCTGCCAAAACGGTCTTCGATCGCGCCGCGCTGATCAAAATCGCCATAGTCTGCCTTGTCATCGGGCTGATCATGGTGGCGGCGGTGTCAGCAAGCCTTGCCTATCTCGGCATTTTCCCGTTCTGGTGGGGCTTCGGCTATATCGGCCTGTCCGACATCGTCCCAATGGTCGTCGGCACGCCGCTTCTGATCATCCCGGCCCTGAAAATTCTGAAGAGTGCTCATCCCGCCGGTTTCAAGCGCTTCTGAACCCAATCTGGATCGACAAGTGCTCAATATTGCCAATCTGACGATTGGTTTCGGCGGCGCCGCACCGGTGTTCGCCGAGACCAATTGCTTGCTGGACCAGGGGCAGCGGCTTCTCGTCTGTGGTGAAGCCGGCAGCGGCAAGTCGACGCTGCTCGGCGTTGCCGCGGGTTTGATTCCGCGTCTCATTCCCGTTGCCGAATTCTCCGGGCGGGTGGAGCTTGCCGGCCGTCCGCTGCCTTCCCTCACAAAGAGGGAACTCTTCGACACGATCAGCTTCGTGTCGCAAAACAGCGAAGATCAGCTTTGGGATATTTGTGTCGAGGACGTCATCGCCTTTCCGCTGGAAAACAAGGGTGTCGAGCGGAGCGCAATCCGGGACCGGCTCACCGAACTGATGACCGAGTTCGGGCTGGAAGCACTGAGCGGCCGTCGGGTTCTGACCCTTTCGGGGGGCGAACGGCGAATGGTCACCATTGCTGCGGCGATCGTCTCGAGCCCATCGATTCTGGTGCTGGACGAACCGACGACCGGGCTCGATCCGGCGGCTCGCGTGCGGTTGTCCAATATCCTGCGCAAAGTGCTGGACAGCACCCCGACATTGCTGATTTCCGAGCAGGACCCTTTGCCGCTTCGCTCCGTAATAGACAGCATTGCCTTGTTGCGTCGCGGCGGCATCTCTCCAAGCATGCCGCCGGAGACGGTGCTCAGGCAGGATTCCGCCTGGATCGATGCCGGCATTTTGCCGCCGCTGCGCGCTCGGCCGGCGCGGCAGACTGTCGAGCGAGGGCGTCCGCTGTTGTCCGTTTCGGGGCTGACGAGCCAGCTTTCGCGCTCGCGCGGAAACCCGGTGCTGAAGGACGTAAGCCTCGATGTCCGGGCCGGAGAAGTGCTGGCGCTTATCGGCCGTAACGGCGCCGGGAAGACGACGCTGTTCAAATCGATCCTCGGGCTGACGAAAACCACCTCGGGTTCCATCCTCCTCGACGGGATGAAGGCCGACAACTGGTCGGTTGCCGCGCGAGCTCGCAAGATCGCCTATATCCCCCAAAACATGCGGCATATTTTGTTCAACATGACCGTGCTCGGTGAGGTGATCTTTGCCATCACCGCGTCGAGCGCATCGTCGAGCGACCCCGCCGTCGTCGCGCGCGCCAAGGCGGCGTTGGAGCGCTACGCACTCTCCGACCTGGCGGAAGCCAATCCGTTTGCTTTATCGGCCCGCCAGCAGGCGCTGCTGGGGCTGGCCTGCGCCGATGCCACCGGCGCACTCGTCGCCATCATCGATGAACCGCTTCTAAGCAGAGACATCAAAGGGCGGCAGATGCTGGAGCTTTTCATCTCTTCAATGCAGTCCTCGGGCCGAGCCGTGATGCTGATTTCGCACGATCTGGAACTGGTCGACGATCTGGCCACCCGCCTGATGATCCTCGACAATGGCACGATCGCGTTCGAGGGAACGCCGGAAGAGGGCTGGAAAAGCGATGTCTTCCGTTCTCTCGGCTGGCAGGCGCCCTATGATATGACGGCCTGGAGCATGGCATGACGCGGCTTCATGAGCTCAATTTCTTTATCAAACTGGGCATTGCCTTCATCATCATGCTGGCTGCCTGGTTTGCTCCCGATTGGCGGTTCGGCGTAACTCTTGCGCTTGTCTGCCTGGCCCTTCTGTGGGGCCTGAGAGTTCCCGGTCTTCGCGGCTACATCAAGGGTGCAGCTTTGCTGACGGGCATGGTCATGGTGAGCTGGATGATAAATCTCTGGCTGCAGGGTCTTTCAACGCCGCAGGCCCTGCCTGTCGCGGCGGCGATGGCCGCCAGACTGGTGACGACAACGGCCGCCTTCTATTTCGTCATGGAAACAAGCTCGCCGGGCGAAATATTGGCGGCGGCAAGCGCCGCGCGGCTACCCTCCATTGCCACTCTCGTTCTGTCGCTGACCTTCGGTGTCATTCCGATGCTGCGCGACGATTTCGAGCGCATTGCGGATGCCCAGCGTTCTCGCGGTATGGAGATCGACGATGTCGGCCTGCCGACGAAATTGCGCTTTGCATTGGCACGCGGCATCCCGCTGCTCGTTCAGGCGATCCGCATGGCGCATGCCATCTCGTTTTCGCTTACCCTTTACGGGTATGATCTGAAACACAAGCGAACAACCTGGCGCGAGGTTGGCCTGATGGTCGAGCAGCGCCTTAGCATGAAGGATAAGACCTATGAGCTCTGAGACCGCCGACCCGAGAACCGGGCAGAACTGGAAGGTCGACGTTGCCGGCTATACCGTTGATCTGCCCATCGTGGCGATCAAGCCGGATTTTGCCATTTCGCTGATGATGGTCATCGATCTCGGTGTGAAGTTCGGTGAGCATGTCGGCACCAAGCTTGCCGCCAAATTCGCATCGCTCAAGCCCGATATCGTGGTCGGTACCGCGACGCTCGGCATCCCCGTCGCCATCGAGGTCACCCGGGCGCTCGGCCTCAATGAGTATGTCGTCCTACAGAAGTCGCCGAAAATCCATTTGGCGAATGCACTGGAACAACGCATCTCCTCCATCACCTCCAAGGGCGAGCAGCGCCTGCTGCTGGACCGTGCCGCGATCCCCCTTCTCAACGGCAAGCGCGTGCTTGTCGTCGACGACGTGGTTGCCTCCGGATCGAGCCTCAAGGGCTCGCTGGAACTGGTGCGCAAGGCCGGAGCCGAGGTCGTCGGCATTGGCGTCATTCTGACGGAAGCCCGCGATTGGTGCGAGACGCTGGGATCCGATTGCGATCTCATTCAGAGCCTCGGCCATATTCCGCAATTCTCCAGGACCGGCAATTCGACGTGGGAGCCGATCCCCGGCACTTGAGCTTTCCGCAGCGACTGGGGCGGTATCTTGGATCGAGGGGGCTCGTCATCGACCCGAGCAGCCGACTGTCCTACACATGGAATTTCGCACATGATGATCCAGTTTCGGGCCAGATCAGAAACAGCCCTATGGAGACGCCAAGGCGGGGATGGCGTAAGTTGAGGCTATTGCTGGCAAACCCGGGATGCAATCCTGCGAGTATGGCCCGGCCACTTGCTTTCATCAGGCCTTTGTCTTGTTCTGGCTGACGGCGTGGATACTTCAGATAGCCGAACCATAAAGTGGATGAGGACATGATCACCAATATCGAGGACTTCTTTGCCAAGGGATGCGGGCGCTGCGAACGTTTTGCGACACCGGACTGTTCCACCAGGCAATGGATTGACGGTCTGAACGAACTGCGCCGAATCTGTCTGGAGGCCGGGCTCGTCGAGACGGTGAAGTGGGCCCATCCATGCTACATGCACGAGGAACGCAACATCGTCATTATCGGCGCCTTTCGCGGCGATTTTCGCCTCACTTTCTTCAACGCGGCACTGATGAAGGACGCTGAGGGCGTGCTCGAAAAGCAAGGGCAGAATACCCAGCATCCCGATATGATCCGCTTCGTGAGTAACGCCGCCGTGGCGAAGATGGAGCCCGTCATCCGAGCCTATCTGAGGGAGGCGATGGGATATGCGGAGGCCGGCATCAAGCCTGCAAAAGAGGTGGGCGAAATCGAATTGCCGGACGAGTTGATCGAGGCACTGGATTCCGATCCTGAGCTTGCGGAAGCTTTTCACGATCTGACGCCAGGGCGAAAGAAAAGCTATGTGATCAACCTCGGCTCCGTGAAGAAATCCGAAACGCGGGCCGCGCGGATTGCGAAGTTCCGCAATCATATTCTCGCCGGAAAGGGCGCGCTGGAGCGCTAGCCGGCAATTGATGTCTCCTGCTTCTTGATCATCTCATCGATGAGCTCGAGCCGCTGCGCAATCTCAAGTCAGTTCGGTTTGGGATAATACCAAGCATAACCAAAGTGATAACGATCCGGTTCCTTGCCGTAGTAATAGGGAAGGGCAATGTCCTGCTGCGGCGGCAGTTCTGCCGCCGTTCCGTATTTCGACGTAAGCCATAGCTGCAGTGCGTTCGGCATAGTTGATTGATGCCCGTCCCGTTCGTTCCAGACCAACAGGACCGGTCCATCGCCTATGACCTGGCGGGTGAGATCCGACGCAGGATATTCCGCCGATACCACCGATGTGTGCGGCATGTTCACACGCAGATTGCCGGCCTTGAGCCAGGTCGTCGTTACGACTGCGGAGGGTTGTTTTCCTTCTGCGGTGACGACTTTGTCCACGAAGGTGGCATAAGGGGCGTTCAGATGCTCATAAGAATGGAAAAACCGCGCAAAGAGGACGCCTCCGGCTATGATCAGAGGGAGCGCGATCATCATGACGATGGGTACGTAAAGGAATTTCTTTATATCGGCCTGGCTCTGCTGTCCCGCTGCATCGAGCTTCAGACAGAAGTAGGCTGGCAGCAGAAACAGGAAGGGTAGCAGCCAGCGGTCGCGAAATTCCGTAAGCGTGATCACCAGTATCAAGAGTACCAAGATGGCGGCGGTGCTTAAGAGTATCCTGCCGACGAAATCGCTCCATTCACTTCTGGCCCGCAGCGCTCGCAGAAATGATTGACGGAAGAACAGAAGAAAGATCACGCTCGTGGGAGCAATGATGGCGACGCTCGTCTTTATCAGCTCCAGAAGTCCGAAACCGATATCGGAAAGCTTTCCGCCGGCGCCTTGCTCCGACATGGTTTGGACAGTCGTTGTCAGGACCCGATCCATGTTGGACACCATCCATATCGCGTGCGGCAGGAACACGAGAACGGCGATTGCGAGCGTCAGCAGGAGGCGCCAGTCCAGGAGCCTTTTTCGCCCGACCGGATGAAAGAAGGTCGCGATGAGGACACTGCCAATCACCAGAGCGAAATTGTACTTCGTCAGCATGCCGAGCCCGGCCCAAAGCCCGATCAGCGCGTAGGAGAGGACTGTCGGGCGACGGATGGTGACGATGACGAAATAGATCAACATGAGCACCGCAAGCAGGGTGCCGACGGTATGCGTCAGGTCTCTCTGCGCCTGCCAGAACATCTGTGGCATCGTCAGGAGCGATAGCGTTCCGACCGCCGCCAGCCTTTTGTCGGCCAAGAGCAATCGCAGAAGCTTGTAATAGGCGAGATAGACCAGGAAAAGCAGAAGATTCTTCACGATGACGAGCGATGCGACATTCGTGCCGAAAATTTCGAAGATGCCGTACTGAATCCAGTTGTAGAGCGGCGGCTGGGCGTCGTAGCCCCAGGCGAGCCATTGGCCGACGAGAAACTGCTGCGCTTCGTCGATCCGCAGCGAGCTCGATATGGCGATGCGGATGGCTGCCTGCACGATGAAATATATCGCCAGGCTCCAGGTTACCCACCAATATTCGGAGGATGACCTGCTGTCGATTGATGCAGTCTGCTGTCCGGCACCGGCAAGACTGTCTTTTCCCAGGGGATTCATCCGGTTCTCCGTGCGATTGCCAAGATCGTTGCACGGCCATCTCATAGATGTCGCGACGGCACAATCGTTTTCAGTGGGATTTCTAGGGTTGGCATGTCGAGGATAGATCTATTCCTCAGATATCGTTCCTGAGCAGCCGGGTCATTAAAGTATCCTCGTCATTCATCGCATTCAGCTTTCCGACATCCTGCCGGTCGAATTCGCATGGTCAATAATTGACCAGGGCTGCGGGAGTATGAAGGCCACACCCGGCGCCAACAATAAATTTTCTCTGAATGTCGCCATAATCTCCTTGAGATCAGTTGTCAAACATACCGAATGTATGTATATAGAACCCAAGCTTGGGCGAGGGGCGCTTTTCAAACTCCGAGTCCGACCGCCATCCGACACTCTGTGTCGGTAGCCGCAGCCCATCGTTCCAATCCGATGCGGCTGCCCACCCCGATCGGTTGACCTCCGATCAAGACGAGAAGGATTCGGCTTTCCCTCCGAATCCTTCTCTTTTTTTGAGCCGCTGTAGGCGAAACTCTCCTCAAACGCCAAAGTGCTATCGAGATCGCGATGGCTTGCCTGCTTCAATGTCGGATAAACACCGACGGCAGGGCCGGTTTCGCCGAAGCAGCTGGGACCGCGAGCCAAGGGGCCCCACCCGTCGAATAGAGGGGAACCTTTTGCCGTCCAACGCTTTTCATTTGACGATCTCAGGAACCATGTGGTTGTCATTTGTCGCGTTCATCCCCCAACGACCAGCAGCAATCCCGAGCTCTCGTCCCACTTGGATTTCTGAATTTTTTCATGGCCGATGTTCAGGCGGGCATCGGCCCGTTCCTCGGCGTTTTCCTGGTCACCCATGGCTGGCAAAGCGGTTCGATCGGCTCCGTCATGACGATCGGCGGGATTGCGGGGATGGTGATGATGGCGCCTGCCGGAGCCTTCATCGATGAGACCACGCATAAGCGCACATGCGTGATCGTGCTTGGCATCTGCACGGTCCTCGCCTCGATGATCATATTGGTGTCGCAGCTCTTTTGGGTCGTGGCGCTGTCGCAGGTTGCGACCGCTATTGCCGGCGCTGCGATCGGGCCAGCGCTTAATGGCATTACTCTCGGCATTGTCCGGCAGGCGGGCTTCAATCGGCAGAATGGTTACAATCAGGCATTCAATCATGCCGGCAACCTGGTCGGCGCCGGGCTGTCGGGATGGCTCGGCTGGATGTTCGGGCTGACTGCCGTGTTCTGGCTGTCGGCCGTCTTCGGCGTGCTGACCATCATTTCCGTGCTGATGATCCCATCCGATGCGATCGACGATGATGAAGCGCGGGGTGCAACCCTTGCTGCCGTTGGCTCACAGGGGGAGGCCGAGCCTCCCAAACACAGAAAACCGAGCGGCTTCAAGGTGCTCGCAGAATCGAAGCCGCTGCTGATCCTGGCGGGTGCGCTTGCTTTGTTTCATCTTGGCAACGGCGCGATGTTGCCATTGTTCGGGCTGGCTGTCGTCTCCGCCGGTCAGGCCGATCCCGCGGGCTTCGTCGCGCTGACGGTGGTGGTGGCGCAGGGCACGATGATCATCACCTCCCTGATCGCGATGCATATGGCGGAAAGAAGAGGGCAATGGCTCGTGCTGCTGGTTTCGTTCGCCTCCTTGCCGATCCGCGGCTTCGTGGCGGCGCATCTGATTACGTCCTGGGGTGTCTATCCCGTTCAGGTTCTCGATGGTATCGGCGCGGGCTTGCAAAGCGTTGCCGTGCCGACGCTCGTCGCCCGCATCCTGAACGGAACCGGCCGTATCAATGTCGGCCAGGGTGTCGTTATGACCATGCAAGGGGTCGGCGCATCCCTGAGCCCGGCGATCGGCGGCTGGCTGGCGCAGGAGATCGGTTACAGCCCGATGTTCATGATCCTCGGCAGCTTTGCGCTCGGGTCGATTGCGCTTTGGGTCGGGTTTCATGGGGTGCTGCGCGTGGCCGCTTCCGCACCGGGGCGACCTCAGGGCGTTGTGTTCTCAGGCGATTGATGGCCTATCTCCGCCCTATTGCGGGGCCAGGAAAGCATCATCCTTTGGGCATATCCCTGAGCTTCGCTCAATCGAGTTTTACCGTGGCGCGGCCGCTCGTGAGATCCCGAATAGTGTCAAAAACCTGTTCGGCGAGCGACGCGGCTATGGTCACGCTGAGCAGGGCTCCGGATTCGGTGAAACGCTCTTCCAGAACCTGCACGCCGGCCCCGGCATGAAGTTTCGCTTTTACGAGAGCGAGATGCGAAAACTGCACATCGATCGTTGCCGCGATGGTCGGCAGTATTTCTCTTTTTTCCGCGCCTTGCAGACATTGCGCGGCCGTGCCGCCATAGGCGCGGATCAGTCCGCCTGCACCCAAAAGTGTGCCGCCGAACCAGCGTGTTACGACGACAGCGACCATATCCAATTCGAAGCCGTCGATAGCCTGGAGGATCGGTTTGCCGGCCGTGCCGCTCGGCTCGGCATCATCGCTGAAGCGATAGTTCTGTCCGATACGCCAGGCCCAGCAATTGTGATTGGCATCCGTGACAGAGTGCTGCGCGACAAACGCCTTTGCCGCCTCGGTATCGGCGATCGGAGCGGCCGTCGCAACGAACCGGCTTCGCTTGATTTCCTGATTGGCGGTGGCGATCGAAACAAGCTCAAACATATGGCCTCTTAGCCAATTTCGTGAACGCTGCGAAGAGGCAGTTGCCGCCGGCCGATAAGACATGCGGTGGCCCGCGCTGCGATAAAAATGATGAGCATAGCCGTGGAAAGTATCCAAGGCCTTCGATGGCGTAGCCGAAGCTCGTTGAGCCTGATCCAGGCGGGGAAAGCTCTGCCTCATTTGCATGAGGCAGAGCAGAGAGCCTTATCGGCGCCTCGTGCGAAACTTTGTTGGGGGCGCAAGTATTCGCACGCACACAGTGTACAACGGCTAGCTGAAACGTAGCTGAGGCTCTGAAGCTCCATGATCTCAGGTCTTCGACCTAAAATCCGAATTCGCCTTGAAATCAAGGCGATAGAACGGGAGGTCGCCCGAAAGCCATCCACACTTTTTGGCATTTTGCTTCGGCCGTGAGAGGCAGGATGGAACTCCGTGACTACTTTGCCGCGGCCCTGGACATGCCGGCTTGGAGGTCAGCCTCATCGGCAACGATGGAGGCCGCCTCGTTCTGCAGGATATCCTTTGCGTTCTTGCGGGCCTTCTCGATGGCGATATCGGCGCTCAAGCTGCGCTCATTGGCCTGCAGACCATCATCCTCACCGGTATCGATGCCATCATTCGCCTGCCCGCGCGCCTTGATGCGGTTTGCCTGGGCGGTCAGCTCGTTGCGACGTTCGGCTTCGTTGAGGGAGATGACCTTCTTGTCGCGCTGCTCCTTCAGCGTGGTGACGTCTTCCATGAAGCGCTTATATTCCGGATCATCCTTCACTCGCGCGTCATGACGGCTTTGCAGCTGCGGCAGCAGCGCCTGGAGGTCACCCCAGGGCTTGTAGTTCGCAGGCTTCACCTGCGTCCAAGGCAGCGCGTTGTCGTAGCTGGATTCGCCGAAGGCTTTGAGGTCCGAAATTCCGGGCAGGCTGATATCCGGCGTCACGCCGCGCAACTGCGTCGTACCCCCGTTGACGCGGAAGAATTGAGCGACCGTCAGTTTCAGCTCGCCGAATTTCGGTTTCTGATTGTGGGCCACCTGATCGAGATTAACAACGGTTTGTACCGTGCCCTTGCCGAAGCTCGGTTCGCCGATGATCACGCCGCGACCGTAATCCTGGATCGCCGCGGCGAAGATCTCGGAGGCCGATGCCGAGCCGCGATTGATCAGCACGCCGACCGGGCCGGTCCAGGCCGGAGCGGCAAGATCATCGCTCTCGACCTCCACCTCGCCGCCTGCATCGCGCTGCTGGACGACAGGACCCTTGCCGACGAAGAGCCCCGTCAGGTCGATCGCTTCCGACAGCGAGCCGCCGCCATTATTGCGCAGGTCGATCAGGACACCGTCGACCTTCTCCTGCTTCAGTTCGCCGAGAAGCTTGGCGACATCGCGGCTGGCGCTGCGGTAATCCTTGTCGCCCTTGCGCCGGGCTTCGAAATCCTCATAGAAAGCCGGCAGGGTGATCACGCCGATCCTGCGCGTCGTATTGCCGTCCTTCACGGATAGGATCGTCTGCTTGGCGGCCTGTTTGTCGAGGCTGATCTTGTCACGGACGAGACTGATGACGTGATGCTTGCCGTCCGGCCCGGCATCAGAAGGCAAAATGTCGAGGCGCACGACCGAACCCTTAGCGCCGCGTATCATTTGCACGATTTCATCGAGCCGCGTGCCAACGACTTCCTTGATCGGGCCGTTCTCGCCTTGACCGACACCGATGATGCGGTCACCGACCGCAAGCTTGCCGGACAATTGCGCCGGGCCGCCGGCAACCAGTTCGCGGATCGTCGTATAGTCGTCCCTTTCCTGCAGCACCGCACCGATACCGACCAGGGAAAGTTTCATCGAAATATCGAATTCCGCCGAGGCGGTCGCGCCGAAATAGTCGGTGTGCGGATCGACCGACGTCGTATAGGCGTCCATGAACGTCTGAAAGACATCGTCGTTTTTGTATTTATAGGCGCGCTCCAGCGAGTTTTCGTAGCGCTTGTCCAGCGTATCGCGAATGGCGGCATCATCCTTGCCGGCAAGCTTCAGGCGCAGCCAGTCGTTCTTGACGCGTTTGCGCCAGAGATCATCGCTTTCAGCTTCGGTTTGTGGCCAAGGCTCCTTGTCACGTGCAAGCGCATAGTCTTCCTTAGCGGTGAAATCCAGCTTCTGAGTGAGCAGGCTGCGCGCATAGGTCATGCGATCGACGACGCGCTGTTCATAGACGTTGAAGATGGAAAACGGGATATTCAGGTCTTCCTGATTGATGGCGTCATCGATCTTGGTGCTGCCCGCCATGAACTTGTCGATATCGCTCTGCAGGAAGATGACACGATCCGGATCGAGGGACTTGATGAAGCGATTCATGATCCGGGCGGAGAGAACGTCGTCGAGCGGAACGGGCTTGTAGTGGAAGCGCTGCAGAAATTGCGCCGTCAAATGAGCGGCCTGTGCTTGCTGCGGCAGCGGTGTCAAAACTGGCGGTGAACCGGCTTCCACAGCATATGCCGATGAGGCAAATGCCAGGAACAGGCAGAAGAAACCATATTTCGTACGCATCAAGTCTTGGCCCGATTCTCAACGTTAAATGTTCAATCTATAATCTAGGTGGAACAATTATGGTTTTTTGGCAACCGGACAGATGCTTTCCTTCGGGAAAGATTCTCGAAACATTTGCGTTACGCGAGTGCGAGGACCGTCAACACATTCGCAAATACGAAGCTGACTCTGCCGGATTCGACCTTGAGGTGCCGTAGAAGATGCCGCGCGAAAGGTTTCTTGGCTAGTTCAAGGTGCGTCGGCGGTATCATCTTCGGATTTTGAGGGGCGGAACGAGCTTTCTTGGGTCTCGCGACGGGCAATGTGCGACAACGGAGAGGCGCGCGAAAGCAATCTTAGCCCCTGGCGCGCCTTCATCGCAGTAGGCGCAGGCCCCACGAGGCCGAAAAGTTTCGCGTCCGTAACGCGTGCGCTTCCTCTCGCATATTAGGGAGGCGCGTGTCATGCGGATTGGAATGGCAGCCGGTACGGCTTTAACGAATTGTGGAAGAAGACCCGGAGGGAAACCAGGTCTTCTTCCGTCTCTGATCGGAGGTCTAGTTCAGATCAGATTAGAACGAGCGCTCGAAGCGGAGGATGCCAGCCCACTGGTCCTTGTTGATGGAGTCCCAGTTGGTGTAGGTGACTTCCGGCTCGATGAGCAGGTTCTTGACCGGCTTCCACTTGACGTTCGTGGTTGCCGAGAAAGTCTTGTTGTCGGTGTAAGCGAGCTGGAGGTTCCACTTCAGCTTTTCGTTGACCGGTACGCCAACGCCGCCCCAAACTGCCCAGTCGCCCCAGCTCTGGCCGATCGAATCGCCAGGCGCATACTTGTTGAGCTTCTTGCCGTCGGTGTTCCAGCCGCCCATCAAGAAGGCGTCGAATACGCCGAAGTCAGCGTCTACGCGAGCCTTGATAGCGCCTTCTTCAACGATCGAGTCATAACCGCCAACGACCTTGAAGGACCATGCGCCAGCCTTGTAGCCAGCACCGGCAACAACGTCAGGCAGGTAGTGGTTCGTGCTGTCTTCGCCGTTGGCGCCAGTTGCACCCTTACCAGAGTTCGAGTCTTCAACCGAGATCACAGCCGTGAAGCCGTTGCCGGCGTCGTAGTTGTAGGTGATCTGGTTGAGTTCGTACGGGCCATCAGCGATCACGTCGTCGTTGATGACGTCGCCGGCGTAGCCGGTGAAGACGTTGAACTGCGAGTCTTCCTTACCAACGGTGAAGCCGCCGAGGCTGATGCTGGCGTGCAGCAGGTTGGTCGACGTCGCGTTGCCGTCGTTCCAGTCCCAACGCAGCTCGGTGTTGGTCTTCAGCGCGCCGTATTCGGTGTCGGTTGCCGTCTGCAGCTGCAGCTCAGCACGCGTGTGCCAGAGAGTGCCAAAGTGAGTGTCTGGGCTGTAGGCGTCGTACCACTTGCCTTCGGTACGAACCTTACCGCCGATCTTGAGGCAGGTTTCCGTGCCCGGGATGAAGAAGTAGCCAGCACCGTATGCGTCGCAGATGCGAACGTATTCCAGCGGCTCGGGCTCAGCAGCGACGATCGCGTCAGCCGCATGGGCACCGGATACTGCTGCCAGCGCAGCAGCGGAGCCGAGAAGAAGGCTCTTGATATTCATTTTTTCTCCAATCGATTTGCCGGATCGGAACGTAGCCGGAGGTTTTCCACCACGTTCATCAATTAGGCGTTCCCTCTAACCGAAAGCCCGAAAGACTTTCGTATCGGCACGCTAGCGGGGCTTTTGACGCATCGGAATAGAATAATTCGAAGTGATAAAGTAATTATCGTCATAAATTCGTCAAAGATGCAAAAATACACCATAAAATCACGCGATCTTAGTATGTATATGAAGTATATTAGAAATCTATACGTAATAAACGTACAAAATGTATGTTAACAATCGAAATTTCGTAAAAATAGTAAGTAAAGAATACAAACTATACAGTCATTACCGAGGTATCTGGGCAGGCGAATCCGGATGCAATCTCACTCAAGTCAGTTAGATGAATTGCGGAGGGATCGGGGATGGTGGTTTCGACCTGTCAATCTACGGATGGAGAGGCAAAAGTGCCGCTCGGCAGTGCGCCTGAAGCCGAACTTGGCCGCAGGCCACTTGCGGACTCGGGCAATGCTTCAGCAGCCCATGTCCCCCGGCCAAATGGCTGGATTGCGAGACCGGCGCGATTGTGGGACCGTCCGGCTCACAAGGTTCTCAGCCGTGCAGAATGCTTTGAAGCCGCCGAAGCAGGTCCCTCTGTGTTTTAATGGGCTTCCGCGGGGACCAATGGAACTTCCGCGCCATTGGCGTCGTAAAGCTTGCCGTTCAGGAAATAATCGCCGTCATGCAGGCCGGCAATGTCCTGATAGCGGATCAGACGTTCCGTTCCAGCAACGAAGACCGATTGCTGATCCGAGTTTCCGGTCGTCAGGTGGTTGAATAGGAGGTTCAGCGTGATCGCCATCAATGCCGCCGAGCTGATACCGGAGTGGAAAATGGTGATGACCCATGCCGGAAAATGTTCATAGAAGCCAGGCGACGCGATCGGGATCATACCGAAGCCGATCGAGGTCGCCACGATGATGAGATTCATGTTGTTCTCATAGTCGACCTTGGCGAGTGTGCGGATACCGCTTGCCGCGACCGTCCCGAAGAGGACGAGCCCCGCCCCGCCGAGGACGGAGCTCGGAACGGCAGCGACGATGCGGCCGACGATCGGCAGCAAGCCGAGGGCGACGAGAAAAAGGCCGCCGGTCGCCACGACAAATCGGCTCTTGATGCCGGTCACGGCCACAAGGCCGACATTCTGGGCAAAGGCGCTCTGCGTGAAGGAGCCGACGACCGGGGCGAGGATGCTGGACAGCATATCGGCGCGCAAGCCGTCGCCGAGCCGGCGCGCATCGACCTTGGTGCCGACGATCTCGCCAACGGCGAGGATATCCGCCGAGGTTTCGACCAGCGTCACCATGATGACGATGCACATCGAGATGACCGCCGCCATATCGAACACGGGATAGCCGAAATGGAAGATCTGCGGCAGAGCGACAAGCGGCCCGTTCATCACCCGCGAGAAGTCGGCAATGCCGGCTGCATAGGCGATCCCCGTGCCGATGATGATGGCGAGCAGGATCGAGAGCCTCGATATGGCAGCGCTCCCCACCTTGCTGAGCAGTAGTACGATCAAGAGTGTTGCGGCGGCGAGCAGGATATTGGCCTGACTGCCGAAATCCGGCGCGTTCCTGTTGCCGCCCATGGCCCAGCCCGCCGCAACCGGCATGAGGGTGAGGCCAATGGTTGTTATGACGATGCCGGTTACGATCGGCGGGAAGAAGCGCGTGATGCGCGAAAAGACGGGCGTGATGAGGAGCCCGATGAAGGATGCCGCAATGACCGCACCGAGAACGGCCTGTATGCCCCCATGCCCGGTAATGGCAATCATCGTCGCGACGCCGGAAAAGGATACGCCCTGTACGAGGGGAAGGCGGCTTCCGAAAAATGGTATCCCGATCGTCTGCAGGATGGTCGCGAGGCCGCCGGCAAACAGCGATGCGGTCACGAGCAGACCGACGTCGGCCGGAGTCAGACCCGATGCCTGGCCGATGATCAGCGGGACTGCGACGATGCCGCCATACATGGTCAGGACATGCTGAAGCCCATAGGCCAGATTGGCGCCGATGCCGAGTTTTTCATCTTCGGGGGATAGGCGTGCGGTATTTTCCTCTGCTGCTATTGCCAAGGTAATCTCCTCCATACCTTTGCGTTTCTCGTTTCCTCCAAACGAGCGTTGCACGTTACGGTGTGCGCCATCACATGACTTTATAGAAAAATGCGAAACACCTTATCTGAAGGGCGCATCCCTTCTCATGGACGGACCGCAGTCTTGGTGAACGTTCGGAAATGACAGATCGCTATTCACCTGAAATCGGACGAAAACTCATCTGCCTCCGCATCGCCCCGCAGGCTTATGCAACTGCCGAAACCGATTCAGTCTCGGGAAAGAATAGACGTGCAGAGCCTATATTAGATTTTCGATTCGAATATCGTTCAGAAGATTTGGATGAATTATATGAGTGAATACCAAAATAAGGCCGTCAGGATGCTGGCATCGACTGTAAGCGATGAGTCTCTGATGGATTTGAATGATCGCAGAGATGCGTTTCTGCGCCGTGCTCTGGAGCTTTATTTTGCCGCAGGCGGCACCGAAGCGGCTATCAAGCCGATGGTTGAGAAAGTCTATTCGAAGAACAAGCCGCGCGTGGATATAGCCGTCGGTGACGTGCTCTATAAATTGGCCGGCATCGGTCACGCATGCGATATTGATATCATACAGGCAGGTTACAACAAGCTCGACGACGCCAAGCAGACATTTGCGGGCGAGGAGCATCATCTTCCCCGATAGGACGGGGCAAGTTCCTTCCTTGGCCATATGAATTTTGCGAACGAGCCCGTTCGCTTTTGTGGATGCCTCGGGTTTGCCTGGACAGCAACATTGCCGTCTCTATGCCAGCGTCCCTTCTACAAGGCCGAGATGACACCGCCTCATCAGCCTGAAGTTACGCATGTGGAAACCGTCACATTTATCCATGCGCGAATTGTGCGCAACATACGACAATGCAGCGATTATCTTGTACTCGCCGGGGGAATTCGTCTCCAAATCGCGCACCTCTTGCGTGACCTTCCTGATATTCTGAGCATCAACGATCTGACGCGGTGCGGGAGGGAAAATACTTAAATGACCGACAATGCGATTTATGTATACCAGTCGATCGCGAGGGCGATTCGCGATCACGATGTCGGCACGATGTTCGGTCTCATGGGGGATGCCAATCTCTTTATTATCGACCATTATGTGCGCGGATGCGGCGGCCGCTTCGTGCCGGCAGCGCATGAGGGTAGTTCGGTTCTGATGGCGCTTGCCTATGCCCATGTCGCGGGCAGGGTGGGTGTGGCGAGCGTGACCCACGGTCCGGCTTTGACCAATTGCGTCACCGCACTCACTGAAGGCGCCCGCGGTTCCATCCCCATGGTGCTCCTGGCGGGCGACACGCCGGTCGTCAACCCGCACCATCTGCAAAGCATCGACCAGCGCGAGGTCGTCAAGGCCACCGGCGCCGGCTTCGAGCAGATGCGCTCGCCGGAAACTGCAACCCGGGACGTTGCCCGCGCTTTCTACCGTGCCCGGGTCGAGCGGCGTCCGATCGTCTTGAACATGCCGGCCGATTTCATGTGGTGCGAACAGGCTCACGAGCGGGCTGTCTTCGAAGTCTTCGATGCTCCCGGATATGTGCCCGAGGGTGACGCGCTGGACAGGGCCATCGGCATGATCGCTTCGGCAAAGCGTCCACTCATCCTCGCAGGTGGCGGGGCTAGTGGTGCGCGCGATCAGCTGATCCGGCTGGCGGATCGGCTGGAGGCTCCGCTTGCGACGACCTTGAAAGCAAAGGGGCTCTTCGGCGGTCATCCCTATAATATGGACATTTTCGGCACGCTCAGCACGCCTGCAGCTTATGACTTGATTGCCAGGACGGATTGCCTGATCTGTTTCGGAGCGGGGTTGCATGATTTCACCACCGACCGGGGCAAGCTCCTGAAGGGCAAGCGCATCGTTCAGATCGATATGGATGGGCGCGCCATCGGCAAGAACATTCATCCGGATGCAGCCCTGGTAGCCGATGCAGGATTGACGGCAGACAATTTCGTTCATTGGCTGGACGAGGCGGAAATTCCGCCGAGCGGCTTCACGCACGAACTGGATGTCCCCTCGCTCACCACCCACCCATCCGATCGGCGCGGCAAGACGAATACGGGATATGTGAATTACATCTGGGCGCTCGAAGAGCTGGAAAAAGCTCTGCCGAAGAACAGGGTGCTTGTGACCGACGGCGGTCGTTTCATGACCGAGGTCTGGTGCCGAATTTCCATCAGCGACCCGAGGAGTTTCGTGGTGACGGCAAATTTCGGCTCGATCGGCCTTGGGTTGCAGGAAGCAATCGGCGCAAGCGTTGCTGCGCCGGATCGGCCGGTGGTGCTTTTCACCGGGGATGGCGGTTTCATGATGAGCGGCGTCAACGAGTTCAATACGGCTGTGCGTCTTGGGCAGGACCTGATCGTCATCGTCTGCAATGATTCCGCTTATGGAGCCGAACATATCCAGTTTCGCGATCGGAAGATGGACCCGGGCCTCACCCTGTTCAACTGGCCCTCATTTGCCGAGGTCGCGACCGCGCTTGGCGGTCACGGTATTGCGGTCAGCTCGGCCGACGAGCTTGAAAGTGCCCTGGACGCCATCCGGAATCGCAATCGCCCGGTGCTGATCGAGCTGCGTCTCGATCCCAATGACGTGCCGCGGATGCGCATCTGACAATCGCCTCCGAGGGCACGAGAGGCAAACCGCTTTCAGGGCTCAACATGTCGACATCGACTTGGCCAAGAGCTGTCGTCACCTCGTGGCCGGAGGATTTCTTCAGCCGTTCGATGCTTGCTTTTGATTTGCCGCAATCGAATAGTCTTCTGCGAGACGATATATGTCTCCAATACCGTCGATCTTACCGCGGAGGTCGGCGGATTGGCGGAAGTTTCAAGGCGCGCCTTGTCCTCAATGAGCTATAGAATTTCGATGAAATCGAACGGGTTGATGTTGAATTCCTTCGGCCTTCGCTCCGGCGTTAAATCAGCAGGTGAGGCATCGTGGCCGGCTTGATTCGCATCTATCGCTGTCTGCTTGCCCTGCTTGCTTTGTCGGGTATCGCGATCTCATATTTCGCTATCATACCGGGCGTGCATGTTTCGCGGCTGACCATGACGTTGAATTTCTTCAGCTATTTTACAATACAGTCCAATCTTCTCCTCGCCGCGACACTGCTTTGCGCGCAAATCGCGTCGCGCTCGTCGATTGGCCAATGGGCGAGCAAGCCGTCGATCCGAAGCGCCGTTCTCATTTACGTCGGGATTGCGGGCATCGTTTATGTTTTGATGCTAAGGGACATTTGGCACCCTCGCGGCTGGCAACTGCTCGGAGACCAGGTACTCCATTATTGTGTTCCGGTGCTGTATGCCCTGGATTGGATTTTTCTGAGTGAACGCGGCAGGCTTTCCTGGCGCGATGTGCTCTGGTGGCTGGCTTTTCCCGCAGCCTATTCCGCTTATACGCTTGCGCATGGATATATCTCTCATTTCTACCCATACCCGTTCCTGGACGTTCGCGATATCGGCCTTGAAGCCGTCCTGCTGAACATGGGGCTGCTGGCAGCAGCCTTTCTGGTTCTGGGAGGGGTGCTGACTTTTCTCGACTGGGTCAGCACCCGGCAACGGGTCTTTCGGCGCGCATAGGCTGCGGGAATAGGCAATGTTGTCCCGGGGCACATTCGTCACGGAGCAATATGCCGCTGCAGGTGGCTCTCCTGTTTCCTCATTCGGCCAGCTGTGTAACGGCGGCCGTGCTGGGGGCTCGTGCGCCGGAAAGGCTTGCCTGGCCGAGCGCTATGACGATGACGGCTGCGATGGTTGCCGCGACTGAAACCCAGAAGCCGTTGGCGGGGCCGAAACTATCCACCACCCAGCCGGAGACGAAGGCGCCGAGTGCCATGCCGATACCGATGCCGGTCATGACCCAGGTCACTCCTTCCGTCAGCATGGCCTCCGGTACGCGGCGTTCGATCAGTCCGAAGGCAGTGATGAAGGTCGGTGAAATGGCGACGCCGCTGAGGAAAACGGCAAAAGCGAGCAGCGCGACCGAGGTGCTGGCTACAAGAAGCGGCAGGGAGGTGATGGCAAGGACGGTGGCGGCCACCAGCAGCTGACGTTGCAGCGGCATTTTGAGGTTCAGCGCTCCAATGATGAGGCCGACGATGAAGGAGCCGAGCGCATAGACACCGATGACGATACTTGCGGCACTCGGTTCGCCGAGCTGCTTGGTGATGGCCACGGCACTGACTTCCGCCGTTGCGAAGGTGGCTCCGACGAAGATCAGCGCAAGCGTGATGATCTGGACCGGCCGCTGCCAGATCGCCGAGTGCTGCGGCGCTTCGGCATCAATTGCACGAACCTTGGGCTCCGTCGATCGCTGCATCAGGAAGGCTGCTGATCCGAGCGCGAGGAAGGTGGTGCTGGCGATCATTCCGGCTTCCGGAAATAACGAGACGGCAAGTCCGACGGAAAGGGATGCCCCGGTGATGTAGACGAGTTCGTCGGCTGCCGATTCGAATGCGAAAGCCGTGTTCAACTCGGGCCGGTCTCGAAAAATTTCCGTCCAGCGCGCACGTACCAGGGCAGGGATGCTCGGCATGACAGCCGCAAGAAAGCCCGATGCGAACAGTGTCCAGGCGGGCCAGCCCTGATTTGCCGCGAC
The DNA here is from genome assembly GCF_057784395.1 of Martinezella sp. CNPSo 3957. Lineage (NCBI taxonomy): Bacteria > Pseudomonadati > Pseudomonadota > Alphaproteobacteria > Hyphomicrobiales > Rhizobiaceae > Martinezella > Martinezella sp. CNPSo 3957. The sequence goes on from NZ_JBXSOU010000001.1 coordinate 381,310, forward strand.
GACCAGAAGGATGAAGGCAACGACCGAAATGATGGTGGTCGGCACGACAACGGCACTTTGACCGAGCCGGTCGACGAAGCGCGATATCTGCGGCGAGACGAAAGCATTTGTCAGAGCGAAGGTGGCCGAAACCGCGCCAGCCAGCCAATATTCGCCACGCGTCTGCGACAGCATGGCAACGATGCCGATCGGCGCCATGGCAAGCGGAAGACGAGCAAAGAAGGCGGCGGCTGAAAAGCCTTTGGCTCCGGGCGCTCGGAAAATCTCTCTATATGGATTGGACATCGGAACATTCCTCGATTGACGAGATTGCGTACGCATACGCGGCGTATGTTAATGAATAATTGCATACGCTGCGTATGTCAACTAATATACGCGGCGTATGCCAATAAATGTGAAGAGCCGACGGAGACGCAATGCGCAAACCTCGCAGTGAAATGATTGCCGAAACGCGAGCCAAGCTGCTGAGCGCTGCCCGTAAGGCGTTCGGTAGCGTCGGCTATGCCGAGGCATCGATGGATGATTTTACAGCGGCGGCGGGGCTGACGCGAGGGGCTCTCTATCACCACTTCGGCGACAAAAAGGGCCTGTTGCAGGCCGTGGTCAACGAGATCGATGCCGAAATGACCGCAAGGCTCTGTCAGATCTCATCTCAAGCACCGTCGCGCTGGCAGGCGTTCGTCGATGAGAATGTCGGTTACGTCGAGATGGCGCTGGAGCCGGAAATTCAGCGCATTATGTTTCGTGACGGTCCGGCCGTGCTCGGCGAACCCTCCGGATGGCCGAGCGCCAACGGCTGTATCGCCACGATTACAGAAAGCCTTCGCTGCCTTCGCGAAGACGGTATCATCGTCGATATAGACCCGGAAGCCGGCGCTCGCCTCATCAACGCAGCAAGCAGCTGTGCCGCGCAATGGATCGCCAATTCGGACGATCCAGAGACGACTTCGAAACGGGCGGTCGGCGCTTTCCGCACGTTTCTCGAAGGATTGCGGGTCGAGAAGGGCTGATTTGAGTAGGGACGTGACGCCGTGGACGACCGCGACAGTCGGGCTATCGCTTGTCGTCCATTGCTTCGATCAGGTCTTTGCGGCCTTGGCAAAGGTCGGATCGAATGTCTTGTCAAAGGGCACGTCGGCATTGGCGAGCTCGGGATCGAGCGTTTTCAGGACACCCATCATGGAATTATAGCCTTCCATCGTGACCATGCCGTCGGGAGAATACATCTCCTTGGAATTTTTGAAGGCTTGCATATAGAGATCGCGGTTGCCGAGCAGGTATTCCTCCGGCACGACGCCGGCGACGTCATCCGGGCTTGCCGACGAGATCCACTTCAATGCCTTCATGAAGGCGTTGACCGTCTTTTGCGTGGTTATCGGGTTTTCCTTGGCAAACTCGCGCTTGATGTAGACCGTTGCGGCCGGGTTCGGGCCGCCGAAGAGCGCACGGGTGCCGGCTTCGGTGCGGGTGTCTAGAAGAACGTTGATGTCGCCGTCATATTGCAGTTGCGCGATGACGGGATCGAGATGGGAAAGGCCGTCGATCTGACCGCTCTTGACCGCGGCAACCGCGCCGGCCCCACCGCCGACGCCGATCAGCGATGCATCGTCGGTTTTCAGCCCGTTTTTCAGCATGGCATATTGGAACATCAGCGCCGTCGAGGAGCCTGGCGCGGTCACGCCGATCTTGCGGCCCTTCATGTCCGCCATCGACTTGATCTCGCCGGCGAGATCCTTGCGCACGGCGATGACGATGCCCGGGAAGCGCCCGAGATTGCAGATCGCGACGATATCCTGCCCCTTGTTCTGCATGCGGATCGTATGTTCATAGGCGCCGGCGACGACATCGAGCGAGCCGCCGATCAGGCCTTCGAGCGACTTCGAACCGCCGGCGAAATCATTGATGGTGACGTTGAGACCCTCTTCCTTGAAGAAGCCCTTCCGCTCGGCGATCGTCAGCGGCAGGTAGTAGAGCAGCGGCTTGCCGCCGACGCCGATCAATAGATCCGGCTTTTCCGGTTTCGCATCCTGTGCCGCGGCGGGCAGGATGCCGGCAAGCGATGCGCCGATACCGAAGCTTGCTGTTCCGATCAGAAATGTCCTGCGTTCCATGTCCTTGTTCCTCCACTTCGCTATTCTCAATGCGCTATTGGCCGCGCCAGGCGAGCAGGCGCCTTTCGACCATCGTCATCAGCCAGTCCACGAGCAGGACGAAGGCAGTCAGAACCACCATGCCCGCAAAGACGCCGGTCACGTCAAAGACGCCCTCGGCCTGCTGGATGAGATAGCCGAGGCCGGCGGCCGAGCCCAGATATTCGCCGACAACGGCGCCGACGACGGCAAAGCCGACCGAGGTATGCAGGCTGGAAAACACCCAGGAAAGCGCGGATGGCAGATAGACATGGCGCAGCAGCTGTCGCTCGTTCATACCAAGCATGCGGGCATTGGACAGCACCGGCTGGCTGACTTCCTTGACACCCTGATAGACGTTGAAGAAGACGATGAAGAAAACAAGGGTGATGCCGAGCGCCACCTTCGACCAGATACCGAGGCCGAACCACAGCGCGAAGATCGGTGCCAGCACGACGCGGGGCAGCGCGTTCGCCGCCTTCACGTAAGGGTCGAAGACGGCAGCAATTAGAGGCCGGCGCGCAAACCAGAAGCCGAAGACGAGGCCGCCGAAGGCGCCGAGCAGAAAGGCCAGGATCGATTCCGATAGCGTGATCCAGAGGTGATACCAGATCGATCCCGACGCAAACCATTGAATGACGCGCTGCGCCACCTTGAGCGGATCGGCAAAGAAGAAGGATATGGTTTTCGGGTTGCCGAAAATGCCGGTATTCGTTGCGAGATGCCAGATAGTCAGGAGGACCACGGCCACCAGGATCTGCAGCAGGAGAAGGAGAGAACGGTTCATGCGATCTCTCCGCTGCTCTGGCGATAGGCGGTCATCACCTCATCGCGCAGCGCCTGCCAGATATCGCGATGCAGCCGGTTGAATACGGGATCGTGGCGTATCTCGCCGATATCGCGCGGCCGCTCCAAGGGGACCTTGAAGTCGCCGATGATGCGGGACTTCGGACCTGCCGACATGATGACGACGCGGTCGGCAAGGGCAATGGCCTCATCGAGATCGTGGGTGACGAACATCACGGCTTTGCGGTCCTCGGACCAGAGCTTGAGCAGGAGGTCGCCCATGATCAACCGGGTCTGCGCATCGAGCGGCCCGAAGGGCTCGTCCATCAGGAGCAGTTTGGGATTGCGGATGAGCACCTGGGCGAGACCGACCCGCTTGCGCTGGCCGCCTGAGAGCATGCGCGGGAAACGATCGGCAAATGTGGCAAGGCCAACGCGCCCCAGCCAATCGCTCGCAATCCGTCTTGCCTCGGCCGTATCCGTTCCCGCAATCTCTAGTCCGATCGCAACATTCTCGAGAACCGTTTTCCACGGCATCAGCGAATCCTGCTGGAAGAGATAGCCCGCCTGTTTATTGATGGATTTCAGCGGCTGGCCGAAGACTTCGACCGTGCCGGACGCCGGCGTCAAAAGGCCCGCCGTCGCATTGAGAAGGGTGGATTTACCGCAGCCCGTCGGGCCGACGATGGCCACGAACTCATGCGCTCCTACCTCCAGATTGGTCGCCGCTACGGCATCGAACCGTGCCTTGCCGGCCATTTCAAAGGAAATCGCCACCTGTTTCAGGCTGATCGCCCTCACAGCCTCCATCGTCATGCCCTGCTTTCCTCCCCGATATCCGTCTACCTCCGGCGGCCATCAGGCATTGTCATGTTCGGCCAACAGATCAAAGCATGCCCGGCCAGTCAATATGCGGATTGGCTCTGCTCCCGTTCTGCTGCAGGGAAAAGATGCGAAAGCCCCGACAGTTGCTGTCGGGGCTTCGCAAGTTTCGTTGGAATCGAGCGGTCAGGCTGCACGCCGCCGGTGCCGGCCCTCCTGAACTTCCTCGACGATCTTGTCGACGAAGGCCGGAAGATCGTCGGGCGACCTGGACGTGATGATGCCTTCATCGGTCACGACCTTTTCGTCCTTCCAGGTCGCGCCGGCATTTTTGACATCCGTCTTGATGGACCAATAGGAGGTTGCCTGGCGCCCCCGCAATGCGTCGGCCTCGACGAGCAGCCAGGGTGCGTGGCATATGGCGGCGACCACCTTGCCGGAATTCAGGAACTCGCGGACGACACGCATGGCGTCTGCTTCGAGGCGCAGCTTGTCGGGATTGATCTGGCCGCCCGGCAGTACCAGCGCATCGAACTGGTTCACGTCGACATCCTTGGCCATGATATCGACGTCGACGCTGTCGCCCCAATCGGTCTTGTCCCAGCTCTTGATGCTGTCCTTCTTGATGGAGGCAACCTTGACGTCAGCGCCACGCTTCCTGAGTTCGTCGAGGGGAACGCGAAGTTCCGAACGTTCGTAGCCGTCCGTCGCCAGAATGAGGATATGTGCGGAATTGATGGAAGGCATGATCTATCCTTTCGCTGTATCGTTGATCGGAATGCCCGTTTCCAAACCCCAGCCGCGGGCAATCGTTCCCCAGTTTCTGCGGGAACCGCAGTGAGATCTGGCGGTTATGATGGCAATCGACAGGGAGAAAACGGATGGAGCAGGCAATCCAATTCGAGCAGTCCGGCTGGGTTCCCAACAACAGACGATTTCCGGTAATCGTCTATCGGCAGGTGCTTGACGGTCCCGACAAGGCGGAGGCTTTCGAACGGCTCTTTCGAACCAATGGGTGGGGCGGCCTCTGGCGAAACGGCGTCTATTCCTTTCACCATTTTCATTCGACGGCCCATGAAATATTGGGCGTCGCCGCAGGTCAGGCCCGGCTGATGATCGGCGGACCCGCAGGCAAGGAAATCGCAGTCGAGGCCGGCGACGCCTTGCTGCTGCCGGCCGGAACCGGTCATTGCCGGCTGGAGGCGAGCAAGGATCTGCTTGTGATCGGCGGCTATCCACCAGGTCAGGTGGCCGATCTTTGCCGGGAAATGCCTACGGCCGAACAGCAGGCGATGATCGAAAAACTTGGCGTGCCTGCAAGGGATCCGCTGAAAGGAGAGGTCGGTGGCCTCCGCTCCCTTTGGCATGGCAACACCCAGCACCGGTGAAACAGAGCGTCACCAGATACCCGGCAGCAACCGGAATCGAACGCGCTTGGAATAGTCGGCATAGCCTTCCAGCTCGCTATGAAGCAGCGCATCTTCCCAGCTCGTGCGCAGGATCAGCACGGCGCTTGCCCAGCCGGCGGGGATCAAGGCCCACCAGGAACCGAGTGCCAATGCCAGCCCCGCAAATATCAAGATCGCGCTGACATAGCCGGGATGACGCACGTAGGCGTAGGGACCGTCGCTGATGACGTGCTGGCCGCGCTCGCGCTGGAGGCGCACGCCGGGTTCGAAGAAGCGATTGACCGCCTGAGCCCACGTGGCGAGCGCGATGCCTGCCGCGAGCAGGAGATAACCGAGGATCATGATGGAGGTTGGCATCACCGACCATCCCATCCTACCGGCATCCAGGGCTCCGAGCGGTATTTCGGCGGTCATCCCAAGCAAGATCAGCGAGACCAGGATCAGATCCCAGCCTTTGGTTCCGGCCTGGAAGCGGCTGCGCGCTTGGAAGATGACCGGGTTCACGCGCCGCATTACCAGAAACGCTATTCCATAGCTCACCACCAGGAACGCGATGAAGACCCATCCAGGCCGCCAGTCGAGACGACCGGCTGGCAGAAAGATAAGTACGAGCAGCGCCAGCGGCAGTCCGATCGCGTAGGATAAGGCCTTCGTGCGGGACATCGGCTCGGGCTCGGTAACAGTCATGTATTGGCTCCTTGCAGGACAAACCTGCTGCGCTCGTCGACGGATTCATATCGTATCGATGATGGAAGTGGACGGATCGAGCGGTTCGAAGCCTTGACACCCGATGCGCCGGGTTTAGACCGGCCGAATATCATTATGCTCCTTCCCCCCGGAGATTCCATGAAATTCCTGGCATCCTTTTCCGCCTTCGTCGGCAAGACCTTTTCCATATGGGTCATCCTGTTTGCCGTCCTCGGTTTTTTCCTGCCCGACGTCTTCAAGCAGTTTGCCCCCTGGATCGTCGTGCTTCTCGGCATAATCATGTTCGGCATGGGGCTGACCATATCCGTTGACGACTTTCGCGAGCTGGCGCGTCGCCCTCATGAGGTCGCGATCGGCGTCATCGCACATTTCGGCATCATGCCGGCGCTGGCACTGCTTTTGACGCGGATCATTCCGATGCCGCCGGAAGTCGCCGCCGGCGTCATTCTGGTCGGCTGCTGCCCGGGCGGCACCTCGAGTAATGTCATGACCTATCTTGCGCGCGGCGACGTAGCGCTGTCGGTCGCATGTACGAGTGTGACGACGCTGGCTGCGCCGATCGTCACGCCGTTCCTCGTGTGGATGTTTGCAAGCCAGTATCTGCCCGTCAACGCCTGGTCGATGTTCATCAGCATCGTGCAGGTCATCATCGTGCCGCTTCTACTTGGTTTTGTTGCGCAGAAAGCCGTGCCCGGTCTGGTTCGTGCCGCAATACCGGTTCTGCCTCTTGTCAGCGTCTTCGGCATTGTATTGATCGTTGCGGCTGTCGTCGGTGCGTCGAAGGCGGCCATCGTGCAGTCCGGCCTGCTGATTTTCGCCGTCGTTATCCTGCACAACGGTCTTGGCTATCTCTTCGGCTACTATGCATCGAAGGTGCTCGGGCTCAATTTCTACAAGCGCAAGGCGCTGGCTATCGAAGTGGGCATGCAGAATTCAGGCCTGGGTGCCGCGCTGGCGACGGCCTATTTCTCGCCGATCGCCGCGGTTCCCAGCGCGATCTTTTCCGTCTGGCACAATATTTCCGGCGCGACGCTGGCAAACTGGTTTGCCTCGCGCGAAGACGCAGACGCACCGCCGCGTCCCTGAAATATCCACGCTGTCGGGAAGGCGCCGCGGTTTCCATCGGCGCCTCTCCGGCCGAAATGCTCGCAACCGAGGGATCGTCGCTAGCGCATATCCCTGGCAAGGGCATAATAGACGGATTGATCCGCAGCGTTGGAAAGTCGAGTCACTGCGAGCGCAATCGGCGGCAGCCGCGACCCGGCGCCAAGATGGATTGTTGCGCCATCGGTGCGGAGGAGGTTCAGCTGCGCCGCCAGATCAGGTTCGTCCAGCCCGTCGAAGATGCCGCGGCCGCTAATCTTCAAGGCAGCCTCTTTGGCGACCCAGAGTCGGTAACAGACGTCCAGCGCCGCTGCGCTATCGAGGGTGGCCACGGCGGTCGCTTCCTGTGGCGAGAAGTGGTCGGCGGCAAAGGTCGCCGGTTCGAAACCATTGATATCTTCGACCTCTATATCCACGCCGACAGCGCTGTTAGGCGCAAAGCCCGCCAGCAGCACATCGGTGCGATGCGAAAGCGAAACGCCCAGCTCGTGATACGGAGGCCTTAGCGCCGGCCGCTCGCTGGGCCGGCGATAGATGGAAAGATCGTCCCGTTGTGTGGCTTCTCTCAAGGCTATTTGCGCGATCTGATCACGCTCTTCCCGCCCGCCCGGCATCGGGCGGACAAGGATGGCGATCGCATCAGCGACCGCCAGGACGACCTCGAATCGAGGGGTCGTCATCCCACGCTCACGCAGCGGCGGAGGGCAGGGTCTCTTTCTGAGTGACCGGCTCCGGCTGCTGCTCGGCTTGAACTGCCTGGGCGGGTGCGCCGACCCACGATGTCCCCTGCGGGATGGCCTCACCCTTCATGACCAGGGTCAGCAATCCGATTTCGGCGAAAGCACCGACATTGGCCTCGTAAAGCACGGTGCTGCCAGAGCCGATGGTGACGCCTTCGCCGATCGTGATACGGCCGACCTTCATGATGCGGTCTTCATAGAGATGGGTCTGCGGGCAGGATCCCATGTTGAGAACCGCATGGTCGCCGATATGGGTGCAATCGAATTCGCAGATATCGGTGCTGTTGATCCATGCCCCCTGGCCGATCTTGGCGCCGAAGGGCCGGAGCAGCCAGGGCAGGAAAGGCGTGCCGCGCAGATAGTCGAGCAGCATCTTGCTGGCGAGACCGCCGTAAAACACCGCGACGGCCTCGGTACGCATCGCCCACCACGACCACATCGGCCGGTTCATCGGCTTGTAGGTGCCAATCAGCGTCCATTTGAAGGCGACGGCGACGAGATAGAGGATGCCGGAGGTCGCAAGGCCCGCGGCCATCAGCGTCCAGAACAGGCTGCCCCAGGCACCGTTGTCGATTTCGCTGGCCAGCATGTCGGACATGGCGAGTGCCATGACGATCAGGATGGCGGTCGGCAGCGACGTATGCATGGCCTCGAATAGAATACGCACAAGGCGCATGCGGAGCGGCGGTGCATAGGTGGTGTTCGCAGCCGCCTGTAGCCTCTCGCGCGTCGGGAACTGGAAGGCGGGACTGCCGCACCAGGTCTCACCCGATTTGACGTGCAGGGAGTCGGGCAGGCGCGTCTTGATGCCGATGAGCGAATCGCTCTCGATCACCGCACCCTGCGAGATGACGGAGGAGTTGCCGAAGAAGCAGCGATCGCCGGTCTTCAGGCGCTTGAGTATCATCCAGCCGTTCTGGATTTCCTCGTCGCCGAAGATGGTCTCGTCACCAATGAAGTTGTCGCGGCCCATTTCGATCAGATCGTATCGGCCGGCGAAGTTTGCCGAGATCTCCGTGCCCTTGCCGATCTTGGCTCCCATCAGGCGGTACCAATTACGCATGAAGACGGTGGCGTAGAGCGAATTTAGGGTTTCGAGCATGGCCTCGGTGGTCAGGCCGACGACCCATTTGCGGAAATAAAGATTGCCGAAGATGGAGTAGCGGCCCGGCACGACGCGAGGCAACAGCACCCATCTGAGCGCCACCACCACTGCCATGGACACAACGATCAGCAGGAATGCGGCCGGCCAGGAGAGCGCGGCGATCATTCCCCAGGACAAGGCTTCGTCGGAGCCGGGCGCGTAAATCTGCTGCACGGCCGAGAACAGATAGAAGGCCGGGAAGATCGGCAGCAGGCCGACGACGACGCTGAGATTGTAGGCAACGAAATAGGCTACGAACTGGAAAACGCGTCCGACGGTTCCAAGCTCCGGATGGGCGGGCATCTCTTCGTGCTCGGCATGCCCGGTCTGGCGAGCGGGCGAGCCGTCCCAGCGCGTATGAGCCTCGACATGGGTGCCAGCGGCAATCGCCGTCAGATCGCCGATGACGGCGCCGTCGCCGATCTTCACGTTATGGCCGATGACCGAGCCATTGCCGACCTGCACGCCTTCGCCGATATCGATCGTGCCGACATGGATCTCATTGCCGATGACTTCGACATTGGCAAGCTTGATCTTGACGCCGAGGCTGGATCTTGCGCCGATGCGCACGAGGTCGATCGCGCCTTCCTCGAACTCGTCGATCATCGCGTCATTGCCGACCTTGGCGCCGAGCGCGCGCATATAGACGCGGATAAGCGGCGAACCTTTGAGGAACTTTGGAGCGGTCAGTTGGACGATGCGCTGCATCAGCCAGAGGCGGAAATAATAGGTACCCCAAAGCGGATAGACGCCGGGCTTCGTGCGACCGATGACAAGCCATTTCAGGGCGATGACAACAAGCTTCTCGCCGAGATTGAGAGCGAGGTAGACGCCGCCGAGAATGAGGATTTCATTCCAGAGCGATGCACCGTCATCGATCAGCAGGATCGAGGCGAGCAGCAGGCCGATCCATTGCAGCGTTGCGATCGCGACGATGAAAGGCAATACCACGGCCTGAGCGAGACCGCAGAGAAAACGCCGGCGCAACGGCACCGGCTCGAAACTCTTGCGCTCCTGACCCGAAGTGCTCTCGGCGCGCTGCTCCAGGATCGCGGCAATGCCACGCAGGGTGCGGCCGGCATAGACGTCGCGCAGGGCGATGCTGGCGAGCAGCGGGATCTTGCGCACTTCGGAAACAAACCGGGCTGCCAGCATGGAATGGCCGCCGAGTTCAGTGAAGAAATCCGCTTCGAAGCCGATGGAACGCAGCCGAAGCGCCTCGGTTGCGGCCTTCAACAGCTGTGCCTCCGTCCATGTGCGCGGCGGCTCTTGTGCCTGGGTCGGTTGATCGGCCACCAGCGGAATGGCGGCAAGCGTCTTGCGGTCTATCTTGCCGGACGGAAGACGCGGCAGAGAGACATGGCTATGCCAGGCGGCGGGCACCATGTAGGGCGGCAGTTTGGCCGCAAGCACAGCGCGGGCCTTGTCGCGATCGAAGCTGCTGCCCGTGGTAACGATGTGGGCGACCAGCATGTCCTCGCCATCCGGCGGGCGATGCACGACGACGGATGCGGCCTTCACCTCGGGAAGTTCGCCCACGACGGTTTCGATCTCGCCGAGTTCGATGCGATAGCCGCGAATCTTGACCTGGTCGTCGATGCGCCCGAGGAAATGGAGCTGCCCTTCTTCGTCCATCAGCACGGCGTCGCCGCTGCGGTAAAGCACCGGATCGTCATGGCCGGCGAAGGGATTGGCGACGAATTTTGCGGCGGTCAGCTGCGGCAGGTTTCTATAGCCGGCGGCAACACCCGGTCCGCCGATCAGCAATTCGCCGGTGTCACCGCGGGCAACGAGCTGCAGGTTTTCGTCGACGACGTAGGCGGTCGTGTTGGCGATCGGGCAACCGATCGTGATCGGCCGAGACGGATCGAGTTCGGCGTAGGTCGCAACCACAGTCGTCTCGGTCGGGCCATAGGTATTGATCAGGCGCCGGCCGGCTTTGGAAAAGCGGCTGACGATCGCCGGAGGGCAGGCTTCGCCGCCGACAATGATGACCCGCAGGCTTTCGACATCGCGCTCGAGCATGGTGAGCAGGGTCGGCACGGTGTCGATGACCGTGATCTTTTCGGTTTCCAGCACGTCGCCCAGCCTGTCGAGCTCGGCCATGACGGCAGATGTCGCAACTTTCAGGGTCGCGCCGACCAGATAGGGAACGAATATTTCCTCGAGCGAAAGGTCGAAGGCGACCGAAGCCTGCTGAAGAACGACGTCCGATTCGACCATGCCGAGGACGTCGTTGCCGGCCCGCAGATAATGGCAGATATTCTGATGCGTGATGACGATGCCCTTCGGCTTGCCCGTGGAGCCGGACGTATAGATGGCGTAGGCGGGATCATCACGCGTGGCGGCGCGGGGCGCGACGCCATCATCGTCTTCTGCGAGCAGTGCCTTGAGGATAAGGGTCTGGCCGTCGAATTCGGGAGCGAGGGCCGCCTTCTCGTCATGCGTCAACAGCCATTTCGCGCCGCAATCGGCGAGGCTGACGGCCACGCGGTCGGCAGGGGCAGCGGCATCGAAGGGAATATAGGCAGCTCCGGCCTTGAGAATCGCCAGAAGTGCGACATGTAGCTCGAGGGAGCGCTGGAACCAAAGGCCGACGAAATCGCCGGGACCGATGCCGCGACGGCTGAGTGCACGCGCTGCCTCATCGGAAAGCCGGTCCAGTTCGGCATAGGTCATCGCCTGGTCTGTTCCGATCAGGGTCAGTGCCGTCTTGTCGGGGCTGCGGGCAACCGTGGCCTTGAAGATGTCCACCAGGGTTTCATTGCGGACGAACTCAGGCCGAATGCCGCCTGAGGAGACCGAGAGGCTGGCATTTGGGGTAATCGACGAAATCTGGATAGTCATGGTAACTTCTGCGGAACGAAACTCGGCACAATCAGCGTGCCATCTGCCCATGCTTATACACCCTTCAATTTGCAGCTCTCTTACGGGCGTTGTCAGTGAATTGTAATGTTGGGAAAGCTATGCTTGGTTCGCTGCAGGGCGAGCCCTGTGTGCCATCTCGAAAGAAGGATTGATATCGTTGCGCATATTCGGGCGAAGAGCCGGCTGGCCCCGCTGGCTGTCCGTTCTCTTGGTAGCGGTTCTGCTAAGCTTGCCAGGCATGGAAGCATTGGCTCGTATACATAGCAATGTTCTGGTCGAAGATGCCGGCAGCTTGCGGCCGCTACGCGATATCTATGCGGTCGTTGCGCGCGAAATGCCGGGAAAGGTGCTGCGAATCAAGCGGGTTCGCCGGGCTGGGCGTCAGGCCTATGCCGTGCGCGTGTTGAAGCCGGATGGCAAACGTGGTGATATAGTGCTCGACGGCGCAACACTTGCCGTGATCGAGAGACGCTGAGAATGCGCATTCTGATTGCTGAGGATGAGCCCAGTATTGTGGCGGACATGCGCCGCTGCCTGGAGGATCAGCATTATGTCGTCTCGACCGTGAGCAACGGCGAGGAAGCCTGGTATCGCGGCGATATCGAGCATTTTGATCTTGTCATCCTCGATCTCGGACTTCCGAAGCTTGATGGACTGACGGTGCTGCGACGCTGGCGTGCAGAACGCCGCGGCATGCCTGTCATCATATTGACGGCGCGAGACGGGTGGCGCGACAAGGTCGACGGCATGGATGCGGGTGCCGACGATTATCTGACCAAGCCCTTCCGCATGGAAGAGCTTCTGGCGCGCGTGCGCGCTCTGATGCGCCGCGCCGCCGGACAATCTTCTCCGATCCTTTCCAATGGCGTGCTGGAACTCGACACACGCCAGCGTACCGTTTCGTTTCGCGGGCAGCCGGTCCAGGTGACGGCGCTCGAATACAGGCTTCTTGCCTATCTGATGCACAATGCCGGCACCGTGCTTTCCCGAACGCAGATCGCCGACAGCATCTATGATGAAGAGACGGAGCTGCTGTCGAACGCGCTCGAAGTGGTCGTCGCGCGTCTCAGGCGCAAGTTCGACGGCACCGTGATCGAGACCCGGCGCGGCCAGGGCTATATCATTCCGCGCGAGGCGCCGCCGTCATGACACCGTTCTCGCTGCGAGGGCGGTTGCTGCTGGGTTCCGTGGTGGCGATCATCGTTGCAACCTTTCTTGCCGGGGTCGGCATCAACGCCATTTCCGGACTGGCCGTCAGGGCGCTTGCCCTCTCCGAGATAGATGAGGAGTTGCGCGTCCTGCTGGCGGCGGTCGATATAAATTCCTCCAATCAACTCTTCCTTGACGACACGCCGACGGATCCCCGCTTCGGCATTCCGAATGGTGGCTTCTATTGGCAGGTCGGCCGCAACGGCACCGTCGAGCTGCGCTCTCAATCGCTCTGGGAGCAGAACTTGCCCTGGCTGCGTGCCCGCCCTCGCGATGCCGGACGGGCGACGGATATGAAAGGGCCGAACGGCAGCCGTCTTCTTGCCGTTGAGCGGTCGATTTCGATCCCCTCGGCCACGGGCGACCAGATCGTCGATATTGTCATGGCACTCGACAACAGCGAGCTTGCGCCGGCACGCTGGCGTTTCTTCTACGCCATGGCGCCATCCCTTGGCGTTCTTTCAGCCGCTCTCATCGTGGCCGTCATCGCTTTTCTGCGATACGGGCTGCGGCCGCTCAATGATTTGCGCGCGGCCCTGATGGCGGTCCAGGAGCGATCCGCACGCAAGATCACCGGTCAGTTTCCGCGGGAAGTCCAGCCTCTCGTGGACGATCTCAACGGACTGCTCGCATCGCGTGAAACGCAGTTGACACAGGCGCGTGCGCGCGCCGGCGATCTGGCGCATGGCCTGAAGACGCCGCTCGCGGCACTGGAGGCGACGGCGCGCCTTCTGTCGGAAGAGGGCATGTCGGAGCGGGCCGCAGCCATCCAGACGGAGGTCAGCCGGATGGAGGCGCAGATCAAGCGAACGCTTGCGCAAACCCGTGCCAGCCTGGCGGCCGCCCATACCGTCGGCGTCATGGACGCCAGCGCCGATCTCCAGAAGATCATCTCCGTCATGCGGCGCCTGTCGAGCGAGCGCAAGATCGATTTCGAGCTTGTAGCACCGCCCGAGATGTGGCTGGCGATCGACGAGGCGGATTTTGCCGACATTACCGGCAATCTGATCGACAATGCCAGAAAGTGGACGGCCGGAAAGGTGAAGGTCCGTCTGTCGCAGTTGCCTGAGCCTGAGGGCGTGGAATTGTGCATCGAGGACGACGGTCCGGGCCTGCCGGAGGATGCCGAGATGGCCTTCATTCGCCGAGGCAGGCGGCTGGACGAAAGCATCGCCGGAACCGGTTTCGGCCTGGCGATCGCCAAGGATCTGGTCGAGGCCTATGACGGCAAGCTGGCGCTCGCCCGCTCCAGCCTGGGCGGATTGTCTGTCACCGTCAATCTGCCGGCGCGACTGGTCAAGGACAAGCAGGCGGCGCTGGAAAATTAGTACAATTCCAACAAGTGCTCGGCGGCATTCACGATTTGGGGAAACGCGGAGAGGCTAATTGGGCGCGGCCGATTAGTCTGGAAACGAGGGTGGATATCGCAGATTGGTCATCAGAGAGCAGCGAAACCTGATCTATGCAGCGCTCATGACCGCACCAAGTTGAGATTGAATTCAAGTGCGTGCTGCATCCTCGCTCGAACTACAGGCGCTAACGGAGTCTCGTTGCCATTGAAAATGTGGCCGTGCTCGGCCATTAGGTCCAGTAGAAGGACGCTCGTATAGAGACGAAAAAGCCGGTCATCGGTTTGCCCGGCATGCCGGAGCCACGCAAAGACATAGCTCACGGGGCCACCATAGGCCATCAGAGCAGCCAATGTTAAAGCGGCGGGATAACGTGGATCGCCAAAGCAAAGATCATCGACATCGACGATGCCGCTAAACGCGCCCTCTGGTGTCACAATCACGTTCTTCGTCGTAGTGTCGTGAAGGAAAGGTGTGGCTTCGATCTTGTCGAGCTCTCCGGGTCTGGAAGCGACCTCGTGTTCGATTGCGTCAACCAGCCCGGTGTCAAACAATCCGGCAGCTCCGATCCGCCCTCGCGAACGCGCAAGATTGGCAAGCAACACTTGCGACCACGCGCCGTGCGGCGCTTGTTCCGCTTGTGCGGCATATCCGTAGCGTCCCGCTGACTTGGTTCTTGCTGTGATGGCCTGAGCACGCGCCACCTGTAAGGCAATCGCATCCAGCTTCTCTTCCGAGAGGTTTAAGATGACCGAACCCAGATCCATGCCGGGAAAGCGTTCTAGCAGAAGCCAGGGAAACTCTGCGTCAATATCTTCGGCTATAATGGCCGGAAGCGGCACGCCTCTGGGTCGCAATAATCCCGAAAGATGAACCGCACCGGCCATTTCGGCCCGAGCCGATGGATCGCCGATGCGCACGACGGCTGGAAGCCGGTCAGCGAACTGAAGATCGAAGACATAGTGCCGTGCGCCGGTTGTGAAGCGTCTAACAGCAATCGGAGTGCAACCAATGGCTCCTAAGGCAATTGCAACGGCAAGCTCGGCGTCCGGTGTTTGCCGTATTGGTGTTTTCTGTTTCATGTGCGAATGGGCCTATGCCTGAGGCGGAGAATCAGTTGCAAAATTCTCAACCTGCGATCGCCTTGATATACCTCTGCGCCGAACGCTCCACCACCTGGTTGCCGCCGCTCTCGACCGTTCGGCCGGGAAATGCGCCATAAATCGCTTCGAAACGATAGGGCCGAACCGCTTCCAATATCCTCGTTACCGCCTTGGAGCCGAGCGGAACGAGGTTCGGGTAGCTGCGCATGAAGCTCACGAATTTACGGTCCATGGTCACCTGCATCGTGTCGCCGACGAAGAGGGCGCCGCGCCCGTCTTCGAGCCAGGGGCAATGGAGCACGCAACTGCTGTCGAAATGGCCGCCGCATCGGATCATGGTCGCCGAACCGATCGAAAGCGTCGCGACTCTCCATGGGTGCAAGGCGGCATCCGGCCTTTGTACCCATTCGCTATCGTCGGCATGGATATGGATCGGTGCGCCGCCGCAAGCGGCACTCCACTCGACCATCGACGTATAGAAATGCGGATGGGAGATCGCGATTGCGCTCAGGCCGCCCATGGCGGCAATCCGCGTCTTGCTGGCCTCGTCGATGAGGCTGAGGCAATCCCAAAGAATGTTGCCGTCCGGCCCTTCGATCAAAAATGCACGCTGGCCGATGCCGAAATAGGGCGAAATCTGCAGGCTATGAATACCTTCCGCTTCCTTGTTCCAGATCACGCTATGTGTCTGGCCGAGGCTCGGCACATCAGTCCATTCCTGGCCCGATTGGGGTACGAATTGACGCTCATCCTCGCAGATCGGGCAGGCTCGCGGCAGTGCGTTGCTCTCGCCGAACTGCGTACCGCATGTGATGCAGACAAAATGCGCCATCTCGAATTCCTCGCCAAGCTATCGCCGCAGCCGGCGGACGGGATCCGGCGCAGGCTGAGATGGCTGTATGTTACATTGGTCAGATATACCCTGGATTAAAGGGAAAAGGCGAGGTTGTGTTGTCGTGGATAGAAACCGTCGTTTTTGGACCGATCTTTTCCGGTAAGGCGCTTATTCGTCATAGTGAGGCAATCGTATCTATGTCAGTGTATCTCGCTGATTTTAAATGTAAAAATATTATAATAACAGTTTTATGACAATCCGCCCTTGCAAAATGTACAAAGACAAAGAACATAGTCGGCTAATGAAAGTTTGCCATCTGCAATCTTGATTCCCGGCGCTTGTCTCTCGGGAGAGGTGGCTGGCTTATGGAGGACCATTATGGCGCTTATCCTCGGCCTCGTTGCTTTGGCCGGCCACATCGCCCTTCTGCTCTGGGGCACGCGCATGGTCCAGACCGGCATTCAGCGCGCCTTCGGCCCTGATCTACGATCTTTTCTGGGCCGTGCGCTTAGCAATCGCACCAAGGCGTTTTTTGCCGGGATCGGCGTCACTGCCATCCTGCAGAGCAGCACGGCAACCGGCCTGATGGCTTCCGGCTTTGCGGCCGGCGGCCTGGTGGATCTCGTGCCGGCGCTTGCCGTCATGCTGGGAGCCAATGTCGGCACGACCCTGATCGTCCAGGTGTTGTCTTTCAATGTCGCAGCGGCTTCGCCGGCGCTGATCCTGATCGGCGTGCTGATGTTCCGCCGAACCGGGAACTCACGTGTGCACGATCTTGGCCGGGTCATGATCGGGCTTGGCTTCATGCTTCTGGCGCTGCATCAGCTTCTCGACCTGATGACGCAGTATGAGGGGTCGACGGCGCTGGCTTATGTCCTCGATGCGATTGCCGCGACGCCGGTGCTGAGCATGCTCCTTGCCGCTATTCTGACATGGGCCGCCCATTCCAGCGTGGCCGTCGTGCTGCTCATCATGTCTCTCGCGAGCAAGGGCCTTGTCGATGTCGACCAGGCTTTTGCGCTCGTTCTCGGCGCCAATCTCGGAACCGCGATCAATCCGCTCATCGAAGGGCAATCGGGGACCGATCTATCGGTGAAACGCCTGCCCATAGGCAATATGATGACACGCATTGTCGGCGTGATCGCGCTGATCGGCTTCTTGGAACCGGTCACGCGCTTGTCGGCGCTGGTGGATAGCGATAGCGCCCGCGCCGTCGCCAATTTTCATACCGCCTTCAATGTCGTTTTGGCCATGGTGTTCATGCCGCTATTGCGGCCCTATGCTGATCTCCTGACCAAATTGCTGCCGCGGAAGATTGACGAGACCGATCCGACGCGTCCCCGGTATCTCGATCCAGCTGCCAAGGAGACACCCGTCGTCGCGCTTGGTGCGGCAGCACGAGAGGCATTGAGATTGGTCGATGTCCTCTCCGAAATGCTCGCCGGCGCCAAGGCTGCCCTATCGGATACGGATCGAAAGGCGCTGACGCGATTGCGGTCGCTGGACAATATCCTCGACAGTCTGAATGCGGCCGTAAAGACCTATCTCACCTCGATCGATCCCGATGAACTCGGCGAGGCCGACAGACGACGCCTGAACGAGATCCTGCTGTTCTCGATGAATATGGAACACGCCGGCGACGTTCTCGATCAGAACCTCTTGCCGCATCTGGCCAAACGTCTGCGCCGGGGTCTGAACTTCTCGAAGGAGGGCCAGCTTGAATTGGCGCGGCTGTTCGATCGATTGCAGACGAACCTGCGCACGACGGCGGCCTTGCTCATGACCCAGAACGAGAGCACCGCTCGCATGCTGGCGGAGGAGAAGGTTATCTTTCGCAAGGCGGAGCGTGAGGGTACGGAGGCTCACTTCCAACGCCTGCGGCAAGGCGGGATCGAGACCGTCGAGACCAGTTCTCTTCACCTTGATTTGCTGCGCGATCTCAAACAGATCAATTCCCATCTGGTCGCCGCTGCCGCCTATCCCGTTCTGGAGGAGCGCGGCGAACTTCTGCAAAGCCGGACTCAAAGCCCGGCTTCGCAGGCCGTAGCAGCGGCGCATGATTAAAAGACCTATCTCGGTCCTTTGGCCAGCGATCGCCTTGCGGATCAATGTTCGGCTTTTGCTACACGCCCTGGGTAAGGAGGGCCTTCTTCAGCCGATGAATATGCCCCGCGCCAATCCCGCAGCAACCGCCTACCATCGTTGCGCCGGCATCGACCCATGAACAGGCGAAGCGCGAATAGGCGTCGTCGCTCAGATCTTGCCGGGTCGCGTGAAGGCCTTCATTGGCGGCCAACTCACCTTGTTCGCCTTCGAAGGCATTGGCATAGACGCCGATCTGCAGATTGTGGCCGCTCTGCTTGAAAACCTCCGCTGCGACATCGACGGCCTCTCGCATGACCTCCGGTTTGCTGCAGTTGAAAAGAAGCGCGTCGGCACCGGATGCTGCTGCCCAGCGAGCCGCATCCTCGACGGCTTCGCCGGAGCGGAGCTTGGGCGAGGCTCCATTTCTTTGCGCGGCATCATCGGCCAGTGTGAAGGAGATCCAATACGGCTTGCCGGTTTCGGCAACCGCGGCCCGAACCGCCTCTCCCTCCGCGATCAGGCTGAGGGTTTCCCCGAGCCAGACATCGACATAAGGATCGAGGTTTTCGACCAGAACCTTGAGATAGTCCTGAACGCGTGACGGATCGAAATTCTGCGGCTCGTAAGAGCCGAAGATGGGCGGCAGGGAGCCGGCGACCAAGATTTTTCGATCCTTGCAGGCATTGGCGGCGTCGCGAGCCAGCTGTCCGGAAAGCGCGATGAGATCGGCCCCTTCCTTCCAGAACCGCTCTTCGCCAATGTGGAAGGGTACGAGCGCGTAGCTGTTGGTGGTCACAACGTCCGAGCCGGCTGCGATGAATTCGTCATGCACCTGCCGGACAATCTCCGGCGAATCGACGAGCGCGAGCGCCGACCATTCCGGCTGCTTCAGTTCCGCGCCGAGACGCAGCAGTTCGCGGCTCATGCCGCCGTCGAGGATCAAGGGTTTGCTCATGAATGGGATCTCCAGAATGGCTCGGATCTGCGGAGAGGTTCGATCTCTCCTTCGTGCCGTGGGTTAGCGCCGCACCGGCACCTGCGCTTCCAGGAAACGGAAGCTTCGCGCGATGATGGCTGTGATGATGAGATAGAAGACGGTGACGACAACAAGCGGTTCGTAGACCAGAAGTGTGTCCTGGCGAACTTTGGTGGCAACGGCGTAAAGGTCCATCACGGTGACGGTGAAGGCGAGCGGAGTGGCCTTCAGCTGCATGACGATTTCGCCGCCGATCGTCGGCAATGCGATGCGGATGGCGCGCGGCAGCCAGATGCGCCGGGTCAGCGTTAGGGGCCGCATGCCGAATGCGCGGCCGGCTTCCAATTCGCCTTTCGGAACGGCAAGCAACGCGCCGCGCAAAACCTCTGCCTCATAGGCCGCATAGTTCAGCGTGAAGCTGACGGCCGCGAAGAAGAAGCCTTCACGCAGGATGGGCCAGAACAGGCTTTGACGAATACCCGGGATGACAGGCAGAAGCGAGCCGACACCATAGTAAAGCAGCCAGAGTTGTATCAGCAGTGGCGTGCCGCGGAAGAAGGTGCAGTAGCCCCGGGCAAGGGCGCGCAGGATGGGGCCGCCGCTGACCTGAGCGAAGGCAAGGCCGATGGCGATGATGAAGCCGAAGACGACGGAAATCGCAAGCAGCGACAGCGTCTGCACGGCTCCCGTCAACAGAAGCGGCCAATAGGCGGATATCCATGAGAAGGTCATGCCAACACTCCTCAGGCCAGCTTCGGTTGGCCGCGCCGCACACGCCGCTCCAACAGGTTGAACAGGGCATTGGAAACGAGTGTGAGGGCGAGATAGATGAGGGCGGAGGCCAGGAAAAAGATGAAATAGTGCTTGGTACTCGCACCGGCGAGACGCGTGGCGAGAGCCAGTTCCTGGTAGCCGACGACTGCGACGAGAGCGCTATCCTTGGTGACGGACATCCAGAGATTGGCAAGGCCGGGCAGGGCATTGGGCAGCAAGGCGGGCAGGATGATGCGGCGGAAGCGCAGCTGCGGCCCCATGCCGAATGCCTTCGCCGCCTCGATCTGTCCGACGGGGATCGCCAGGATCGCACCACGCAGCACTTCCGTCATATAGGCGCCCTGCACGAAACCGAGCACGGCGACCGCGACTGCGAAGCCGTTCAGCTCGAAGGCCGGCAGATTGAGCGCGGCGAGGAGCCGATTGAGGCCATCCATGCCCGCATAATACAGCCCGACGATCAGGATCAGCTCGGGAACGGCGCGGACGGTGGTCGTGTAGAGTTCGAGCAGTAGCCGGAGCGGCCTTATGCCTGAAAGCTTGCCCAATGCTCCGCCCGTGCCGAGCAAGAGGCCTATCAGAAAAGCGCCGGCGGAGATGGCGACCGTGGAGGCAGCCCCGGTCAAGAGCACTCCACCCCATCCGGGAGGATAGGGGGAGAGCAGGTCCAGAATGCCTTGTGAGGAGGTCGCCATCGTCGCGATCGTTTACTTGGCGCCGTAGATATCGAAACTGAAATACTTCTTGGTGATTTCGTCGTATTTGCCGCTTGCGCGCACCGCGGCGATTGCAGCATTGAGCTTTGCCTTCAGCTCGGTGTCTTCCTTGCGAAGGCCGCCGGAAACGCCGGCTCCGAGGACCTCCTTGTCGTCGGCGACGTCACCCATCTTGGCGCAGCAATCCTTGCCGCTATCGCTCTTCAGGAAGGCGTCAAGCGCAAGGGAATCGCCGAAGACATAGTCGATGCGGCCTGCAGCGAGATCCTGAAACGCCTCGTCGAGCGTCTGGTAGGTCTTCTCATCCGCGACCTTGGCGAAGTACTTCTTGTAATATTCCGACTGGATGGTCGACACCTGGATGCCGATGGTCTTGCCCTTGACGTCATCTGCCGTCGCCCCCGTCTTCTGATCCTTCGGGCCGATCAGCGTGCTGGGCGTATTATAGTATTTGTCGGTGAAATCGATGATCTTCGAGCGTTCGGCGGTATTCGACATCGACGACCAGATCACGTCGAACTTCTTGCTCTGAAGCGCAGGGATGAGGCCGTCCCAGGAAAGCTCGACGATCGAGCATTTCTCTTTCATCTGCTCGCAAACGGCGTCCATCAAGTCGATCTCCCAGCCCTGCCATTTGCCGGCGGCATCCTTGGCGAAGAATGGCGGGTAGGATTCGTTCATGATGCCGAAACGAACCTCGGCCTGCGCCGTCATGGAGGAAAGCGCGAAGGCCAGTCCGGCGAATAATGTGGAAATCAGTCTCATATAAAAGATTCTCCTAATGGTGTTGTCTGCGAATTGGATGTGGATCAGGTCGTCAGCATGCCGGTAAATTCCCGGCAGCGGGTGCTGATCGGGGCGTCGAAGATCTGCCGGGGCGGCCCTTCCTCCTCGATCCGTCCCTGATGCAGGAAGAGAACATGGTTCGAGACGTCTCGGGCAAAGCGCATCTCGTGGGTGACCAGCAGCATGGTTCGTCCCTCCTCGGCAAGGTCGCGGATGACCTTGAGGACTTCGCCGACCAGTTCGGGATCGAGCGCCGATGTCGGCTCGTCGAAGAGCATCACGGCCGGATCGATGCAAAGCGCGCGGGCAATCGCGGCTCTTTGCTGCTGTCCACCGGACAGGAAGGCCGGATAGGTATCGCGCTTGTCGTAAAGCCCGACTTTATTGAGAAGAGCCTCTGCCTTCTCGATCGCCTCGCGGCGAGGAACGCTAAGGACATGCACCGGCGCCTCGATGATATTTTCCAGGACGGTCATGTGCGCCCAGAGATTGAAGCTCTGGAATACCATGCCCAATCCGCTGCGCATGCGTTCGATCTGACGCCAGCTTTTCGGCTGCATCAGTCCATGGCGCCCGCGCTTCAAGGCCACTTCCTCGCCGTTGACGACGATGCGGCCGCGATCGGGCATCTCAAGCAGGTTTATGCACCGCAGGAACGTGCTTTTCCCGGAGCCGGACGAGCCGATGATGGAAATCACGTCCCCTTGTTTGGCGGTCGCTGAGACGCCCTTGAGAACCTGATGTGACCCAAAGCTCTTGTGGAGATCTTCCACACAAAGAGCCTGGGAGGGCAGCTCTGTCATATATAATTCCGATGAAAAACAATTTGCGGAGAATATCGCGAAGAGCGGCGGAATTTGCGCGCAATTTCCGATCAATTTGCATAAAAAAAGCAAAAATGTATTTCTTGTGCATCTTTTATGATGGAATAGAGATGTCGCCGCCTGACTTCATCGCGCCTAAAGGAGTGGGGAAATGGAAAGTCCGGATCGTTTTGATCGCGATATTCTCGATATCGTCCAGCGCAATTGCCAGCTCACGGCCGAAGCGATCGCCGAGGAGGTCGGGCTTTCGACGTCAGCGGTGCAACGGCGCCTGAAACGGCTGCGCGAAGATGGTATCATCAAGGCGGAAATTGCTGTTGTCGATCGCAAGGCGACCGGGACGCCGATGGTGTTCATCGTCGGCATGGAGATCGAGCGGGACAATTACGATGCGCTTGCGAAATTCCGCCTTTGGGCGGAAAAGCAGGACCATATCCAGCAAGTCTATTATGTCACGGGCGCTGTCGATCTCATCGCGATCGTCACTGCGCGGGATGTCGAGCATTATGACGATATCGCCGCCGTAATCATGGCGGAAAATCCGCAGATCCGGCGAATGCATACGAATGTGGTGCTGCGCGACGTCAAGCTTGGATTGTTCGTGCCGTTGGCAAACGGTGACGAGGCAGGCTGATCGAGGCCGAGCCGCTGCGCCGAGGCTTCACCCTCGGCGCCGGGCTTTAAGGATCGCGTCAGGCGAATTGCTCGATCACAAGCACGCCGTAGCCTTGAAGTTCGCTTCGTCCCGATATCGTTTCGCCGGTCAGCAGATCGACCCCTGCAGGCAGATCGACGACTTTCGTTTCATGTTCCGTATTGAGCACGAACAGCAGCTTCCTGCCGTTGCCCTCGCGCAGGGACACTTCGACCCCGGCAGGCAGGTTCTCTACCAGCGGTGCGGCAACGCCGTTACTGACGAGAATCTCCCCGATGACCTCTGCAAGTGGCGGGGTGAGGTAGGTACCGAGATAATAGACTTGCCCGTTGCCATGCCGGCGGCGCGTCAGCATCGGCGTGCCTTCCAGGAAGCGGTCGGACCAGCGGCCGACGATCTCGGTATCGGCGGTCGTTTCCAGCTTCTCGTAAAGGTGTCCGGCTTCGAGCTGACGATTGCCGATCGTATAGGCATATTTGCGCGAGGCCGAGGATGCCGGCGGACGCGGGGACGGCTGATGGCTGCCGATACCGCCCTCGCGGAAACCGCTGAACAACCCATCCGCCCCCGGAGCGGAGACGGGTCCGAATTCGTAGACGCTGACACCGGAAAGCTTGGAAAGTGCGGTGCCCGGCGCCTGGGTGCGGATGATGTGGTTGTTGTCATCGCGGGTGCCCGTCATTGCCGACAAGATGAGCGTGCCGCCGTCAGCGACAAACCTCTCCACCGCCGCCGACCACTCTTCCTTCCACATGACCCAATGGGGAACATAGAGTGCTTTGATGCGCGAGAGATCATCTTCCGGATGGATGAAACCGCAGGCAATGCCGGCCTGATAGCATGCGCGGTGCAGATGGGCTGCATCCTGCATCGGGCTTGGCAGGCCGATCGCATAGGTCTTGTAGGCCTCCTGATTGTCGAAATCCGCGCCGGCGATCGCAACATCCATACGAACCGTGGTGCCGAGCAGCTTGTCCTCGATCTTGCGGATATCGGATGCGAACTGTTTGGCTTCCTCGTAGCGACGGCGCGGAACGTCATCGTGGTCGATAATGCCGTTCCAGTAGATCTCCGCGCCGAAATGCGCCGGCCGCCAGCGGAAGAACATCAGGCCGTCAGCGCCGCGCGACACCGAAGTCATCGCCATGCGGCGCATCTCGCCGGGCTCCGGCACGGAGGAGGAGAAGCCCGGCTGGCTGCCAAGGCCGGACGCCTGTTCCGGAACGATGAAATTGCCGGAATAGGCGCGGCATTGGTCTAGATGGAAGGCCTGCGTGATCGCATGCCCGCCGCCACGGCGCATCTCGTCATAGAGGAACGGATAGATGTCGAAGCCGATGAAATCGAGATCCTGGCCGAACTGGCCGCGGAAATCGATGTCCACGAGGCCGCCGAGATTATGGAAGATGAACCATGCGGGATTGGTCGCCCGCAGGATGTCCACCTGATCGTGCTGGAAGAGGGCTGTCGCGAAGGCGAGGAAGCGATGATAGTCCTGCACATGTCCGGGGCTGGAGAAGGACGGGTTCATCGGCTGCGGGAAGACGATCTGGTCGAAGGTCTGGTAGGCCGTTGCCCAGAAATCGCCGCCCCAGGCAAAGTTCAGGGCTTCGATCGTGCCATACTTCGCGCGGCAGAACTTCTGGAACTCGATGAGCGCCGATGGCGAATAGCTTTCGGAGGTCGTCGTATTGAGCTCGTTGTCCGTCTGCCAGCCGATGACATCCGGATTGTCGCGATAATGCTCGGCCATCGCGCGGGTAATCCGTTGGCTGTGCCGGCGCAGCACCGGGCTCGTCGTATCGCAATGTTGGCGCGATCCATGGCTTGCCTCTCTGCCGTTTGCATCGACGCGCAGGACTTCCGGATATTTTGCCGTCAGCCAGCGGGGTGGTGTTGCCGTCGGGGTGCAGAGGATGGTCTTGATGCCGTGCTTGGCCAAGACGGCAATCGCCTTGTCGAAGAGCGAGAAATCGAAGTGATCCTCATGCGGCTCCATGATATGCCAGGCGAATTCCGCCATGCGAACGGTATTGAAACCGGCAGCCGCCATACGTTCGGCATCGCGGTCCCAATAGCTCTCGTCGACATGTTCGGGGTAATGCGGCACACCGACCATGAAGCCGTCGAGATTGAGCGTCCGCCAGACAGAGAGCGGCTTTCTTTCCAAAACTTTCATGAGGTCACAAGCTTTCTTTACAGAGAGGCAATGATGGGTTTCGGCCGGCTGAGGGTTCTGCCATCGGGACCGAAGAGGTAGAGGGAGGATGTCGAGGCGGACAATTTGATCTGCTCGCCGGCCGAAAACGCGGTCGCGTTGCCGAGCTGAACGGTGAAATTGCGCGTGCCGCTTTCCGAGCCGATCGTGGCAAGCGGACCCGCATCGACGTAGAGGATGGTCTCGCGACCGAGCTGTTCGACCAGCCGGACCTTGCCGTCCAAGGAGATGGCGACATCGTCGGTGGAGGGGCCAATCTTCAGCGATTCCGGCCGGATGCCCAGGGTGAGGTGGGACTCAGCCTTAAGATCGCCGACATCGCCCACCGGAACGCGGACCGTCGTGCCGCCGCCTTCGAGCGCGACTTCAGCGATGCCGTCGCGAAGCGAAACGAGCTTTGCGTTGACGAAGTTGATCCGCGGCGCGCCGAGGAAGCCGGCGACGAATTGGTTTGCCGGATTGTGATAGAGACTAAGCGGCGCGCCTTCCTGTTCGATGATACCCTTGTTGAACACGATGATGCGGCTCGCCATGGTCATCGCCTCGACCTGATCGTGCGTCACATAGATCATCGTTGAGCCGAGCTGCTGGTGCAGCGTCGAAAGCTCGACGCGCATTTGCGTGCGCAGCGCGGCGTCGAGATTGGAGAGCGGTTCGTCGAAGAGGAAGACTTCCGGCGCGCGGGTGATGGCGCGGCCGATGGCGACGCGCTGGCGCTGGCCGCCCGAAAGCTGCTTCGGACGCTTGTCGAGTTGGTCCGATATTCTGAGGATATCAGCGGCCCGCTTGACGGCAGCGTCGATTTCGACCTGCGGCCGCTTCGCCATCTTCAGGCCGAAGCCCATGTTCTCGGCAACCGTCATATGCGGATAAAGCGCGTAGGACTGGAAGACCATGGCAATGCCGCGATCGCCTGGCTCCTCGCGCGTGACGTTGCGGCCGTTGATCCAGATCTCGCCCGAACTGATACTTTCAAGCCCGGCAATCGTCTTCAGCGTGGTGGATTTGCCGCAGCCTGATGGGCCGACCATGACGATGAACTCGCCCTTGTCGACGGAAAGATTGACCGAACGCAGGGCATGATAGCCGCCATAATGTTTGTCGATATCGATCAGCTGTACATGGCTCATGAGTGATACTCCAAATCTGTTCGCGCGGTGCGGGGCATGTCAGCCCTTGACGGCGCCCATGGTCAGGCCCGCGATGAAATGCTTTTGCATCAGGA
Source organism: Martinezella sp. CNPSo 3957 (assembly GCF_057784395.1). Lineage (NCBI taxonomy): Bacteria > Pseudomonadati > Pseudomonadota > Alphaproteobacteria > Hyphomicrobiales > Rhizobiaceae > Martinezella > Martinezella sp. CNPSo 3957. The sequence continues at coordinate 407,775 of NZ_JBXSOU010000001.1, forward strand.
AGAACATCAGGACCGGTGGAACGGCGACGAACAGAGTTGCCGCTGCCACGATATTCCAGGCGGATGTCCATTCGCCCCTGAGGTTGTTGAGGCCCGCTGTCACTGGTTTGACGACATCGCTTTGCGTCAGCACGATCGCCCAGAAATAGTCGTTCCAGACGAAGGTGAAGATCAGGATCGCAAGCGCGGCAAGGGCAGGCCGCATCAGCGGTATGACGACATGGTGCATCGTCTGCCAGGGGGAGGCGCCTTCTGCGCGCGCTGCCTGGAACAATTCGTCCGGCAGGGCCGCGATGAAATTGCGCATGAACAGGGTCGCAAAACCGGTCTGGAAGGCGACATGGAAGATGATCAGCGCGAAATAGGTGTCGTATAGGCCGACCGAAACCATGAGATCGCGCACCGGGATCATCATGATCTGCGCAGGTAGGAAGTTGCCGCCGACGAAGAGCGAGAAGAGCAGGGCATTGCCGCGAAAATTATAGCGTGCGAGCACATAGCCGGTCAGTGTCGAGAATACGAGGACCAGCAGCACCGAAGGCAGGGTGATGATGAGGCTGTTGATGAAATAGCCCCACATGTTGGTCTGCTGGAAAACCGCCTGGAAATTCTCGACGAGATTGAAATGCTCGGGCCATGTCCAGTATTTGCCTGCCATGATCTCATCGGCCGTCTTGGCCGCCGTCAGCATGACGGCGACGAGCGGCAGCAGCCAAAGTATAAGGATCAGGCCGACGAAGCCGGCATAAAGGCCGCGAAGCGCGGGCTTTTCTTCAGGGATTGGGCGAGGATACATCAGCGAGTCTCCCGTTCCATGCGCACCATGACGCGCAGATACCAGGTGATGAAAACGATCATGATTGCAAAGAGGACAGTGGCGATGGCAGCGCCATAGCCGAAGCGATAGGAAAAGATCGACTGCTCGTACATCTGATAGGCCAGCACTTCCGATGAGCCGAAGGGCCCGCCCGATGTCATCACCGCGATCATGTCGAAGGATCGCAATGCGCCGACGACCGTTACGGCAAGGGCAATGAAACCCACCTGGCGCAATTGCGGCAGCACGACGTGCCAGAGCATGTTCCAGCCGCGGGCGCCGTCGACGCGTCCGGCCCCGATGATATCGGAGCTCAAATTGTTGAGGCCCGCAAGAAAGAGCACCATGCAAAAGGCGATCTGCGGCCAGAGCGCGGCGGCGACCACGGCGAAGGTGACGAAATGTTCGTCGGCAAGCAGGGCAGGCGCTGTCGCGCCGAAAAGACCGAAGATGAGGGCAAGAAGCCCGTAATTCGGATCATAGACCCAGCCGAACACGACGCCGACCGTGACTGTGGCGAGCACCAGCGGAATGAAGAAAAGCGACTTCAGGATCCGCATGCCGGCGATCTGCTGGTTGACGAGCAGCGCGAGCGCCAGTCCGAGCGGTGGTGCCGCCATGAACATGACGAGCCAGATGATGTTGTTCTTCAGCGAGACGTAGAATTGCTGATCGGCAAAAAGTTCGGAATAGTTTGCCAATCCCACCCAGCTCTTCTGCCCGACGCCATCCCAATCGAAGAACGAAATCCAGACTGATTCCACCGACGAAGCGATGATGATCGTTCCGAACAGGATGCATCCCGGCACAATGAAGAGGACGGGCGTTAGCCAGTTCCTGTGTTTTTTCCACATGGCTCAGACTTCTTGGTTCGATAATTCAAGGCACTTCGGAAGGTGCGGGCTTTTCAAGGCGGCGCGGCGGGGCAGCGCATAAAGCCGACACCCCGCCAAGCCTTGGTCCGGGAGGACTATTTGAAAATGCGCGTGCGGGTCTTTTCGAGCCTTGCCAGAATCTGGTCGCGCCGCTCGGGCTTGACCATGAATTCCTGGAAGCCCTTGACGCCGTCCTGCGCCATGTCCGGATCGGTGTCGCGGTCGTAATATTGCGACGTTCCCTTCACGCTCTTGAGCGATTCCACGGCGATGTTGACCAAGGGGTCCTTGCTCGGCGGGCAATCGTTGCGTGGCGGAATGGTGCCTTCGGCTTCGAGGAAGGCGCCGAGATTGTCAGGCTGATAGAAATAGGCGAGAAAATCGCGTGCACCTTGGCGGTTCTTCGCCTTGGCCGGAATATGCACGGAGTTGACCGAGAAATCCTCATAACGTTCGACGCCGGGGACGATTTCCGGGAAGGGAGCGAAAGCGATCTGGCCTTCGTCGCTTGCCGGGAAGGCGGATTTGATGAAGCCTCCGAGGTCCATCATCGCGGCCTTCTTCTGCGCGAGAGCCGCGCCCGCCTGTTCCCAGCCGAATGACGGGGCGCTTGCGGAGAAGAAATTGGCCTTGATGAGCTCTTCCCATTTGTCGAAGACCGGCTTCAGCATCGGGTCGGTATAGGGGATCTTGCCCTCCATCAGGGCGAGGTGCTTGTCCAGACCGTTGATGCGCAGGTTCATGTGGTCGAACCAGCCTCCGGTCGGCCAGAGTTCCTTCGTGCCCATGCTGATCGGTGTCATGCCGGCGGACTTCGCCGCTTCGCCGAATTTCAGGAAATCGTCCCAGTTCTTCGGCGCTGTCCAGCCCTTCTCAGCAAAGACGTCCTTGCGATAAAAAAGACCCCAGAGAATGCCGCCAAGCGGCAGACCGTACTGCTTGCCGTTGACGGTAACTGCCGTCATCGTGGCACCGAGCTTGTCGCTGTAGCCCTCCTTGGCAAAGAGGTCGGAAATGTCGTCGAACAGTCCGCGATCGACGAAAGCCTTCATGCGATTGCCGGAAAACCAGAAGCAGACATCGGGAGCGCCGACGACGAGATAGCTACGGATGGCCGTCTTGTGGGCCTCGTGATCCATATTGTTGATGGTGACTTTCGTCCCGGTCTTCTTGGTAAAATCAGCCGCGATGCGGTCAAGGACGGCCCGCTGTCCGGCATTGCCGATATCCGAAATGATCGTCACTTCGCCGCCATTGGCAATTGCCGGGCGATAAAGCGCCGTGGTCGCCAAGGCCACCCCGGTGCCGATCATGAACTGGCGCCGAGACGCCTTGATTGCATTGACGAGTGAAAGTTCGTTCTTCGATGCCATCTATTTCCTCCCTAGGCACATCAAATCCAGGCCCGCCCATAGATATGGGCAGCCGCTAACCTTCAGAAATTACGCAATAAACCGGCAATTCCGCTTGTGCTGATACAAGCAGACATTCCTCCATTGCCATGTGCTATTGCATACCGTATCTTCCGAGAAGCGACAATAGTTAATTTACAAAATTAATTTAAGGATCATCGTGCGCGGCAACCCTGGTACCTCCCGAGCCCTCAACCGGCGGCTCATTCTTAACCTGCTGCGAAGCCGTGGAGCGATGCCGCGTGCCGAAATCGCCACGGTGACGGGCCTCAGCCCGGCGGCGGTGACTTTCGTCGTCACGGAACTGGTCGAGGAAGGGCTCGTCGTCGAGGGAAAAGCGCAGACCGGCGCGACGGGACGACGGCCCGTGCCCGTCGATATCAATTATGATGGACACCTGGCTGTTGGCTTCAAGCTCCGCCACGACAGCATCGACTGTGTCCTCACCGACCTCGCCACAACGCCGATCGCTTCATTCGAGATGCCCGTGCCGGACACGCTGCCGGACACGATGGTCGAGGCGATTGTGGCGGCAATCCCGAAGCTTCTTGCCGATGCCGGCCGCACCGGGTCTCCGGTCATGGGGGTTGGCGTTTCCATTCCCGGCGAGGTGGATGCGGTCAACGGCATCTGCGTCCAGAGCCCGCGCTTTGGCTGGCGCAATCTTGCCTTTCCCGAATTGCTGCGTGAACGGGTCCATGTCCCGGTCTGGATCGACGACGACATCAGCGCCTTCACCGTCGCGCAGCGGCTCTTCGGTGCGGGCCGCAACTACAGCAATTTTGCAACGATCGCCGTTGGTACCGGTGTCGGGTCTTCGCTGGTTATGGGAGGGGAGATCTATCACGGAAGCCACGGCTTGGCAGGAAAGCTCGGTCACGTCATTACGGTTCCGGGCGGCCGACTTTGCGAATGCGGGAGACGGGGTTGCCTCCAGGCTCACACAGCCGAGGCTGCGATGATTGAGGACTGGGGCCGGCACAGAGGCGCAAAGGCCAATCGCGACGAATTCGCAGCGGCGATCGATGGCGGCGATCCGGCGGCTCTCCAGGTCATGGCGGAAGCGGGCGAGCTGATCGGGCGCCATCTGGCCGATCTGGTGAACCTGTTCGATCCCGAGGTTCTCATTGCCGGCGGCGAAGCCATGCAGTTCGGTGAAGCGATTCTCGAGCCGATACGGCGTTCGATGGCGAAATATGTCTTCTTGAATACGCCGGAAATACTTCCTGACTGGGTGCCAGGTTCGTGGGCGCGGGGGGCTGCCGCCCTTGCGACCCAGCATTTCTTTGATCTGGATGTTGAATGAGGCTGCTGCGCGGATCGGTCTGACATATGCCGAGCGAACCGGTTATTGCGCAGCGGAGATCATCGATAGCGCGGTCCCGCCTTCGTGACGATCACATCCATCGGAATGTCGTGAGCGAGCGGACGGATGGTGTCGAGCACCTGCGATTCGAAGCCGACGCCGATGACCAAAGGCTTGCGCTCGAGAGCGGCGAGGGTTCTGTCGAAAAAGCCGCCGCCATAACCGAGACGATTTTGCCATGCGTTCCAATGCTCCCGGTCCGGGCAGGCCAACATGCTTGAGCTGCGAGAATGATTTTTATATAGGGAATGATAAGGCAGCTTAATTCCTGAATCGAGATCTTTTCGTTGGACCTTTCATCGATCGAGATATTTCTGGCGGTCGCAAGCGATCACAGTGTGACCAAGGCTGCGAAGGCCGTAGGACGCGTGCCGTCGAACGTGACGACGCGCATCCAGCAGTTGGAGGACGACCTCGGCGTCCTGCTCTTCAGCCGCGACGGCAAGAAGATGACGCTGACGAAAGAGGGCGAGACGTTCCACGTCTATGCCAATCGCCTTTCGGCACTTGCTCTTGAGGCGCGCCAGGCGGTCAGGCCTCGGCGCCCAACGGGCACCTTGCGCTTGGGAACGATGGAGAGCACGGCTGCAAGCCGGCTGCCCGCGGCGCTCAGCAGGTTCAATCAGATGTGGCCGGATGTGTCGCTTCAGCTGGCGCTGGGCGCTTCCCGCGATCTTGCTCGAGATGTTCTGCACAATGTTCTGGATTGCGCGTTGATCGCCCGGCCGCCGAAAGCGATGCTGGATGAGGATCCAGATTTCGCGGCTGAACTCAGGCAGCTCGAAGCCGAACCGGTATTCGTCGAGGATCTGCTGCTGCTGTTGCCATCCGGGCATCCTGCGATCCGATCCGCCGCCGATTTGCGGGTCGGATCGATTGCCGCTTTGGAGCCCGGATGCACTTATCGCAAGATTGCAGAGGGCTGGGCACGCAGGTCGAGCGCTTTGCCGACGACCGAACTTGGTTCCTATCATGCCATCCTGGCCAGCGTAGCGACCGGCAATGCAGCGGGCGTCATGCCAAGGTCGGTTCTCAATCTCATGCATTGGCCGGTGGCCTCGGCGACGCATCAGCTCGCCATCGTCGATACGGTTCTGATCTCTCGCAAAACCGATCGCCCGAGTTCCTTCGATGCGTTTCATGAAGTCCTCAGCGCTACCAAGGGAAAGAGCGTGTCGTCGTTGCCGAACTAGCCGGCGTCCTGCCGTTCATCCTCGAGAGATTCTTCCTTAAACTGGTTCCATCATGCAGCATTCAGAGCCCCAAAAGGCCGGTTCCAGCCGGTTCCGCCTATTTTCCCCGATCCTCGCCGGAGCCACCTTGCGCGAACGGCTGATCGCCTGCCTTGGCGCCCTGATCGGCATTGGCTTTACCGGGGTCATCAGCGGCTATCTCTTCGGGCAGGGGCCGCATCTTCCGCTCATCGTCGCGCCGATGGGCGCATCCGCAGTGCTGCTTTTCGCGGTTCCGGCAAGTCCGCTCGCCCAGCCGTGGTCGATCATCGGCGGCAATACTATTTCGGCCATGATGGGCATCATTGCCGCCTATCTGATCCACGATCCGATCATCGCGATCGGGATTGGCGTCTCGCTTGCAATCGGGGCAATGTCATTTACGCGATGCCTGCATCCGCCGGGCGGCGCGGCGGCGCTGACCGCCGTTCTCGGCGGCCCGGTCGTTGCGGGCTGGGGCTTTCTGTTTCCGTTCGTACCGGTTGCCTTGAATTCCTGCATACTCGTCGGCCTCGGCCTGGTGTTTCACAAGCTCTCCAGGCGGAACTATCCGCATGTCGCCGCAAAACCAACCGAAAATACCCATCAGACGCGCGATCTGCCGCCGCCTTTGCGGGTAGGCTTTCGCGAGGAAGACGTCGATGCCGCCCTCGGCGTGCTGGACGAGACCTTCGACATCGATCGCGCCGACCTCAGCCGCCTTTTGCGGCAGGTCGAATTGCAGGCAGCGGTACGATCGCATGGAGATATAAGCTGCGCCGACATCATGTCGCGCGATGTCATCGCCATTGACGAGGACGCAGAGCCGGAGCACGCACGGCATCTTCTGCTGAAACACAATATTCGCACGTTACCGGTGAAGGACCGCGAACGCCGCCTGATCGGTACGATCGGGTTGCGCGAGCTCTCGGCAGGCCTCGACACCATCGCGCAGGCCCTATCGAAACCGGCTGTTGCCGATGCTGCCGATCCCGCTTTGTCGTTGTTGCCCGTTCTGACGGACGGACGAACGCATGCGGTCATCGTCGTCGATGCCGACCGGCGCGTTCTCGGTCTGATATCGCAGACGGATCTTTTGAGCGCCATGGCACGGCTCCTGTCGACGAAGGACATTCCGGCACCTGTGGTCGCCTGAATACGGCGGAGGCAGTTATCGCTACCATCGAGCGCTGCACCTGACGCGGCGTGACACCGCCGGCCTAGTTCTTGCTGATGCCGCGAGGCCATAGACGGTCGACCAGGATACGCTTGCCGTCGCCGTCGTCCGCGGGTTCGTAAATTCGCTTGATCCGTAGAGACACATCCATCGCCTTTCCGGGCCGCCGCCAGCTACCGATGATAACATCAGTCGGCAAGGGCTTGGCTGATGATCCGGAGATCGGCTGCTTTGCATCTTGCCAGTCGCAGCGTGGCATGATTGCCAGCGATTCGCAGTTCACCTCAATCCATCGGACGCATAGCGTTGGGCGCGCGCTTGATCTCGGCGATAGACGTTCGCGGATTGGTTGACTTTCCCGCATCCGATCGCGTCGACTTGCATCAATCGTCGGCACGGCGATGCTGTGGCCTTATTTATGGCTGTTTCTGGCGGTCGATGAGCATCAGAGATTTGCCGGGGTGCTTTGAAGTCCCTTGTCTAGGACCGCAGAATAACTTCCGATTTTCTTGTATCTATTACGGCTCGGTCGAGGAGTTGACCAATGATATAGAGTTAATGACTGCAATCAATTTTGCCTTGCTTACAGCATAGCGATAGTGTGATTTCACGTGGGCTCTTGAAAATCCCCGAGCATCCTTTCAGATTTATTTTGCGTTGGGAATGTGATAGCTGACATATATTACGACTGCGAGAGTGAGAATGGTAGAATTCAAATTTAGCGAGCCACCTCAGGGAAGTGCGGAGGACCTCTCAAGCGAGTGCCAACGCCAATTGCAGCCTATTGTCAGTGAAATTGTTCAGGCTGCAGCAGCGGCGGGATGGAACCAAAAAGACGTGCTTCTGGCGATGGTGGACGTTGCATGGGATCTATATGAAAAGGGCCGGGGAAAAACCTAAGGTCGCATAGATCGCAGTCTTTTCCCTACTTTTAAGGGAAATATGGCCTAAAATTTAACTACACGTTCAGCTGGTTTGAGGTAGATTTCATCTCAACTGTAGGATGAAATGGTCTGATGCCATACCATTTCTTAGCTATATGGCTATCTCCCCTTCCAAACTTGGCGATTTATACTATTTAATCTTGCGCTATAAGCTGACTTGCGGCGGCAAGCGGCGGGCAGAGTTGGGAAAATGAGATCTCAAATGAACGTGGGATCTGATCTGCCTGTTAGTATTTGCAGGACTTCGTTCGGGCGGGGCGATGAAGAATGAACTATGCGGGTGAGGTCCGGGAACGGGCCGAACGATATGTGTTCGATATAATTCCTGAATATGCAGGACCGAGAAGGACGACCGCCCGCGGGAGCGTTATCAATTCCGTACGCAAGCCCGGATCGCAGACGTTTCTGGCCAAAGAGCATGCGATGGGGATCGTACTGGCTCCCATGCGCGGCCTGCGAGCCTCTCTCGGTAGCGACCGAATCACTCAATATGATGCGCCCGTTGGATGTCTCATCATCAATCCCGCCGGCGTGGACAGCAGCCTCGCCTGGTCCGAAACCAGGAAGAATCTTGTCGTCGCCATTCCTCCCGACACTCTGTCAGAACTGGCACTTCAGGAGTTCGATCTCGCCGACATAGAACTCCGGCCACCTGCTTTCGGAACCGTCGATCCGATAGCGCTCGATATTGCGCAGAGGATTTCTGTCGAATTAACCGGGAAAGCAACTCCGAATGAACTCTTTCTGGATTCATTGGTTACGCTCTTTAGTACCCATCTCATCCGCAACTATGCAAGCAATATGAAACAGCTTCCGTCGCCAAGGGGCGGGCTCTCCGCCAAGAGCGCCCGTCGCGTTGAAGAGTATCTCCGTGAACATTTTACGGAAAAGGTTCACGTCGCTGAACTGGCAGCTGTCGCGGGCATTTCACCCAATCATTTCATCGTAAGATTTGCCAAGACATTCGGGATGCCGCCCCACCGCTACCTTATAAACCTGCGGCTGGATTTCGCGGAAAGGATGCTCGTCGAGGGTGAAATCCCCATTGCGGAAATTGCCTACCTGACCGGATTTTCGGATCAAAGCCATTTGGCGACAACAATGAAACGATATCGCGGCAGGACGCCGACAGAGCTGCGGTTCGAGCGTTAACCTGCCGAGCTTGCGTATTGTCGTCATCGTATGCAACCGACGTTGACCTCCGCGTTGTCTGAAACATCCTTCCTCGCGAAGTCCGTCTTCAGGCCGCTATTTTTCGCAGCAACAACGCGGAACAGCTTCCGACCGGGAAAACCTCTGCGCGAAAATGAAACAGCCACAGGTAAGTGTGGCAAAGTGGCTACACCCGCAGCCGGCTAGGCAAAAACCGTAATTTTCTAAAAAAAATCCGGAATTTTATAAAATACGCTTGCGCTGAAATAAGGCCATGTTCCCGGACGGTAACTATCCGGTGCGCTATGGACATTCAATTCCCTGAATTTGAAATCTTTGCTCCGAAGATCGAGGTAGCCTGGACTGCCTTGCAAGACCGATATGCCAGCCGCTTGAGCGGCGCGGAGGTCGATTATCTATTTGCCTGCCTGATCTACGGTTTGACGTCTCCGGCCTACGGGGATGGGGAGCCACTTTTCCATTTCGATGTCTGCCGCGCTTTGGTGACGATGAAGCTTCCCCCCGATCGGGCGGACGCTGCATTGTATTCCGTTCCGGAGCTGACGCAGCCATGGACCGATACCGTCCGCGAGCAGCTCGAAAGCCAGGCAGCCAAAATGGGTCGTGCGCTTCTGCAAGCGCATAATTTCAACGACGACGCAGCCGCAGATGCGGGTTCACGCGTGCTTGGTCGTCCAGATAGCAGCGAGGAGAAAGCAGCATGAACGAGTGCGTTGGGGACCATCTGCAGACTAAATCTCGTAGCGGGTTTGTTGAAAGCTTCGTTTCGGCCGATCGCACCGATCGGTCGCTTCGCCGTCGCCTGATGGCCGTACTGCGGATGGCCTCTCGTATTCTCGGCATGCGCCGCAAGGACATAGGCCCCGGTTCGTTAGGCGCCGGCGGGAGCTTGCGTTCGGCAGGCGTGATCGGCGGCCTCGCCACGCTCACCGCGCTTGGCCTTTTCTCGCCTGCGCAGGCGCAATATGCCGCTGGCGGCGGAACCGCGTCAGCCGCCAACGCCGTCGCCATCGGTAACGGTACCCAAGCCAATGGCTTGGAGAGCGTGGCGTTGGGTACCTCCAACAGCGCAACGGGCGATGCTTCGATCGCCATCGGCTATTCGATGGCTGTCAATGGCCTCAACGCCATAGGCATGGGTGTCTTCGCGAACGCCACCGGCGTCAATGCTCTTGCTGTCGGCGGAAACGCTCGGGCACTGGCGAGCGGAGCGTCAGCCTTTGGTGTCAATACCACTGCAAACGGAGCCAACGCGCTTGCCCTCGGCTCGACCGCTACCGCTTCGGGGGGCGCCTCGATAGCGGTTGGATTGTCCTCTAACGCCTCATCGTCAAACGGTTCCGCTATCGCCATGGGCGTAGGCTCCAAGGCCAACGCTGGAACAGGTGGCGGCTCTCCGATTGCCATCGGTACGAATGCCAATGCAAGCGGCACCGCTCCTTCCGGCTTCACGTTCGAGTCTGTTGCGTTAGGCTCCGCTGCGACGGCCACGGGAGCATGGGCGAATGCCGTAGGTTCGAGTTCGTCTGCGACGGGGACAGGATCTAGCGCTTTCGGCACGTCGGCCGCCGCAACGGCAAACCAAACTACGGCGATCGGCAATGGGGCAGCGGCTTCCGCCCTAAGAGGTTCCGCCATGGGTTATCTGGCCAAGGCCTCCAACACGGACACCATCGCTCTCGGCACGAATGCTGCCGCATCGGGAACCAATTCGCTTGCCATCGGCCCTACCACCGTTGCGTCGGGAGCCTTCGGTGTGGCTTTGGGTAACCAGGCGCAGGCAATCGCCGACGGCGGTGCTGTTGCGATAGGCTCGGGCGCAGTCGTCGCAAGCGGAGCGACCTCTGGCGTCGCGGTTGGCAATAATGCTAGTGCCGCCTCCAATTTGTCCGCCGCGGTCGGCGCCGGGGCTAATGCCTCGGGGACTGGAGCCGCATCCATGGGATACAATGCAAAAGCGACTGCTATCAATGCGGCAGCGTTCGGCGCGAACGCCGTCGCGAGCCAAGCAAACACCTTGGCGTTGGGCGAATCCTCCACAGCCAGCGGTGTGAACAGCACCTCAATCGGCGGCGGGTCGGTCGCCAGCGGAGCACAGGCGATCGCTTTGGGCATCAACGCGAACGGTGGAGCTGATTACGCAACTGCGATCGGAACAGCGGCCAAGGCCACCGGTGCCCGTGCATTCGCGGGTGGCCGGTCAGTTACGGCCTCGGGTGATGACGCCGTTGCCATTGGCACGACGGCTGTCGCGCAAGGGGCAGCCTCGACAGCGCTTGGAACGGGTGCAGTCACACTCGGCGTAAATGGGGTCGCCCTGGGCACCTCCGCCGGCTCGCTCACCGACAATTCCGTAGCTATCGGCACGGGCGCAATAGCTGATGGCGGCGAGTCGGTCGCCATCGGCGAGGGTAATACTGCTTACGGCGACGGCGCGGTCGCCATCGGCGATCCGAGCTATGCGAGCGGCACGGGCGCCTTCACCGGCGGCGCCAACAACATCGCCAACAGCGATGGCACGACGAGCGCGAGCGCGGCCAATATGGCCAACGGCGCGGTTGCGATCGGCAACAACAACAAGGCGATCGGCCAGGGCTCGGTGGCGCTCGGCAACGGTTCAACCGCGGGCGCTTCCGGTTTCGTCGGCAACGTCGCGCTGGGCAATGGCGCTACGGCGACGGCAAGCTCCGGCGACGTGGCGCTTGGCTCTGGCTCGGTGACCGCCGCAGCGGTCGGCACGGCCAGCGGGGTGGTCAACGGCACGACTTATGCCTATCAGGGCACCACCCCGGCTTCGACGGTCAGCGTCGGCGCGGTCGGTGCCGAGCGTACCATCACCAATGTCGCGGCGGGCCGGATCAGCGGGTCGTCGACGGATGCCGTCAACGGCTCGCAGCTCTTTGCCACCAACCAGGCGGTCGACGCGATCGGCACGACGGTCAACAACATCAACACCGGCGGCGGCATCAAATATTTCCATGCCAATTCGACGCTGACGGACTCGTCGGCGACCGGTACGGACTCGGTTGCGATCGGACCTCTCTCGATTGCGGCGGGAGCGAATGCCATCGCGGCCGGCACCAATGCGACCGCCTCCGGCCTCGACTCAGCGGCGTTGGGCTTCATATCCAAGGCTACGGGTGACTACAGCACCGCCATCGGCCCCAATGCCAATGCAACGGCCACGTCCAGCACGGCGATCGGCCAGAACTCGCTTGCGAACAGCTTTCAGTCCACCGCTCTCGGTCTAGGCGCGAAAGCCGGCGCTCAGAACGCGCTGGCGATGGGCGCCCTTTCCGTCGCCAACAACGCAGGCGACGTGGCGCTTGGCTCTGGCTCGGTGACCGACGTCGCGGTCGGCACCGCCAGCGGGGTGGTCAACGGCACGACTTACGCCTATCAGGGCATCAATCCGGCTTCGACGGTCAGCGTCGGCGCGGTTGGCGCCGAGCGCACCATCACCAACGTCGCCGCGGGCCGGATCAGCGGATCGTCCACCGACGCCGTCAACGGTTCGCAGCTTTTCGCCACCAACCAGGCGGTCGATGCCATCGGCACGACGGTCAACAACATCAACACCGGCGGCGGCATCAAATATTTCCATGCCAATTCGACGCTGACGGACTCGTCGGCGACCGGTACGGACTCGGTCGCGATCGGACCTCTCTCGATTGCGGGGGGAGCGAATGCCATCGCGGGCGGCACCAATGCGACCGCCTCCGGCCTCGACTCAGCGGCTTTGGGCTTCATATCGAAGGCCACGGGTGACTACAGCACCGCCATCGGCCCCAATGCCAATGCAACAGCCACGTCCAGCACGGCGATCGGCCAGAACTCGCTTGCGAACAGCTTTCAGTCCACCGCTCTCGGCCTAGGCGCGAAAGCCGGCGCTCAGAACGCGCTGGCGATGGGCGCCCTTTCCGTCGCCAACAACGCAGGCGACGTGGCACTTGGCTCTGGCTCGGTGACCGACGTCGCGGTCGGCACCGCTAGTACGGTGATCGCCGGGACGACCTATAACTTCGCCGGCACCACTCCAGCTTCGACGGTCAGCGTTGGCGCTGTTGGTGCCGAGCGTACCATCACCAATGTCGCGGCGGGCCGGCTCAACAATGGTTCGACGGATGCCGTCAACGGCTCGCAGCTCTTTGCCACCAACCAGGCGGTCGACACTCTTAACACGACGGTCACCACGATCGGCGGCAACCTGACCAATCTCGGCAATACGATCAACAATCTCGCCGGTGACACATCGACGACCTATACCGATGCAAACGGTAAGGGTATCCGATATGTGCGCACCAATGACAGCACGCTTGCCGTCAGCGATTCCTCGGCTCAGGGCGTCGGCTCCACTGCGGTCGGCTATAATGCCACCTCGACCGCCGACAATGCGCTCGCGCTTGGTATGAACAGCCAATCCACCATCGTCGGCGGCGTGGCGCTTGGTTCGGGATCGGTTGCCGATCGCGCTCTGGCACCGGCCACCGGCCAGCTGCCCGCGGGTCCGACGAACTTCATCCAGTACAATACGACGGACAAGACCCTGTTGGGCGCCGTTTCGGTCGGCTCGAGCACCTCCTATCGCCAGATCACCAATGTGGCTGACGGTAGCAGCGCACAGGATGCCGTCACGGTTCGCCAGCTCCAGGGAGCCATCGCTTCGGTGGCGGCAACACCAAGCAAATACTTCCATGCCAACTCGGCAGCGGGCGACTCGCTTGCTGTCGGCGCAGAGTCGGTGGCCGTCGGCCCGACAACCGTCGTCAACGGCGACAACGGCATCGGCATCGGCAATGGCGCCGTCGTCGACCAGGTTGCTCCGGGCGGCACGGCCATCGGCCAGAATGCCCATGTCATGTTGGCCGATGGCGTTGCCCTTGGTACGAATTCGCTGGCTGCGGGCGTCCAATCGGTGGCGCTCGGTGCCGGCGCGCAAGCCAACAACATCAACAGCGTTGCTCTCGGTGCACAATCCGTAACGACCGTGGGTGCTCAAGCCGGCTATACCGGCTTTGCCCTCACAGCCCCGCAGACTTCCGTCGGTGAAGTGTCGATCGGCTCGGCTGGTTCGGAGCGCAAGCTGACAAATCTCGCGGCCGGTTCGGCTGATACGGATGCGGTGAATGTCAGCCAGCTCAAGGGGCTCGGCACCAACGTTACCAACCTGATCGGCGGCAACACGACGGTCAATCCGGATGGATCGATCACCGGTCCGACCTACAATATCCAGGGCAACAACTACAATACGGTCTATGATGCCTTCGGTGCGGTCGATAACACATTGACCAACATCACCAATGGCGGCGGCATCAAGTACTTCCATGCGAACTCGACGCTCGCAGACTCCCAGGCCTCAGGCACCGATAGCGTTGCGATCGGTCCGCAGAGTGTCGCCAGCGGCGTGAGCAGCCTGGCAGCAGGACTTGGATCGACGGCGACAGGGCAGGGTGCGGTTGCCCTCGGCCAGGGGGCGCAGGCCAACAATGCCAATGATGTGGCCTTGGGCTCCGGTTCCACAACACAGGCGGCCGTCGGTACCTCGGGCACCACCATTCAAGGTCAGCACTATGACTTTGCCGGAACCGCGCCAGTCGGCACCGTCAGTGTGGGGGCTGCAGGCGCCGAAAGAACCATCACGAACGTCGCCGCCGGCCGTATTTCCTCCGACAGCACCGATGCCATCAACGGATCGCAGCTCTATGCGACCAATCAGGCGATCGACAGCCTGCAGACGGGTGTCGGAACGATCACCAAGAACGCCGTCACCTACGATCTCAATCCCGATGGCAGCAAGAAGAACAGCATTACACTACAGGGCGGTGATGTGAATGCGCCGGTGGTGATTTCCAACGTCGGCAAGGGTGTCGCACCCACGGATGCGGTGAACGTTGCCCAGTTGGGCGACAGCATCACCCAGGTCAAATCCTATACGGATACGGCTGCCGCCACCACACTGGCCTCCGCCAACAACTACACGGACCAGAAGTTCGGCCAGCTGAACCAGGAACTTGGGGACGTCCGTTCCGAGGCAAGGCAGGCGGCCGCAATCGGACTTGCAGCGGCATCGCTTCGTTATGATGACCGTCCGGGCAAGGCAAGCGTGGCTCTCGGTGGCGGTGTCTGGCGAGGCGAGGGCGCGGTGGCCTTCGGCGCCGGTTACACCAGCGAGAACGGCCGCGTCCGGGCGAACTTGTCCGGTACGGCCGCCGGCGGACACGTCGGTGTCGGTGCTGGCGTCAGCTTCACTCTGAATTGAGGCTGTCATGGTCAAAGGAGCGCTTTTCGGCGTCCCGACGTTCCTGATGTGCACTCTCCTGTTCGGCTCGATGGCAGCCGGACAGGATGCTGCCTCTCCCGCGTTTCGTATAAAACCTTCCGAGGTCGTTGTTCCCGGCGAGGTGAAGCTTGGCGACTATCAGCGGACCATTCGTCCCTTCGAGAACTGGACGCTGATTTGCGACGAAAATCTCAAGATCCGCCAGCGGGTCTGCAACGTCACCCAGATCATCGAGAACGAGGCCGGACAGGTCGCATTCAGCTGGTCGCTCGCCGCGACGAAGAAAGGCGACCCCTATATGATCTTGCGCGCTGCCCCGGTTGCCAAAAGCGACAGCGGTATCCTGTTGCAATTCGAGGGCCGCAAGGAGCCGATACAGGTCCCGTTCAACGGCTGCAACGCCACGGTGTGCGTCGGCATGCTGCCGGTCGGACCCGTCCTGCGCGAGCAGATTTCCAAGAATACCGCGCCAACGGTTTCCTATCCGACAGCGGATGGGAGAACGATCAGCGTGACTGCAAATCTCAAAGGCCTTTCCACAGCCGTGAAGGCGATAAAGTGACGGATGGATTTCAATGACCCAGCAATCAATTCACGATCGCATCATGTCGCGAAACACCAAGGATGCCACAATCCAGAACCTGGCGGTCGAGCAAGCCGAGCCGAAGCGAAGCTGGCGAAAGACCGCCGCCCTTTCAATGCTGGCGATCGCAATGGTCGCCGCTGGCGGCTATGCCGCCGTCCGATATGATCTCCTGGGTAATCTTCTCTCCCAGCCGGCGGTCGCTGCAGCGAACGACGCCAATCAGGTGCTGCCCGATACGCCGTTCCTGCAGCACGCCAAGCAGGCCGGACTGCATTCCTGTTCGACGATTTTCCCGGTTCTCGGGCAGCTGTTGACCAACGGCACGCAGTACAATGTCCAATCGGTGTGGAACAAGGAGGCAGCCGACAAGCATGCCGTACAGGCACTTGTGGGCATGAACTATGCCACGCAGGGCTATAGCGGTCCGGCCGCCGGCATCGTATTTGCAGCACCGGTCGCATCCGGCTGCGAAGGAGCGATGGTTCGCGTCGCACCGTTCACAATGTCTTGCCCGGAAGTTTCGGCCAAGTTTCCGAACGGAAGCAAGCTCGTCAACAATCTCGATCAGGTCGGTGTCTACCAGCTCGGCAACGATGGTGGCGATGCCATGCTTTTGCCGACAGGAAGCGGCTGCGTCGTCATTTCCGTGGCTTCGGCAGCAGGAAAGCAAGGGAGCTAAAAATGAGATTGAAATCCGCGATTTCAGCGATAGGCATGCTTCTTGTCTCCGCCGCCCATCCGTGGGCTGCCGATCTCTTCACGACAGAGCAGCCGCCGGCTCCCCCGCCTGAGGAGCGCGGCATATGGGCAGCCATCGCCTATTCCGCACCTGATGAAAAATATGGCTTCTTCTGGGGCGCCGACAAGCGCCAGGAGGCCATGGATATCGCCCTCAAGCATTGCGAGCGGGATAAGGGCAAGAGCTGCGTCGTCGTCAGTGTCTTCCGCAATCATCGCCACTGGGATGACGACGATAAGACCGGCTTTCCATACAATCATTGCGGCGCGCTTGCCATCGGCAAGGAAGGCGGCAAGCGCCTCACGCCGTGGGGTGCGAATTCGGCGCCGACACGCCGCGAAGCTGAAGATCTCGCGCTCAAGGCATGCGAGGGCTCCGGCTCCCGCTGCAGTGTGCGGGAGTGGGTATGCACGTGAGCGCTTCCGCGCGAGATCGTCCTTGGGCGCGCCGGTTCGCGTCGAAGGGTGGTTGCCGACGCTAGCTCTTCATCCTGGCCTTTGCGGAAACGATTGCATAAGGTCGCATTTCAAAGCTGAGAGATCTTATCCCTTGTCAAATTCCGCATTCATTTCGCTTCGGACAATCGGCCGCATTTCTTATGCGGTGCTCGCCTTCATCTGCGCGGGCTTTGTTCTGACATCCGCGCCTTCGGCCTTTGCCCAATCGGCTCTGCCGAACGGCGCATCCAGCCTGCAGGAGACCTATCAGGACTGGCATGTTGCGTGCAATCAACGTGACAAGGCACCTTCTTGCGCGCTCTCGCAGGATCAAACCCAACAGAATGGTCAAAGATTGCTCGCTGTCGAAATGCAGATGCGTCCCGATGGCAGTGCACTTGCGACGCTGCTGTTGCCGTTCGGAATTGTCCTCGACTCGGGCGTCACGCCGAATATCGACGATCAGCCGCCCTTGAAGCCGGTGCGCTTTCGCACGTGCCTGCCGAACGGCTGCATAGCCTTGCTTCCGATCGACGCTCCGACACTTGCCAAATTGCGAACCGGCTCCCGCTTGAATCTCAAGGTTGTTGCCGATGGCGGCAATGCCTTGGGCTTCCAGGTGTCCCTGCAAGGCTTTTCAGCGGCTGCCGATCGCGTTGTTGCATTGGCCAACCGATAGGAAGTGCACGATGCGGGCGGCTCGCGCCGAAGATCCGATGAGCTATTTCTTGGATAGCAAGCTGTCTGCCAGCAGCTAGCCGTCGAAGATGAGGCTGGCCGCGCCGATCAAGCCGGCATGGCGCCCGAGTTGTGCGGCAACGATCGGCACGTCGCGATAGGCGGGCATGGCGCGCTCGCGAACTGTCATCACCATTTGATCGTGCAGAAGATCGAAGCCATGCGAAATTCCTCCGCCCATGACAAGCACGTCGGGCGAATAGAGGTGAAGCAGGTTCGTGAAGCCGATCCCCAGCAAGCGCGCCTCGTCAGTCAGCAGCGCCAATGCATCAGCATCGCCCTCTCGCGCGGCTTCAACGACGTGTCGTCCGGTTACATCGGCGTTGGCGGCGAGCTTGCGCAGCACCGATCCGTCCGACGGCCTGGTGCGGGCTGTTGCCCGCCTGCCGAGTGCCGTGCCGGAGGCGACGGCCTCAAAGCAGCCGACCGCTCCGCAAAAGCAACGTTCGCCCTCGTTTGTGATCGTCATGTGGCCGATCTCGGCAGCCAGACCGCGCCTGCCATGCAGAATCCGGCCATCAGCAATCACGCCGCCGCCGATACCGGTCGATACCGTGATGAACACCATCGAATCTGCCCCGCGACCGGCGCCATATCGCCATTCGCCGAGCGCTGCCGCGTTTGCATCATTTTCGAGCCGAACAGGCAGCCGGAAGTGGCCGTGGAGAATGTCCGCCAACGGAACCTCATGCCATCCAACGAGCGTCGGGGCGGCAATCACGATACCGGCGTCCGGATCGAGCGGGCCGGGCGCGCCGATCCCGATCCCGATCGGCGAAAGACCAGGCGTTTCCGCCAGCACCGTTTCGGCCAGCTGTTCGATCTGGCGGATGACGGCGGCGGGGCCACCGGCCGCGTCCGTCGATAGCGACGAGAACGACAGAAGGCATCCCGCATCATCGATAAGCGCGGCGCGCAGCTCCGTTCCACCGAGATCGAATGCAAGAGCGACCTTTTTCACGAAACCCGGCTCTCCAGTCCATGCAGCCAGGCGATCCGGTCGCCAAGGTTCTTATCGCCGAATGCCAGCGACCCGAGAACGACCGTCTGCGCGCCTGCTTGGCGCAGAAGTGGCACTGTTTGTTCGCGAATGCCGCCATCGGCGGCGAGTATGATCTGATCTTCGCGGCCTGCCTTCCTCAGCAGGGAACGCGCTTCGATCAGCCGGTCGCAGGCCTTTTCGGAAAGGCTTTGTCCCTTGACCCCAATCGAGGTTCCGAGCAGCGTCACGAAGGCGACATGATCGATGAAAGGCTCGATCGCCGATACGGGCGTTTCCAGCCGCAGCACCACGCCGGCTTCAGCACCAAGCTCCTTGGCGAGCGCAATGGCCCGCAAGCCGGCATCGCTGTTTTCAGCATGGACGCTGATCAAATCCGCACCTGCCTCGATGAACTGGCGCGTCTGCTCCTCGACGATTTCAGCCTCGACCATGAGATGCACGTGAATCGGCTTGGCGGTCGACTTGGCGATGCGCGCGACAAAATCCGGAAAGAACAGGAAGCCCGGCGTAAAGCGCGCATCGGCGACATCGATGTGATGCAGGTCGACATAAGGCTCTATGCGCTTGAGATCGGTTTCCATATTGGCAAGATCGGCCGACCAGAGCGAGAATTCGCCGAGAAGCCTGTTGCGGGGAAGCGCTGCGATGGCTGCCGGGCCGGAAAGGGGTCTGGACGTCATGATGGAACGAAGCTCCGGAGTGTTTGGGATGCGAGAAAATGCGCGATGGCGTCTTGGACCTCGGCAAAATGCCTGTCTTTGTCGATGGCCTTGGCGGTAACTTCGACAAAGCTTGCGCCGGGAATGACGTCGGCGAGCGTCTGCGCGCAGGAGGGCGGATGGATCGCATCCTGCCGATTGCCGATAACAAGTGTAGGTACGGCGAGGGCTGCGGCTGCTGCCTGTGGCACATCCGGTCCATCTGCGGCGATGTCAGCCAGAACAGAGGCAAATGCGAGAGCATCCGGTCGGTCGAAATAGCCGAGCAGGGAGGAGAAGTTGTCCGGCGCCTCCGCAGCGATCTGTCGCCCTATTTCGGAGGAGACGAAACGCCTTTTGGCCTCCTCGATCGGGTGCGAACGGATCAGGGCCGCAACAGCGCGGATCGGCGCGAGATTGTCGGGCGATGCCTCGAAGGTCCAGGCGGGGCGTACGAGAACGAGGCCAGCGACCCGATTGGCGTGATGATGGGCAAGATGCAGGGCAATGGCCGCGCCCATCGAAATGCCGCCGATGATGAAACGATCAAACCCGTATTCGGTGGCCGCGGCCAAAACGTCCTCGGCAAACATGCGGATCGAAAAGGGCCGCGCATTGCCGAGCGCGGATGCACCATGTCCACGGCATTCCAGCGTCAGTCGGCGAATGCCTGCCGAAGCGGGAACATTCTGCGCCACCTGCATCTCATCGCCGCCAAGACCATGCTGGAAGACAACCGGAAGTCCTTTCCCGTCCTCATGGACGGCAAGTTCCGCATCGTCACGTTTGAACGATTTCTGTCCCATCAGATCAATGCCTTGAGAAAACCGGCGACGCCGGCCGCTTCGGATGCTGGAAGGCCATGCGTCACGAGCGGCCCGTCGAAATTCACCGAGCGCAGTCGCGCGATGAAATCGGCAAAATCCACCACGCCTTGCCCGACGGTCGCGAAACGGCCGTCGCCGTGACGATCCTTGGCGTGCGCCAAGGCGATATGACCGGCGGAGATTTCGACCGCCTCTGCGACGATCGCCCGCGCTTGCGCGGGCGTCGCCTGTTCAAAGAGATTGGCCGGATCAAGCACGATACGCAGCCGTCGCGTTCCCATCTCGCCGATCAGCCGGCGGGCATCACGTGCCGAGGTGACGATATTGGCCTGCTCCGGCTCGATACCGAGATCGATGCCATGCCGCTCCGCCAACTCCAGGGCCTTTGACATCTCCGCCGCCATGTCGGCCCAGGCGGAAGCATCGCCATTGTCGGGATGATGTGCCCATTGGTCGTTCGGGTCGCGCGTTCCGGTGCAAAGCGTCACCAGCGGAATCGAGAGTGCGGCCGCCGTTTCGATGATGACAGCGATCCGGGCGAGGCCCGATCGGCGAACGGCAATATCGGGGTGAGCCATGTTGTAGGTGCCCGACAGGGCTACAAGTGAGATGCCCGTCGCTTCGACGGCCGCCCGGATCGCCGCGATCGTTTCTTTCGAAACGGTATCGGGCATAGACGGGAGCCCGCAGCAGGCGAGATTGAACTGCGCGCATGCGTAACCGCTATCCCGCACGGCCGAGAGAACGCCGAGCGGCTCCGTTCCGGGAAAGGTCTTGGCGAAGATGCCGATTTGCATCAGACCGCTCCCGAAACCGATGCGAGTTCGACACGCTCGCCCCGTTCCACCGATCGGGCGATCGCCACCATTGCGCGGATGGAGGCCAGGCCGTCCTCGACATTGGCGCCGCGCATCGGCGCGGCCTTCAACGCCGTATCGGCGAGCCCCTCCAGCTGCCGGCGGAAGAAATGGCCGTCGGCGCCGAGCGGCTTCCGGCTCGTTGCATCCTTCTCGTGGAAGATTTCCACTTCGCTCGAGCGGAAATACCAGGGATTGAAGGTCTTTGCGAGAACCGAGCCGTTTTCGCCGTAAAGCTGGAAGCCTTCATGCCAATCCATACGCACGGCAACGGTCAGGTCCAGATGGCCGAGGGCGCCGTTGGCAAACTCGGTCTCCACGAACCAGCAATAGGCACCGGCGCGTTCCAGAAGCCGGGCGCGAACGGCGATGATCTCGCCGCAGAAAAAGCGTGCGGTGTCGACCAGATGCGAGCCATGCGCCAGCATGAAATATTGTCTGAGATCGGCCTTGGGATTGCCCGATGGTTTGCGCGCAAGCTTGCTGGTGACGGGCAGGGGCTGTACCGCATCGGTATTGGTATAGCGGTGAGTGGAATCGCAATACCAGGCCTTCATCGCAAAGATCTGGCCTATGTCATCGCGCACGAAATCGCGGGCCGCCTCGAGTGCCGGATCGAAGCGCTTCATATGGCCGACCTGCAGGATCTTTCCGGATCGGCGCACGGCCTCGGCAAGCTGCTGCCCTTCCTCGACCGACACACCGATCGGCTTTTCGCAGAGCACATGCTTTCCGGCTTCGAGCGCCTTGATCGACATCGGCACGTGATAGGCGTCGGACGTCGCGACGATTACGGCCTCCAGCTCGGGATCGGCCAGCATGGCGTCATAATCGCCGTACATCTTCTGCGGCTCGTAGGTCGCGCCCATGCGGGCCAGAAGATCGGGGGCCGCGTCGCAGATCGCGTAGAGATCGGCATTCCTCGCCTTGACGCAGGATTCCAGATGCGCGAACTGTGCGATCGGCCCGCAGCCGAGGACTCCCACGCGAAGACGGCGACTTTCCTTTTCGATCATGGTCTTCTTCCTTATGCCCCATAGCCGCGCATGGTTTGGCGATTGGCTTTGACCGCGGCGGCAGGGTCAGCGCCGGCGATCTCAGATTCCTCTTCCAGCACTAGCCAGCCATTGAAGAGCGGAGCTGTCGAGATCAGGTCGATCACCGCCGGCGTGTCGAGAACGCCCTCGCCGAGCATCGCCCATCGGCCCTGCGCATCGACATCCTTCAGATGCAGATAGCGGATACGGTCTTGATAGGTGCGCATCGCGTCAAGCATGTCGGCATGCCCCCGCAGGATATGGCCGGTATCCGGCACCCAGCCGACCAGGTTCGGGTCGAGCAAAGCGAAGATGCGGTCGTAATCGGCACGGTCGAACAGCAGCGTATTATGATGCGAGCTCGGATGCACGGCGACCTCGACGCCGGCGGCCTTGCCCAGTTCTCCAGCGCGATTGTAGAACTCGCCGGCAATGGCGAACTTCTCGTCTCGTGGGCCGTCGGTAACGACGGTTGCTGAGCCGATGGAAACGAGTGCGCCCGGAAAATGCGCGGCATAATCGATCCAGCGCTTGGCCGTCGTAAGGTCATCGTTCATCGCGTCGGCCACCGTAAAGCCGCTCTTCGAGCCGAAGGCGAAGGAGACGAGCGTCAGGCCGCGATCCCTCAATGCATTCGCGAAAGCATGCGGGTCTGCCGCATAGCGGCCGATCATGGTGTCGGTGATTTCGATGCCGGAATAGCCGCCAGTGGAAATCGCCGAGAGCAGATCATCAGCCGTTCCTGTCCAGGCATTGCCGAGCATTTCCCATGTGAATGTCTGGCAGCCGACTTTTATGTCCTTGCGCATTCCCGTTATTCCTTGATTCCGCCTTGGGTTAGGCCTTCGATGATGTGTCGTTGGAAGAAGAGCACCAAAATGATGAGCGGCACGGTGACGACAGCCGATGCGGCGGCGATGTCTCCCCAGGGCACATAATATTGGTTGGTGAAATTGGCGATGCCGACCGGGATCGTCTGGCTGTCGCTGTCCGAGGTGAAGGCCAGTGCGAACAGAAATTCATTCCAGGCAGTGATGAAGGCAAGCAAGCCGGTCGTGACCAGGCTCGGCAATGACATCGGCAGGATGATATGCCAAAGCAGGCCGACGGGGCCGACGCCGTCTATGCGGGCCGCCTCGTCGATCTCGCGCGGCAGCGTTTCGAAATAGCCGAACAGGACCCAGGTCACCAGCGGCAGTCCGAGGGCGAGATAGGTGATGATCAGCGCGGTATAGGTATCCAGCAGCCCGAGATCGGAGGCGACAAGATAGAGAGGTCCGACGAGCGCGATCTGCGGAAACATCGAGACCGAAAGGATGACCGTCAGGATGCCGAAGCGCCCCTTCACATCGAGACGCGACAGCGAAAAGGCAGCGAGCGAACCGACGATCAAGCATAGGGCGGTGGTCGCAAGGGAAACGACGAGCGAATTCAGCACATAGTGATGCAGGCCTTTCTCGACGAAGGCGTTGTAGTAGTGCTCCAGCGTAAACGGGTTCGGTATGAGCGAGGGCGTCCCCTCGGTCAGTGCCTTGTCGAGCTGGAGCGATGTCGA
The DNA here is from genome assembly GCF_057784395.1 of Martinezella sp. CNPSo 3957. Lineage (NCBI taxonomy): Bacteria > Pseudomonadati > Pseudomonadota > Alphaproteobacteria > Hyphomicrobiales > Rhizobiaceae > Martinezella > Martinezella sp. CNPSo 3957. The sequence continues at coordinate 431,507 of NZ_JBXSOU010000001.1, forward strand.
AAATTGCCAGATGAACGGGCCGGCGGACCAGATGAGGATGAACAGGGCGCCAAGATAGATGAGGATGTTCTGGAAGACGGAGCGCTCTTGGTTCATGTCGTCCTCCTGATCTGGCGCACGAGGAAGACGCAGAAGCCGATGGCGATCAGCCCCTCGGTGAGGAACATGGCGGTCGTTACAGCCGAGCCGTAGCCGAACTGAAGTGTCGAAAAGAGCACCTTGTAGGACAGCGTCGAAAGCGTCTCGGTGGAATCGGCCGGCCCGCCGCCCGTCAGCACATAGACCAGGTCGAAGACGCGGAACGCATCGAGCGCACGGAAGAGGCCTGCAATCAGCAGCGTCGGCATCAGGAGCGGCAGGCGAACATGCCAGAAGATCGTCCAGGCTCCGGCACCATCGATGCATGCCGCCTCGATCAGCGATTTCGGAACGGTCTGCAACCCGGTCAACAACAGAAGCGCCATGAATGGCGTGGTCTTCCACACATCGGCAAGGATGATCGTCGTCAGCGCCGTATCGGGAGAGCCGTACCAGTTGACGTTCTGGTCAATCAATCCGCCATGCAGAAGGATGAAATTGATGATGCCGTGCTGGCCGTCGAAGAGCCAGCCGAACATTTTCGACGTCACCACGGTCGGCATGGCCCAGGGCACGAGCATGGCGGCGCGGACCATGCCCCGGCCGGCGAAGGTCTCGCAGAGGATCAGCGCCATTGCCAGGCCGATGAAGGTCTCGAGCAACGTCGAGATCAGCGTGAACCAGATCGTGTGCCACCAGGCATTCCAGAATGGCGGATCGGCCAGCAGCTGCGCATAATTGGCGATGCCGACGAAATCATTGTCCTGGGTGATCAGCGAGCGGTTGGTGAAGGATAGATAAACGCCATTGACGATCGGATAGAAGGACACCGATGCCAGCGAGAGGAATGCCGGCAGCAGCAACAGCCAGGGCCAGAGGGCGCTTGACGGCGCCCTCGACTTGCCTGGGGTTTGCTCGGAAACGGCAGCCGTCATGGTTACTACCATGTCAGCCGACAATCTTGTTGATCTGGGCCGCGGTAGCCTGCAGTTCCGCCTTGACGTTGCCGCTGACCAGGGCCTTGGAGATGCTGGACTGCAATGCCAGCGTCACCTTGGCATATTGCGGCGTAATCGGTCGCGGGGTGGCGCCGGTGAAGACGTTCTGGAGACTCGCCATGAACGGCTGCTCGGCCTTTAGCTTCGCATCCTGAAAGATGGCGGGCCGCGAAGGCGCGAGACCGAAATTGAGCGCAAGCCGGGTCTGGGTTTCCGGCGAAGACATCCAGGTCAGGAATTCGATCGCAGCTTCCCGCTTCTTGGAGTTGGCATTGACGCCTAACTGGTAGCCTCCAAGGCAGGCCGAGCTCTTGCCGCCGGCAAAATGCGGCAGCGGCGCGACGGCGACCTTGTCAACGACATGCGAGGCTTTCGGGTCCTGCGCAATCGGATAGACATAGGACCAGTTGCGCATGAACATCGCCTCACCCGAGGTGAACGGCTGGCGAGATGGCTCCTCGTCCCAGGAGAGCACGTTCTGAGGGCTGATCTTCGTCTTGTTGATGGTGTCATACAGGAACTGGATCGCGGCAACGGCGGCATCGTCGCCGATGACGGAAGACTTTCCATTGGCGGACAGGATGGAGCCGCCGTTGGATGCGATGATCTCCACGGCGTCACAGACCAGTACTTCGGCCTGCTTGCCCTGCCAGAGATAACCGAACTTGGCGTCGCCGGCCTTTTGCGCCTCTGCCGCCATCGTCGCCATGTCGGCCCAGGTTTCCGGCACCTTGCCGCCATGCTTTTCCACCAGATCCTTGCGGTAGTAGAACATGCCGGAATCGACGAACCATGGCAGGGCTGTCAGCTTGTCGCCATAGGTGCAGGCCGCCACCGTGCCGGGGAAATAATCTGCACGCTTGTCCTTCGGGAAATATTCGTCAAGCGGCAGCGCCCAGCCGGCAGACGCAAAACCGGCGATCCAGATGACGTCCTGGCTGAAGACGTCGGGCGTTCCGTTGCGGCGGGCGAGTTGCTGAACCAGGCCCTGATAGACTTCCGTCGATGAGCTCGGTGGCGGCAGTTCGATGAACTTGACGGTGATGCGGCTTTGCGACTCGTTGAATGCCTTGACGAGATCGCCGAGCCCTTCCTTGCCGAAGAAGCTGGCACTGGCAAAGCTGATTTCCGTCCGATCCGCAGCGCGTGCCGGGCGGATGCCGAGGCCTGAGGCAACACCAAGCATTGCCGTACCGATGGCGGTGCCGGCGGCACCCAACAGCAGCTGACGACGATCAAGCATTATCGATTGTCCGGCACTCTCGGCGTGAGCCGGCGTCTTCTTGATATCTGTCATGTTTCCCTCCCAGGAAGACCGGCGACCTCCAAACCTCCGCGCCGGTATTCGCATATGTTTTATAAAAATTTGTCGCGCGTCAAGAAATAAGATGCTTTAAATCGATCCGGGAGTCATCGTTCGGATGAGCCGAAGCGCGGCGAACAGATGCGGTGGATAGGGAGGAATGGGTAATATGGCTGGCAATTCAAAAGCTAAACTCGGCATCGGCGTTATCGGCTGCGGTAACATCTCGATGACGTATTTGCGCAATGCGGCGCTGTTTGCCGGCGTCGAATTGCGGGCTTGCGCTGATATATCCGCCGACGCCGCCGCGTTGCGTGCCCGCGAATATGGCATTCGCGCGCTCAGCGTCGACCAACTGCTGGCCGATCCCGAAGTCGACCTCGTGCTCAATCTCACCGTTCCCGCCGTCCATTTCGACGTGACGATGTCGGCCTTGTCGGCCGGCAAGCATGTCTTCACGGAAAAGCCACTGGCAACATCGGCAGCCGATGGCCGGGTTCTTGTGGCGGAGGCGAAGCGGCGCGGATTGCGGCTGGGATCGGCGCCCGATACGTTCCTCGGTGCGGCCGGCCGCCGGGCGCGGCGCCTGATGGATCAGGGCGCGATTGGCCGGCCGGTCAGTGGCACTGCCTTCATGATGGGGCGCGGCATGGAGCACTGGCATCCCAATCCGCAATTCTATTACCAGCCGGGCGGCGGCCCGGTCTTCGACATGGGTCCTTATTATCTGACGATGATGGTAAACCTGCTTGGCCCGGTCGTGCAGGTCATGGCAATGGCGACGAAAGGCCAGGAAGAGCGCCTGATCACCGCCGACGGCCCGTTCAAGAACACGCGCTTCAAGGTCGGCACGCCCACAAACATTCTGTCGCTTCTGGAATTCCAATCAGGCGCGACGGTGAATTTCAGTGCCTCCTGGGACGTCTTTCGTCACTCCAATCATCCAATCGAGCTGCACGGCACCGAAGGTTCGCTGCGTTTGCCCGACCCGGACACGTTCGGCGGAACGGTGTCGCTGTCCGAGCGGGGCGCGGATTGGCGCGATTTCGAAAGCGACGGCGAACTTTACGGTGCTAAAAACTGGCCTTTTGACTCTCCGGATCGGGCAAATTACCGCATGCTCGGCGTCGCCGACCTCGCGCTGGGACTGCAGGAGGGCCGGCCATCGCGCGCGTCGGGAGAGCTGGCCCTTCATGTCCTTGAGATTATGGAGGCTATCCTCCGGTCGGGTGAAAGTCGGCAGTCGGTCAATATCGACACGCAATTCACGCCGCCCTCGCGTCTTGATGAAGACGAAGCACGCGGTTTTCTCGCCTGATCGTTGCAGAGGAGGGACAATCCAATGGAAAAGCTGGATGAAAGCGCCCGGCGCGTGCTCGCTGTGACCAGCGGATCAAACGATCGGCCATTTGAAACGGGTACACCTCAAGAGGCCCGTATCGACCACAATACCGCTTGCCCAACGCTTCAAGGTGCAAGAGAGGCAGTCGCTTCGGTGGAAGATCGCGGGATTGTCGGCCCGAATGGTCCGATCACCTTGCGCATCTATCGCGGCATCGGCGCGCCTTTGAAGGATGGTCCGGGCCTGATCTATCTTCACGGCGGCGGCTGGGTAATCGGTAATCTCGAATCGCACGACGAAATCTGTCGATGGTTCGCCAATATTGGCAAATGCACCGTGATCTGCCCCGATTACCGGCTGGCGCCGGAATACAAATTCCCCGCCGGCGTGAACGATTGCGCCGCGGCATTGGCATTCGCGGTGCGATTTGCTGCAGATCTCGGCATCGATCCCGCGCGGATCGCCGTTGCCGGCGATAGCGCGGGCGGCAATCTGGCCGCCGTGCTGGCATTGATGTCACGCCGCGGCGAAGCCGCGCCGATTGCGGCCCAGCTGCTCATCTATCCCAACACCGACGCCACCCAGGTGGCTGATAGCTACTATCGCTATGCCGAGGGCTTCGGCTTGACTGCCGCTACGATGAGATGGTTTCGCGATCATTACGTCCGCACCACAGCCGATATCACCAATTGGAGGGTCTCGCCGCTACGGGCTGAAACCCTCCTCGCCGGGGTGGCGCCGGCCTTCGTCGCAACGGCCGGGCATGACATTCTGGTCGACGAAGGCATGGCCTATGCCAAGCGGCTGCGGGAAGAAGGCGTGCCTATGGTGCATCGTCATTGGCCGGGACAGATCCATGGCTTCGTGTCGATGGGAAGGTACGTGGCGGAGGCCCGGCGGGCCGTGGAGGCAGCCGTGGCAGCCTGGCACAGCTTCGAGGCTAACTCTGGGTAGATGAACAGCAGGCGCGGCTTCAGGCGGATTGTCGCATGACAAGCGTTCCATTCAGGCTGAGCTTGTGCGGGATCGCCTGAACCGGCGCACTCGCGTCTCCGAGCAATGTCAGCAGCGTATTGACGCCGCTTGCCGTCATCGCGGCGAAGTCCTGCGCCATCGTCGTCAGCGGCGGGCAGGTGTACCGGCTCAAGGGATGGTCATCATGGGCTGCTATGCGCAGGTGATCACCCTTTTTACGCCCTACTTTGAGCCCATGCGCAAATGCGGCCGACATCACGCCGAAGGCGAGGCGATCATTCGCGCAGAGAATGGTTTTGCGGGGAAGAGACTTTGCCCGGAGCAGGCTATCCATCTGCTCGTAACCGATCCGCTCGAACTCCCAAGTGTAGTCGGCATTGGTGCTGATCACCAGCGGCTCGCAGCCCACCGCCTCCATGGTGGCGATGTAGCTTGCCAGTCTTTCGGGTGAATTGTGATTGACATGCGGTATATCGAGATAGGCCGGCGCTTCCCCGGACCGACAGAGATATTCGACGATCGTTGCGACGCTCTGATAGTTGTCATTGCCGATGAACGGCGTGCTCCCTTCGATATAGGTGTCGAAGTAGACGATCGGCAGGTTCTGCGCGAGTTTTTCAAAGGTGCGCGGGTCGGATTTCTGTCCCAATGGTGCGACAAGCGCACCGGCCACCTTCAACGACAACATCGTATTGACGGCTTCTGCTTCCAGTTCGGGTAATCCGTGCGATGAGAACACGATCGGCCAATAACCCTCGTTGCGCAGCCGCAATTCCAGGCGATTGACCATTTCGGCATAGAAGGGATCGGTGAGGGCGGGAACCAGAATGCCGATATTGCGCGTTCTCTTGCGATTGAGGTTTCGTGCATACAGATTGGGTTGATAATCCGATGAACGAAGTGCCGCCTCGATCAGCGCTCGAGTCGCCGGTTTCACGCTGGTCGGATCGTCAAAATACTTGGAAAGGGTAGGGCGAGAGACGCCGCAGGACTTTGCGAAGTCCTCCATGGTCTTGTGCGTCAGTTTTTCCATCGAACCTCGGCCATTTCCTGTTACCCATCTCAGACGCCTTATGCGTCTGCAGGGAAGAGAGCGCAACCGGAAACGTAAGGTCCGGGCAAGTTCTTTCGCGTTTCGCGCCGTCATAAAAGGTAACGCGCGTAAATTTTATTATTTGGCGTGCTAAATTTAGACCGAAGACGAAGAAACGAAACTGCAGCGACCTGCCGGGCGGTTGTGGATTTTGCGGCCTATGCCCGGCAAAAGGAAAAAGAGCGTTGCACGTTCAACGCCGCTCAAGCAGCCCATGCAGGACGAGATCGATATGCGCCTTCACATAGCTTGCCTTGTCCAGAGTTCGCCGCTCGTCGAAAAGCAGCTTGAAGAATAGAAAGGCGATGGCCGGCGCGACGACCGCATCACAGAATGCCGCCGGTGCCTGACGGAATTCCCCAAGCTTTACCCCTTCGTCGATAAGGGACTGCATCTGCCGTTCGAGTGGATCGATAAATATGTCGTGGTGCCTGTCGACGATCTGCGGGAACCGCGTGCCCTCGGCGATCACGAACCTCATCAATTCCCGCAATTTACGGTCCCTGATGATAAGATCGTAGATGAGGTCGATATTTTGCTGAAGCCGCTCAGTGGCGGTCCCTTTCAGTTCATTCGCGCTTGCCAACAGGTTTTCGAGGGGTTCCGAAATGTGCCGGATCATCGCTTCGAAAAGCTGTTCCTTGTTTTCGAAGTAAACATAGACGGTTCCCTTCGTAACGCCGACCCTACTGGCGATATCTTCAACGCGTGTTGCGACATAGCCGCGTTCCACGAACTCCTCAAACGCGGCATCCAGGATTTGTACGGGGCGGCGAGCCTTCTGCTCCGCGCGCGTCAGCTTCTTTAGATCGGTCATCGCCGCACCTTGAGCGTTATTGACGGTTTGACGTCAAGATAAATTCTATTGACTAATGGGTCAGTCAATAATATTGCTCCCGCCGACGGATGCAAGAGGTCAGATCATGAAAACTATCCTTGTCATCGCATGGCTGGGTGCGAGCGCGGTCGCGCTCTCCTCATGCGAAAAGCAGGCTGAAAGTGAAACAAAGCCGAAGAACGTGGAAACCGTCGTCGCCAAGCTCACGCCGGTCGTGGAAAACAGCGCCATCACCGGCGAAATCAGCGCACGCGTGGAAAGCGACCTTTCCTTCAGGGTCAGCGGGCGCATCGTCGAACGCTTCGTCGATGTCGGCTCGTCAGTGAAGGCCGGACAGGTGCTTGCACGGATGGACGCCGAGGAGCAGAAGGCCGACTTGGATGTTGCCACCGCCAACCTGCAATCGACGCTAGCCCAGCAAACGCAGGCCCAGCTTGCCTTCGACCGGCAGCAGAACCTCTTCAGGACGCAGGTTACGACCCGTGCCGCACTTGATCAGGCCCAGGAAACGCTGCTAACCGCCCAGGGAAGCGTGAAATCGGCACAAGCGCAGCTCGACACGGCTCAGGATGCGCTTTCCTATACGGAATTGCGCGCGGATGCCGATGGCGTCATCACGGCCAGGAATGCCGAAGTCGGGCAGGTGGCGCAAGCCGCGCAGCTGATCTTTACGCTCGCTCATGACGGTCCCCGCGACGCGGTCTTCAACGTTTTCGAGTCCCTTTATCTGGGTCGCAATCTGGAGAACAAGGTCGCCGTCAGTCTCCTTTCGGCGCCATCGCATAAGGTTGAGGCTTCCGTACGCGAAATCTCCCCCACGATCGATGCGTCGACCGGAACGATCAGGGTCAAGGTGGGGCTCGAAGGCGCGCCAGAAATGCAGCTTGGCGCTCCGGTAATCGGCTTGTTCCGGTCAACCGCTCGGGACGCAATCGAATTGCCATGGTCGGCAATGGCCTCGAAAAGCGGAAAACCGGCCGTCTGGGTCGTGGATCCCTCTTCATCAAGCGTGTCGCTGCGCCAGATCGATGTTTCCAGCTACGAAACCGGCCGTTTCGCAGTACGGACAGGCGTGTCGCCGGGCGAGATCGTCGTCGCCGACGGCGCGAAATTCCTGCGACCGGGCCAGACCGTTGCGTATGACAAGGGAGCCGCAAAATGAACATCCGAGCCACAAGCGGCCTTGCGATCCTCGCCTTGCTGCTCCTGACGTCCTGCCAGAAGCAGGATGAAGCCCATTACGAGCCGCCGCGCCCCGTACTTTCCGTCGTCGCCCAGTCCACCGCTGCCTCCGCGCTGAGCCTTCCGGGGACGGTCGAGGCCAGGATCGAGACCCAGCTTGCATTTCGGGTCCTGGGACGGGTCATCGCACGCAAGGTCAGCGTCGGCGATATCGTCAAGAAGGGCGACATCGTTGCCGCCATCGATCCGCTTTCGCTGGAACTTGCCGTCAAAAGTTCGCAGTCCGAGCTTTCGAATGCCCAGGCGCAGTTGGTCAATGCTGCATCCACCGAGGAGCGCCAGCGATCCCTGCTCGAGAGCAGATCGGGAAGTGAAGCGGCGTTTGAAGAAGCGCAGCTTGGGCGCAAGAGTGCGAGTGCTTCGGTTGCCAAGGCGCAGGCCAATTTGGACAAGGCGGAGGAACAGCTGGGCTACGCGCAGCTTCGTGCGGAATTCGATGGCGTCGTGACCGCGACTTCGGCCGAAGTGGGGCAAGTCGTCTCCGCAGGGCAAAGCATCGTCACCGTCGCCCGTCCCGACCAGCGCGATGTCATCATCGACATACCGGTGGCAAGCTTCGACGGCCTCAAAGTGGGATCACCCTTTGAGATCGCCCTCCAGCTCGATCCGACCATTCGCGCAAGCGGCACCGTGAGAGAGATCGCCCCGGAAGCCGAGGCGACCACTCGCACGCGGCGCACGAAAATCACGCTCATCGATCCGCCGGCGACGTTTCGCCTCGGCTCCGTCGTCACCGCGACCGCGACTGTCGTTGCAGATCCAATGGTCCTGCTGCCGTCGTCCTCCGTTCTGATGAAGGATGGAAAGCCGAACGTCTGGGTGGTCGACACCGCAGCTCGCAAGGTCTCCATTCGGCCGATCAAGATCGACGGCGATCTCGTCGAGGGCGGCTCCGTGAAGATCACTGAAGGCATCAACCCCGGCGAACGCATCGTTATTGCCGGCGTTCACAAGCTTGCCGACGGCCAGGCCGTCAGAGTAGATTAAGGAAAATCCCCGTGAAGAAATTCAACCTGTCCGACTGGGCGCTCGAACATCGTTCGCTCGTCTGGTATTTCATGATTGTCTTCATTCTGGCCGGCGCGTTTTCCTATATTGGTCTCGGCCGCGAAGAAGACCCCGACTTTACCATCAAGACCATGATCATTCAGGCGCAATGGCCTGGTGCGTCAGCCGAGGAGGTGACCAAACAGGTCACCGACCGTATCGAAAAGAAGCTCGAGGAGCTGGATTCGCTCGATTATACCAAGAGCGAGACGGTTGCCGGCAAGACGACCGTTTTCGTCGAGCTCCTGCCAACGACCAAAGCCAGGGATGTCAACGCCATCTGGACGCGGGTCCGCAACATGATCGGCGACATCAAGGGGGATTTTCCGAGCGGTGTTGTCGGACCGTTTTTCAACGACACTTTCGGTGACGTCTATGGCAATATCTACGCTTTTACCAGCGATGGACTGACACAGCGACAGCTTCGCGACCTCGTCGAGACTGCGCGCGCAAAGGTGCTGACGGTCGCAAATGTCGGCAAGGTCGACATCATCGGTGCGCAGGACGAGGCCATCTATCTCGAATTTTCTACACGAAAAATCGCAGCCCTCGGACTTAACCAACAGTCCGTCATCGACACGCTGCAGGCGCAGAATGCCGTCACCCAGTCCGGTTTCGTCGATGCCGGTCCCGAGCGCATCGCCTTGCGGGTCAGCGGCCAGTTCACATCAGAGGAAAGCCTCAGATCGATCAATCTTCGCGTCAACGACCGCTTCTTCCCGTTGACCGACGTCGCGACGATCAAACGCGGCTATGTCGATCCCCCCTCGGCGCTGTTCAGATATAACGGCCAGCCGGCGATCGGGCTTGCCATCGGCATGAAGACTGGGGCGAATCTCCTTGAATTCGGCAAGGCGCTCGACAAGGAGATCGAGCAGGTCACGGCCGATCTTCCCATCGGCGTGGACGTCCAGCGCGTTTCCGATCAGCCCGCCGTCGTCGACGAGGCCGTGTCAGGCTTCACGCGCGCGCTGTTCGAGGCGATCATCATCGTGCTTGCGATCAGCTTCATCAGCCTCGGCGTCCGGGCAGGGCTCGTGGTGGCCATCTCCATTCCGCTCGTGCTCGCGATCACCTTCCTCGTGATGGCATATACCGGCATTTCCATGCAGCGTATTTCGCTTGGAGCGCTGATCATCGCCCTTGGCCTTCTCGTCGATGACGCCATGATCGCGGTGGAAATGATGGTTGCCCGACTGGAAGTGGGCGATGATCTGAGAAAGGCGGCGACATACGTCTATACCTCGACCGCCTTCCCGATGCTGACCGGTACGCTCGTGACTGTCGCAGGCTTCATCCCGGTCGGCCTCAATACCAGCGCCGCCGGTGAATTCACCTTCACTCTCTTCGTGGTCATTGCCGTTTCGCTCCTGGTTTCATGGATCGTTGCAGTCCTGTTTACGCCGTTGCTCGGTGTTTCGATCCTGCCGAAAACCATGAAATCCCATCATGAGCAGAAAGGCCGTTTTACACGGGCCTTTGCTTGGCTCTTGCGCGTGGCTCTGCGCTGGCGCTGGATTACGATCGCCGCAACGGTTGCAGCCTTCGCTCTTTCCATCGGCGGGATGAGCCTTGTGCAGCAGCAGTTTTTCCCGTCCTCCGACAGACCGGAACTGATCGTCGACTGGAACCTGCCGCAGAACAGCTCGATTTCGGAGACGAACAAGCAGATGGCTAGGTTCGAACGCGAGATGCTGGCCAACAACAAGGATATCGATCACTGGACGAGTTATGTCGGCCAAGGCGCTCCTCGTTTCATCCTGTCCTTTGACGTGCAGACGCCCGATGTCTCGTTCGGTCAGACCGTGATCGTCACCAAGGGGCTCGACGTTCGTGACAAGGTCAAAGCCGAACTGCAGGATTATCTGACGAAGACCTTCCCAGGAACCGATGCATTCGTGAAGCTGCTCGACATCGGCCCCCCGGTCGGCAAGCCGGTGCAGTACCGGATCAGCGGGCCGGATATCCAGAAGGTCAGGGATATCTCTCAGAAATTCGCCGGTATCGTCGGTCAGCATCCTCTATTGTCCAACATGACCTTCGACTGGAACGAGCCTTCACGCGTGGTCAAGGTCGATGTCCTCCAGGACAAGGCACGGCAGTTGGGAGTCTCTTCGCAGGACATTGCAACGGCACTGAACAGCATCGTCGAGGGATCGTCGGCCACGCAGATCCGGGATGATATCTATCTCGTCGACGTGATCGGCCGCGCCCAGACCTCCGAGCGAGGTTCGATCGAGACGCTGCAGAACCTCCAGCTTGGCGGTTCCAATGGCAAATCCGTACCGTTGTCCGCGGTTGCGAATTTCCACTATGAGCTGGAGCAGCCGACGATTTGGCGGCGCACCCGCATACCGACCATCACCATCAAGGCTGCCGTGGTCGGACCGACGCAGCCGGCGACGATCGTCAACGAATTGCAGCCGAAGGTCGACGAGTTCCGCAAGACACTCCCAAGCGGCTACCACATCGTCGATGGTGGTTCGGTGGAGGAGAGCGCCAAAGCGCAGGGGCCGATCGTGGCGGTAGCGCCGCTGATGCTGTTCATCATGGCGACGATCCTAATGATCCAGCTGCAAAGCTTCAGCAGGCTGTTTCTGGTGTTTGCTGTTGCTCCCACAGCGCTTATCGGTGTGGTTGCAGCACTTCTCTTCAGCAACGCGCCCATGGGATTCGTCGCAATCCTTGGCATACTTGCTCTCATAGGTATCTTGATCCGCAACTCGGTGATCCTTGTCGTGCAGATTGAGCACCTCCGAAGCGAGGGTGTGCCGGCCTGGCAAGCGGTCATCGAGGCGACGGAGCATCGAATGCGGCCCATCATGCTGACGGCGGCGGCCGCAACGCTCGCGCTGATCCCGATCTCCAGGGAGATATTCTGGGGCCCCATGGCCTATGCGATGATGGGCGGCATCGTCGTCGGTACGGTTCTGACGCTGCTCTTCCTCCCGGCACTCTATGTTGCCTGGTTCCGAATTCCTCGCGACGACATGCAACACTGAAGAGGCGTCCGATGCAGAAGGTTGGACGAAAGGACTTTGCCGGCAGCGTTCATCCCGTTGCCTGCGCACAGCGCAGCTTGACCTCATTTGCTTTCAAGCAGTCTGGTCTTTCCGTTCTGATCTCCCTGTCGGTCCTGGCAGGCTGCGCGGGGCGGCTGGAGAATGTTCTCCAGCCAGTCGCAACGGCGCGACCAGGCACCAGCACCGTGGACATGCTGGTGGCGACGACACGCCAGCCGACCGACAAACCAGGTGAGCTTTATTCCGGCGAACGTGGAACGGCGATTTCTCTCAACGATATCGTCGTTTCCATTCCTCCCGATCGAAATCGCAAGATCGGCGAAGTGCAATGGCCATCGCATGTACCGGCCAATCCCGAAAAGGAGTTTGCTGTCCTCAAGGTCGGAAAGGTGGCATCGGAGCGCAACATTTTCGAGTGGTTTGGCAAGAACCGCAATGCCAAGCGGCAGGTCGTCATCTTCGTGCACGGCTTCAACAATACCTATGCCGACGCCGTCTTCCGCTTCGCGCAGATCATGCATGATTCCGGAACGGATGCTGCACCGATCCTCTTCACCTGGCCCTCGCGCGGCAACGTTTTCGACTATCTCTACGACAAGGAAAGCACGAATTTCTCGCGACGGGCGTTGGAAGACATGATCCTGCAGGCTGCCAAAAGCCCCGATGTCGGCGAGGTGACGATCCTTGCCCACTCCATGGGATCATGGTTGACGGCGGAAGCGTTGCGCGGCGTTGCCATGCGCAACAAGACAATTCCGTCAAAGGTGAAGAATGTCATCCTCGCATCGCCTGACATCGATATCGACGTATTCCGCCGCCAGATGATCGAGATGGGCGTGCAGCATCCGCACTTCACGATCTTTTCCTCAACCAAGGACAAGGCATTACAGGTTTCGCAATGGCTCTCCGGTGGTGTCAATCGGGTCGGCAGCTTCGATTCGACACCCTATGCGGCAGACTTGGCCAAGCTCGGGATCACGGTCGTCGATACGAGCGCCGTAAAGCCCGACGACGCGCTGGGCCACAATACCTTTGCGGACAATCGCGACATGGTCCAGCTGCTAGGGCGGCGGCTGGCGGGGCAATCGTTGGACGCCGGACAGGTTTCGCTTGCGGATAGAGTGGGCATGGCGGCCGTGCGCACCGCAGATCTGGCGGGCTCGGCGGCGAAAGTCGCGGTCGCAGCTCCCATGTCGATCATCAGCGATGATGCGAGACAGGTGTTGAAACAACAACTTTCCTCAGGATCATCGCCGATCGTCGATGGGCGAATTTCCTACTGAACGGGCAAGGCTCTCGAACGTCAGGCAACGACGCGAATCGCACTGCGTTCGCAAGAGCTTCGGCCGGCTGGGTGGGGCGAACGTTTTCCGTCTATTCCTGATGGAGGAATACCAGCTTGTTCTCGTCGAAGATCCGGAAGAATTCGTCCCAGCCGATTTCCTTCAGGTTTTTCTAAGGCTCTCCGAAATCGATCCGCAAAAGGCCGCCATCGCCCCCAGCGTTCTTCACGCGGGATGGGTTTCCGCCTCTTTATTCCACCCATTGGCGGATCAGCCTGTGATCCGTCGTTGTTTTTAATGCAGACATCGCGTCACTCCTTCACTCATTGCCGGTTCGGCTTTGCGAATGCGCTCCTCCGCGCCTGGATATTTCGGCAAGCGCAAGGCCGGCAGATCCGTCCTCCATGGAAACGGCAATGTCGCCAAGTGAGAGTATGCCGACCAGCCGCTTGTCCCGATTGAGAACGGGTAGCCGCCGCAACTGAATATCGCCCAGGTTCATCATCACATCATCGACGTCATCGTCCTCGAAGCAATATTTGACTTCTGCCGACATCACGTCGCCGATCCTGGTCTCCGGTCCTTTCCCTTGCGCGACTGCGCGTACCGCGATGTCGCGGTCCGTGATCATGCCCACGAGTCTATCATGCTCGCCGACTGGGATAATGCCGGCATCGAGATCGGCCATCATGGTCGCAGCTTCGCGAATGGAATGGTTGGGATTTGCGACGCGCACGTCACGTGTCATTGCTGCGTTCACTTGCATGTCTCTATCCTCCTTGAAAGAAAGACCCCAACTCATGTCGGCACCCAGAGTTCCTTCATTGGAACAATAAGCGGCTAAGAAAATGCGCTGCCGGCCGCTGGGGAGAGCTACCTGCAGGACAAAGAAATTCATTTGCCTTCACTGGAAGGCGGCGGAAACCCATTCTTTTAATCTATGAGATTTATAGATAATGTCTTGCCCTATCGGGAAAGCGTGCCAGGCGCGCGGCCGTGTCACGAGCGGAAGAAGGTAGGGCGACATTCGATATCTCCCGGCAAGCCATCGTCGCATGTTGGATCGAAATCCATCCGCCCTAAATCGGACGAAAGGAAGTTATTGGCAATTCCCGCAGCGCCCGAAATTGAAGAAGGCAAGTCATGATCTATGATGCCGTTGTCGTGGGTTCCGGCTTTTCGGCCATCTCCACCGTCTGCAACCTCGTGGAACTGCTTCCCGAAACTGCGTCTATCGCCATTGTCGGAGACGATCCCGGATTTGGCCGCGGAACCGCCTATCGCACCGAGCTCTATCTGCATCGCTTGAACGTGCCCGCCGGCCGTATGAGCCTCTTCCCAGACCGGCCGAATGCTTTTGTCGACTGGCTGCGGGAGCATAAGCGACCGTTGGATGCGGGAGATTTCGCCTCCAGGCAGGATTATGGCCTGTATATTCGCGACAGTTTGGCTGCTCTGCTGCGCAACCGGAAACGGCGTTGCCGGGTTGATTTCATCAAGGCCAAGGCGACCGGATGCGTTGAGCGCTACGGTTCCGCGCTCGGTTTTATTTTGGACAACGGCAATGAGATCGCCGGGCGAAGCGTCGTGCTTTGTCTGGGAGTGGGGAATGCCCAACTGCCCTTCGATTTGACCGGATTGCCCGCCGGCCTGCGCTCCCACATCATCGAAAATCCATGGCGACTGTCATGGCTGAGGCGCGTCAATAAGACCGATACGGTCTGTATCCTGGGTTCAGGATTGACGATGATCGATCAGGTCTTGGCACTGTCTGCCCACGGTTTCACCGGCAAGATAATCGTGTTGTCGCGGCGGGGTCTGGTTCCGCACGATCACGTCAGTCATCCGAAGCCAGCGGTCGAGATCGACGTCGGAGCCTTGCCCACGAGGATGAGTGAACTCCTGCATGTTCTCCGTCGCGAAAGCAAAGATGCGGGGGACTGGCGCAGAGTCATGGATGGCTTGCGCCCGAAAACGCAAGCTCTCTGGTCGAGATTGCCGGAGGCCGAGCGCCGCCGCTTTTTGCGCCATGCGTTGCCATGGTGGAACATTCATCGTCATCGGGTTGCGCCGGATGTGTTCCGGAGGTTTGAGACGATGCTGCAAAGCGGCCAGGTTTCGGTCCACGCCGGCTATCTGCAGAATGTCGAGAAAACCAAGGCTTTGACCGTACATTACCGGCCGCGCGGCGAGAGCTCTACCGCATCGATTGAGGCGGATTGGATCGTGAATTGCACCGGCATGGAGCGGGCAGGCATCGCCCATTCTCCATTGCTGCAGGAGATGCAGCGCCAAGGCCTGGTCGAGGCAGACCCGCTTCGTCTTGGACTGGTGGTCGATGCTCGCTCGCGCATCCCTGGTTCGGGCGGCAGCGAAGCGATCATCTATGCCGTTGGCGCGCTGACTGCGGGCCAATTCTGGGAAATTACCGCCGTGCCGGATATTCGTGTGCAGGCAAGAAAGGTCGCCGAGGCCATTTCGGAGAGATTGCGGTGAAGGACCGATATGCGCCGACTGACGGCTGGTGGTCAGCTCTGTGCGACACGCACGACCAGTTTACCGAAGTTCCGTCCTTCTAGCAGGCCAAGGAAAGCTTCCGGAGCGTTTTCGAGCCCGTCCACGATATCCTCCTTATATTTGAGCTGCCCTTCGGATATCCATTTCCCGGCTTCCCGATAGAAATCAGGGCGCTGATCGGCGAATTCGCGCTGTATGAAACCCCGGATGGTCAGGCTCTTTCTGAGGATGGCGCGCATTACCGCGGGCAATTGGTCCGATCCGCGCGAAGTGGACGGGTCTTCGTTGTAATGCGCGATCAGTCCGCAGATTGGCACGCGCGCGAAATCGTTCAGCAGTGGAAACACGGCATTCCAGACGTGTCCACCGACATTTTCAAAATAAATGTCGATGCCGTTCGGACAAGCCGATGTAAGGTGGGCTTGAAAGTCGTCCGCGCGATGATCGATCGCGGCATCGAAACCAAGCTCGTCGTGGATATAGCGGCATTTGTCCGGCCCGCCTGCGATGCCGACCACCCTTGCACCAAAGATCTTGCCGATCTGCCCGACGGCCGAGCCGACCGCGCCGCTTGCAGCGGCAACGACCAATGTCTCTCCGGCTTTGGGTCGTGCGATATTGCGCAGCCCCGCATAGGCGGTAAAGCCCGGCATTCCCAGAATGCCGAGTGCCGTCGAGATCGGCGCCGCATTCGGGTCCAGCTTGCGCAATCCCGCGCCGTTTGAGATCGCATGGCTCTGCCAGCCGGAATGGGAGAGGACGATGTCTCCCGGCGTGAACTCCGTATTGCGTGATTTGACGACGCGCGCGACGGTTCCACCTTCCATCACGCCGCCAATTTCGACCGGCGCGGCATAGGATTTCGCGTCGTCCATGCGACCTCGCATATAGGGGTCGAGGGAAAGATAAAGGATCTGCAGAAGAACCTCGCCTTCGTCGAGATCTCGCAAGGTTTCCCGCTCAAGCCGGAAGTTTGCCGCCACCGGTTTTCCAACGGGACGGGAGGCAAGCACGATACGGGTGGTGACGGGCTGATTGGCCATGTGGAGTTCCTTGCATTGATTTCGATATCGAAGCGCTGAACGATCGCAATGCCGGATACCGGCATCTCAGTTGCCGCCGTTCGGGAGCTTCTGCCGTACTATTTGTGCGCCACCCTCAAGTATGCACCGGCTCTTCTACTCCTTGAACCAAAGCGCTACTCCATTGGCGGCATCGGCATCAACGAGCAGGCCGCCCTCGAAGGTGCGAGGCGAAAAGCCTCCTTGCGCCAGCACGTCTGCGGTTGCTTCAAGCGATCGCACCTTCAGTCCGAGCGCCACTTTTCTTTCGTTGCCGTTAAAATCTGCCGGAATGGACGAGCCGAACCGGGAGGCAGCATCAGCCTCGGACAGAATATGAAGTGTGACGGTGCCGGCCTGAATTGCAATGCCGTCCCTGGTGATTTCAGGAGCAACGGTATTGGCAAATCCGCCTAGCAGTTCGGTTAGCGTCTGGGGAGCGCGGCTGACGATGAAGACATCGACGATATCAAGAACACCGTTGGGGTGGCTCTGATCCCCCGGCTGCCATACCAGTTCCGGCGTATTGTGCTGGCAAAAGAAGAAGCGACCGTTGGAGATCGCCTCTTTGCCGATCTGGAAGGTGCGGAAACTGGCTGACTTCTCTACGCCTCCAACGTCGACAGGGCGCGAGAAATCACGCCATTCGGTGACGGGTTTGCCGGCATCGCCCAATTCGCGCTGCAGAGCAGCCGCATCGGTGGTTCGAAAGGCAAGCCCGTTCAAACCGACCGGATAAGACCAGAGATCGGCGCGTTTCCCGTCACCGTCAGGCGGAAATCCGAGCAGCTCCAGATAGTTCTCGCCGAACACGGCAAGATGATTGATGGAGCCCAGCGTATGGTAGCCGCGTGGCGTCAGCGCAAAGCCGAGTTTGCGATAGATTGCGGCAGCCTCGTCCAGCCGGTCAAGAACGCCGATGACGGCGTGATCGAGGATGAGAGGTTGGGCAGTAACAGCCATATGGAGGACTCTCTGTATGGAGATAGGTTAAGGCATGAAAATAGGTCGTCGCGTTGTGCGGAGAGCCGAAAGAAGAGATGCAGCCTGCTTATGATATGCCTTCCTTTATGCAGCGCGGTCGAGGTCGCCGGTCGACGCGGACGCCAATCGATGGATGGCTCGCAGTACGTCCGAAGCGGCGGCAAAATGTTGGCCATCGAGATCATAGACATGAAACTTGACTGCGATGAACTTTAGCGCGCCCTTGTCCGGAACGACGATGCCTACCGGAATGCCGGCATATTCAATCACCTGTCTGGTCATTTTCATCACCCGTTGAAATCGATTCTTCCGAATGAACGATCGGAGGCGTTCCAAGTTCGATTAGTCCATTATTTTAGTGGATTATATGCGTAGTAGGTGCGGCAAGCCATTCTCGGCAATGCCAAATAGTCGGGCCGTAGGAGAAAACAATTCTAATAGAAAAGGTTGAAGGGTATTGAGGAGTAGAAGCGCATTGGATTGCGGAGGCGTTTCTGAATGCGCGAATATTGCCCGCTCATTTTTAGCGGATACTTGTCCCATCAAGCCGCCCGACTGGCCCTTCAACCCGAAAATATAGTCGCGTTCGTTTCCCGACTTACGCCGAAATTAGAATATTAATTCTATAGATAGATGGGGGTTTGCCATAGGTTGATGCGCATTATCCTACAGAGGCTTACACAATGGGCATCAAAGCCAAATTCAAAGCGGCAAGTTTACTGACCGTGTGGCTACTGGCGGCGCCGGTGGCATTTGCCGATGACCAGCCGGTCAAAGGCGGCACGCTGATTTATCTCGAACAACAGGCGCATACGAACCTCTATCCGCCGGCAGGCGGATTCTATCCGAACGGCGGCATTCTCAACCAGATCACCGACAAGCTGACCTATCAAAACCCGAAGACGCTCGATATCGAGCCGTGGATTGCCGAATCCTGGACGGTCAACGACGCGGCGACGGAATATACGTTCAAGATCCGTAAAGGCGTGACCTTTTCCGATGGCACCCCGCTCGATGCCCCCGCTGTCGCAAAGAACTACGATACGTTCGGCCTCGGCAACAAGGAGCTGAAACAGCCGGTTTCCGAAGTCATCAACAATTACGATCATAGCGAAGTCGTCGATCCCTATACGGTCAAGTTCTACTTCAAGAAATCATCTCCGGGTTTTCTACAGGGAACATCCGTCATCGGATCCGGCCTGGTCTCGTTGAAGACGCTGGCGCTCCCCTTCGACCAGCTTGGCGATGCGACGAAGATCATCGGGTCCGGCCCCTTCGTCGTCGAGAGCGAGACGCTCGGCAAGCAGCTCTCGCTGAAGGCGCGGACAGACTACAACTGGGGTCCGAGCAAGCCGGCGCATCAGGGCCGGGCCTATCTTGATGGCATCAAATACATCATCACCGGCGAGGACAGCGTGCGCATCGGCGCGTTGCTTTCCGGCCAGGCCGATTTCATCCGTCAGCTGCAGGCCTATGACGAGAAGCAGGTCTCCGACCAGAGTTTCGCGATCTATGCGGCGCCGACCCGCGGCGTGAACGACAGCGTCGCCTTCCGGCCGGACAATCCGCTCGTTGCCGATCTCAAGGTTCGCCAGGCGCTCCTGCATGCGACCAACAACAAGGAAATCGTCGACACGCTGTTTTCGGCAAATTATCCGCAAGCGAAATCGGTCATTTCGTCGGCTGCGGCCGGCTACGCGGATCTGTCGTCGAAGCTGACCTACGATCCGGCTCTTGCTGAAAAGCTCCTGGATGAAGCAGGCTGGAAGAAGGGCGCGAGCGGCGTTCGCGAGAAGGATGGCAAGCCGCTTTCGCTTGCAGTCTACGAATCCCTGCCCCAGCCACAGAACAAGGCCGTGCTGCAGCTCGTCGCGCAGCAATGGGCCAAGCTCGGCGTCAAGCTGCAGGTTCTTGCCGGCACCTCGGGAAATCTGGTGACCGACAATGTCGATCCGGCAAAGACGCCTCTGGTCGTCGCTGAAGTCGGCCGTGCCGATCCCGACGTCATCAAGAGCCAGTTCTACCCCAAGAACCGCGATGCATTGCTGCAGAAGGGTGGCCTCAATACTAAGGCGAGTTTCTCGGATGACAAGCTGAACGGCATCCTGGAAACCGTCGCCTCCGAGACGGATCGCGAGAAACGCCTGGCGGCGGCCAAGGCGGCGCAGGAATATCTGCTCGATCAGGCCTATGTCATTCCCTTCTTCGAGGAGCCGCAGGTTTTTGCCGGCGCGCCTTACGTGAAGGGAATTGCATTCGAAGCCGTGGGACGCCCATCCTTCTACAGCACCTGGCTCGCTGAACACTGATAAAAATGGGGCTGGCCCGGCGTGGTGCCGGGCCTTCCCGACGCGAAGACGTGGTATTGGCATGGCAAGATACATATTATCGAAGTTCGGGCAGGCACTGTTCGTCCTATGGGCGGCTTTCACCGTTTCGTTCGTGTTGCTGCAGTCGCTGCCGGGCGACGCGGTGCTGATCAAGTTCCAGAACCCGGATTACGGACTGAGCCCCGAACAGCTTGCCGATATCAGGGCGGCTTACGGCGCCGACGGATCGTTCCTGCACCAATATCTCCATGCCGTCTGGAGCTTCCTGACGGGTGATTTCGGCTATTCGCTGCAGGCGGGCGTTCCTGTGCGCTCACTGCTTGCCACCAACCTGCCGCCATCGCTGCTGCTTGCAGCATTGGGCTTTGCGGTGGCGACGCTTCTTGCCGTTCTAATCGCGATTGCCTGCAATCTTTCCGGCTTTGCCTGGCTGCGCGGCCTGATCCAGTCCATACCGTCGCTGTTCATATCGGTGCCGACCTTCTGGCTCGGCATCATGCTTATTCAGATATTCTCCTTCCGGCTCCGCCTCGTTCCGGTCATCAATCCCGGACCCTGGGAAGGTCTTTTCCTGCCTATCCTGACCGTCGCGGTGCCGATTTCCGCTCCGCTGGCGCAAATCCTGCTGAAGAACATAGATGAAGTCCTGACGAGGCCATTCGTGCCCGTCGCGCGAGCCAAAGGCCTCTCGCATGCCAAGGTCCTGTGGCGGCACGTCGCCAAGAACACGCTGCTGCCGGTTTTAACCGTTGCCGGATTGCTGTTCGGGGAGTTGATCGCCAGCGCTGTCATCACCGAAACGGTCTTTGGCCTCAATGGTATCGGCGGGCTTACGAAGCATGCGGTGGACAGCCAGGATGTCGCCGTTCTCCAGGCAATCGTCGTCGTTGCAGCAACCGCCTTCGTCATTATCAATCTTGTGGTCGATCTTCTTTATCCCGTGCTCGATCCCCGTCTGAAAATCAAACTGGGAGCGGCATGATGGCAAGGATCGAACCCGCGCAACGGCATGCCGAACCGGATGCGCCAAGCCAGGGAGAAAGAGCATCGTCCGTGACGGTGACTGCCGATATTCGCAAGGACGCCAGCGCTGCGTGGCAGCTGCCGAGCATACAGCCTGGTCTCGTCCTTGCCTGCCTCATTCTTGCATTGGCTGTGTTGTGGGCGCTCGTCCCTGGCATTTTCACGGTCTATGATCCCATACAGGGCCTGCCCGGCCAACATCTCCGGCCGCCGAGTGCCGCTCATCTCCTAGGGACGGATTCGCTCGGGCGCGATCTCTATGCCCGCATCGTCTATGGCGCCGTGCATTCGCTTTCGGGCGCGCTTGCCGCCGTCGGTATCGCGCTTGTGGCCGGCACGACGCTCGGCCTTCTTGCCGGATCGTTCGGCGGCAGGATCGAGACGGTCATCATGAGGCTGGTCGATGTCATGCTGTCCATACCGGATCTGCTTTTATCGCTCAGCATCATCGTTCTGCTTGGATTCGGCACCGTCAACGCCGCGATCGCGGTCGGCTGCACGCTGATCGCCAAATTTGCCCGATTGGTCCGCTCCGAAGTCGTCACCGTGCGCCGAAGCGAATATGTCGAGGCCGCCTTCGGCAGTGGTGGCACTTTCCTCAAGGTCCTCTGGCGCCACATCCTGCCGAATTCGCTGACCTCGGTGATCGCCTTTGCGGCGCTGCAGGCCGGCTGGGCCATCCTGCAGCTCGCAACCCTCGGCTTTCTCGGCTACGGCGCACCGCCGCCAACACCGGAGTGGGGCCTGCTGATTGCCGAAGGACGCAATTATATCGCAACCGCCTGGTGGCTAACGGCAGCGCCCGGCCTTGTCGTGGTCTTGGTCGTCATTTCCATCAACCGTATCAGCCGAGCGCTTGGGAGTATCGGGAAATGACGGCTCCAATCATTGGAACAATTGCGGAAAAAGGTGCGCCGATCCTCGATGTTGCAGGCCTTAGGGTAGGCTATCGCGACAGGAGCGGCCTGCGCACGGTCGTTCACGATATTGACTTTGAGGTTCGCGCCGGTGAGGTCGTCGCACTGGTCGGGGAGTCCGGTTCCGGCAAGAGTTCGACGGCGCAAGCTCTCATTGGCCTCCTGCCTGAAGGTGGGCTGCTCCAGCAGGGAACCGTTCGCCTGAACGGCGAGAACATTGCCGGCTGGCCGCAAAGGCGGCTGGATGGCATTCGCGGCTCCATCATCAGCCTCGTGCCGCAGGACCCAGGTAATTCGCTCAATCCGGTGAGGACGATCGGCGAGCAGGTCGCCGAAATCCTGACGGTCCACGGCCGGGCATCCGGTGCTGCCGCTAGAGCCAAGGCAGTCGAATTGCTGGAGCGTGTCGGTCTCAGCCAGCCGGAACTGCGCGCCAGGCAATATCCGCATGAACTCTCCGGCGGCATGCGTCAGCGTGTGCTGATCGCGATCGCCATCGCGCTGAAGCCCTCGCTGATCATCGCCGACGAGCCCACCAGTGCACTGGACGTGACGGTGCAGAGGCACATACTCGATCTGATCGACGATCTGAGACGCGAATATGGCACCGCGGTCCTTCTGGTGACCCACGATCTCGGGATTGCCGCCGATCGATCCGACCGGCTGATCGTCCTGCAGCATGGCCGCATTCAGGAGCAAGGACGCACCGCCGATATTCTCAGAAACCCGCAAAGCAGCTACACGCGCCGTCTGCTCGCCGACGCGCCATCGTTGAATGCGCGGTCGAAGGCCCCGCCGGCACACCCGATTGCATCCGTCGCGCCGGCAGACGATATCATCGTGGTGGATGGGCTGGTGCAGGATTTCGGTACTGGCAGCGATGGTCGTTTCAGGGCGGTGGACGACGTGTCGTTTCGTGTTCGCCGCGGCAGCACGCATGCGATCGTCGGCGAATCCGGCTCCGGCAAGACGACGACGATCAGGATCGTTTCGGCCTTTCAGCGGCCGACCTCCGGGCAGGTCGTGATCGACGGGCTCGATCTGTCCTCGCTGCGTGGCGAAACGTTGAGGCTGTTCCGCAAGAAGATCCAGCTCGTCTACCAAAATCCCTATGGTTCGCTCGATCCGCGCCAGACGATCGAAAGGATCGTGGAGGAACCACTGTTGAATTTCGAACGGCTGCCCCGGCATGAATGCTTGGCGAAGGTGGCGGCCACTCTCGAAAAAGTCAGACTGCCGGCTGACTTATTGCAACGCCGGCCGCACGCGCTTTCGGGAGGGCAACGTCAGCGCGTGGCGATTGCGCGCGCCCTGGTGCTCGATCCGCAGATCCTGGTACTCGACGAGGCGGTTTCCGCGCTCGACGTAACGGTGCAGGCGCAGATCCTCAATCTTTTGGACGAACTGCAGCGCGAGCTGGGACTGACCTATCTGTTCGTCTCCCACGATCTTGCGGTGGTGCGTCAGATCGCGGACACGGTCTCGGTCCTCAACGGTGGGCGGCTGGTCGAAACAGGCGGGGTCGAAGACGTCTTCAGCAATCCCAAGAGCCCTTACACGCGCGAACTGATCGATGCGGTGCCGGGCAAAAAGTTTCCGCGGGCAGCAGATCCGACCCTCGTCAGTGCAGGATAATCCTCATGAATACATTAACATCACCGAAGAGATTGGGTTTCTTCAGCCGGGTCCTCGATCAGACAGATGCGAAAACGCGCTACGGGCTGGTTTCCGAGCAGATCATCCAGGCCGAAAGACAGGGTTTCGACTCCGCCTGGGTGGCGCAGCATCACTTCAACGGCGATGAGGGCGGCTTGCCCGCGCCATTGGTATTTCTTGCTGCCCTGGCCCCGCAGACGTCGCGTATTCGCCTCGGTACCGGCGTCATCACGCTGCCGATGGAAAATGCTGTCCGGGTCGCCGAAGATACCGCCGTGCTCGACAGCCTGCTTGATGGGCGGCTGGAAGTCGGCTTCGGCACTGGCGGCACTCCGCAAGCCTTTCTTCCCTTCGGCCTGGAAAGCAGCCAGCGCACGGAGGTTTATGGCAATCATCTTGCTTTGGTGCGCAATGCCTGGGCGGGCGGAGAGCTTACGGGCGGCAACCGCCTTTATCCCGCCGCGCCGCATCTGCGCGACCATGTCTGGCAGGCGACATTTTCCGTCGGCGGCGGCTTGCGTGCCGGCCGTGATGGCGACGGGCTGATGTTATCTAGGACGCAGCCGCGCCCGCCCGAGACACCGGACGCCAGGCTTTCTAACCTGCAGAACCCGATTATCGATGCCTATCTTTCAGCGCTGCCGGCCGGGCGACAGCCGCGAATATTGGGTTCGCGGAGCCTCTTTGTCGCCGACAGCAGAAAAGAAGCTCTTCATTTTGCCGATCTCGGCCTGAGGCGGATCGTCGAGCACTTCAAGGCAGCGGGGTTTGCGATTCCGGGCGAAACCACGGCTGACCTGATCAAAGCGTTCGACGTCCACGTCGGTACCCCTGATGACGTTATTGAATCGCTTCAGGCAGATGCGGCCCTGGCGCGTGTCACCGATCTGGTCTTTCAGGTGCACTCCGTCGATCCGCCGCACGAATATATCCTGCGCTCACTGGAACTGACCGCCACTCATGTCGCACCCGCGCTCGGCTGGGTGCCGCAAGGCGCCACTGGGAACGAACGTCGCTTCGCCGCGCAGGCCTGAATAGCAGCATCCGAAGAGAAGGCATCGACCATGACTTTGCAGAACAGGGATATTATCGACTTCCTCGCTGGGATAGAGCCAGGATCCCGTCTTGACGGTCTTCGGGCGCAGCGGCCCGAGACGCGCCTTAATGCGCAGAAGAGCTATGAGGCTCTTTTTGAACCCGAACATTGGGGAAGCGCCACTCCGGCGGAGCGCTTCGCCGCCGCGGCCTTCGTTGCAGGGCTGCACAAGGCAGCCGCGATCAGGAGCTATTATTCTTCCAAACTCCAGGATGAGCCCCATGGCTCCGCCCTCGTTGCCGTCATCGACGCCGAAATAGATCGGGGCAATGCACACGGGCCATACGGCCATTATCCGGCTGGCCCGCTATCGCGTGAGGACAAGCCGGGCCTCGTTTACGAGGTTTCGGGTGAGAGCCGAAATCTTCTGGACCCAAAACTCAGCGCAGCGCTCGAACACATCCACCTTCTGGTCTTCCGACCGAGGGAGGCAAGCGCCGGGGCATTGCAGAAGTTGCTCGATGCCGGCTGGACGACCACCGGCATCGTCACCCTGTCGCAGCTCGTCGCATTCCTTGCGTTCCAAATCAGGGTCGTTACCGGCCTGAAGGCCCTGGCGGCAAGTTCCGCCACCATCGGACAGGTCGCCCAAGCCTAAATCGCACGGATAAGGAATTCTGCCATGACCGAAACTGTCATTCATCCGGCAATCGAAAACCGGCCAAACGCCTTCACTCAAGCTGAGATCGGCTGGACGCCCTGGCTGCAGCCCCTTGACGAAGCGGAGCTGACCGAACGCCATTGGGCGGGCCTCGTGGACGCGTCCCGCGCAAAATCGCCCTATTTCATGCTGTTGGCGCGCGATCCCGACATTCTGGGCGCGCGTACGAAGACCGACAAGGATATCTTCTACAATGTATCGGCCGGCCTTCCCCGCGCTGAACGGGAGCTGGCTGCTACGGCCGCTTCGAGGGCGAACGGGTGCATCTTCTGCGCATCGGTCCATTCGCGTTTTGCTTCCCATCATTCCAAGCGGACTGAGGATGTGCAGCGTCTGTTGGACGAGGGCCTTCAAGCCGATCTCGGCAGCCGATGGAATGCCGTTGTCGAAGCATCAGCTGCGCTGACAGCCACCCCCTCGCAATTCGGAGTGGACGAAATCCGCAGGTTACGCGAAGAAGGTTTGGATGATCTGGAAATCGCCGATGTGCTCCATGGAGCCGCCTTCTTCAACTGGGCGAACCGGTTGATGCTTTCGCTTGGCGAGCCAACGCCGGCGGCCTGAACGAAGGTTCGGCCAATAGAGCGGTTCAGCTTTTCACGGAATCTCTGAACCGTTCTATCAGGCAATTCCGGATGGAAAACCGCTGTGCACTTTTCCTGGAACCGCTCTAGCCGCCGTTCTCGTGACTGAGCGGCGGACGTATTTCGGGCGGATAGTCTCAGGCCTTGAAATGCATCAAATCGTGGTTGGCGACCAGCCGAGGCTCGGGGCCACCGTCTGTACGAGATCGGCCAGGAGGCGAACGTTCTCCGCAAGACCGAAAGCGGGCGGCAGGAAGAGAACAATCTCGTCGGCGGCGGCCAGCCCCGGGTCCTTGAGCACTGCTTCGATCACCTGATCGGGGGTGCCGTGGAAGACCGGAGAAATTTGGATGCCCGGCGGCTGAATGGCCGGCGCGGTCGGCTCGAGGGCGCCTGCGGGCCGGGATGCCCCGATGCCCTTGGTTTGGCGCTCGAGGTCGTAAGCGGCATATTTCTCCCGCAAATCGGCGGTGGTGCCAACCAGGATCGACGCCGCGACAGTGACCGGCGGCGGCTCGGTGCCCCATCTCTGGCGCCATGTCGCGCGGAAAGCCTCGATGGCGCGGGCTTGATATTCTCCAAAACTCTCGCCTTCGGCGTGGTCGTGTTGCACGGTTCCCGAGATGAGGCCGATCCCGAGTTCGGCAGCCTGCACGGCCGAGGCAAGGCTACCAGAGCCTTGCCGGATACGCGATCGCAGCGTCGGACTGTGCGGGGTCACCCGCAGTTCGGTGCCCTCCGGGGCGCCCTGGCCCGGACCATCGACCGTATGCAGTACCTCGCCGGCGACCGCCGCAAGAAAACGCGCCTGGCGGTGCTTCGCTTCCGTACGGGCATCGGTGTCGACCGTACCGAATACCGCGTCGAATGCAGCGTTGGCGCCGGTCGAAATGGCCAGCTCAAGCCTTTCGCCGATGAGCAGGTCCGCAGTGGCGGCTGCCTCGGCAAGCAGGATGGGATCCTGGTAGCGCATCGGGATGACAGCCGATCCCAGCGTGATATGGCTTGTATGTTGGCCGACAGCAGCAAAGAATGGGATCGGAGAGGACAGGTAGTGATCGAAGTGGCGCTGATAGGCCCAGCCCGACTGGTAGCCCAGCCGCTCGGCTGCCTTGAACAGTTCTATGCCGTCGCGCAGTCCCTGCGCCGGACCGACCTCATCGTTGAACGACACGCGGGTGTTGAAGCCGAGCCGCCGCTTGGGGCGGAATGTGGCGGGCAGGGTGCCTGCGGGGGCAACGATACTCATGCGATCTGTTCCTGGCTGATGATCCGGCGGAGTTGCGGGAGCGGTGCGCGGGTAGGGCTGGCGGCGGCCGGAATCGATTCCAGCAACGACACCGTGTAAGGCTCGCGTGGATTGTCGAAGATGTCCCTGACGTTGCCGTGTTCGACGATGCGCCCGCGTTGCATCACGGAGACGGTATGGGCGAATTGGCGCACGAGGGCCAGATCGTGGGAGACGAAGATATAGGTCAGGCCGAGGCTTGCCTGCAGCGAGAGCAATACTCCGACGATATCAGCCTGCACGCTCACGTCGAGTGCCGAGGTCGGCTCGTCGAGCACGATCACCTCCGGCTTCAGGACCAGCGAGCGGGCAATCGCGACACGCTGCCGCTGACCGCCGGACAAGGCTTGCGGCTTGCGTGAAAGCAGGTGCTCCCCGAGCCCGACATTCGACAGCGCTTCGCGGACACGTTCCGCCCGTTCCGCATGAGTTCCAATGCCGAACCTGTCGAGCGGCTCGCGCACAAGCTGCTCGACCTTCCAGGTCGGATCGAGCGATGTGAATGGATTTTGATAGACGAGCTGAAGATTGCGCCATACGGAGCGTAGAGACTGGTGTGAGCGTCCGTTGAGTTTTTCCCCAGCGACCGAAATATGACCGACGTCCGGTTGATCGAGCCCCAGCAGCAGCCGGATCGTCGTCGTCTTACCGGAGCCGGACTCGCCGACCAGTGCGTGCGTGGTGCCCGCCGGAACGGTAAAGGACACGTCATCAACGGCCGTCAGGACCTTGCCGTCGACCGTGAAGCTCTTGGTGATACCCTTGACCTCGATCTTCGGCGAGTTGTTGCCCTCAGCGTCAAGGAACCGAAAGCCAGGATCCCGAAGCTTGTAGTAACGGTTGGGATTAAGCGCCGGAACATCGGCATGCAGCTTCTTTGCGTAAGTCGATGCGGGTGAGGAGAAAACGGCCGCGGTGCTGCCGGCCTCCTGAACGATGCCATCCTTGAGAACGACCAGGGAGTTTGCCCGTTCGGCTGCGATCGCCAGGTCATGGGTGATGAGCAGCAGACTGATGTCGAGGTCTTGCTGCAACCGTGAGAGCAGGTCGAGGATTCTCTTCTGGATCGTAACATCGAGCGCCGAGGTTGGCTCATCGGCGACCAGCAACTGTGGCCGCGGCAGAACCGCAAGTCCGATCAGGACGCGCTGAAGCATACCGCCGGACAGTTGGTGCGGGTAGGAATCATAGGCACGCTGCGGGTTGTCGAGCCCGACCTGGGCGAACGTCTCCAGGACAAGCGCCTTGCGGATTGCCTTGCTGGGCTCGTCGACAAGGGCTGCGGCTTCCATCGCCTGCGAACCGATTGTCCGCACCGGGTTGAGTGCGTTTCCCGGGTCCTGCGGCACGAAGCCGATAGCCCGGCCTCGAAGATGGCGGAAGCGGCGCTCGGAGAGTTGCAATATGTCCTGGCCGTCGACCGCGATGCGGCCCGTCGCCTGTCCCGTGCGGGGAAGCAATCGCAGCACGGCGCGCGCAATGGTCGACTTGCCCGAGCCCGATTCCCCGATGAGTGCAAGGCTTTTGCCGCGGCCTAGCTCGAAGCCGACATTGCTGACGACCTCATGCGAGCCGTAGGAGACGGACAGGCCCTCTACCTGAAGCAATGGCGTTTGCTGCTGCGGCGTCGGGGCTTTCTCAGTGATAAGGGTGCGAACTGCATTTAGTCTATCTTGCGAAGCCATCGGCTGATCCTATTCACAGAGAGGACGGTCGCGATCGTGACGAAGGCGGGTGCGTAGACCAGCCATGGCCACTTGAGGTAGTCCTTGCCGATCGAGATCAGCAGACCCCAATCGGAAGCTGGCGGCGGATCGCCGTAGCCGAGGAAGGCGAGGCTGGCGATCACCAGGATCGAGTCGCCGAACTGCAGCACGGCAAGCGGGAGCACGGAGCGCGATGCGTTCGGCAGGATGTGCCGCCAGAGGATGTGCCAGCGCGAGCCACCCGAAAGGAAAGACGCTTCGATGAAGGTCGCCTGCCTGGTCTTGATGACCTCCGCCCGCATGACACGGGCAAACACGGCAACCGAGGAGATGCCGGTGGCGATGGCGGCGTTCGTGGTGTCGAAGCCGATCGCGGTGACGACGATGACGGCAAGCAGGAATTTCGGAATTGCAAGCAGGACATCGACCAGGCGGGCAAGAGCGATATCGACACGGCCGCCGAAGAAGCCGGCGAGCAGGCCGATGAAACCGCCGGCGACCGCACCGATGACGACAGCAATTAGCGCACTCCTGACCGAGGCGGCCGAGCCATAGACAACGCGGGTGTAGAGATCGCGGCCGAGCTGATCGGTTCCGAACCAGTGCTGGGTACTCGGCCCGAGCAGCTTTTGAGAGGGAATGCCGACCGCCGGATTATGGCTGGTGAAGAGGCTGGGTGCGAGCGACCAGGCGATCACGATCGCCACGATCGCGAATGAGAGCGCGACGGTCGCAGGCAGTCGGAAACCAGCAAGCCGGTTGCCAGCTGTGATGCGGGGGGACGTATTGGTTGAGAGAAGGGTCATGACAGCACCGACTTTGAAATATCGGCGGATCCTTCGTCCGAAGTGGCCGGGCGGCGCTCGGCACTACCGAGCAGTTTCACGCGCGGGTCGAGCAGCGGATAGACAAGATCGGCGATCAGGTTGACCAGCACGAAAACCACGGCCGCGAGCGATACGACCGCCTGCAGGACAGGCAGGTCCTGGGTGCTGACCGAGCGCTGGACCAGGCTGCCGATGCCGGTGCGCCCGAACACCGCCTCGGTGATCAGCGAGCCGCCAAGCAATTCACCGATCGTCAGCGCGACGACGGTAATGACCGGAAGCGAAGACGGCTTGAGGAGATGCCTGGCAAAAAGTTGCAGCTGGCCAAGGCCGCGGCTGCGCGCGACGGCGGCATATTCCTGTCCCGACTCATGATCGAGATTGGCGATAAGCACTTCGGCGATCTGCGCCGAGATCGGAATGCCGAGTGCGACCGCCGCGAAAAAAGTTGCCCAGAAGCTGTCGGGATTGATCACGCGGAAGAGACCGAGCTGGAAGCCGAAGATGTGGATCAGCACCAGCCCGATCACGAAATTCGGCACCGACAGGAACAGGGACGGGAAGCCCCGCAACAGGCCCTGGCCGAACCTTTTTGGGAGAAACTGAGTGCCATAGGCAATCACGATCGCCAGGATCAGCGCGACGACGAGGCCCGCAAAGGCGAGAACGAGCGTCGAGGGCAAGACCTCGGCGATCATGGTCGTCACGGAACGGTTGGTTCGCATCGACAGGCCGAGATCGCCGATCAGGAAGTGGGAAAGCGATGTCGACAACTGCACGAGAACGGGCCTGTCGAGGCCCTGGGCGGCAATGATTTCCTGGATCTCCGCCTCGCTGAAGCCGTTTTGCGGGTTGCGCAGAACGTTGGTAACGGGATCGCCCGGCAGAACGCTGACGACGATGAAGGTGAAGACATAGGCCAGCAGGATAACAATGACGGCCTGGACGAGGCGCTTTGTGGCATAGCTAAGATAGGCATTGTTCATGCTCGTCACCTCCTCGCTTTCCTTCGCTACGCTGTGGGTCAGTCACTGATCGTGGCCGTGTAATAGCTGGCATAGGCGACGCCGTTGTATGTCTCGCCTTTGAGCTTGGGAGACTGGACATAGATACGCTGGACCATCTGTGTGCGCGGAATGAAGTAGCCCTGCTCAAGAACATATTTCTGAAGCTCGTCGAGCAGCGGGTTTCTGGCCTCGAGAGAACCGGCGCTGGCGATCTTGTCGCGCAGTTCGTTGATCTTCTGGTCGCTCTCGCCGAGCGCGAACCAGTTCTCGCCGTTATTGGCGTTAGTCAGGATGCTCGCGACGGTACCGGCGTCGATAAAGCTGCGCGTTACCTCATAAGCCGGGACGCTGGCGCCGCCATACTGAACCTTCTGGCCGTAGGTCACGACGTCATAGGCCCGGATATCGACCTTCCAGCCGATCTTGCCGAGCTGCTGAGCGATGAGTTCGTCGATCGACCTTGAGGTCACGAGATATGGGTTGGAATGAAGCGTCAATGACAGCTGCTTGCCGTCCTTGGCGCGTATGCCGTCAGCCGCCTTTTTCCAGCCCGCCTCGTCGAGGAGTTTCTCGGCTCTGTCTGGATTGTAGGCCAGAAGCTCGCTGTGATCGGTCGCGCCGGGAACGTTGCTCTGAATGAATGATGTCGCGAGCTTCCAGTCGGGCGTGTAGACGGTATCGATGATTTCCTGACGATTGATGCTGGCCTGCAAGGCCTGTCGTACCTTGACGTCATCGTAAGGCGCGAGTTTCGTATTGATCGCCCAGCCATTGACGAAGCCGAGATAACGCGGCGTCGCGACGGTAAAGCCCTCCTGCTTGAGCGACGTCAGCTCCTGCGGCGAGGCGTTATAGGCAACGTCCGCCTGGCCGGACTGGACTGCGGCAACCCGCAGTGACGGTTCGGATACCAGCTTGTAGGTGATCGTATCGAGATAGGCCGGACCGGTATGACCGACGGCCGCTGGACCCCAGTTGTAATCCTTGCGTTTGACCAGCTTGACGAAGTCGCCTTCCTTCCAGGAATCGACCACATAGGGCCCACTGCCGGAGGTCTTGCTGAGATCGGCCTGCTGCGCGGCCGGCTGTGCGATGGTCTTGGGAGAGATCAGAATGGAACCGTGATAGCCAAGGGTCGGAATGAAGCCGAGCGTCGGTTTTTTGAAGAAGACCTTCACCGTGGTTGCGTCAACCGCCTCGGCGTGGTCGTAGGTCTTCGGGAAAAGCCCGATCGGGTTGATGCCTTCCTTCTTGCGTCCGGCGTACCAGATGTCGAGATTGGCGACAGTAGCAGATGCATCGAGGGGCGTGCCATCCGAGAAGGTCACACCACTCTTGAGATGCAGGGTGAACTCGGTGGCACTGTCATTCTGCTCCCAGTGCTCGGCGATCCACGGGCTAACCTTGCCGGCGGCATCCACGTAGACGAGCTTGTCGGTTACGTGACCCCATATGTGGCCCTGGAAACTGGAAATCGCGCTGTTGTTCGGGATCCAGCTGTCACCCAATGAATCGATGAGGAAGGTGATGTCGCCGCCATTCGGCTCGCCGGCACTATGTGCGGGAGTGAAGCCTGCCATCGCCACCAAAGCACCGGTCGCCACGGCGGATGAAGTGATCAACAAGCGGCGCCGGGAAAGGGAGAGCGAGAAAAGGCGTTCGGTCATAGAGAGGTCCTGATGGTTCGGGTTCGGCGAATTCTTGAAACAAAGCCTACGCAGGCAGAACCAAAAGGAGAAAGACTGGTTGTTCTTTTTCTACTAATTTTATGGATTATTTTGGCCGGTTTTGGCCTCTGCAGGGGATCAGCATTTTTCAGGCCTGACGGTGAGGAGACTGTAAGCGGAAAATATTTGCTGGCGAGCAGTATCACCGCATCGATCTTGTCACGACCGATGTATCCGATCCAGTGGAGCGCCTCGGGCTAGATACAGCAAGATCGAATGTTCGAATAGAAGTAATGCGAGGTTTATAGTCGCGAACGAGAACTTGTTCGATCGTCAGCATTATTCGTGTAGATTTCTTCCGAATTTGAGGCAATATTCCCTCATCTAGTTTTAGCATTGATAGTATAGTCAGCGATGAACGAAGAGGTCGAAGAGGGCGCGTGCAGATGAAGGCCGCATTATCGACTGAGACGGATCAGGCTTCGCCTGCTTCCCCCAAGAGAATCCTCTATATCCAGCCGGGAACGAGTTCGTTTGCCGGTATCGAGAGAGTTGTCGATACGATATGCTCAGCCCTCTCCGATAAATATCCCGCCGATTTCGATATCGATGTTCTCTACACGTCCGAGCATAAAAACCGGCCGCACGGAACACAGAGCTACAACACAATCGACAGGATCGTGCACAACAGACGCGAGCTCATGTCGGTCTTGCGCGATGTCATCGGCGCAAAAGACTATGACTTGGTCGTTGTTCCGCAGATCGAGCCGACAGTGATCTGCATGATTGCCTGTATCGGCATCCGGCGGAACTTTGCCATGCATCTGCACGGTAACCCGCGGTTGGAGCCGAGCCATCTGAAAGCGAAGATCCTGTTCTTCTTGATGAGGATCTATTTCATCAAGCGGCTGACCTATGTGTTCGGCACATCGCCAAGGCAGCTTGAATCGTTCAAAGCGATGTTCAGAAGCAACGTCCGGCAATATTGGCTGCCCAATCCCGTCAGACGCTTCGATGCCCTTCAAAAGCCCGAGGGGGAAGAGGGCTGCGTCACGTTTGTAAATGTTGGTCGCTTCTCCTTCCAGAAAGGGCAGGACATTCTCCTCACGGCATTTGCCGAAGCCTACAAGCTTCGTCCTAATATCAGGCTGAAGGTCGTGGGTTATGGAGACGGCGAGGCTGAACTGCGTAACCAGATAGGGGATTTGGGGCTCGCAGCCGTGGTAAGCGTCGAACACCATCCCGACAATCCCTCACCGGCACTGGCGGCGAGTGATGTTTATGTGTCGACATCACGCTGGGAAGGATGGTCGCTAGCAATATGTGAGGCGTTGCGATTTGGGCTGCCGGTCATCTCGACCGATTGTGAATTTGGCCCGAGCGACATATTGGTCGATAGACGCCTCGGCCTTCTCGTGCCGGTTTCCGGGGGCGAGGAGCTTGTCAGGGCGATGCTTTATTATTGCGACCATCTCGAGGAAGAACGTGCGCATGCCGAATTTCGGCAAAACTTCATTGATATTTACGACACAGAACGCGTCGTGGATGTTCATGCAGATGCCTTGCGGATAGCCGCCATGGGACCTGCACCGCTGATTGCCTGAAAAATGACGGCATCACGAAACCCGGCGCTCCCCGGGTCTTACGGATATCATGCATAGACCCGCATGTAATCGACACGCATGTGGGTTTGGCGATCCTGCGGCTGCAAAGGATCGGGGAAGGGGACATCCGAGCGCAGAGCAAGCGTCAGGAGCGGCCAAAAGACATCGTTCTGCGCGTCCATCTCCGCCGCGCGTCCGAGCGTCCACTCGATAAGTCCGCCAGTCTTTGGATCGGCGATTTGCTTGCGTTCGAAATAGAAGCGGCAGCGCGCACCTTCGATGAGCAGGCCATAGCGGAAATAGCCGGTTGTAATATCGACGCCGGTGGGAACGCCCACTCCTTCGTGATGCTCGCCGGGCTTGCCCCATTCATGCAGATAGGCGCCGTATAAATCGTGCTCCCAGCCCTTCTGCTCGACGATGTCGAGTTCGTTGCTCGTTGCGGGAAACAGAATGCTTCTGCCATTCATCAGCCAGAAAGCCGGAAAGCTCAAGGGATGGGTAGGAAACCACATCCGCGCCTCGAAATAGCCTTGTCGCCAACCCTTCAGGATCGTGCCGTCGGGCTTCGCCGTCTGGATATTGCCCGATATCCATTGATATTCGGGAAGATTGTTGCCGTAATAGTTCGGCACCTGCATAGGGCGCCCAATATATTGAGCCGAGATCTGCAGTGCCTTGCCGTTGCCGGCGGATGGATCATCCACGATCGCATAAGGATCGAACCCTTCCTCACCACCGAAGCGGCTGAAGGCCGATCTGCCATAAAAGCCGCTGTCGAAGGTGGTCGCCTTGGCCCCGGCATGCCAGATCGTCTGATCAAGCGCCGTAAAGTTTTCATCGAAGATGATGGTACGGCCCGCGGTCGGATCCTGCTGTACTTGCGCTGAGGGATGGCGGTTTGCAAGCAGCAGGCCGCCGGCCGCTGCCAACGATGCCGTGCCTATCAGCACGTTGCGCCGGGATGTCAGGCTTGGCATTGCTGCTTCTCCTCGATCGATTGCATCGTCCCTGACGGTTTAAGTTACGCGGCGACGGCTGCGTTCTTCGAGCCGGCTGCAAGAGCGCTGCCATAGATATCAAGCGTCTCATGGGCAACGCGGCTGATCGTCAGGCGGTCGAGATGAACTTGGCTCTTGTCCTTCCACTCCTGCATTCGGGCGGGTTCTCCAAGCAGTTCGCAGAGCACGGCTGCCAAAGCGGGTGGATCGTGCGGCGGCACCAGTATTCCTGCCGCCCCGTATTCCAGGAGCTGCGGGATCCCGTCCACTTTGCTGCCTATAACCGCGCATCCTGCCTCGCGGGCTTCGGAGAGAACCAGCGGAGCCGGATCGGCATGTGACGGCAACACAAAAATATCCGCCGCCGCCATCCAGGGGAATGGATCCTCCTTGGCGCCCAGGAAGGCGACGGCCGAAGCGCACTCCATCTTTGCCACCATTTCCATGTAGTTGGTCTGGAAGGGGCCTTCTCCGACGATAACAAGTCTGGCCTCGGGATGCTGTGCATGCGCCAGGCGAAAGGCCTCAAAGAGATCGGGCAGGCCTTTCCTCGGATGTAGGCCGCCGACGAAAAGGATGCTCGGAGATGGCAGATCGACCGGCGTTCTGCTGCGGCCTTCGGAGCGGACCGAGCCGATCGTCCCGTTAAGGACCACACAAAGCTTCGATGACGGTATGCCCCGCCTGAGCATGGAAGCGCGCACGGCCTCGCTGACTGCGATGACGCGGTTTCCAAGGCCCATCAAGATCGCGCTCTTTTCGAATTCATTGTGAACGGTGGTGATGAGCGGAGTGCCCGACAACCTGCAAATCGGCCATGCCAGAACTGCGCTTGTCATCATATGGGCATGGACGATATCGGGCTGCCATGCATGGACGTGCTTGCGCAAGGCGAAGGATGATTTCAAAAGATTGACCGGCTTTCGCTGGTGGTCAACCATTGCGGTTGCGACATTATTCTTGTGTAGCAGCGGGTCGAAGTCACCGCCGCCGCTTGCAATACATACGTCATGTCCCAATTGGGCCTGTGCACATGCCAGATCGACTGCTGCATGGACATGTCCATTCAGCCTGTTCGTGTGATTCAGTATATGCAGGATCCGCATGAATGCACCTTATATAAGTGTGATAAACATAAACACGATATATCGAGGATGCTGACGTAGTATGCTTTAGCTGTCCCGGCATGGCAATGATAAAGCATCGTATTTATATTATGGAATTCGCTGCTATCTCGAATGGTATTTCCAATTATACCGGAGCGCTGTTGTCAATGCTTATGGTATTGGCCTTTGCAGTGCTGCTTCTGCTTCCACCGTTGAAGCCCGTGCTGTTGGCTGATAGTTGAAGCCACCCTGGCGACCTAAGGATTCGAGACCGAACGCAAGGAGTTGTTGCATTGCTTGGGCAGCATGGGCAGCAGCACCCTTGCTATAGATGGGATATGCTTCTCCGAGCATGTCGCTGCCTTCCAATTTGAGATCACCCTCAAAAAGGCCGTTGGCGTGAACATGATCCCTGAAGTCGCTCTCGGCGCGTTCTATCGAGCAGCCAATCTGGTTGCCGATGACCTCGACTGTAAAATAATCGCGATCATCGACCCGACCGTAGAAATCGGAGTACATCGTCAGGCGCTTCCAGGCGCCTTGATGCGAGAAATTATAGATGATCGGTTGCGAAAAGCCGCGATTGCCGGAAAAGCTGAAATAGAGGGAGATGAGGGTGATCGTCTCAAGCTTCCGGCCGGAATCGAGGCCACACAGCTTTTCGGCCATATGAATGGGTATGGTTGAGATAACGCGATGCGACGCCACGACCCTGTCTTGTAGTTGCAGGTGGAGCTGATCGTGAACCTTGCGGATCGTCTGCATGTCCGCTGCCAAATGAAATTCCGCGCCACGCCGCTCCAACCGTTCGACTGCAGCCCGGTAGAGGAATTGAAAACCTTCCTTCGGGCGAGCCATCTGCCGGTTTTTCGGCCCTTTGTGACTGCGTCTGAATGCCCGCGCGATCTGATTTTTCAAGGAGGCATGTTCGCTGATCCAGAGCATCCGCTTGCGGGCGAGATCGATGTCTATGCTTTCGACGGCAGCTCCATAGAAACGCTTCATGTAGGATTCCAGGCCGGAGCGATGCAGCAGGCGGCTCCCGATCCAATAGCGGGCAAATTCTTTCGCATTATGCATCTTTCGCTGAAAGAGCCGCGCGAAAATGACCGAGGAGAAAATTCGGACTACTTCAGCGACGCCGGCGCTGAAAATGTCATCGCGTACCGAAATCGGATAGGCAGTGATCATTCCCTGAGGGTTCAAGCGCGCCCATGTCGGTTCGATCGGAACATAGAGTGGCAGCAATTCCGGAAAATGGGCAAGCAACGGGGAGTCGTCCTGAAAGATCAAGCTGCCGATATCGAATGTATATCCTCCATGCGACCAGTCGATGTGATTGCCCCCGACATGGCCGTAGGTATCGACGATCAGGATACGCTGATAGCCCTGCTTTTGGAGGACCGAGGCGGAGACCAGCCCAGAAATGCCCGCCCCTAGCACTATGGCATCAAATCTCTCTACTTCGGCGATAACATCGTTGGCGACATAATGACCCGCATCGTTCATGGAAGCGTCCCCTGCTGCGGCTTTTCATGCACTAGATTAAATTTTGCTTATTGAAAGTTTAAGTCGAAAAGTGTTCCGAACTCACTTCATTAATGGTGTATCACAAATCTGTGTAAGTTCTATATGGAACAAAAATTCGAGTGAATACTCAATCTATATTGCAATTTTACTTGATATATCCGTATTTGTGTAGTTAGATCATCCGCGGATCGGCTCGTCTTCTGATGAGCGCCAGGTTTGATTGCGAATAAATTACGACTGTGTCGATTATTACTATTCCGGTGAACGCCGAGGGAGTTATCTCGTGCTGCGGCCAAGCCTCGACGATGTCTACAAGAATCTTGGCGAAATCGACCTGATTTCCACCGATGTATTCGACACACTGCTATTGCGCCGCGGGACGTCGCAGCGTTCGCGCATTGCCGCCGGCGAAACCCGGTTTGCCCGCCTCCTGAAAGAAAAGGGACTGTTTGTCGAGAAGGCTGAACTGGTCAGGTGCCGCCTTCTCGCGCAGAAGTTCGCCTATCGCGCGCTCAACATGGGCGGAGGGGTCGGCGAAG
The DNA here is from genome assembly GCF_057784395.1 of Martinezella sp. CNPSo 3957. Lineage (NCBI taxonomy): Bacteria > Pseudomonadati > Pseudomonadota > Alphaproteobacteria > Hyphomicrobiales > Rhizobiaceae > Martinezella > Martinezella sp. CNPSo 3957. Next base: position 469,833 of record NZ_JBXSOU010000001.1, read on the forward strand.
TTCAACTGAGCGACATTATCCGCAGGCAGCTCCAATTGCTTGGCTTGCCGGACGATCTTGTCGGAGAGCGCATCGCCATAGAGCTTTCGGTCGAGAAGACGGCTCTTCGCGCAAACGCCTGGCTTGCTGCTCTGCTGCGGCAGTTTCGCCAGGAGGGAATCCGGATCGTCGCAGTCAGCGATACAGCGCTTTCCGCTGCAGAGCTTACGGTGCTGATCAATCATTTTCATGGCCCAGGCTTGATCGATCGCGTCTATTCAAGCGCCGACGCCCAGGCAAGCAAGCGCTATGGCGCATTGTTCTCCGCCGTGCTCGAGAACGAGTCCGTTGCTCCATCTCGCGTCTTGCATATAGGCGATGACGATATCGCCGATTTTCAAATGCCGGCCTCGATGGGGTTGCGCACACTTCACCTGCCCAAGAGCCGATTGGAACGCTACGCCTCGCGCGTGGACGGCGCAAAGACCGAGGCGATCAGTCGATTGGGGAGGCAGCCTTGGCGGAACGTCCCTCCGCCACCCACTCTAAGCGATAAGGTCTTGTTCGGCCGAGATGTCTTCGGGCCGATCGTTGCAGAATTTTGCCTCTATATCTGGCTCTATGCTGCGCAGGCCAGACTTGGGCATGACACCGCGCTGCTCTTCTGCGCGCGCGGCGGCATCGGCATCCGCGAGGCGTTCGAGCGCGTCGTGCAGAAGCTGGGGCTTCCCCTCGATCTCAAGCGTGACAATATCCAGATTTCGAGGCTCGTGGCCGCGCGCTCGGCGGTCGTGCTTCGAGGCCCCGCGGTCCTGGATGAGCTTGGACGCGAATTCCAGGGTGGAAGCTTTGCAGATGTCGCTCGCGCCCTGGGCGGGCGTGCCTATGAATTGCCTGATACCTGGCGCCATATATTCGATCCAGCGCGGTTCTTTGCCCTTCTGGAGACGGATGCTGGGCGAGACGTTCTCGATGACATCCGCAAGCAGAACGATCTCTTCGCTCGCCACCTGGAACAGATCTCTGCCGGAGCGCAGCGCATCATACTTTGCGATACCGGCTTTTACGGCAGCACGCAGCGCCTGCTGTCTGCGGGGTTTCCTCAACAGCGCTTCGAGACGATCCAGTTTGCCCGGTGCAACTACAAGGGCCTGAGCGAGGATCATTTTCCCAGGGTCGCCGGCCTTGTCGTCGAGCAGAATCTTTATAACCCTTTCAAGCCGGAAACCGTCATTCTACGGTACTGGCAGATCATCGAGAGCCTGTTCGAGCCGGCACTCTCTTCCGTTCGTCATTTCAGTGAGACAGCGGAGGGTGCCGTCGTCTCCAATGCCGGGGATATCCGCTTCGGCGCGGTGGATCCGTCGGCCGGAAATCCGCTTCTGACTGGCGCGCTGCAATATATCGAACAGGTCGAGACGGGAGGCCAGGTTCTGCAGGATGCCGGGCGTGCGTGGCTTCGTCTGAAGCAGGCGATCATCAATCCAAGCCCCAGCGATGTTGTCGCGCTCGACGTCGGCGCCCGCTCCGTAGATTTCGGCCGCTCCGATCTTGTTCAAGTGCTCAATCATTCGCAGAAAGTCGCCCTGGCCGCGAAGCTGATGTCGGTGAAATCCCATCTTTGGCGTGAAGGCGCCATCGCTCGTGATTTTCCCCGCTTCAAGCCGCCGCTGCTTGCGGCTCTGGAAATGGCGCATGTGCTGCGAGGGGTCTCGGCCCGGCTGTATCGCTGAACAACGGAGGCTGCCAAGGATATGTACATGAGTGATATGGCGCGTAATGGTTTCTCTAGGAGAGCGACGGATCCCGGATGGGGAACGGGAATCGTTCCGGCTCGCAAAGCCTTGGAGCGGTCGTCAGCGATGAGCTGCTTTCGACATCAGGTCTATGCGTTGCGCCGTCGCAGTCGCGGGCCGGGTCCCAGACAGACGGAGCATTAGGATCGCATGCTTGCGTTCAAAGCCTTCAAGGGAGCCGGTTGGCTCGTTGTTTCACGCTTTATCGGCCGCCTCGTCGATTTCTGCACGCTTCTGCTCTTCGCTCGTATCCTGACACCCGCCGATTTCGGCTTGGCGGCACTGGCAATGTCGCTTGTCGTGGTTGTCGATACGGTGTTGGAAGTGCCTGTTACGCAGGCGATGGTTCGGCTCGATATGGTCGACAAGAGCCACCTCGATACGGGCTTTACGCTGAGTATCGTAAGAAGCGGCCTGATTGCGCTCATCGTCCTGGCCGCCGCCTGGCCCTTCTCGTTGATCAATCACAATCCGCAACTCACTCCGCTGATTGCCGTTCTGGCGATCGGGCCGATTGCCAGGGGTTTCTGTAGTCCGGCGATGGTACATTTCGTCCGGGAGCTCGGCTTTCGCCAGACCTTCCTTCTGGAATTCAGCGGAAAACTATGCGCCTTTGTCATTGCGATGATCACGGTCTTTTCGGGAGGCAGCTATTGGGCAATCGCCGCGAATTTCGTCACCAATTCAGTGGCGGCTGTGGTGGTTTCCTATCTGCTTGCACCATATCGGCCGGCGTTTTCGCTGCGGCGTCTCTCGGATTTCGCCGGATTCGTGGGATGGTTTAGTTCCGCACAACTGATTTCGGCGCTCAACTGGCAGTTCGATCGCTTTCTCATCGGTGCGACGACCGATAGTACGACGCTTGGACGCTACGCGGTTGCCAGCGATGTCTCCGTTGTTCCAACACAGTCTCTCATTGGTCCCGCACTGCAGCCAGTCATGGCTGCATTCTCGCTCATAACGTCGGATCGGCAGCGAATGCGTCTGGCCTTTCTAAAGGCGGCTCGGTTTGCGATGCTCATTTCCGTCCCGGCGTGCATTGGAATATTTCTGACGGCAGATCTCGTTACCGATCTCCTTCTCGGAGAGAAATGGAAAGATGCTGCTCCCTTACTAAGCCTTCTATCCTTGTCCGTGATCCCCATACCTTACTTCCAGACGCTGTATTCGGTCAGTCTCGCGCTTGATCGCCCGCATGTCCTCTTCCGGCTCAACAGCATCGATTTGTGCCTGCGGATCACACTGATATCGATTGGCTTCTATCTTTTCTCGATTACGGGCGTCAGCGCAGCAAGAGTGCTCCTTTCAACCATCATGTTCGCGTTCTATCTGCGTGAGGTGCGGCGGCAGCTGGATCTTGGAATAGGGACCCAGCTGAAGAATCTCTGGAAAATCGGCGTTGCCGCCGCGGTGATGGTCCTATGGGTCGTCATGTTGCGCGACGCATTGGCCGGGCGTGCCTTGAACCACGTTTTCGAGCTTGCCTTCGTTGCGGGAACCGGCGCGGCAGCCTATGTCGGTACGCTGCTGGCGCTCGGCATGCGCCTGATCGCGGGCCAAGGGCGGTTCGAATTGGCCGATCGCCGGTGATCCTTCGCTTGTACCGCGCGTGAAGGATGGCTTACATCAAAGCCTGCAGAAGTCCGACGGTCGAACGGTTGCCGCCGTTCAGCCGGTAGGCGAGGCCGCGGCGGGCGTTCCGGTTCGGCAATATCATCGTGAGCAGGCAAAATGCCGCAATCGTCCCCTTGGTCTTCAACGGGTATTGCTGGTGTTGGAGTTTTCGCAGCAGAGAAAGGAAGCACTTGATCGGGGGGCGCCTGCCTTCCGCGATCGCCAGATAGAAATTGCGCTCGATATAATAATAGGCCTCTTCCGGTCGAACGAGCGCGTCTGCGCGTCCGGTTGGCTCCAGAATTCGGCGCAAGTGCTCCATCCTCATAACAAAGCGGCGTAGTTCCTGGCGCAACGGGGCTGGATCGACCGCGCGTCCTAGTCCGGAAAAATTTTTGCCGTGGATGCGGTAGCGCCCAAGCCTTTGCGGCAGGCTGACGATATCGCCCATGAAAGGGGCGACGAAGAGCGGCAATCCATCGATTGCCGGATCATAGTCCATTTCTCTCAAATATTCGCAGACGTCGCGTCTGAAGACATTTCCCGATGTCGGAGGGCTGGTATAAACACCCGTATGCAGCACGCTCTCTGCAATCACGTGGCGATCTCGAAATCCTTCGAGGGTCGTGCCGGCGCCGATAGTGTCTCCGCGGTGATCGATCCGTGTCAGCGAGAATTGAAGTTTGGCAACGTCGTCGTCCAATTCCGACAGGATGGTCGCAAGGGAGCCCGGTGCCAGCTCGTCGTCTGCATCCAGAAACAGCACGAAAGGTGCCTGCGTTCGCTCCAGGCCATAAAGGCCGGCCGCCCTCTGACCACTGTTTTCAATGCGATAGGCTGCGACGCCTTCACGTTGAATGACATCCCACGACATATCGGTAGAACCGTCATCGATGACGACAAGTTCGCATTCGTCGCAATCCTGCGATACGACGCTGCGGATCGCATTCGCCACATAGGTTTCATAATTCCAGCATGTGATGACGACGGCAATTCTTGGCGGTTTCATCGGGATTTATCTTATTGAAATAGTAGCGGGTGCCTTGAAACAAGTTCTACCGGCTTGATTTGACATGCATCATGCCTTTGCCAGATCGATGACCGTGCCGATGACATTGGCGCCGGCGCGTCGCAATTGTAGCAAGGTATCGTTGACTTGGTCGGTCGTTGTCCTGCCGGCGCTGGCAATCACCACCACGGCATCGGCGTGGACAGACAGCGCCACCGCATCCGACGAGTTGCCGACAGGAGGCAACGCCAGGAGTACGTCGCCTCTGGCTCTTGCCGTCTCCACGATCCGTCCTGCCCTTCTGTCGCGGAAATCGACATAGAGGTTTGTTAGTGCATTGGTCGAATGGATCGGAAAACGGGCGATGCCTTGTCCGTCATTGCGTCCGTTGGAAAGCAATATCTGCTCGGGCCGCATATCGTCGACGAGAGCATCTGCCAGCGATGTCATCAGCAGATCATCCGACTCTCGATTGCTGTGGTTGTGCTGGCCCGCCTCGTCATAAAAGAGGGTGACATGCCGGCCGCTTCGGCTGAGGAATTGCGCCAGACTGACGCCCATCTTCGAGATGCCCTGGCCCGGCTCCCATCCGGTAATCGCGATGATGAGTCCTCGTTCACTTCGGATCGTCGAGCATGCGATCTCGATGGATGTCCTGAGATTGTGAATGGCCATGGCATAGGCGCTGCCCGGCTGATTGACGACAACCGAGGACTTCCTGCTGTATCCACGCAAGGTGCTCGCCCGGCCAGCCGGGTCCGGCAGGCTTCCGAGACATGGTACCCCCGTATCCCGCGCCAGATCTTTCGCATTGCGAACCTTGCGATCAAAGGCGATATTGAGAACGATGATCGAGAAGCCGAAGAGTACGCCGAGAATACCGCCCAAAATGGTAATCAAGGTGGCGCGTGGCCCCGATGGACTAAGCGGCACAAGTGCCGCGCCGATAATTCGTGCATCGCCGTCGGGCGTCGGTACCGCAGGCAAGGCTCCCAGCTTCATGGCATCGGTCGCGGCGGCAACCTGGGCCGCCAGCGCGTCGAGTCGCCACTGAAGAACCTCGGTTCCCGCCCGGGCCATTTCGTCCTTGAAGCTCACGGCCTGGAGGATGTAGGCGGAAACCGTAGCGTTCGCGATGCGTGCTGAAAGCGTCGGATTGGACGAAGAATAGCTGATCTCGATGACATAGGATTGACCGACACGGCGCGCGTCCAGATGCTGTGTGAAATTCGAGAAGGCTGCTTGGTATGCATCGCCCGCCGAGCTATTTGCCGGTGTGCCCGACGTGGTATCGGAACGAGGGGCTTTCCCCGCGTCAGGGCTGCTTATGGCAGACCACACATAGTTTATTGCACCCGTTATGTTGCCGATGACAAACGCACTTATGCTTGGCGGCTGCGGGCCAAGCTCCGGGTTGTTGGCAAGATTGAGGCTGCTGAAGACGGCCGAGAGCAGACGTTCGGAACGGATGATTTGAAGCTCGCCGTCCGCTCTGTTGAGGTCGAAATTCTGGGCGTCCTGGCTTGAAGTCAGAGAGAGGTGGCGAGGTTCGAGCAAGACAGTGGCCGTCGCCGTGTAAGTGCGCGGCAATGAATGCGCATAGGCTGCTGCCAGGCCGACGCCGACTGCCGTGCAAAGAATGAGCTTCGTCTTGTGCCGCAGAGCGAGCATGCACAGCGATCGCAGGAGCGCGACCGGCCCTTCGCTGGTCTTGTCCGCGGGCAGTTCGTCCAACCGCCAAAGCCGTGACGACCGTTCCAGTAGAGACGGAGCGTTTTGCGTCATCTAGTCCTCACCTCCGACTTGAGTTGTTCTGCGTTGCTTTGCGTCGGCAATTTTGCCGCTCGTTCGGGTTCAAGGCGCCCGTAAAGGAGATCTTTGATTGCAATGAGATTGCCTTTTGCGCGCCCCCATCTGTCGATGAACGGTTCCGGCCAGACAGCCCGCGAAAAGTTCATGGCCATGTTGCAGAAGATGTGATTGGCAACCATCGGGCCTGTCATTGTTCCCTTACGCAGCATATAAATGGGATTGATCACCTGCGAATAGCCGAAGCGGTCCCCGCTGACGCGGCCGCTCTTCACGCCCATATGCACCCCGAAAGCTTCCGCGCATTTGACGAAGCGGCCTCCGTGCTTGCCAAGGGCTGCAGCAAAGTCGCGGTCCTCCAGCCAGCCATAAAGGACAAGACGTTCGTCGAAACGCGTTTCGCCGATCGCTTCCGCCCGGAAGGCCATGTTGCATCCGTAGGGGCTGTAGGGCTCTACCCAGGCCCAGTCGCTCGTTGGCGCGGCCTCGATAAGACGCAAAGCTTCCTCGAAGCCAATCCCCGGGCCGCCGACGCCATCGGCGAGCACCCGGCCGGTGAAGCCCACGATCTGATTGTCATCGCGAAACGCCCTTGCCGCCGCCGCCAGCCAATTCGCGTCTGCCAGGAAATCATCGTCGAAAAAAGCGACGATCTCGCATTCCTCGGGGATGTTCAAAAGTGCGGTATTTCGCTGCTTCGTCAACCCAGCGGGGCCTGTCACGACGGTCACGTCGGGATGACCGATGAGATTGCCGGCATCCGCGGCATCGATGCAGGAGACGATGACTGTTTTAGGTTTCAACGTCTGCGTGGCCAGCAGGTGGCGCACGGTCGCGTTTACGGTCGCTGGCCGTCCCCGCGTTGCGACGATAACCGCAATATGGGGGGTGCCGATTCCGGAAGGCTTATAGGTTTTCGGCCGGGCGATGGGTTGAGCAAGCAGCTCCATGTAGCCGGCGGCTGTCTGCGACCAGGAGAAATTCTTGATCTGGTCGTATCCCCGTCCCATCAGATCGATGCGCATTCCCGGGGATTCCTTCAGTGCTCGGATTTGCCGAATCCATGCCGCCGGATCGGTCGGCGAGGCAAGCAGGGCGGCGTCGCCGCAGACCTCCGGTATGCTTGCACTGTAAGAGGCAACCACAGGGCAGCCACGCGCCATCGCCTCCACGATCGGCAGACCGAAGCCTTCCGTTAAGGATGGAAAGGCAAGACAGAGCGCCCTTTCGAGTAGGTAAGCCAGGTCGTGATCCGAAACGCGTCCTATCATATGGACGTTCGGCCGTTCCTTGAGTGCGCCGGGAACGAAAATTCCTGCATCGCCGCCGGCGATCACGATATCGATGCCCATCTCATCGAGGCCCGGTGCGGCGTCAACGAGCAGGGCAAGGTTCTTGTGCCGCGCCTTGGATCCGAGTGCCAGGATGAACTGACGATCGCATCGTTCGAAGGTTTCGGCGACGAAGCCCGGCGCAATCTGCGCAAGCGCCGGATTCCAGCCAAATGCATGTTCGTGACCATTGGGAAGAACGGCAATGTCTTCGATCCGGATCGGCAGATGCCTCGTGATCTGGCGTGCCGCTGCATGCGACACGGTGACGATGCGAGCCGAGCGTTTCACGAGAAGCGGCTGGAGCGTCTGATAGACGATCCGGAAAGCCCGGCTATAGCTATCCGGCGTCGTGAAGACGTTGGCGTCGTGGATGCATACGATCTGATCAGCCTTGGTGGCCGGCGCCGTGTTGCAGAGGTTGAGAAGGCGGCCATGCCATTGAGCCGGCAAGGTGATCTGTTCCCATGGATGGCCGGAAAGCGCTCCGGATTGCATAAGCGGCATATGACTGAACCCCGGATCCGTTGTCCCGGAAGGGGCAATGATGGCCGCCCGTTCATCAGCGGCGGCAAGCGCCGTGTTGAGCGCGCGCACCACATTCGATGCGTAACGCTGCACGCCTGTTGGATTCTGACCGAGGAAGCGGCCGTTGACCGCAAAAAGGGCGCCAGCGCTCATATGGTGACTACTCCTATAGGGCGACCGGTGCGTATATGTTGTCTGCTGCGTTCCGGCAGGGCCGACGCCAGTCCGGCAAGCATGCAGAAGAATAGGCCCTGATCGATGACGGGGCTGACGAGCATATCGCCGATAAGGAGGCCGAAGCAGCCGTTGCAGGCCGCCAGCCGCGCATCCGCGGTAAGGCTGCCAGGGGTTCCACGCTTCCTGATCAATGCTCCGAAGGCGAAAAGCAGATAGAAAACCGTACCGGCGATGCCGACATTTGCGAGAAGGGCAAGGGCAAAGCTCGAGGTGCGAGCAGTGCCGAGACCGACGCCTACGCCCATGGTGTCAACGACATTCTGGATTGCGGCCATGTTCCAGGAGCCCCGCTCAACGGCGGAGTCGGACGTGGATTTGCCGAGTGCGATGATGTCGATGTAATTATATACGGTCTTCGACACCTCAGGATCTATCGCGATCAGTAGCGCCGCCGCGGTCGCAATCGTCGGTATGAATACGATCGCCAGGGTACTGAAGCGGCGGGCATTCTTATGCCCTCCGACGACAATTGCCGTCAGGTAAAGGATCAAACCCATCACGGGTGCGCCTACCAGGCCGGTTGAAGATGTTGACATCACAACCAGGATAAGCGACGTCACGGCGACAAAACCAGTGAGATAAGGACGGCGGCCACAGAGCCAGAGCGTGCCGGTGAAGGCAAAGACGCCGAGGGTTGAGCGTGCAAAGGAAGAGGCTTCGGTGAATGATCCAACGATGCGTTTAACGCCGGCAATCTGATCGTCGGTATGGAGAACATACTGGGCATTTCGTATGAAGGCGAGCATGCCTTGTGTGCCCGTGGAATAAGTGGCGACGTCAAGAAATGCAAAGGCAGTGTTGGCAACGGCATAGGCAAGAAGCCCGGTCAAGACCGCGTTAAAGCCGCGCCAATTGGAGGCAATCGCAACCGTCAACGCGTAGCAAAGAAGATTGCCAACCATGTAGACGCTTTGCGTAAGATTGCTCGAAACAGGAACAAGAGGAACCGTCGATCGGCTATCGTCAAATATTGTCGTGCCGAGCGGTACGATCTGGGTGACGCCCGACAGAATCCGCGGCGAAAAGTATGCGCTCAGCACACCATAAAAGACAAGGAGGGCGAACCAGAAGCCAGGTTCGCCGAATTTCAACGCGTGGAGAAATTCGCGTGTTGCGCGTTCCCGCGTCATGACACCCAGTAGCAGAAAGCCGAGCATAACATGGCCGGGCTGAATATTGGCGGCTCCGACGAACATTGCCGCTGCCGATCCGAATACAGCCGCCACCCCCAGGGCTATGACGGTTGCACTATCGCCGAGGAAGAGGCAGAAGAGCCCGCATAGAATGGCAGCGATACCGATCGGCTCGATACTCATGGCAAAGCCTCGCGGCGACGAGATCGACGCTGGGCAGCGTTGCGGTTCGGGACGCCCCGTGAGGCGGAGACGTCGAGGCGAAGCTGCAAATCTGCCGCATCGCAGGCGCCGGCATGGGTTTGCGCTGATGCCATGGATGACTACTCTGCAAGAACGAGGAGAGAGTAGCCGCCAAGGATTCGCACTGCCAAATCCGGATGAATCGAATAAAGCAACCTGCGCGGCAGCCGCATCAATGTACTGCTGAAAGCCTGATTGGGTAATTCCAGGCGGCTTGCAGTATACGCATAGTCGATAACGGAGTAGCCGCAGCCCCGCAGGGTAGCAAGCGCCGTATCCTTGAAGAAATAATGTAGATGCCCGACATTATCGCGCAAATTCGCGATCGGCCAAGCACGCAGGACCGACTGTACGGAAAGGTCGAGCGGGATATGGAAGATCTTGTAGCGACCGCAAGAGCGCAGTCCCTTGATGAAGGAAATATAGTCTTCGACATGCTCGATCACGTCGGCAATGACGACGACGTCAAAAGTACTATCCTTCTCCTCAAGTATATCGCTCAATTGAAAGGAAACGCGACTGGTTTCCTTCGTCTTTGCTCTTTGATAGGCGTGGGGGGAAATCTCATAGCCGGTAAAATGTGCCTTTGGAAAGGAGCGCGACAGATTCAGGAGGATTTCACCCGTACCGCAGCCGACTTCGCAAAGGCTGTCGAAGTTCAGCCGATTTTTGCGAATAATCGCTTCGATCTGATGTGCCTTCCACGGGGAATCTTCCTCGTGCCACGTCGGGTTCAGTTCGGCATATTGGTCGGTGAGATAAATATCGTGCAAAGCTAACCCTTCCCTGCCAGGAGTTTATACCTCCTGTCGACTGCCGCGGAGGTTCTGGAAATCTATACTGGGTCGTTTGGTAGCTACGGCTTACGAAAATGGAAGCTTACGCAGCTGGTATGCAATCGCATGCAATATGCATCCGAGGCAGCCGGATCAGTAGCTGCCCCGCGACGACAAGACGGCCGGAATGGTCTTGGCCATGATCACGACGTCGCCCCATAGGCTCTGTTCAGCAATATAGCGCACATCAAGTGCGATGCGCGTATCATAGCTGGTGTCGCTACGGCCGCTGACCTGCCAAAGGCCCGTCAGGCCGGGCCTGACACGGATATAGTCGGCAAAATGTGCTCCATACAACTCGGCTTCACTTGTGACGATCGGCCGTGGCCCGACAAGGCTCATTTCTCCACGTAACACGTTGAAAAGTTGGGGAATTTCATCGACACTGTTCTTGCGCAGCAGTTTGCCGAATTGCGTGACGCGGGGGTCGTCCTTCAGTTTGCGCGTCGCGTTCCACTCGGCCCTGAGGGAAGGATTGGCATCAAGATGCTGGGCTAGAACTTCCTCGCCATTTTTGACCATCGTTCTGAATTTGAGGCAGGGAAATAGGACCCCATTTTTGCCAACGCGCCGATGCGCATGGAAGATCGGTCGCCCCTGCGTTACCAAAAGAATAGCCACGACCATGATAATCATGGGCGCCAATACAACCAATGCCACTCCGGCTAAGGTGGCGTCAACACAACGCTTGGTCGTGCTGGAGGTTGGAGTCCTGTTGTTTGCCCGACGAATGGACGTGCCGCTGCGGCGACGCGTCCCCAGATCGCTCAGTGAATCGAGCTCACGTCTAACGTTAATTTCCCTCATCAGCTTGCCCCGCATTCGGAAGAAACAAAGAAATGTCGTCAGCAATGTTTAGAAAGGCGCTGTCCCGCGCCGAGATCGAATGTAGTTTGAGATTAACAAATAATAAATAATTTGACAATGTCTTTGTTGCTCTGCAATATATGTACATTATTTCCGATAAATTCGAGTTATTACACAACTTATTTTTGTATATGTTGATATATATAGCGGTTATCGTCTCTATGTATATTTTGTTGTGTGGTTAGTGGTCGGAACATAAGTTCGAGTTATTTAGTGAGTACTTGTTGGCAGGGAGCTTAGCGATGGCAAATGCGACCGGACGGCCCACAGAGCCCTTGGTTTTGAGTAAGGAAGAGCGGGATTATCTGGAGCTGCAAGTGCATCGGCGTCGGGCGGCAACGCGCTCAATGGCCGAACGATGCCAGATCATCCTTTACTGCGCAGATGGCATGACCAGCAAGGCCGTGGCGGCGAAGCTTGGAATCCATGAAAACACAGTCGGCAAGTGGCGGCGGCGCTTCTTGAAAAATCGTACAGACGGGCTTCTCGATCAGGAGCGGCCGGGTCGGCCGCGCACGATCGATGACGAGCAGATTGCGGCCATTATTGAGCGCACCCTTCAATCCACCCAGGACGCCACCCATTGGTCAATCCGTTCGATGGCGGCGGCGACGGGATTTTCGCACACGACAATTCGCCGCATATGGGCGGCGTTCGGTCTGCAGCCCCATCGTATGCAGACATTCAAGTTATCAACTGATCCGCTTTTCATCGATAAAGTCATTGATATTCTTGGGCTTTACATGTCTCCGCCCAATCGCGCACTGGTGTTGGGTGTCAATGAGCGCGGCCTTCTTCAGGAGCTTGAGAACGAGCGTCCCGCCACTTCGGCAAGCCACTACGGAACGGAAGCTCACGCCGCTTCCGCCCCTTGGCAGGGAACCGTTTCACTGGTCGGCGCCCTCGATATCGTTTGCGGTTTTGTGGTCGATAAATATCACAAGCAGCATGGTGCCGGCGAGTTTCTGGAGTTTCTGAAACAGATTGATGCAAGCGCCCAGCCCGAGATCGATATTCACATCATTTTGGATAATAGCGAGGTGCATAAGAGCTCGTTGGTTCAGTCATGGCTGATGCATCGCCCTCGCTATCACCTGCATTTTACACCTACGCCGGTTTTCTGGTTGCGTCAGGTTGAGAGCTGGATCGGAGAAATGAGGCGCAGGCGGGCTCCTCTTGGTGCTCAGGCTTCAGCAAGCCAGTTGGAAGCTGATATGCGGGCTTTCATCGAGCATCACAGTGAAAGCATCAGCCCATATAAATGGCTTAAATCCGATACGGCTTATCCCTCCCGGCACACGTTCCGGCAGAAAAGCGCACCGGACATCAAGGCGCTAAGCCTGAATATATCGGAGCGGCTGAATAAATCAGTATAACTCCAGACTATACATAGAATGTAGTATAACTGTTCTGTTCACGGGGTGCTTCATGCGTGTCGCAATCATACATTATTGGTTGGTTGGAATGCGTGGAGGAGAAAAAGTTCTGGAGGCCCTTTGCCGGATGTATCCGGGTGCCGATATCTTTACGCATGTCTACGATCCATCTGTTATCTCCGAAACCATCAAAAAGCATCGCGTCCATACGACATTCATAGATCGGCTTCCCTATGCGAAGCGGATGTATAAGAAATATCTTCCGTTGATGCCCATGGCGCTCGAGCAGGTCAATCTGAATGAATATGATCTCGTTATCAGCAGTGAATCAGGGCCAGCCAAAGGAATAATACCCAATTCAACGGCTCTGCATGTGTGTTACTGCCATTCGCCGATGAGGTATATCTGGAACATGTATAATAGCTATTACGATAGCTCCGGCCTCATGACGCGCCTGATGATGCCGCCGCTCGCCCATTATCTAAGAACATGGGACGTGGCTACCGCCAATCGCGTCGATGATTTTGCTGCAAATTCGCTGACAGTTGCCCGGCGTATCAAGAGCTACTACCGGCGAGATGCCGAAATCATCCATCCGCCGGTCGACACGTCTGCATTTCATCCTGTGGCTCAGTCGGAAGTCGGCGATCATTATCTTATGGTTGGCGAACTCGTCAGCTACAAGCGACCGGACCTTGCCATCGAGGCGTTCAACCAAATGAAGATGAAGCTTGTCGTTATCGGCGGCGGCGAGATGCTGGAACGATTGCAGAAAATGGCGGGGCCGACGGTGACGATGATGGGGCCGCAGCCGTTTCGCGTTCTGCAGGAGCAATATGCGCGCTGCAAGGCATTGGTCTTTCCGGGCGAAGAGGATTTTGGAATTGTACCCGTCGAAGCAATGGCGAGCGGTCGGCCGGTTATTGCGTTCAATCGCGGGGGGGCAACAGAAACGGTCGTTGCCGGAAAGACAGGGATCTTTTTCGAGTCCCAGACGGTCGATGCATTGATCGAAGCGGTGGAGCATCTCGAGCGCATGGATCTCCGTCCAGGTGATGCCGTTGCGCGCGCTGCGGAATTCAGAACCGAAATCTTCATGAGAAGATTTGCGTCCTTCGTCAACAGATCGACCGGTGAACAGCCAAAAGTCGTTCATGGCTAGGTGTATGATGGGAAGTGCGGCATTCAATAAGGCGCCTTCGCCGTCGAGTAGGAGTGGAAGCCATGGAGCTGAATAGATCGGTGCGAAGGGCAGGGGGCCATGGCAATATAGCCGAGAAAAATAATCGGCGTACCGGATATGGGTTGTCCATTCTGGCTACGATTGGCATGGCTTTCGTGCTGGGCTTGTCGAGCGCTCATGCGGATGACTATATCCTCGGGCCTCAGGACAAATTGCGCATACGCGTATATGAATGGCGTCCGATGGCCGGCTCCGCTGTCGAATGGGAGCCGTTGACCGGCGAGTTTGTCATATCGGCATCGGGTAACCTGTCGCTGCCTATCATCGGGACCGTACCGGCAGCCGGTATGACTTCCGAGCAGGTCGCCGAGAGCATCGGCGAGCGGTTGAAGACGCAGGTCGGCATGCAAAAGCGTCCCAACGCATCGGTGGAGGTGGCGCAATACCGGCCATTCTTCCTGACCGGTCTGGTGGCCAAGCCCGGGCGTTATGATTACAGTCCTGGCCTTACGGTCATTCAGGCCCTCAGCATGGCCGGAGGGACATTCGGTGTCACTGACCCGACGCTTGTCGGTCTGCAGCGAGAGGCCGTGGTCGCTCGGGGTGATCTGCGCTCTTTGGATGTCGAGAGGCTCAGCCTTCTGGCGCGGCAGGCGCGTCTGGACGCCGTCATCGACAACAAGCCCTCGATCAGCTTTCCGCCGGAGTTGATGCAGCGCGCAGTCGATCCGCTTATCGCCCGCATGATGGACGAAGAGCAGGATTTGTTCGATACGCGACAGCGCTCCTTGCGCACCGAGACCGATGCGCTGAACCAGGCAAAGCTTCTCGCCAGCAATCAGATCGAAGCTCTCACCTCGAAAGCCGCTTCGCTTGCAAAGCAGATAGAACTCGCCAACAAGGATGTCGGAACGGTCAACAAGCTGATCGCCCAGGGGTTGACCGTGTCATCGCGCGAGCTTAACGCCAATCAGAACCTGGCCCAGCTCGAAAGCCAGAACCTGGACGTGGCACTTGCCAATCTCAAGGCACGGCAGGACATCGCGAAGGCGGATGGCGATATTGCCGATGTCAGCAATCGTTATCGTACGCAGGCATTGACCGAGGCGGCAGATGTGCGCGATCGCCTCGCCGCCAACAGGGAGAAGTCAGCAACGACCCAAGCTCTGCTCGACAATATTCAAGCGCGTGCCCCCGCGGCTGCGGCAAGTCTGGCAAGCGAGGATCCGCGACGCACGCTCAAGACCACGATCGATCGTATCGTCGATGGCAGCTTACATAGCATGGCTGCGAGCGACAATGACCCGGTCGCGCCCGGCGATGTCATTCGCGTCGAAGATGAAAAGCCGCAGGCGCTGACTCAAACGACGGACAATGGGTTAGGCCCGGCATTGTCTCCGTGATGACAGGACGGTTCCGTAGATTCGGGCAAATCATCCAAAAGGCCTGCAAGCAGAGGATGCTTTGAGAGTGGATTTCGCATTATGCGCGTATCGATCGCAGCCAATAATCATCTCAGAGTAGTAATTTTGCTCTCGTCGTCAGTCTTTCTCTGAAAATTGGGCGTATAACCGTATAAGCTGGAAATATTCGACTTGTCCCAGAGGCGCAGATCACGGATACTATGAATAGGTATTATTTTTGATCGAAGATGAACTACTCGGAGCTAGACGTTTGATGGCTTGGGGTCTCATTGTCTCTTTCGTAGTGGGGGCTTTATGTGCCCTAAGAGTACCAATTCTGCTTTTTACGATCATCGTCCTCATTGTGATGGTCGGCTACGCACTTTCCAATATCGGCTCTGGTAGCTCTGCACTCGACATCTTAGTATGGTCTTTCATTCTGGCTGCCGTGCTCGAGGCTGGGTATATTTTTCCGCGCATGTTACTTTACGTCATCTATGTAAAAGTGCTCGGACGGGATATCGGCAGGTCGAACTCGAGGAACGGGTCGGACCTTTTCACCAGCGATCTGTTTCAAGCCCGTTCGGATGCAAGGCTTTCTGCGAAAGCTGAGCGCGGAGGTGTCGACAAAGCTCGCCCCGGGATGCCGGACTGAAAGAAAAGCCGCGCTGATAGTCTGTGCCTTTGTTTTGCAAGGGAGGCCGTGCGTCGCTCAGGATTCAGGCGCTATAATTTTTGGCGTTTCTCCGCTTCTGAGCGTCCGCGAAACATACCAGCCGTCCCATTGGGAGAACTGCGGAAATACGCGCCTATATCCCTTGCCCTCAAGGAGCGTCTGGATCGCCGTTTCGGTCTTGGGATTATTCTCCACGGAAATGAGCTGAAATTCACGGCTGAAACTATAGGCAGAAAGTATGTCCAGCTCACTGCCTTCCGTATCTATCGAAAAGTAGTCGATGACGGTCGGCGCATTGTAGGTATCAAGCAGGTCGTCCAGCGATATGGTCTCTACCTCGATCTGTCTCCCCTGACTGCGAACGCCGGAAAAATGATCTCCCTGAGAAAAATCTGCAATGGAGCTCAATTCCGGGTCCGTTTCATCCGTAACGATGAACTTGACTGTCGCGCCGGAACTCGATGATACGCATCGATGCTCGATGGCGGCGGATCTGTTGGCCGCCAGATCGGAATGCCAGATCGGGTTCGGCTCGGCGAGGATCCCATTCCAGCCGAACTTCTTTTCAAGGAGCCAGCTGTTGCTATTCTTCAAGCCATTGGTCGAGCCGAATTCCACGAAAAATCCGTTTCTTTTCTCTGCCAGCTCGAAACAGACCCAGAGATCCTGCAGAATCTGCGCGTGCGACCAGCTTCGCCTGGCCAGGCAATAGCTGAGGAACCTGGCATTGTCGTCCAGTATGACATCGGCTATTTCCGCTCTGTTCAGGCGAATGGCGTTGAAAATAGCTTTTTGCAGAGTTTTATTCTTATGAAATCTGCCAACAGCAGATGATAATCCAGACAACATGAATTTCTTGGCGTCAAACATCTTGGCAATCCAAATATTCTGCAACGCTAAGTTAGCGCATTATTCGCTCTTAACCAATCGATATTCGTAGTCTTGGGTCCGGTTGTATCGTTTGCCAGGCAATTCGAAGTGGAAGGCGATCATGCACAGACATCATCGGGAGGTCATGCGCATGCTCATCGAGGCTTCGCGTCGCGCTCCGCGATGGTGCATTTCAGCTTCAGATGGCCGGGATCCGTCACATCGAACTTGTCCCATGGCACGATGTGACCGCTCTTCAAACCCAAAGGGGCGCAAATAGCCGGGGAATCATCGATTCTGTCGAGCAGGCGAGATTTGGCAAATGTTATCTCGAAAGGCGGTCGTGCGGCGAACACGGCGCACTACCCTCACGGAAGAACGAACGGCGCTTCCGCTGCGGTCTCCCGGCAATAAAATGAGAAAGTATAGGAGGCGCGCCTCAGGTGCGTCAGCGAGCGGCGCGGTCGGATCGTCTACCCAGCAGGGAGGCTCGAATGAGTTCCGCTTTGTTCACTACCGGCGGCGGGGGCGGCTCTTCGGCCCGAGTTGCCGCCTTGGCGTGTGTTTGACGCAGCGCGATCAGTCGCTGCTGCGCGGCAAGTCTGTCCTCTGCCGAAAGCGGCTCGATGGGATTGCCGGCGAGATCGTGACGCATGGAATCCAACAGAGCGCAGGCATGATAATATCGCTTGGAATGCAGAAACGCGCTGGTGGCGCGACGAAGCGACATGACTGGCACATCAGGCTTCAAAAGCGGACGGATTTCATTCCAGAGACCCAGCGCAAAGGGACGAATTGGATCACCGGCCTTGACGGGCAGAATGCCGATGGGGTGAAGCAGGAGCGTGTTGATCGCAGCCGCCTTCTTGATGTCGAGCTCCGTCGCCACGATCGGCTCGCGATTGGTCGTCCAGGGTTCTTCCATCAAATCGTTCCTCTGCGTGCAATTCCATTACGGTTTGATTGTGAAGTGATTTTGACGAGACGGCAACGAAATCCGCTGCCGCTTGTTCGCCCTCACGCCAAGCCGACGTCCATATATGAGGTGCGTTGTTCTGCAGCAAGTTTGGTTAACGAGATTTTCATAGTTGGCTGGCTAGTTTTTGCGGCGCCGCGATAGGTAGCGCGTACGCGGCGCATCCTCTCTCAATCTCGAATTCGTAACAAGCGGTCCCGCGAAAATGTCGCAGGGTCTGAGCCGAGGGTGACTCTTGCCGCATAGGCGGCGAAGAGGGGCAATCTTGGCAGGCTCGCCTCCCAAAGGTTCAATCCCGATTTGCAGAAGGATGTGGGGCGCTAAGCTGGCGAAAACGACTTCGATCAGTTTCTTTATTCGCCGGCGGTTGCACCATCAAAATAATTTTCTTCCGCTTGTCGGAATCGCCTTCTGTGCGTCGTCCTTGGAGCATCAAACGCTTCAACTTGGAGGAATATCGTGGAAAACGCTCAATCAGTTTGGCAGATTGCCGCCATTCTCGTCGCTCGCCTGATCTTCGCCGCCGTCTTCGTGATGGCCGCCTCGTTCAAATTCATGGATATGGGCGCCACCGCCGGCTTTATCGCCGCCGCCGGTTTCCCGTTCCCATTATTCCTGGCCTGGTGTGCGGCGATCCTTGAAGTGCTGCTCGTCATTGCCTTCTTGACCGGTGCCCTGTTTACCCCGGCGGCGCTTGTTGCCGCCGTTTATGTCATCTTCCTCGGATTCTCGTTCCACGGTCCGGCACGCTGGGCCGGCAACCAGGCCGAATTCGGCTTTTTCGTAGATCATTTCGTTTTCCTGGCGGGGCTGCTCTTCGCAGCGGTGCAAGGGCCAGGCAGCGTGCTTGTCGCAAAGTGGGCACTCCGGCCGGCTGGATATGATGCGGCTTCATCATAATTCGAAGCTTGCCGCACTATTTGCCCATTTACACACAGATCGTGATGCGCCGGCGCCGGAAGAGGTGGTCTGTGAAGACCGCAGCTTGCGGCGCCGCTGAATATGCGCGATGCCGAGTCTCGATTTTAGCGAAGGCTCGGAAGCGCCGTTGATTTACCTGGCAGGCCCCTTTACTTCTCTCGCTGAAAGAAGAGGTCAGCCAGCCATGGATCATGAAACAAGCCTCCGAAACGAGCGCAAGCGCGGCTCCGGCGTAAAGGTGGTCTACGATATCTTGCGTGACGAGATTCTGGATCTGGAGCTGCCGCCGGGCAGCCCCATCGACGAGGTGCAGCTTTCCGAACGTTTCGGCATGTCGCGCACGCCGATCCGTGAAGCCTTGGTGCGGCTGGCGGGCGAGGGGCTGATCGATACGCTGCCCAATCGCTCGACCATGGTGTCGCAGATCGACTTCCTCAACATGCACAGCTATTTCGATGCGCTGGTGCTGATGTATCGGGTCACGACGCAGCTCGCGGCGAAATATCACCGTTCGGAGGATCTGGAAACCGTGAGGGCTCTCCAGGCTGAATTCGCCAATGCGGTCGAAGCGCAGGATGCGCTTGCCATGATCTCGACCAATGCCGCGCTGCATCTTGCGATCGCCGAGGCCGGGCGCAATCCCTATTTCACCAGCCTCTTCTCGCGTTTGCTGAACGAGGGCCGGCGCCTCCTGCGCCTTTATTACCAATCCTACAACGATCAGCTGCCGCGCCGCTTCGTCGAGGAGCACGATGAAATCATTGCCGCGATCGAGGCGCGGAATACGGAGCTTGCGGAGCGTCTCGCCCGCGAACATGCCGAACAGATCGTCAGTCAGATCCAGAAACTGCTGACGCGCGAAGAGCGTCTCGAGGTCAGTCTTTAGTCTGCATATTTCTTGTCGACAAATTAAATACAAGGCTGTATGAATGCTGCACAGACGGTGAGGCGTGGCGGCGAATGCGGCTGGTTGCCGATCCACTCGAGCCCAAGCCACAAGAGGATAGACAGATGACCGCAAGCATTTTCTCCGGCGTAATCCCTGCCTTGATGACCCCGTGCAAGGCCGATCGCAGCCCCGATTTCGATGCGCTCGTGCGCAAGGGCAAGCGGCTCATTGCCGAGGGCATGTCGGCTGTCGTCTATTGCGGCTCCATGGGCGATTGGCCGCTGTTGACCGATGCGCAGCGCATGGAAGGGGTAGAACGGCTGACCCAGGCAGGCGTACCTGTCGTCGTTGGCACCGGCGCCGTCAATACGGCCTCGGCCGTTGCCCATGCCGCGCATGCCCAGAAAGTGGGCGCCAAGGGCCTGATGGTGATCCCCCGCGTGCTGTCGCGCGGCTCTGTGATTGCCGCGCAGAAGGCGCACTTCAAGGCGATCTTGTCAGCCGCGCCCGATCTTCCCGCCGTTATCTATAACAGCCCTTATTATGGGTTTGCCACGCGTGCCGATCTGTTCTTTGCGCTGCGTGCCGAGCATCCGAACCTCGTGGGCTTTAAGGAATTCGGCGGCCCCGCCGACATGCGCTATGCTGCCGAGAACATCACCAGCCGCGACGATGAGGTATCACTCATGATCGGCGTCGATACCGCGGTCTTCCACGGCTTCGTCAATTGCGGCGCGACCGGTGCTATCACCGGCATCGGCAACGTTCTGCCCAAGGAAGTCATCCATCTCTGCAATCTCGCGCAGGCTGCCGCTAAGGGTGATGTCGATGCGCGTCAGCGCGCGCTCGAGCTGGAGCAGGCGCTTGCCGTCCTGTCTTCTTTCGATGAAGGTCCGGATCTGGTTCTCTTTTTCAAGTACATGATGGTGCTGAAGGGCGACAAGGAATACGAGCTTCATTTCAATGAAAGCGATGTCTTGAACGAGAGCCAGCGCGGCTATGTCGAGACGCAGTTCAAGCTGTTCAACAGCTGGTACGCCGAGTGGAGCAGGCTTCCCGGCGCCGTGGAAAAGTATAAGGCCTAAGCTGTTACGATCAGCTTAGAGCATGTCGCGCAAAAGTGTGCAGCGGTTTTGCGACAACGACATGCGCAAAATGAAGGACCTAAAGCGCGGGAAGCGAATCTGAAAGATCGCGACGCGCTTTAGGCTCGATATGCGAGAGGCTCCGGGGCCTCTTTTATCTTGTTCTGGCCTTCACTTGCATTTCAACGTCGCTCAGGCCACGGCATCGAGGCCCAGCTCTTCCAGGCGATCGAGTTGGCGCATCTCCTCTAATGTCAGCGGGATACCATTCTTTTCCGCACGGGCGCGAGCGTCGAAACGACGTTGCGAGGGCAAGCGCGCGCCTTGGCCGACAATTGCTTCGAACAGCACTTCGGCACGGGCAAGCGGGTTTCCTGGTCGACCCGCCGCAAAAGCCTCTGGCGAGAAGGCGACGATGAGTTCGCCGTGGCGTGGCGCAAACGCGGTCGAGCCGAGATAATCGAGTGCCTCGCGGCTGGTGAAATCACCGATCATGATGCCAGCCAGAAGTTCGATCATGGTGCCGATCGCCGAACCCTTGTGACCGCCAAACGGTAGCATAGCGCCCGCGAGCGCCGCTTCCGGATCGGTCGTCGGCTGACCATCGGTATCTATCGCCCAACCCTCAGGCAAAGGCTTGCCGGCGCGCCGATGCAATTCGATCTCGCCGCGCGCCGCAACCGAAGTCGCGAAGTCGAAGACGTAAGGCGGATTGTCGAGGCGCGGCCAGCCGAAGGCGAATGGGTTGGTTCCCAGCAGCGGCGCCGTGCCCCCTGCGGGCGCGACGGTGGCATAGCTGGGGCACATGGCAAAGGCGGCAAGGCCACGCTCCGTCAGCGCTTCCACCTCCGGCCAGAGTGCTGCGAAATGCGTGCAGTCGTTGATGGCAAGTGCAGCAATGCCGAAATGGCGAGCCTGTTCGGCAAGTACAGGTACGCCGAGCTCGAAGGCGGCATTGGAAAAGCCGCTCCTGGCATCCACGCGAACGATGGCCGAGTCGGCTAGGTGCTCCAGTTCGGGCACTGCATCCGGCCGAACTTTGCCGGCCTTGACCGTGCGCAGCACGCCTTCGATGCGATAGATGCCATGCGATTTGCAGGCGTCCCGTTCGCCCGCGACGATCGTCCGTGCGATCGCAGCTCCCTGTTGTGCATTGAAGCCGGCTTTGGAAAGGATCAATTCGACGCGGCTTTGCAGTGCAGCGGATGTCAGGGTGGTCACATCGGTCAATTTCGATTCTCCCTTATTATGCTTGCTTGCATCATAAACATGGAAATTATAAATACAAAAAGAATACAAAAAATCGACATGCGGGTTCGCTGTTTCGTCGCGCATTTCGGTTTGCCATAACGCTTGACGATAATTGCTTAACCTATCGATATCCGCGCTTGATCCCGTACCGGGAGGAGGGATGCCCATGATCAGCCTGACACCTGGAATAGCGTTTGCCCGCGGAGCGACGCAGATTGCGGAAATACAGAGATGAGCAGACCGGACGTTATGGTCATCGGGGCCGGCGTGATTGGGCTTTCCACTGCGATCGCGGCTCAGAAGCGCGGCTTGCAGGTTGTGGTCCTCGATCGCGAGGGACCGGCCGCAGGTGCATCGGCGGGGAATGCCGGAGCTTTCGCTTTCACCGATATCCTGCCGCTTGCCTCTCCAGGTATCCTGAAGAAAGCGCCCAAGTGGCTCCTCGATCCGCTTGGGCCGCTCTCCGTGCCCCCCGCCTATGCGCTGCGGATCGCGCCCTGGATGTTTCGGTTTTGGCGCGCCTGCCAGCCGTCGCGCGTTGCCCATTCCATCGCGGCCCAGACAAGCCTTATGGATTTGTCGAAGGCGGAACTGGAGCCTTTTCTGGCTGCCACCGATACGCTCTCGATGCTGCGCAAGGAGGGCAATCTGCAGGTCTATGAAAGCGAGGCGGAATTCCGTGCTTCGCTGCCCGGTTGGGACGCACGCCGAAATCACGGCATCGAATTTCAGCACCTGAAAGCCGACGAGATGGCGGCGATTCAGCCGGGGCTGGCGTCGCGCTTTATACTCGGTACCTTCACGCCCGGCTGGTATTCCATTGCCGACCCAAAGCTTTATACGCTGGCGCTGGCTGAGCATTTTCGCAGCCACGGCGGTGTCATCGAGGCGGCTGATATCTCCGCGCTTCGTGCGATCCCTGCGGGTGTCGAGGTGGCGACGGCGGATGGAAAACTGCGCCAGAGCGGCAAGGTCGTCCTGGCTGCCGGTGCCTTCTCGCATCGGATCGCCAAAACGCTCGGCGAGCGCATCCCGCTTGAGACCGAACGCGGCTATAACACGACGCTTCCGGCCGATGCCTTCGATCTGCGCACGCAGATAACCTTCGGCGGCCATGGCTTCGTCGTCAGCAAGCTTTCTACCGGCATCCGCGTCGGTGGTGCGGTGGAGCTGGGCGGACTGGAGTTGCCTGCGAATTTTCGCCGCTCCGAGGCCATGCTTCAGAAGGTCCGCACTTTCTTGACCGGCTTTAAACCGGAGGGCGGGGTGCGGTGGATGGGCTTCCGGCCGTCGCTGCCGGACAGCCTCCCCGCTATCGGCCAGGCCAGGGTTACGCCGGATGTGATCTATGCCTTCGGCCACGGCCATCTCGGCCTGACCCAATCGGCCGGTACCGCACGCCTGGTCGCCGACCTTTTAACGGGGCAGAGGCCGGCGATCGATCTGGCACCCTTCTCGCCGCAACGTTTCTGACAGAGCCGCAGGAACTTACCTGCCGATCAATTACGACAGACGGCGATCGATCCCTCGTTTGCCGTCTGTCGTGGATTTTCTTTCAGACTGGTCAATGCCGCCGGGGCTTAGCCCGGCGCGCGAGCGCCATGTTCCTGTCTTGCAAGCAGCCTCAGCCAGGGGCCGCAATGAAACAGGCTCATAAGCAGATACATCGGTACCATCCCGCCGAGCATCGAACCGCCTTGCGCCGAGCAGATCATATCGCCGCCCGCACCGTAGGCCGACAGCACGGTCATGAGGGCGAAGCTCGGCGCTGCCGCCAGCGCCAGCCATCGGCTGGCGGTGACGGGCAGGTTGGGGGCGGCGAGATGCACGCCGGCCCCTTCATTGCTTTCGGATAGGCGCAACATCAGTTTGCCCCGTAGCGATCGTGATGCTTCCACCACACGCCGGTCTCGTTGCGGCCCAGCGGCGCGCGGTCGAGCCACTGGTACATGCCCCAGAGACCATCAAGGCCGCGGGCATAGGACGAATAGGTGTGATAGATATCGCCATCCTGCATGACGAAGGCGCTGACGCCAGGCCGGTCACGCGTGTAGGTCGCGATATCCGTCCCCGTCATTGACGCCATCAGTTCAACCGGACCTTCGCTGCCGCGCAGCTCCCATTGCTGTATCGTCTTGCCCGCCTGAGCATCGAGCATTGGCGGCTCGCGACGATAATTATATTCGATTTTGCCGCCGCTCTGTTCTTCCGGCGTGAACCAGACATTGAAATCATGATTGAAATCGCTGTTTGCCGAAGAGGCCCAGTCGAAGGTCCAGCCCATGCGCCGCTTGAACTCCTGCAGTTTTTCGAGCGGTGCGCGGGAAATGGCCGAGAAGGCGACGTCGTGATTTTCAAGATGCACCGCAATGCCGTTGAAACCATCCGCGATCGATGAGCAGGATGGGCAACCGGCCGTATAGTCCGGCCCGAACATGAAATGATAGACGAGAAGCTGCGAGCGCCCCTTGAAGAGGCCTGAGAGCGGAACGACACCCTGGTCGGTCTCGAGCCGATAGTCCTTTTCCACCTTCACCCAGGGCAACTCCTGGCGGCGGGCGGCGATCTCGTCGCTGCGCCGCGTCAGCTCCTTTTCCTGCTCCAGCAGGGAAAGTCGTGCCGCAAGCCAATCTTTGCGTGTTCCAGTCGCATGCATCGTCATGATTGATCTCCTCTTGTCAGCGACATCTGTCCTGTCGGCGCTGCGTCTTGCCTGCCGATGTGCGATACCTTACGGCTGAAGTGCGAAGGGGTGGGAGTTACAAGTGTGACGGGATTTCGATGGACTCGCTGATCGTCGCGGCTGCCCAGGCGCTCGCTGCCGGAGATGTGCTGGGAGCGCTGAAGCGCGTCGCATTGCGCGACGACGCTCCGGCGCTGGCACTTCGCGGCATCGCCATGGCCCAGCTCGGCGATCTCGCCCGCGCCAAGGTACTGCTGAAGAGTGCCGCGCGCGCCTTCGGTCCGCGCGAGGCCATCGCCCGCGCCCGTTGCGTGGTTGCCGAGGCGGAAATCGCCCTTGTCTCACGCGACCTTGGCTGGCCGGAAAAGGCGCTGGAGACGGCGCGGGCCGCTCTCGAAAAACATGGCGATCGCATCAACGCCGCTCATGCCCGCAATTTGCAGATACGCCGCCTGCTGCTCATCGGTCATCTGGACGAGGCGGAGCGCTTGCTGGCGAGGCTCGACCCATCGCCACTGCCGCCGGCCGTAAGGGCAAGTCATGAGCTGGCGGTTGCCGGCATTGCCATCCGCCGCCTGCGTATTGAGCCGGCGCGTGCCGCTCTGACGCGTGCGGCGGAAGCGGCACAGAAGGCAGGAATCCCCGCGCTCATCGTCGAGGTACAGGATGCGGCGCGCACACTCGACGAGCCGGCCGCGCGCCTGGTGGCCAAGGAAGGCGAAAGACCATTGTCGCTGGACGAGGTCGAGGCGCTTCTGGCGTCCGATGCCTTGGTCGTGGACGCCTGCCGCAACGTCGTGCGCCGCGCCGGAGACATCATATCGCTTGCGAGCCGGCCCGTGCTTTTTGCCCTTGCGCGCGTGCTTGCTGAAGCGGCTCCTGCCGATGCGCCGCGGGCGCTTTTGCTTTCCCGCGCATTCGGTGCCCGCCATGCCGACGAATCCCACAGAGCGCGGCTGCGTGTGGAGGTCGGCAGGCTTCGCGCCGCCTTGGAGCCGCTCACAGAGATCAGCGCGACGGCGGACGGTTTCGTGCTGACGCCGCGGATGCCAGGTGATGTCGTCGTGCTGGCGCCGCCGGTCGAGGTCGAGCATGCTTCTGTGCTTGCCCTGCTTTCGGATGGCGAGGCTTGGTCGAGTTCGGCACTGTCAATTGCCCTGTCGACAAGTCCGCGTACCGTGCAGCGTGCGCTCGATGCGCTTGCGGCGGCAGGCATGGTGCAAAGCGTCGGCAACGGACGGGCTTGTCGCTGGATGATGCCGCCTGTCGTCGGCTTCCCGACAACATTGTTACTCCCGGGACCGCTGCCGAGCGACTAGGCTTCTTAATTATTATCGACACTCAACCGATCCCGACCGGAGGATGGAAGCATGAAAAAGTCCCAAGCGGAAATCATTCGCGAATACGGCCCCTTCGACAATGCGCCGCGTGTAAACGGCGTCACCTTCGACGGCCAGCACGTGTGGTTCGCCTCCGGCGAGAAGCTGCATGCCCTCAACCCCGAAAGCGGTGAGCAAGTGCGCACGATCGACGTTGCCTCTCACGCCGGCACCGCCTTCGACGGCCGTTACCTCTACCAGATCGCCGAAGACCAGATTCATAAGGTCGACCCGGAAACCGGCAAGATAATCTCCACCATTCCAGCGCCCGGTCATGGCGGCGATTCAGGCCTTGCCTGGAGCGAGGGCAGCCTGTGGGTCGGCCAGCATCGCGGCCGCAAGATCTATGAAATCGATCCCGAAACGGGCGCTATCCGGCGCACCATCGAATCCAACCGCATCGTCACGGGCGTGACATGGGTGGATGGCGAGCTATGGCACGGCACCTGGGAGGGCGACGAAAGCGACGTCCGCCGTGTTGATCCAGTGACCGGCGAGGTTTTGGAGCGGCTGGAAATGCCCGAGGGTACCGGCGTTTCCGGCCTGGAATCCGATGGCAAGGACCGCTTCTACGCCGGTGGCGGCGGTAGCGGCAAACTGCGGGCGATCCGCCGTCCGCGTTGAGCGGTTTGCAGTGGAGGTATCTTGTATCCGGGGCCGGATGATCGGCCCCGGACATGTCGTTTCAGGAAGAGCAGACTTACGCCTCTGCCTCAAACGATTGCATCCGGACCACGACTGGATAGCACGACTTTAAAATCGTCGAGTATAGACGAGACTTCAGGCTGGATCCTGAGAGCGCCGACATCCCATCTCATGCATGGTGAACCAACAGCAATGCCATGCGTTTCCAACATGGAAGCCATGCCTTGCTGCTTCGCGTGCTCATCGCCATATTTTACTTACCAATCGCATTCCAATCATTTCCACGTTGTGAGCCGCGCCGATACCGACCGATGCCGTGGGCAATCGTGCGCGCCAAGGAGAAGCCATGAATGAGATCTCGAAAAGTCTTGGTGAAATGAACCTGCAGGAGCGGGCCGATCTTATGGCAGCCGTTGCGGATGTACTGCAAGCCACTGCCGAAGAGGCCGAGGAGGACGGCGATACGCTTGCCGTCACCAATTCCCTGTTTCTGGCTTGCAATCTTCGCGGCTGTTCGTCCGATCTCGGCCCGAATGATCTGAAAGCAGCCGAACTGCTGCTGGAGCAGGGGATTACTTTCATTCACCTGCTGAACGAACGCAAGAAAAGCCATGGACTGGTGCACTGACGCAATAATTGGCCGGCCCGACTGCATCCATCCGGCTCAGGAAGTGCGGATGGATGCTTTGCCGTTTTTGGTTTCCCCGTGCATTGGCCGGTCTCACCGGCCGACATGACGACGGTTGGGCGATCCTCTCAATCTTCCTGGATGGCGCTGTCTCGGGCCGTATCCCGCATGAAGAGATAGACGATGAGCGAAATGCCGATCATCGCCGTCACATACCAGTAGAAACCCTGTTCCCAGCCGCTGCTCTTGAATTTCAGCGCCACAAATTCGGCTGTGCCGCCGAAGAGCGTATTGGCGAGGGCATAGGGCAACGCGACGCCGAGAGCTCGGATATGGGCAGGAAACAGCTCCGCCTTCACGACCGCATTGATCGATGTGTAGCCGGTGACAATGACCAATGCGCCCATGACCAGCAGGCCGGCGATGAGAGGATCTTTCGTGGTTTCGAGCGCCGAGAAGATCGGATAGGTAAAGAGGACGCCACAAAGGCCGAAGCCGATCATCAGCGGCTTGCGGCCGATCCTGTCGGAAAGCCCGCCTGCGATCGGCTGCAGCAGCATGAAGATGAACAACGTGATTGCGTTGATCTCGCTCGACGTTTCCCGGCTGAACCCGGAGGTGTTGACCAGGAATTTCTGCATGTAGATCGAATAGGCGTAGAAGGCGAGTGTGCCGCCGGCCGTCAGCAGCATGACCAGTGCGGTTTCCTTGGGGTGGCGGGTGATGAGCATCCAGAAGCCGGACTTCTGCGTGTTGCTCACGCGCATATTCTTGAAGCTCTCGGTTTCGGCAAGGCCGCGCCGCAGCCAAAAGACCACGACTGCAAGCGCTGCTCCCATGAAGAAGGGAATGCGCCATCCCCAGGCGTTCAACGCTTCCGTCGTCATCACGGCCTGCAACAGGATCAGGAGCGCGATGGCAAGAAGCTGACCCGAGATCAGCGTGACATACTGAAAGGATGAGAAGAATCCGCGGCGCTGGCGGCCGGCCATTTCGGAAAGATAGGTCGCCGAGGCGCCGTACTCACCGCCGACGGAGAGGCCCTGCATCAGGCGAGCGAGGACCAGAAGCGCCGGCGCCACAACGCCGATGGTTTCATATCCCGGCGTCAGCGCGATAATCAGCGACCCCGCGCACATCAACGTCACTGACAGGGCGAGGCCGGCTTTGCGGCCCTTGCGGTCGGCATAGAGCCCCATGATCCAGGCGCCGATCGGCCGCATGATGAAACCCACGGCAAAAACCGCTGCCGAATTCAATAGCTGTGCGGTCTGGTCGCCGGCCGGGAAGAAATGCGGTGCGAAATAAAGCGCGAAGGCCGCATAGACATACCAGTCGAACCATTCGACCAGATTGCCGGTGGAGCCGCCGATGATCGATTTCAGACGTTGACGCCGCGCGGCTGCCTCCGTCGCTGCCGTCGTCGTGATGGGATCCAGTGTATTCAGCATTGTTCCTCTCCTCCCGTTCTTGCTTCGGATCGTCGTTATGCAGCAATGGCGTTGCACACGACGGGTTCGCCAGGGAAGGCCTTGCGCATTCGGTTGGCTGGCGGCAACTATCAAGGCGATATCCGCAATGCCATTGACCGACCGACATCCGACGGTTCTGCGTATTGAAGGCCCACTCTCCCAGTGGCGCTATTGATATGCGAGGAAAGCGCGGTGCACGAGATTTAAGGGCCACTCAGGATATTCTATTGATATATTTCATTTTTCTCAGGATGATATCGTCGCTCTTGGAAAACCACGCGCAAGATTCTGCATGGCTATTTCGGGGTTTGTGCAATATTCTGCACAAATGAACGGAACAGGTCTGAAGCGAATTGTGCTGCTGGTGGTGGCCGGTTTAGCCGCTGCCGCGGGCATTTGGTATGCGGCGCTTTCGCTTGCGCGTCAGGACGCTCTCAGGCGGCTGGATGCGGAGGCGAGCGGGCTTGCGGTCCAGCATATCCGCCTGCTCGACAGTGAGCTGGCGCGCTTCCGGCTTCTTCCAATCGTGCTCGGCGAATATCGCGATCTTGGTGAGGCGCTCACGAGCCCCACAACGGATGCCGCCCGCCGACTTGACGAAAAGCTTGGCTTTCTGGCGCGGGAAACCGGCGCCTATATCATCTATCTCGTCGATCAGAAGGGACTTGTCATTTCCGCGTCGAATGCGGGAACAGAAGACAGTTTCGTCGGCAAGAACTTCAGCTTTCGTCCCTATTTTTCCGAGGCGCTGAAAGACGGCAAGGCGGAATATTACGGTGCTGGAGCCATCAGCGGCCGGCCGGGCCTGTTTCTGGCTCGCAGGGTCGGCGATGCCGCTGCTCCGGCGGGAGTCGTCGTGGTCAAATTCGAGTTCGACGCGGTGTCGCGGATCTGGGCGAACGATCGCGGAAAAACGTTTGTCGTCGACGAACATCAGATCATCCTTGCCGCATCTGACCCGTCACAAGTGCTGACGACGCTTGCACCTCTGTCGCCTGAAGTCCGGGCCGGCATCGCCGCAAGCGGCCAATATCGCGACGCCGCCCTTGGGCAGGGGAATTATCGCGTCGAGGATGCCGGTCGCATACGCGATCCGCGCGGTCGGATCATGATTGCTGCGGAGCAGCCGGTGGCCGGGACGCATCTGCGTCTCCTGCATCTTCTCGACACCCGCGCGGCGCTGCAGGAGGCGCAGGCGCAGGCCTGGCTGCTGGCTTTGCCCGTCATCGTGGGTTTGGCCGCCATCGTCGCTGCGATCTGGTGGCGGATGACCCGAGCGGCCAGAGCAGCAGACGATCGACGAGCACTTGAGGAGGCCGTCGCCGCACGCACGGCCGAGCTGCACGACGAGATGACTGAACGTGCGCGCGCCGAGGATCGATATCGCGATGCCCGTGAGGAACTTGCCCAGGCGAACCGGCTTGCTTCCGTCGGTTCGATCACGGCGGGGTTGATGCATGAGATCAACCAGCCTGTCGCGACCATCCGCACCCTTGCCGAGAATGCGCGCCATCATCTCGCGGCCAATCGCCTCGATCGCGTCGGCGCCAATCTGGATGCCGCGGTCGAAGTGACAGCGCGCATCGGGACGATCACGCAGGAGATGCGGCGTTTTTCACGCCGGGGACGGCGCGCAGCCGGAGCGGAACCGCTCGATGCCATCATCGCGGGCGCCTTGCTGCTGGTGGGGAATCGGTTTCGCAAAGCCGGCGTGCGGCTGGATCTGCCGGCGCAGGGCCAGCCGCATGTGCTTGCCGAACGGGTGCGGCTGGAGCAGGTCATCGTCAATCTGCTGCAGAACGCTATCGATGCCGTTGCCGGTATCGAGGATCCGCATGTTGCTCTGCTCGTGGACGCTGCCGAAAAGGATACGGTGAAACTGACGGTCGCCGATAATGGTCCCGGTATCGATCCGGCACTGGCCAAGGAAATATTCCGTCCGTTCGTTACCGGCAAGCCCGATGGACTTGGTCTCGGACTCGGGATTGCCCAGGATATTATGAATGATCTCGGCGGATCATTGACCATCGGCCCTTCGCGGCTCGGTGGCGCGGCTTTCGTAATGACGGTGAGGCGAGCATGACCCTGGAAGCGCCGCAGAAAGTTCTTCTGGTCGAGGATGACGGCCCCTTCAATGCCGCACTCACGGATTCCTTTGCTATAGCGGGCTTCGACGTGGAGACGCATGGTGACGGGCAATCGGCGCTGGCAAGCCTTGCAACCGCATTGCCCGGCGTGATCGTCAGCGATATCCGTCTGCCGCGCATCGATGGGCACGATCTGCTGGAAGCCGTGCTGGCGCGCGATCCGGACTTGCCCGTTATCCTGATGACTGGCCACGGCGATATCGCCATGGCTGTCGGGGCGCTGAAACAGGGCGCTTATGATTTCATTGCCAAGCCCTTTGCCACCGATCATCTGATCGCATCGGTGCGCCGGGCGCTGGAAACGCGCCGCCTAGTGCTGGAAAACCGGCGTTTGCGGCAGGCGGCTGCCGAGGCGGAGGATGCATCGCCGCTTCTCGGCCAGACGACGGTTATGGCACGGTTGCGCGAAACGATCCGCCAGGTCGCAAACGCCGATGTGGATGTTCTGATCGAAGGCGAAACCGGGACCGGCAAGGAGCTTGTGGCTCGGCTCATTCACCGCTGGAGCAGGCGGCGTACCCGCAGTTTCGTCGCGGTCGATTGTGCCGCCTTGCCGGACGCGATCGCCGACGAGGCTCTGTTCGGAAACCGCGTTCGGCGCGGACGCATTGCCGAGGCAGATCGCGGCACGCTGTTTCTCGATGAGATCGATAGCATGTCGCCCATGCTGCAGGGACGGCTTCTGCGTGTCGCCGAGGAACGCGAGCTGCCTTCGGCAAGCGGCGAGCCGACCCCTGTCGATCTCCGGATTGTCGCTGCCACCAAAAGCGATTTGCATGCTGCAGTCGCCGATGGCCTTTTTCGCGCCGATCTGCTCTATCGGCTGGAAACCGTGAGAATCCGCATTCCGTCGCTGCGGGAGCGCCGCGCCGATATCGGCCTGTTGTTCAGCGCCTTCCTCGACGAGGCCGCCCGCCTGCACGGCGTGCCGCGTCCGCCCATCGATGCCGCGATGGAGGCACGGTTTCTGACGCACGATTGGCCGGGCAATGTCCGGGAACTGCGTAACTATGCGACACAAGCGGCGCTAGGCCTCTCCTCCGTTCGCAGTCAGCCTGCGCTGGAGCTTGGCCTCTCCGAGCAGATGGATCATTTCGAGGCAAACATTCTCCGGGCCACGCTGGAACGTTTCGAAGGGGATATTGCCGAAGTCGCGCAGGCGCTCAGACTGCCGCGCCGCAGTCTCTATGCACGCCTGCAGCGCCACGGCATCAATCCGTCCGCTTATCGCAAGTAGTTTAGCTTGCGCACCAATGGTTGCCGGCCGCTTCCGGGCCGTTCAAGGCGCTATGGTGAAACTGTAGCTCCCGTTGGTCTTGTGGCCATCCGTGGAGAGCACGTGCCATTCGACCGTGTACTTCCCCGGCGCAAGCTTGTCGGCTACCGGCACCATGAGCGTCGTGCCGCTATTCATCAGCATGGCCTCACCGGTCTTGGCGGTTGCCTTGTCGGGCCCGGTTATCTTAACGCCGCTGAATTTCACATTGAGACTTTCGGAGAAGGTTAAGTCGAGCTCCGACGGGGCGCTCTTGACCGCGCCGTCGGCGGCCGGAATGGCAGATTTCAGATGGGCATGCGCCATAGCCTGGCCGGCAAGGGCGATGCTGATTGCAGCTGCAACGAGAAGCAGTTTCTTGATAGGGGGCATTTGATTTCCTCACTATGTTGGTGATCCGCGGAAAGCCCGCGGATCGTGTGATGGCGATCGGTCGATCACCGATATTCGTTGGCTGCAAAGGCAAAGATGTGTTTCTGCATGATCGATATCCTTGATCCGGAAGAAGAGCAGGCGGGCGAAGCCCCTGGCTCTGCCTCACCTCGTCACGAGAGGAAGCGCCGGAGAGGCGGCACGAAGCGAACCAGGAGCTGGTCGAGGAGCAGCATCGCGACGATGGCGGCGCCCGTCAGCGGGAAAGCCATGCCGAAGACGATGGCAATGAGCCAGAGGCCGACATAGACGGACTTCTGCGGCGGCATCGGCGGTACACCGAGACGGCCCGATGGCCGGCGCTTCCACCACATGGCCGCCGCCGTCACGCAGCAAAGGATGATGGCGAGACACGCGGCCAGCATCAGAAGTTGGTTGAAGAGGCCCCATTCCTGTCCCTGATGGACATTGATGCCCCATTCGATCGCCTTGCCGAGCGCCGGATACTGATCGTAGGAAATATCGACGAGCGGCTTGCCGGAATATTGGTCGATATGGACGGTGCGTTCCTTGCCGAGGTCGCCGAAATAATGGCTTGCCGTATAGACGCCGGTCCCATCTGATGGGATGGCAAGATCCGAGCCGGCGACCATGCCCAGCCCATGCATGACGTCGACGGCCTTATCGAGACCGATCGGCTTGGCCGATTGCGCCGCGATATCCGAGAGCGGAACGGGCGCGTTTTCGACGACCCAGCCGGGCCGGCTGACGATATCCTGCGTGACCTTTGTCGATTTCGGAACGTCGTCCCAGACTGCCGCCGGTGTTCCGAAATTGTGAGCGGTCAGCCAGGCATTGACGTTGGCGCCCCAGTAGCCGGACCACGGCATGCCGCTGAAGGCGAGAAAGAAGATCAGGATGCCGGCAAGCGCTCCCGTCACGGCATGCAGGTCGCGCCAGAAGACGCGGCGTGATGGGGTGCCGCGAACGGTGAGCACGCCGCCCGTCTGCTGGCGGGGCCACCACAGATAAATGCCCGTCACGACGAGCACGAGGGCAAAGCCCGCGACGATCTCGATGAGGCGATTGGTCCACTTGCCGAAATATTCGAGGCTGTGAATGCGCTTGACGACCCAGCCGAATTCCTGCTTCGAACCCACCGACCCCAGGATGCTGCCGTCATAAGGATTGACGTACACGATGGTCGATTGCCCATCCTTGGACAGCGTTATCCAAGCCGAGCGGTTCGGCGCCGACGCTTCGTGATAGGAGGTTGCGCGGGCGCCCGGAAAGGCCGAGAGCGCCGCGTCGGCGATCTGCTGCGGTCGCAGCATGGTGCCGGCCCCGGTGACGAGATAGCGATGCGAGTAGAAGGTATCGGCAATCTGGTCCTTGAATAGATACAACGAACCGGTGGTCGCCAGATTGAGCATGAAAGGGATGACGAGCAGGCCGGCGAAAAAATGCCAGCGCCAGATCGCGCGATAGAGCGAGACATTGTGGGTCGCTGCGGCCGCAGGCTCTGCAGCGGTAAAGGCAGACATTAAATCCTCCGAAGATCGGTAGGCTGCCGCAAGGGACGATCTGAGGAAGGGTGCGGCGAGATGGTCGCCGTTTGGCGTGAGCTTGCTTTCCCTGAGCAGCCGACCAATCGGCCTGCTTCGTTCGGCAAGATGCAGCTGTGAACACCAATCCTCAGATGTCGCGACGTGATGGTCGCGCAAGCGGCAGCATTGACGGCGGGCATCGCGACGAAAGCCGCAACGCCGGTTCAGCCAACGATGTCCGGGAGGGGCGGTGCTCTCGGGCCTGTATTCGGCGGATAAAGCTGGCGGTGGAACGCCTCCGATCTTGCGACGACGGTCTCTCCGCGCGGGGAGGCAAAGTGCTGGCAAATTTCAGTCGGAGGCGCAGGCAGCATCGCGGCGGACGCAATCCGGCATGCTTCGCATCCGGGTGCGTAGGCTTTCCCATGCATCTTGCCGTCGGCATCCTTATAGGTGATGCAGAGGATGGGCAGCGATCCGTCCGGCAGCCTGTATTGGGCGACTTCGATCGGGGATATCTCGTCGGCGGTTGCGACGATCGGTTGATGGGCGAAGCCGACGAGCAACAGCGCAACGGCGCAAAGAATGCGCGCGCTCCACTGAAATCTTCGCGAAATCGTCTTCCGCATGCTTGTCCCCACCACCGCATTCGCGGATAAGGTTTCAGTCATAGGGCAGGCCTATCACAAGCGCAATGCGTCAATTCGTGCCGTGATGCTGCCGTACTGCCGATCGATGAGAGGCATATAAACTATTTTTAGAGATCGCATGGTATCTCGTAAGGACTTCGACCATGCCGCCGCAGCTCATCCATCGCGGCGCGCTGCGAAGACTGGGAATCGCCATGGAAGTCGAAACACATCTGATCTCGCTAATACGTGTCCTCGGCCAGGTGGCGATTATTGTCTATGCCTATTCCTGGGTCATCCGTATCGTCGAGCGCGGCGCTTTGAAATCCGTGGCCGTCGGGCTGTTGTTCGGGCTGGTCGGCATCCTGTCCATGGGCGATCCCATCCAATGGATGCCAGGTGTGATCCAGGATGGCCGGTCGATCCTCCTTGTCCTTACGCCAATCTATGGCGGCCTTTTGGGAACCATTGTCGCTGCGGCGATGATGGCCCTGTTTCGGTACATGGTGGGCGGCATGGGCGCCGTGATCGGCGTGGCCGGCATCATAATCGTTGCGGCCGTAGGCTATGTACTCAGTCTGCTGCCACGGCAATGGACCGGCACGGGCTGGCGGCGATCGGCTCTGTTCGGTCTGGCGACATGCTCATCCATTGTGGTTGTCTTCCTTTTGCCGTGGGCGGTTGCGCGCGCCCTTCTGATCTCGGCGACACTTCCGGTGACGATCGTCAATATCTTCGGTGTCATGCTGTTGTCGGATCTCTTGCAGCGGGAGCAATATCGCATCGGCATCCAGCGCGCGCTGGAGAATGAAGCGAGCCTCGATCCGCTGACAAAGCTTCCCAATCGCCGCGTACTGCAGCGTGAAGGTGATCGATGCACCAAGGAGGCCGGTATGCGGCGCATCCCCTTCTCGATCATCATGCTCGATATCGATCACTTCAAGAAGATCAACGACAGCTGGGGCCATGCCTTTGGCGACACCGTTCTGGCGCGGTTGGCTGATGTCATCAGGCAAACCGTCCGCAAGACCGACATTGCCGCCCGTTACGGCGGCGAGGAGATCGTCGTGCTGCTGCCCAACACCGATACGCGGGCTGCGGCTGCTGTCGCGGAGAAAATTCGCAAGGACATCGAGGGCACAACCCTGATGTTCGAGCAGGAAGCCGTCCATGTCACAGTCAGCATCGGGATTGCTTGCTCCCTCGAACCGACGACGGATTTCAAACATGTGCTTGAGGCCGCCGACAAGGCGCTTTATCGCGCGAAGGCGGGCGGTAGAAATCGCGTGGAACTGGCGGAGGCCGCATAGGCTGGCGGTCATTCCTTCGGCAATGAGCACCGCGCTTCCGCATTTCCTATCCAAGCATCCTTGACGGAACGGGGCAGTCCGGAATAACTGGACGTGACGGTTCCCCAAGGAAGACTCCGCGGGGATTAATAGGGAACACGGTGAGGATGACCCAAGCGGGACCTAGACCGTGGCTGCCCCCGCAACTGTAAGCGGATTGCCGATCATCCGGGAATGACCAGCCTGCTGGTTCTTTCCTGAGGCTTTGAGCCGCGCCACTGCAAGCATGCTTGCGGGAAGGCCGATGATCGTCAGAGATCCGCAAGCCAGGAGACCTGCCGTCGATCACGATCCAATCAGCCGGGCGGGGATGCTCGGAAAGGACAGAAAATGATTGACCCGCGCCTTCGACATTATCCGACACCTATCGGCCTTGATTGGGATCTCCGCAGCCGGCGGCCGTCTTTCTCAGCGCGATCGCGCTGACGCCGCCCCGTTTCCTTAATCCTATCGAGATCTTTCATGCGCCATTTTTTGACGACCATTGCATTTGCACTTGGGCTGACTGGGTTTGCCAGCTCCGGCTTTGCCGCCACCCAATATCCTCTCACCATCGATAATTGCGGTCAGAAGGTCACTTTTGAAAAGGCTCCGGCCAAGATCGTTTCGATCGGCCAGGGCATGACTGAAATCCTCTTTTCGCTCGGCCTTGCCGACAAGATTGCCGGAACGGCGGTCTGGGTCGGCCCGGTTCTGCCGCAATATGCCGAGGCGAACAGCAAGATCCCGCGGCTTGCCGATAACGATCCGAGCTTCGAATCCGTCGTTGGCAAAGCCCCGGATCTCGTCGCTGCCGAATTCGAATGGCACGTCGGCGCGCAGGGTTCCGTCGGCAAGCGCCAGCAATTTTCCGAGCTCGGCATCAATACCTATCTTGCACCGACCGATTGTGTCGCCAAGGTCAACGCCGATGGCGGCGACGGCGTGCGCAAGGAGCTTTTCACGGTGGATCTGGTCTATCAGGAAATCGCCGAGCTCTCGCAGATCTTCGACGTCAGGGATCGTGGCGATGCCCTGATTGCGGATCTGAAAAAGCGTGAGGCGGATGCAGTCGCTTCGATTGCCGCTGCCAAAGCCAAGGATCTTCCGATCGTGTTCTGGTTCTCCAGCAAGGAGGTCAATGGCGATGCCTATATCGCCGGCAAGAACAGCGCGCCAGCCTATATCCTGAAGACGCTCGGCGCCAGAAATGTGGTGACGACGGAAGAGGAATGGCCGATGGTCGGATGGGAGACCATTGCGCAGGCCAATCCGGCCGTGATCGTCATAGCCACCATGGATCGCCGCCGCTATGCGGCCGACGATCCGAAGGTCAAGGTCGATTTCCTCGAAAAAGATCCCGTCACCAGCCAGCTCGATGCCGTCAAGAACAAGCGTTTCGTCATGATGGATGCGCAGTCGATGAACCCGACCATCCGCACCATCGACGGCATTGAAGTATTGGCCAAGGGCATTAAGTCCTTCGGCCTGGCGCAGTAAGATATGGGTCTCGCCGCAAAACGCAGGACATGGTGGGCGCTCTTGGCGCTCGCCATGGCTGCCGTCATCCTTCTGACCTTCATGATCAGTCTCGCCGTATCGATCGGCGAGATTTCGATCCCCCTGTCGACGACCGTAAAGGCCATTTCGAACCGGTTGTTCGGAACGAGCTTCGAACTCAGCCGGATCCATCAGGGGATCGTCTGGGACTATCGCCTGAGCCGCGCGCTCGTTGCTGCAAGCACCGGTGCGTCGCTTGCCTTGAGCGGGGTGGTCTTGCAGGCGTTGCTGCGCAATCCGCTCGCCGAACCCTTTGTGCTCGGCATTTCCGCCGGTGCCTCCACCGGGGCGGTCTGCATCATGATCCTCGGGCTTGGCTACGGCATTCTCGGCCTTTCCGGCGGCGCCTTCCTCGGCGCGGTTGCAGCCTTTCTTTTCGTCGGCGTGCTTGCTGCCGGGGTCGGCGGCACGAGCGAGCGCATCATTCTATGCGGCGTCGCCGGTTCGCAGCTTTTCAACGCGCTCACCTCCTATATCGTCACCACCTCGGCCAATGCGGAGCAGGCGAGGGGCGTCATGTTCTGGCTGCTCGGCTCCATGAGCGGCGTGCGCTGGCCGGACGTTTATCTTTCCGGGCCGGTTGCCATCATCGGCTTTGCCGTCTGCATGGCGCATGTCCGCGTGCTCGATGCCTTTATCTTCGGCACGGATGCTGCCGCATCGCTTGGCATTGCGGTCAAGCGCGCCCAAGTCGTTCTGCTTGGCGTGACGGCTTTCATGACGGCAGCGGTCGTCAGTATCGTCGGCTCGATTGGTTTTGTCGGGCTCGTCATTCCGCATGCGGCCCGCTTCGTTGTCGGGCCGAGCCATGACCGGCTTTTGCCGGCAGCGGCTCTGGCCGGCGCTATCTTCATGGTCGCGGCCGATATCATCTCGCGGGTCATCATTCCCCAGCAGATTCTGCCGATCGGCGTCGTCACGGCCTTGTTCGGGGCTCCGGCCTTCGCCCTCATTCTCTATCGCGCCCGGAGGACGGCATGAGCATCGCTGTGGACACGGTAACCTTTGCAGCCGGCAACAGCCTCATCGTCAACGGCGTCAGCCTGACGGTGGAAAAAGGTAAGGTACTCGGGCTCCTTGGGCCGAACGGCTCGGGTAAATCCAGCCTGCTCAGGCTGATCTGCCGGTTGCGGAAGGTCAAAAGCGGGGTCATCCGGCTCGGCGGCAGCGATATTGCCTCGATCTCGCGGAGCGATATTGCCCGTCGCATCGCGCTTGTCGAGCAGCAGGCGACGACCGATACGCAGGTCACAGTGATGGACGTCGTCCGTCTCGGCCGTACGCCCCATCGCGGTCCCCTGTCGGCCTGGAACGCTCACGACGATGCGGCGGTTTCCGATGCGCTTGCCCGTGTCGGTATGCAAGGCCGCGCCGGTCAGCCGTGGCAAACCCTGTCGGGCGGTGAACGACAGCGCGTCCATATTGCGAGGGCGCTTGCCCAGACTCCAAGCGAACTGCTGCTTGACGAGCCGACGAACCATCTCGATATCCAACATCAGCTCGATATTCTCGGCCTGGTCTCCAAGCTCGATGTCACCTCCATCGTGGCGCTGCACGATCTCAATCTGGCGGCCATGTTCTGCGACAGCCTTGCTGTTTTGCAAAATGGCGAGGTCGTTGCGGCCGGGCCGCCTGAAGAGGTGCTGACGCAGGAGTTAATCGAGCGCGTTTTCGGCGTGCGCGCGCATGTGCA
The DNA here is from genome assembly GCF_057784395.1 of Martinezella sp. CNPSo 3957. NCBI lineage: Bacteria > Pseudomonadati > Pseudomonadota > Alphaproteobacteria > Hyphomicrobiales > Rhizobiaceae > Martinezella > Martinezella sp. CNPSo 3957. The sequence goes on from NZ_JBXSOU010000001.1 coordinate 509,204, forward strand.
GAAATCCTCGGTGCACGGCCGCTGCAACATTCAATACATGGCGGGTTGAGTGGCCTCTGTCGCGATCGCGGAATAAAATGGATCGCCCCAGTCTGAGCAATTCCGACTGGCGCGCATCGTATTACTGGATGGTGCGAGTTCGCCTCAACCTTCGAAGCCGAACCGCTCGACGTCGAAATCGTCGCCATCATAGCTGATGGCTCCGGCTTGGGCCTCCGCCATATCGTCGTGCATCGGAATGGGCGCGCTGACGAGGCCTGGTAGTGTCATGTCGACGGCCATGCCTGGCGGACGCAAAGCCCAGGCGACGATCGCCCCCGTCGACATGTCTCCTACGCCGGCTGAGACATCTTGCTCCGCCGCCGAGGGAAGGGCGGCGATCGGCTGCATCTTTGCCATGGTGCTCTCGGCCGTATTCTCCACATTGTCAGACACGAGGAGCTTACCTGCGTCGCTGCGTCCCACGACCAGGCTGGCGAGCACAGCAGTGGGGGCAGGTCTTTCCGGCGCGGTCGTCGGGATGACGACGATGCTGCTGGTCGGCCGCCACGCCGGCAGCGGAACGGCATAGGCCGCGAGGTCGGCAAAGGGTTCGCTCTTGTTTGCATCAGCCACCCGCTTGCCAAGCTGAGCTTCCAGCCCATCCACGGCCCGGCTTCTGGGGGTTGGCAGCATGCTGGTCAAAAGGCTGCGGTCGGGCTCGACGTTGCGAGAGGCTGTGAATGACCCTGCATCGTCACTGTCGTCATCAACGGCCGCGATCTTGCTCGCCATCTGGGAAGGGCGCTTTTTGGATTGTGCGACTGCTACGTCGTAACCCGGCAGCGGTCTACCATCTGCCGGCACGTGAAGCGTCTGTCCATTCGGGAAAAGCCGCGCAAGCTCCTGGCGCGACATTCTCGGCCATGCGCGGACTCCGCCAACATCCAGATGCACGAAGGGCGAGCCGGAATTGGGATAGAAGCCCACACCGCCGATCTGCATCTGCATTGCGATTGCGCGCAAGCTCGCAAGCTTCACGCCGGGAATGTAAAAATCCATTGCCTTGCCGAGCGTGTGCTGGCTGTGCTTGGCGACACCGGAGCTGCGAGACCGGCCTCTCAGCATGTTGTTGGTCGAGGGAGAGCGATAAGCCGAAACCACGTGAATGGCCTCTTTGGCGCCGCTGCGGCGGTAGACTTCCCAGACGAGATCGAGCAATTCCGGATCGATCCTGGTCGGCTCGTTCTTTCGCCAATCGCGCAAGAAGCGGTTGATTTGAGCAAGGCCGCGCGGGTCATATTTGCCATTACGCTTGAAGACGATGGTCGACCTTTCCCCCGTATGCGTGAAGAAGAGCTTGAGTGCCCTGTCCTCGGCCGCCGCCGAACCGGCAAAGGCGCCGAGCATCAGCATCGCGATCAGCGCCACCCGGAAAGCGATGAACGAGAAAGTCGTGGCGAAAAATGCCGCCGGAATGGAAAAGATCACGTGATGCACGGATACGACTTTCGCCCTTGCTAAGAGAAACAGAAATCAGAGGCGCCGCGCCTGCGGCATCGCTATACCCTTCAATTATGGTCAACAAATCCCTAACGGACCGTTTAAAGGCGGAAATGGAAAAATTTCGTTGGTCCGAGCATATTCATGGGCGGTTGAGGTCGCTTTCGCCCTTGGCATGCCTTATTTCTCAAAGCTTCAGCCTTGCCGTTGCAATTCTGTCAGCGGTCAACCCTTGCCTGTAAGGCGGTTTCTTCCAAAAGATAGGTAAAACCGGCTTTGCAAACGTTTTCGCGTGGGTTGCAAACTGTCTGCCAAGACATCATCATCCCGCCCCATGAGTGGACAGAATCGATTTGCTCCCCCGTCGAGCGGGCAGCAAACAATCAAACGTAGCGACCTATTGCGGCAGCTCCGGCGCGCCGGGCTGCGCCGTTTGACGACCATTGTCGCACCTGCCGGCTACGGTAAGACGTCGCTCGCCGTCCAGTGGTATGAGCTTCTGAAGGCGGATGGTGTCAAGCTCTGCTGGGTGTCGCTCGATGCCGAACACACCAATCAGGAAGCCTTTCTGCTTGCATTGATCGATGCCTTGCAGACGCTGCTTCATGAAGATGGGGCTGATGCCGGCAACCTTCCGGCTGCAGCATTGCTTTCGGTGCTGGCGACCCGCCTGCGCAAGATCGAAGGACCGCTCGTCGTCTTTCTCGACGATTATCATTTCGCGCAGACGGATGCGACCGAGGCGCTGATGGCGAAGATCCTCGCCGACCTCTCGCTCGAGCACGTCAAGCTGGTACTGGTCAGCCGCAGCCCGCCACGCTTTCCGCTCTCGGCCTTGCGGCTGCGTGGTGAGTTCAAGCAGTTCGGCGTTACCGAGCTTGGCTTCAGCGATGCCGAAGCTGGAGAGCTTTTTGCCGGGAAGGGCACCCATCTGACGGAGGAGCAGATCGGTTCTTTCAATCGCCGGACCGAAGGCTGGGCGGTCGCACTGCAGATGGTGAGCCTGCTCGTATCTGAATCGGATGAAAGCGACAGCATCCTTGCATCTTTCGATGGCGGCGATACGGATATGGGCTCTTATCTATCGGAGCAGGTGTTCGAGCATCTGCCCGAGGATATACGCCAGTTTCTCATCGACACGGCCGCCCTTCCTGCTTTCAATCATTCTCTGCTCGAAGCGGTGCTGGAAAGTAGAGAGCGTGCCGACCTCTGCGAAAGCCTGGCCGAATATGCGCTTCCGGTCACCTTGCTTGCCGGCCCCGGCAACTGGATGCGGTTTCACCCCGTCTTCAACGAATTCCTCAAGAAAACCGCCAGTCGCAGGGGTGTCGATGCCAATCGCGCTCTTAATCGTGCGGCACACTGGTTCGAAGCCCGGGGCGACATAGACCGGGCGGTTCATCATGCGCTTTCCGCAGGCGATGCCAATCTTGCAGCGCGCATTGTCGAAACCGCCGGCGGATGGCGGCGCGTCTATGCCACCACCCGCGGCGGCGCAACATTGTTTCAGGCCCTGAGCGGCCATGCCTCGGAAATCGATCTGGCCCGTTTTCCACTTGCGACCCTCGGCCTTTCGATCTTCAACGCCAAGGCGGCGCAGCTTGGGGCGGCCAATCATTATCTGGTCATCGCCGATCGGACGGCCGTCGGCGATCCGGTCCTGGCAAAGGATGTGCGCGTGGTGCGCATCCTCCTGGCGCTTTATACCGACCATTGGGCGAGTGCGGCCGACCTTTCCGCTCTTGAGGACGACCTGCGGCAGCCGGATGGAATGGAGCTCATTCATCGGGCGCTTGCGCTCAACATGCTCTCCTACAATTTTCTGATCCGCAGCGAGCTTGACCGGGCTCTGCATTACGGGCATCTGGCCATTCGCGCCTTCCGTGATGGCGGAGCCGATTTTGGCGCGATGCACCTTTATACCCATATCGGCCAGGCCTTCTTTCTCTCTGGCGATTGTGCGAGCGCTCTGTCGGCCTATGAGGAGCTGATCTGCGAAGCCCAGGCCAATATTGGTCCAGGCAGCGATCTCGATGCTGTCGGCCAAGTATTGAAGGCCGAGGTTCTGTCGATGCGCGGTGAGGCGGAAACCGCGGCGGAAATGCTTGAATGGGCGCTGCCGCATCTCGAGCTTCACGATACCTGGTTCGATCTTCTGGCTGCCGGCTTCATGGCCGAACAGCGGGTCCTGCGCATGCGTGGGGATCTGCTCGCCGCGCATGCGGCCATGGACCGCATCCGCGCCACTGCGAGACGCCGTAATTTCGATCGGCTCACGCGGCTGATCGATGGGGAGCGCGCCATGCTGCTCATGGCTTCCGGCGATCTCGATCATGCAATCCGCCATGCCGAGGCCAATGGTTTTGGCATACAGGCAGTCGCTTCGGATCGCGCCAATGCGCTGGCCATTCATTTGCGCGGAGCCACGCCGGCTATCTTCTGGACCCGCACCCATCTGGCCCTTGGCGATAAGGTCAAGGCGCGAGAGATCTTCGATCAATTCATGATGCGCCAGACGCAGCGCCCGCATGTTCCGCGTGCAATCGAGCTTGCCCTCATCGAAATCGAAATTCTTCTGGCGGAGGGTCAAAGCGAACTTGCCGCCGCCCGCCTATCCGATCTCGTATTGACGACGCCGCTTGCCGATTATCGCAACCTGCTTCGTTTGGGCCACCCGGTAGCGCTTTCAGAGCTTCGTGCGCTTGTCAAACATCCGACCGTCGCAGCGATTACCCGCCAGCGCCTTCAATCGCTATTTACGGATGCGGACGTATCGGAAGAGCCGGCCGTCGGCAGTGAAGATGGTTCTGTTTTCACAGGCCGGGAGCGCACGGTGCTGGAATTGCTGAGCTCGGGGCTTTCCAACAAGGAAATCGGCCGGATGCTCGCCTTGTCCGACAATACGATCAAGTTTCACCTGCGCAATATCTTTGCGAAGCTCAACGTCTCGACTCGGACCGCGGCCGTGACGGCGGCACGTCAAAAAGGCGTGCTTGATCGATAACCCACCCGTTCGGGTGGGTTTTGGCATCTCCGCCCACCCATCGGAAAGGCTATCGATAGACGAAAAAACACCTAATCTGCACTCGTGCGAATATAGTGATGAGAGGTAGATTCGTGATCGTCGTCGATCCGGTGACGCAGGAGATTATCGAAGGCAAGCTGGCAGCCACCGTCGACGAGATGGGCGTGGTCATGGCCAGAACCTCGATGAGCCCTGTGATCTACGAGGTGCTTGATTTTGCCTGTGGTCTTCTCACCCGTGACGGTGAGCTGGTAGCGCAGATGAACGGCATCACCCTCTTTACCGGCACGTTCGGCACGCAGGTCAAATCGCTGATCGCACTTTACGGCGACGATTTGGAAGACGGCGACATCCTGCTCACCAACGATCCCTATTCCGGCGGCACGCATGCCTGCGATTTTGCCATCGTCAAGCCGATCTTTTTCGATGGTCGGATTCTGGCCTATGCGATCAATGTTGCGCATTATCTCGATGTCGGCGGCTCGGTTCCGGGCTCGCTGGCGCCCAATGCGACCTCCGTTTTTCAAGAGGGATTGAGGCTGCCGGGCGTGAAAGTCATGCGTAGCGATCGCTTTTCGGGCGAGGTTCTGCGCATCATCCGCGAGAATGTCCGTCTGCCCGAAGTCGCGATAGGCGATCTCACGGCGCAGGTTGCGACCGTCCGCGTTGCCGCCAGACGCATGGCCGAGCTTGCGCGCAAATATGGCACCGATGTCGTCGAAGCCGCGTTCGATCATCTTCTGTCGGTGAGCGAGAAGCAGGCGCGCGCCGCCATTGCGGCATTGCCGGACGGAACCTATGAGGCGGAAGATATCATCGACGGCGACGGCGTCACCACCGATCCTATTTCGGTCAAGGTTGCCGTCACGATTTCCGGCGATCGCCTTACAGCGGATTTCACCGGTTGCCCGCCCGCGGTCGCGGGCCCGATCAATTGCGCGGCCGGTGCGCTGCAATCGGCGGTGCGTACCATTTTCAAGGCGCTGGTCGCGCCGCAGGCGCCGTCCAATGAGGGCTGGTTCCGGCCGCTCTCCGTCATCGCACCGACAGGTTCGGTTTTCACCGCCGAGAAGCCTTCTCCGACAGGCTGGTATTACGAGGGCTCTGTGCATGCCTCAGAACTCGTCTGGAAGGCTCTTGCCAAGCTGATGCCCGAGCGTTTCTCCGCCGGTTCCTATACGAGCCTCTGCGTCGTCTATGTTTCCGGCAAGGACGAGGCGGGGCAGCCGTTCATCCATATCGAGCCGCAGCATGGCGGCTGGGGAGCGAGCAGGGATGGTGACGGCGCCAATGCGCTGATCGCGCTCACCGACGGTGATACCTACAATTACTCCGTCGAGGTCATCGAAGCACGCTTTCCGTTGCTCGTACGTCGCTATGAGCTCAACGTCGAAGGTGGATCAGGGGCTGGGCGCCGTCGCGGCGGTTTCGGCGTCATTCGCGATTATGAAATCCTCGGAGACGGCGCTTCCGCCTATTGCAGTTTTGGGCGAACCGACACGCCTCCCTGGGGAATAGAAGGCGGTAAGTCCGGCAGCATCAATCTTCTGCAGGTGGAGGAGAACGGCGGGAAAGTCCACAATTTCGGCCGCGAGCCGCATATCGAGCTGAAGCGCGGCGATCTCGTGCGGATCATTACCGGCGGCGGCGGCGGTTGGGGCGATCCGCGCGCTCGCGAGCCGGAACAGGTCCGCCGCGATGTCGAAGATGGCTACATCACTCGGGAGGTAGCGCGCAAGCTGTATGGATATGAAGAGGGCATGGCGTCATGATCAGGCTGGCGACGGATGTAGGCGGTACCTTTACCGACCTCGTCGGTTATGATGAACGCACGGGCGAAATCTTCACCGCCAAGAGCCTGACGACCGTTCACGATCAGTCCGAAGGCGTCCTTGAGGCGATTGCACTTGCCGAGAAAAAGGATGGGCTTTCGGCGCGCGATGTGATCTTTTTCGCCCATGGCGGAACGACCGTCATCAATGCGATCACGGAACGCAAGGGCGTCAAGACGGCGCTGGTGACGACTGCGGGATTTCGTGACGTGCTGGAAATCGGCCGCGGCAATCGCCCCGATCTCTACAATCTGCAGTTCAAGAGCCCGGAAGCCTTCGTGCCGCGCAGCCTGCGCTTCGAGGTGCGCGAGCGTATGGATGCGAAGGGGCGGGTGCTGACGCCCATCGAGCTTGGGGATATCGAACCCATCGTTCGCGAATGCCGCGCTCGCAATGTGGAGGCAGTTGCCGTCGTTTTCCTCCATAGCTATGCCAATCCCGAACATGAGATCGCCTGCGCCAAAGCTATCGCCGAGGCGCTGCCGGATGTCACGGTTTGCGCCAGCCACGAGGTTTCCCGCCAATGGCGGGAATATGAGCGTTCCAATACGGCCGTGCTCAACGCCTATGTGCAGCCGATCATCAAGCGTTATTTCGCGCGGCTTGAAAGTGCGCTGACCGAGCGCGATCTCACCTGCCCCTACTATGCCATGCAGTCAAACGGCGGCATCTCCACCTTCGATCAGGCGCAGACGAGTCCGCTGACGCTGGTTGAATCCGGCCCGGCCGGCGGTGTGGCGGGTGCCGCGCGCATCGGCACGGTGCTTGGCGAATCCGAAGTCCTGTCGCTCGATGTCGGTGGCACGACGGCAAAATGCTCGCTGATCCATGACAGCCGCCCGACGCTCGACAGCGAATACAAGCTCGAACATACCCGTATCGCGCCCGGTTATCCGGTTCAGGTGCCAGTAGTCGATATCGTCGAAATCGGCGCCGGCGGCGGCTCGATCGCCCGCATCGACGAGCGTGGCGCGCTCTGTGTCGGCCCGCAAAGTGCTGGATCGACACCGGGGCCGGCCTGCTATGGCCGGGGCGGCGAGAAGCCTACGCTTTCCGATGCCCTGTTGACGCTCGGCATTTTCGATCCGGCAAGCTTCGCTGGCGGCCAGATGCAGCTCGACAAGTCCAAGGCTGCAGCCGCGATTGCGATGGTTGCCAAGCCGATGGGGCTATCGGTCGAAGATGCAGCGCTCGCAATCGTCGAGATCGCGCATGCGTCGATGATCAATGCGCTGAAGCTGGTGACGGTCCAGCGTGGGCATGATCCGCGGGATGCCGCTTTCGTCATTTCCGGGGGCGCGGGACCTGCACTTGCTGCGCGCCTCGGGCGGGATCTTGGCGTGAAGATGACCGTCGTGCCGCCGCATCCCGGCATCTTTTCGGCCTGGGGAATGCTGGCAGCCGAACCGCGCGCCGATTTCCGCAGCACGTGGTTCGCTCCCCTGGGTCCGGAAGCCGTCAGCAATCTCAAGCGCCGGTTCGACGAATTGAAGCGTGAGGCGGTCAAATATTTCTCCAAAGGCGATGCGGCGGAGGTACGTTATGTCTGCCGCATCGAAGCCCGCTATCGCGGGCAGGAGCACGGCGTCTTCGCTCTTTTCGAAATGCAAGACGATGCCGAAAGCTTTGCGGAACGCTTCCACGCAGCCCATGAGCGCGCCTATACCTTCTGTCTGCCCGGTTCGCCGGTCGAGATCACGATGATCCATCTGGAAGCGGTGCTCCACGGCCCGGTCATCGCCATCCCGAAACTCGATCGTGTCGGCCGATCGCTGGATGCGGCCTTCAAGGGGCACCGCGAAGTCTATTTCGGTGGCGCGACCGGTTGGGTGTCCTGCCCCGTCTACGAGCGCACACGACTGCCGTCTTCCGAAAGAGTTGCCGGCCCACTCATCATCGAGGAAGCGACCGCTACGTCGCTGGTGGTGGCCGGGCAGGAACTGGAAGTGAGCGAGGAGGGCTTGCTGCTCATCCGCGAACGCGATGGGGGAAGCGTCTGATATGGCGATAGCGATCGGTCTCGACCATATCGTCAGAAATTACGGGCCGACGCGTGCCGTCGACGACGTGACGCTCGACATCCGAGCCGGGGAGTTCTTTACGCTGCTCGGCTCGTCCGGTTGCGGCAAAAGCTCTTTGCTGAAGCTGATCGGCGGCTTCGACAGGCCGACATCGGGACGTGTGCTTTTCGACGGAAAGGACATGGCTGATGTTCCTGCCAATCGCCGGCCGGTCAATACCGTTTTCCAGTCGCTCGGGCTCTTCCCGCATATGAATGTCGCTCAGAACGTCGGCTACGGCCTGAAGTTGCGCGGGTTGTCCGGTGCTGCCTTGAAAACGAAGGTCGACGGCGCGTTGGACCTGATCGAACTTTCGGGGTTTGCAGATCGCGACGTCAATCTTCTCTCAGGTGGCCAGCGCCAGCGCGTCGCGCTGGCGCGCGCTCTCGTCATGGAACCGGGTATTCTGCTGCTTGACGAACCTCTGACCGGGCTGGACGAACGGCTGCGCCAGCAAATGCGCGACGAGTTCGGGCGGCTTCATAAACGGACCGGCGCGACCTTCATTCTCGTCACCCACAATCAGGACGAGGCGCTCAGTCTTTCGGATCGCATGGCGGTCATGCACAAGGGGCGGATCGAGCAGACCGACGTGCCGTCGCGCTTCTTCGAGGCGCCAGCCAATGCCTTCGTTGCCCGTTTCGTCGGTATCGATACGCTCCTCAAGCCCGAAAACATCTCGATTTCGGGCGGCACGGCTCTCGTTACGATTGCCGGACAGCGCATCAGTGCCAGCTTTTCCGGAGCGGTTCCCCCAGCCGATGCGCTCGTCGCAATCCGCCCGGACCGGGTTGAACTTATTTCAGCTGGCGAGGAAGTGGCCGAAATAATTGAACTTAAGGTTGTCGAAAGCATCTATCGTGGACTCAGCCATGACGTTACGCTCGCTTTCGCCGACGGCCAGCGTGTGGTTTTAACGACCAGCGCGGACGCAATTCCGCCCTCTCCGGGGGAAAGCGTGCGCGTTTGTTTGAAGCCGGGTGCTGCGCTCCTGATCGATCATTCCGGAAGAACGGCCTTGGCTGGAGGCGATGAGTAGAACCCGAATAGCTGAACTAAGCAAAAAATGAGGGAAGGGAATGACACGATGAATAAAAGCAATGATTTCGCCTCCTCCGCTTTGAGGAGCAACATGCAGCGCCGTGACATGCTCAAACTAATGGGTGCAGGTGCGGCTGCGCTCTCTTTTGGTGGATTGGCTGCCACACAGGCCATGGCCGATGATGCAACGGTAGCATTCTGGGCTACCGCCACGCTCGATATCGGCGACAAGTGGCAGGAATTTACCCGCCAGAGCGGCGTTTCGCCGGAGTTTACCGACAACGGCAATGATGTCGGTCCGGTGGTCGCACGTCTTGCCGCCGGAAATGCCAATGATCTCTTCGATGTCGGCGGTTTTCAGGGCGGGGCCGAACGGGAACTTGCCAAGCAGGGCCTGATTGCCCCTTGGGACGTCTCCAAGATCCCGAATTTCGCGGGCATCTGGCAATGGGCCAAGGATATCCCGACCCTGACCTATGAGGGCAAACAGTACGGCATCCCGACGGTCGTCAATGCCGACTCCATCATCTATCGCCCCGACAAACTCGGCAAGGTCGATAGCTACGGCGTCATCTTCGATCCGAAGCTCAAGGGCCGGGTCGCGATGGAAGATGCCTGGATCAACAGTGCCATCTTTACGGCCATCTACCTCAAGGAAGCCGAAAACAAGCCGATCAAGGAGCCGGGCAACCTGACGGAATCCGAGCTTGGCCTCGTCATGGAGTTCCTGATCAAGCACAAGAAGGATGGTCAGTTCCGTACCTTCTGGAACGGCTGGGAACAGGGCGTGCAACTGGTGGCGAACGAGGAAGTCGACGCCATGACCGGCTGGGAGCCGATCGTCTATGAAGGCCGCAAGCGCGGGCTTCAGGTGGAGTATGCCGCTCCCGTCGAAGGCTATGAAGGCTGGGGCAATAATACGGTGCTGCTCAAGGGTGCCACCGAACGCGGCAAGGCCGACGTTGCCCACAAGTTCGTCGATGGCTTGCTTGCCGGCCTCTATGGTTGCGAGCTCGGCAAGGCGCGTGGCTACCTCGTGCCGACCGACAACAACCTCGCCTATGCCAAGGCCCATCCGGATGAATACAAGGCCGATGACGTCGCCAAGCTTGCCGACCATGTGAAGGCCAAGTTCTCCGGAAAGGTCTACTGGCAGAATTGCCGGCCGGACAATTTCCAACTTTACGAAGAGTGGTGGCAGAAGCTGCGCAACGCCTGATTTAACAAGATGGACAGGGGCTGGCGCATCTGTCGAAGGACAGGCCGGCCCCCAAGCCGATGGGATCAACGACGAGAGAAGGAGGGTTAGATGATGAAGACACCAGTTCTATTGCTGGCTGCTCCGCTTGCGGCGATCCTCGTGCTCGGCCTTGCGCCGCTCATTCTCGTCATCGTGTGGAGCTTCTGTGCCTGGGATTCCGCGACCTATTGGATCAAGCCGGAATTCAGTCTGGCCGCCTATGGTGCCATTCTGGAAGCCGGGCGCTGGAGCGTATTCCTGTCTACGCTCGGCAAGGCGTTCCTGACGTCAGCTATTTGCCTCGTCATTGCCTATCCCACCGCCTACGCGATGTATTTTCTGGCCGGGCGCACCCTGTCTATCGTGCTTGCGGCCCTGCTTACGATCCCGTTTTTCACGTCCTATCTCATTCGTTCCTTCTCCTGGCGGCTGCTGCTCGGTCGCACCGGTGTCATCAACACGCTTCTGCAGCAGGTCGGCATCACCGACGTGCCGCTCGACTGGCTGCTGTTCAGCGATTTTGCGGTCATTGTCGGACTGGTCGCCTCCTATCTGCCGTTCGCGACCTTTCCCATCCTGCTCTCGATGCGCCGTGTCGATCCGATCGCGCTGGCGGCATCGCGCGATCTCGGTGCCGGGTTCTGGACGATGGTCCGCACCGTGCTGCTGCCGCTGACCTATTCCGGCGTCTTTGCCGGTTTCCTGTTCGTCTTCGTCATGGTTGCCGGCTCCTCGACGGAGGTGCAGATGCTCGGCGGTGCCGGCGCATCGATCGTCTCGGTGATGATCAACGATGTCATGCGCGTCGCCAATTTTCCGCTCGCCTTTGCGATTTCGACGCTGATGCTCGTTATCGTCTTTGGGCTGGTGCTGATCGGGGATGCCCTATTCGGCCTCTCCTCGCTATTTGAGGAGCGTGGCCAATGATCGTCAGGGAAGGAATGGCCCCGCGCATTGTCATCTGGACGCTGACCATCTTCGGCCTCATCGTGATCTATGCGCCGCCGCTTTATTTGCTCGGTGTCTCGTTCAGCCCGGCGCTGCAGCCGGGGCTGCCGCATTTCTCCGACATCACCCTGAAATGGTACCTCGCACTCGGCTCGGAAAGCGCGCTCATCGCTGCGCTCGGCCAGTCGATCGTCATTGCGTTTGCGACGGCCGTCATTGCGACGCTGCTGTCGCTCGGCGCGGTGCTGGCGCATCGCGAGCTTCATCGTGGACGTAGTCTGTGGTTTTTGACTGTGCTGCTGCCGATGTTCGTCCCGGGCGTCATCCAGGGGCTGGCGCTTTCGACCGTGATCAGCCGCGCCGGCGTGAAGGCATCGGCTTTGACTGTCATTGCCGGCCATCTGCTATGGGCGATGCCTTTCGCCTTCATCGTCATCCTGACGAGCTTTGCCGCGGTCAGGAGGTCCTATTTGATGGCGGCTGATGATCTCGGCGCCGGTCGCTTCCGGCAGTTCTGGGATATTATTCTGCCGTTGATCCGGCCCGGCCTCGTCAGTGCCTTCATCTTTTCGTTCCTGCTGTCGCTCAACGAGTTCACGCGCGCCTTCTATCTGGCCGGCCGTCAGAACACGTTGCCGGTCGTGCTGTTCGGCAAGATGAATTCCGGCGCTTCTCCGACGATCTATGCGATGTCGGGCGCAATCTTTCTTGTTTCCAGCGTTTGCGTGGTGGCTGTGGCCCTGCGTTCGCTGCTTATGCAACGCCGAATGGGGTGATCAATATGCAAATAGGACTGACCAATCGCAAATTCCGCCCGCCCTTAGACCTCCACCAATGGGAGTACAGAGGATGAAACACGAGTCAAAGCTGATGGCACTGATCCGCGCGGGAAAGAGGCAGGAGGCGCTCGATATGGTCGAGCGGCTCAAGGCGGGGGCACAGTTGCTGCCGACTTCCATCAAGGTGGATCGGACGGGCGCCGTCACTTATTACAAGGGAAACTGCCGTTTCGTGAGAAACATCCAGGGCGGCTGGGATCTGGTGCCGAAGAAAAAGTAGATGTCCGCTGTTGATCCGGGCATCGAAGAGGCTGGCGCCGTCGAACGTGCGGTGCGGGCAAGAAGCAACGTTGGGAGGGGAGCATTTCGCGTCACCCCCCTCGTGGGGCGCCGCGGAAATTCGATTTGGCCGATGGGCAATACTTGACGTTTGTCGTCGCGAACATTTGCCCGTGCACGGTAATTAGGTCGAATATTCAATATCCTTTAAGATGTAATCATATTAGAAGATATCTTATTTAGAAATATAAAATTAACGTCCGAAGCCTAAGCTCTCCTCGACCGTCATCGTAAGACGATGGTCATCAAAGGAGACAGGACCATGTATCGTGTTTCTCATTTCAACAGGGACAAAGAGGGAGCCGCAGCGGTCGAATTCGCACTCATCGCACCGCTTTTTTTCCTTCTGCTTCTGACGCTGATTGCCTTTGCCATCTATCTCACTGCTGCTCATTCGCTGCAGCAATTGACTGCCGACGCCGCCCGCACGGCAATCGCCGGGCTATCGGCAAACGAGCGAAGCCAGCTGGTTCAGAGCTTCGTCACCAATTCGACCATCAACGATGCTTTCATCGACAAGACCAAGTTGACGGTGACCGTCGCCACAGATCCGACCAATGCCAACCAGCTTACGGTCAGTGCCAGCTATGACGCGTCGGATCTTCCGATCTGGAACCTTTATACCTTCGCGATGCCGGATCCCACCATCCGCCGCTATTCGACCATTCGCCTGGGAGGTCTGTAATGAAACAGCTTCTCGGCGGGCTCGCGTCGCTTAAAGACAAGCGAGGAAACGTCGCGATCACGACCGCGCTCGTCTCGCCTTTGATCCTTTATTGCCTTGGTCTCGGCGTCGACTATGGCATGATGACGCTGCAGCAGCGACACCTGCAGCAGTTGAGCGACATTGGTGCGATATCGGCTGCTTCCAATATTACAAATGCGCAAACTGCACTTTTGAACAATCTGCAAAGCAACGGCACCACGGCGGCCGTCGCCTCTGGCAGCAACTATATGACGAGCAACGGGCTGGTCAGTGCGGCCACGGCCAACTCCGGCCAATATGAGACCGTGGCCAATTTCGTGCTCGGCACCTATACGGCGGACACATCGGTGCCGCTGGCAAACCGCTTCTCGTCGACGGGAGCCGCGCCATATGATTCCGTAAAGGTGACACTGACCCAGAAGGCGGTGATGCCTTTCGCTTCCGCCTTTGCTACGCCGCCGACCTTGAGCGCGACGGGCACCGCGTCCAGCGAGCGTCTGGCCGCCTTTTCGATAGGATCGCGGCTTGCGAGCCTCAATGGCGGCATTCTCAACCAGCTGCTCGGTACCTTGCTCGGAACGCAGGTTTCCCTGAAGGTTGTCGACTATCAGTCGCTCATCAGTGCGAATGTCAATCTTCTGAGCTTTCTCAATCTGCTGGCTACGGATCTCAAACTTACCGGCGTAAGCTATAACGAGCTTCTGGCAACCGACGTCACCTACGACAAGATTCTCGGCGCCCTCGGCAAATCGACGAATCTTTCGGCCGGAGTCGTCACCCTCATCAACAATCTGGGCAAAACGCTCGGTACCACGAAACTGACCGTAAAGCTGCAGGATATCGTCAATCTTGGTCCGCTGGGGCGCAATATTGTCGGCACATCCCCCAATATGACTGCCAATATCAACGTGCTGGATCTCATTTCCACCACGGCAATGGCTGCCAACCAGCAAAGGCAGATTGCGCTTGATCTCGGAGCGGCATTGCCCGGAGTCGCCACGGCAAAATTGACGTTGGCGATCGGGGAAATGTCCCAGCAGACGCCGGCCCTGGCCGTAGGTGCACCGGGCACGATCGTTCGAACGCCGCAGGTCCGTGCGGCGCTTGAAGTCGCCGTCACCGGTCTTTCGGTGATTGCCGGGCTGAAGCTCAGGGTTCCCCTTTATATCGAGCTGGCCCCTGCCGAAGCGAAGCTTGCTTCGATCACCTGTGTCGGCGGCTCTATGCCAAATGCCGTCGTCGGCATAGATGCCGTGCCTGGTGTTGCCGAGGTGGATCTGGGCGACGTCAATACGTCGGCTTTCGCGAATTTCGGCTCCGAACCGCGGGTCACGCCGGCTGCGATCATCGATTCCCTTCTTCTGAAAGTGATCGCGAGCGCGCAGGTCGATATCGCCAACATGAGCCCGACGCGACTGACCTTTCAGCCTCCGGAGATTTCGGCCGGCACGATCAAGACGGTTTCTACCAACAGCGTCTTGACATCCACGGTCTCGTCGCTTCTGAAAAACGCCACCATCACCATTCAATTGCTCTTCCTGACGCTCGGGACGCCAAAGGACGTGCTCTCGGCCATTGCTGACACGCTGTCGGTCGTGACCGCGCCGCTTGATCAGGTTCTATACGGCACACTCGGTCTCCTCGGCATCGGTATCGGCCAGGCTGATGTGAGCGTCACCGACGCGAGATGTACGCAGCCCGTGCTCGTACAATAATGGCATCTCAGAGCGCTTATGTGAGCGATGCCCTTATTGTGGGGCGGATGAAGCCGGCATGCCGGCCGCCTTCCTGCTGTCGGCTCCCAAGAACCATGATGAGCGGTTGCTGGGTGCCGCGTTGGCGCTGGAAGAGATCGTCGCCTGTTGAGTACGTCAAGTTAGATAGGGACCGATGCGCTCCGCTACGGATGCAATATCCCTAACCCGCATCCCGGCCATGTTAATCCGACCCGAATCCGGCATGTAGATGCCATGCTCGGAGCGAAGCCGCCGAACATTTTCCGAGGAGATCGGCAGAAGGGAGAACATACCTTCCTGCGAAGCGATATTGGCGAGATCAGGATGGAATTGTGCAAAGGCTTCGGCGGCGGCCTGGCGGATTTCGGTTATGCGGTTGCGCATTTCGCTGAGTTCATCGACCCAGACCTGGTGCTGCGAAGGGTCATCGAGAATAGCGGCGACAATGGCTGCTCCGTGCGCGGGCGGCATGGAATAGCTGGTGCGGGCATAGCTTGCCAGATTGCCGATGCCCTTGTTCAACGGAGCTTGCTGATTGCCGAAGAGATAGGCCGCGCCGGTGCGCTCTCGATAGAGCGAAAAGGACTTGGAACAGGAGACGGCAACCATGGCCTCGCCGACCGCTTCGATGACATTAATCATGCCGGCTGCATCTTCAACGCGTCCACGCCCAAGGCCCTGATAAGCGTTGTCGAAGAGCGGGATCAATCCCCTGGCAGCGATGATGTCGGCAATATCTCGCCAGTTTTGCTGCGATAAAGCCGCACCTGTCGGATTATGACAGCTCGCCTGCAACAGCACCGCATCGCCGGGAGCGGCTCTATTCAAGGTTGTCAGCATCTCGTCAACAAGAACGGCCTGCTTTTCAATGTCAAAGAAGCGATAGGTTGCGATCTGAAGGCCGACGCTGGCAAAGATTGCCTGGTGATTGACCCAAGTGGGCGTGCCGACCCAGATTTTTCGTCGCTTGTCGAGAGCAAGCAGTTCCGCAGCCAGACGCAGAGCGCCGGTGCCGCCCGGTGTCTGAATTCCCGCGACCGGCTTGCCACCATGGCGCTCGCCGAAGACTTCGGACGCCAACGCTCTAAGGAAAACAGGATCGCCTTCCGGACCGATATAGGATTTGGATTGCTGCGTTTCCCAGAGCTGATGCTCAGCTGCCTTGACAGCTTTCATGACCGGCGTTTGGCCCGTTTCATCGCGATAGACACCGACGCCGAGGTCAATCTTTCCGGGCCTCGGGTCGGCCGCGAACTTGGCAATCAGTTCAAGCAGGGGATCGGGCTTCTGTTCCGCAAGGCTGTCGAAAAATGCTGTCTTATTCATTGACCCATCCCTTTCCCTATTGCGGCCAATCCTGCAGAACCCGCACGAATTCCGACAACCACGCGTTCGTCTGGTGGCCGTCCAGGGAGCGATGGTCAATCGTCAGGGACACATAGGCCATCGGGCGGATCTGGATCGTATCGGCCCCATCGACCTCCCGAACGATGACACGCTTCTCCAGCTTGCCGATGCCGAGGATGGCGGATTGCGGCTGGTTGATGATGATGGGGGAGGCAACCAGCGAGCCGGAAACGCCATGATTGGAGATCGTGAAGGTTCCGCCTTTCATATCGTCGGCCTTGAGCGCATTGGATCGCGCCCGGTCCGTTAGATCCTGGAGCCTTGCGGCAATCGCCTCAAGTTGGAGATTCTGCGCCTGCCGAATGATCGGCGCGACCAGGCCCTTGTCGCCCAATGCGATGCCGATCCCGATATTGATATCCTCGAAGATCTCGAGACTGTCATCATGCCATTGGCTGTTGACTTCAGGCACGAGTTTCATGGCCGCAACCGATGCCGCCACGAAATAGGCAGTATAGGATAGGTTCACGCCTTCGGCCTTCAGTCGGGCCTTGTTGTTTTCGCGATGGCGCATGATTGCCGTGAAATCCGCCTCGAAGATAGCGGTGACCTGCGGTGCCGTCGCTAATGATTGAGCCATGTGCCTTGCGATCGAAAGCCGCATGGCCGAATGGGGAACGATCCGAGATTTGCCGTCAGCCGCGACTGCCGGCGGAGTCTGCCCAGCCTCGGCCCGTTGTGACACCGGCGCGGATGGGTGCGGCTTGGCGGTTTCCAGCGCATGATCCATATCGGCGCGCGTGACCCGTCCCTCCCTGCCGCTGCCTTTCAGACCGGCCGGGTCGATCCCGTATTCCTCGGCTGCCTTGCGAACGGCAGGTGAATAATAAGCGGTAGCGGAGGCCGTGGCAGGTGAGGCCGGCTGTATCTGCGACGGAGCCTCGGCCGCTTGCGCTGCAACGCTGTTCGCGTTTTCGATGCTCATGCGTCCGAGGATCGCTCCCGGCGTGGCGTCATCGCCATCCTTCATGGCGATTTCGCTCAGAATACCGTCGCAAGGAGCCGGTATTTCCTGAGTGACCTTGTCGGTTTCCAGTTCGACAAGCGCGTCGCCTTCCCGCACATGATCGCCGATCCGTTTCAGCCAGTTCCGGACGACCGCCTTCGTGCCTTCCTGTTCGATCGGAGCCGTGATCTCGATGATACCAGTCATCCCTAAAACTCCAGGATTTCGGCAATGCGCTTGGCAATCCGCTTCGTCGAGGGCACGGCCCAATCGAGAAGAGCGGGATTATGCGGGCTCGGAATATTCGGCATGGCGAGCCGAGAGACCGGCGCATCGAGATCCGTGAAGGCCTTGTCCGCAATGACGGCGGCAATTTCCGCGCCGAAGCCTGCAGCTTCGAGATCCTCGTGGACGATGAGGCAACGGTGCGTCTTGGCGACCGATGTGAGTACGGCCTCCCGATCCCAAGGCATCAGTGTACGAAGATCGAGGATATCGGCGGAGATACCTTCGGCTGCTTCCTCGCAGCGCTGCACCATGGCGCCCCAGGTGACGATGGTGATGTCGCTGCCGGTCCGCGTCAGCTTCGCCTTGCCGAAGGGCAGCGCGAAATCATCACCGGGGTAGGGGCGACGCGCCCAGGCATCATCGAGCATGGCTCTATGCTCGAAGAAGATGACCGGGTCGTTGCCGCGGATCGAGGTTCGCAGCAGGCCGACGGCATCCTCTGCATTCGATGGAACGGCAACTTTCCAGCCTGGCTGATGGACGAAGGCCACTTCGTTGGTTTGGCTGTGCCAGGGGTCGCCGCATTTGAAGAAACCGCCGGGCATGCGGACCACGATGGGAGCTGCGAAGCGATTGTTGGTACGCCAGCGGATGGTGCCGCAGTCGTTGAGCTGTTCGGTGGCCGGCTCGGCATATTTCCGGAACTGGATTTCGGGAATGGGGACGAGCCCGGCGAGCGCCATACCGACAGCACGGCCGATAATCCCCTCTTCGGATAGCGAAGTATCGAAAACGCGCTCGCTGCCGAATTTTTCCTGCATGCCGAGGGTGACGGCATGGACCCCGCCCTTGGGGCCGATATCCTCGCCGAACATGACAACGCGCTCGTTGATCGACATCTCGTGTTCGAGCGTTCTGCGGATGGCCGTGACCATGTTGATGCGTGGGCCGGAGGTTTCCGGTACATCCGTTGTCGCTGGAGGCTCATATCCGGATGGGTGCTGCCCGCCCATCGTCTGCATATCGCCGTCGAAGAACATATGGCGGGTCACGGAGGAGGGGGTGGCGACCGGCCTGTTTTCAGCTTGCGCACGGGCGTTTTCGGCTATATCGCGCGCTTCGCTTTCGCAGGCATCCCACTCCCGCATCGTCATCACGGCGGGAACGAGGAAATCCTTCAGGCGCGGCAGGGGATCGCGCTCCCATTCGCGCTTTACGGTTTCCTCGCTTTTGTAGGTCTGCGTATCCTGAAAACTGTGACCCTCCAGCCGCGGAACCGTGAGCCTGAGAAGCGCCGGCTTGCGTTCGTCACGAATAAACGAGACGGCATCCTGCACCAGATGCGCGGCTTCAGCCGGGTTACATCCGTCGCCGTCGAAGATTGCGAGATTTTTCCAGCTTGCGAGATTGGCTGCGATATTCCCTCCCGGCGTCTGCGCCGTCGAAGGCACCGAAATGCCAAAGCCATTGTCTTCAATGTAGAACAGCATAGGCAATTGTTGCGTCGTTGCGGCTGTCAATGCCGCCCAGAAGCCGTTCGAGGCGACCGAGCCGTCGCCGCCGAGGGCGACGCCGATGTCCCGCGCATACTCTTTCCGACCCAAAGTGGTCGCGTAGTATTTCATCGCCTGCGCCCAGCCGGCCGTCGGCGTATATTGCGCACCGACGCCGCCGCACATGGGCAGAGCGGAGGCGCCGGAACGGTTCGGATAGTTGAAGACGACACCGATGTCGCGGCCGTCGGAATAACCGCCGGCGCGGCCCATGGCTGAGCCGAGCGCATCGGCCGGATCGACGCCAAGCGAAAGCAGAAGTGGCCGCGAGCGATAATAGCCACACGTCGCATCGTGGAGGCCGGTCAGCTGCATTCCAAGGAGGATCTGCGCCATGTCGTGGCCACGTGCGGAAAACTGATAGAGAACCTTCTTTTCCGGAACGAGACGCTTTTCCTCCATCTCGTCGAGAGCCCGGGAGAGGTGAACGAGATAGGCAACCCGGCGCCAGTCGATGCGATCGTCGGGCGAGTTCCGCTCGTGGCTTTTGAAGGCTAGCTGGGCCATATGATCCTCCTGCAGATGGCCAAACCATTTTAATTCAGGCGTCAGCTCGATTCCTTTCAATTTTGCAGATTTTGACGTAGGGTTTGAAATAAGTATTTCATGACTGGCGGGTTTATGAATGGAGAATTTCGATCTTGATCACGTCGACAGAGCGATTCTGCGCGTGCTGCAGGAGGAGGGCGATATCAGTCAGGCGGCGCTGTCAGAAAAGGTCGGGGCATCGCCCGCGTCCTGCTGGCGAAGGATCAAGGCGCTGGAAAGCGCCGGCGTGTTGGGCCGGACGGTTCGCCTTGTCGATCCCGACAAGATTGGTAAGGGGCTGAACGTCTTCTGCCAGGTCAAGATGAAGACCCACGATCCTCCGACCCGCCGCGATTTCGAGCAGTTCATCGCCAGCTATCGCGAGGTGCTGGAATGCTACTCCATGTCGGGGGAGTGGGATTACCTGATCCGTGCCGTCGTCGCCGATGTCAGGGAATATGAAGGCCTTTTGATGCGAGGTATCCTGACCCATGAAGCGGTGCTGAGCTCATCGTCGCATTTCTCGCTGAAATGCGTCAAATACACCACGGCGTTGCCGACGAATGTGTCGCGATAGCTGAGCAGCGCGTGCTTTGACTGCGTTTGCTTGAATACCGATAGTATCTCACGCTAATAGATCCTAACGATTGCAGATGCGGAGCAGGGTTGGAGTGTCGGCTGATAACGTCAAACTCGGCCATGATTTGAGCGAAGCGGTCGCGGCGCTCCTTATCGACCTGCCGATAAAAGCCGCGAGTTTTATCGTGACGATCTACGGCGATGTCATCGAGCCGCGGGGCGGCGTTGTCTGGATCGGCAACCTCATCGAGACGTGCAAAAGCGTCGGGATCACCGAAACGCTGGTGCGGACCGCGGTGTCGCGATTGGTGGCAGCTGGTCGGCTTGCTGGCGAGCGCGAAGGGCGTCGCAGCTTCTATCGGCTGACCGATGTCGCTCAAGCCGAGTTCGTCGAGGCTGCGAGCCTGTTCTACGGACCGCAACCCGCGGTCCGCTGGCAATTTGTCCTCATCAACGGACCTGCGCCGGAAGAGATCATGCAGGGCCTTGAGCGGGAGGGTTTTGCCAGGCTGAACCCGCGTCTCGCAGTGGGAACGCATCCTGCACCGCCCCTGCCGGGCCGCGTCGTCGTCTTCGACGCGCAGTTGGCGACCGAAAACGGCGCGTTGCGGGAATTTGCCGAAGAGGCATGGAACCTGCCACGCTTCGCGGAAGCCTATAGCGAATTCATTGCCCGGTTCGGTTCATTTTTCGAACGCGTCGGAAATTGTGCCGCGCTATCGCCGTTCGATTGCTTGATTGCCCGGCTGCTGCTCGTGCATCAGTATCGCCTGATCATGTTGCGCGAGCCGCATCTTCCCAAGTCCGCCCTGCCCGCCGATTGGCCCGGCGAGGAGGCGCGGCGGCTGTTTGCCGAACTTTATTTGCGCCTGTCAAAAAAGGCTGACGGCCATGTCGCTCGCCGTTTCGTGAACGAGTCGGGCAAGCTTCCAGAGACGACGCCGGCAAGCCAGGCTCGGCTCGATCACCTCGAGGCCCGCTGAAGGATCAATCCGCTCAGGTACATAATAAGGGAGCTCGGCTCGCCACGCGCATTCACGGCATTGAATGTCACAGAAAACTCTAAAAATTCATTTGTATTGTGACATATCGTATGCTAATACAATGACCGATCGGTCGGTTAATGCGTTTGCCCCGGATCGCTGTTTCGTGGAGGAGAACAAGAAGCAGGCTTATAGTGGCGGTGCCGTGAAGCGTCAGCTTGACTGAAGTCTTCAAGACGACTGCAGGCTTGCGATCATTCTCGATCGCGCGGGAGGCGCGAAGACGGAGGAAAGATCAATGTATGCACAGATGGTGAAAACCGATGGCGCCCGCGTTCGTTCCCTCGACGAGATGGACCCGCAGGAGCGCGCCTTTCAGGAGCGCGTCGATGCCGGCCAGAAGATCGAGCCGAAGGAATGGATGCCGGAGGGGTATCGCAAGACACTGATCCGCCAGATCAGCCAGCACGCCCATTCGGAAATCGTCGGCCAGCTGCCGGAGGGCAACTGGATCACCCGCGCGCCGACGCTGGAACGCAAGGCGATCCTGCTTGCCAAGGTGCAGGACGAAGCCGGCCATGGCCTCTATCTCTATTGTGCCGCCGAGACGCTCGGCATCAGCCGCGACGAAATGTATGAGCAGCTGCATTCCGGCAAGGCCAAATATTCCTCCATCTTTAACTATCCGACGCTGACCTGGGCCGATATCGGCGCGATCGGCTGGCTGGTCGATGGCGCGGCCATTATGAACCAGGTTCCGTTGCAGCGCTGTTCCTACGGCCCCTACGCGCGGGCGATGGTGCGCATCTGCAAGGAAGAGAGCTTCCATCAGCGCCAGGGTTTCGACATCCTGATGAAAATGGTGAAGGGCACGCCGGCGCAGAAGGCCATGGTGCAGGATGCGCTGAACCGCTGGTGGTCGCCGTCGCTGATGATGTTTGGCCCTTCGGACGACGCCTCCGTGCATTCGGCCCAATCGATGGCCTGGAAGATCAAGCAGAATTCCAATGACGAACTGCGGCAGAAATTCGTCGACCAGACCGTGCCGCAGGCCGAATATCTCGGCCTGACCGTCCCCGATCCCGATCTGAAGTGGAACGAGGCAAAGGGCGGCTATGATTTCGGCGAGCCGGACTGGGAGGAATTCTTCAACGTCATCGCCGGCAACGGTCCCTGCAATGCGGAGCGGCTGAATGCCCGCAAACAGGCCTGGGATGATGGCGCGTGGTTTCGCGACGGCTTGACGGCGCATGCCGAGAAGGCTGCCGAGCGTCGCGCCGCCGCAAAGGTCGCCGCCGAATAAGGCGGGCGGAATAGTCAGGGAGTGAGAAACATGTCGAGCGAATGGCCGCTTTGGGAAGTCTTCATTCGTGGTCAGCACGGCCTCAACCATCGCCATGTCGGCAGCCTGCATGCGCCCGATGCGGAGATGGCGATCAACAATGCACGCGATGTCTATACCCGTCGCAACGAAGGCGTCAGCATCTGGGTGGTGCGCTCGTCCGAAATCACTGCAAGCGCACCTTCGGAGAAGGGACCGCTGTTCGATCCCTCTAATTCGAAGGTCTATCGTCACCCGACCTTCTTCGATATTCCCGATGAAGTGGGGCACATGTGATGGCGACCGCTACCCTTGAGCAGGCGGTCGATCAGGCCGCTCTTGTCGAATTTCTCCTGCGCATCGGCGATAACTCGCTGATCCTCGGCCACCGCGTTTCCGAATGGTGCGGCCGCGGGCCGGCGCTGGAAGAGGATATCGCGCTCGCCAACACCGCCCTTGATCTCATCGGCCAGACGCAACTTTGGCTTGGTCTTGCGGGCGAGGTGGAGGGCGAGGGCCGCTCGGCTGACGATCTTGCCTATCTGCGCGATGGTTTCGAGTTCCGCAATATCCTGCTCGTCGAACGCCCCAACGGCGATTTCGGCAAGACGCTGATGCGGCAATTCCTCTTTGACGCCTGGCACTATCTGTTGCTGAAAGCTTTGAAAGGTTCGGCCGACCGGCGCATCGCCGAAATCGCGGAAAAGGCTTTCAAGGAAGTCTCCTATCATCTCGACCGCAGCCGTGACCTCGTCACCCGCCTTGGCGACGGCACGGCGGAAAGCCATCGCCGTATGCAGGAGGCTCTCGACGATCTCTGGGCCTTCACGGGCGAAATGTTCGTCGGCGATGCCGCCGATGCGGCCCTGGCACAGGCCGGCGTGATCCCGGAACCGCAAAGCCTCAAGGCGGGCTGGGACGAGATCGTTTCCGATGCGCTCGCCGAAGCGACGCTCGACCGCCCGATGGATGGCTATATGCACAAGGGCGGCCGGCGAGGTGTTCACACCGAGCATTTCGGCTATCTCCTGGCCGAGATGCAGTTCCTGCAGCGCGCCTATCCGGGCGCGACCTGGTAGGGGGGCGCAAATGGCGACCGCGCTGCATCCTTCAGTCGATGAAATCTGGCACTGGCTGTCGGAGGTGCCGGACCCCGAGATGCCGGTGATTTCGTTGACCGATCTCGGCATCATCCGCGACGTCGGCTGGCAGGGTGATACGCTTGTCGTCACGGTGACGCCGACCTATTCGGGCTGTCCCGCCACGACGGTAATCAATCTCGATATCGAACGGGCACTGGCCGAAAAGGGCATCGACCGGGTACGCCTCGAGCGGCAGCTGTCGCCCGCCTGGACGACGGATTGGATCAGTATAGAGGGACGCGAGAAGCTGCGCGCTTACGGCATCGCCCCACCGATCGATGGCACGGCAGCCGACGGCATCTTGATGAAGCGCATCGATCGGCTTTCCAGCCGCTCGAACCTTGTGATTGCCTGTCCGCGCTGCGGATCGACGAACACGGAAAAGATCAGCCAGTTCGGCTCGACGCCGTGCAAGGCGAGCTATCGCTGCACCGAGTGTCTCGAGCCGTTCGATTATTTCAAGTGCATTTGACCCAACGAGGCCCGCATCCATGGCACGTTTCCATCCCCTGACCGTCACCGATGTGCGCCGCGAGACGCGCGATGCGGTTGTCGTCACGCTTGCGCCAGCCGAGGAGGATCGGGCCGTCTTTGATTTCACACAGGGCCAATATCTCACATTCCGCCGCAAGTTCGACGACGAGGAATTGCGCCGCTCCTATTCGATCTGCGCGGGGAAGGACGAGGACGTGCTGAAGGTCGGCGTCAAGCGCGTGGATGGCGGCTGTTTCTCGACCTGGATCAATGAAAACCTGAAAGCCGGCGACACGTTGGAAGCCATGCCGCCGATGGGAGCCTTCTTCACCGCGATCGAGCCGGAGGTGGCAAGACACTATCTCGGCTTTGCCGGCGGCAGCGGCATCACACCGATCCTCTCCATCATCAAGACCGTGCTGGCGCGCGAGCCGCGCTCGGTCTTCACGCTGGTCTATGCCAACAGGCAGATCAGCTCGATCATGTTCCGCGAAGAGCTGGACGACTTAAAGAATCTCTATCTCGGCCGTCTGTCGGTGCTGCACATTCTTGAGAGCGAAGCGCAGGAGATCGACCTTTTTACGGGACGGATCGATGCGGAGAAGTGCAAGGCGCTCTTCAAGAGCTGGATCGACATCAAGTCGGTTGCGACAGCCTTCATCTGCGGTCCCGAGCCGATGATGCTGGCGATCGCCGCGGCGCTGCGCAATCACGGCATGCGCGACGACCAGATCAAGTTCGAGCTTTTCGCCTCCGCGCAGCCGGGCCGCGCGCGGCGCAAGGTGGAGAGCGCAGCCGCTGCCGATCATGAAACCAGCTGCGAGGCGACGGTCACGCTCGATGGCGCGACGCGCATCTTCAAGTTCCCGAAGCACGGCCTGTGCCTGCTCGATGCCGCGCTCGAAAATGCAATGGATGTTCCCTACGCCTGCAAGGCCGGCGTTTGTTCCACCTGCCGGGCCAAGGTTCTCGAAGGCGAGGTCGAGATGGAGGCCAATCACGCGCTCGAGGATTACGAGGTGCGCCAGGGCTATGTGCTGACCTGTCAGTGTTACCCGCTCACCGACCGTATCGTTGTCAGTTACGATCAATAGGATCGCATCGAAGGGAGGAACAAGATGTCCGAGACGATGCCGATCGAGCAATATCTGCAGGAGGGTGGCATGCTGTCCTCGCCCGACAACGCGCCTCCGCGCTATCGCGGCGAGCTCTTGCGTCTGATGGCGAGCTTTGTCGATAGCGAACTGGCGGGTTCCGCTGGCTTCGCCGATATCATCAACGATGCGCCAGGGATTCAGGAACGCATTTCCGCCGCGCGCATCGTGCTGGAAAAGACCGATCATGCCGGCCAGGTCCTGAAGATCATGGAGACATTCGGTGTCGATGGCGGCCGCTATGCCGTCCACCATCCCTGGGCGGCGCGGCTTTCCCGCGATGCCGATATCGGCGCGGTCAGGCAGGGCGGCGACATGCGGCTCTCCGTCTTTCACTATCCGCTCGAAGGCTGGACGGATGCGGTCGTCATGAACGTACTCATGGGTGCTGCCAGTGTCGTACAGCTGAGGGAGCTGGCGCGCGTTTCCTACCAGCCGCTGGCCGAGGTCTTCCGCGCCATTCTGCCGCGCGAAAAACGACATGCCGAACTCGGCGCTGCCGGTCTTGCCCGCATCGTGGCCGATGATGAGGGACGGGCGAAGGCACGGGCTTCGGTTGCCTACTGGTATCCCCGCGTTGCCGCGAGCTTCGGTCACGCCGGCTCGGCACGCTTCGAAACATTGTCGCGCTTCGGCCTGCGCCACCAGCCCAACGAGACCCTGCTTGCCGGATGGCGGGGTGATGTCGATGCGCAGCTGTCTGCGCTTGGATTGACTTGAGTACGTCCGGGAAAGTGCTTCGCGGTTTCCGCTCGGATCGCCGGAAAGATGAAGGAAGGAAACACGGATGAACATCATGGCAAAGCAGCCGCGCCGGCTTGAAAGTTATGTCGGGGGCACCTGGGTCGCCGGCGCCAGAGAAGGCGTGCCGCTGCTCGATGCATCGACCGGCGTGCCCGTCGCGTCCATCGATTCCTCCGGTATCGATTTCAAGCAGACCTTGGCTTATGGCCGCGACAAGGGCGGCCCGGCGCTGCGGCGGATGTCCTTCCACGAGCGCGCGGCGATGCTAAAGGCGCTTGGGCAGGCGCTGCTTGAGAGGAAGGAAGAATTCTACGCGCTTTCGACTGCGACCGGCGCCACGCGTGCGGACAGCTGGATCGACATCGAAGGTGGTATCGGAACCTTGTTGTCCTACGCCTCCAAGGGCCGTCGCGAGCTGCCGAATGCGCGTGTGCTACTCGATGGCGATGCGGAGCAGCTCTCCAAGGATCAGAGTTTTTCCGCACAACATATCCTAAGCCCGCTGCAGGGCGTCGCTGTTCACATCAATGCTTTCAACTTCCCCTGCTGGGGCATGCTGGAAAAAATCGCGCCGACCTTGCTTGCCGGCGTTCCCGCCATCGTCAAGCCGGCAAGCCAGACGGCCTACCTCACCGAACTCATGGTTCGCCGCATCATCGAAATCGGCCTGCTGCCGGAAGGTGCGCTGCAGCTCGTCTGCGGTTCGGTCGGTGACCTCCTCGATCATGTCGAAGGCCAGGATGTGGTGACCTTCACCGGCTCGGCGGCGACCGGCCAGCGTCTCAAGACGCGCAAGGCGATTATCGAAAATTCCGTACGTTTCACGATGGAGGCCGATAGCCTCAATGCTGCGGTCCTCGGGCTCGACGCGGCCCCCGGCACGGAAGAGTTCGACCTCTTCGTCAAGGAGGTCGCGCGCGAGATGACAGTCAAGGCCGGGCAGAAGTGCACGGCCATCCGCCGCGTCATTGCACCCCGCTCCTATAGCGAAGCGCTCATTGCGGCCTTGACCGATCGCCTCGGCAAGACGGCGATCGGCAATCCGGCCGATGAGACGGTTCGCATGGGACCGCTTGCGAGCCTCGGCCAGCGCGAGGAGGTGCGGGCGCGCATTCGGGATCTTGCTGCCGATGCCGAGATCGTCGGCGGCGATCCCGATAATCCGCATGTCATGTCCGGTGATGCGAGCGCCGGCGCCTTCCTCAATCCGGTTCTGCTCTATTGCGACAAGCCGGGCTCGGCGCGTGCCATTCACGATGTCGAGGCCTTCGGCCCGGTCAGCACCGTCATGCCCTATGATACGGCGGAAGAGGCTGTCGATCTGGCGCGGCGCGGCAAGGGCAGCCTCGTTGCTTCCGTCTTCACGAACGATCCTCATTTCGCCGAGGAGGTCGTTCTTGGTCTCGCACCATTCCACGGTCGTGTGATGATCGGCAACCGCTCGAGCGCCAAGAGCTCCACCGGTCATGGTTCACCGCTGCCGGGCCTCGTTCACGGCGGCCCCGGTCGTGCCGGCGGCGGCGAGGAACTCGGCGGTATCCGCGGCGTGAAGCACTATATGCAGCGGACCGCTGTTCAGGCCACTCCGCGCCTGCTTTCGGCCGTGACGGGGCGGTGGATGGATGGCGCGGACGCCAGCACCGGCGGCGAGCACCCCTTCCGCAAGTCGCTCGCCGAGCTCAAAATCGGCGACCAACTCATAACCGCGAAGCGCACGGTGACACTCGACGATATCGAGCATTTCGCGAATTTCACCGGCGACACCTTCTACGCCCATATGGACGAGGAGGCGGCCAAGGCCAATCCGTTCTTCGAGGGACGCGTGGCGCACGGCTATCTCATTGTCTCTTTCGCCGCCGGCCTCTTCGTCGATCCGACCCCGGGCCCGGTTCTTGCAAATTATGGGGTCGACAATCTGCGCTTCCTGACACCGGTCAATCCGGGTGATACGCTCCAGGTGCAATTGACCTGCAAGGAGATCAATCCCCGCATCAATGCCGAGCATGGCGAGGTGCGCTGGGATTGCAAGGTAACGAACCAGCTGGATGCCGTCGTCGCGCAATATGACGTTCTGACGATGGTGGCGAAAACGAGAGAGTGAGCGCATGACGACGACCGAGCAAGATCCGCATCGCCTGGAAATGACCGTGTTGATGACGCCTGACATGGCGAATTTCAGCGGCAAGGTGCATGGCGGCGCCCTTCTGAACCTGCTCGATCGCGTCGCCTTCTCCTGTGCGTCGCGCTATTCCAAGCAATATGCGGTAACGCTGTCGGTCGATCAGGTGCTGTTCAAGGAGCCGATCAATGTCGGCGAACTCGTCACCTTCCGCGCCTCGATCAATGATACAGGTCGCACCTCCATGGAGGTTGGCATACGGGTGGAAGCGGAGAATATTCGTTCCGGCCAACGCCGCCACACCAATTCCTGTTATTTCACCATGGTTGCTGTCGACGAGGCCGGCCGTCCGGTCCGCGTGCCGGAACTGGTGCCGGTCACGCCGGTTGATATCCGCCGGCACAAGGCCGCCCAGCTTCGCCGCACCTTGCGTCGCGAGTTCGCGCAACGGATGGAGGCTGTGGCCGAAACCGGTCGCGATGTGGAAGGTTTGGGAGCCGACTGAATGGCGCAGATCTATTCCTATGACGGCGTGATCCCGGTCATCGATCCCTTAGCCTTCGTGCATCCGGCCGCAACCGTCATCGGAGACGTTATCATTGGCCCCGCCTGCTATGTCGGGCCGGGCGCGGTGTTGCGCGGCGATTTCGGGCGTATCGTGCTCGAGCGTGGCTCGAATGTGCAGGAGACTTGCGTCGTGCACAGCTTCCCGAATCTGGAAGTGACGATCGGCGAGGCGGGGCATGTCGGCCACGGTGCGGTGCTGCACGGCTGCCGCATCGGCGCCAATGCCATGGTCGGCATGAATGCCGTCATCATGGACGAAGCCGTCATCGGTGAAAACGCCATCGTTGCGGCCATGGCCTTCGTCAAGGCCGGAGCCAAAATCCCGGCAAACAGTCTCGCCGTGGGAGCGCCGGCTCGCGTGGTTCGTGAGTTGACGCCGGAAGAGATCGCCTGGAAGAGCCAGGGCACCGCCATCTATCAACGGTTGGCGCTGGAGGCGAAGGAGAAGCTGGTGGCCGTCGAGCCGCTGACGGCACCTGAGCCGGATCGCCGCCGCATCCGCGCGCCGGAATATGATCCGCTTGTCCTTGAAAGGATGAAATTCGGCGATTGAGCGACCGCGTCAGCGGCGTCTCAACGGACGGCCTTGACCCCTTCGAGGATGAGGGTGGTGGCAATGTCGGCATATTCGTCGCGGGTGATCGGCCCGTTGGGCCGGAACCACATATAGACCCAGTTCATCATACCGAAAAGCGACATGGTAACCGGCATCAGCAATGGCTTGTTCTTGTTGAGGTCCGGATTGAGATCCTCGATGACGATGGAGAAGCGCCGGACGATGCGCCGCTCGATCGTCCGCAATTCCGCCAGCTGCTGCTGCGACAGGGCATGCGTGCCGTTCAGCTGCACCTTGTGCTCGTTGTCGGCGCCCTCATAGTTCCTAAGCACGGCTTTCACCAGCAGGCGCAGCCGCTCCTGTGGTGTCACGTCTGTGCGGTCTGCTGCTTCGATCGCGCCCTCCAGCTCCATCAGATGCGTTTGCACGATGTCGAAGATCAGCGCGTCCTTGCCGGGATAGTAGTGATAGAGCAGGGCTTTCGAGACGTTACCGTGCGAAGCGATCATCGACATGGACGCTTTTTCCATGCCCACCTCGGCGAAAACAGCCGCGGCACTCGCCAAGATGCCACGCTGCTTTTCCTCGAAATCAACTGCGCGTGTGCGTGCCATATGATCCTGCTTTGCTCATTCCCGATTAACTTGACCGTGCCTTGCGGCCGATCCTCCCCATATACAATCAAATGCTTGCCAGGCTATCCCACCAGATGCCGATCATTCTTTCGGACGGTTGTCCACGATGCGTTTGGCCTTGCCTTCCGAGCGTGCAACGCCGCCTGGAGAGTGCACCATGACCTTCGTCGAGACACCGACGATGTTCTTGATGTGGTGGGTAAGTTCCCTTGCCGAAACATTTCGCGCCGTTTCGTCGGCCGCCTCCAGCGTGCACTCCACATGAACGGTCATGTCGTCCATGCGGCCGGAGCGTGTTAGTTCGATCTGGAAGTGCGGCGCAAGCCCGCGGCATTTGAGGATCTGCTCCTCGATCTGCGTCGGAAAGACGTTGACGCCGCGCAGGATCGTCATGTCGTCGGAGCGTCCGGTTATCTTTTCCATGCGGCGCATGGAGCGGGCGGTGCCTGGCAGCAACCGCGTCAGGTCGCGCGTCCGGTAGCGGATGATCGGCAGGCCTTCCTTGGTCAGCGTCGTGAACACCAGCTCGCCGAGTTCGCCGTCTGGCAAGACCGTGCCGGTGACCGGGTCGATGATCTCCGGATAGAAGTGGTCTTCCCAGATGTGCAGCCCATCCTTGCTCTCGACGCATTCGCTGGCGACGCCCGGACCCATGACCTCCGAGAGGCCGTAAATGTCGACGGCGTGCATATCGAAGGCGTGCTCGATTTCCTCGCGCATGGCATTGGTCCATGGTTCGGCGCCGAAGATGCCGACGGCGAGCGAACTTTCTCTGGGGTCGAGGCCCTGGCGGCGGAATTCGTCGAGGATCGAGAGCATATAGGAAGGCGTCACCATGATGATGCGCGGCTTGAAATCCTGTATCAGCGCCACCTGCCGTTCCGTCATGCCACCCGATACAGGGACCACCGTGCAGCCAAGCTTCTCCGCACCGTAATGCGCGCCGAGGCCGCCGGTGAACAGGCCATAGCCGTAGGCGATATGCACCAGATCACCCGCCCGGCCGCCGGAGGCTCGGATCGAGCGGGCAACGAGGCTCGCCCAGGTATCAACGTCCCTGGCGGTATAGCCGACGACGGTCGGCTTGCCTGTCGTGCCGGAGGAGGCATGGATGCGGACAAGCCTTTCGCGCGGCACGGCGAACATGCCGAAAGGATAGGTGTCGCGAAGATCTTTCTTGGTCGTGAAAGGAAATTTGGTGATGTCCGATAAGGTCTTGAGATCGGAGGGATGCACGCCCAGCTCGTCGAAACGCCTTTTATAGAAGGGTGAGTTCTCATAGGCATGGGTGAGCGTCCATTTCATGCGCTCGAGCTGCAGCGCGGAAATCTCGTCGCGGGAGGTAGTTTCGATTGCTTCAAGCTCACCCGCACGCGGCGAAAGGTTTTCCATCAATGTCTCCTCCAGAAAAGCCCGTACTTCCGGCGCGCGAATTCTATGCCGGCAAAAGTGCGCCCTTGACGGTTCGCGAGTGGCCACGGAATTCCGCAATCTGCTCGCCATGCTGATTGGTAATCGCGATATCGTAGATGCCGCCTCGTCCTCGGCGCGACACCTCCCGCGCCGTCGCCGTCAGCCGGTCACCATTGAAAGCCGGCGCAATAAAGGTCACCGAACAGTGCTGGGCGACGGTGCGCTGGTTGTAGCTATTGCAGGCGAACGCGAAGGCGGAGTCAGCGAGCGTGAAGATGTAGCCGCCATGACAGGTGCCGTGACCGTTGGTCATGGTCGCCGCAACGGTCATGGCGATGGTCGCTTCGCCGGACGCGACGGACACAAGCTCCATGCCGAGATGGCGCGTGGCGTTGTCTTCATCCCACATGGCTCTCGCACAGGCTTCCGCCAGCGCCTGCGGCGAAAGGCTCTCCGCGGCGCTCATCTGCCCTTGAACTCCGGCTTGCGTTTTTCCAGGAAGGCGGTGACGCCCTCGGCATAGTCGGCGCTGCGGCCGGCTTCGCGCTGCAGGTCGCGCTCGAGATCCAGCTGCTGGTCGAGCGAATTCGTCGCTGCCGCCTGAATGGCGCGCTTCGTCAGGCCAAGGCCTTTCGTCGGGCCGGCAGCGAGCCTGGTGGCAAGCGCCGTTGCCTCATCCATCAGCTTGTCATCGTCCACCGCGCGCCAGATCAGGCCCCAGCTGGCGGCTGTTTCCGCATCGAGCGGTTCGGCCGTCAGCGCTAATGCCTTGGCGCGTGCCTCGCCGATAAGCCGAGGCAGGTTCCAGGTGCCACCGGAATCCGGCACCAGGCCGATTTTCGCGAAAGCCTGGATGAAGCGGGCGGAGCGTGCTGCAAGCGTGATGTCGCAGGCAAAGGCGATGTTGGCGCCGGCGCCGGCTGCCACACCGTTGACAGCGCAGATGACCGGCTTTTCCAGGCTACGGATGAGGCGGAGCAGCGGATTGTAGAAGATCTCGATCGTATGGCCAAGGTCGGGAGTGCCCTTGCGCGGGTCGCGATCGCCGAGGTCCTGGCCGGCCGAGAAGCCGCGTCCGGCGCCCGTCAATAGAACTGCGCGGACATCTGCATCCCGATGCGCGCGTTCGAAGCCGGCACGCAGGGCAAGATGCATGTCTTCATTAAAGGAATTGAGTTTGTCGGGTCGATTGAGCGTAAGCGTCAAGACGCCGTCGGCAAACGCCGACAGAACGGTGCCGGATTCAGACATGTTTCCTCCCCGTCGCCGTTCCCGCGGCGACCGTGCAATTCTTGCATAAACCGACCGGTCAATCAATTATAAAAGCAATGATAAGATAATGGCCGGCAGATCGCGACGAAGTGGCTCTGCGTCGTGCAACGGACGATGCAGCCGGCGAGCGGTCGCAACGTGCTCGGTGGCACCCACTTCTATCAGTTACCTCCTCGGAAACTATAGTTTCGCGGAAAGGTTGATAACGGATGCTCGTGTCTTCCCGCTTGCCCTGCTTTTGATATTTATCGCGATTTGATAGGTATCGCTTCGGTCGACGCCATGATTGCGGGAAAAAACAGATGACTGACAGGCCTGAAAGCAATGTCGTCGATTTATCGGTTGACGAAGCCTTTTTCGAACTTCTGACCGGCAGTTTTCAACGCATTGTCGGCCGTCCACTCGTCAATGCGCAAGCAGGGCCTGCCTGGCTCTATAATGAGGCACCTTTCGTGGTCCTTGCCCACAACACGGATGCCGATCCGCGTTTCGTCTACGCCAACAAGGCTGCTCAGAATTGCTTCGAATATCCCTGGGATGAGTTCGTGACGCTTCCCTCGCGACTTTCAGCGGAGCTTCCCAACCGTACGGAGCGTCAGCAACTGCTGGATGCGGTGACGCGCAACGGTTTCATCTCCGACTATCGCGGCCTGAGGATTGCAAAATCCGGACGGCGGTTCTGGATTGAGGAGGGTATCGTCTGGCAGCTCGTGGATCGCGAAGGCAATTTGCGCGGGCAGGCTGCGACATTTTCCAAATGGAAAGACGCATAGGCCCGCGACTATTGGCGTCAGGGCATAAGGCCGCATATCGGCGACAGGCGGCGATGTCGTAGCAGCGCGCCATCAATTGTTCCCGAATGTGAGACAGCTCCCTTAATTCGTGGCGTATGGGCATTGGCCGCTGCCGTTGTGATGAGCCTTGCAAAAGCAGCATGGCTATCCTGCAGGCATGTGCATTTTATTTAGGCGGGTAAATGCCTATCTCTTGCGCGAAAACAAAGGAGATGGCAAAAATGAAAGTGTTAGAAAAGATTAAGCGCTTTAGCGAACAGCGCAGAGCAATGCGCGAGCTTTCCGCCCTGGACGATCATGTTCTTCGTGATCTCGGCATTTCCCGCTCGCATATTCCGTTCGCCGTCAAGGGAGTTCGCGGCAACTAAACCTTCCTTTCGCGCGCATACCCCCGAGGTATGCGCCGCCGCAGGAGCTATTGGGCCAATGCCGTCGCTAGCTTTCTGCGACAAAGTCATAGCCGATAGATGCCGCGCGTAGCGTCATTGGTCGCCTCCAACCTGACGAGCGGCACAATTTTCCTGTTGTTATTCTGCCGAATAACATGACGAAGATTTAGGCTGCTTGATCGCAGCTGTCCCTCGTGCCTCGTTTCGCGCAATATTCAAGTTCAATCTCGAGCAGCCTCGTTGCATTGGCAAGTGCTTCCTCTGCCTCTGCGAACGATTGTGGGCTGTGGCCCATTCTGGCTTCACCGTAATTTCTGGCGCGCAGCAACACGAGTTCGGCCAATTCGATGCATTCGGACGTCGGCCGGACGAGATTCAGGCAATATCGCAAATTGATCGCAACCTGGAGCGTGAATTCGGCTGCCGAGAAATCCAATATTGCCCCCGGCGGTGTGGCCCGAGCCAGATAGATCCTCCAGTGTTGGGTCATCGCATTACCCCCTATTGTCGGATGATTGCACGGACGACGTCGTGTGGCGTGCCGCTCTTATAGAGACGCCGTTGGCTCTCGACCGGCTTATCTTGTGCCGGCGAGGCTTTGGCGTGCCCGCAGTCATATTGACAAGCCGAAGTCGGTTTCAATAACGCGATCATGCAATTGGGCTTCGGTCCGGCGCTTTCTCCGACCTTGGTCTGACGCTGCCACGGCGAAAGGTCATGATGTGGATTGCTGAAGTCCAAATGCTGTACTTATCCGTGGGATAAGACTTGACCCTTCGCGGTGTAGCGGCGATTTGATATGGATCGGACCCTTGCCATATCGGCGATAGCCGAGGCGCTTCGAACCCATGGAACGTTGGGCGCTCGTCGTTGGAGCCTCAGGAGGCTTTAGGTGTTATTACGTCGAAAGCTTATTGCTGCTTTACCATGCCTGATGTTGACCTTGGTCAACACTGCACTTCCCTACACTGTCAAAATTCACGGTGCTTCCGCGATATTCGCTCAGCAAATGGCCGAGGCCAAAGGTGGCAACGGTAATGGTGGCGGCAACGGCGGCGGAAATGGCAATGGAGGAGGCAACGGGGGAGGCAATGGGAACGGCGGTGGCAACAGCGGCAATGGAGGCGGAAACGGCAGCGGTAACAATGGAAACGGGAATGGCAACAACGGCAATGCCAATGGCCGATCGTCCGCAACCAAGAGCGCTACCCAAAGCCAGGTTGATCCCGACCAGTCCTCCGATGATGGCGACGGATCGATTAGCGTTCAACACAAGGACGGCATGAGCGAAAATATACAGAGCGGACGTTATGTGATGAAGGATTCAAAGGGCCGCACCATCGTCAATCGCAATGCGACAACTGCCGACGAGCAGCGGCTCAAATCACTCCTTCACTGACGCCGCCTTTCGAGTTCATCCCGGAACGCCATCGCAGCTTCCGTTCTATTGCTCACCTCCAGTTTGGCGAAGATTTGGGTCATGTGATGCTTGATGGTCTTTTCATGCAGATCGAGCTTCAGCCCGATATGTTTATTGCTCAATCCGGCAGAAGCCAGTTCCAATACTTCCCGCTCGCGATCCGTCAATGCGCTGAAAGGATTGGCTCGGGAACCGGTTCCGTTTTCGGAAATCAGACGCGCCGATAGCGTCGGTGCGACATAGCTGTCGCCGGCAGCGATACCGCGAAGGATATCGGCGAGCGTCCGTGATCCGACGCCTTTCAGAACATAGCCCTTTGCGCCGCTCTTGAGCGCCGTCATCACATCGTCGCTTGCCTCGGAGACTGTCAGCATAACGATCTTCTGATCGGGTATCTGGCCGAGGATGAGAGAGAGGGCATCCAGTCCTCCTCCCGGCATGGAAATGTCGAGCAACAGGATGTCCGGGCGCTGCTGCACCGCTATGCGCAGCGCGTCCTCCTTGCTGCTGCCTTCGCCGACGATGCTAAACCCATCCATTTCCGTCAGGCTGCGGATAACGCCTTCCCTGAAGAGGGGGTGGTCGTCTACGACTGCCAAAGTGATTGCTGCTGTCATGTCTGCTCCATTTCCTCGATGTTCAGGGACATGCGGACGATGGTACCCCGGTCTGACGACAAAAGCTGGAACATGCCGCCGAGGCTTTCGACCCGATCTCTGAGCCCGGCAAGACCAAGCTTCTGCGGGCCGACCTCTTTCGGATCAAATCCCGGTCCCTCATCGGCAACCTCGATCACGACCTGGCCGTCTTTGAAGGATTGCACGACCCTTTGCCCGATTCCGCCGGCGTGACGATAGCCATTGTTCAAGGCTTCCTGCACAAAGCGATAGACGCATATTTTTGCGGAAGTCGAAAGATCTGTCGGTGCTGCCCCAACGAGAAGCGCTACGGTGACGCCGGTGCGCTGTTCGTGGGCACGGATTGCCCGTTTTAAGAGATCGGTCAAATTGTCCGTCTCGATGTGCGGAAGCATCAGGCCGCTGCAGACGCTCCGGATTTCGGCCATGGCGTCATCAAGGCTGGATTTGATTGTCTCCAGCGATGCTTCGCGCTCCTCTGGCGAGACGGTGGGGCTGATGAGGGTCTGGCTGTCCAGCCGCAAGGAGGCATAAGCGACCAATTGGGCGGGACCGTCATGCAGGTCGGCGCCGATACGGCGCAAATAGCTCTCGTTCAGCGCGGCGGCGCGCTGGGTCGCGCGTTGAACGCGCGCGCGCAACGCCTCATTCTGTCGCAGAAGCGCCGACAATTCGCCGATGCGGCCATTGAGCGCCATGCGCTGACTGTCGATGGTGCGGCTGCCGCGCAGGACGATGATCGATAGAAGAGCGAAGAATGTCAGCGTGAACACGGCAACGACAAGCCAGCTCAGCAGGCGGGCCTGCGTAAGGCTCCATTCGAAATCGTTGGCGACCTCGTAGAATTCGGAGACTGCCACGACCTTGCCCGACCAGGGTTGAAGCACCGGATTGTAGATTTCCAGAAGCGGTTTGCCGCTATTGCGTTCGGCCACGCTTTCCATGTCGTCGATCCGGTTGAATTTGGCGACCATTTGGCCCGAAAAAGCCGTTTTGAGACTGTCCGAGAGCGGAAATCGCTTGCCGGAAAGATCTTTGTTATTGGAGTAAAGGATTGTTCCGTCGTCGCGCCAAAGTCGGAAGGAAAACAGCCGTGTGCCAAGCGCACCTTGGCCCAGGGTCTCGTCAAGGGCGCGTGTCACCGTATCGTCCAGAGCCTGAGTGGTTTGCATATCGGGCAGGAGTGGGGCGATGACGCTGTCGACATAAAGGGCCGTCGTCGCCGCGGAATTGCGCGTCACCGCATTCTCGATCAGATTGGCAACGAAGGCGCCGACGACGAGCATCGCACAAAGAGCGACGAAGCCACCGGCGAGCAGGAACTGTCTGGCCAAGGATTGGGAGTTCCAGCGTTCGATAAGACTTGCTGGAGAGAGCTTGTATTTATGATTTGCTCGCGGCACTGGCATAATCGGCACTGATCTCCCAACCCTCTATAGCTATCCCAGCAGGATGGAGTGTCAACTGTTGGGTTGTCGACACCGGCCGCGTTGTCCCGAGCGGGGTACTGCCATCTGGCGCCTGCAATTTAAGCGACCATAGGGTTGGATCAATCAGACTATGGTCCTAACCCTCAAGGCATAGGTCGGAGCGGGATAGAAAGCTGGGATTTCGGCAATATTCTAGTGCGCATGATTTGCTGGATATGGCCGCTGCCACAGGCGACGGGCATGTTACGAAGGAAGTGCGCATGAAAATCCATTCCATCATTGGTGCGACAAGCCTCGGCTTGGTGCTTGCCCTTGCGCCCATCGGAGGAGCTACTGTCGGTTTCGTACAGACGGCATTCGCCAAGGGCGGAAACGGCGGCGGTAATGGCAATGGTAACGGCGGCGGCCATGGTCAAGGAAACTCCGGCCATGAAAAGTCCGGGGGCGACGATACAAACGATACAAGCAGCCCTTCGACGAATGCGGCGGCGGCACAGGGCGCCTCATCGTCGGTGCTCGGGCATCATGCGGATAAACACTCCAAAGCCCATAGCGCAAGTTCGAAGAGCCATGTCTCAAAGTCCGGTGCAGGTAGCCTGAGCTCGCTCAAGCGGGACTATCACGCCTACCTGAACTCGAAAGATCCGAAGATGGCGGCGCTTTCCGCTTATGTGAAGGCATATGCGGAATTCGAAATCCAGTATGGAACGACGGCAGTGCCGACGGACCCGGCCCTCAGCGACAGCGCCTTGCGTTCAGCGCTGGCGCAGTTATCCAACAAGCCGGTGACGAACCAGACGCTCGCGGAAGCAAAGAGCATCCTCGGCGTTGGAACAAATACGGGAAAAATCGCGGAAGTTCGTGATGCGCTGGAAAAGAAATCCGAAACCGCAACGCCATCCGAGAGCACGCAGCTAACCGACGATTGAGGCACTCCTTTAGCATTGCTTTGTGAACTTGGGGATCGATAGGCGCGCGTTGCGGCGACCTTTATGCTTCGATTTACGAGTTTGGCGCCAGCGGGCGCCATTCGCTAGCCGGTCCGCCCACCGGCTCTATCGCCGGGTCGGGCCTTCCGCCCCAGACGCTGCCCGATCCGGCGATAGGCAATTTGCCGCACGATCTGCACGATCAGGTACAGAATATGGTGCGCGACAGGGGTAGGTCGCGGGATGACCGCGTGCGGAAGCCAGTGCTAAAAAGTTCGGGATTTCGGGAAGGTCGGAGGCCGGCCACTCTCGCATTGCGATCAGTATGATATGGCCAAACCAGGCAGAATGAGGGGTGGAGAGCTGCTTCCCGCTCTCCACGATCGTTAGTTCAGAATCTTGATAACCTTGCGCGAGGAAGGCTCGACAATCACGCGTTCGTGGTTGACGATCGCATAGGCATATTTCGGATTTTCCGGAACGGTTCGCACGACGATCGTTTCCGGCAAGGGTCGGCCGACGACTACACGCTCACGGACAACCGTTTCTTCTTCAGGGATGGGCTGTTCGCGTACGTAGGTGACCACCTTCTGCGGCGGCGGATCGATCGCCGTGCCGACAATGGCGCCAGCGACACCGCCCACGGCTGCTCCAACCGGGCCACCAACTACGGCTCCGGTAACAGCGCCACCTGCGGCGCCGGTGACGGTCGAAGATTGGGCAAAAGCACATCCGGCGGTCAGGCCAAGCGCGAGTGCCGCAACACTAAGTACCTTCGTTTTCATCAGAATCTCCTTTCACCTTCTATTCGTCCGTCGTTGACGGAGCTGTCGGTAAAACAGAGCTTCGCCGCAGTCTGTTCCTTTCCTTGGGCTTCAGTCACGTGGATTTGGGACATGGGTCGCAGTGAACATCAGACCAAAGCCCTACGCGCGTGGCTTCGATCGGGGAATATGGAGGATTCAACGCATTCAGGGCTGGGTGCGGTGATGCAAGGCAGGGATTGAGCCAATACAGCTCTCACCTTCACAACAACTGCCAGAAGCCACTATGCGATGCGGCAGGTCGATCCGATAAAGGTTTTCGATCGCTTCGCGTGAGCAGTGGGCGATCTCAATCGGTCAATGTCGAGCCTGGTTCGAAGAGGCCACCGATGTGTTTCGCTGTGCGGTCCAAGTGCTAGGTAGGTTGGCACATATGATACCGACTAGCAGGATGAGGGAAACCAGACCGATCAAAGTCTCCCATGATTGCCGACGAAATGGGAGCGGCCAGCGCGATCGGGATATGTTCGGATCATACCGCATTTATCAGTTCCACACCCATGGGAAAGCCGTCAACGCTCCGGTGGAGATCAAGCCTGTGATCGCCGTTATTTTCCGCTGTGTGTTCATCCGGTAAATCTATGTCCGTCGAAATCCGATTGTCTAGTAGCTTGATCGACAATATCTGGTAACGGAGACCCTGGCGATTGTCGGGGCTGCCAAATTAACCGAATTATGGAGAAAATATTTCCGACAATACCTGATGTTGCAGTGGTACAGCGACAGGTATGCCCGAACTCAGTCACTCTCCGAACCAGACCGGTCGGAAGTTTTTGATTGCGTTCAAGCATCCGCCCAGGCCCCGGGTGTATCAAGTGCCGCCGACATCATGCGACTCTGCTCGTAAAGCCAGTCGCAGAATTCTTTAGGCCCTGATCTCCCGTCATCATCACGGATGAGTGCGAAGTGCCAGTCGGGACCGTCAAGCGTCTCGTCGAAGGGCGCGATCAGCACGCCTGATTTGACAATGGGCTCGAAGAAGCCGGGCGGCACGAGCGCAACGCCTTCACCCGCGCAGGCGGCATTCACATTTAGCTCATGGTTCGGATATTCCACGCGAGTAAACCTTAACCCCAGCGGGACGCGACCGATTGCGCTCACAAACCATCTTTCCCAGTCTGGATGCGGCAACAGTGGCAGAGTTGCAAGCATCTCCGGTGTGAGAGGTTCCAGCGCTGCGGCAAGCGATGGAGCCAGAAGCGGCGTTAGTTGGAGGGGAAATAGTCGAAAGGCCCGCAGACCCGGCCAGTCGCCGGCGCCAGTGCGGATGGCAACGTCGAAATCTGACGGATCACGAATTTCGGTCGAAACATCGAGTTCGATCTCGCAGCGTTGATAGCCGGAAAGGCGCGGCGCAAGCCAGCGGCTTGCGAGGGTGGGAGGCGCAGTCACCCGCAAGGGAGGAGATGCCGCTCCGAAAGCCGCCAATGCGGCGTCGATTTCGTCCAAGCCGCGCCGCACACCCTTCGCAAGCAGCATGGCTTTCGGGGTAGGCGCTACGCGCGGTCCTCGCCGAATGAAAAGGGGCTCGCCCAGTTCCTCCTCAAGGGTGCGAATGCGCAGGCTCACTGCCGTAGGGGTGAGAAACAAACGCTCGGCCGCACGGGCGAAACTGCCGGAAGCGACGCAGATTTCAAGGACTTTCAGGGCGTCGAGTGAAGGGCGCATATGTAGTTTCACTTATGATAATAGTAAGGAATGCCCGTTTTGCGTACCGATATTATAGCAGTTTAATGCGCCCCAGAAGTGGAGGCGATCACGCTCTCCATAAATGGAGAGCCTCTCATGGAGCTGCAATCGCGTCCTCTATTTACGCTGTATCTCGAACTTCACCCAACGATCGATATAGGACCATGTCCCGCGGGCGTTCGCCGTATCTTTCCGGTCTCTGGCGGCCGTTTCGAAGGTGAGCGTCTCAAGGGCAGGGTCTCACCACTGATCGGATCGGACCTGCTGGTCACTCGGCAGGACGGAACATTCCAGCAGGATGTGCGGGTTCTGCTCGAGGTTGAGGATGGCGCCTACATTCTGATGACCTATCGTGGCGTTCGCCACGCATCGGTCGAAGTTTCCGAGCGCTTGGGACGCGGCGAAGCTGTCGACCCTTCGGAATATTATCTTCGAACAACTCCCTATTTCGAAACAGCTTCGCCAGCACATGCTTGGATCAATGCGATCGTTTGCGTTGGAAAGGGCAGCCGCTTTCCGGGCGGCGTAAAATATGACCTGTTCGAAATGCTCTGATAACAGAGAAATGGACGGGATTGGCTTGATTCCATTCGGTTCTCTGTCCACCGAGCAATCTTGCGGTCGTTCGGCTGGCTTGCAGTCCGAAATGCCGCTGAGGTAATATTTCTAAAGTTTTCATTGCAAAATCTGAAATAGAGCCTAGTTTGCACTTATCGACCATTGCTTGTGACGTCGCTCAAGGGCCTATGCTCTTCCTCGGATTCCCTCTCAAATAATCGATCTAATCCCGCAAGGTATCGCGGGAGCAACAACGATTGCTATGAAAGGAAATCGTTATGAACACTGGTACAGTTAAGTGGTTTAACGCCACCAAAGGCTTCGGCTTCATTCAGCCGGATAACGGCGATACGGACGTCTTCGTCCATGTCTCGGCTGTCGAGCGCGCTGGAATGCGTTCGCTGAACGATGGACAGAAAATTCGTTATGACATCGTGCAGGACCGTAGGTCCGGCAAGAGTTCAGCCGATAATCTTCAGGCGGCTTGAATTTGTCATTCACACGCGCTGACCACGGATGTACTGGCAGTGCGAATGGATGATGCTGAGAGGTCGGGGTAACGCCCGGCCTTTTATTTTGGCCATGGGAGAACCATATGCAGGACCCGCGCTACCAGATTGGTGACACGATCGTTTTGAAGCGTGGCACTCTTGGAAGTTTCGGCCCTTCCGGAACAGGTCGAATCGTCTCGCGCCTGCCCGAAGCCGATGGCGCCACGCAATATCGCGTCCAGTTCGAAGGCGAAAATTTTGAACGCCGCGTAGTCCAGCCGGATATTGACGTTGAAGCGTCGACATCAAAAGCCCGGAATATTGGCTTCGCAGTTGAATCAAAGTCTTCCAGCTGGATCAATTCGACGATGATCACCCTGAGAAAGCGATAATTGAAGGAGCTACTTTGCAAGTAGACGTCAGGGACGACAACGTCGATCGGGCGCTCCGGGTTTTGAAGAAGAAGATGCAGCGCGAAGGGCTTCTTCCAGCGTCCAAAAAGAAGGTTGCTCGGTTGCGCTGATCGTACCCCTTATCATTCGTCAGGAGACATCATGGCCGCCACCAAAGAGAAGTTTTTCAAACAGGGTAAGCAAACTCTTCAAGACAAGGCATCGGCGACCGATACGGCTGCGAAGCAGATCACTGCGGCCGAAACTGCCGATCGCGAGAAAAAGACCGAGAAGCTCCGCGCGCTTCGATTGGCGCGGCCCGAGGCAGAGCCGATCAAGCCATCGGCGAAACGCGGGCATAAGACGAAATAACAGAAGCACGACCGCCAAAACATAGCGCAGCGGGAGAAGCTGCATTCTTTGGCGCCGGTAAAACGATACTATACAGCTACGCGGTTTTGGCCGAAAATGTCGAGTTGCGAAAGGTTAATGGCTTCGCTCGCTGCCGAGGTGTTGCCGATGAATTCGTCGATCAGGAAGGCCACGTAGCCTCCAGTCATCTTGACGATGGCGAGTTCGCAGCTCTGTGAGGGCTTGTTGCCCATTTGGGCGGCCAAATCGAAAACCGGCACCAATTCGCCGCGATATGAGGTATGACCGAGGGCGCGGCGTGCATCGTCGCTATCGCGAAGCGGACGCCAGTTATCTGCACGCGCGACGATTGTTCCATCAAGGAACGTACACAAGGTGTCGTGCACGCGGACCGCCATTGCTACGCGGCGATGAAGAAATGCTGGTAGAGGCATTGAGCACTTTGTCCCTTCAGGGACTCCCCGTTCAAAAGTGCAAACGTCTGAGGCGAAACCCGGCTGGGGAGAATGCCTTGGCACTGTCATAGTGCCGCCGAACGCGGTTCGACCGGACAAACCCAAGGTAGAGTGATTGTCTTGATGGCTGCTTTTAGGTTTGGCTAAAATTCTAACGATGCCCCACTTTCAGACTGGCCATAAGGCTCAAATCCGAATGAGATTGAGGCCAAAACGATCGCGTTTTAGCTGTGTCTGTCACGTCGAAAGGGCCGAATGAGAAACTCGGTCAAGTTCTGCGGCTCCCGGATATTGGGTAGGCCGACATCAGGCCATTCTTGGGGTTTCGGATAGTAGGCCGTCCCGAACAGAATGTCCCAGATCGCGGAGCCGCTGCCGAAATTCCGGTTGAAATGCCGTCGTTCGATCGAATGATGAATGCGGTGAAACCGGTTATCGGGAAAGATGTAGCGGACCCAGCCCAGGTTCAGACGCGTCGAGCTATGCTCGAAATAACCTTGCCAGCGAACGAAGAACACCCAGATCCAGGGAACATAGTCCTGCTTAAAATCGAAAAGCAGCGAGACGGGAATGATCAGGAACGGAATCCTGAAGATCTCCTCGCTGAAATGATGGTTGCTGTTGAAGGCACTCATTTCCTCCAGCGAATGATGCTCGGCGTGGAAACGCCAGAAGAACCTGTTGCTATGC
Source organism: Martinezella sp. CNPSo 3957 (assembly GCF_057784395.1). NCBI lineage: Bacteria > Pseudomonadati > Pseudomonadota > Alphaproteobacteria > Hyphomicrobiales > Rhizobiaceae > Martinezella > Martinezella sp. CNPSo 3957. The sequence goes on from NZ_JBXSOU010000001.1 coordinate 553,084, forward strand.
TGCAGCCGGTGGAACCAATAGTAGAAGAACTCGCTGACCTGCAGAACGAGAAAGGAAGCAGCTATGGCGCCCAACAGATGCAGCGGCCATGCGTTCGAAAACCTCGAGAGGAATGTCAGGTCGATCGCAAACAACGGCTTTATGCCGATGCCAGCCCAAAACCAGTAGAAGAGGGTCAGGCTTGCCTTGGTTATGAGGATATTTGTCACGCAGAAGATCATGCCGCGAAGTTTCGATACATAGCTATAGCGAGACTTCGGAAAGACGACCTCAGCGGCGAGCAACAGCAACGCGACCGGAAGAACGCGATCGGCATACTCCTCCATGAATTCAAGCAAACGAAGCAAATTTTCCATTGTCAATTTGCTATCCATGGAACGATGAGGGCGATGCTCTTCCTTATCCGAGGATAGGCGTCGCTTCAACTTGATGATTAAAAACTGGTTAAAGGCATGATGGCCGCGGCTAGGTTGATGGTCTGAGAACGGCCACGCTCCAGGGCAATCAACCTATCCGCGGGCTCTCAAGGCAGCGATCAGCGGCAGCCGACTGGCGGCCAGTGCCGGAAGCGCGCCACCAAGGAGTCCGATTGAAAGGCCAAGCATACCGCCGGTCAGCATGACCTGCGGCGTGACGGCAAGCTGAAAAGCCATGCTGGCATCATTGGCCCCTATGGTGCTGGCGCGCCATCCGTCGAAGACAAGCCGCGATGCCAATACGCCGACGCCTGCACCGGCCGCAGCCAAGAGGGCGGCCTCGAACCAGGTTGCGAGAAAAGTGGATAGGCGGCTGAAGCCGAGTGCGCGCATGGTCGCGATCTCGACGGTTCTGTCGGAGATGGAGCTCATCATCGTATTGAGTGCCCCGGCGGTTGCCCCGATCGCCATCAGCAAGGCGATCGGCCAGCCGAACAGGCGTATGAGATCGGCCATGCGCCCAGCCTGCGATGCATAAAGTCCAGCCTCGGAAACCGCCGTCAGCGGCGTCTCCGTAATCGTTGTCAGCTTGGCGTTCAACTTGGCAAGGGAGGATGGATCGGCAAGCCGTAATCGCAGGCTTTGCACCTCGCCCTGCCGGTCAAAGGCGGCACGCACCGCATCGATATCGCCCCAGATTTCCGATTCGAATGCGCTGCCATTGGCAGTGAAGTGTCCGACCACGGTCCAGTCGACGGTGCCGAGCCGCACCTTGGCGCCGAGGCCGAAGCCGGGATAATCACGGGCTATGCCCGCACCAACGACAATCTCTCTGGCGCCGAGCGCAAACAACCTCCCCTGTGAAAGGGCGATACCATTCCGGATCGAAAGACCGCTGCCATCCATACCACGCAGGGCGAAGGTCCTTACGCGTTCATCTCTTCCGGCCGGGCCATCGACGCGGATTATCAGTTCGCGAGATGCAACAAGATTTCCGGCCCCATCGCGAAGGACACTGATATCACCGGCGCTGGCCTTGAGGTTGCGGATCGCATCGGCTGATATATCGGAGCCGGTCTCCTGGTTCGTGCCGCCGCCGAGCACGACGGCGACCAGCGGCGAGCCGGCGCCGGTGAGGGCCTTCTCGAAGCCGCTCGCCATTGCCAGGAAGCCTATGAGCACGATGACGACGAGCGATACCGACAATGCCATGGAGAGCGAAATCGCCAGGCGGCGCTTCATGCTGCCGAGCGCGGTTCTTGTCGCAACGATGATCTGTCTGATTTGGATGGACATATCGGTCACTTCGTTCGGAAGGCTTTCATGATGGGGGTTCGCATGGCGTTGACGGCCGGCACGAGACCGGTTGCAAGTCCAAGTACAAGCACGATCGCCGTTGCATGCAGCAGCACGACCGGGGAGAAGATAAGACCGAGCGATGGGCCGGCAAATATCGCTCCGGCTCTCGCCAAGGCCAGCCCGATGGCGCCGCCAATGATGAACATGAACAGTGTTTCGCCGAGGACGAGGGCGAGGATCGTCATGCGCGAGATGCCCAGTGTTTTCAGGATGGCGATTTCGAATGTCCGCTCGCGCACGGCGAAGACCATGGTGTTGATGATGATCATCAGCAGCGTGACGAAGGCAGCCCCTGTGACCAGATCGACGATGAGGCCGATATCGGCATACTGGCGCAGGAAGGCTTCGAGAAACTGCTTTTCGGACTGGGTGCGCGTGGGTGCGGTGGAGTTGGCGAAGAGCGCGTCGATATGGGCGGCCAAGTTTCCCGGCGAAATGCCGTCGCGCGGTTTGATGATGAAAGCATCCACGGTGTCCTTGTCTTTTGCGCGGGCGGCATTGACGTAATCGTAACGGGCGATGGTGAAGTAGGTGTCGGTGCTGGCGCTTTCGCCCTCGAAGATCCCCGCGATCACGAAGCGCCAGTCGCGGCCGCCGTCCTGCTTCGCCACCTGAAAGGCGGTGACGGTGATGTTTTGACCAACAGACCAGCCTTCGGCTTCGGCGAGCGCCCGTCCGACCAGGACCCGGTCGCGGCCTTGAGCGATCGCCTCGAGCAGATTGGGCGTAAGGCCGAGTTCCCGACCGTTGGTTTTCATCAGCAGCGCCGGATCGACGGCGCTGATGGGAACGACATTCTTTTCGACATCGATGAAGCCGCGCAGGCGTGTCATGTAACCGACCGCTGCGACATCGGGATCGGCCGTGATGCGGGCGCGGTGGGCCATCGGCAATGGCTGCCCGCGCCCGCTGGCACTCATGACGCCGAGAATATTGTCGCTCGCGGCCGAGACGCCCTGCGAGCCGGCAAGGAAGCTGGCGGTCAGCCCGTGGATGAGAAAGGCGACGGCGATGCAGACAATGAGCAGAGTGGTGCGCAGCGGCTTTCGCCAGGCATTCTTTCGGACGAGGTCGAGGAAGGTCATCAGGCCGCCTTTTTCTCTTCGATGAATTGTCCCTTGTCGAGATGCAGCGTCCGTCTGGTCGAGCCTGCGGCCCGCGGGTCGTGGGTCACCATGACGATGGTCTTTCCCAGTTCGCGATTGAGGAAGTTGAGCATCTGCAGCACATCATCGGCGGAGGCCCGATCGAGATCGCCGGTCGGCTCGTCGCAGAGCAGCAGGCCGGGATCGGAAACGATGGCGCGCGCAATACCGACGCGCTGCTGCTGCCCGCCGGACATGGAAGAGGGATATTGCTTTTCCCTGCCGGCAAGCCCGACGAGATCGAGGACCTTGCCGACCCGGTCACGCCGTTCTTTTGCGCTGAGGGGCTTCAGGAGGAGCGGCAGCTCGACATTCTCTGCCGCGGTCAGCATCGGCAGCAGATTGTAGAACTGGAAGACGATGCCGATATTGTGCGCTCGCCAGGAGGAGAGCGCCCGTTCGCCCATCCAGTCGAGCCGATGGTCGCCGATGCTTACACTTCCGGCATCCGGCCGGTCGATGCCGGCCAGCATGTTGAGCAACGTCGATTTCCCTGATCCCGATGGTCCCATGATCGCGATGAAATCGCCCTGCGGAATGGCAAGGTCGAGGCCCGAGAAGATGGAGATATCCTCCTTGCCGATACGATAGGCCTTTCGCACCTCTTTAAGCTCGATATAGGCGTCCTGGGTCATGGTTTGCTGTCTCCATTCTTGGCGATCATGTCTGCGAGGGGGATACGGATGCGGGCGGCCATGTTCGGCCGAATGCCTTCCGGCGGATCGATGAGGGAAAGGCGAACCGTGATCGTGCCCTTTTCGACCGAGGCAATCGGCGCGAGCCGCACCACCTCGACCGCAAAGGCCCGATCGGGAAATCCGTCGAGCACGGCCTCGCCACGCAAGCCCGGTCTGAGAGATGCGATATTGGTTTCCGCCACGTCGGCGTCGAGCGTCATGCTGGCCGTATCGGTGACGGCAAGCAGGCTCTGGTTTTCGCGCACGCTGTCGGCACGGGCAAGCACGGTGTCGCCGACATGGGCGTTGAGCCGTGTCACCGTGCCGGCAAAGGGCGCGCGGATCGTCAGTTCCGCCAGCGGCTCCTCGGCGGAGCGAATACCGAGTTCGGCCGTGGCGAGATCCTGCCGGGCCTGCGCCAGGGCGTTGGATGCACGGGCAAAGGCCGTTCTCGATTCTTCCAGTTGCTGCCGCGAGGCCGCATCGCGGCTGGCAAGGCTCTCAAGGCGGTCGAGCGATGCACGCGCCTGAAGGAGATCGATGTCACGCGCCTTAACCGTCAGATCGGCAGCGGCGCGCGCGACTTCAGCCTTTTCCAACGCGATGTGGGCGACCGCATCATCGAGTGTGATAAGAACCTGCCCGGCTTCGACTCGGTCGCCGAGCTCGACGGCGACATCGGTAATTCTGGCCTCATATTTGGAGAAAACAGTCGTGCTGCGCGGAGCAACGACAATCCCAGAACCGGTTATTTCGCCGACCTGTGTGTTTATGACATCCGGCTTGTTCTTCCTTTCATTTGTGTCCTCAACTCGGGAAGTTTCCGTCGCGCGGGGTTCGCTGCGCAAGGCCGGCATGGAAGAGAAAGGCGTTCCCGACGGATGGAATACGGCGGGCCGATAGACGACGATGATCAGGCTAGTGGCCGCAAGCAATGCCAGGCTCAGGAGAGGAATGGTCCGCCGCCTTGGGGTGCGGGGCGCATCCTGTGTTATGTGCCGCCGCTCCAGGGAGAGGGAGGTCAGCGTGGCGGCAAGTCTCTGGTCGTGATCGGTGACGGTGCTCATGAGGAAGAGCATGGCCATCCGACGGGGAGGCGGAGACCTCGAACATGATCCGGATCGTGCTTAATCGCGATTTAGTCAGTCTTTGAGGCGGCCGAAATCAGCTGGAAGGTTTGCGCGACCGGTCGCGCCATTCGAGTGGCGTCGTATCGGTAACGCGCCGGAACTCGCGATTGAAGTTCGATTTGGTCTGGAAACCGACATCGAACATGATTTCCGTTACCGGCTTTTCGGTTTCGGCCAGCAGCAAGCAGGCCTCGGCGATCCGGTGCTCGTTGACATATTGCGAGACATTCTTGCCGGTCGCCCGGTTGATGGCTGCGGAAATCTGCCGGGCGGGAATTGCAAGCTTGCGCGCCAACCGATCGAGATTGAGATCGACATCGCGATAGGCGTGCCTGTCTTTCATCAAGGCCTGCACCGCCACAAGCGTCTGTGCGTCTTCAACGAGTTCGGGCGGACGGACGTTTTCCGTCTTTTCGGCGGGCGCATGGCTGCGGCTGGCAGCGGCAGTGGCCATCGCCAGGATGGCCAGTCCGATGAGATTTCCGAAGCTTATGACCTTTAGCGCATATGTGCCCTCGGCCCAGGCAAAATCCAGCCAGATGAACGTATCCACCGCAGCCGAGAGCAGAAGCGCGCCGGCCGCGAAGAGGATGGCCCGGTAGGTCGGGCCCGCGTTTTCGAAAGGTGCAAGGCGAAGGGCGTCCGTGCCCGAACGCATGAGAAGTAGGATTGCCGCGGCATAGCCGATATCGATAAGGATGATCCCGATATCGATCGCGTCGCGCCATATCGCGACCAGCACGACAATAAGCCCCGCCGGAAGACCATGCAGGCAGATCTGCTGAATTGGCGATAGAGGGCTTTTGCGTGCGAGCTTGGCGATGCCGAGATAGGCAAGCGGCGGCACCATGGCAGCTGCGACCGGCATGGCGTACATGACAGGCGAAACGGCATAACCCCAGCGCAGTCCGGACAGCACGGACTGAAAGGCGCTCAGAAGAATGAGCGCCTGGAATGGAAGATTGGGTGAGGGGCTATCGTCGCGGCTCCGGACGACGACGAAGAGAATGACCAGCAAAATGGCGACGACGAATGGAAGCGGAATGAAAATCATTGATCGTTCGGAGCAGGAGCTGTCTGTATCTCCAGCCGATCATGCCGAAAGATGGGCCGCACCGCGACCTCAATCATGTTTGAGGTCGTCAAATTTCTGGGGAGGGAGCCCGGTTGTCGTGGTATGTCACTCCGCTGCGGCGGCAAGACATCCATCGATGATCCCTCTGATTTCCGCGCGGCAGGAGCCGCAATTGGTTCCGGCATTCGTTGTCACACCGACAGCTTCGACGCTATGACATCCATTGCGAATGGCGGCGACGATGCTGTTGACGCCGACCGAAAAGCAGGAACAGACCGTGGCGCCCGGATCCGGCTGATCAGAGCCTGGACGTCCGGCAACGATGAGGAAGCGCTTGTGCAGATCGGAGTGAACGGCGGTGAGTTGAGCGGCTGCCCAACTGCGGGATACAGCGACCGGCTCGCGGGCAAGGAAGAATGCAGCAAGCAGGCGCTCGCCGTCGAAGAAAGCGAGCCGCAAATCGCCGGTCTCATGATCGGCATATCCAAGCGGCTCGATTTCGATCGGAAGCGCAAATGTGCGGCGACACCATGCGATCCAATCATCGATGAGCTCGGTCGCCTTGAACGCTAATTCTATCCGCCAGCCACCTTCGGTTCGGCCAAACGCCCAATAGGCGGCCTCGGCAGCCGGCTTTGCGGCGCATACGGCAAAGCCATACAGCGCTGCGTCGAAGGGCCGGGCGGTGACGGCAACGTTTTTAGAAGCCGGCTGACCGGAGACGGGATCGGTCACAGCCGGAACCAGCGCGTCGATGCGGGCTTTAGCGGCGAACTGGTCATTCCAGTGCATCGGCACGAAAATGCTGCCACGCGCCTGCCGTTCGGTGATCAAGGCCCGGACGACCACACTGCCATGCGGGCTTTCGACCTCCACCAGGCCGGCACTGCGAATGCCAAGCGCCATCGCGTCGCGTGGATGAATTTCCGCGAACGGCTCGGCCAAGTGACCGGAAAGCCGCGCGCTTTTGCCGGTGCGTGTCATCGTGTGCCACTGGTCGCGGATGCGACCGGTATTGAGGGTCAATCCAAAGCGTCCATTTGTGCGGGACGTTTCCGGCGCCTGGATTGTCATGAACCGCGCCTTGCCGTCCGGATGGTAGAAATCGCCATCGGCGAAGAAGCGTGCCCGAGTCGTTCCTTCAATTGAAATCGGCCATTGGAAGGGGGCCAGGTTCTGGTAGGATTCACCATCTATCTTCGAGAAGACGCCGATATCGAAATCCCTGCTCCCCTCGTTTTCAAAGGCGGAGAGCGCGGCGTGCTCGCCGAAGATGTCCGCAGGCGAGCGATAGTCGAAGCCTTGGAATCCCATCCGACGACCGACTTCGGCGATCTGCCACCAATCCGCTTTTGCCTCGCCGGGCGCAGGAAGAAAGCGGCGTTGCCTGGAGATGCGCCGCTCCGAATTGGTGACCGTGCCGTCCTTTTCGCCCCAACCAAGGGAGGGCAGCAGGACATCGGCATGGCGCGTCGTATCCGTCTCGCGCAGGACGTCGGAGACGACGACGAAGGGACAGGCCGTGATGGCTGCGGTAACCGCATCGGCGTCGGGCATCGAGACGACGGGATTGGTCGCCATGATCCAGAGCGCCTTGACCCGACCATCAGCGACGGCTCGAAACATGTCGACAGCCTTCAGGCCCGGCCTTTCGGCGATGACTGGCGATCCCCAGAAGCGCTGTACCCGATCCCGGTCCTGCGGGTCTTCGATGGCCATGTGCGCCGCAAGCATGTTTGCAAGGCCACCCACCTCGCGCCCACCCATGGCGTTCGGCTGCCCAGTCAGCGAGAAAGGTCCCATCCCTGGGCGACCGATGCGGCCTGTTGCGAGATGGCAATTGATGATGGCGTTGACCTTGTCGGTTCCGGAAGCCGATTGATTGACGCCCTGGCTGTAACAGGTGACGGTCTTTTCCACCGTCTCGAACAGCCGGAAGAAGGCGCGCAATTGCTCCGCCGCCAAGCCGCTGCGTTCCATCACGTCATCAAAGGAAAGTCTTGCCGCCGCGGCGACTGCATTCTCAAAACCCGTCGTATGGGCAGCAATATAGGTTCGGTCGAGCGCATTGCTTTCGGCGAGGTGAGCAAGCAGGCCCATGAACAGGGCGACATCGCCATCGGGGCGGATCGCAAGGTATATATCGGCGATGTCGCAGGTCATCGTCCGGCGCGGATCGATGACGACAATCTTCATCGAGGGTCGAGCCGACTTGGCGGCTGCGAGCCGCTGGTAAAGGACGGGATGACACCAGGCGAGGTTCGACCCCGTGAGAATGACGAGATCCGCAAGTTCAAGATCTTCATAGGTGCCGGGCACCGTGTCCGAGCCGAAGGCGCGGCGATGGCCGGCAACCGAGGACGACATGCAGAGCCGCGAATTGGTGTCGATATTGCCCGATCCGATGAATCCCTTCATCAGCTTGTTGGCGACATAATAATCCTCCGTCAGCAACTGGCCGGAGACGTAGAAGGCGACCGAATCCGGGCCATGTTCGACGATTGTCTCCCCGAAGCGCCTGGCCACGAGATCGAGCGCGTCGTCCCACTCTGCACGTTCTCCGGCGATTTCCGGAAATAGGAGCCGACCGTCGAGATCGATCGTCTCCGCGAGCGCCGAGCCTTTCGAGCAGAGCCGTCCGAAATTGGCGGGATGGTCCGGGTCGCCTTTCAGGGAGACTTCGCGGTCGTCATCGACCCTGATAATGACACCGCAGCCGACGCCGCAATAGGGGCAGGTGGTTTTGGTTTCAATGGACATGGATCGTGTCCATGAAGGTTAAAGGGTGAGAGAACACCCCCCTCTGTCCCTGCGGGACATCTCCCCCACAAGGGGGGAGATCACATGGTGCCACTTTCGTCGGCTTTTTCGTTTCGGCTCGGTAGCGCTGGCTTCTCGCTCCGGCCAATCTCCCCCCTTGTGGGGGAGATGTCAGCGAAGCTGACAGAGGGGGGTGACTTTTCCCGCGCGCCGTCATCCTCACTCCGCCGCCATCATCAGGCTTTCGAGCGCGATAAACAGCGCGCCATCTTCGTTGCGGACGGGAATGGTCCGCACCTCGCCTTGATCGGCCCCGAGCGCCTTGCCGGTTTCGAGCGAGATCACCCAGTTGTGCAGCGGGCAGGTCACGGCCGTGCCGTGAACGATGCCCTGGGAGAGCGGCCCGCCCTTATGTGGGCAATGATCCTCGATGGCGAAGACCTCGTTTTCCGCCGTACGAAACACGGCGATCTTGCCTTGTGGCGTCTTTACGCAGCGGGCGCCCCGCAGCGGAATGTCCGAGATATCGCCGATTGGGTGCCAGCCTTCCTTTGGCCAGTTCATGTCCATCTCCTTACTCCGCGGCTTGCGGGAAGCCGATAGTCGCCATCGGCCGGAACTCGTGCTTGTCCTTGCCGGAAACGCGTTCCGACCAGGGGTCGACCTGTGCGAACTTCTGGCTGAAGACGAAGCGCTCGTAATAGGCCTTGCGCTTCTCGTGATCCTGCATGATCTGGCGGCGGATCTCGTCAAGGCCAATGCGCTTGGCCCATTTATAGATCCGTTCGAGATAGCGACCCTGCTCCCGGTACATCTGCGTCAGCGCCACGATATGTTCGAGCGCTTCATCCTCGCTTTTGACGAGGCCGAGAACCTCTGTGCCCTTGATGTCGAGACCGGCAGCACCGGCGAAATGGATTTCGAAGCCACTGTCGACGCAGATGACGCCGATATCCTTGCAGGTCGCCTCGGCGCAATTGCGTGGACAGCCCGAGACCGCCATCTTGAGCTTTGCCGGCGTCCAAGAGCCCCACATGAATTTCTCGATGCGGATGCCAAGGCCGGTGGAATCCTGCGTGCCGAAACGGCACCAATCGGAGCCGACGCAGGTCTTCACGGTGCGCAAACCCTTCGCATAGGCTTGGCCGGAAACGAAGCCCGCCTTGCCGAGATCGGCCCAGACACCCGGCAAGTCTTCCTTTTCGACGCCGAGAAGGTCGATGCGCTGCCCGCCGGTGACCTTCACCATCGGGATCGCAAACTTGTCGACGACGTCGGCAATGGCACGCAGCTCCTTGGAGCTGGTCACGCCACCCCACATGCGTGGAACGACCGAATAAGTCCCGTCCTTCTGGATATTGGCATGGACGCGCTCATTGATGAAACGCGACTGGTAGTCATCGGCATATTCGTCCGGCCAGTCGCAGACGAGATAGTAATTGAGCGCCGGGCGGCACTTTGCGCAGCCGCAGGAGGTCTTCCATTCGAGTTCCTGCATGACGGCCGGAATGGTCTTCAGACCCTTGGCCTTGATGAGTCGACGCACGTCGTCGTGGCCAAGCTCGGTGCATGAACACATCGGCTGGACGGCAGCGGGATTGTAGCTGTCGCCCAAGGTCAGCACCATCAGCTTCTCGACGAGGCCGGTACAGAAGCCGCAGGAGGCCGAAGCCTTGGTGTGGGCGCGCACGTCATCGAGAGAGGAAAGCCCCTTGGTTGTGATGGTCGAGGTAATCTTGCCCTTGCAGACGCCGTTGCAGCCGCAGATCTCCGCATCATCCGGCAAGGCTGCAACGGCCGCCATAGGGTCCAGCGGAGTTCCTCCCTGATAGGCCTGGCCGAAAATCAGGGTGTCACGCATCGGAGAAATATCGACGGCCCTCTTCTTCAGGTCGTTGAACCATGCCCCGTCGGCTGTTTCGCCGTAAAGAACCGTTCCGATGATGCGGTTGTCCTTCAGCACAAGACGCTTATAGACGCCGGCAGTCGCGTCGCGCAGCACGATCTCCTGCCGGTCATCGCCATCGGCGAAGTCGCCAAGCGAATAAAGGTCGATGCCGGTAACCTTGAGCTTGGTCGGCGTGTCGGAATGCACGAATTCCGGCTCGTTGTTGCCGGCCAGACGCGCGGCGGCAACGCGAGCCATCTCGTAAAGAGGCGCGACGAGGCCGTAGACCATGCCGCCGACCTCCGCGCATTCGCCGAGGGAAAGGATATTGCCATCGGAGGTCTGCATGCCGGCATCGACGACGATGCCGCGGTTGACCGCAAGGCCGGCTTCTTTTGCGAGGCTGACATTCGGCCGAATGCCGACTGCCATGACGACCAGGGTCGCGGGCACGATTGTGCTATTGTCGAGCTCGACACCTTCGACCCTCTCATTGCCGATGATGGCCTTCGTATTGGCCTTGCAGATGACCTTTATACCACGTTCCTCGACCGCCTTCTGAAGGAGGTAGCCGGCGGCGGGGTCGAGCTGACGCTCCATCAGCGTCGGCATGACATGCAGCACGGTGACGTCCATGCCGCGCTGGGCAAGGCCCGCAGCCGCCTCGAGGCCGAGCAGGCCGCCACCGATGACGACAGCCTTCTCGCGCGATTGGGCGGCAAGCAGCATAGCCTGCACGTCGTCCAGATCGCGATAGGTGATGACACCGGGAAGATCTTTGCCGGGAACGGGGATAATGAAGGGAACGGAGCCGGTGGCGATCACCAGCTTGTCGTAGCTCTCGGTGACGCCGTGATCGGAGGTGACGGTCTTTGCCGCCCGGTCGATGGCGACGATCTTGTGCCCTTTGTAGAGGGTGATGCCGTGCTTGATGTACCAGCCATCGCCGTGGATGATGATCTGCTCGTAATCCTTCTCCCCGGACAGGACCGGCGATAGCATGATGCGATCGTAATTGACGCGCGGTTCGGCATTGAAGATCGTAACGCTGTAGCGACCAGGTGCCTGTTCGAACAGATGCTCCAGCATGCGCCCTGGCGCCATGCCGTTGCCGATGATGACGAGTTTTTCAACGCGTGATTCTTGCATGGGTTCTTACTCCGCAGCTTCGACGAAGCGATGGCGCTCGTAGAGGAATTTCAGCACCGCCTCGCGGCACTTGAGGTAGGTCCGGTCCGAGGCGAGCGCGATGCGGTTGCGCGGGCGCTCGATCGTGACCTCGAGCACGTCACCGATGCGGGCGGCCGGACCGTTGGTCATCATCACGATACGGTCGGACAGGAGCACTGCCTCGTCCACGTCGTGAGTAATCATCACCATGGTATTGCCGAGCCTCGAATGGATCTCCATAACCGCATCCTGCAGATGAGCGCGGGTCAGCGCGTCGAGTGCGCCGAAGGGCTCGTCGAGCAACAGGATCTTCGGCTCCATCGCCAGCGCGCGGGCAATGCCGACGCGCTGCTTCATGCCGCCGGAAATTTCCGACGGGCGCCTGTCCTTGGCGTGCGCCATCTGGACGAGGTCGAGGTTGGCCATGACCCAATCGTGCTTTTCGGCTTTTGATTTTGCGGCCTTGAAGACTTTGGAGACGGCGAGGTTGACGTTTTCGTAAACCGTCAACCAGGGCAGCAGCGAATGGTTCTGGAATACGACGGCACGTTCGGGCCCCGGCGCGTTGACTTCGCGGTTTTCAAGGAGAACGGCACCCTTGGAGACTGGCGTCAGCCCGGCGATCAGATTGAGCAGGGTGGACTTGCCGCAGCCGGAATGGCCGATGATCGAAACGAATTCACCCTTTTCGATCGTCAGGTTGATGTCCATCAAAACTTCTGTCCGCACGCCGGCGCGGTCGAAATGCTTGTCGATATGATCGAGCTTGAGATACGCGTTCATCATATCCTCCTCAGTTTGCCGAAGCGCCGCGGGTGACGATCTTGCCGGCCGCCGCCACCAGCTTGTCGAGGGCAAAGCCGACAACGCCGATATAGGCGAGGGCAACGATGATGTCGGGAAGGCGCGACGAGTTCCACGCATCCCATATGAAGAAGCCGATCCCGACGCCGCCGGTCAGCATTTCGGCTGCGACGATGGCAAGCCAGGAAAGTCCGACGCCGATCCTCAGGCCCGTGAAGATGTAAGGTGCTGCCGAAGGCAACATGATCTCGAAGAAGAACTCGAGGGGGTTCAGTCGCAGCACCTTGGCGACGTTGCGGTAATCTTCGGGAATGTTGCGCACGCCGACGGCGGTGTTGATGATAACAGGCCAGATCGAGGTGATGAAAATCACGAAGATGGCCGAGGGATTGGCATTCTGAAAGGCGGCGAGCGACAAGGGCAGCCAGGCAAGCGGCGGCACGGTGCGCAGCACCTGAAAGATCGGATCAAGGCCGCGCATTGCCCAGACGGACTGGCCGATGATGGCGCCGATCATCACGCCGACCACGGCCGCCATCCCGAAGCCATAGGCAACGCGCTGCAGCGAAACCAGCACGCGCCAGCCAAGGCCGATATCCTGGGAACCGTTATTGAAGAAGGGAAAGACGATCAGATCGTAGGCTTCCGTCCACACGACATAGGGGGAGGGGAGCGAGGCGGTCGGCGACGAACAGAGAACCTGCCAGACAAGCAGCATCACTGCCAACACTATGGATGGCGGCAACACGCTGCGCGCCAGCATGGCGGCGATAGTCCTCACATCGAATCTTGCAACATGCCTGCGGGAGAACGGCACGACGTTCGGCTCGGGTTTTGCGGGTGCGACCGCGGTAAGCTTTTCTTGTTTTGCCAGGGCGGACATCAGCGCGCTCCTTTGAAAGTGTCGAGAAATGAGGCCGGCGCGCCGAGACGCACCGAAAGCGGACCTCTTACGAGGCGGCCTTGATCGCCAGGCTGTCGAGATAGGCCGACGGGTTCTCCGGATCGAAGACCTTGCCGTCGAAAAACACTTCCTTGCCGCGCGACGGCGAAGCGGGGATGTCGGCTGCAGCCACGCCGAGTTCCTTTGCGGCGTCGCGCCAGACATCTTCCCGGTTAACCTGATCGACCAGTGTCTTGATGTCGGTATTCGGCGCAAACGTGCCCCAGCGGACGTTTTCCGTAACGAACCAGGCGTCATGGCTCTTGAACGGATAGGACGCGTTGTCGCGCCAGAATTTCATGAAGAGATCGGTGGCCTTCACGTCGCGGCCGTTGCCGTAATTGATGTCGCCTTTCAGGCGGCCGGCAACATCCTTCGGCGGCACATTAAACCATTGGCGGCGTCCGAGGATTTCGGCCATTTCATCCTTGTTTTCCATCTTGTCGGCCCACTGCTGCGCTTCCATGATCGCCATCAGCAGAGCTTTTGCCGCATTCGGGTTCTTTTCCAGCCATTCGGCACGCAGGCCGAGCGCCTTTTCCGGGTGGTGTTTCCAGAGTTCGCCGGTGGTCGCCGCGGTAAAGCCGATGCCCTGGTTGACGAGTTGCTCGTTCCACGGTTCGCCAACGCAGAAGGCGTCCATATTGCCGACCTTCATGTTGGCGACCATCTGCGGCGGGGGAACGACGATGGTGGAGACGTCCTTGTTTGGGTCGATGCCGCCTGCTGCAAGCCAGTAGCGGATCCAGAGATCGTGGGTCCCGCCCGGAAAGGTCATGGCGACCTTGACTTCGTTGCCGGCGGCCTTCTTTTTCGCGAAAGCTTCCTTCAGCTTCGAAGCATCGAGCTGGACGCCCGTTGCGGCATAATCCTTGGCGACTGAAATGCCCTGGCTGTCGAGGTTGAGACGGGCAAGGATCGCCATCGGAACAGGTTTGCTGTTTTGGGTCACCTTACCCGTGTGCATGAGATAGGGGAGCGGCGAGAGAATATGCGCGCCGTCGATGCCGTTGGCGGCGCCCCCTAGGACCAGGTTGTCACGCGTGGCGCCCCAGGATGCCTGCTTGGCGACATCGACTTCAGGCAGCCCGTGTTTCTCGAAGAGGCCTTTCTCCTTGGCGACTATCAAGGGGGCGGCATCCGTCAACGCAATGTAGCCAAGCTTGATGCCCTTGACTTCCGGGCCAGCGGCCGCCGCAAAAGCACCCGAAGGAAATGCCGACCTGACGGCGCTGACGAGCGCGGCCGTTGCGGTGGTCTTGAGCATGCTGCGACGGCTGATGGCGGTCGTCAAAAACTTTGTCATTCGCAGGTTCCCTCTGCTGATCTCTCTTGATTTTGGACATAAAAAAACGCCGCTCGGTGATCGCGCCTGCAGGACGGAGGAAATGTCCCGGGCAGCAAAAACCTTGCGACGTCGATGTCTTTTGCGGGCGCCTATGGTGCACCCGGCTGCATCGGTCGCCGTTGACCGATGCAAAATTTATGAAGCAAACGGCATGCCAAGTCTGAAAAAGACAGATAAGTCGTTGAGATGACTTATGAATTTTCCTTGCGGTGTGCCATTGGCGGCTTGGCCATTACATCTCGCCTGCAACATTTTTGTGCGCCTGCGAAATTTTGGCGCGCAAACTCTATGCAGCGCGCACCCTTAGCTCAGATTTCCTCACTATCGGTATTTTGGCGAAGATCGCTGCGGACGGTGAAGTTGCGGATATAGGCCGAGATGTCCGCGGGATCGAAAATGTGATCGTCCATAAATCGATCCGTCTGACTGTCGCCCTCGATACCGATGTCCGGCTCCTCGGGGCCGATGCCGAGCGCTGCCCGATAGAGATCCGGCCGATAGGCGCTGGTCGCCAAACGCACGCCCTCCTCGCTGAGGGCCGTCTGCCCCCAGCGGATCATCTGGCTGTAGATCCATAAGGCATGGCCTGGCTTTGGGTAGTTTGCAAAGTCGTGATGAAAATTGAAATAGCCGGGGATGACGCGTCGATTGCCCCTGGCGTCCAGACTGAACTCTCCGGCCAGTACATGCCGGATGATATCGACCGGTGCAGCGATGAGGCGCGGGTCCGCGAGAGCTTCGGCCAGCGCATCATGATTGCCTGGATCGTCGCACCAGCGGGCGGCGGCGTCCAGCGCTACAATGAGGCGCGAGACGGTCTCGGGCTGGCTTTCGGCCCATTCCGGGCGCATGGCGACGACCTTTTCCGGAGCGGATGGCCAGATATCCTGCTTGGCGGCAACGATGCGGCCAACGCCGCGTTCGCAGGCGACCATGTTCCACGGAGCGCCGACGCAGAAGCCATCGATGGCACCGGCGGCCAGCGCATCCGACGTAAGGGGCGGGGGGACGACGACAAGTTTCACGTCGCGATCCGGGTCTATTCCACCCGCCGCCAGCCAGTAGCGGAATTCGTAATTATGTGACGAAAAGGGATAGGTAACGCCGAATACCGGCATGGCTTGCCCATGCGCCTTCATGACATCAAGCACTTTGCAGAGTGCCCTTGCGTTCTCCAGGGCACTGGCCTGTTCGGAAATGCCGGTGGTTTCACGCATGCGGTCGAAGAGCCGCGTCGAGAGTGTGATGGCGTTTCCGCCGCGTCCAAGCGAAAAGGGCGTTATGGTCGGGGACGGATTCGAGCCGAGCCCGAGCATGGATGCGACCGGCATCGGCGAAAGCATGTGGGCAATGTCGAACTGGCGAAAGGCCAGCCGGTCGCGGACGTTCGCCCAGGAGACATCCTTCACGAGATCAAGCGTCAAGCCTTCCTTCTTCGCGAATCCGAACTCGGCGGCGGCTATCAGTACCGAGGCATCGAGAAGTGGAATGAAACCGGCGCGCACAACCTTGGAACCTGCAGTGCCGATACCAGCCGGCGCGGCGAGCTTGCTCTGCGACTGCTTGATTTTACCGATCATGTTCACTCCGGCTTTCTCCCTGCCCTTGCCCGTCACATCAAGAGCCCGGCCGCGGTCACGACGCTCTGGGCAATTTCGGACATCTTCTTCTTTTCGTTCATGGCGGTCTGGCGCAGCAGCGTGAATGCCTGCTCCTCCGACAGGCCGCGCATTTTCATCAGGATTCCCTTGGCCCGCTCGATCACCTTGCGCTCCTCTAACGCCGATTTTGCCTCTGCGAGCTCTCGTTGCAGCCTGCTGAAAGCGTTGAAGCGGCTGACCGTCATATCGAGGATCGACTTGACGCGTTCCTTCTTCAAGCCGTCGACAACATAGGCCGATACGCCGGCCTCGATCGCCGCTTCGATCTGTGCGGTATCGGAACGGTCCACGAACATGGCGATCGGGCGGCTGACGCTGCGTGTCAGCTGGAACAGGTGTTCCATCATGTCGCGATTGGGGTTTTCGATATCGATGATGATCACGTCGGGCTTGAGCGTTTCGATGGTGCGCGCCACGCCCTGAACCTCATGAATGACCGTCACATTGGTATGACCGGCCTCGATCAGCCCCTCCTCTATGATGGAAGCCCGTATCGCATTTTCGTCGATAACCAGGATTGTCAGGTCTGAATAGTTCATCGTCACCTTCAGCCGAAGATACCGTGCATGTAAATCGCAAAGGCGATCGCCGAAATAAGCAACGACCACTGGCCGGAAAACCGTTTTCCCACGACCCATGCGAGAACGGCGCCGGCTCCAATGACCGCAAGGCCGACGAATAGCTGTCGGTCAAGAAAGGCCAGCCCGATTGCGGACACGCAAATACTGGTCGAAGCCGTCGCGAGCGCGATCTGCGTTCGCGACATCTGCGGCTCCAAGCTCAATGTAGACAAGCAGCCGTTCCAGCTGAACCCCATTGCGATGCAGAGGAGGACAAGAAGGAATGATATCATGATGCGGTGCCTCTCTTTGATGAAAGAGCCGAAGCAATCATCATGCCACTTCGCGAATTGCCGCAATTTCAGGCCTTCCGCCGAATACGAAGCTAAAGTTTGAGCACTCGCCCAATTCATTTGCGCTCCGGCAGCTATCTCCGGCGCACGGCGAGGTCTGCAAGCGTCGTGGCTTGGCGGACTTTTATTCCCTCATCGATCTCTCGCGGCCTCCTTCATCATGGCCATGAACCTGGAGATTCAGGAACCAATTCGATTGCGAGGCAGTTAGAAAACAGAAGCGGGAAAGAAAAAGGAGAGCACCATGTCGAATGTTTCGCGAACGGGAACTGACGATGTCAACAATGCAACCAGCCGAACCACCTTCGGGCGATCCGTCGAGAGCAAGGCTCAGTTGCGGGATGCGGCGGCGCTCTCCTCACCAGGCGACGGCACAGAGACACTGAATATCTATCGCTTGGAACCCATTGCGGCCCCGGACGATCCACGCTGGGACAATGCTCCCAATCAGGGCACGATCATCGTGGCGGCCAGAAGCTCGGGTGACGCGCGCATCGTGGCGACGGGCAGGGAGCTCGACTTTATGGAGGTCGATGCCGCGCCTGCCGAAGATGTGACCACCAGTAACGCGAGCGCGTTTCGCGATGACAAGCTTTACACCGTGATCGAGATTGCTCGCGGCCGAACCGATTTAAAACGGGGCGTGCTGGAGGGCGAGGTGTCCGTGGACACAATCCTTCCCACGCAAGTCGACCGCTGATTATCCGCGCTGAAGCCGGGAGGCGGAGAGTTGCGAAAAGGGCCGCGCGCTGAACCCGGCGTATCTTCCGTCAGCTTCGGGCCATCTTCCAATCGGCTTTCGCGGTATAGAAGATTAAGAGCCTGGCGTTCTTCCTCCGGCATGTCCCGGCTGAAGGAAGCAATGGCCGCTAAAGCGCCAAGCTGATGAAGATTGGTGAAATCGACCACGCCGCTGCGATAAAGCTTGATAAGCTCCAGGGCAAAGGCCTCGCGGTTGAAATCATTCAAATCGAACCATGGTTGAGCGATCAAAACGTCGAAAATCCGTTGCAGCCGATCGATCTCCTCCGGCTGGAGAATGCCTTCGATAAGATGATGGTAACGGCGCATGCCTTTACTCCCGCCATGAGGATCGGTGTGTTGTCGCACTACATCGGATCTCGGCAAACGGACTTGCCATTCGCCGTATATAAGGAGATCCCGTGGCGCGATCGAGCTGCTGGAACAAATCTTCCGAATCGCCGTTGCGTCAGGTGGGAGCCTTTTAACCGGCGGCCTGCATTTACTGAGCATATTCAGATTTGATCTGTTGTTAACGGAGCGAAAAATGCCCGAGCAAAATCAGTCACCAGCGGTTCAATCCTTGCGAAAGGAGCAGAAGCAGCAAAGAAGCAGGCCGGCAAACGAACTGGACAAAGCGCTTGAGGGCACGTTTCCAGCCTCGGATCCTGCTTCCCTGACGCATACCGCCGTCGCTGGCGGCGCCGGCCTTGAGGAGGAGCGGCCCGGCTCTCAAGAACAATCGAACAACAAACTTGCAGCCTTTGGAATCGAGCGGCGAATTCGCGAAAGGCCGATCGCTTCGCTCTTGGCGGCCGCGGCCATCGGATTTGTTTTTGGAGTCACGCGTTGACGACAAGCCAGCCGATCAATAGACGGCAGCGGGTTCCGGACGCGGAGTTGCCTTGAACGAAGTCTCGGCTTTCATTGAGTTTGATCGAGAGCATGGGGGGACGTCTGGCCTGGTCTTTGAGGTTCGCCGTCATAAAAGGCTATGCCGCCGATCACCAGCGCACACGCCACCACCGCGATCAGGATAATGTACACGGTCAATGCATTGTATTTGCCGTTGTCAGACGCTGGCATTGTCGTTCTTCCTTTGCGATCTACGTGTCCGCATCCCAACATCGGCGGCGCCCCAAGGTTCCCGCCTGCGTGAGCGGTCGCGCGATCCACACCACTTCCTGATGCGATCGACAAATTCCGGTGTTTTGGGAACATTGCCGCATGTCGGCTGTTCGGCGCAGGATCCGATATCGGAGAAAACGGGAGCAGCGCCATGCCTAAATCGAACAATCCCGGTGAAAGGAGCAGGGGCGATCCTGCTCAAGATGCAAAGGGCCAAACCCGGCGGCTGGTGAAAAGCAGCCGCAATAACGGTGTGGCAAGCGCCAAGCCGAAGGTCATCACGGGATCGGACGATGCAACCATAAACAAAAGCCGCCCGGAAAGACCGAGCCCGATAAGGATTGGGATCTCGATTATGATCCGCGAGACATGAACGAGGGCTAGTATCGCGGCTGAAGCGCGTTCGCCGCGGATCGATAAAACGGTATCCGGATGAGGACCTGGCTGCATCTTTGCATCGATATGCAACGCATGTTCTTCGAACAGACGCCATGGCATGTGCCTTGGATGGCGCGCACCCTGGATCAGGTGGTGGAGGTCGCCGGGCGATTTCCCGAACGTACGCTCTTTACCCGCTTCATTCCACCGGTCAGGGCGGACGCCATGCCGGGGAAATGGCAAGATTACTACGAGAAATGGGAGATGATGACCGCCAGTCGGCTTCCTCCCGAATTGATGCTGCTTATCGATCCGCTGCAGCGTTTCGTTCCGCCGGCCCGCATCTTCGACAAGCTCACTTATTCGCCCTGGACCGATGGCCGCCTTCACCGAAATCTGGCTCAGGAAGGCATCGATACCCTGGTGATCAGCGGCGGTGAGACGGATGTCTGCGTGTTGGCCGCAGCCCTGGGTGCAATCGAGCTTGGATATGGAATCATCGTTTTGAAGGACGCCGTCTGCAGCGGTGACGATGATGCCCACGAGGCGGCGCTCACGCTGCTGGAACGCCGCTTCTCCGTTCAATCCGAAACCATGACCGTCGAGGAATTTCTGTCCGCCAGATGACGGAAGCTGCCCGCTTCTTGATTTGCTGCGATGGTCCGCTACATCCGGCTGCATAAGATTAGGAGGAGATTGCCATGCCTCATCGCGCTCCCACAGGAAGCGAATACCGGATGCTCGCTGAAGCTGTATTGCAATGGTATAGCTTCTATGAGGTGCCGCCAGATGACAAGGCTTCGAGCACTCTCGTTTCAGCCGCTCTCGATTTCTTTCATGACGGCCATCACACGGCAGAGGACTTGGCCGTTATGTTGATCGGGACCTATGTCGGCATCTGGTCGACGAAAATCAACGCGCCCACTTCGGCTGCCATTCACTGATCGTTCTTCTCTCCGACCGTAAGCCAGCCGCCGAAGGCGGCTGATGCCGGTGTTTTGCCGTGACATGAGCCTGGCTATGGGCAACGAAGCGGGCTATTCCCGGCGCGCGCGAAAGTGCGGGGAATCGTGCTTGAATCATCGCAAATTCTAAAGCTGACTCTGGAGGAAGGAGGATCCTCGTCAGGCCGGAAAAGGCAACATATATGTTGCTTCAGCACTTCTTTTTCTGGAAAACGATGAGCCTTGCGGTGAGGATAGCGCCGGACGACTCGCTGCGGCGGTTTGAGAGCAACAGGTGGCGAAAGCAGGATTGCAATGAGTTCAGCACTGGCTCCCGATCAGCTTGGCCCGACGGTCTGCGTCGGCGAAATCCTCGTGGAAATCGTTGCCACGACGGTCGGTGACGGTTTCAGGGAGGCGCAGCCGCTCATCGGTCCTTTCGCCAGCGGCGCTCCCGCAATCTTCATTTCTCAATGCGGGCGGCTCGGGGGCCGCGCGGCGATGATCGGCGCCGTCGGTACGGACGATTTCGGCCGCGTGAATCTCGAAAGGCTCAAGGATGACGGTGTCGACATCTCGGCTATTTCGGTCGATCCCGATTATCCGACAGGCAGCGCCTTCGTCCGCTACCGCAAGGACGGGTCTCGCGACTTCGTCTACAATATCGCGACCTCGGCGGCTGCGCGTTTCGGCTGGAGCGATGATGTCAGCAATCTCATCGGTCGCGCCGGGCATCTGCACGTCATGGGCTCGGCATTGTCGGTTCCGAGTGCGCGCGAGGTAATCGACAAGGCCGTCGACATCGTCAAGGCTCGCGGCGGCACGCTGTCCGTCGATCCCAACATCCGCAAGGAATTGAAACTCGACGACGACACCGAACGCCGGTTTTCCAGGCTTGTTGCCGCGGCCGATCTATTGTTGCCCTCCGGAGAGGAACTGGAGCGTGCGGCCGGCGTCGAGGGCGAAGCCAATGCGGTCCGCCGTCTGTTCGAGATCGGCGTCAAGGAGATCGTGCTGAAGCGGGGAGCGAATGGCGCGACCTATTATGGCCGTAACGGCGAGCGCATCGATGCACCGGCCTTTGTCGTCACGGAGGTCGATCCGACCGGCGCTGGCGATTGCTTCGGTGGTGCCTATCTTACCTGCCGCCGTATCGGCATGTCCGTGAAAGACGCCTTGACCTATGCCGCCGCTGCCGGCGCGCGCAATGTCACCGTCGTCGGCCCGATGGAGGGAGCCGGCACCAAAGAGCAACTCGATGCATTCATCGCAGCCACTGAAAGGCGTTCCTGATGCAGATCCATCTCGGCGAACTGGCGAGGCTGAGGGCCGAAGGCCGCCCGACGGGAATCACCTCCGTGTGCTCGGCCCATCCGCTCGTACTCAGGGCTGCGCTCCGGCATGGCCGGCTGCATTCAAGTACGGTGCTGATCGAAGCAACCTGCAATCAGGTCAATCATCTAGGCGGTTATACCGGCATGACACCGGCCGATTTTGCTGCGCTGGTGCAACATATCGCCGAGGAAGAGGATTGTCCGTCGGAGCTGGTTGTGCTGGGGGGCGACCATCTGGGACCAAATCCCTGGCGGGATCGCCCCGCCGAAGAAGCGATGGCCGAGGCGGAAAAAATGGTAGCCGCCTATGTCGAGGCCGGCTTCCGAAAGATACATCTGGATGCCTCGATGGGCTGCAAGGACGAACCGATCGCGCTCGACGACGAGACGACAGCCCGTCGCGCCGCACGCCTTGCCGCTGTGGCGGAGGCTTCGGCTAGGAGAAGCGGCGGGGCTATGCCGGTCTATGTGATCGGCACCGAGGTTCCGCCACCGGGCGGCGCAGATCACGCCTTGACTACAATTGAACCGACTGCGGCTGCCGCCGCCCGCAAGACGATAGGCATTCATCGCCGCGTGTTCGAGCAGGCGGGATTGAGGGAGGCGTTTATGCGCGCCATCGGATTGGTCGTCCAGCCCGGTGTCGAGTTCGGCAACCACAATGTCATCTTTTACGATCGCAGTAAGATCGCCGAACTGAAGTCGGTCCTGGTCGACGAGCCTCAGTTCGTCTTCGAGGCCCATTCGACCGACTATCAAGGTACGACACCCTTGACCGCTCTCGTCGAGGACGGCTTCCCCATTCTGAAGGTCGGTCCCGAACTGACATTCGTACTGCGCGAAGCCCTTTACGGCCTGGATCTCATTGCTTCCGATCTCGTGCCCGATTATGGCGAACGGCCGCTCTACGCGGCCATGGAAGAGCTGATGCTCGCGCAGCCGAAAAACTGGAGCCAGCATTATCACGGAACGGAGGCGGAGAAGCGCTGGCTGCGACATTATTCGCTGTCCGATCGCATTCGCTATTACTGGGCGTCATCCGACGCGCAAGCTGCTGTCGAGAGATTATACGACGCGTTGCGTGGTAAGACCGTGCCGCTTCCGTTGTTCTGGCAGCACATGCCGGCTGCACGGCACTTCGCGGATGCGCCATTGGAGCCGGAGCAGGTCTTGATATGGCGTGTCACCCGCAGCCTTGCTGATTATCACGCAGCCTGCGGAGCCATCAAACGATAGCTAGCTGATCGAAGGAGGAGATCATGGAGGAACTGAAAGGGAAGATCGCCGCGGTAACCGGCGCGGCATCGGGGATCGGGCTCGCCTCGACTGAGGCCATGATTGCGGCGGGAGCGAAGGTTGTTCTTGTCGATCGGGATGAGAGAGCCTTGGCATCGGTGTGCGAGCGCCTCGGCGACCTTGCCATTCCGCTTGTCGTCGATCTGCTCGATCCGGAGCAGTGCGCCGCGCTGCTGGAGGGCATTCTTGCCAAGGTCGAGCATCTGGACATTTTTCATGCGAATGCCGGCACCTATATTGGCGGCGACCTGGTGGACGCCAATCTCGACGCCATAGACCGGATGCTCAACCTGAACGTCAATGTCGTCATCAAGAATGTCCGCACCGTCGCGCCGCATATGATCGGGCGCGGGACGGGCGATATCATCGTCACGAGCTCGGTCGCAGGGCATTCGGCGATCCCTTGGGAGCCCGTCTATTCGCCCTCGAAATGGGCTATGACCAGTTTCGTTCAGGCTATGCGGCGCCAGCTTCTGAAGAGCGGTGTTCGAGTCGGCTCCGTTTCTCCAGGTCCGGTCATCAGCGCCCTGCTTGCCGACTGGCCGGAGGAAAACCTCCGCAAGGCCAAGGAAGCCGGCGCCCTGATCGAGCCCAAGGAGGTTGCCGACGCCATCATCTTCATGCTGACGCGCCCGCGCAACGTGACGATTCGCGATGTTGTGGTTCTGCCGAGTGCCTTCGACATCTGAGGAGCGAAGCATACGGTATCAGGAAAATTCCGGCGATAGCGAGCGCGCTGGGCGCTGTGGATGCCCGGGAGGAGGCTCTTATTTGTCGCCGGAAGATGTCTCACAATCACGGAGCCGGCCTACTATATCTGGTCGAGCCTTGATCCCGCGAGTGTCGGGCACCTTTGTAATCGCGATTGAGTTTACTCAACCTTGATGTCGCAAATGATCTGGATATTTTACCAGATTAAGTAGTACGCTTTCGACACCGATAGGGGATTCTTCGCGACCCTCAGGTCAGGAGATCACCGTCGAGGAAACGATAAACAGGTAGTTGTCATGTTTCTAGAAGCAGCTCTTTCCCGTTTGATCAAAATCGGAACGCTTACGGTCACTTTTCCGGACGGTTCCACGCGCAGTTTCGGTACGGGAGCGGAACCGCGTGCAGCGATGAAAATAAATACCGCCCGCGCCAAGCGGCGTCTGCTCCTCAATCCTGCCCTGGCGCTGGGTGAGGCCTACATGGACGGCGAAATCGAGCCGGGATCCGGCGATCTCTATGAAATGGTAGACCTGCTTGCCCTCAACTTGATGGAAGGGGGGACCCATCCTTTCGAGAAACTGATGGAAAAGATCCGTTGGCTGCGGCGAAATCTCGACCAATTGAATTTTGCGGATCGGTCTAAACGCAATGTCGCGCATCACTACGATCTCGATGCGCGGCTCTATTCTCTGATGCTGGATGAGGACAGGCAATATTCCTGCGCCTATTTCCCGGTTGGCGACGAGACGCTCGAGGAAGCGCAGCTCAAGAAGAAGCGGCATATCGCGTCGAAACTCATGCTCGATCGGCCCGGCCTGGAGGTTCTGGACATCGGCTGCGGATGGGGCGGTATGGCGCTCTATCTTGCCAAGGAGTTTGGCGCGCGCGTCACGGGCCTGACCCTTTCGGAGGAGCAATTGCTGGCTGCGAAAGCCCGTGCGAAGGACGCCGGGCTCGAGCATATGGTCACGTTCGAACTGCTGGATTATCGCTCCTGGACGCGCCCGGTCGACCGCGTCGTGTCGGTTGGCATGTTCGAGCATGTGGGGATCAACCACTACAAGACCTTCTTCGACAAGATCCGCTCCGTGCTCAAGGAGGACGGCGTCGCGCTGATCCACGCGATCGGCCGGGCCGATGGTCCCGGCAGCACCAATCCGTGGATTGCGAAATATATCTTCCCTGGCGGCTATTCGCCGGCGGTGTCCGAAGTCCTGTCCGTGGTCGAGAAATCCGGCCTCTGGACGACTGACATCGAAATCCTGCGGCTCCATTATGCCAAGACGCTCGAGCAATGGCGCGACCGCTTCATGAAGAACAGGAGCACCCTGGCAAAACTCTATGATGAGCGGTTCTGTCGGATGTTCGAGTTCTATCTCGTCGGGTCCGAACTCGCCTTCCGTCGCATGGGGCACATGAACTGGCAATTGCAGCTGACGAAGAATGTTTCCGCCCTGCCGCTGGCCCGAGACTATATGGTCGATATCGAGCGAGCCCGGGCGGCCATTGCCGAGCAGGGAAAGATGGGGCCAATCGAGGCCGCGAGCGCGCGGGCAAAACGGGATCTGACCTTGCATGACGAGCGCAAATCCCGTCAGCAAAATCAATCCGCCGCGGAGTCCTCGCGGAACCTCTAAAGCCTGCTTGCGGGCAGTTATGAAGGACTTGGCTGGGCACGATATACTGCCCGGCCATTTCTTCTGTAGCTAGCCGGTCCATATTGCAGCATGCGGCGAATAGGTGCTGCGCCTGCAATCATAACGTTTAAACGTCGATACCTCTGCGGGCGCTCGACATGCCCGCGGAAGCGCAAGGCCCTGTGGCTTCCGGCACACACTCGCCGATTGAGTTTGTATGATCATGGTATTGGTAAACTTGTCATCATCGGCCCTGAGTGGCTATGAGGTCATCATCACTTAATGATGAGACATGTCGCCTCTTCGGCCTCATCAATCGAAGAAGCGATATTAATGTGCGGGGCTTGTTAGGATAGGAATGCGATCAACCAAGACTGAAAAGACTCTTTCCCGGCGGGCTTTTATGCTGGGGTCGATCTCTGCGACTGCCGCGCTTGCGGGCTGTGCCACCACAGCCCCTGTTCCGACTCCGATTGCAGCCCCGGTTCGCACGCCGCCCGTCGTTCCTGTGGCGTCGGAACCCCAGAGCATTATTACACCGGATCCCGAGCTCGAAGCGCGTTATGCGTCCGTGGTTGATAGCGGCCATGTCATTCCGGCCGTTCCCTACCGAAAGCTGGACCCGAAGTTTTATCGTCAGCGCGTTCCCGATCCGACCGGCGAGGTACCCGGCACGGTCGTCGTCGATACGGCATCGAGATTTCTCTATGTCGTTGAGCGCGGCGGCACGGCCATGCGCTATGGTGTCGGCATCGGCCGCGACGGCTTCTCGTGGCAGGGCGAAGGGATCACATCCATTGGCGGCAGCATTGGCCGCGCTGGAAGCCGCCGGGCGACATGATTGCCCGCAAACCGGAACTCGCGAAATATTCCGTCGCCAATGGTGGTATGGACCCGGGCATCAAGAACCCACTGGGTGCCCGCGCGCTCTATATCTTCCAGAACGGCAAGGACACGCTCTACCGTCTGCATGGCTCGCCGGAATGGCGCTCGATCGGCAAGGCAGCCTCGTCAGGCTGCGTTCGCCTGATCAATCAGGATGTTATCGACCTCTATGAGCGCATCCCGTACCACGCTCGGATCGTTGTCCATCAGTCGCCCCTTCAAAGCAAGGCAACTTCCGCCTGAGCGAAATCGGCTTCCTCGCGGGGGCGCCGATGTTTCGGGGCGGTGTAGCGCCGCACGAAATCTTGACATGTGTGCGACTGAGTAGCACTTTAGCGCCTGAAGGAGATTGTCTCGTGAGCGTCAAGTCGTCGATATCGTTGACCGATCAGCAGGATGCGTTCGCACGCTCGCTTGTCGAGACCGGCCGCTATTCCAGCCTGAGCTCCGTTCTCCAGCAAGGTCTGGAACTGCTGCGACAGAAAACGGAAGCCGAAGGGGCCGAGACGGAAGGGCTGCGCAGGCTCATCCAGCGTCGCGTTGATGGACCGAAGATCCCCGCTCGGGAGATGGAAGAGCGGATCGAGAGCATGATCGAGCGCAAACAGCGAGCTCTTCGTGTGGAGCCTTGAATATTCCAAGGATGCCGATCTCGATTTCGAACTGACCTTCGATCATCTGTTTGCATCCTATCTCGATCTTGGAGACTCGGCTGAAGAAGCTCTGGAGCGCGCGGCTAACCGTATTCGCGAGCTCCGCCTGGAAATCAATCGGTTGGTCGAAACCCCATATATCGGAACATTGCGGCCGGATATCTATCCTGGCATCCGCTTCCTGCGGCGTGACAAGGCGGCCGTCTGGCTTCTGCCGATCGAGGAACGCAAAACGATCATCGTTGCAGCGATCTTCTTTGGCGGTCCGGATCATATCAGGCGGATGCTGGCGCGCATGCTGCAGCGATAAGGATTCAATTGTCTGTTCGAATGGGGTTTCCGGCTTCGAGCCAACACATCGTCTTATTGGTTGCGACCCATTGGCATCCTCCTGGTGCCACTTGTGCAATCTGCATGTAATGTAGCTGCAATCTTTGGCTGTCAGTGGGGCGAGGGATGGCGATGGCCGTCCTTTGGGGGAAGGTCATTGCGAATTCTGCTTCTTGAAGATGAGCCAGAAATGGCGCGCGCGCTGCTTGAAGCGCTGCGGCGGCGCGACGTGCTCGCCGATCATGTCCGCACCATTGCGGATGCCGACGTCATGGCGCGTGTCGGAAGCTATGATGTCCTTGTGCTCGACCGCCGGCTGCCTGACGGCGAGGGGCTGGACCTCGTGGCGGCATTGCGCCAACGCAAGCATCCTGTACCGATCCTGGTGCTGACTGCGCTCGGCAGCGTCGACCATCGCGTCGACGGGCTCGATAGCGGCGCCGACGACTATCTTGCCAAGCCTTTCGCGATCGAGGAGCTGCTTGCCCGGCTGAGAGCACTCCAGAGGAGGGGCCCGACGGTATCCGATCGTTATCTGAATTTCGGCAATCTGAGCGTCGATCCGGCAACCAACGACATTTTCGTCGGCGGCTCGCTGGTCGAATTCCCGCGCCGTGAATATCTGGTGCTGGAGACGCTGATGCGCCGCCCGAACCGCATCGTCACGCGGCCGAGCCTGGTCGAGGCTGTGTACGCCCTTGAAGACGAGATCGGCTCGAACGCCCTGGATGCGCATATTTCACGCATTCGAAAGAAGCTGCTTCTAGCTGAGGCCACGGTTGAAATAAGAGCCGTGCGCAACATCGGCTATCTGATCCGGGCCAAGGCATGAACCCGGAGCGCAGCCGATCGTTGCGCTGGGGGCTTATAAGGCGCCTGATTGCCTTGCAGGCCTTCCTGCTCGTTCTCTTCTTCGTCCTTCTCGTCGGCTGGATCTGGATCATAAATCCCGAACTGGAAGATGCCAATGAAGAGGCCGTCCGGGTCGTCGCTCAGCAGGTAACTAGAGACGATGACGGCCAACTGCAGGTGGCGGAGACGCAGGAGGTAGCAGACCTGAAACGGCGCTATCCCGAGCTCTGGTTCATGATTCGGGATCACAAGGGAATACTCTTTCAATATGGAGAGATACCGGCGGCCGCGCTCAATGAGAACTTCCCGTGGACGATCGATCGGGCGAGGGTGGAGGCTGGCAATGGAGCCCATGCTACGGTCGAGAACCGCGAGACTTCGGTCGGCAAGCTGCAGATTGTCGCTGCTACCGAGCGCGGCTTTGACAATGACGGCTTGAACGTTTGGATCAATATGCGGGTCGACGTTGCCAAAGGTCCCAACGGCGAGATCCATTGGCTCAACGTCTTGCCGGCTCTGGCATTCGTCATCTTCATCGGCGTCTTTCCAATTCTCGCGGTAACCGGCGTGGCGACGCTGCTCGTCACGCCGCGCGCCGTCGGACGGTCGTTGAGCGGGCTTGTGGAAACGGCAACGCAGGCGCAAGCGATCGATTTCGATACACGCTCGGCCCGTCTCGATCGTTCCAAGGTGCCGACCGAGATCATCCCTCTGGTGGATGCCTTCAACCATGCCCTTTCGAAGCTGGATGAAGGATATAACAGGCACAATCGCTTTCTTGCCGATGCCGCGCATGAGCTGCGGACGCCGATTGCGATCGCACGGACGCGAGCGGACCTTCTCCCCGAGGCCGAAGTTAGCCGGCAGGTGCGCGATGATATCGACCGCCTATCTCGCGTCGCCCATCAGCTTCTGGAGATGCAGGCAATCGGGGTGGCCGAACTGCGGGCGGAGAAGAAGGACCTGAATGTGCTGGTCGAAAACATCGCTGCCGACCTTGCGCCGATTGCGATGGATGCAGGCTATGATTTCGACTTCGAGCCAAGCCCGGAGGAAGCGATCTTCGTGATCCAGACCTCGACCATTGAAATGGCGGTTGTCAACCTGATCCGGAATGCGATCGATCATGCCGGAGGTAAGGGCTCGATCATCGTTCGTGTAGGCGCTGGCGGTACGATCGACGTCTGCGACGAAGGTCCCGGCATACCGCCGGAGGAGCGCGATCGTGTCTTCGAGCCGTTTCGCCGCATCAACACCAGTTCATCCGGTGCTGGCCTGGGGTTGAACCTGGTCAAGAAGGCGGCTGAGCTCCACGGCGGACGGGTTTCGTTCCTGGACACCGGTTGCGGTTTTTGCGTGCGCCTGCAGATCGGTTCCATCCCACCCACCGTCCCAGTCGCAGACATGGGCTGGCGGCGGAAGCCGCAGGTGCCGGGCTGAAACCAATGCCGGGTATTGCCGCGCAAAAACCTGAAACTGTTTTCATTTTCTTAGCGGTCAGGGCTCGGATATCCGATTTTCCGAAGCCGGCTTCCCTGATAGGCTCGGGGAGCTTCCAACGGGATAAGGTCATTCTCGGTGACGCCGCTGCAGCATGCGCGCAGTTGAGGTTACGCTGAGATCGAGAAATTGTTGGAGACGGCGAGGGCAACGTAACGCAGCATTCCGACTTCCGATGCTATGCGATACGACAGGGAGGTACATGTCTCAGCCTCCCGAAACGATAAGAATGAAGGGCTTCGATAATGGAAAGAAAATACTACTCCTCTTTGGGTGGCCATCCGCCGCAAAGCGACCTGCTGACGGGGCGCGCCGTATTCACGGAGGCCTATGCGGTCATTCCGAAGGGTGTGATGCAGGACATCGTCACCAGCTATCTGCCCTTTTGGAACGTGACGCGCTGCTGGGTGATCGCCCGGCCGCTTTCGGGTTTTGCCGAGACTTTTTCGCAATATGTCATGGAGGTGGCGCCAGGTGGCGGCAGTGACCGTCCGGAGCAGGATGCCGAGGCCGAGGGCGTGCTGTTCGTCGTCGATGGCGAGATCGAGTTGACGCTGCCATCCGGCAAGCATGTTCTTCAGCCGGGCGGCTATGCCTTCCTGCCGCCGGGGTTGAAATGGTCGTTGCACAATCGCTCCGGCGCCCATGCCCGCTTCCATTGGGTTCGCAAGGCCTATGAGGCCGTCGAGGGGCTGGCCCATCCTGAGCCGCTTATCTTGAACGAGAAGGACATTACGCCATCAGCCATGCCGGGTACGGAGGGCCGCTGGGCAACGACCCGCTTCGTCGATCCGTCCGACCTGCGGCACGACATGCACGTGACGATCGTCACCCTGCAGCCGGGTGCCGTCATTCCTTTCGCGGAAACCCATGTCATGGAACATGGCCTCTATGTGCTGGAAGGGAAGGCCGTCTATCGCTTGAACCAGGATTGGGTCGAAGTCGAGGCCGGCGACTTCATGTGGTTGCGCGCCTTCTGCCCGCAGGCTTGTTATGCGGGAGGTCCAGGCCCGTTCCGCTATCTGCTCTACAAGGATGTCAATCGTCATATGGCGCTGCGTCCATTCGGTTCGCGCCGTTGAGTTGATCGCCTCCCCGGAGCGCCTGCGTGCCCTTGGTACTGGGCGTTTCGCGAACGAGCGCTGTAACGTCGGATATATGCTTTCACTGACCTTTGCCGTCCGGCTTTTGAGCATCGTCGCCGGGCGGCAATCCGATCTCAATCAGCGTATGGCTGATTTTCTCGCGCGCTTCGAGATAGGCCGAACCGGTGTTACGAGACGGCAAGCCAACATTGGCGGCCGTCGAACCAGGCCTCAATTGCAGCGCCGTCGCCAAAGCCTGTTTTGCTTCATCGGTCCGACCCAGTCGTTGATAGGCGGTTGCCAGAAGCATATGCGCGCGTCCTGTTCCGGGCGTAATCGCAATCGAACGCTGCAGCCATCTGACGGCGTCTTCATTGCGGTCCAAAAGCAGATCTGCAAAACCTGCTCCCAACAACCATGTCCAGCGCGAGACATCCGGCGTATCGAAGCGATCGGCCTGTTCGAATGTAGCAAGTGCATCCTCGAACCGGCCCAACTGAACTTGCGTCAAACCGAGGTGAAACAGCGCCGTCCCATCCCACGGATTGAGGCTCAACACCCTTGCACAAGCCACAAGGCTTTCTGCAAATTGGTTCGTCACCGTCAGAAAACGGCAATAGGTTCCAAGTACCGGAAGTAAGTTTGGCCGGGCTTTCAAAGCACGTTCCAACAGAGATCTCGCGTCGTTTTCCGCAGCCCTGCTTTCGGCGGGATTGTACCAGGCAAGCTGAATTCCGCGCAGGTGCAGCGCCGCCAAAGCAATTTGGAGATCGACATTATCCGGTTGTTCGGCAAGATATTTTTCCAGTATCGACCGAGCCGTCGCAAACCGTTCATGTGTCGTCTGATTGATCGAGGCGGAGGCCTGCTTTATCGCGACACTGGCTGCGTCAGCCTGAGGGGCGCTGTCGGTTTGACCGAACTTGTTCAGGCGAACGGCAAGGTCATAGCCCGCCCCGGCAGCAAGCCGAGATGCGAGACGCTGTTGGTCGGGCTCGCTGGCATCCAGCTTGACTTCGGCGACCGATACGACCTCCCGGCTGCTCGCATTGATAAAGCGTGTTTGAAAGATCCATGCTTGCGGACTTCTTTGCAGTTCCCCCTCTAGAAGGAAATCCGCCCCATCGGAGCGATTGAAGGTGGGCTTGCCTGATGTCGCCGGCTCGCGTTCCTTGGGAAGGACGAGGCGGATACCATCGATTCTGGCAAGGCCATTGATCATTTCCGCAGCGACGCTTTGTGCTAGAGCGACGCTTTGGGTATCGCCAACAGTATTGACGATCGGCAGGACTTCGATGACAGGTCGGCCGTTTCCCGAAATGCCGCCAAATCCCGAAGAAAAGACAGCCACACCGAAAATCATGGCAAGCATGCAAAGAAGTGCGGCTCCGCCGAAAGCCAAGGCTTTAGGCAAGCCTAGCCAATGGCGCGGTGCGATGGGGTAAGTTGCCGGAGCATCGGCAATCGGCGTATCGCTCAACGCCGGTCGCGGGTCCGGACCTTCCTGTCTCGTGGATACCTCAGCGGTAAACAGATAACCGCGGCCCGACACAAGCTTGATCATGTCCCGTTCCGTATCACCCAATGCCGTGCGTATTTCGCGAATACATTGAAAAAGGCTATCTTCCCCGACATGAATCCCGGGCCAGACAGTATCCATCAGTTCCTGCTTGCTGACGGCACGCCTGTTGTTTGCGACGAGGAATTTCAGTAATTCAAAAGCTTTAGGGCGCAGCTTGATTGCCGAGCCGTCGGGTCCGCGAAGCTCGGCGCGATCTGGATCGAGGACGAACCCCGCAAAACAAAACACCTGCTGCTACCGATCCCCATCTGAAGTATCGAAAATGCGATGAGTATAGAGAGGGCTTAACTCGACAGTCAACGCGCGGATATTGGTCAAAGCCAAAACAAATCGTGACTTGCATGAGTAACGTGACGGCCTCAGCGACGGTTGATCGAGTGCCGATTCTGCCGGCGAGGTCGATGATTCAGAAAAATATCAGAAAATATCAGAATCTTACAGTGGCCTCATCAGGACAGCATATATCGCTCCAACTACCATCGAGTGATATTTTGGATATTTCGGCAGCCGCCGGGTGAGCAGATGCTCAGTGTCCGGAAATGAGGAAACGAGGCACTCTTTCGATTGCTCACCGTTTTTCTCGAACCGGCAAACGCGACGTCACCCGCAGGTTCGGAGTGAGCACCGATGTGTTGGACACCGCTCACCCGAGAACATTGAAAGAATTGTTTATGGGAAGAGTGCTCGATTTCCCCCCTCATCGACCAACATGTTCGGGGCGCGCAACTGGGACAAACCCTCCCGGCAAGCCGAGCGAACTGATCGAAACGGAGCAATTTTCTTCCGCCATTTTCTTATTGGCACGCAGCTTCGCCGCTGTTTACGAATCCTTGCCTTGGACTGCGGCGCTTTTTGCCACCCAACAACGCCGGCTCTTGTGCCACGCCGCATTGAGCGACTACTTTCTGGCCGTTCGCAGGGTGGGGGCGGGATTGACTAGAAGCGGTTTTGGAAGTCTCGCCCGGCAGTATGGGATTGCCAGCCGCAATACCGCCTACGCATTTTTCGACGAAGCGCTGCGATACAATGTCATTCGTCCGGTTGCAGGCTCCAGAGGTGGTCCTTCGGATGAGGTCGGGCCTACGCACTCGACACTGTCGATGCTGATCCGTTGGTACAGCCTGCATTTCCAGGCGCTCGACCTTATAGACGGAGGAGGCAGGGCGGCTCGGTTCCTTATAGAGCCGCAACGCATGCTGATACTCATCGAACCGCTTGCGGCACATGCCTTGTTGACAAGCCGGGAGGTACGCAGCCCCGGGCCGCTTCATGCCATCTTTGCCAGCGGCGATACGGGGGGATTTCTGATGGATCGCCTCATCGCCGGAATAGATCCGGAAACTGTGGTGGGACAGGAACGGCTCCTGACGAATGTCAGCTCGATTTCCTCTCTCGCCTCATCGTTCGGCCTATCGCGCGCCCATATCAGCGATAAGCTTGCTACAGCTGAATCGGTCGGTGCCGTCGGCTGGAGCGGCAGGCGAGGGCGTTCACACATCTGGATCTCGTCTGGCTTCTACCGGGAATATGCGCGTGCGCACGCCCGCAAACTACGCATTCTGGATGACGCCTTCACCGAAGCTTGCTCTATTTTGGCATCGTTCCCGATAAAATCGGCGGCTACCTCCGATAGCTGAGATCGTTTGCGTGACGATCAGTTTGCAAATGAAGACTGTTCGGAACTCATCGGGCGAAAAGCCCGGCTGATCAAAAGGCGGCTGAACGGTAGCAGTAAAGCTCCATTCTGCAATACAACTTCAGAATAACCTGAAAGTAAGCTTTCCCGAATAAATATAGTTTCCAGGTTTCCGAGGCTCACCGAGGCCGCTGCGGATGGGGAACGCCATGCCATCGATCGATATCATCGTTCCGAAGTCAGCTCCGCGCCGATGGCAGGAATTCGTGGTCGCGCGTCTGCAGGCCGAGGGGCACGATATCGCTGTCGTACATGAATTCGGGTCGAATGCGTGGCCGGCCGCCATCAATACAGCTTTGGCTCTCGAGCGAAAAATCTTCCGTCGGCGCGATCCGGCGCTTGCCGCTCCTCTGTCGGAGATCCCCGCCAGCAGTCACGATAGGTCTGCCGTTCTTCGGCTGGATCTTACCGGCCACGCTGCGCCATCGGACGTTCCGACCATCACATTGCGGTTCGACGGGTCGCGGTCGGACCTGTCGGTCGCGAGGTCGATCGCCGCTGGCGCCTTGCCTGTTATCGATGCCGTCCTGGACGGAAAAACGGTGGTGGGTCGAGCCTGGCCGATGATCGATCGGCGGGAAACCGTGTCGCTTGGCGTGGAGGATGTGCTCGCACGTGCCGTCACGCTTGCTGTTTCCACGGTTCGTGCCTTTGCCGAAAACCGGTTCGTTATGAACGAACCGGTGTCCAAAGTGTCTGAGAATGCCGTCAGTAGAACGCTGGGCTTTGCATCCGCTTGCCTGACCGACGCCTTGCCGCGCCTGGGCCGAGAAGCAATGCGTCGGGCGCGCTTTCGCCACGCGCATTGGCGTGTGGGCTATCGCTTCATAGATGGGCCGGGTGTCGCGAGCAGCTGTGAGCTTGGCGGCGGCTGGTCCGTGCTGCCGGATGCCGGAGATCGCTTCTATGCCGATCCCTTTCCGTTTCAATGGCAGGATCGCTTCTTCCTGTTCGTGGAAGATTATCCGCATGCGACCGGCAAGGCAGTCATCTCGGTCGTGGCGTTCGATGCCACGGGGAAGCCTGGAGAGCCGCGATGCGTGCTGGAAGAGCCTTACCATCTGTCTTACCCGCAGGTCTTCGAGTACGACGGCGCGATCTGGATGCTTCCTGAAGCAAGTTCGGGCGGAAAACTCGTCCTCTATCGCTCGATAGAGTTTCCGGATCGCTGGGTTCCCGAGGCAGTGCTCATCGAAGGCGAGATTTCCGATGCGACCCTGCTCGAACATGGCGGGCAACTCTGGTTGTTCGCAACCAATCGCGATGGTCACGGCAGTACGTCCGATACGCTCGTAGTCTTTCACGCACCACGGCTTGCCGGCCCCTGGATGCCGCATGTGTTGAACCCGGTTCTCATCGATCGTCGCATGGCACGCCCGGGCGGCGCCTTCGTCCGCGAGGGCGGCAGTATCTATCTGCCGGTCCAGGATGGAACGCTCGGCTATGGCGGCGGGCTCGGTATCTCACAGCTGCTGGAGCTGGATGAAAAGACGGTTCGGCTGTCGCCGCCCCGACCGATTGCGGCGCGTGGCGACTGGCCCTATCCGAAAATCCATACGCTCAATCGTTCAGGCCGACTGGAGGTGATCGACGGGATTGCAGCCGTGCGGAAGTGAGCGCGACAGAAGCAGTGCCTCATAGCCGGCGCACATGCGCGCTGGCGAATATTGTTCCTTCAGCTGCCGTCCGGCGGCGGCCAGTCGGGCGGCTAGCTCGGGCCTGGCGATGAGTTCGGCAAGTCCTTCGGCCATTCCCTTCGCATCGGCATCGACGAAGAGTGCGGCTGCTTCGCCCTCATCTGTGGTCAGGACTTCCCGCAGGACATCGAGCTTGCTTGCAACCACCGGCAGCCCGGAAATGGCCGCTTCGACTGCGGCAAGACCAAAGGTTTCCGTCAACGAGGAAAAAGCATAGGCGTCTCCCGCCGCGAGGAAGTCGAAAATGCGCGAGGGAGGTACTTCGCCGACGAGATGCAGCCTGTCGGTGACGCCATTGGCTTTGGCAAAAGCGACCATCGCATCCTGCTCGGGGCCGGTGCCGGCGATGGCGATATGAATGTCGGGCAGATGGACGAGGGCGCCGACGAGCGCGATCTGGTTTTTCGATGGCGCCATGCGGCCCGAAGAGACGGCGAGCCAGGCGTCTTGAGGAAGACCGAAGGCCGCGCGCGCCGCCGCCTTGTCGACGGCGACCGAGGGCGCAGGAACGCCGTGGTCGATGCGTGACATCCGGCGCCGGTAGGCTTGCGGAAAGCTGTCGAACTGCGCTTTCGTCCAGCTCGAATTGACGACGTTGGCGTGATAGGCGCCGAAAGTGCCCATCAGCTTGTCTATCTGCGTCAGCCCCCCCCTGACGCCTCTGGTCTGCGGCGCACCGCTCTGGTTTGCGATGATCAAGTCCACGCTGGCGAGCCGCGCGCCTACGGTACCAAAAATATTGCCATAGTGCTGGAAAGTGATGACCGCATCCGGCCGGGCGTTGCGCAGGTAACCCGCAAGTCCAATGGCAGCCCGTATCTGGCCTAGCAAGCCGCGCGGCGGCTTGGTGAGGATGAAATCGGCGTGCGGATCGCGGTCGTAGACCTCGGTCTTCCGATACATGAAGACGGTGCGAACCTCATGGCCGCGCGCACGCAATCCCTCGCCGACCATATCCGAAATTCGCTGTGCTCCGCCCGCTTCCGCCTGGGTTTGGACCTGAATGATTTTCATGAACGGCCTTTCAGGAAGGAGCGGGCGGCAAGTGCGTCTTCGCCGGCGAGGAAGCCGAGGATTGACGGGTTGATGCCGATGGTGCGGCGTGCGATGAACACGGCGGTCACGCACCAAACGATGATCGTGCCGGCGATGGCGAGCGCCGCACCGATCGGGCCGAGCCAATAGGTCAGCACCGCCGTCGCACAGAGCCCGAAGGTGTTGACGACAACCAGCAGCTTGAAAAGCGCGTGCTGAAGGCCCGTGAGCTGCATCAGGATTTCGGTCGGCCCGCAAGCAGTGCCGATTGTCGCGCCGATGCCGAAGATAATCAGCGTTACCTGCATCGTCGGCGTGGCATAGGCATGATTGAAGATCGACAGGATCAGGTCGCCGAAGATCAGGAACGATACCAGCACGCACAAGGCGATGATGAAGCCGCCCAGAGCGGCAAGACTGGTGATACGCTGCACATGTGCCTTGTCCCCGGTGTAGAAGGCAGCCGAGATCTGCGGCGCAAGCGCCTGGTTGATGCCGTTGAGTGCCAATACGACCAGCCGCATCGTTCGATCCGCGACGAAAATCGCGCCGGCGGCCTCGGGGCCGAGAATGGCCGCGACCAGCAAGGTGCTTGCCTGGCTAAGCGCCGGCGGTAGCGCGGTAACGCCCCATAGCCCGAGTGTCACCGTCTTGAATTCGGTCTTCTGTTCTGTCGTAAGCGGGCCGCGCTGCGCGCGGATCGTATCGCGAAAGAGGACAAATGTCTGTGGTGCGATCATCAGGAGCAGCAACCCGGCTGTGAGATAGGTTGCGGCAACCGCGCTCATCTTCAGCTGCATGAAATGT
Source organism: Martinezella sp. CNPSo 3957 (assembly GCF_057784395.1). NCBI lineage: Bacteria > Pseudomonadati > Pseudomonadota > Alphaproteobacteria > Hyphomicrobiales > Rhizobiaceae > Martinezella > Martinezella sp. CNPSo 3957. The sequence goes on from NZ_JBXSOU010000001.1 coordinate 590,664, forward strand.
GCGAGCACGAAAACCGGGATTGCCACTGCTCGCCAAACGACATCGCGCGGCAGCAGCGCGAAGATCAGCGCATTCTTGGCGCGAAGAGCACAGGCGACGAATTCCGACCAGCCGAGCGCGAAAGCCAGCACCATGGTCGCCACGCAGATCGGGAGCCATTCGGGCATCTGAGCGCCAGCGAATGGCAAGAAGCCGATGATGAGAATGAGAAGGCTGAAGCTCGCAAGCCCTATCAGCGCAACAAGGATGGAGCGGGCCATCATGCCGTTTGCGGAGTTCAGGTCGTTGTTGCCGGCATATTGCGGCCAGAACCTGAGCACGGCGCTTTGCTGGCCGACTATGGCGAAGAAGGAGACCAGGCTCGCTCCGGCATAGGCGGCACTATAAAGGCCGAACTGCCGCTCATCGGTCGTCATGGCGACGGCGACGAACATCAGGAACGAGAGGCCGGCACTGGCAAGCTTGATCACACCGGCAACGGCGCCGCTCCTGGCAAGAGCGCCGATCGACAAGCGCAGGTTGCTCGCGGGCGGCGGCGTTTCGGCCGATAAAGTATCGCTGCTGCCAGCTTTCTCACTCAACGACCTGTTCCCGTGTTGATTGCTCTCGACCGAATGGCCCATAGCACCTGAAATAGAATGTATCTCTAATATCGTAAGTACTCATGCTTGCGCCAGAACGAAGTCGCAACATGGTTACTTGCGATATCTGAAGTTGATCACACGCTCCGGTGTAAATTCAACGGATGATTAACATTATTCACTAATACTGAAATTAGTGATGTGTGATGAGCCGGAGACCCGCGGCCCGCGGAGAGGAACTGGATGAAGCCGTTTAACATTGACGAGCGCTCGCTTCCGCCGCTGTTCGATGTCGGTGCCGTGTGGACTATCTTGTGGCAACGCTGGCTGACCGTGCTGGCAAGCACCTTGGCCGTGCTCCTGCTGGCGCTGGCTTACCTTGTTGTGGCAAAGCCGAGCTATACCGCGACAGCTTCCGTCATGATCGATCCACGCGATCCGCGCGCGACGAATCTCAACAATGTTCTGCCCGGCATCGGCAGTGACAGCGCGGCCATCGCGAGCCAAGTGTTTGTCATTGAATCGCGCGACCTGCTGATGAAGGTCTTTGAGAGCGAAAACATCGAAAACGATCCCGAATTTGCAAGCGGCGGTCTGCTGTCGCGTATCGGTCTGGCTTCGCATCCCACGAAGGATTTGATCTTCAAGAATTTTCAGCGTGCCGTCACCGTGGAGCGTGCCGGGCTTACCTATGTCATCGATGTCAGTTTCGCATCCCGCTATTCCGACAAGGCGGCCCGGATCGCCAATGCGATTGTCAATCGCTATAGGGCCGGTCTGTCGGGGGAGCGAGAAACTGCAAACAGCGACGTAAACTCCCTGCTTGCGAGCCGGATCGGCAATCTCCAGAAGAACGTCAGCGATGCCGAGCAGGAGGTCGGAGATTTCAAGGTCTCGCATCAGATTCTGGATGCTTCCGCCGGAGGCACGCTGCAGTCCCAGATCGACAAGCTTACGGATCAGCTGATCGGCGCGCGGAGCGAGGCGGACCAGGCCAAGGATAAATATGCTCAGGCGGTTGCCGCAGGCACCTCACCGGCCGGTCTTGCCAAGCTTTCGGAAATCCTGTCTTCCGAGGCGACGGTCAAACTCCGCGAAAATTATAATCAACGGGCGGCCGACCTCGCCAATTACGAGGCCATGTATCAGCCGCGCCATCCGATCATAAAAAGGCTGCGATCCGAACTGGACAGGATGCAGGGCCTCATGACCATCGAGGCGCAGCGGATCACGCGGGAATTGAAGGCAAAGTCCGATCTCGCCGCGCAAAACGTCACAGCACTTCAGGCAAAGCTCGATGATCTCCGCCAGAAGCTGGAAAGCTCAAATGCTGCGCAGGTGCAGTTGCGGCAGCTGGAGGCGAAGACGAAGGCGGCGCGCACTGTCCTTGACGATTTCCTGAAGCGCGCCGAAGAAACATCGCAGATGCAGGGCCTGCAGCTGCAGGAGGCGCGCGTAATCAGCGCTGCCGCTCCGCCGGTGCAGCCGACCTGGCCCAAGCCGTTGCTGCTCTTGCCGGTCAGCGCTGCGCTTGGTCTTATCATCGGCTGCGGTCTTGCCCTGGTGCGCGGCCCCAAACATCAGCCGGAGCAAGATCCGACAAGCCCCATAAGAGGCAGCCTCCTCGGCGTCGAGCCTCATCGGGATGCCGTGAAGGAGACCGTAAAGCCGGAGCCTGTGCCGGCGCCGGTCAATCTTGGAGAGTATCGGCTGCCTGGTCTTGCCGGCTCCGGCGCCTATCTCAGCATCCGTGCGATGCGAAGACGCTTTTTCCAGGCCGGAAACGAAGCCTTTTCACGGGATGTGTTGCAGCTCATGCGACGCATCATTCTGCATCTGACCGAGCATCCGAAGCCTTACGTGCTGCTTGTCTCATCGCTTCATACGCCGGTTGCGGCGAGACTTGCGGGGGCAATGGTCGGCATCGGTCTCCAGCAGGCCGAACAGAATGTGCTTGTGGTCGAGTTTGGCGATCAGCCGGGTCCGGGAGCATCGGCGCGTAACGGCAACGGTGTCTTCGTGAGCGGTGCGAGCGGTCTACGAACGGTCGTGTACAACAGGCCAGTTGCCGAGAATGGGAAGCCGCCGGGAGGCCTCGGCCTCGACGATATTTTGGCCACTTCCGGCTCCTTCGATTTCGTGCTTCTGATGGGACCTTCCATCGTTGGCAGCTGGGATCCCGCGCTTTTTACCGAAGCGGATCTCATGCTTTTTGCGCTCAACCCGGCCGAGGAAGCGGGGGAAATCACCAACTTGCTTCGTCAGCGCCTCGATGCAGATCAGATCGGGCGCAGCGCCACGTTGATAATTGCATCGGAGCAGACAGAGACGCAGGGTGGCGAGGTGGTGCGAGCGATCCGATCGGCCGACGATGGAGAGCAGGGCGGCCGAATCTCTGCGAGGGGGTGACCGTGGGGCGCAGCTTGCGATCGACGTTGCTATCGCGCCGAAGCGCTCTCAAGCTGGCAGGCGGCTCCATTCTGGCTGCTCTTCCGGCTGCCGGCGCGGCGCGTGCGGCGGCCAAGCCCATCGTGCCTTCGCGCGGCATCAATCTGCCCGGATGGTTCGATCGCGGCGATGGCGTGGCGCCAAGCGAGCCTGTGCTCGAAAAGCTTCGTCAATTGGGCTTTCAAACGGTCCGTTTGCCGATCAATGGCGATCTACTGTCGGCAGGTGATACGACCACCCTCCGTCGCATCGAGACTGGTGTGACCGACCTCAATCGGCTGGGCTTCTCGGTCCTTGCCGACATGCATCCTTCCGAAAGTCTGCATACGGCTCTCCGTCAGGATTTCGAAGCCGGTTCGCAAAGGGCGGCCGAGGCATGGATGGCGCTAGGCAGCGTCCTTGCGAACCTTTCGGATGAGACGGTCTACGCAGAGTTGTTGAACGAGCCGCCTCTGCGAAATGACGCGTGGCTCCAACTAAGGCAACGGCTTGCCGAGGTCGTGCGATCGAAATGTCCCAACCACACGCTCATCTGGGGGCCATCACCCTCTCAGGGCATCTGGGAAATAGGCGAGACGCCGCCGCTTGCCGACGATAATCAGATTGCTGCCATTCATTTCTATTCACCCACGGCCTTCACTCATCAATGCGAGACCTGGGATGCGTCGCCGCTGGCGCGGATTTCGAATTTACCCTTTCCCGCGACCATCGAGACGCCGCTTGTCCAGCAGAGCATCGAAAAGCTGCGAGCGGCCGGGGACGAACAGGCGGCAAGCCTTATCGAGGAACAATTGGCGACACCCTGGACGGAGGCTGCGCTCGCCGCCGAATTTGTGAAGTTGAGGCGCTGGTCCGAGACCTATGACTGCCCTGTCATGATGAACGAATTTGGCGTCCTCAACTTCTGCGTCGATGCTGAAAGCCGTCGGTTCTGGGTTCGGGCCGTGCGGCAGGCGGCCGAGAGCAACAAGATCGGCTGGGTCTATTGGGAGCTTGATCAAGGTTTTGGCATCATCAGGAGCAGAGGCAGCATTGAAGGCTTCGATGACGCCATGATCGCGGCACTTCTGGATGACAGCAATGGGGGCTGAAAAGCGGCGGAATATGGCCATGTGGAACGGCAACTGATGCGGATAAATGGAGATTGGCGATGAGCATTACCGGAGGTCGCGCCGGCTTCGGGGCGGGAGGCCTGAGCGGACTTCGTTCGGACGCCCTTTTCCATCTTTTCATCGCCATCCTCGCGGTTATCGCTTCCGTCTCTGCCTTCGCTGTCTGGACCCCGTTCGGAGTTGCCGCGACATTCGCGTTGACGCTGGTTTTGTCGATTGCTCAACCCGGCTGCATCCCGATCATCATTGCCTGCTCTTTTCTCTATCAAAATCTCGTGGTCGCCTGGTTCACGCCTTTCGTGCCCGATCACAATACGTTCGATGCGCTGCGCGGTGCCAATTTCGTCATTCTCATGACTGCATTCGGCGCCTTCGTGATGGCTTCTTTCCAGTATCGGGTGAGGGCTCTGACCGAATTGCGGCCGTGGCTGACATTCAGCTTTGTGCTCTGCGGTATAGTAAGCTTTTATCTTGCGCTCGGCGCTGTTCATGGCGGGCCGAAGGATGCCGTCATCTATTTCCGCAATACGATCACGCCGCTTGCGTGCTTCCACATCGCAATTCTCGCAGCCAGCCTCTATCCCGTTGATCTGCGCAAGGGCATCTTTTGGCTCTGCGCCGTTGCCATCATCTACGGTTATCTGGAACAGATTTTCCGCATGGATTTCCTGAGCCTGTTTCATGGCGATCTCTATATTCACCGTGGTCTGAAGGCTCAGATCGAGGCCGGTGTCTGGGAAAAGAAGCTGAGAGAGACCGGTTTCGTGCTTCGCGGTATCGAAGACACGATGATGACGACCTTTTTCAACATCAAGCTATTCAGCGACTTGTTTCCGCCGATCTTCCGCAATGGCGGCCCGAATTTTCACCCGATCAGCTATGCCTACGGTTTGAGCATCATGTCTGCCTGGCTTCTCTTCAAGGGGCGCTGGCTGCTGCCGATTGCGGCCTTGCCGCTATTGCTTGTCATCGGCTCCAAAGGCGCGACATTCATGCTGCTTGTTGCGATCGGCGCCCGGCTGATCTATCGCCCATCGCGCGCGGAATTGACGCTGCTTGCCGTCGTCGCGCTTGCCGTCATCTGGACGGTCGCCGCCATCCTCTTCGGCGCCACCCATGGCGATTACCATGTTCTCGGCCTGATCGCGGGCGTTCGCGAATTCCTGCACAATCCGTTCGGGCAGGGCCTGGGGATCGGCGGCAATCTTTCGAGTACGAGCCTCAATCTGGATTGGGACCGGGCGCAGGATGAGGGCGTCGCCTCCGTCCCCGTTGAAAGCGCTGTTGGTGTCATGCTCTACCAGATGGGCGTGGGCAGTTTCGTCTTCTTCGGCTTTCTTGCCGCATTGGCGATGTCTGCCCGCAAGCAGCTGCTCGCCACCGGTGAGCCGGATTTCCTCTTTGCCTTCGTCGCGATCATCACGATTGCATCCAATGCGGTATTGCAGGAAGAGGCATTCTTCTCACCGCTTGCGCTTGGCTTCTGTCTTCTGCTCGTCGGTGTTTCCTTTGGAACGCGATGGCGCTTGCTCGGTATTTCGCGAGGCATGTCCAGTCGATCGGACCAACCCATGTCGGCACCCTCGCCGTAACGCGGTTAAAATCGGTCTGAGCGTGCGCAAACTTCAAAAACCCGGCCAGAGCCCCTTATCAGGGATCAGGAGCCGAAGATGACGAGCTCCGTGAATGTCAGATCTCCAAGCGAGGGCGGTTTCGGACCTTTGAAATACTTCGTTCCGCTTCCGGCAAAGTAACGTCCGACGAGACCGGACACCGGCCCGTTTGCGTCGACGACACAGAGAAATATGCCTTTTCGCAGGAGATGGCGACCAAGTGCGCCGGCACACCGGCTGAGCTCCTCGGGCGTGCGGCTGTAAATCACCTGGGCACTCGGGACAATGCCATGGAAGATGCGGCGTGTCTTGAAAACGAAGGGAAAGGCTTCGTCGCCATCGACGCAAATCAACGACAGACATCCGAGCGCCGCATGCTGAAGAAGAATCCCCCTATCGCCCTCCGAGAGCATCGACATTTCGGCAAGGCCGGGACTTGCTTCGAGCACCCGATAAGGCTGCCTCACAGCACTCAGCATCGGCAGAAACGCCAGTTGTCCGTCCGCATAGCGGCGAAAGCCGAGCGCTTCATTGACCTTTATCGTTCCCGGCGCCGGAGAAACGTTGATGTAGGTGACATTCTTTCGTCTGAGCGCCGCGATAACCATCTTGCCCGCAAAAGCGCGGTATTCCGGATCAACAGCCCAGCTCGATAGATTGCAGCGGAGCTCCTCTCCTCCCAGGCCTTCATGCCGAAAATAAAGCGCCAAGAGGACACCCACGATGTGTCCGGACATATCCAGAACGAAGCCGTATTTCGGTAGGTCGGGCACGAAAGGCCGCTTTTCCATCCGTGTGACGGCCCGCTCCCAATAGCTTCGATCACGGGTCGGAAAATTTCTGCGAAGGCAATCGATGATACCGTCCCAATCGCTCTCCTCGATTGGTCGGCAAGTAAGTCCAGGGGGAAATGCGCCTAAAACTGCCATGATGAACTCCGTACTATTATCGATACAGAACTGCGTTGTTCACGTTATAACTATTTTTCTAGTGAATATTTCTCGAAGCAGCGTTTCTTGCTTGTCATCCCAGCTACGCCACGGATTTAGAGTTCAGCACAGCGGATCGCAGCGCAGATCTGGTGCGTATCGTCTTGAGCTGATGAAGCTTTGCGGCGAGAGCAGGACTTATGCTTTCGATGCCGTATAGGATGCGTCGCCGCGTGAAATGGAGCTGGCGGCGCAGACGCCACCCAACATCGGTTTTCGCGGTCAGATTGAAGTGGCGATCGGCCATTTGCGCCGAACCGATATCCATATCAGCCTTTTCCGCGTCGTCGTAATAGGCGGCGATCCTGGTATGATCGATAGCGGTTTCTGTCATCCATTGCGGGACATATGTGCGGCATAGGCGCTCAACATCGGTCAGAAGCCGGCTGACGCCGAGGCCGGTCGCCGGGCAGGAGGTCAGATAGGCGTCTCCGATGAACACGACACCGTCCTGTCGGCAATTCTCGGCCAGAGTAATCTCGGTGAGCCAGCTGTCGATCCTGCTGGCAATCTCGAAGTCACCAAAATGATCGACGAGTGATGGGAAGGTGGCGATGAGCGCCTGCTTTGGATCGTCATGCAGTGACCTGACCCAGGAATCTCGTGGATCGCGAAAGAGGAAAAGATTGGCTCGTGTTGCATCGGCGACCGGAAATAGATCGAGACGATCGATGCCGTCACCGTCTCCATGATAGCTCAGGGCTGTATGGCGAAATCTATTGGATTGCAGCGGGCGAATGTTGAAGCCGAATGCGAGAGAGCGCCTTTCGCCGATCGATTTGTGCGAAATGCCAAGATCCCTGTGGAGCATATCCCCCATCCCGGTTGCTAGCACTAATAACCGGGCAGTCAGTTCATCCTTGCCGAGAATTGAAATCCGCTGTTGCTTGGCGCTCGTCCGCAAGCCGGTGACCTGACCGACGACGAAATTCACCGTCTCCGGTAATGCCGCGCGCATCGCGCCAATGAGCCTGTTGTAGAAAAAGCCATAATGCTGGCCGCGTGTCCGATCCAATATGCGCCCCCTATGCAGATTGACGATGTCGTCGAAGGGCGCAGCAACCTTGAACAGGGGCGCGAGCAATTGAAGCTGCTCGAGTTTTTCGATCTCTTCACGACCGATTTTCTCAACGCGGAACTCTTGCGGAAAGACGCGATGACGGTCGATGAGTGTCACCCGATATCCCGCTCGGCCGAGCAGGCAGGCGGTAAGCGTGCCGGAAAGCCCGCCACCGACGATGGCTATGTCGGTGTCCGTTTCGGTGGCCGACGGTTCGGGATACCGCTTGTTCATCATTTCGAATACCTCAGGATCGCGTAGATGGCGTAAGGATTGGTTGTCAGATAGCGCCAGAACAGGCGGCGGGGCTCCATCAGCATGCGCCAGAACCACTCGAAGCCGGCCCGTTGGATCCACATGGGCGCTCTCTTCGTTTTCTCCGCCAGATGGTCGAAGAGCCCGCCCGAGGTCTTGATGACGCCGACATTGGCGAGCCGTGCGGCAAAATCGTGCACGAATATCTGCTCGCGCGGAACACCAAGGCCGATCCATAATATGTCGGGAGCAAGCGCGTTGATTTCATCAAGTTTCTGCTCCAGGGCTTCCCCCGCAAGGTAGCCGTGGCAATGACCCACGATGCGCAGGCCGGGATAACGGGTTTGCACGGCGGCGACGGCCTGATGGTTTGCGGTCTCGCTCGCTCCCAGGAGATAGAAGCTCACGCCCTTCCTTTCGGCCAGTTCGGCAACATCATGGAACAGGTCGGTCGTTGCCACGCGCTCGGGGAGCTGTACTCGGCAGAGCAGGCGAGAGGCCATGACGAGAGGTTGGCCGTCAGCCAGGATCTGATCGGCTTCCTTGAAGAGTTTGGCGATATTGGCATCGGCATGAACACGCGCGACGACCTCGCCATTGGCTGATGTAAAGTAATAGGGCCGGCTGTCGCGGCGGCGGCGGCGCGCCACATCGATCATGAAGGAAGCGGCCTTGCGCCGATCGACGACGGTGATGGGCAATCCGCCGATCAGCACGCTTGGAAGCACAAGCGGATAATCTTGAGCGGGAATGGCGGCTGCGTGTTCGGGCGCGTCGGCCGGCTGCATTTGGCTCTCCTGATTTGAAATCTGCTTTTCGGAAACAAGATGTGCACGAGTGGCCTCTGCCTCGCTGAGGTCTGATTTCTCGGCGCTATTGTTGATTGAGTAAGCTCTTTCTGAATAATTTTGAGAGTCTGTACCAATATCTTGCACATCCATTACCTCCGATTGCGTAATGGTTAGCTAATATTGGTTGGAAAGTTAAGGCGTTTATTAGTATTCAGTTAATATGTAAATTTCTAAATAAATAATATTCGTATAAACTGAACTTCTTTCCGGGCTGGATTGCCTAGGAAGGAACGGATATTTCTGAAATAATTTCAGAGGCTTGATTGCTCGCAAGTGATTCTGTTCGCTCGGGGGTAGTAGGAATGATGATAGCGTTTTCGCGGGTACGAAGGAGCGGGTCGGCAAAGCTTCCTGTCAAAGTGACGTTGTCGCCGCCTGCCGGGTCCAAACGGAATACGACCTTGGCGTTAGCGCATTTTTGGGCAGCGATACGACGCAGATGCTGGAGCCGTCCTGTGAGTGCAATCATTGAGATTGCAGGGTGCATCCTCCAGCAGGCGGCAGACGGGATTTGCCGAGCTTGGCGGCCATCCCGATTTTCAGGGGCGCGGCCTCGGCGCCTTGCCCTTCCATTTCGCGGCTGGCGAGATCGCGGCCTGCGGCGAGACTGCCTATCTGCATGCCTATACTACGAATGCGCCGGCCATCGCTCTTTATGAAGCGATGGATTTTCGCATCCGCTCGGAGATAAACTTGTCAGTCATCAAGCGGCAGCCGGTTTGATTTTCCGGTAGCCGCCGTAAAGGCGGGTTACTGCTGCTGCAGCGCGAGCCTCAGACCCAAAGCCATATAGATCGTGCCGATGACCTTTCCCTGCCATCGGCCGATCGTGCGGTTACGGCGCAGCCAGCCACCGATCGAGCCGGCGCCGACCGCCAGAAGCGACGTGACGCCGATGCTGAGGATGACGAAAATCGCTCCCAGCAGCGCGAATTGCCCGATGACGGACCCACTTTCCGGATGAATGAACTGCGGCAGGAAGGCCAGGAAGAAAAGCGCTGTCTTCGGGTTGAGGATCTCGGTGAAGAAACCCTGGCGAAACGCACGCATAGGGGTAATGGCCTGCGCAGTCGGCAGGTCAATGCTGCCGCTTTTCTCGACAAAAGCCTTGAACCCCAGATAGATCAGATAGATGACACCGGCATATTTGACGATCTCGAAGGCCAGTGCGGACGTGGCGAGCAAGGCCGACAACCCGAAAGTCGCCATCATCGTATGGAAAAGATCGCCGGCAGCGATGCCGATGCCGGTTGCCAATCCCACGCGCTTGCCGCCGCTGACCGCTCTGGCGAGCGTGAGCAATGTAGCAGGCCCGGGAATGACCATCAGGCCCAGTACCACCACCATATAAGTCGTCAAAACACCGAGGCTGACCATCGATCTCTCTGAAATTGCGTGCCGCGGCAAAACCCTTCGGCAACATGAAAACTTGATATCAGCTATTGTTAGCTGGTTTAAAGATTAATCGATCTGAAGACCCTTGCAACAGCCATGTCGGGTTCGGGCCTCTTTCGGCGTGCTGGCGTTCCAGCGGTCGTTCTATTCCTCCGGCATAGTCATCTGGTCTATAGTACGCGGCTGATTTGCTTCCCGTCGTTCAAGACAGATCGTCGAACTTGTCCATTGAAAGGACTTCGCCGGGGGATTGCAAGGTTGTAGCTCGCAATGGAGTTTGAAATTGAGCACTGCGTTCATGAAGGAAGAAAGCGCTGAGACGGCCGCTGAAACCGTGCTGCCCGACCGGCCGATTTCTCCACATCCAAACCTCGTCACGGAAGCGGGGTTGAAGGCTCTGGAATTTCAGCTTCAGGAGGCGCGCAAAGCCTATGAAACGGCAAGCGCCATCGAGGATATCAACGAGCGCCGCCGGCAGACGGCCATTCCCTTGCGCGATGTCCGTTATTTCGCGGAAAGGCTGCGAACCGCCGAAGTCGTTGCGACGCCTAGCTCAGCCGAGATCGTCGCTTTCGGAAGCAAGGTAACATTCAGCCGCGAAGATGGCCGTGTGCAGACGTACCGTATCGTCGGCGAAGATGAAGCCGATCCGAAGGTAGGGTCGATTTCCTATGTGTCGCCCGTTGCACGGTTGTTGATGGGGAAGAGGGTGGGAGACGTCATGAGCCTTGGCAATGACGAGCTAGAAATCATCGCGATCGAATAGCCTCTCCGGTATTTGGGGGCTCTTCAGAGCCTGAATGACGCGTCTGCCGCGATATGCTAATGTTGCGATCTATCAGGTGCGCACCGGGTGATGGCAATGTTGGAGGCAGACAAGATATTCGCCGGCTCGATTCCGGAAAATTACGACCGCTACATGGTGCCGTTGATTTTCGAGCCTTATGCGGCAGACATTGCACAACGCGCCGGATCTCTTAGGCCGCGCGCAGTGTTGGAAATTGCCGCAGGCACCGGAGTTGTCACCCGCGCCTTGGCGCCGAAACTATCCTCCGATGCAAGCTACGTCGTCACCGACCTCAACCAGCCGATGCTAGATTATGCCGCTTCGCGACATCAACCGGACGGGCGCATCACTTGGCGGCAAGCGGATGCGATGGCGCTGCCGTTCGAAAGTGCGGCCTTCGATCTCGTCGTCTGCCAGTTCGGCGCGATGTTCTTCCCCGATCGCATCTCGGCCTATCGCGAGGCAAAGCGCGTTCTGAAATCAGGCGGACATTTCCTGTTCAACGTATGGGATCGTATCGAGGACAATGTTTTCGCCGATGACGTGACGAAGGCGCTGGCACGGATTTTCCCGAACGATCCGCCACGTTTTCTGGCGCGCACGCCGCACGGATACCACGATGTAGACCGGATCCGCAGCGATCTCGAGGCTGCCGGTTTCTCTGAAATCGTGATCGAAACGAGGGCAGAGCAGAGCCGCGCGTCCTCACCGCGCATTCCAGCCGTCGCCTATTGTCAGGGAACCCTGCTTCGCAACGAAATCGAGGCCAGGGAAGCGGGGAAGCTGCAGGCCGCGACCGACTATGCAGCCGCCGCGATCGAAGCAAGACATGGCAGCGGCGAAGTTGCGGCCAAGATTCAGGCGCATGTCATATTGGCGACCGCGGGTGAAGCTTAACTGAAGAATAACTATAATTTAAAGCAGCGCTGCGCAATTATGCAGGCAGCGACGAGTTATTATATCGTTTTGGATAGAAAATGCGGGATCCAAGACGATATTTGCCGAGATTTCCGGTGAGGTTTTATAGAAAAATACTTGAGGATGGGGATGCTAGCCGCGCTGCCAGCAAATGCGCCCACACGCTCGTGAATCTCCAGGTATTGCGTGCGCTCGCCGCCTCTTCCGTGGTTGTTGCCCATGCCTTGCACGAGACGGGTATGCTGGCGGCAGCAACGGGACGTGCAGTGGTCGATGGCTCCGCATGGAATCTCGGTTTCGGCGTCGATATATTCTTCGTCCTCTCCGGCTTCATCATGACCCATACGAGCGCGTCGGAATTCGGCAAGAACGGCGCTTCGCTCCGCTTCTTCCTGCGGCGCTGTGCACGTGTGATCCCGCTTTATTGGCTGCTGACGAGCGTCATGTTGCTTGGCGCGCTTGCAGCCCCCTCGCTTCTTGCCGTTCCTATCGGCTCCATATCCCATGTCCTGGCATCCTATTTCTTCATTCCGTCCGGGCGCGGCGTCGATGAGATCAGGCCGGTGCTCGCACTCGGCTGGACGCTGAACTACGAGATGCTGTTTTACGTCTTTTTCGCCGCAGCGCTGCTGCTGCCGATACGATTGGGCGTCTTATGGCTGTCGGTTCTCATGGTCGGAATGGCGCTCGTCGGAAGGCTCATCGATCCCCAGCATGTGCAGATAGCATTCTGGACGAACCCGATCATTCTGGAGTTCCTCTTCGGCGTCTATGTCGCCTTGATTTTCCGCAGCGGAGCAAGGATCGGCGGCGGCTGGGCACTTGGGCTGGCAGCCATCGGGCTCCTTGGCTTCGTACATGTCTCGACGCTTTGGAACGATGCGGCCCTGCCGCAATTCCTGCGAAGCGGTGTGCCTGCGGCTTTGTTCGTCCTCGCGGCCGCGATCGGCCCCGTCCTGCCTCAAAGGCGGCCCGTCCTTTGGGGTGTCGCGCTCGGGGATGCCTCCTATAGCCTCTATCTTGTCCATCCCTTCATCCTGCGGCCACTGCGCGCGCTATGGGAGAAAGTGATCGGGGCAGGGCTTCCTCTCGGACTGTTCGTCGTTTTTGCGACGCTTGTCGCCGCCATGTTTGCCAAGGCGCTTTTCAGATATGTCGAGAGGCCGCTTACGACCCGCGTTCAGGGCCTTGTGCTTCGCTCTCCACGGAGCAAGCAGACAGCGGTCGCTCCTGTTTCGCGAGCTGATACTGAGAGCGCCTGATCTTTTCAGCGGGTGCTCTTGCCAGATTGCCTCGGCATTTGCGCATCGCGGCTTGGTCGATCTTCGCTCTGTAGTATCGGTAGACTGGCGGGTGCGGCGGCGCTTAATCGGCCCATTCCGGATCGGTCGTAAATGCAATCGTCAGCCAGCGGTCCGGGCCTTCGCCACCGATCGCTTCGCCGATCTCGTCACGGATATGGTCCCATTCCTCCAGCTTCTTCGCCGGTCCGTCCGGCGGCACGATGAAGTAAAGCTCGATCTGCCTGCCGCGGCCGACGCGCGCGACGTAGGAGCGGTAGGACAGGAAATTGTAGCGTTGAACGATCTCTGCAGCCACACGGTCGACATGGTCCCGAAGATCCGCGGGCGTCACGAGCAGGATATCGGCGAATGCCTGCTTGATCGTTCCGACCGGCATGGGAATGACGATGAGGCAGACGAGAGCCAGGGCGACGGGATCGACATAGGGCGACATCCACTGCAGCTTCGTTCCTTGGATGAAGAAGCCGAAGATGAAGGCGAGGAGCAATGCGGCGCTGAGGCTGCCGGTCATCACCCAGGCCTTGGCATCCAGTGCAATGAAGTTGGATCCGATGGTCTTGTTCGCTCGCGTTGCATAGGCGGCCATCAAGAAGGCGATGATCATGGTCAGGACGGCATAGATGATGGCCTGATCGAAAGAAAGATGCCGTCCGCCGCTCATGATGCTGCCGACGGCGTTGATCAAGGCATAGACGGCTGCTCCCGTCAGCAGCACGCCATTGAGGCCGAGCACCATGGGCTCGAGATGCCAGAAACCCATGGTGAAATGCTTGGCGAATTTGCCGGCGGCGGTTGTGTTTGTCGCCGAAGATACGATCAGATTGGAAACGACCAGCGCAACGATCGTCATGCTCGCATCCGTGAGTGCGTAGATGCCGTCGAAGACGATCGCATAGGAGCCGGAGAGAAGGCCGAAGACAATGCCGGCGACGGCGAGAACGAACGTCACGATAATGGAAATGCGCAGAACGCTTTGTTCGGTCGTCATTTTTCAATCCCTGGCTAGGGCGCGGCGTTCGTTTCGGAAAGACGCGGGTGTGAGCTGTCGCAACTCTTAGCCCGTCATATGCGCCGCGCCAATCGGGTAACTATGTCGAGGAGCTTTGGCTCAGAAACCGAGAGGTATTTGATCTCTCATGCCTCTATGGCCTCGCGCTCCGGCCCTGCCGCCTGAACTCGCTGGGAGTGACGCCGACCAGCTTCTTGAAGTCGCGGGCAAAGTGAAAGGGGTCGGGATAGCCGCATCGGGCGGCTATCCGGCTGATCTGCTCGTCCGTTACGACCAGCAACGGCTTTGCGGCATTCACACGCTCATGGCGCAGCCAATCCAGAGGCGTCGTTCCCATCCTCTGGCGAAAGCGGCGGAACAATTGCGCCTGGCTTAGATTGGCGGCGGTCGCGAGATCTTCTATCGCCCAGGGGCGTGTCAGGTCGGCGCGAACCATTTCCATGACCCGTTGCAATCGTTGTGCGGAGGCGCTGAGTTCGCTGCTTTCGGCGCGCTCGGATATAAGGAATGAAATCAACTGTGCCAGCAGGGCAAAGCATCTGTTGTCAGCAAGAAAGCTGCCCGTCTCTACTTCCCGCAGGATGCCTTCGAACAGCGCCTTTGGATCGCGGGTGTTGGCCGTGTTGAAGATCGGATTGCCGATCACGCCGAGACTGTCGAACAAGATATCGAGCCCATATCCTGTGAAACCCAGCCATAGGTAGGACCAGTGCGAATGGTGCGGCTCGCAGCGATGCGAATAGAGCATCGAGGAATCGAGCCAGGCGATCGTCCCCTCATGCAGCAAGCTCGAAACCCCATTGACCTGCAGCAGGCCTTTTCCGCTGAGAGTAAGGATCAGGGTGTGATGGTTGAAGCGATGGGCGATCGGCATTTCAGCAGGCGTGCAAACCCGGCGCCCGGCGGCGAGAAGCGTGTAAGGGAACGCCCGGGACAACTTGCCCGGAGTCTGAAAGAAGACGTCGTCGACAGGGAGGCTCTCTGGTAAAATCGCTTCATGGGTCATGGCGACTTATCTCTATTTCGGAATGAGAGTTTTATCCATATGGCTGCGGCTCGCATCCATGTCCTTTCGTCGTTTGACGCTGTATTCTATGGCCGATGAACCAGATTGGATGAGGTCCTCATCATGCCGATGGCAACTCCACTATTCGATCCGCTCTCGCAGGCGTTTACGGACGATCCCTATGCGTCTTACCGCGTGCTGCGCGCCAGCCCGGGTCCGGTCTACTATGAGCAGTTCGACATATGGCTGCTGTCGCGCTATCAGGATGTGGCTGCCGCTGCCGCCGACAAGACGCTCGTGCGGTCTCTCGAATTCTTTCTCTCACCCGAGGAAATACGAGAGCAGAAGGTTCGGCAGAACTGGCATGACATGCCGAACCATTCGCGTTTCGTTCAATTCAGCCTGCTGGATTCCGATGGCGAAACCCACGACCGGTTGCGCCGCAAGGTGTTCCGTGAATTTACGCCTGCGCTCGTCGCGCGCCAGCGCGGCATGATACAGGATTTCGTGGACCGCCTGCTCGACCGTCTCCTGCAGGCAGATACGATCGATTTCGTCGAGGATCTTGCTTCGCAGGTTCCGGGCCACATCATCGGTTCGGTGCTGGGCGTGCCGGAGGAATATGCCGGGCAACTGCGCAAGTGGTCGGAAGACGTCGTGCAATATTTCGACGTCGATCGCAGCGCGGAGCGCAAGGCGATCGCCGAACGTGCGACGACGGAGTTTTACGAACTTCTCGAGGAACTTATTACCGAGCGCTTAAGCACGCCGCGCGACGATCTTCTCTGTCGGCTGACCGAGGCGCATGCCGCCGGCGAGCTTACCGAAGACGAACTCGTTTCCACTTGCATGCTGATCCTCATGGCCGGGCACGGCTCGACGATCGATGTGCTGGGCAGCGGCATGCATGCTTTGTTGCAATATCCCCATGCTTTGAAGACGTTGCGTGAAACGCCGGCGGTAATGTCGAGCGCCATTCAGGAAATGTTCCGTTTCGAGTCGCCGCTGCCATTCTTCCATCGCTATCTGACCGAGGAAAGGACGATTGCCGGCAAGCTGTTGCCAAAGGGTACGAAGATCGGTCTGCTCTATGGCGCGGCCAATCGCGATCCCGAACAATTCGAGTCGCCTGACGAGTTCGACGTCGGGCGCACGCCCAATCGCCATCTGGCGTTTGGCGGTGGCGCACATTTCTGTCTGGGCAATCATCTGGCCCGGCTGGATATGGAGATCATTTTCTCGACGCTTCTGCAGCGCACTCGCTCGATCGAACTGCTGGACGACAATCCCGCCTATAAGCGTGGCCTGTCGGTGCGCGGACCGAAACGTCTGGACATTCGCCTCATCGCCGCATGAGCGGATTTGCCGAAAATATGGAGAATGCAATGTGTGAAATCGTGTTCATCGATTCCGCCGGCCGCGAGACGCGCGTCCAGGCACAGGAGGGCGAGACGCTGATGGCCGTCGCCGTCAGGAGCGGCATCGACGGCATCGTGGCGCAATGCGGCGGCGCCTTGGCCTGCGGCACCTGTCACTGCTACATCGAGCCGCCTCATCTCGATCGTCTGCCATCGCCTTCCGAGGAGGAAGCGATGATGATCGAATTCGTGATGGAGCCGATGCCGAACAGCCGGTTGAGCTGTCAGATCCTCGCAAGCAATGTCGTCGATGGCATGCGGGTGATCGTGCCCGATAGCCAGCACTAGGAACCAGCTTCGAGAGGAGGTGGCCGATATAGCGACCTCACCTCGATCTTGATGGATCCGGCCTAAACCAACTGCTCCGATGCCAGGAGATCGGCATAGTGAGCTCGGGCCACATCCGGATGGGAGCGTAGCCGGCTCTTCAGCTGGTTCTGGCCAACTTCGCGGAAGATCGGGTTCAGGGGATCGACCGAGATGCCGCGTTCCGATCGCTTCAACTCTTCCGGCAGTTCGATGACCGGGATGGTCGCATCCGGACGGGAGCCTAGGAAGAAGGCGACGGAGAAGCGCTCGACACCGGCAGGCGGTGCGACGACGTCATGCACATCGGCGCGCACGAAGCCGTTTGTCGCAAGCTCGAGCAATTCGCCCGTATTGATGACGAAGGTGCCCGGAACCGGCGGCGCATCGATCCAGAGGCCGTCTTCCGTGCGCACCCGCAGACCGGGCGTGGTGTCCTGCAACAGCACGGTGACGAAGCCGCCATCCTTGTGAGCGCCGACGCCCTGATCCGTTTCGGCGACATCGCGGCCGGGATAGCGGATGATCTTCAGAAGCTGCGAGGCCTGCGGCTCATAGATATCGGCAAAGACGTTTTCCGCCTGGCCGAGAGCCGCCGCGATCGCCTTCAGAATATCGATGCCGATACGTGTCACCTCTGCTTGATAGGCCAGCAGCAGGGGTTTGAGTTCCGGCAAGGCTTCCGGCCACTGGTTCGGCCCCTGCAGCCGCCGCCATGCTGGCGTATCAGGGCCGATCTCGAAGGGTGCGCTTTCGGTGTTGATGTCGAGCTGCTCGCGCCAATCCTGTTCGCCGCGGGTACGCTCCTGCCCGGCACGATTGTAGCCGCGGAAATGGGGCGACTTCACCATCTCGATCTTGAGTTTTTCTTCGAGCGGCAATGCAAAGAAACGCTTCGCCGTCGCAACGACATCGGCAATGAGTTGGGGGGCGACGCCATGGCCGGTCAGATAGAAGAAACCATGGTCGTAGAGCACGTTGCGAAGCTCCGCGACGAATGCCTGGCGGTCCGAGGGCGAGGCGTAGAAGCGCTGGAGATCGAGCGTGGGCAGTGATATCTTTATGCCTGATGGCGTGGTCTGAACTGTCAACGGCGGTTTCCTCTTTCAAGGTGATTTTGTCGGGGCTTTTCACGGGCAACCCTGTTCCTCAGATCGAGGCTAGAATCCATGAGGCAGGAAGGCAAAGAAGATAATCTCAAAGATCGCGGATTTGCTGGAATGGGTTTTTGCGGCAGCCGCTCTTGAGGGAGCCACTCGCTTGAAGAGTCCTGCGGCTCTGGTTCGGGCCAATTTTTAAGCGATGTATTCGGCCCATCGCCGCTTTAATTCTAGTGAGCCTCTTGCCGGTATCGCGACGTCTCGGTACCGGCAAGAGAGAGACTCAAGCATCGATGATGTAGACGATTTCAAAGGTCGAAGGATCTACAATCACAATCCGGCCATCCGCAAGAACAAAGAAGCGGTACGACTTGTACTGAGGGACGATTTCGACAATTCTCGGCGGTAACGGCTGCAGCTCGATCTTCCGAGGAATTCTCGTGCCGACCGATACCGTGAAGTCGGTCTCGCGAATAGGCGCGACGTGTACTTCCTTGACGACTTGGCGAATCTGCGTCTGCTGCTCGACGGACACCTGCACTTGGGTATTCGACTGTTTGCCTGTCGTTGTGGTTTCGCTGCTGGTTGTACCCTGCTCACCGTTACTTGCCGGCTTGTCGGGAGATTTAACGGTATTTCCCGAATTCCCTGCAGATCCGCCTTTTGTATTGACGCCATTCTGGTTTTCGCCGGACTGATTTGTATCGTTGGATTGAGGAGCGGTCGTATTGTTCATTGACCCGCTCTCGGTACCCTTTTTGCTTTTCGTCTCATTGTCGCGCTGCTTAAGTGTCCCCGATTGATCCGTTGATCCGCTGTTCGTCGAACTGCCATTTTGAGTATCGTTCGACATCGAACCTTGGCTATTCGGCGTAGATTGCCCTGAAGGCTGATCAGCGGAGCTACCGGTTCCCGACTTTGTACCTGTTGTCGAAGTACCCGTCGTCAAACCGCCGTTCGAAGTTCCCGAGTCTGGCTGGGCGGGCTGTTTGCTATCGTGCGTCGTCCCGCCCTTTGGGACGATCGGGTTATCCTGTGCGTTTGCGGGCGCTGTGCCTATGAACGAAACGCTTATGGATAAAGCCGCTATCATGGAGGCGAGTGCGTTGGTTTTCATGATTTGCTCTTTCCTATTTACGATCAAAGGGCGGCGCTTTTCCGCCGCTATGAAACGAACACAGCTGCAATTGCCGTGTTCCCGCGCTGAGGCTTCGGTCGGAAGAGCGCCCGACTAAAGTCCAGACGGGAGTTCTTCGACAGCGATATGGGGAGCTGGCTCGCTCACATTGGATCAACCGAGCCGTAGTTCCATCGCAAAATGGTCGTCGGCGCGCGAAGCCTCGGTGCTTCAGCAATTCGAGGAGGTGAGCATTGCGGCGCGACAGAGGAGAGCACGCACAGAGGAGAACAATGAGTGTGTTGCTCTGAACATATTGATTGCATGAACAGCCTCGCGGCCATTTAGATCAATTCTTTCACGAGCGCATCCAATTCGTCGATGCTCCGGATGAGCGTGAGCCTTTTTCCGCTGATTTCAGCTTCGATACACATGCGGCGTATATCCGGCATCCAGTCCTGTTCGATTTCCCATATGGTCCGAAACAGATCCCGCGTCGGCGGCATGGCTGACAATCCACCCGGTGCATGCTCGAGATTGCCTGACTGCCAGGCAATCTGCCGCTCGGCTGCGAGCCAGAAATGCATCCAGAGGGGCATGTCGACGAGAATGATCTTGGTCGCGCGATCTATCCTGGCCGGAATGGAATTTCGGTGTCCCAGGCCGTCGATGACCCAATCGTCTTCAGAAAGGATTCGTTCGTGCTGCGCGACATAAGTTTCAAGCGGTGCCGGAACCCAGCCTTCCTGCCAGAGCAGCCTGTCGATCTCGAAATGGGGAATTGCGTGGCGCTCGCCCAATTTGCGGGCGAGGGTGGATTTTCCGCCTCCTGCATTTCCCAAGATGGCGATGCGCAACATTAGCTAATGACCTGTAGATAGGAGCTGCCGGAAAACCTGACGAGTATGCTTACAAGTTCATGACGCTGATCCGTTGCGATTGCAATCCATGCCAAAGTTAGCGATCAGGCAGCGTTACGGCGGACGAAATGCTGGACACCGGGAGGATTGACATCAATCAGCTTGCGTATGGTTGGCGGCACTAAGGCGACCCGGTCGAGCGCCGCTTGCGTGGCGGGCGCCCAGCGAAATTCGAGTTCGGCGCTGCCGTCCCGTACCCGATGCACAATGTCCGTTTCGTGAAACGGTAGCGGCTGCAGTAGTTCCGCCTCATAATAGAAACCGACTTCGTGAATGCGTCGCCCGGCAAATTCGAAGAAATTCTCGATGATGAAGCGCAGGGGGCCGACCGTGGCCTTGCAGCCGATTTCCTCTTCGATCTCGCGGGCAAGCGTTTCGGCACCCGCTTCATGAAACTCCACCCGCCCACCGGGCAAGGACCAGAAACTGTCCGTGAGCGCGCGGTGAATGAGGATATGGTCGTTGGAGCGGATCAATGCGCCGGCACGCAATTGAAAGCGGGATATTCCTGAATCTATAACGATCATGGTTCGGGCGGTTTCTGCCATGGATGGCCTCCGATTGGGCGACGAATGGAAAATCACCTGCCGCGGTAATTGCACGTGGTTCCGAGATATAGCGAAGCAGTCTAAAGGTTGTTGTTTCCTGCCCATTTTTCTAATTCAAGCGGGTCCCGGCGATGCGTTTCGTAAATCCAATCCCCTTTGTCAGTGATATCGGGCGCTCGAAGGCGTTCTATGGCGATCTGCTGGGCCTCAGGATCCTGCACGACTTCGGCAACTTCGTGCTGTTCGAGACCGGCTTTGCGATCCATGACGGAAAGTCGCTGGCGAAAACGGTCTGGGGCGCGAATGGTGAAGCATCCGAGCCCTATGGGCGGCGAAATATCCTCCTCTATTTCGAACATGAGGACGTCGATGCGGCATTCGAAGCGATAGCACCGTATGTCGATCTCATTCATCCCATCGAGAGGCAGGAATGGGGGCAGCGCGTATTCCGTTTCTACGATCCGGACGGCCATGCAGTGGAGATCGGCGAGCCGCAGTTGGACATGATGGGCGGTTGATCCTTGCCGCTTTCGCCCAGTCCATTCCTCATCGTCACCTGAAATTGCCGCAAAGACAGCAATGAATGTCTTTTTGCATCCCCGCAGGGGATGACAAAACCGCTTGCTCTCCTATTCTCAACCGCCAGATCACGCCTGGAACGTCAGCCGCCGCCGGCGTTCGATCTCGGCCATTGGGAGGATATCATGACGCGCACGGTGATTATCGGTGCAACGGGCCATGTCGGCACCTATCTGGTGCCGCGGCTGGTCGAAGCCGGGCATGAGGTGGTGGCGATCAGCCGCGGCCAGGCCAAGCCCTATTCGCCGAACAAGGCATGGAGCGAGGTCGAAATGGTGGCGATGGATCGTGCTGCCATGGAGAAGGATGGCAGCTTCGGCCCGGCCATTCGTGCCTTGAAGCCGGATATCGTCATCGACATGATCTGCTTCACGCTCGACGGCGCAAGGCATCTGACAGAGGCGCTCACCGATCATGTCGGCCATTTCCTGCATACGGGCACGATCTGGACGCATGGATTTTCAACTGTCGTTCCGACGCCGGAGGAGGCGCCGAAGCGGCCGTTCGGCGATTATGGCATTCAGAAGGCGGCGATCGAAGCGCATCTGCTTGAGGAGGCGCGGCGCAGGGGATTTCCCGCAACCCTGATCCATCCCGGCCATATTGTCGGCCCAGGCTGGGAGCCTCTCAATCCCGCCGGGCATTTCAACCTGTCGGCGTTTTCGACATTGGCGCGCGGTGAAACCCTCGTCCTACCGAATTTCGGCTTGGAGACGGTTCACCATGTCCATGCCGATGATGTCGCGCAGATGTTCATGGGCGCCATCGCCAATTGGCGGGCTTCGACAGGAGAGGCTTTCCATGCGGTTTCAAGCGGCGCGCTGACGCTCCGAGGCTATGCTGAAGCCATGTCGCGCTGGTTTGGACACGAGCCGAAGCTGGAATTTCTGCCTTACGAAAAATGGGCGGAAAGCCAATCGGCGGAAGATGCGCAGGCGACCTGGGAACATGTCGCCCGAAGCCCGAATTGCTCGATCGTCAAAGCCGAACGGCTACTCGGATACAGGCCGCGCTATACGTCGCTGCAGGCCGTTCAGGAAGCGGTCGCCTGGCTTATGGAGAACGGCCGGGTCGGCTGAAACGCCGGCTTTAAGCTCGGTCACCGGTCTTTGAGCCAGGAATCCATGCCCTTGGCTGCCGCATGCCCAGTCGCAAAGCAGGCCGTCAGAAGATAGCCGCCGGTCGGCGCTTCCCAATCGATCATTTCTCCGGCGGCGAACATGCCGGGGAGCTTCTTCAGCATATATCTTTCGTCGAGCTCATCCCATCTGATGCCGCCGGCGGACGAGATGGCCTCGGCAATGGGTCTCGGCCTCAGCAACGGAATCGGCAGGGCCTTGATCAGGTGGGCAAGACTTTCCGGGTGCGAAAGAATTGCGGGTTCGGCAAGCTCGCGCAAAAGACCCGCCTTGACGCCCTCGATGCCAATACCCTTGCGCAGGCGATTGGAGAAACTGGCCTTGGGATCCTGCCGCGCCAGATCGCGCGCCAAACGCTCCTCGTTGCGTCCGGGCGCCAGATCGACAATGAGCGAGGCCTCGCCTTTTTTTGCCAACCGATCGCGCAGCGAGGCGGCATGGGCGTAGACCAGACTGCCCTCGATCCCTGTTTTCGAGATGACGAATTCACCGGGCAAAGTCCCTGCCTGCGATGTCGCCGTTACGGCTTTCAGTGGTTCACCGGCGAAGCGTTCGCGGAACGTCGCACTCCAGGTGACGTCGAAACCGCAATTGGCCGGTTGAAACGCGGCGATATCGATGCCTTCGCCCCGGAGCCAGCTGACCCATGCCGCATCCGAGCCCAGCCGGGCATAGCTTGCCCCACCGAGCGCGAGCAGAACGGCGTCATGACGCACAAGTTCGCGCCCCTTTGGCGTCTCGAAGACCAGACTGCCATCCTCGAAGCCGCACCAGCGATGCCGCGTCATGATGCTGACATCGCGTGCTTCCAGCCTTGCCAGCCAGGCCCGCAGCAGCGGCGATGCCTTCATGACTTTCGGGAAGACGCGGCCGGAAGATCCGACGAAGGTCTCCGTTCCCAGACCTTCCGCCCAGGCTCTGATGTCATCCGGCTGGAAATCGTCCAGTGCTGCACGTAATAGGGCCGAAGCCGCGCCGAAGCGGGTGGCAAAGACCCCGTAGTCTTCCGAATGCGTGATATTGAGGCCGGACTTTCCGGCCAGCAGAAACTTGCGTGCCACCGTCGGCATGCTGTCGTAGATCACGATGCGATGGCCAACCCGCGATAAGGTCTCTGCCGCCATCAACCCGGCAGGGCCACCGCCAATGATTGCGATTTGGTTTCTGGTCATGCTCGCCCGATACTGCTTTCCTGTTGCTCTCTAAGGCCTGATCGGGCCTGAAAGCAAGATCGCCACCATATGCTTGCTCAATCGGCGCCTTCCTCTGGATGGTTCGACAGCGGCGGCAATCGCCTGTTTCAGGTCGTATCCCAGCCGCAATCGGTTTTAAATCGATATAACCATATGGTTACTATCGCCTCTGATTCACTGGGGGCTGTCAACTTATGCGATGATCGGTTACTTATCGGCGTGAGGATGGGCCGCATAAGCCTTATGAAATGCCGCCGGGAGCCATGATGTTAGAAGCCAAGACCGTGAAGCGCAGCGCAAAGAGTGCAGACCCTGCGGATGCAAAGCAAACCACCTCGCGCGCGGCTTCGGAGCGACCCCGTCTTCGGGATGCGGAGCGCACCAGCAAGGCTATTCTGGCGGCCGCAACCAAAGAGTTTGCCGAGCGCGGCTATGGCGGTGCCCGCGTCGATGCCATCGCCGAACGGGCGAAAATCAACAAGCGGATGCTCTATCACTATTTCGGTGGTAAGGATGCGCTCTACGTCGCCGTTTTGGAAGGCAGCTATATCGCTATTCGCTCGGCAGAGGCGCGTCTCGATCTCTCGCATCGCTCGCCCGCCGACGGCATGCGGGAGCTGGTGGTCTTCACCTGGCAATATTTCCTGGATCATCCGGAGTTTCTGGGGATTCTCAGCACGGAAAACATGCATAAGGCCCGCTTCCTCAAGCGTTCGGCGCGCATTTTCGAGCTACACTCGCCGCTGGTGTCAGAGATCTCCGGCCTGCTCGATCGCGGCGCGGCGACAGGCGTATTCCGCAGCGATTGCGATCCGGTGAAAATCTATATGAGCATTGCGGCCCTCGGTTCATTTTTCCTGACCAACCGCTGGACGCTTTCCACGATCTTCCGCCGCAACCTCTCGGACAAAAGCGAAATCGATGCCTGGGGCGAGCATATCGTCGACGTGATTTTCGCCTATCTGCGTCCCTAAAATCCTTAAGGTAACAAGCTCGGCAACGATGGATGATTGCCGCTGCGGCCATTGACGATGGCCGTTGACAGCATCGGCTCGCCGTGTCAGTTATGTAACTATATAGTTATTTACGGGAGGAAGAAACTCATGGCAACGAAGCCGATCGGCATCATCATGCACGGCATTACCGGCCGCATGGGCTATAACCAGCATCTCGTGCGCTCCATCCTGGCGATCCGCGAACAGGGCGGCGTTCTTCTGTCGAACGGCGACCGGCTGATGCCCGAGCCGCTGCTTGTTGGCCGCAATGCCGAAAAGATCGAGGCGATCGCCCGCAAGCACGGCCTGTCGAAGACGACGACGGATCTCGATGCCGCTCTTGCCGATCCCAGCAATACGATCTTCTTCGATGCCGGTTCGACGCAGATGCGCGTCGAGCTTCTGGAGAAGGCGATTGCCGCCGGCAAGCATGTCTATTGCGAAAAGCCAATTTCCGAGACGCTGGAGGAGGCGCTCTCGGTTGCAGCCTCTGCCGAGCGCCGCGGCGTCAAGAACGGTGTCGTCCAGGACAAGCTGTTCCTGCCTGGGCTGCGCAAGATCGCCATGCTGCGCGACAGCGGCTTCTTCGGCAAAATCCTCTCCGTGCGCGGCGAGTTCGGCTATTGGGTTTTCGAAGGCGACTGGGGCGTGAAGGCACAGCGTCCCTCCTGGAACTACCGCAAAAAGGACGGCGGCGGCATGATCCTCGATATGCTGCCGCATTGGCGTTACGTACTCGACAATCTCTTTGGTGAAGTCAGGTCGGTCAGCTGCCTCGGCGCGACCCATATTCCAAGCCGCGTCGACGAGAATGGCAACAGCTATGTCGCCGATGCCGACGATGCCGCCTATGCCACGTTCGAGCTCGAAGGTGGCGTCATCGCCCACATCAATTCCTCCTGGGCGGTGCGCGTCCGTCGCGACGATCTCGTCACTTTCCAGGTCGACGGTAGCCACGGATCGGCTGTTTGTGGGCTGATGCGCTGCTGGACGCAGCATCGGGTCAACACGCCGAAGCCGGTCTGGAACCCCGATCAGCCGCAGCCGATCAATTTCTTCGATACCTGGGAAGAGGTGCCGGACACCCAGGCTTTCGACAATGGTTTCAAAGCGCAATGGGAGCAGTTTCTGTGCCATGTCGCCGAGGATGCGCCGTGGAAGTTCACGCTTCGCGAGGGCGCTAAGGGCGTGCAGCTGGCGGAGCTGGCACAGAAGAGCTGGGCGGAGCGTCGCTGGGTCGACGTGCCTTCCCTTTCGGCCCGCTAGGAGGCTGGCCTCATGGAGAGAAGCCTTCACTTGCCAAGGGCGGATGGCACCATTGCCGCCTTCACGCCCGTCAATGAGCCGTTGATCGCGCCCGTAAAACCGGCGGGTGGTCATCGCTTCAATCGCGTGGCCTATGCTGCCGCGCATGTCGTGGTCGATGCGCTTGCGGACAACGATCCCTGGCTTGACCGCAATATCGACTGGGAGCGCACGATTGCCTTTCGCGAATATCTCTGGGGCCTCGGCCTCGGCGTGGCGGAGGCGATGGATACCGCCCAGCGCGGCATGGGGCTCGACTGGAGCGGCGCAAAAGAACTGATTGCGCACGCGCAGTCGGCCGCCCGTGGCCGGTCGGATGCGGTGATCGCCTATGGCGCCGGCACCGATCATCTGCAGCCCGGCGCCGATGTCACGATCGATGACGTCATTCGCGCCTATGAGGAACAGATCGCCTACGTGGAAGGGCAGGGCGGCCGTGTCATCCTGATGGCGAGCCGGGCGCTTGCCGCCGCCGCCAAGAGTCCGGATGATTATATCCGTGTTTACGACCGCATTCTCGGTCAGGTCAAAGAGCCTGTCATCATTCACTGGCTCGGCTCGATGTTCGATCCGGCGTTGGCGGGCTACTGGGGATCGGCCGATGACATGCGGGCCATGGAAACCGCGACCGCGATCATCAACCAGAATGCGGCCAAGGTGGATGGCGTGAAGATTTCGCTGCTGTCGGCAGAGAAGGAAATCGTCATGCGCCGGCGGCTGGATCCGTCGGTCAAGATGTATACCGGCGACGATTTCAACTATGCTGAACTGATCGCGGGCGACGACCACGGCTATTCGCATGCCTTGCTCGGTATCTTCGATGCCGTCGCGCCGGCCGCAAGTGCGGCGCTCGCAAAGCTCGCTCAGAACGACCTCGACGCCTTCCACGAGATCCTGGCGCCGACCGTCCCGCTATCGCGCCATATCTTCAAGGCGCCGACGCGCTTCTATAAGACAGGCGTCGTCTTTCTTGCTTACCTCAATGGTTTCCAGAACCATTTTCAGATGCTCGGCGGCCAGCAGAGCGCCCGATCGATCCAGCATCTTTCAGAGCTTTTCCGTTTGGCGGATGCGGCGCGCGTGCTGCGCGACCCGGATTTGGCGACCTATCGCATGAAGACGATCCTTGCCACCGTCGGCATTGAATAGCGGAAAAGGGACCGGGGAGGAGATCACGATGGCCATAGAGGGTCTATCCATCAACCTGGCGACGGTGCGCCAGCAATATGATATGCGCCAGGCCGTGGAAGCCTGCCTGAAGCAGGATATCGTCGCGATCGCTCCCTGGCGAGATCAGGTGCATAAGATCGGCCTTTCCGAAGCCGCCCGCATCGTTGCCGACAACAGGCTGAAAGTCACCGGGCTTTGCCGCGGCGGCATGTTTCCTGCCGCAGATGCCGAGGGCAGGGCGGCGGCAATCGACGACAACAAGCGGGCGATCGACGAAGCGGCGGCGCTGAATGCCGATTGCCTGGTTCTCGTCGTCGGGGGCGTACCAGAGGGATCGAAGGATATCGTTCACGCCCGCGAGATGGTGGCCGATGGTATCGCCGCGATCCTGCCGCATGCGCGTAGCTCCGGAATTCCGCTCGCGATCGAGCCGCTGCATCCGATGTATGCGGCCGACCGCGCCTGTGTGAACACGCTGGAGCAGGCGCTCGACATCTGCGATCTTCTGGGCGAAGGCATCGGTGTCGCGATTGATGTCTACCATGTCTGGTGGGACCCGAAGCTTTATCAGCAGATCGCGCGCGCCGGCGCCGGCGGCCGTATTCTTGCGCACCACATCTGCGACTGGCTGGTGCCGACCACGGACCTGCTGCTCGATCGCGGCATGATGGGTGACGGCGTCATCGACTTGAAGCGCATCCGCGCCGAGATCGAGAAGGCCGGCTTTTTCGGCCTGCAGGAGGTGGAAATATTCTCTCAGAATAATTGGTGGAAGCGGCCCGGTGAGGAGGTTCTCTCCACCTGCATCGAGCGCTTCCGCACCGTTTGTTGAGTGGCAGTACCCCAGGATCGGCAACAAAAAACCGGGCCAGCAAGTGGCCCGGTTCCATTCCAAAGCGATGACCTAACGGCTTATTCGGCCGAAACGATCTTGCCGCCTTCCCACTTGTAGAGCGAGAAGCTCTGCGAGGTCAGGTCGCCGGTTTCGCCGTAGGTAACCTTGCCGATGACGGTGTCGATTGGCTCGCCCTTCTTCAGCGCAGCGCCGACAGCTTCGGCGTCATCCGCCTTGCCGGGCTTCTCGATGCCGGCCTTCAGCACCTGCACGGCAGCATATGCATTCAGCGTGAAGGCTTCAGCTGGGATGTTGCGGGCCTTGAGGGCGGCGACGGCGCTCTGCGAATCCGGGTTCTTCAGCGCGTCAGACGCATTCGTGAAGAGCGTGCCGGCCGCGGAATCGTTGGCGATCGCCCAATATTCCGTGTTGGACAGGCCGTCGCCGCCGATGATCTGCGCCTTGACGGAGATGTCGTGCAGCTGGCGGGCCAGAAGACCTGCTTCCGGATGATAACCGCCGAAGTAAATGACTTCGACGCCAGCCTGCTTCAGCTTTGTCGTCAGAGCGCTGTAGTCCTTTTCGCTTGGAGTCAGCGAGTCGTTGACGACTTCGGTGATACCGCCCTTGTTGATCGCTGCCTTGAAGGCATCGGCCAGGCCCTTGCCGTAGGCGCCCTTGTCGTTGAGGATCGCGATCTTCTTGTCCTTGAAGTTCTTCACCACATATTCGCCGGCAACGACGGCCTGTTGGTCATCGCGGCCGCAAGTGCGGAAGACGTTCGTCAGGCCGCGATTGGTCAGGTCCGGAGCTGTTGCCGTCGGCGTGACCATCAGGATGCCATTTTCGGCAAGCGCGTCGGAAACCGGAATAGCGACGCCCGAGGTCACCGGGCCGACGACGAAGCGGATGCCGTCGCCGACGAAGCTGTTGGCGACGGATACGCCCTGCTTCGGATCGCCGGCGTCGTCGCCGAGCTTCAGAACGAGCTTCTGGCCGAGAACGCCGCCGCTCTTGTTAATTTCTTCGATAGCGGTCTGCGCGCCATTCTTGACCTGCTCGCCATAGGCAGCGACCGGGCCGGTCAGCGGCGCGATGAGGCCGATGGTGATGTCCGCATGCGCGAGAGGTGCGAAGGCCAGCGAAGCGACGAAGGTCGCGGCCGTCAATGTCTTCAGACTCATGTTAGCTCTCCTTGGATGGGCGCGGCAGCGCCCTTTGAACCCGCCCGGAATCGCCTGTCTCGACGCGCAAACTGCCGTAAGGCGTTCTTTTGGAGAAGACAGAGCTGATATCGAAGCCGATGGGCGCTTTCGGACATTTTTTGATCTCGAACGCGCTCATAAGGGTATTTTGTGTAGGAATATTGGGACGATTCCGCAAGAAAATAACCGTCGCGAAGACAATTTTAGCGTTTTTTCGAAAATTTTGACGAGGGATGGTTGTTGCCCGCCTGCCGACAGGACCTAGGTGATAGAGTGGCAAGGCGAGGTGGATCTGAAAATGGAAATCTTCATGCCGCGGATCCACATAAGTAGCTGCGCCTGTCATGGCGCGGCTCGGGCCAGGGAGATCAGCATAGCGTGAACGAGAATGACGATTCGAAGGTCTATTTTGACATCTGGCGGCTGATCCCCGATGGCGATCCGATCGTGACGCATTCCAGCCGGC
This sequence comes from Martinezella sp. CNPSo 3957, assembly GCF_057784395.1. Lineage (NCBI taxonomy): Bacteria > Pseudomonadati > Pseudomonadota > Alphaproteobacteria > Hyphomicrobiales > Rhizobiaceae > Martinezella > Martinezella sp. CNPSo 3957. Next base: position 620,288 of record NZ_JBXSOU010000001.1, read on the forward strand.
TTTTCCCCGTGCGCCGTGACGGCGAGCCAGCGATGCTGAAGATCGCGGACGCGCCGGAGGAGAAATCGGGTGCCGAGCTCATGGTCTGGTGGAATGGCATTGGTGCTGCGCGCGTTCTCGAACATCAGGACCATGCTATCCTGCTCGAACGGGCGACAGGCAGCCGCTCACTTGCCGAGATGGCAAGGAATGGCGAGGACGACGAGGCAAGCCGGATCATCTGCAAGGCCGTCGCTGGGCTTCATGCCTCTCGCGGGGGCGCCTTGCCGCAATTGATTCCGCTTGTCCACCGGTTTCGTTCGCTCGAAGTGATGGCCCACTGTGAAGGTGGCACTTTCGCGCGATCTGCAGTCGCGGCCCGCATGCTGCTATCGGAGCCGCAGGACGTCGTGCCTCTGCATGGCGACATCCATCACGGCAATATTCTGGATTTCGCGGAGCGAGGCTGGCTTGCGATCGATCCGAAGGGGCTCGTAGGCGAACGCGGCTTCGACTACGCCAATCTCTTCTGCAATCCGGATAATGCCGTCGCCACATCTCCCGGCCGCCTTGCGCAGCAGGTGGCAGTCGTTGCCGAGGTGGCGGGGCTGGACCGCGGACGACTGCTGCAATGGATCATTGCCTGGGCCGGCCTCTCGGCTGCCTGGCTGATCGAAGATGGCGAGGACGAGCACGTCCAGCCGACGCTGCATGTTGCCGAGATCGCGGCTGCCGAACTATCCGGGACCGAGGCTTAAGAGATTAACGCGTCGCGCCAGGCTTGTCGATAGCGGATTAACCCGGCCAGTTCGGCGCGAACCGGCGAGTTTTCCGCTGTTGTCGCAGGGCGGATGCCCGTCAGTAACGCTGCCCCCTGGCTGGTGCCTGTCGAGCCCGCCAGCGCAATAACGTCGCTATTCGTCAAAGCGGACAGGGCTTTGAGATAGGCGCGATTGAGCGCGAAGGGGCCTTCGACGAAAATCGGTCCTCTGGCGCCGATCAGGTCGAGACAGGCTTCCGTCATCAGCGCGAGATAGAGGCTGACGGCGGCAAGGCGCTCGGCATTGCTCGCGGCATGATCCGCTGTCCAGCGCCGCCTCCTGCCGGGAAAGGGACCCGATCCTTCAACGACGTTGGGCAGCAGCATGAGGCCTTTCTCGATTACCGCCTCGATAGCGGCTTCGACCGCATCGGATGATGCCGTGCCGATTTCGGCAGCCAGAATCTCGAATTCGCGGCCACCCATGAAGCGGGCTGATGGCACGGTGCGGCCAAAGGCATCGACATTGGCAAGCGCATCGCGCCTTGGATCGAGATGCTCCAAATCTCCGCCAACGCCGAAACTGATCACCCAGGTTCCCGTCGAGACGACGGCAAAGGGGGCTTCGTTTTCCACCAGATGGGGCAGAAGCGAGGCGTTGGAATCATGGATGCCGCAATAAACCGGCACCGGTTTCGTGAGACCCACCGCCGCAGCGAGTGCCGGCAGGACCGGTCCGAGCGCGTCGAAAGCCGAACGGACCGGCGCCATCAGCCCGCGAATGCCAAGCGCGTCGACGAGAGACGAATAGCTTTGCGTCGTCGGGTTCCAGAGATCGGTATGGCAGCCAAGCGACGTCACTTCGTTGGCGACAACGCCGGTTAGGCGAAACGCCCAATATTGCGGATAGGTCAGGATCGTCGCGACACGGGCGAAATCGGCCGGAAAGGTGCTTTTCAGATAGTGGATTTGGGCGCCGACATTGAGGCCAACCGACAATCCGGGCGAAAACGTCTCAGCAAACTTGGGGCGTAACTGGCTGTAGGCATTCTGCATGGCTTGCGGATAGCCGTGCTCATAGTCGAGAACCGGCATGGCGAGGCTGCCATCGTCCGCTAGCATGGCCACACATGCGCCATGCGTCGTGATCGAAATGGCATCGAATCCTGGCGTGCGGGCAAAACCTTTGAGAGCCGTAATGATGAAATCCCATAGGCCTTCAATATCGTAATGCGGATAAGGACCCGACTTCAGGACGCCGTTTGCGGTTCTGACGACAGCGATCTCGCTGCCTGTGCCAGCATCGAGCACCACCACCTTGGCGTTGGTCTTGCCGATGTCGATGACGGCGATGTGGCGGTAGGCTGTCTCGGTGTTCATGGCAGATGGAAGACCGTGACGAGATCGCTCTGAATGGGCGAATTATCGGGATTGGTCGCCATGATATCGGCCATGTGCGCCCACCATTTCTTCATGACGGGATGCTCGGGCAGGCTTGCCATCGAATGATCCTTCGGCCGCGTCAACACGCCGAAAAGCGTGTTCGTGTCGCGATCGAGATGGATAGAATAATCGCTGACGCGGGCCTGACGCAGCAGATCCACCAGCTCGGGCCAGATTTCATCATGCCGCTTCCGGTATTCTGCTTCCATGCCTGGATTGAGCGTCATCTTGAAGGCGTGGCGTTCGAGAGCAGCGGTCATTTGGAGCTCATGGTTCTGATGCGGCGGGCGACGATCGGCAGCGCGATGGTGATGATGAGGAGGAGGCCGATGAAAATCGACATGACGATGCCCGGTACGTTGAGCAGGCCGAGGCCGAAAGTGACAAGCCCCATGACGAAGGCGGCGATGACGACACCGCCGATCGTACCCGAGCCGCCGAGGATCGACACGCCGCCGAGCACGACCATGGTGACCACTTCCAACTCCCAGCCGAGCGCGATCGACGGACGCGTGGAGCCGAGGCGCGAGGTGAGGCAGACGGCGGCGATGCCGCTCATGATTCCGGTCAGCAGAAAGAGGATGAACTTGACCCGCTCGACCGGGATGCCCGAAAAGCGTGCGGCGAAATCATTGTTGCCGATCGTATAGACCTGCCGGCCGAAATTCGTCGCATGCAGCAGGATTGCGAAGGCGATCGCAAGCACGATGAAGAGCACGAATTCGAAAGAAAAGACCCAGACGACATAGCCCTGGCCAAAATAGGCGAAACTATCCGGATAGTTGCCATAGGCCTGGTCGCCGAGAACGATATAGGAAATACCGCGAAACAGGCTCATCGTGCCAATGGTAACGACGATCGACGGCAGCTTCAGCACCGAAACCAAAAAGCCGTTGAAGATGCCGCAGACGAGACCGACGCCGATACCGATGGCAACGAGGCCGGGCGTATCGACGCCCAGTTGCGCGGCGGCGCCCATCGCGGTCGAGGCGAGCGCGATGATGGCTGCGACCGAGAGGTCGATTTCGCCAGCGATGACGAGCAGCGCCATGGCAAAGGCGATCATCGCCTTTTCGGTGAAATTGAAGGTGGCGTCCGAAAGGTTGAAGGGATCCAGGAAATAGGGCGAGGCCAGCGAATTGAAGATGAAGATCGCGACCGCGACGCCAAAAAGCAGCGTTTCCCAGCTCGCCAAGATGCGCTTGAAGGGCGTGCCGAGGCGATCCGGAATGGCGCGCTTTTCCGCCGTTGCCGCTTGCGAACCGTTGCTCATGCATGTGCTCCCTGGCTGGCGGTGTCCTTTGCGGCCTGATCGCGCAGGATGATGCGGCCGCGGTTGCGTTCGCGCCGGGCGTTGAAGACGACGGCAAGGATGATGACGGTGCCTGAGATCGCCATTTGCGTGAACGGTGAGATGCCGATGACCGGAAGTGCGTTCTTGATGACGCCGAGGAAGAGAGCGCCGAGCACCGCGCCGGCGACAGAACCGACGCCGCCTGCGATCGAAATGCCGCCGATGACGCAGGCCGCCACGCTATCGAGTTCGAAGCCGTTGGCGATATCGACATAGGCGACCGCATAGCGCGAGACCCAGAGATAGCCGCTCAGACCGGCGAGTGCACCCGATAGAACGAAAGCGAGGAAGCGCGTCCAGCCAACATCAATACCGGCATAGACAGCGGCCACTGGATTACCGCCGCTGGCATAGGCCGAGCGGCCGAACTGGGTGTAGCGCAGCACCAGGAACATCATCAGCACGATGGCGATGCCGATCCAGGCGAGCACCGGCAGGCCGAGAAGCGGCGTGCGCGGCACGTTCAGGAAGACCGGCGTGAACTGATGGGCATTGACCCAGGCGCCGCCAGACAGCACGAAGGCCATGCCGCGATAGATCGTCAGGGTGCCGAGCGTGACAACGATCGGCGGGATTTCGAGCGCCCAAACGAGATAGCCATTGATGGCGCCGAGAACCGCGCCCATCAGGATCGCCGTGATGACGAGGGCGATCAGCGGAATATCGGGATAGGCGGCATTCAGCATCGCGACCGCCATGCCTGTCAGCGCCAGATTGGCGGCAACGGACAGATCGATCGATTTGGTCAGGATGACCGTCATCTGGGCAAGGGCCAGGATAATGAGGATCGATGTGTCGTTGAAGATATTGGCGAGATTGGCAGGCTCGGCAAAGCCGGCCGCACGCGTTGCGAAGCCGGCGATCATCACGGCGATGATGATGGCGAGCAGTGTTTCGCGCTTTTTAAGGATGCGTGGCATCCCGTCCTCCCTATGCATTTCCCGTGGCGGCGCGCACCAGTGTTTCCGGCGTCAGCCCCTCACGCTCGAACAGGCCTGCGGACAGGCCCTCTTTCATGACCAGCACGCGGTCCGCCATGCCGAGAATCTCGGGCAGTTCGGAGGAGATCATGATGATGCTGAGGCCTTCGGCCGCCAGCTCGCTGATGAAGCCATGGACGGCGGCCTTCGAGCCGATATCGATCCCCTTGGTGGGTTCATCGAGAATGATGATCTTCGGCTGCGTCGCCAGCCACTTGCCGATGACCACTTTCTGCTGGTTGCCGCCGGAGAGCGTTCCCACAGGCACGGACAGGGCGGCAGCGCGCAGATCGAGCCGTTCGGCATATTTACGGGCGAGAGCGAACTCATTGGCCGCCTTCAGGAAGCCTTTGCGCGAGGTGCGTCCGAGCGATGGCAGCGACATGTTTTGATAGATCGGCATCGGCAGCGCCAGGCCGTGGCGGCCGCGTTCTTCCGGCACATAGACGATGCCGGCGGCAATGGCGTCCTGCGGCGATCGCACGTGGATTTCCTGCCCGTCGAGCGTCAGGCGTCCGGACAGCGGCTTGGTAATGCCGAAGAGCGATTGGCAAAGCTCGGAACGTCCGGCGCCGATCAGCCCATAGACGCCGAGAATCTCGCCGCGCCGAAGCTTGAAGGAAATGTCGCGAAATTCGGTGCGGTGACAGTATTTGTCGACTTCGAGAACGGTGATCCCAATTGTGACAGGCACTTTCGGAAAGGCGTCCTTGACGTCGCGGCCCACCATCATGCGGACGATCTCGTCCTGCGGCGTCGACTTCAGTTCGCCATGGCCGACGGCGCGACCGTCGCGGAAGACGACGAAATTGTCGGCGATTTCATAGAGTTCGTCGAACTTGTGGCTGATGAACAAGATCGCCTTGCCCTTTGCCTTCAACCCTTCGACGATGCGGAAGAGATCGTCGATCTCCTTGCGCGAAAGGGCGGCAGTCGGCTCGTCCATGATGACGATGCGGGCCTCGATCGACAGAGCGCGAGCGATTGCCACAAGATGGCGCTGCGCGATGGAGAGGTCTTTCAATCGGGTCGTGGGATCGATGGCGCTTTCCAGCGATTGGAGAAGCTCTTTCGATCGGCTGTTCATCCTCTTCCAATCGATGGTGCGCCAGGATGTGCGCGGCGCATGACCGAGAAAGATGTTTTCGGCAACAGTCAGCTCGTCGAAGAGCACCGTTTCCTGATGAATGGCCGTGACGCCGGCATCGATGGCCGCTTGCGCACTGGCGAAAGCCGTTGGTTTGCCATCGACAAGGATCTCGCCTTCGTTCGGGCGATAGATACCTGTTAGGATTTTAACGAGTGTCGATTTGCCGGCGCCGTTCTCACCGATGAGGGCGGTGACCTTACCGGGATAAAGCGAAATGCTGACGCCATCCAGCGCTTTCACGCCGGGGAAGATCTGGGAAATGCCGCGCATCTCCAGAATGGCCTGATTGTCCGCGGCTGGTGCGTCCGCGATGGAGCGTTGAAGGACTGTGGTCATCAGCAATGTACCGGATCAATGAAACCAGGTCCGGCGGCTGATGCCGCCGGAGAGCTGCGAGTTCGATTTTCGATCAGAAAACCTTGGAGAATTGATCGATGTTCGAGGCGTTGTAGACGAACGGATCGGCCATGGCGGCTTCGCCGTTTTCGCCAACCTTGATCTTGCCCATGCGGCCGGCATTGATCTCGCTGCCCGGCTTGCCGTCGGTCTCGCCCTTGACGAGGCGATAGGCGATCTGCGTTGCGGAATAGCCGAGATCGATCGGGTTCCAGATCGCGAATTCCTTCGTCGCGCCTGATTTGATCGCGCCGGCCATTTCGGACGGCAGGCCGAGACCGGTCACATAGACCTTACCGATCTTGCCAGCGTCCTTGACGGCCTGCGAAGCGGCAAGCACGCCGACGGTCGTCGGGGCGACGATGACCTTGACTTCCGGATGCGAGGTCAGGAGGCCCTGGGCTTCACGATAGCTCTTGTCCGAGAGGTCGTCGCCATAGACTGTTGTCACCAGATTGAGGCCCGGGAAGTCCTTGAGCTGCTTCTTCATCTCGCCGATCCAGATATTCTGGTTGGTCGAGGTGGTCGTTGCCGACAGGATGGCGAAGTCGCCCTTGCCGCCGTCGAGATGATCCTTGGCGAGCGTCAGGCACATCTTGCCGATCAGCTCGTTGGACGAGGGGTTCAGCTGCAGGATGCGGCCGGCCTTTGCGACGCCGGAATCCCAGGAGATGACCTTGATGCCGCGCTGCGTCGCCTTCTTAAGCGCAGGAACGACTGCATCGGGGTCATTGGCCGAAATCGCGATGGCATCGACACCCTGTGCGATCAGCGAGTTGATCACTTCGATCTGGCCTTCGGCCGTGGTCGAAGTCGGGCCGGTGTAGATCACCTGCACGCCGCCGAGATCTTTGGCTGCTTCCTGGGCGCCCTTGTTGGCGGCCTCGAAGAAGCCGTTGCCCAACGACTTCACTACGAGACCGATCTTGACGTCCTTTGCACTTGCCGCGCCAGCCATCAGTGTCGCGGCGAGCGCGACGCCGATCGCCAGTTTCTTTGCTATATTCATGTCACTTCCTCCCAAAGTTAATAGGCATGCTCACCCCATTTCGGCCGCGCGTCTCACGCGACCGACGGGGAATCCTCCTCCTCGGCCTGGGCCGAAACATTTGCAATAATGAGCGAAATACCCGCATCCTCGATCATGCGTACGGTTTCGGCGGTTACGCCGTCATCGGTAATGATGGTTGAGACCTGTTCGAGCGGACAAAGGATCAGGCTGGAGCGCTGGCGGAACTTGCTCGAATCCACCATGACAACGAGCTCGTCGGCCTGGCGCATCAGCTTCTGCTCGCTCTGGATGACCAGCGCGTCGGCTTCCATGATGCCGAGCGGGCCTACGCCCTGTGCACCAACGAACATGCGCCGCGCATAGAAATTTCGGATCGTGTCGTTGTCGAAGGGCGAGAGGATCAGGCTCTGCTCGCGATAGATCGCGCCGCCCGGCACCGTCACGGTGTTCTTCGAATGTTTGACCAGATGTTCGGCGATGGCGAAGGAGTTGGTCATCACCTGCAGCCGGAAGGCCGAGATATAGTGCACCAGCTGGAACGTGGTCGTGCCGCCATTGATGATGATGGCATCGCCGGGATTGCAGAGTTCGGCGGCCTTGCGCGCAATTGCGCGTTTCCTATCGATATTGACGGCCTCGGATACACGGAACGGTCGCGCTGCCAGATTGCCGAGCTGTGGGGGATGGATCGATTCCGCGCCGCCGCGCACGCGCCGGATCTTTCCCTGGACGTGTAGGGCAGCGATATCACGGCGTATCGTCGCTTCCGAAGCCTCGGTCAGCTCGGAGATATCCTGAATCGTCACGACAGACTTTTCCTGTACCGCGCTCAGAATAATGCGATGGCGTTCGCGTTCGTGCATTGGCTCCTCCTTGTCGGCGGTTATTTCGCAAATATGATAATGTGTCAATCACAAACGATCATAAACTTTCATATTGCATCGCAGCATTATCGAATTTGATCGTTTTCGATTGACAAGGTGACTATACGTGAGCGATACCCTCCTCACAAAGGGTGGCGCCATCATGATCCGGTCCGCCCGAAAGACTTGATTTCAAGGGAGGATGACATGGCGGCTGGCGTTCAGCTTCTGAAGAACCGTTGGGATGATGCGTACGCGGCAGGCTTGGATGAGCCGGGCAAGCTGCTTTATCGGTCGAATCTGCTCGGTGCCGACAAGCGTATCACCAACTACGGCGGCGGCAACACGTCGGCCAAAGTCATGGAAACCGATCCGCTCTCCGGCGAGAAGGTTAGGGTGCTCTGGGTCAAGGGCTCCGGTGGCGATGTCGGTACCATCAAGCTCGATGGCTTCGCGACGCTTTACCAGGACAAGCTCGATAGTTTGAAGAATATCTATCAGGGCGTTGCCGACGAGGACCGCATGGTCGGTTTCCTGCCGCATTGCACCTTCAATCTCAATGCCCGCGCTGCTTCGATCGATACGCCGCTGCATGGTTTCGTGCCGTTTACCCATGTCGATCACATGCATCCCGATGCCATCATCGCCATCGCCGCCTCGAAGAACTCGCGCGAGCTGACGCGCGAGATCTTCGGCGACGATATCGGCTGGCTCCCCTGGCGCCGCCCCGGCTTCCAGCTGGGTCTCGATCTCGAAGCCTTCGTCAAGGCGCATCCGAATGCCAAGGGCGTCGTGCTCGAAAGCCATGGCCTGTTCACCTGGGCCAATGATGCCAAGGAATGCTATGAGCTGACGCTTGCCATCATTAACAAGGCGATCGAATGGTTTGCCGCCAAGACGGAAGGCAAGACCATTTTCGGCGGCGCAGTCGTTCAGAGCCTGCCCCAGGCGGAGCGCCGTGCCATCGCTGCCCGGCTGATGCCTGAGATCCGCGGCCGCATCGGCAAGGCCGAACGCAAGCTCGGCGATTTCGACGATCAGGATGCCGTGCTCGAGTTCGTCAATTCGAAGAACCTTCGCCCGCTCGGCGCGCTCGGCACGAGCTGCCCGGACCATTTCCTGCGCACCAAGATCCGCCCGCTGATCGTCGATTTCGATCCGGCTAAGCCCGATGTCGATGCCGTGATCGCCGGTCTCGACAAGGCGCTGGAAGATTACCGCGCCGATTACGCGCGCTATTATAACGATTGCAAGCACGACAATTCGCCTGCCATGCGCGATCCGAACCCGGTGATCTTCCTCGTACCCGGCGTCGGCATGCTATCCTTTGCCCGCGACAAGGCGACCGCCCGTATTGCTGGCGAGTTCTATGTCAACGCCATCAATGTCATGCGCGGCGCCTCCACCGTCTCCGAATATCAGGGCCTACCGGAGCAGGAAGCCTTCGATATCGAATACTGGCTGCTGGAGGAGGCGAAGCTTCAGCGTATGCCAAAGCCGAAGAGCCTTGCCGGTCGCGTCGCTTTCGTCACCGGCGGCGCCGGCGGCATTGGTCGTGCGACGGCGGCACGCTTGGTGGGCGAGGGTGCTTGCGTGGTTCTGGCTGACATCGACCAGGCGGCACTTGAGGGCACCCAGGCGGATTTCGCCAAGCGATATGGTGCGGATGCGGTCCGCAGCGTCAAGCTTGACGTGACGAAGGAAGATGCCGTCATTGCCGCCTTTGCCGAGGCCTGTGTCGAATTCGGCGGCGTCGACATTCTGGTATCGAATGCAGGGATCGCATCGTCAGCACCGATCGAAAGCACCGAGCTTTCGATGTGGAACCGCAATATCGATATTCTCGCGACCGGCTATTTCCTCGTCTCGCGCGAAGCCTTCCGGCTGTTCCGCCGCCAGAATCTCGGCGGCAATGTCGTCTTCGTCGCGTCGAAGAACGGTCTGGCCTCATCGCCGAATGCCGCCGCCTATTGCACGGCCAAAGCCGCCGAAATCCATCTAGCCCGCTGCCTGGCTCTTGAGGGTGCTGAAGCCGGCATCCGCGTGAATACGGTCAATCCCGATGCCGTCCTGCGCGGCTCGAAGATCTGGAACGGTGAATGGCGCGAGCAGCGCGCCGCCTCCTCGAAGATCGAGGTGGACGAGCTGGAGGAACATTACCGCAAGCGCTCGATGCTGAAGCTCAATGTGTTCCCGGAGGACATTGCTGAAGCGATCTATTTCCTGGCGTCGGATCTTTCCGCCAAATCAACAGGCAATATCATCAACGTCGACGCCGGCAACGCGCAGAGCTTCACGCGCTGATATCAAACGGCCCGCGCCGCGGCTACCTTTGCCGGCACGGGCCTTCATCGTTTGGGAGGAAAGAATGGCCGAACATAGGATTGCGCCCGATCTGGTTGCTGCAGAAAACGACAAGCGCGCCGCCGCGCTGAAATCCGATTATGAGGCGCTCGGAGCCACGCTTGGCCGGCGCGGCATCGATATCGAAGCCGTCGCTAAAAAGGTTTCAGAATTCTTCGTTGCGGTTCCGTCCTGGGGCGTCGGCACTGGCGGCACGCGCTTTGCTCGCTTCCCCGGCACCGGCGAACCGCGCGGCATCTTCGACAAGCTCGATGATTGCGCCGTCATCCAGCAGCTGACGCGGGCAACGCCCAAGGTCTCGCTGCATATTCCCTGGGACAAGGCAGACCCGCGCGAGCTCAAGGCCAAGGCCGAGGCGCTTGGCCTCGGCTTCGACGCCATGAACTCCAACACCTTCTCCGATGCACCCAGCCAGGCGCATTCCTACAAATTCGGTTCGCTGAGCCATGTCGATGCGGCAACCCGCGCGCAGGCCGTCGAGCACAACATCGAGTGCATCGAAATCGGCAAGGCCATTGGCTCGAAGGCGCTGACCGTATGGATCGGCGACGGCTCGAACTTCCCCGGTCAGACCAATTTCACCAAGGCATTCGAGCGCTATCTCGCCGCCATGGCCGATATCTACAAGGCGCTTCCGGATGACTGGCGGCTGTTTTCCGAGCACAAGATGTATGAGCCGGCCTTCTATTCGACCGTCGTTCAGGACTGGGGCACCAACTATCTGATCGCGCAGACACTCGGCCCCAAGGCGCAGTGCCTTGTCGATCTCGGCCATCACGCACCGAATACCAATATCGAGATGATCGTGGCGCGCCTTATCCAGTTCGGCAAGCTCGGCGGTTTTCACTTCAACGATTCGAAGTATGGCGACGACGATCTCGATGCCGGTGCCATTGAGCCCTACCGCCTGTTCCTCGTTTTCAACGAACTGGTCGATGCCGAGCGGCGCGGGGTCAACGACTTCAATCCGGCGCATATGATCGACCAGTCGCATAACGTCACGGACCCGATCGAAAGCCTGATTTCCAGCGCCAACGAGATCCGCCGTGCGTACGCCCAGGCGCTGATCGTCGATCGCAATGCACTTGGCGAGTATCAGGATGCGAACGACGCGCTGATGGCATCGGAAACGCTGAAGCGCGCCTATCGCGCCGATGTCGAGCCGATCCTCGCCGAAGCTCGCCGCCGTGCGGGCGGCGCGATCGATCCGGTCGCGACCTACAGGGCGAGCGGCTATCGCCGCAAGGTGGCCGCCGAGCGTCCGGTTTCCGTTGCCGGTGGCGGCGGGATCATCTGAGATTATCGGGTGCAGGCGGACAATCGTGCCGGCGCCCGATGCCTATTGCGCCTGCCCGAATTGCTGGAGTTCGGCCTCTCGCCAGGCGGACCAGCGACGCCGCAATTCTCCTGGCCGCAGGGCATAGTTTTCGTCGAGCATATCGGCTTCGGTAATCCGTTCCGTGCGGAAATGCCGGAAGCCCTGGCGCAGCTCGCACCATGCCACCAGAATGCGGCTCGTATCGGAATAGCCGAGGATAACGGGCCAGACGATCCTTGTGCTTTCCGCACCCGCATCGGACCGATAGCGCAGCCGAAGTTTTCGTCCTTCGCGGATTGCCGCCCGCAACAACGACAGGTCGATGTTTTCCTCTTGGCCTTCCTGAAGAAGCGGTTTGGCGCCGACGCTCGGCTCAAGGATGAAGGGACGCAGGTGCCCGGGCACGATCGCGGTGATCTTGGCAACCACATCGCGTGCGGCATTGGCAAGGGCCTTGTCGGCACGACCCGCAACCCATTGCGCCCCGAGGACGACGGCCTCGATCTCCTCGGGCGTCAGCATCAGCGGCGGCATGTCGTAACCGGGCGACAAAAGATATCCAAAGCCTGCCTCACCTTCGATCGGAACCCGCTGGCTCGTCAGATCGGCGATGTCGCGATAGACCGTGCGCTTGGAGACTTCGAGCTCATCCGCCAGCGCGGCAGCCGTTACCGGCCGGCTCGACCGGCGCAATATCTGTATGATCTGAAACAAACGGTCGGCGCGACGCATTCCTGCTGACTCCTGCTGCCAGTATGGTGGCAACAGCCTTATGCAACAAGAGCCTTCGAGCCGCCAACAACGGAGTTGGCGGGCATTTTGGAGGAGTATGCGATGAAACTGGCATCCACACGTCTGATCGTTGCCGACATCAAGAAGATGGCTACGTTTTATGAGATGGTCACCGGTCAGGCTGCGGAGTGGCTGGCGCCCGTCTTTGCCGAGATCATCACCCCCGCGGCAACACTTGCGATTGGAAGTGCCGAGACTGTCGCCCTGTTTCGCGAGGGCAGTGCCGAACCCGGCATCAACCGATCGCTTGTTATCGAGTTCCAGGTCGACGATGTCGATGCCGAATTCGCAAGGTTGAAGGACAAGGTAGAGGTCGTGCACGAACCGAAGCTGATGCCGTGGGGAAACCGGGCAGGGCAAATCCGCGATCCCGAAGGAACGCTTATCAGCCTTTACACGCCTGTCACGGATTTTGCGAAGCAGCGCTTTGCCGGGCGTTGAGCGGTAAGGGGCCGCCGAAATCCTATGATCGGGCAATGCCTTTTGCCTGGCGGTATCGCTCGTCTTAAGTCACGCCTTAGTCGCCTTGTGGGCACAGCTAACCGATCCAGATAGCTGCAGATTTGTTATGGTCGTCTGGCAGATTTGAAATCATCTTCCTGCACGTCGGCCGACCACGGTCGGAGCCGTGCTTTGTCGATTTGTGTCCGTCGCCTACGCACTTTCGAGTGGCTCGGCAATGGGAATTGAGTATTGTCGATTGCAACGGCTCGCCGTGATTTGGCGGTTGATGCTGGCAAAAAAGACAGAGCCCCTGCTGTTGATAGGTGAGGAAAAACGATGACGACTGACATGAACGGATTTGCCGGACGCCTGAAACGCCGCGAGAATGGCGGCATGGTCTCCGGCTGGGTCGGCATACCCGATCCGATGCTCGTCAATCATCTGGCGCAGGAAGACTTCGATACCATCGTACTCGATATGCAGCACGGCATGTGGAACATGGAGTCCGCCGCCAACGGCATCGCCCATGTGCGCTTGGCGGGCAAGCCGGCGATTGCGCGTATTCCCGTCGGCGATTTCGCCTCCGCCTCGCGGCTTCTCGATGCCGGTGCCTCTGCCATCATCGCACCGATGATCAACTCCGCCGATGATGCGCGCGCCTTGGTGCAGGCGACGAAGTATCCGCCGCTCGGCGAGCGCAGCTGGGGGCCGTCGCTGGCCCTCAATCATTTCGGCCTGCCAGCTGAAGATTATCTGCAGAGCGCCAACAGCCTGACCGCTACCATCGCCATGGTGGAGACCCGCACGGCGCTCGACGCCATCGACGAGATCCTGGCCGTTGACGGCATCGACGGCATCTTTGTCGGCCCATCCGATCTTTCGATCGCGCTTTCGAATGGCGCTCGGCTTGCGCCCGACAGCGCCGCGATCGATCAGGCGCTTTCAACGGCGCTCGCACGCTGCCGTGCCCATGGCAAGGTGATCTGCGCTTTTGGCAGCGATGGCGATCGTGCTGGCCAATATCTGAAGCTTGGTCTTGATCTGGTCATCGCCGGCACGGAGACGGCTCAGCTGCGTAACGGCGCCCGCGCGGCTATTCAGATTGCGCGAAAAGGTGCTGATTCATAATCGGCTGAGATAAAAGCTGCCCGGGGTATCCCACGGGCAGCGTTGATTGCGCTAGTTCACCAGCTTTACATAGCAGGGCCGGTAGGTCTCCGTACCGCAGCCGCCACCGACGGCCTGCGCCGGCGTAATCGTGGTTTGGATGGCGATTGCCGCGAGCGCGACGGCGATGATTGTCAAAACAGTTTTGGTATATTTGTCCATGAGTTTCCCCTAATAATGGAATGGCTGACGATATGCATCTTAAAATTGCCTTTCTGAATGCCGGCTGAATATCTATGCTTACGGTTGTGTCCTGATGTCATGCGACACTATCGGATCGGCAGCCCAAACATGCACCCCTCGTCGTCCTTGATCGCAGCCTGCGCTTCATCGTTACCCGCCTGCGGGCATTCTCGCGTCGACATGGCGGAGCGGAATGATTTGTCGAAGGTGCAGGGGTTGGTGGTAGGACGCGGCTTGTGTCGCGAAGTAGGTCAGCGCGTCACTGGCGAGCTCGGTTATCGCCCCAATCTCGGCGGCATCAATCTTCGCACCGGCAAGACCTACGCCATTGGCTCGTGTTACCCTTCTGACGCCAGCGTGAGATGAATATCGTCGTCGCCTCGCTGATCGAGGGCGCCTCGCGCTACATGAAGGCGCGAGGAGAGTTGAGCGGAATCGCTAATGCCATGTAGTTTGCCCTTTCCCCTTTTTGCGCCAGAAAACGGGCTGCAAAACCCCAACCAAAAGCCAACCAGCTCAAAACCGGCTCAATCACACGGATGGTGAAAAGCTGAAGTTAAAATATTGCTCGACCGGTTCCGGCGCGCGATCTTCCAGTAATAGCCGCCTTAATCGGTTTATTCGGCGAGTTGGCGCGGAAAGAGCCGTTTTGATGAGCTGTCACACCCAAAACTCAGCAGTTCACGGTCATTGATTTCTCGAAAATGCTGTGCATTTCGACTGGATAACCATCGGAATTCCGTTAGGTTTCTCAGATATTGGTCGCTTGCAGGGCCGGATCACGGGCGAAAGCGTTCGCCGGGGTCGATATTTGCAACCGGCCGGAGATGCCAAAAGGCTTGTCCGGTCCAGAAAGTCCGTATGCGCCGCACGGCGTTACGCAATAAGGGAGAATAGTATGGCTGACGAAAAGATGATGTCACAGATGTCCGGCAAGGGTGGCTTCATCGCTGCCCTCGATCAAAGCGGAGGCTCGACCCCGGGCGCTCTGCGTCTCTATGGGATCGCCGATTCCGACTATAATGGCGATGAGGAAATGTTCCGCCTGATGCATGAAATGCGCGTGCGCATCATGACGGCTCCCTCATTTTCCGGAGATAAGGTGATTGGCGCCATTCTTTTCGAGAAGACCATGGATGGGGAGGCGCAAGGCAAGCCGGTTCCCACCTATCTCTGGGCCGATCGCGGTGTCGTCCCGTTCCTCAAGGTCGACAAGGGTCTGGCTGCCGAGGAGAACGGCGCGCAGGTGATGAAGCCGATGCCGGATCTCGACGCTCTGCTCGCCCGTGCGGTGAAGAAGGGAATCTTCGGCACCAAGATGCGTTCGGTCATTGCCAACGCCGACAAGACAGGCATCGCCGCAGTGGTCAAGCAGCAGTTCGAGATTGGACACCAGATCCTCGGCCATGGTCTCGTGCCGATCATCGAACCGGAAGTCTCCATCAAGAGCCCGACCAAGCAGGAGGCCGAGGCTATTCTGCGGGACGAGATCGCGCACAGGCTCGACGCAGTGCCGGCCGGCCAGAAGGTCATGCTCAAGCTGACGATCCCGACTGTTCCGGATTTCTACAAGCCTCTCGTCGATCACAAGGCCGTGGCGCGCGTGGTGGCGCTTTCCGGCGGCTACAGCCGTGCGGATGCCTGCGAAAAGCTCAGCCACAATCATGGAATGATCGCAAGCTTCTCCCGAGCTTTGACCGAGGATCTGCGCGTGACGATGAGCGATGCTGAATTCGACGCCAGCCTCGCAAAAACCATTGACGAGATCTATCAGGCGAGCGTTGTGAAGGCCTAATCACACGAAAGGCGCCGGGTCTAACGCGGCCCGGCGTCCTCCAACCGGTCATGCCCTGACTTCGAAGACCATGTTGAACGGCGTTTCGGTCGCCTTGCGGAAATGCGAATAGCCCGCATCCATGGCAACCTTGCGCAGCTTCAATTCGCCGGCTTGCGCTCCCAAACCCAGTCCGACTTCCTGTGAGAGGGAGGCCGGTGTACAGATCATCGTCGAGGCGCCGTAGAAGACACGGCCGACCGGGTTGAGGTTATCCTTCAGGCAGTCATGCGCAAAGGGTTCGACGATCATCCAGGTGCCGTCGTCGGCAAGGCTTTCCTTGACGTGTTTACCGGCGCCGACCGGATCGCCCATGTCATGCAGGCAATCGAACATGGCGACAAGATCATAACCGGCAGCCGGGAAATCCTTGGCGCTTGCCTGCTCGAACGTGATGCGTCCATCGACGCCCGCCTGTTTCGCGGCAGCTCGTGCCCGCTCGATCGATGGCAGGTGATAGTCGAAGCCGAAGAAGGTCGAGTTCGGATAGGCCTGCGCCATCAGGATGGTCGAAGCACCGTGGCCGCAGCCGACATCGGCAACCGCAGCGCCGGCTTGAAGCTTTTCATGCATGCCGTTCAGCGCTGGTATCCATTCCGCAATGAGATGGCTGTTGTAGCCTGGCCGGAAAAAGCGCTCCGTGCCGCGGAACAGGCAGGCGCTGTGCTCATGCCAGCCAAAACCGTTGCCGGTCTTGAAAGCATTGGCGATCTTCGGCTCGTCGAGCCACATGGATTGCACGACATCGAAGGCGCCAGTGAAGAAGGCGGGGCTGTTTTCCTCGGCAAATACCATGGCCTGTTCCGGCGTCAGGTAGAAGCGCTCGGTCTCGTCGTCATAGCTGACATAGTCGGCGGCAGCTTGAGCCGACAGCCACTCGCGCACGTAGCGCTCTTTCACGCCGACTTTGTCTGCCAATTCTGCTGACGTCATCGGCGTTCCATCCGCCATGGCCCTGAAGAGGCCCAGATGGTCTCCAAGCGTGACCAGCACACCGGAGACCGCCGCACCGAGATCGCCGACCAGGCGTCCGACCAGGGCATCAAGTTTCTGCATATCAGGTTCACGCATGACATCTTCCTCCCAGATTGATGTGGCGTTTCTTCGAATATATTCGAAGACCTGAAAATACTCCTGAGCGTAGTCGTAAGCAACGACATAGCAGGGCGAAGTAATACTCGCCCTGCTTGCAAAAATAGACATTATTATTCTGAATTAATTCGGCTTTTATCCGATTTGCCGCGGACTTCAGCCAGCGCGAGCCAGTTCTTTTTCCAGAACGGAGAGCAGGCGCGGATCGTCCGCAGTTACATCAGGCGCAAAGCGGGCAACAACGTCGCCGTCGCGACCGATCAGGAACTTTTCGAAATTCCAGACGATGCCCCCGTTCTGCCCGGTCTCGAGGCCATGTTTGGCGAGCCGTTCGCGCATCGGCCCGTCTCCGACCGTCTTGACGCCGGAGGCGATCAGGCTGTCATAAAGCGGATGGCGGTTTTCACCCGTCACGGCGATCTTGGAAAACATAGGGAACTGCACATCGTAGGTTAGGGTGCAGAACTCCAGAATCTCCTTATCGCTACCCGGCTCCTGGCCCTTGAAATCGTTGGCCGGAAAGCCGGCGATCACCAGACCTTCTTCGCGCTTTTCCTCATAGAGCTTTTCCAGCCCTTCATACTGCACCGTCAGTCCGCATTTGGACGCGACATTGACGACCATGATGACCTTGCCGCGATAGTCGGCAAGCGTCGTATCGCTGCCGTCGATCTTCTTTACCGGAATATCGAGCACGTTATCGGTCATATCATTCACTCCAGATGAGATGGAAAACAGGATGCCGATATTTGCCCGGAATTCGGTGGCGTCAAGGTCAGAACGCGCCTCAGGCGGCCTCTTCCATTCGAACCAGATGGCCCTGCGAGACTTCGCGGTAGTGTCGCGCGGGCGGCTGATAGCCGACGGGGCGCACCGGGCTCTTCAATTCATCGACGGCCAGATTGCGCTTGATGCCGCGTCGGGACGGATCCGGCACCGGGACGGCCGCCATCAGCTTCCTCGTGTAGGGATGCTGCGGATTTTCGAACACGGATGCACGCGGTCCGATTTCGACGATCTCGCCGAGATACATGACTGCGACGCGGTGGCTGACGCGCTCGACCACGGCCATGTCGTGCGAGATGAAGAGATAGGAGAGATTGAGGCTCTGCTGCAGATCCATCAGCAGATTGCAGACCTGCGCCTTGATCGACACGTCCAGCGCCGACACGCTTTCGTCGGCGACGATCACTTTCGGATCGAGGGCGAGTGCGCGGGCGATGCAGATGCGCTGGCGCTGGCCGCCTGAGAATTCGTGCGGATAGCGGCTCATCATGTCGGCTTTCAGCCCGACACGTTCCAGAAGATCGGCGGCCTTTTCGCGGGCTTCGGCGCGCGTGCCCAGGCGATGCTCGATGAAGGGTTCGGCAACGGCAGCTCCGATCGTCATGCGCGGATTGAGACTTGCGAACGGGTCCTGGAAGATCATCTGGATACTGCGTCGCATCCGGCGCAGATCGAGCGCGCCCAGCTTCATCACATCATAGCCGTCAAGCCGTACTTCGCCGGATTTCGGGGTGATGAGGCGCATGATAGAGCGCCCCGTCGTCGACTTGCCGCAGCCGGATTCTCCGACCAGCGACAGGGTTTCCCCCTGAGCGAGATCAAAGGAGACATTTTCGACCGCATGGATCGCACCCGTCGGGCGGGCAAGCAGGCCACCGCGAAGATCGAAGCGGGTGACGAGGTTCTTCACCTCGAGCACCGGTGTCTTGCGGTGATCGACGGTATCCGTGAGCGCCTTTGGCTCGCTACGCTCGCCAGTGCTTGCGTCAACGACCGGGAAGCGCAGCGGTTGCGGCTGGTTCTTCATCGAACCGAGCCGCGGCACGGCTGACAGCAGGGCTCGGGTATAGGGATGCTGGCCTCGATGAAAAATATCGTCGGTCTTGCCCGTTTCCACCGCCTCGCCGCGATACATGACGATGGTGCGGTCGGATATCTCGGCGACGACGCCCATGTCGTGGGTGATGAAGAGGACGGACATGCCTTCCTCTTCCTGCAGCACCTTGATGAGATCGAGGATCTGGCCCTGGATCGTCACATCGAGCGCGGTCGTCGGCTCGTCGGCGATCAGCAGTTTCGGCCGGCTGGCAAGTGCCATCGCGATCATCACGCGCTGGCGCATGCCGCCGGAAAACTGGTGCGGATATTCGTCGAAGCGAGAGGACGCGTTGGGGATGCGCACCTTTTCCAGGAGGCGGATCGTTTCGGCCTTCGCTTCAGCCTTGGAAATATTGCCGTGGCAGGTCAGCGCCTCGGAAATCTGCCGGCCGATGGTGAAGATCGGATTGAGAGACGTCATCGGCTCCTGAAAGATCATCGCGACATCCTTGCCGCGCACCTTGCGCATCTCCGCCTCCGGCAATGTCAGGAGATCGCGGCCGTTGAGCCTGACTTCACCCTCGATGCGGCTGCTGGCCCTGGCGAGCAGGCGCATGATCGAGAGCGAGGTCACGCTCTTGCCGGAACCGCTTTCGCCGACGATCGCGACCGTCTCTCCCGGCATGACATCGAAGGAAATGTCCTTCACGACCTTGCGCCACTCGCCATCGACGAGAAATGACGTGGTCAGGTTGGAGACGGAAAGAACAGGCTGGGTGCCTGGGTTGGTCGTTCGAGCTGCAATGGTCGGCATGGAGGTTCCCTTTTATGATTTTACCATTGGTCAGACTTCAAGTGAGGTTGCTCACGACGGAGCTGCCATCGTCGCATGGGAAGCCGAGGGTCGGCCTTCGGCCACCCTTTTGGCCTCAAGCGCGGCAATCTTCTCGTCGATCTCGCGGCGGTCGATCATGCCGCTGGGGTTCTGCCGCGTCGGCATGGTCTCGGCGACATGAAGATAACGCTCCTGAGCGACGGCATAAAGCCGCTCCAGTTCGGCAAGCGGATCGGCACTATCGTCGACACGGATGTTCAGCCAGGCGTAATCCTGGTCGCGGTGGATGACGAGTGCTGCCGATTGCTTGCCACGCTTATCGCCGCCTGCATCTTCGCCCGCCCGCATGGCTTCGAGCAGTCGCTCTGCGAGCGGTTTGCCGACAGTCTTCTTGAAGGTCGCAAGCGTTGCAGAAATCACCTGCGGGCCGGCCAGCATGTTGCCGGCGACCGACACATTGTCATCGACCAGATGCCCCGCCCAATCGATGCACTTGGCGCCGGTAAAGGCGGCATTGTTGCCTTTGCTGTCGATCAGGTGAAACTGCCGTTGCTCGCGGCCTTTGTCACGGGCTCTCAGCGTTTCCAGGATCTCGCTCGGCGCATGACCGGATGCCAGCATCGCAAGTCCGTCGATGCCGTAAAGCGGGCTGGCAAAGGCCTGCGTCGCAACCGCGCCGATGCCGCCGCGAATATGCGGCACGATGCTGCCGACGGCAAAGAAGCGGGTGGCGACGGCGATGGCAAGATTTCCGGTTTCCGGCTCTCGTGCAACGATCGACCAGGTCATCGGCTCTATCTCCCAACGGCGTAGGCTTGCATCAAACGCGGAGTCGCTGCAGCGCGCAAGAGGCCGTCGGCGTCACGCCGTGCGGCGGTCAGCCGGCCCACGGTCCACTCCGGCGCGACGGTCAGCTGGTGGCCCTTCTTGCGGAGCGTATCCAGCACATCGGCGCTGAAATTCGCCTCTGCAGTCAGGCCGCCGGGTTCGCGCGTGCGCGGATAGAAGGAGCTCGGGAAATGGGTGCTGTGGAATAGCGGCTTGTCGATCGCTTCCTGCAGGTTCAGTGCGTGATGGACGTAGCGCAGGAAGAAGGAGAGCTGCCATTGCTCCTGCTGATCGCCGCCGGGCGTGCCGAAGGCGAGCGTCGGGCGTCCTTCATGCAGCGCCATTGTCGGGGTTAGTGTCGTGCGCGGCCGCTTGCCCGGTGCGAGTGAGGAAGGCAGGCCCGGCTGCAGCCAGAACATCTGCGCGCGCGAGTTCAGGCAGAAGCCGAGACCGGGAATGATCGGCGAGGATTGCAGCCACCCGCCGGATGGCGTCACCGACACCATATTGCCTTCGCGGTCGATAACATCGATATGCACGGTGTCGCCGCGCTTCTCGGTCAGATGGGACATTGTCGGCTCGTAGACCGCGCCGCTTTTGGCTTCCGGCGCATCGAGCATCTGCATGGTGAGATCGTACTGGTCTTCGAAACCGGCAAGCTTACCGGGGCGCAAGGCAAGCGACGCCTCAGGCGAAATCAGCCGGCGGCGCTCCTCGGCATAGGCGTCCGAAATCAGGATCTCGAGCGGTACATTCGTGAAATTGGGGTCGCCGTAATAGACCTCGCGATCGGCAAAGGCGAGTTTCATCGCTTCCGTGACCGTATGGACGAAGTCGGCTCCGGCGGGGTCCATGCCGGCCAGATCGAAACCCTTGAGCAGCGCCAGCGTCTGCAGGAAGACGGGCCCTTGACCCCAGGGGCCGATCTTGGCGACCGTCCAGCCGTGATAGTCGTAGGTCTGCGGCTCCTCGATGGCGGCGCGCCAGTTGGCCATGTCATCCGCAGTCAGCACGCCCTTGTGGCGGGCGCCGCTCGCATCCATGACCTCGGTCTTGCCGACATAGCTGTCGATCGCTTCAGCGACGAAGCCGCGGTAATAGGCATCGCGAGCGGCTTCGATCTGCGCTTCGCGATCGCTCTTGCTTTCCGCCTCGGCGACGACCCGCTTCCAGGTCTCGGCAAGCACCGGGTTCTTGAAATTGGACCAGGGTTCGGGAGCGGCACCGCCCGGGAGCCAGGTCTCGTAGGATGTCGGCCATTCCTTGCGGTAGAAATCGGCAAGTCCTGCAATGGTCGCGGAAACGCGCGGCAGGACGGGGTGCCCCTTTTCGGCATAGTGGATCGCCGGTTCCAGCACGTCGCGGACGGTCAGCCGGCCGTAATCGCGCAGCATCAGCATCCAGCCGTCGAAGGAGCCGGGAATGACGGTGGCGAGCAGGCCATCGCCGGGAATGAGCTTAAGCCCCTCGCGCGTGTAATGTTCGATCGTTGCGCCGGCCGGCGCTGGCGCCTGGGCGCAGATGACCTCGATCTTATCCTTCTTCTTCGAATAGAGGATGGCCGGCATATCGCCGCCCGGCCCGCAGAGATGCGGCTCGACGATCTGCAGCACGAAGCCCGTGGCAACGGCGGCGTCGAAGGCATTGCCGCCCTTTTCGAGAATGCTCATGCCGACGGCGGATGCGATCCAGTGCGTAGACGTGACGACGCCGAAGGTGCCGAGGATTTCGGGGCGGGTGGTGAATGCGGTCATTGGGGCATCCTTTTGAGTTTATTCATGCTTCGCGCGGGTCGAGCGCATCGCGCAGGCCGTCGCCGAGGAGATTGAAGCCGATCACGACGAGAAAAATGGCGGCACCCGGCCACATGGCCATCCAGGGCGCCTGTTCGAGATAATTCTTGGCGACATTGAGCATCGAACCCCAGCTCGGGGCAGGGGGCTGTTGGCCGAGGCCGAGGAAGGAGAGGCTGGCCTCGGCGATGATCGCGGTCGCGATGGTGAGCGTTGCCTGCACGAGGATCGGAGCAAAGACGTTCGGCAGGATATAGCGGGTGATGATGCTGAAGTGGCGCAGGCCGATCGAGCGGGCGCCTTCCACATAATCCTCCGTCTTGACCGCCAGCACCTGGCCGCGCGTCAACCGCACGAAAACGGGCGTTGCCGAAAGCCCGATCGCGATCATCGCATTGGTGAGGCTCGGGCCGAGGAAGGCGGCAAGCGCAATGGCGGTGATGAGGAAAGGCATCGCCAGGAAGGCCTCGGTGACGCGCGAAATGATCTGATCGATCCAGCCGCCATAGTAGCCCGAGATCAGGCCCAAAGGCACGCCGATCGCAACGGCGATGGCAACCGAGAAGACGCCGGCCATCAAGGACGCTCGCGCGCCCCAGATCATGCGGGAAAGAATGTCCCGGCCGAGATCGTCGGTGCCGAGCCAGTGCGCGGCCGATGGTGCTTTGCGGATCGCAGACCAGCTGGTTGCGACCGGATCCGGGATCGGCAGCAATGGTGCAAGTGCAGCGAGCACGGTAAAGAACAGGATGATCGCAAGCCCGACTAGTGCCCCCTTGTTGGCGCGCAGCTTGCGCCAGGCCCGGTTGGGAGCACGCTTGACCGAGGCACTTGCGGCAGTCACCTGAACGATTGTGCTCATAGGGCCGCCCTCATGCGTGGATTGAGGACGACATAGAGAATATCGGCAATGAGGTTCATGGCGATGAAGCCGACGGCCGTGCAGAGCACCACGCCCTGGACGACGGCGTAGTCCCGGTTGAAGACGGCATCGACGATCAGTTTGCCGAAGCCGGGAATGGTGAAGATCTGCTCGGTGAGCACTGCTCCGGCTAGGAGCTCTCCGAACAGCAGGGCGCTGACGGTGACGACAGGCAGGATGGCGTTGCGGAAGCTGTGCTGCAGCACGACGGCTGCCTCCGGAAGGCCCTTGGCGCGAGCTGTGCGGATATAGTCGGCGCTGAGCACGCTCAGCATCGAAGACCGCGTGTGGCGCATCAAGGTGGCTGCCAGTGCATTGCCGAGCACGAAGGACGGCATCAGCATCGTTTGGATCGAACGCCAGGGGTCCTCGAAGAAAGGTTGGTATCCCGAAGCCGGCAGCCAATGCAGCTTCACCGAGATCAGCAGGATCAGCATGATGCCGAGCCAGAAATTTGGCACCGACAGGCCGCACAAGGCAACGATATTGGCGAGAAAATCGATGAAGGTATTCTTCTTCACCGCCGCCAATATGCCCATGGGAATGCCGATGGCGAAGGCAAAGATCATGGACATCACAGCGAGCTGAATGGTGACCGGCAGCTTTTCGGCAACGAGGGTCAGAACCGGCTGATTGGTGCGCAGCGAAACGCCGAGATCGCCCTTGGCGACGCCCTGCAGCCAGTAGCCATATTGATAGATGACCGGGTCGTTCAGGCGATATTTCTCGCGTAGCAGTTCGAGCACTTGCGGGTCGCGCTCTTCGCCGGCCATGGCAAGCACCGGATCGCCGGGCAGAAGCTTCTGCAGCGAGAAGACGAAGATCGAAATGATCAGCAGCGTCGGTATCGCGACCAGCAGCCTCTTTCCGATATAGCTATACATGGGCAGATCCTTGCCGCGATGTCGAATGTGAAAGCGCCATGCGGGAGGGAGCCCGCATGGCTTTGGTTGCTCAACTGCCCTTCTTGACGCCCACGAGACGGATCATGCCGTCCGGAGAAGGCACGAAGCCGGATACCTTTTTGTTGTAGGCCCAGATCCAGGCCTGATGTCCGAGGAAGATGATCGGCAGATCCTGGCTGAGGATCGCCTCGGCCGCATCGTACTTCTGCTTGCGCACGGCATTGTCCTGCGACTGGCGGGCCTCCAGCAGCAGCTTGTCGACTTCCGGATTGCTGTATTTGGAATCGTTGAGGCCGGCACCGGTCGTCACGAACTGCTGGATGTTGCCGTCGGGATCGGAGCGGCCGGACCAATCGGAGCGGCTGAGCTGATAGTTGCCGCTCGACTGCGCGTCGAGCAGGGTTGCGAATTCCGTCGTCTTCAGCGTCACGTCGAAGCCGGCTTCGGCAGCCATCGACTGGATGATCTGCATCATCTGCATCGAAACCGGATTGTTGGCGACGGCAAGTTCGACCGGAATGCGATCGAAGCCGGCTTCTTTCACCAGCGCTTTGGCCTTGTCGACGTCGCGGGCAGGCACCGGAATATCCTTATCGTACCACGGGCTGGTAGGTGCGAACGGCTGATTGCCGGCAAGTCCGGTGCCGTCGAAGACGATCTGCATGGCGGCTTCGCGGTCGATCGCCAGCGAGAAAGCCTGGCGCAGGCGCTTGTCCTTGCCCATCGGATTGTCGGCGCGCGCACCATTGCCGACATTGGCGTAGACGCCAAGCCAGCCGGTGCCGATCGCATCGGCATAGACGAGATTGGAGTCGCCTTTGACCGTACCGACATCGGATGCCGCCACGCGCTCGATCATGTCGAGATCGCCGGAGCGCAGGTTAGCGAGGCGAACGGTCGTGTCGGGGATCGGCAGGTAGGTCACCTTGTCGATGAAGATCTTGTCCTTGTTCCAGTAATCCTGGAATTTTTCCAGCACGATACGGTCCTGCTGCACGCGCTCGACGAATTTGAACGGGCCGGAGCAAACGGGATGATCGCCGAATTTGGCGCCGGCAGCCTTTGCCGCGGTCGGTGAGACCATCATGCCGGAGCGGTCGGAAAGCTGGGCAAGCAGCGTGACGTCAGGCGCCTTCAAGGTGAAGGTGGCTTCGTATTCGCCTGTCGCCTCGACCTTGGCGACGGAGGAAAGCTCGCTCTTGCGGCGCGACTCCGGCATGGTCTGATAGCGCTGGATGTTGTCGACGACGGCTTGCGCATTGAACGACGTCCCGTCCTGGAATTTCACGCCTTGGCGCAGCTCCATAACAAGCTGCTTGCCATCGGCGGACCATTTCCAGGACGTGGCAAGTTGCGGCACGAACTGCAGGTCCGGCGTTACGTCGACGAGCTTGTCGCAAAGTGCTGTATAGACGATGCGGCCGACGAAAGTGCGCGATTGCGCAGGGTCCAGTGCGTCGGCATCGTCCTGCAGGCCTATCTTGAGCTCGACGGCTAGCGATGGCAGCGCGATCAGCGCGCCGGCGGCAAGCGATGCCATAAATTTGGCGATCTTCATTCTGTTCTCCTGTTTATCGTTTTCGTTCTTTGCAGTCTCGACCGGTTTCCTCTCCGGTCGTGGCGGGCAGGCAGGCTTTTGGGTCAGCCCACCTCCTCAGTCAGCGGTTCCTCGGCTTGGCGTGCATCCAGCGAGGTGATGCGGATCAAGCTTTCCTGCAGCATCAGCAAATGTTCGCGCATGGCTTCGGCCGCCTTCATCGGATTGCGTGCAGCAATCGCATCGATGATCGTCCTATGCTGCGCATAGGAGACCGGGCGGGTCTTGTTGATGCTGCGGGCCAATTCGCGAATGGTTTGCCAGGCTTCATCCTGACGGACATGATTGATGACGTCGAAAATGGTCAGGAAGAACTGGTTGCCGGCGCTTTGTGCAATCAGCCGGTGCAATGCGCCATCCCAAAGCTCTCGGCTGTCGGCATCGTCGCTGGCGGTGATCTTCTTCGCCAGTTCATACATGCGGTCGATGTCGTCGGGTTTGGCGCGCATGGCGGCGAGCTGGGCCAGTTGCGGCTCGATGCGCAGCCGGACTTCCATGACCTCCATGAGATCCGTGCCGGCCACAAGCGTGCTGACATGCTGGCTCCAATCGTCCGGGCGCTGCCCGACATAGGTTCCCGAACCCTGCCGGCGCCAGACGCGGCCTTCCGCTTCCAGCACCTCGAGTGCTCGCCGGATCGCACGCTGGCTGACGCCGAGGTTTTCCGAAAGAGCCCGCTCCGTCGGCAGCTTTCCGTCAGCCGGGAGATCTGCCGAATTCAAAAGCCCACGGAGCCTTTCCAGGGCATGGACCGAATTTTCCGGAAGGCTGTCGATTGCCATATTGAGAGGTGAACCAATTTGAAATTGGTTCAATAGAAGTTGAACTCGCCCGCCTCGTCAAGCGCTTTTTTGTGCAATTTCCGCGATGCACAATGTTTGTGCGCGACGCGGAAAGGCGACTCGCAAAAAGAGTCGCCTTCTTGAGACGACGGATTAACGATGTCCGCTCTTGCGGTTCTGGGACCGGAGCTTCAGCGCCCGATGGCGCGCGCAGAAATCGCCGTCTCCGGCGTGAAGTCGAAATCCTTGTCGAACGGGTAGGTCGGCTTGGTCTTGCGCCGGCGCGGCAGGCGTTCGACGAACTGATCGACGACACCGGGGGACAGAGCCATCAGGTTCGGGTTGGCGATCGGCGCCAGTTCCGGCGAGAGATAGCCTGATTTGACGACGATGATCCTCGCCTTATGCGGATCGAGGCCGAGGCGGGTGAAATCGGCGATATTATGATAGGGGCGACGCTTGGTCGACAGCACAAGGTGAATGCCGCCGATGGAAACCACGGCCTGCCTGTCGGTCGCTTCTTTAGTCTCCAGCAGATACTTGACGGCGAAGCTGCCCGTCACCGGCTTGCTGCCTTTGGTGTCGAGCGATGCACCGACGGAAAGATTGAGCGTGGCGCCGATGCCGGCGGCATAGCAGGCTTCCGTCGCGGCCCGGTCGGCGATGCCGGCAAAGATGACGCCTTGTGCTCCCTTGGCAATCAGTTCCGCCAGCACATCGGCGCGATCACCGACGCCGCCACCCGTTGGATTGTCGCCGGATTCCGCCAGAACCACGGGCGCAGTCGTGCTGGCGATTGCCTTGGCGACACATTCTTCGATCGAGCCGGTCTCCGCGCCGAAAACGAAATCCTTCCGCACGTCCCAATAGGCCTGCGCCAGTCGTTTTGCTTCCCGCTCGAGCAGGGCGCGATCCGTGCCGGTCATGATGGCGGCGGCCGTTGCGCGCGGCTCGTCGGCCCAGACGTAACCGACCATGAGAGAGGCGTCCCAGACGCCGTCGATGGCATCGACGCCGGGCAGCATGTCGTAAAGGCTCTTGGCCGGTTCATCGACGGTGCTGGTGCGTTCGCCCGGCAGCACCACGGGGATCGGCGCCCAGAGCAGGATGGGTTTTACACCGGTCTTCAGGCTTTCCGTCAACATCTTGACGGCGCGGCGCATGGTTTCTTCGACATCGATATGCGGAGCCGTGCGATAGGTGGAATACATGTCGAGCGCATCGATGATGCGCTGGGTGACATTGCCGTGCAGGTCGTAGCTTGCCGAGACCATGCAATCGTCGCCGACGACGGCGCGAGCCGCACTGATCCAGTCGCCTTCGGCGTCTTCCATGCCTTCGACATACATGGCGCCATGCATGGCGAGATAGAGCCCATCGAGCGGCAGTAATGACTTCAATCCTTCCAGAAACTCTGTCTTGAAGGCTTCGTATGTATGACGGGCGGCCGGGCCGCCGGCGATCGCTCTGGCATGAATGGTTGGCAGGAACTCGCCGTCATAATCCCTAAGGAAGGCGAAGTAGGGCGAGGCAGTTAGCTCCGGACCGCGCAGAACGCGAAAATCCTTCTCTTCGTTCAGGACGGGGTTATAGGTGCTGCACTCGATGTGAATGCCTCCAACGGCGATGCGCATGGGAACCTCAATAGGGGTTGGGACCAATCAGGAAATTATGGGCGGCAATGCTGGCGGTATCCCGTGTCCAGACATCGGCATCATCTTTTTGCGAGTACATTGTTGACCGGGAAGTTGCGTTCGTAAAAGCCATGACCCATCAGCGCATCGCCAAGGCACCGAGGGCAGGGTTGTGATCTGTCAGAAGCCGTAGTCACGCGCGAGCCAGGCTTCCAGCAGGTTTCGCGATGCCTTGATCGCGGCGTCCGTATCCTGTGCGAGAATGGCGTCGAGAATCGCCTTGTGGAGGGGCAGGGCGCGCTTTTGTCCTTCGGCGATGTCCTCATGGCCCGAAAGCGTGCGGTTGGCGTAGATCCCGACCGCGATCAGATCGATCAGCTGCGAATAAATCATATTGTGCGTAGCGGCGAAGATCGCCGTATGGAAGCGCAGGTCGGCGTCGGCATTGCTGTTGACATCGCCGATGGTGGACGCCATCTCTTCGTAAGCGGATTTGATGGCCGCAATGTCGCTTTCGGTGCGGCGCAGCGCTGCGCGCGCAGTCGCCTCCGGTTCGAGCGCCAATCGCAAATCCTTGATCGATCGCATGATTTCGACCGATGGGCCGGTCTCGTAATACCACACCATGACATCCGTATCGAGATGATGCCAGTTGGAACGCTCCTTGACGCGGGTGCCGACGCGGGTCTTGATCTCGACCAATCCCTTGCCGGCCAGGCACTTCATCGCTTCGCGGATGACCGTGCGGCTGATACCGAATTGTTCGACGAGATCTGGCTCGTTCGGCAGTGTCGTGCCGACGGGATAATCTCCGCCGACGATGCGGCGACCGAGTTCGTGGACGAAATAGCCGAAGACGCCGCGCCGCGGGATCGTACCGTATTTTCGCACAAAGGCATCGAAGGGCGACTGCGTTACGATCAGTTTCGATTCCGGGGTAGCCCTGGAGGTCATTGCGTCCTGGCCATGTTTCATTATGCGGGGCTCTCGTTCCTTATTGATGCGCCGTTGGTAAGAACAATCGTCGGCCTATGTCGATGCGGAGGCTTCTTGCCAGCATCTCGGCCGGCTTGGGGCTGCTCCATAGTGTTGTGGTATCGATCCCATTGTACTTCCCGCGGCATTTTCCGATGAAAACCCTAGCATGTCTTCCATGCACATGCCTACTGGCTCCGAATTGACCGATCTGTTCACCGCTTTGAACAGGTTTCCGCACTTAGCCTCGGGCCTGTTTGGATCGGCAACGATATCGGCGTGGAGATCAAATTGCGTACCATCCGCTAAGCGAAACGTGATCGCTCAATCGATTGATGGGACGATTTCGACCTATCGTAAATGTTCCCGAACCGGTTAAATGCAGGCGGGATGCGAGGCGGATTCGGAGTTGCTGATCCATGAATGATATGTCCACACCTGGGCACAGGGAGGAGGTGCGGGAGGCGGGCTCGCGTTCGCTGTCGATAGCGCTGCTCGTGGCCGGTGCCTTCTTCATGGAGAATCTGGACGGTACGGTCATCGCGACCGCCTTGCCGCAGATGGCTATTTCCTTCGGCGCCCGCCCCGTCGATCTCAATATCGGCATGAGCGCCTATCTGCTGACGCTTGGCGTCTTCATTCCAATCAGCGGCTGGATCAGTGATCGCTTCGGCGCGCGTCTGGTGTTCACGACAGCCGTCGTCATTTTCACGCTCGCCTCCGTCCTCTGCGGTTTTGCCAATGGCGTCGGCTCCTTTGTTGCCATGCGTATCCTGCAAGGCATCGGCGGCGCGATGATGGTGCCGGTGGGCCGTCTTGTCGTCTTGAACAATACGCCGAAGGACAAGCTGATCTCGGCCATTGCGACAATCACCTGGCCGGCGCTGGTGGCGCCGATCCTCGGGCCGCCGCTCGGCGGCTTCATCACCGACCATGCAAGCTGGCGTTGGATCTTCTTCCTCAATCTGCCGCTCGGCATATTGGCTTTCATCTTCGCGCTCATGCTCATTCCGGAAACGAAAAGCACAGCGCGCCCGCCATTCGATTGGATCGGCTTTGTCGTTAGCGGCATCGGGCTTGCGAGCCTGATGTATGGGCTGGAACTGATCGGACGCCCTGATCCCGTCTGGCTGGAGGCCTGGGCCTATGTGATCGTCGGCTTCGTTCTGCTGGCCATCGCCGTTTTTCATTTTCTCCGGACGGAGCATCCACTCATCGATCTCTCCGGGCTGAAGCTCCCGACGTTCGCCATCACCATCTCAGGCGGATCGTTGTTCCGCACGGCGATAGGCGCCGTTCCCTTTCTGCTGCCTTTGATGTTCCAGGTCGGTTTCGGCCTCAGCGCCTTCCATGCCGGCGTGCTGACGCTTGCCGTCTTTGCCGGCAATCTGGCGATGAAGCCAGCAACGACGCCCATTCTGCGCCGCTTCGGCTTCAAGCCGGTGCTCATCGTCAACGGCCTGTTGAACGCCATCTTCATTGCCGCCTGTGGGCTGTTTTCGCCCGATACGCCGCTCTGGTTCATCGTGCCGGTGCTGTTCATCGGAGGCATGTGCCGGTCGATGCACTTTACGGCACTCAACACGATCGCTTTTGCCGATATCCCACCGGGGCAGATGACGGGTGCCAACACGCTGTTCAGCACCGTCTTTCAGCTGACGATGGGCATGGGCATTGCTGTTGGCGCTATCGGCATACGTATCGGCCAGGCAATCAGTGCGCCATTGGGCGTCGACGGTGTCGTCGCCATCGAGTTCCGTCTGGCCTTCGTACTACTCGGCATCATCGCGCTTCTGGCCGTGCTGGATTGTTTGCCGCTTGACCGCAAGGCCGGCGACAATGTCTCGCGCAAGGCAAAGCAGAACTCAAGGAAGGCGGCGTAGCGATGTCAATATTCGAAGTGGTTAGTATGGGAATTGGATGAGATTATAATGCAGCAATATTGCTGGAATCGCCATCAGGATGATCAGAAGCATTGCGACGCTTGCCATGCGCATCATCTTCCTCCGGCGGGCGCGCTGACCGGTCCAATCATATACTGCCATAATGAGCCCCTCCTTCTCATTGGTGATTAGAAAGACAAGAAATGGAACGCCAGTCAATATCGGCAATAGCGAGCTAAATAATAAGTATTCTCTAATATTTTGAAGATGAGGCATACTTTGAGGGCCGAAGAGAGCCGTCGAACTTCATCTGCAAGAGCCTAAAGAGCGTTTTATGATGCGGGCTCAGACGATATAACGAACAAGGATTTCGTGCCCCGTATCAGCGGGACATTGGTTGCTTTGGAAGAGGAAAAGGCAAATGAGCAAGATGCGCGCCCTGGTTTTGGAACGTCAGCATGAGCTGGCGATCCGCGATATCGATCTGCCGCAGGAGGTCGGGCCGGACCAGGTGAAGATCAAGATCCATACGGTCGGCGTCTGCGGATCGGATGTGCATTATTACACCCACGGAAAAATCGGCCCCTTCATCGTCAACGAGCCGATGGTGCTTGGACACGAAGCGGCAGGAACGGTGGTGGAAGTGGGCGCAGGCGTGACGCATCTGAAGATCGGCGACCGTGTCTGCATGGAGCCCGGCATTCCCGATGCCAATTCCAAAGCCAGCCGTCTCGGCATGTACAATGTCGATCCGGCCGTCACCTTCTGGGCGACACCGCCGATCCATGGCGTGCTGACCCCCTTCGTCGTGCACCCGGCCAACTACACCTTCAAGCTGCCCGATAACGTCAGCTTTGCGGAAGGAGCGATGGTCGAGCCCTTCGCTGTCGGCATGCAGGCTGCTACCAAGGCGCGCATCACGCCTGGCGACACCGCCGTCGTACTCGGCGCCGGCCCGATCGGTATCATGGTTGCGGTTGCAGCCCTTGCCGGCGGCTGCGCGCGGGCGATCGTCGCCGATCTCGCCCAGCCGAAACTCGATATCGCCGCGCAGTATCAGGGCGTCATTCCGGTTAATATTCGCGAGAAGAGCCTCGTCGAAGAGGTCGACCGCCTGACCGATGGCTGGGGTGCGGATGCCATCTTCGAATGCTCGGGCTCGCCGAAGGCGTGGGAAACGGTGATGGCGCTGCCGCGCCCCGGCGGTGTCATCGTCGCTGTCGGCCTGCCGGTCAATCCGGTCGGCTTCGACGTCTCGACGGCGTCAACCAAGGAGATCCGCATCGAAACGGTCTTCCGCTACGCGCATCAGTATGAGCGTTCGATCGCGCTGATCGCCTCCGGTCGAGTCGATCTGAAGCCCTTGATCTCCGAAACATTCGACTTCGAGGACTCGATCAAGGCTTTCGATCGCGCTGTCGAAGCCCGTCCGACCGACGTCAAATTGCAGATCGTTCTCAAGCAGTAGGCTTTCACTGTCCCATCGCCTTGTCGCAAGCCCACTACAGGCTTCGTGCATCGGCAAGGCGATGTTTTCCCTTAGGTTTTATATCTCCCGTAGACGGCCTGGCAAAAGCGATGCTAGGTAGCCTTTCAAAGAGGGAAACAGGCTTTAACGCCGTGAAACGGGAAGGACAGCCGTGCCGCACGACGTTGCATTGATCGCATTGATTGCCGCGGGCTTCGTATTCGCGGCCATTTTCGGCTATCTGGCCGACAGGCTGCATCTGCCGCCGCTGGTCGGCTATCTGGTGGCTGGCGTCATCATAGGCTCGTCCACCCCTGGTTTCGTCGCCGATGTTTCCCTCGCATCGCAATTGGCCGAGATCGGCGTCATCCTGCTGATGTTCGGCGTCGGCCTGCATTTCTCGGCCGCTGATTTGCTGGCGGTACGCGGCGTCGCCATTCCCGGAGCCATCGGCCAGATTGCGATTGCGACGCTGCTCGGTGTGGGTTTGACGTCGCTATGGGGCTGGAGCGTCGGCGCCGGCGTGGTCTTCGGCCTGAGCCTGGCCGTTGCCAGTACCGTCGTGCTTTTGAAGGCATTGGAAGAACGCAATCTCGTGAGTTCGACCAATGGCCGTGTCGCCGTCGGCTGGCTGATTGTCGAAGATCTGGCCATGGTGCTTGCGCTCGTGCTCTTGCCGGCCTTTGCCGGTGTTTTGGGCGGTCATGCGGATGCCGGTGGCCACGCCGCTTCCGGTTCGATCTGGCTGACGATCGGCATGACGCTGCTCAAAGTCGCAGCCTTCGCGGCTGTCGCGATCTTCATTGGCCCGCGTGTGGTGCCATGGCTCCTGACCTCGGTTGCACGCACCGGTTCGCGCGAACTTTTCACGCTGTCGGTGCTGGCAATTGCGCTCGGCATTGCTTTCGGTGCAGCAGAAATCTTCGGCGTATCCTTTGCGCTCGGCGCCTTCTTTGCCGGCCTCGTGATGAGTGAATCGCATCTCAGCCACAGGGCGGCGGCCGACTCCCTGCCATTGCAGAATGCCTTTTCGGTGCTGTTCTTCGTGTCCGTCGGCATGCTCTTCGATCCGTCGGTTTTGATCCGCGAACCGCTGATGATTATCGGCGTGCTTGCTCTGATCATGCTCGGCAAGGCGTTGATTGCTTTCTGTGTCGTGCTGCTGCTGCGCTATCCCGCCAGCATCGGCTTTGCAGTTGCGGCCGGACTTGCGCAGATCGGTGAGTTCTCCTTCATTCTGGCCGGCCTCGGCGTCTCGCTCGGGCTGCTGACGCGGGAAGGGCAGGATCTCATCCTTGCCGGTGCGATCCTGTCGATCACGCTCAATCCGCTGGCTTTCTATGCCACGGAAAAGCTGGAAAACTGGGCCTTTGCGCGCTGGCCCTTCTTGGCGAACAAATATGGCATGGCCAAGCAGGAGGCTCTTCGCCGCCAGTTGGCCGTCATCAACAAGCAGCGCGAGGAGCGGGATCGCCAGCATCATCTCGAGATCGAGCAGCTCATCGAAACCTTCCCGATGTTTGCCGAACTTGATGATAACGAGCATGAGGAGCTTCTGCTGCTCTTCCGCCCGAGATCGGCGTCGCCCGGCGACCGGGTGATCAGAACCGGCGATCGCGGCGACAGCATGTTCTTCATCGCTTCGGGCGCTGTTGAGGTACAGCTGGAGGATGACGAGATTCGGCTCGGCGCCGGCGCCTTTTTCGGCGAAATGGCGCTATTGACGGGCGCGCGCCGCACGGCCGATGTCGTTGCTGTCGATTTCTGTCAGCTCTTCGTGCTGGATCGCCGCGACTTCAATCTGTTCATGTCGCGGCATCCACAGCTGCGTGCCGCCGTCAGCCGCATGGCGCGGGAGCGGCAGGAAAGCAATGTGTCGCGCCAGCGGCGCGACCTTTCCCAAGACGCAAGCTGATATTCTATCGGCGTTTCAGCCAGGATTTAGAAACGCGGCAGGCCATCGTGTAGGCGGGGTCGAAGACGTTGCCGACATCGTAGCGCACGACCTGACCGAGCAGGTGGCTGGCCGGAGTCTTGTCGAGACCGTAATCTGAGCCGAGCCAGCGTAGCATTTCGCTGGTGGCGTGTTGCAGAGCCTGATCGAGCGGCCGGGCATTGCCAATGGTGAAAATATCCTCTGCCGTCTCGCCGCGCGGCCAGACGATCGTCTTTTTCTTTTCGACGCTGAGGCGCACCGTCACTTCGAAAGTAGTCTCGATACCGGTGCCGACGATCTCGCCGTCTCCTTGCACGGCATGGCAGTCGCCGAGAAAGAAAAGCGCGCCAGGTGCCGCTACTGGAAACCAGATGGTCGTCCCTGGCCCGAGCAGACGATAATCCATGTTGCCGCCGAATTCGCCGCTGGTGGCCGTCGATATGGCCTGACCGAGAGACGGCGCGACCCCGAAGCAGCCGATCATCGGAGCAAGCGGCAGAGTAAGAGTTTCGAGACCTGCCACCGGTTCGGCCAGTCGCGCCGTAAGATTCTGGCGGTCGATCTGCCAGTACACCTTCTTGCTCGCCGGCAAGTCGCGCACGTCATGCGGGTCGACGACGTTGCTCGCCACCACACTGCGGGTGAAGCCCGTATCGCGCGTCGGCACCATTGCGAGGATCTCGACCTTGAGAGAATCTCCCGGTTCCGCGCCTTCGACGAAGATCGGCCCGTTCATCGGGTTCGGCCCCGATATGCGGTTGATGTCATGTTTGTCGTAGCCGGCGGCATCAAGGGTTTCGGTAACAACGGTATCGCCATCGGCAACATGCAAGGCCGGTGGCAGCGAGCCGATGACATTGTGATAATGGGTGGGGGCGAAACGGTGTACCGCCATCTTACTTAAGCCTCGTGTGGAATCCGGTTGCGGCAGCCTATGATGAACCCGAATGTCTGGGAAAGAGCGCAGCGACCATATTTATGCATAAAGGCCATTTCGCTTGAGGGTGTGAGCAAATGTTTGCCAGTCGCAGACTGGCTTCAAGCAAAATGATCGCGAAATGCCTGCGGCGTGGTCCCGAATTTCCGCATGAAATTGCGCCGCATGGTTTCTTCAGAACTGAAGCCGCAGCGCATGCGCGCCTGATGGACGCTCAGGCCTTCTTCCAGAAGGCGGCGGGCTGCCTCGATGCGGATTTCCTCCACCGCGCGCGCAGGCGTCCGTCCGGTCGCTTTCAGATAATGGCGAGAGAAGCTGCGTGCGCTCATATTCGCCTGCTCGGCAAGCGCCGGCAGGGAAAGATCGGAGCGCAGATTGTCCATGATCCAGCCATGCAGACGGTCGAAGCGTTCGCCGCCGTCCTGGAGCTTCAGCGCCACACTGAACTGCGCCTGACCGCCCGGTCGCTTGAGGAAGACGACGAGTTCGCGAGCCACGGAAAGCGCCAGCGAACGGCCGAGATCGGCCTCGACCAAAGCAAGTGAAAGATCGATGCCGGCAGTCACGCCGGCGGAACTCCAGATCTGCCCGTCCTGGACAAAGATCGGATCGGGCTCGAGCTTCACCTGCGGAAAACGCTTGGCAAATTCTTCGCAACGATTCCAATGGGTCGCTGCCCGCCGCCCATCCAGAAGACCGGCTTCCGCAAGCAGAAAGGCGCCGCTGCACACGGAGGCTATCCGACGAGCATTTGCGGCTCGCCGGCGTACCCATTCGATCAGGCCGAGGTTCTCACAGGCTTTATTGACGCCCCAGCCGCCGGCGATGATCAAGGTGTCGAGCGGAATATCGCTACTGCCGAATGGCGCGGTCATCAGCGCCAGACCTGAGCTGGTTCGGGTCTGTGGGTTTTCCGCGACCACGATGGCTTCGTAGGGTTTCTGCTGATCGAGCTCACGCGCCGCCTCGTTGGCGCTGGTGAAAACCTGCAGCGGACCGGTGATATCAAGCAGTTGGGCGTTGTCGAAGGCAAGAATTTCGATGCGGCGCATGATTGGCAAAAAATGACGGTGGTTTGGCAAATGTGCCAGAGCATTGTCGCATAGGCTTGGAAAAGTCAATCATCGGAGACATGCCATGACCATCCGCTTCGGCCTGCTTGCCTTTCCAGGTGTCCAGCAACTCGATCTGACTGCACCCTACGAAGTCTTCGCCTCGATGGATGATGCGGAGGTGCATCTCTTGTGGAAGGACACGTCGCCCATCGTGTCGGCAACGAAGCTGGTGTTGCAGCCGACAACGACGTTTGCGGAATGCCCGCCGCTCGATGTGATCTGCGTGCCAGGCGGCGTGGGCGTCAATGCATTGCTGGAGGATGCGGCCGTCCTGGGCTTCGTCCGGGAACAAGCGACCCAAGCGCGCTTCACGACATCGGTGTGCACCGGTTCTCTCGTCCTTGGAGCGGCCGGCCTGCTCAAGGGAAAGAAAGCCACGAGCCATTGGAATGCGCTTGATTTCCTCGAGAGTTTCGGAGCCGTTGCCACGCCGGGGCGCGTCGTACAGGATGGCAATCTCTTCACCGCGGGCGGCGTTACGGCCGGTATCGATTTCGGACTGACGATCGTTGCCGCCTTGCGCGGTCGGGAGGAGGCCGCAGCGATCCAGTTGTCGCTGGAATACGCGCCCGAGCCGCCATTTCATTCCGGATTGCCCGAGAAGGCCAGCGTTGAGGTGTTGGCCAGAACCAGGCAGCGCCTTGCGGGCTCGAGAATGGCACGGCAGGCGATCATCGCTCGCCTCGCGGCGGCCAGACATGGGGCTGAATGAAAGGACTTGTCCACCGGCGCTGTCACCTCAATGAAACGGAGCGCCGATAGGGAAGTGATCATCGGTTGATCATGTCGAGGCGATGAATGATGGGCAGGCGGATGAATGGAATTCCAGTCTCATCTCGCCCATCATACTTGACACAAATAGCTTTTCTGCGACCGTGGCATCACGATGGCGTCCACGGCCTTGCGGGGAAAAGGCTTATTTGATGAACGAGTTCCGATCACTGCGCTGGATATGTTGCTTCATCATGGCAATGGCCGTTCTGATAGGCGCAGGCCCATGGTTGATATCGCAAGCTGCAGCCGCCGAAACCTCCGAGATCGCCCCACAGACTAAGGCTTCAAGCGAGCAGATCGAGAAGCTGATCGGCACTTTGCGCGATAGCGGTGCGGTGTCCGGAACCGATCTGTTGCAGCGCCGCTCCGGCTTCGAGAAGCTCATGGCATCGACGCCAGGCCCGGCGCGTGTCCAGATACGGCGTGTCGACGCCAACGGTGTGGATGGTGATCTCATCTGGCCGGCTCGGTTGCATCATCCAATCGGCCGACGCGCCATTCTTTATCTGCATGGCGGCGGTTTCTATAGCGGCTCGCTTCGGACGCATGCCAACATAGCGGGTTCGTTCGCCAAGGCGACCTCGGCCGATGTGCTGTTGGTCGACTATCGCCTTGCTCCCGAAAATCGCTTCCCCGCGCAAAGAGATGATGCCATTGCGGCTTATCGCTGGCTTCTGACATCGGGATACAAGGCCGGCAACATCGTTATCGCCGGCGAGTCGGTTGGCGCAACTCTGGCCATCGAAGTCGTTTTGAACCAGCTTAGGCTGAGTGGTCCGCTTCCCGCTGCTGTGGTTGCTATGAGCCCGATCACCGACTTCGCCGCAACGGGGGCGTCCCTGGCCGCCAACGCCGCCAGTGACCCTTTCATGAACAAGGCCGAGCTGACCCTCATCCATGATGCGTCCGCGCGTGATCGCCCCGCTGCCGATCCCGACATGTCGCCGTTCTATGGCAATGTCTCGGGGTTTCCCCCACTGTTGATCCAGGTCGGCGGGCGTGAGGCACTGCTCGATGATATCTCGCGGTTTGCGGACAAGGTACGCCAGGCGGGCGGCAATGTGAGCCTGGAAGTTTGGCCGGGAATGATCCATCAATGGCAGATTTTCCCGTTCTGGCTCGACGATGCGAGGAAGTCGAACGAACGCGTTGCACAGTTCGCGATCGCGCATTTTGTCGATAAGCCCATGCAATAATTGTTGTGCAGTTATGAGCAGTTAAGCAGGGGCTGATTTCGAAACTCTCGTTCAAAAGACCGATGTGGCTTCACAAGTCCGCGAGCCCAGATCGCCGCTCTTCGATTAATTATCGCAATAAATAATCGCTAGATAATTCTCTTATGGACATAAGAGTCGAAATGCACTAGGCATATAGATGCCGCGATAATAAATCGCACGATAAATTTAAGTGGAGATTGAAATGAGCCAGTCGATCCCTCAAGCTACTCGTCGGGGCGTTATGACAGCCGGGCTTGGCCTTGCCGCCGCTGCAGCTGTCAGCCCCTTCGCTCAACCTGCACAAGCCTCTACAAAGCAATCAACTTCGAAAGGTAAGGACACAATGAGCAGCAGCACGATCACCACCAAGGACGGGACGCAGATCTTCTACAAGGACTGGGGGACGGGCCAGCCGATCGTCTTCCATCACGGATGGCCCCTGAGTTCCGACGATTGGGACGCCCAGATGCTCTTCTTCCTTCACCAGGGCTACCGCGTCATCGCTCACGACCGCCGCGGCCATGGCCGCTCCAGCCAGACGGCGACCGGAAATGAAATGGATACCTATGCCGCCGATGTCGCGGCCCTTGCCGAGCATCTCGATCTCAAGGGCGCCATTCATGTCGGCCATTCGACAGGCGGCGGCGAAGTTGCACGCTATGTCGCCCAGTATGGCGGCCATGGCCGCGTTTCCAAGGCTGTGTTGATCGGCGCTGTACCGCCGATCATGGTCAAGTCCGATAAGAACCCCGGCGGCCTGCCGCTGGAAGTTTTTGACGGCTTCCGCGCTGCGCTTGCAGCCAACCGGGCTCAATTCTTCCGTGATATTCCTTCAGGCCCGTTCTATGGCTTCAATCGTCCCGGTGCCGCCGTTTCTCAAGGTGTCATCGACAATTGGTGGCGTCAGGGCATGATGGGCGGCACAAAGGCCCATTATGATTGCATCAAGGCTTTCTCTGAAACGGACTTCACCGAAGACTTGAAGAAGATCGAAGTGCCGACGCTGGTCATGCATGGCGACGACGACCAGATCGTGCCGATCGCGGACTCGGCCCTTCTGTCCTCGAAGCTGCTGAAGAACGGCACGCTCAAGGTCTACAAGGGCTTCCCGCACGGCATGGCGACGACGCATGCGGACGTGATCAACGCGGACCTGCTCGCCTTCTTCAAGGCCTAAGCAATCCGAAGATCATGCGCCCGCCGAAAGGCGGGCGCTTCACAGCCTGCCGGGTGCTGTTACCACCCCCACCATTTCAGCTGTCGAGTTTCAACGAAAGCTGAACGGCGCGCGGCAAGGGCGGTAGCGGCCGGCTGATTTCGACACGGCGCGTCCATGTGGCGCGCCGTTCCTGTTCGCGCTCCCGAAGGGCCTTCGAGACAGCGACAAAGGTCATTGCACGTTCGATGACTTGCTCGGCTTTGGTCATGGATATCTCCATATGTTCACTTTATGTTCTCATATTGATCTCATAAAGTCAAGCTTCGGGCTTTGTGCCGTTAGGTCTCCGATATTCCGCCCGCGCGTTTCATGATGGCTGGAAAGCTGGAGCGGCACCTTCTATCGCGGCCGAAGGCCAACCTTATTGGCAGCTCAAGCTTGAAATTTCCCTCGTCTTCCGCCACCTGTTCGGCGCGACTTTCAACATTCCCAGGAGATTAGACGCATATGACAACCACCACCGCAGAAATGACCGCCGAGAGCCACGTCTTCGAGGCCGACGTTGCCCGCCTTCTGCATATGATGGTTCACTCGGTTTATTCGGATAAAGATGTCTTCCTGCGCGAGCTGATCTCGAACGCGGCCGATGCCTGCGAGAAGCTGCGTTACGAGGCGATTGCGCAGCCCGGCCTGCTTGCGAACGATCCCGACAGCCGCATCCTGCTGACGCTCGACGCCGATGGCGGCAAGCTCATCGTGGAAGATAACGGCATCGGCATGAGCCGCGACGAGATGATCGAGGCGCTCGGCACGATCGCCCGCTCCGGCACACGCGCTTTCATGGAGCGCATCGAGGCCAACAAGCAGGGCGAGGGCGCGCAGCTCATCGGCCAGTTCGGCGTCGGCTTTTATTCCTGTTTCATGGTGGCCGATCGCGTCGACGTCATCTCCCGCCGGGCCGGCGCCGAGGATGCCTGGCTTTGGTCTTCGGACGGCAAGGGCGGCTACAGCATTGCGCCCGTCGACGTCAGTGAGGTGCCGGCGCGCGGCACCCGCATCACGCTGCATCTGATGGAAGACGCTAAAAGCTATGCCTCGCGCTGGAGCGTCGAGCGCATCGTCAAGGAGCAGTCCGGTCATGTCCCGGTGCCGATCAAGATCGCCGAGAAGCCGGGTGAGGAAGCAACTCAGCTGACCGACGGCACCGCGCTCTGGACGAAGTCGAAGAACGACATCACGTCTGAAGAATATACCGATTTCTATCGCGGCGTTTCCGGCCAGTATGACGAGCCGGCGCTGACGGTGCATTTCCGCGCCGAGGGTCGTCACGAATATTCGGCACTTGCCTTCGTGCCCGGCTCGCAACCTTTCGATCTCTTCGACCCGGATCGCAAGGGTCGCATGAAGCTCTATGTGAAGCGCGTCTTCATCACCGACGAGGCGGAATTGCTGCCGCGCTATCTCCGTTTCGTACGCGGTCTGGTCGATACGTCCGACCTGCCGCTTAACGTCTCGCGCGAGATGATCCAGGAAAGCCCTATCCTGACGGCGATCCGCAAGGGTGTCACCAACCGCATCATTACGGCGATCGAGAAGCAGGCGGAGAGCGATCACGACGCCTTCCTGAAGATCTGGGAGAATTTCGGCAGTCTTATCAAGGAAGGCCTCTACGAAGATTTCGAGCGTCGCTCTCAGCTTCTGGCGCTTTCGCGCTTCCGCACCACGACTTCGGGCGAGGGCTATCGTTCACTTGCCGACTACATTAGGGATGCCAAGGAAGGCCTGCAGTCGATCTACTATCTCGTCGGTGGCAGCCTTGAGCAGCTGAAAGCTTCGCCGCAGCTCGAAGGCTTCCGTGCCCGCGGCATCGAAGTTCTGTTGCTCACCGATTCCGTCGACAGCTTCTGGGTGACCAATGCCCCGGAATTCGAGGGCAAAAGCTTCAAGTCGATCACGCAAGGGTCCGCGGATCTCGCCCAGTTCAAGAAGCAGGATGAGGATAAGCCGGAAAGCGAAAGCGCACCCGCCGAAGTCCAGGCTTTCCTCGACTATGCCAAGCAAAAGCTTGCCGATGAAGTATCCGATGTCCGCGCATCCGATCGCCTGATCGAAAGCGCCGTCTGCCTCGTCGCGTCCGAGCAGGGTTATGACCGCCAGCTGGAAAAAATCTTGCAGGGGGCTGGCCGCCTGCAGTCCGGCGCCAAGCCGATCCTTGAAATCAACATGGATCATCCGGTCGTCAAGGCGATTGCCGCCAAGGCGGATGCGCCGTCCCTGCGCGACGATGCGGCCTTCCTGCTGCTCGATCAGGCCCGCGTTCTTGACGGCGACAAGCCGGCCGATCCGCGCGCTTTTGCCGAGCGCCTGGCGCGACTGATGGAGAAGGCGCTGCAGTGATCAATCAGGTCGGCACGGCTCTGAAAAGTCGTGCCGACCTGCTCGGCAGAGCTGGCGTCCGCCTGGGCGGTTGATGCAAAAAACTTGTCTCTAATTATCATCTTTTCGTTGCGCAAGAAGACGTCCTCTTCTATAGAGGACGTGCACACTGGCCGGATCGCTCGGCCACGTAAGCGTTAACGTCACTCAACGCGTATGATCGAACGGCTCTGCGGCTTCGGTCTGCGCGACTGTGTCCTGCGGATCGAGATCGAAGCGCCTCGAAAGGACACCAATGGATACCCCCCATAATTCCAACACGGCCATCTCTGCCCCGAAGATCGAGCGCGTGCGCCATGAACTGAAGCGGCGCTCCCTGACGGTAACGGCCATCGACAGGATCACTCCCGGCATGCTGCGCATCCGGCTGGGCGGCGAAGATCTCGCCGATTTCGTAAGCCTTGCGCCCGACGACCACATCAAGGTGATGGTGCCGGGTGCCGGCGCGGAGATGGAGCGGCGCGACTATACGCCTCGCCAATACGACACCGAGGCGCGAACGCTCGTCCTCGATTTTGCCGTCCACGAGGCAGGCCCCGCCACGCAATGGGCGCTCGACGCTCGCGTCGGCGACAGGCTGGAGATCGGCGGTCCTCGCGGCTCG
Organism: Martinezella sp. CNPSo 3957; assembly: GCF_057784395.1. Classification (NCBI taxonomy): domain Bacteria; kingdom Pseudomonadati; phylum Pseudomonadota; class Alphaproteobacteria; order Hyphomicrobiales; family Rhizobiaceae; genus Martinezella; species Martinezella sp. CNPSo 3957. The sequence continues at coordinate 663,043 of NZ_JBXSOU010000001.1, forward strand.
GCCGTCGTGTCCGCGGATATCGAGAATTGGCTGCTGATCGGCGACGAGACGGCGCTGCCGGCCATCGGCCGCCGGATTGAAGAGGCGCGAGCGGGTGCGCGTATAACGGCGATCGTCGCGGTTGCCGATGCAGGCGAACATCAGGCATTTCAGACCGATGCGCAGCTGGATATGCGCTGGGCATATCGGCCTCTCTCGGAGGCAGCGGATCCGTCCTCGCTTCTGAAGATACTTCAGTCGATCGATGTGGCCCCGGGTACTTTCGTCTGGATCGCCGCCGAAGCCTCCGTCACCCGTGCCTTGCGCTCCTACCTAGTCGAAGAACGCGGCTATCCGCTGAGCTGGATCAAGGCATCCGGCTATTGGGTCAAGGGCAAGGCCGATACGACGGAGAAATTCGACTGAATGCAGGCACGCGGGCGGCGGGATGTCGCCCGCTTCGGCCGATGTGAGCTCAAGGCATCTTGCCGGAACCGGCGACTGCCCCATTTCATGGCGCAATTGTCCCGCAAATGGACAGGGTGTCCTATGCTAAGATTGGGTTCACCGAAACTGCATTTCGAGCAGATTTCGACTTCCTAAATTATATGGGATCACCGAAGGTTAGGTACGAAGCGAGAGTGGCGGCTGATGCCGTTGACGATCGCCTCATAGGTTTATGGTGCCGAACGGGAGGCGGCGTCATGAACTTGATCAGAAGCCCTGCCGTACGCGACGGCCAATGTTGAGGATCGACGCAAGGTGCTTGCCGTCCCGAAAGACCCGCCGCAAACATTCGCTATGCTGATGTTGTCGACGCTTCGCAAGGCCTTCATCGGCATCGCTCTGGCGAGCGCTGCCATCAATGTGCTGACGCTGACCGGCTCCTTTTTCATGCTGCAGGTTTATGATCGGGTCATTCCGAGCCATAGCCTGCCGACATTGTCCGGTCTCGTCATCATCGTCGTGACCCTCTACCTGTTTCAGGGCCTCATCGAATTCCTGCGCTCCATGCTACTTGTGCGCATCGGCATGTCGCTCGACGAGCGCCTAAACAGGAAGGTTTTCGGCGCGCTTCTGTTCCTGCCGAGCAAAAAACAGACGTCGGACGATGGGCTGCAATCGGTGCGTGATCTCGAGCAGATCCGCTCCTTCCTTTCCGGCAGCGGTTCGACGGCGCTGTTCGATCTGCCCTGGGTGCCGTTCTATCTGCTCCTTTGCTTTCTGTTCCACTTCTGGATCGGTTTCACCGCTCTTTGCGGTGCCTTGCTGCTCGTCGGCATTACCGTGGCTGCCGAAATGCTGTCGCGTCGACCGGCCCTGGAGGCGGCCAGGTCTTCCGCGGCGCGTCTCGGCTTCGCCCAGGCCGCGCGGCGGAATTGGGAGGCTGCCATTGCCATGGGATTTTCCGGCCGGCTCACCGATAAATGGGCTGTTATGAATGAGGATTACCTCAGGCACCAGGCGATAGCGAGCACCCGCGTTGGCGCTCTGACCATCGCCGCAAAGATCGCGCGCATGATGCTGCAATCCGGTGTGCTTGCCGTCGGCGCGATCCTCGTCATTCGCCATGAAGCAACGGGAGGCATCATCATTGCGAGTTCGATCCTGGTCACGCGGGCGCTGGCGCCCGTCGAGCTTGCGATCGGCCAATGGAAGGGTTTTGTGGCTGCACGCCAGGGCTGGACGCGGCTTGCCGCACTCCTCGACGCCGCGCCGCCCGCGCCGCAGGCCTTCGCCTTGCCCACGCCGTCACGCGAGCTCAGCGTCGAGAATATCACCGTGACGTCGCCCGGCAGCCGCGATTTTATCCTGCGCAATGTCTCGTTCAAGATATCGGCGGGAACCATACTCGGCGTCATCGGCCCGAGCGCATCGGGCAAGTCTTCGCTGGCACGTGCGATTGCTGGCTTATGGCCGGTTGCAATCGGCTCCGTGCGGCTCGATCGTGCCGCGCTTTCGCAATGGGATACCGACGAGCTTGGGCAGCATATCGGCTATCTGCCGCAGGATGTAGACCTCTTCGATGGCACGATCGCCGAGAATATTTCGCGTTTTGCCGAGGACATGCCGACGGAGCCGATCATCGCGGCGGCGAAGGCGGCCGGTGTCTACGACATGATCGTCAAGCTCCCGGACGGCTTCGATACGAAGATCGGCGAAGGCGGATCGCGCCTTTCGGCGGGGCAGAGGCAGCGTATAGCCTTGGCGAGAGCGCTTTACGGCGATCCATTTCTGGTGGTTCTCGACGAGCCGAATTCCAATCTGGATGCGGAAGGCGAGGCTGCACTGACGGCGGCGCTTGCAGTTGTGAAGGACAGGGGCGGCATTGCAATCGTCATTGCCCACAGGCCAAGCGCTCTCGCCGCTGCCGATACGGTGTTGATCATTGCCGGCGGTCAGGTTCAGGCATTCGGGCCAAAGAAGGATATCCTTGGTCCATCGCCCAAACAGCTCGGAACAACGCATCTGGCCATAGCCGGTGGGGAGACGCACGGATGATCGGCAAGGCCTCGTCGTCATCGAACGAACGTATGATCCGCCGCCTGTCGCTGCTGGTGGTAGCGGTCATCCTTCTATTGTTTGGTGTCATGGGCGGCCTTGCCGCCGCCACCAAGATCGCCGGCGCGGTGATCGCGTCCGGCACGCTTGTCGTCGACAGCTATGTAAAGCCGATAAAGCACCTGAAGGGGGGCATTGTCCGCGCAATCCTCGTGAAGAACGGCGAGCATGTTGCCGCGGGTCAGGTGCTCGTCCGGCTGGACGACACTCAGACCCGAGCCAATCTCTCCATCATCCGCAAGCGGCTCAACGAGCTTTCAGCCCGCACGGCGCGTTTAACGGCGGAGCGCGACGGCAAGCAGGAGATCCCCTTTCCAGCAGATCTCCTTTCATCTGCCGGAAACGCGGATGTCGCGGCCATTCTGGCCGGCGAGCGGCGGCTCTTTTTCGATCGGCAGGCATCGCGCGAAGGGCAGAAATCGCAGCTGCACGAGCGCATTCAACAGCTCAACCGGGAGATCGAAGGGCTCATAGCACAGGAAGAGGGCAAACGGCGGGAAATCGCGCTCATTGCGAAGGAGCTCGGAAGTCTCGAAGGCCTGCTCAACCAGGGCATCATCTCGGCGACAAAAGTCTACTCCCTGCAGCGGGAAAGTGCTTCGCTGAACGGCGATCTCGGAAACCTCGTCTCGTCCATCGCCCAGACCCGGGGCAAGATTGCGGAAACCGAACTGCAGATCCTGCAGATCGATGCAGACCGCAGTTCGGAAGTGTCCGAGCAATTGCGTCAGGCCGAGAGCGACAGCGGCCAGTTTTCCGAGCGTCTGGTAGCGGCTGAAGATGACTTGAAGCGGATCGACATCAAGGCGCCTCAGGCTGGTATCATCGACCAGCTAAGCATCCATGCCGCAGGGGCCGTCATCTCGCCTGCAGAAGCGATCCTGCAGATAGTCCCGGATAAGGATGCGCTGGTGGCGGAGCTTAAACTTGCGCCGCAGGATATCGACCAGATTGCCGTGGGCCAGGCGGTATCCCTGCGCTTTCCCGCCTTCAATCAGCGGATCACCCCGGAGCTGAATGGGCATGTCGATACGATCTCGGCGGATCTGACGACGGATCAGCGTTCGGGACAAAGCTACTATGTCGTGCGGGTCAAGGTGGCAAAGCCTGAATGGGAAAGGCTCGGAGCCCTGACGCCATTGCCGGGCATGCCGGTGGAAGCCTTTCTGCAGACGGGCGAGAGAAGCGTTCTTGCCTATCTGACAAAGCCGATGACCGACCAGATTAGGCGGGCGTTCAGGGAGGATTAGGGCTGAGGTCCAATTCGTAGCCTATGAAGGGACGGCAGCATGCAGCGTCGCAGGCTCGGATTATGCTTTTAGCCGGGGTGGAGCGACAAGAGAAGCCGCGCTCAAAGAGAATATCGATAGCAGATGCTTGACTAACTTCGTGGGAATATCCTACTTTGGATCCATGGATCCAAAGTCGATTTTCAGTGAGCTGCAGGACGAGATCGAGTCGGGCCAATTGGCGCCGGGGTCAGTTCTCAAACAAGAATTGATTGCTGAGCGGTTCGGCGTCAGCCGTCAGCCCGTCAGGCAAGCTTTGAACAGGTTGCTTGGGGGCGGCTTGGTCGTGCGGCGTCCTGACCGCAGTCTTGCGGTGGCGGTTCTTTCGGAACGTGAGGCGACTGAACTTACCGAACTTCGTGCTATCCTTGAGGCCGCTGCCATGGAGCAGTCGGCCCCATTGCTCTCGCCCGCCACCCTGCGGAAGGCTGAAAAGCTCAACGATGAGCTATTCGCAGAATACGATCCATTGCGGATTGAAGAGCTCGACCATCAATTCCATAGCGCCCTGTATAGCGGTTGTAAAAATACTCGATTGCTTGGAACCATAGAAGCGCTTCGGCGGGAATCCCGGCGTGCGTGCCTTCATCAAAAGGCGGGCGCCCAGGAGCGTACAGAGTTTTTCGAGGAGCATGCTGCAATCGTTGCCGCTTGTACGAGGCACGATATCTCGGCAGCTGTGGAGCATCTTCGCCGCCATCTTACTCAAACGACTGCAAGACTTCTTTCCATGCCGACAAAGGATGATTGATCATGAAAATGACCGTCGAGGTACATTGGGCGCGAGATGGAGCTGTATTTACCGACAAACGCTACAGCCGCGCCCACATCTGGCGCTTCGATGGCGGCCAGGTCGTGCCGGCGTCGGCTTCGCCGCATATCGTTCCGCTTCCCTATTCTGTGGAAGCCAACGTCGATCCGGAGGAGGCCTATATCGCGGCGATCTCCAGCTGCCACATGTTGACTTTTCTCTCGCTCGCCGCGCCCAAACGGATTGTCGTCGAGAGCTATACCGACAAGGTGACCGGCGTGATGGAGAAGGTCGACGGAAAATTGATCGTTAGCCGTGTCGAGCTCAGTCCGACCGTCGTCTATGCCGGGGAGCCGCCAACCGCCGCAATGCAAGCGGAACTGCATCACCTGGCGCATGAGCAATGCTTCATCGCCAATTCCGTCAAGACGCAAATCCAGGTCGTGACTTAAGAAATTCATCTCGCTGTCACGATTGATCGGCGGATTGAGCCGCGCGGCAGCAATAGCGTGGAACGGCAGCCCGGCCCAACCCGGATGCCTGCCGCTCGGATATTCAGGGGACCTTGATCCCCGTCAGATATGCCAGTCCGTCGTATGGGCGGATTGCGCCGAGGTGGCCAGCTGGGCGGCGTGATCGTCCAGCGAATAGGCCTTGATATAGTCGATCTTCATCTCGGATCCGTTCGGGAGTCCATCCGTCGGAGTGCCCGCTACGCCGCCCACTGCGAGGTCGACCAGCATGTACATCGGACCATGCATATCGGCCGGCGTATCGGCATGGGCGACGGCAACGTCGTCGAAATACCAGACGATCTGATCCTTGTCCCAGAGCACGCCGTAATTATGGAAGCCGTTCGTACTCGGCACTTCCACCGGAATGGACGTCTTCGTGTGCTCGCCGGTGGCATTCGAATGGACCGTGACATTCACCGTGGTGGGGTTCTGCCCCCGCATCTCCACCACATCGAGTTCCGGTGGCCAGGAGCCATCCTCCGGCAGCAGCCAGAAGGCAGGCCAGACGCCCTGATTGTGCGGCATCTCCGCCCGCATTTCAAAATATCCATAGGTCTGCGAGAAGGTGGAGTGGGTGGTCAGAAGCCCGGATGTGTAATCATGGTTCTCGACGATCGATTTCAACGCATCCGGCGTCTGCTTTGCCGTGATCGTCAGAACGCCGTTGGAGACGGAAAACGGGTTTGCCGAGGCGGTCGGCGCGTAAGAGGGGTTGATGTACCATTGCAGCTCATCGTTCAGGCTGCTGCCCTTGTCCGGCGCCCAAAAGTATTTAGCATCCCAGGTGCCCTGCGTTCCCTCGTGCAGCGAGAGCGTGTTGAAATCATCCGAAAAGGTCTGCGTCAGCGACGATCTGTCGAGCCCGAGCTGAAACTGGTCTTCATGCAGGTCGGAGATGGTCTTGTTGGCGAAGACCAGGCTTTCGCCATTGCCGAGATCGAGCCGGACATTGGCGCCTTCCTGCGTGGAATGGCTGACAACCTGATCGAAGGACGACAGGCCATACTGGTTGAGCCTGACCTTGTCGTCATCGCTGAAATCGGTAATGAGATCGCTGCCGTTGCCCTTGCTGATGATGAAGGTATCGGCCCCGCCGCCGCCAATGAGCACATCGTTTCCGCCGCGTCCATCGATGGTCTGGCTGCCGCTGCCGCCGGTGATGATGTTGTCGGCGTCGTTGCCATAGGCATGGCGATTGTCGCCCGTAACGGTAAGATTTTCGACATTGGCGGGCAGCGTGTAATCCATCCAGGTGTTGATGGTATCGACGCCGGCATTGGGGCCTTCAGAGACCCGATTGTTGCTCGAGTAGATATAATAGATGTCGTCGCCTGTGCCGCCCATCAGCGTCACGTTGACGGTGTTGTCGCCCCATATGGAATCATTGCCCGCGGTGCCGTAAAGCACTGGGCCGGAGCCGGTGGCGGAAAAGTAGGCTGTCGACGTGCCGCTATAGTAAAGTGGCTGTCCCAGGGCATTCAAAACTGAATTGGGCATCAGAATCCTCTTCCTTTGTGCCGGACGACCTCCTCCACAGACCTAATATTTCTCCCCGCTCATATGCATCACATAGCGTGCATTGTTTTTCTGCCCACCCCCGCAGCCAAGTTTTTTTGTCGCGCTATCCAAATCTGCTGGTTGGCAAGGCCCAATCATCGCGTTCATTTCTCCTGGCCGGGGCGTGGCCGTGGCGAGACATTGCGCAATCTGGCCGATGCCAAAAAGCTGAAATGCCTGAAGAACTCCGAGGAATGGAAGCGGCCCGCTCGCTGTTCCTGGTTGCTTTGATTCAGATCCTATCGCCATTGTCGCCTGTAGGATGCGCCGCTGTTTTCAGCAGTGGAGGCATCATGCGCCTATCTAGCGATCCGCTTTCGCGCGTCATTCCTTTATAGACGAGGGGCTTTTGACGCGTCGTGCAATCCACATCGGTGGTATTTCCCTTAATAGAATTCAAGTCAAAGTAAATTTTATTGTGTGTAATATATAGATATATATTACATGGGGCTCATTAATGTATTGCTTATAATAAGGGAATTATTACTATAGTAAATAGTCGACATAATTATTGAGTATAACCAAAAATAGTGCTTAACATTACACCAAATGGGGGATGCATTGGCGTAAAATTGCCAATATGAGATCGCAAGCACTCAGTCTCTGAAGACCGGAATTTGAGATGCGACGTGCAATATTATTGCGATACGCCACGCGAGGGGGTCGAAGATGGACGAGATAACACCATTCAAGGTGATGATGCGTGTTGAGGAGGGCTGGTCAATATCGATAAATCGACCAGATAGTGGATTGTGATGGCTGGCAAGGCGACCATCGGCGCCCCAAGTTCAGGCGCGTTGCAGGAGCGTTACGGCGACTGGATCCTTACCATCGTCAATCAGGGTACTGCCGATCTTGCCCGGCTATCTTATGCTATTTCATACACGCTGTATGATCTGCAGACGAACACGCCGGTACTGTCGATTGAACTTACTCCAGGGGGCGGGAGTCTCCGGGGCATGTTGGCTCTACCGCAGGGACTCTATCTGCGGAGCGTCGGGCTACCAGCAGGCGGCAAAACTGCTCCCGGTCTGGCCTCGCCATTCGCTACCGCTTTCCCACGTGGCTGTCTTGTCGAGCTGAACCTAAATAAAGCCATGCTTGCCGGTCTGCGGCGCCGGCGCAATCTCACTGTGACATTGGCTGCAGCCGATACCGATCGCGATGTGAGCTACGTCATCTCGCTTCATGGGTTCGCCGAAGCTCTCAACCGGGCGCTCTCCATCGTCGATCCTTACGCAGCGAGGGCAGACACCGGGCTAGGTATGACCCTTCAGTAGGCCGGATCTGGCGGCGTGCTCGAATTCTCAAGTCGAGCTTCTCGGGTGCTTGCAAGCAATGTCCGGCGTGCCTCGCTGAGATGTGCCGTACACGTCTGGTTGATTTTCTTCTGATCCCTTGAGAGGATCGCGTCGATATAATCTAGATGCTGATACACCGCCGCTTCGTTACGGCTGCGCTCGTCTTTCTTGTTCCATTGATAATGATAGAAGAAAATCAGCGAGATGACGTGATAAAATTCGGTGACGAAGCGGTTGCTGGAAGCACTGTTGATCAGGCGATGCAACTGCTCGTCCAGAAGCGAGAAGCGGTGATAGTCGGTCTCGATCGTCTCCAGCAATTTGAGATGCTCGCTGCGCAGTCTGCGCAGTTCGCTCCAGCTCGGATCGCCGTCATCGAGTTCCGCAAAGCGCATCACGGATCGCAGTTCGAAAATTTCGCGGATATCGGAAAGCTCGTTGGCGAATTCCAGCGTCATGCCGCGGAAGACCCATTTGCCGTTGGCCTCGCGCTCCATCAGGCCAAAATGCCGGAAACTCTGCAGAAATTCGCGGATCGTTGTCGACGACACGCCGAATTGCCGTGCAAGCTGAAGCGCGTTGATGGTCTGACCCGGCCCGCTATCGGATTGGAGAATCCATGTCAGGAAAGCGCGTTCGACCATCAATGTCGGCGGAATGGTTTCGGCTTCGCAATAGAGCTCTGATGGTTCTACCTGCCGCAGGACTGCTCCGTCCCTGGAAATCAGGCCGCTCTCCTTAGCCGCAGCAAGGCACTTGCGGACAGTCGTTCTGCTGGTGCCAAGCGTTCGAGCGATCTCGCGTTCCGAGCCAAGTGGGTGTCCATGGCCGACTGATTGCACGTGGCGCAGGAATTCGTTGAACTGCCGTTTGAAGAGATTTTCAGAACGCATACCACCCGCTCTTGCTGGTTTTTTAAACATAAAATACCACTTTAAATCGCTTATCTCAACCGTGTAAAATCAGCGCAAGCAGGCGGTGAACGAGCGCAATCCAGTGTCAAAGTTCGAGGTGAAGATGGTGCTCAAGTTATTCCTGTACGCCATCGGCGTGCGCAAGGGCGAAGCTGCTCTGAAACCGGTTCGATCTACCTGTCGACATCGCCGCCCTGAACTGATCTATGTTTAGTAAACCGTGCGCAAGCGCTCGGTTTACTCCCCAATCCAGGAAAGGTTTCGTCACGTGAAAGCCCTGTTGATCGAAAGTGAAGGCATCAGCCGTTTCACCGATGTCGCTCGCCCGCAGCTCGGGGAAGGCGATGTCCGTATTTCCATCCGCCATGTCGGCATCTGCGGGAGTGATCTCAACACGTTTCGAGGCCTCAATCCCCTGGTGCAATTGCCGCGCATTCCTGGGCACGAGATCGGCGGCGAGATTGTCGAGACCGGGGCGGGTGTTCCGCCCACCTATCGACCGGGGCAGCGCGTTATCGTGCTTCCCTATACCAGTTGCGGCACGTGCTCCTCCTGCCGCAAGGGGCGCGTGAATGCCTGCCGCTACAATCGCACGCTCGGTGTCCAGCAGGATGGCGGGCTTGCCGAAGAGATCGTTCTTCCGGCAGAGAAGCTGATCCTCAATGATACTCTTGAGCCGCGCTTTCTCGCCTTGGTCGAGCCGCTGTCGGTAGGCTTCCACGCAGTGGCGCGCGGCCGCGTGTCGGCGAGCGATCGCATCGTTGTGCTGGGCTGCGGGATGATCGGCATGGGCGTCGTGATCGGAGCCGTTGCTCGCGGAGCCGAGGTGATTGCCGTCGATCTGAGCCCGGAAAAGACCGCGCTGGCAAAACAGTTCGGAGCCCGTCACACAATCGATGCCGGCACGGAAGATGTCGTTGCGCGCATTGTCGAGCTGACGGATGATCAAGGCGTCGATGTGGCCTTCGAGGCAGTCGGCCTTCCGGAAACTTTTCGTCAGGCGATCGATCTGGCCGGTTTTTGCGGCCGCGTCGTCTATGTCGGTTACGCCAAGGCGCCCGTTAGCTATCAGACGCAGATGTTCAATCTCAAGGAGCTTGATATCATGGGATCGCGCAACGCGACCAAGTCTGATTTCGATGCGGTCATCGCCTATCTGGAGACGATCGGCGATCGTGCCGCTTCCCTTATTTCCAAGGTCATACCCTTTGCCGATGCCGAGAGCGCGTTACCCTTTTGGGACAAGAACCGAGACGTTTTGAAGGTCGTCGTCGAAAGATGAATATGTAGGAAAGCATGCAATCTCCAGTCGCGCTTCCCGGCTTGGCGGGGAGCGCGCCGGCAGCCGGCGTGGCAGCGAAATGGGCCTCCTGATCGCGCATTGCCTTGTAGTCTCCGGGACTGAGCTGGTGCGTTGGCGGGGCGCACGTTGGATCTTATTGAGAAAGCTACGGCATCAATCGATCCCCTCCTGGAGAGAGCCGGGACCGCTGCCATTTCCTTTCGGGGCATTTGTGCACTTCGCCCAGCCGGCTGCAGCATAGAAAGAGATTTTCCAATTCCCGTGCCTTCAGAGATCGCTGTTCCTTTTAATCCACTAATTTTATGGACAATATTTGGATTATCGAAAATGCATGCGATCTTCGGAAGGGATAAGAATGAGTGCGCCCAAACTTGTCGGCATCGTCGGCAGCTTCAACAGGCCGTCGAAGAGCTACGCGCTGGTCCAGACCGTCGCGGATCTGGCAAGCGGGCGATATGGCTTCTCAAGCAGGATCTACGATCTGCATGATGTTGGCCCCTCTCTCGGCGCGGCCCAGTGGCGCAAGGATCTCGACGATCAGGCAAAAGGTGTGATCGATGAAATCGTCTCGGCAGATGCATTGGTTATCGGCTCGCCGACGTTCAAGGGCTCCTATCCCGGGCTGTTCAAGCATCTGATCGACCTTATCGATCCACACGAGCTGCGCGCCAAGCCGATCATCATCACGGCGACCGGCGGCGGCGACCGGCATGCGCTGATGGTGGAGCATCAGCTGCGGCCGCTCTTCGGCTTCTTCATGGCACATACCCTGCCAACCGCCATATACGCGTCGGATCGTGACTTTACCGATTACAAGGTTTCCTCGGAACCGCTCGCCGGCCGTATCAATGAGGTCGTCGGTGAGCTCTCCGCCTTCTTCCCGCATCCGGTAACGGTGCTTGCCGCGGCCGAATGATGGCTGAGGACGATTTGCAGCAGCCCCTGGGATTTATCAATCAAATGGAGGGTTACATGAAATGGAATGTCATTAGCCGCCTGAAGACGATTTTCGCTGGGCGTGCGTTGCAGGATGCGAATGAACGAATCCAATCCGTCGATCGGCCCGAGCTCGGCGAGCGAGAACTCTCCGCGCGCGACTACGAGATCTACTATTGGTGTACATCCCCCGCGCCTTGGCATTGAAGGGATGCATTTTTGATTTCCTGTCGCAAGCTTTGCATTCGATCGCTTTTCCTCGTGAGGCTTCCATGACCAGAGTACTGATCGTGCCCGGCCTTTTCGGCTCCGCCGAGGGGCATTGGCAGCGCTATTGGCTGCAGGATCAATCCGACGTTCGGCTCGTCGAGCAGGATAACTGGGACTTTCCCAATCTCGGCAGCTGGATGGAGAAATTGGAAGCTGCGCTGGAAGAGGCCGGAGAAGCCTATGTCGTCGCCCACAGCTTGGGCTGCGTGTTGACGGCGAGATTGGCTGGCCGCCAGGCCGCACGAAGGGTCAAAGGCGCGCTGCTCGTAGCGCCCTGCGATATTCCCGTGACGGAAACCCTGCATGCCGGACATCTATCCTTCGGCACCATGCCGACAGAAGCACTGCCTTTCCCAAGCATGACGATCGGGAGCTTGAATGATATCTATATGAGCCTCGACCGGCTCGGCATGTTCGGACGGCTCTGGAATTCGGATGTTCGCAATATCGGCCTTGCAGGACATATCAATATAGCAAGCGGTTATGGGCGCTGGGTGGGTGGTTATCGCTTTCTGGACATGTTGAAGATGCGCAGCCGGCATCGCAGGCCGCAAGGGATTTCTGCGGCAATCGCGGCGTCCATTTGAAACAAGAGCTTTTCATATCCGACATTCGACGCCATTGTGCGACGGATTTTTTCTCGTTCCCTCGGCCATCACAAGCGCGCCGGGGTAGATTTTGGAGGTAAGACAATGAGTTTGCGCATCAACGATATCGCGCCGGATTTTACGGCCGAGACGACGCAGGGCGAGATTAAGTTTCATGACTGGATCGGTAACGGCTGGGCCGTGCTCTTCTCGCATCCGAAGAACTTCACGCCGGTCTGCACGACGGAACTCGGCGCGATGGCTGGCCTCGAAGGCGAATTCCGCAAGCGCGGCGTCAAGATTATCGGCATCTCGGTCGATCCGGTCGAGAGCCATGGTCGCTGGAAGAACGATATCAAGACGGCGACCGGTTTCGATGTCGACTATCCGCTGATCGGCGACAAGGACCTGAAGGTTGCCAAGCTCTATGACATGCTGCCGGCAGGCGCCGGCGAAAGCTCGGAAGGCCGCACGCCAGCCGACAATGCTACCGTCCGTTCCGTTTTCGTCATTGGCCCTGACAAGAAGATCAAGCTGATCCTCACCTATCCGATGACGACAGGCCGCAACTTCGGCGAAATCCTGCGCGCGATCGACTCGATCCAGCTGACATCCAAGCATCAGGTCGCAACGCCGGCAAACTGGCAGCAAGGCGAGGACGTTATCATCACCGCCGCTGTCTCCAACGAAGATGCCATCACTCGCTTCGGCTCGTTCGACACGGTATTGCCCTATCTGCGCAAGACCCGGCAGCCATCCGCCTGATCGGCCTGGTGACTGGGAGTTTTAGCTGACACGATGCGGCCCTGACGGCCGCGTCGCTTTTACAGGTGAACGTTTTCGCGCAAGAAATCCAGCAAGGCGCGCACGCGCGCCGGCAGAGGGCCGCCCTGGCCAATATAGACGGCGTGGAATTCCTCGATATCTCCGGGATTGAATTCTTCCAGCACGGGCTGCAGTCGCCCAGCCGCGATATCCGATTTCACGGTGAAGGCAGCAAGCCGCGCCAGGCCTGCGCCGGCAAGCGCAAGGTGCCGCATGGCTTCGCCGTCGCCCACCTGCAGGCTGCGCGCCGCCGGTACCGTCGCAACCTCACCGTCAATGAGCAGCGGCCAGCCTTCGATCGCCCGGGAATAGCTAAAGCTGATGCGGCAATGTCTTGCCAATTCCGCGGCAGAGCGCGGTGTCCCATGCCTGTGCAGATAGTCCGGCGAGGCGACAATGATACTTTGTGTGGTTCCAAGCTTGCGGGCCATGAGGCTGGAGCTCTTCAGCGGCCCGGCGCGGATTGCAACATCGGCGCGCTCCTCCATCAGGTCGATGACCTGGTCCGTATGGAAGATCTCGAGCGAGACATTCGGGTGCAACGCCATGAAGCTTGGAACGAGCGGAGCCAGCACATGATTGCCGAAGGAGCCGCTGGTGTTGATGCGGATATGGCCGACTACCTGCTCTCCCGCCGATGCATGGCGTTCGGCTTCGGCAATATCGGCAAGAATGGCGACACTGCGCTCAAAGAAAGCGCAGCCCTCGGGTGTGAGCTGCAATCGCCGCGTCGAGCGGTGGATGAGCCGCGCGCCGAGGCGCTTTTCAAGTCTCGTGACGAGTTTGCTGACGGCTGAAGGCGTCATCCGGCAGGCTATGGCCGCAGCGGTGAAGCCGCCGAGTTCCACGGCGCGCACGAAGACTTCCATTTCACCGGAACGGTTGATCTCTTGGCGGCTCATGATGAATTGAAGTCATAAATGAGTTTCTTTTCGGCAATCTATATCATCTCTCTCATCGCGTCTATCTAACTGAAGAACCAACAGGAGACGGATGATGGAATATAGAAATCTTGGTGCTTCGGGCTTGCGCGTTCCCGTGCTCAGTTTCGGCGCCGGCACCTTTGCCGGCAATGGACCGCTCTTCAGCGCCTGGGGCTCGACGGACGCGATGGAAGCGCGCCGTCTGGTCGATATCTGCCTGGAGGCGGGCGTCAATCTCTTTGACACGGCCGATGTCTATTCGGCAGGCGCATCGGAGGAAGTGCTTGGTCAGGCGATCCGGGGCAGGCGGGATGCCGTGCTGATCTCGACCAAGACAGCACTGCCGATGGGCGATGGACCGGCCGATTGGGGCAGCTCGCGCTCGCGCTTGATCAAATCCGTCGATGCTGCCTTGCAGCGTCTCGGCACCGATTACATCGACCTCTTGCAACTGCACGCTTTCGACGCCTCGACGCCAATCGAAGAAGTGCTCTCCACTCTCGATAACCTCGTGAAGGCGGGAAAGATCCGCTACATCGGCGCTTCCAACTTCGCCGGCTGGGAGCTGATGAAATCGCTCGCGATCTCCGACAAGCACGGCTACGCGCGCCATGTCGCCCATCAGGTCTATTATTCGCTCGCCGGCCGCGATTACGAATGGGAGCTAATGCCGTTGGGCCACGATCAGAATGTCGGTGCCCTCGTCTGGAGCCCGCTGGCATGGGGCAGGCTGACAGGCAAAATCCGCCGCGGTCAGCCATTGCCCGAAAAGAGCCGGCTTCATGAGACGGCATCATTCGGGCCGCCCGTCGATGACGAGAAGCTGTTCGATATCGTCGATGTGCTGGATGAGATTGCCGGCGAGACCGGGAAGAGCGTGCCGCAAATCGCCCTCAACTGGCTGCTCAGCCGGCCGACGGTCGCAAGCGTCATCATCGGCGCGCGCAACGAAGAGCAGCTGCGGCAGAATCTCGGCGCGGTCGGCTGGACTCTTTCGAAAGAGCAGATCGAGAGGCTGGATAAGGTCAGTGAGACGACGGCTCCCTATCCCTATTTTCCCTATCGGCGTCAGGAAGGCTTTGCGAGACTCAACCCGCCGCTCGTTTGACACGGCAGGCGATCCCAACGGCAGCGGCGAAGCAGGCAAACGCTTCGCCGCCGGATGAAACTTAACGGCCACCCTCGATCTTGCGATGGCGCTGGTTCCGGCCGCTTTCGCCGTAGGGATAGGCGGCGGGTTGCGGCGCGCTGATCTCGTTCAGCCGATCCATCTCCGCCTCCGTAAGTTTCAGTTTGGCTGCGCCCAGATTGTCGGCAAGCTGCTCACGCGTGCGGGCGCCCAGAATGACGGATGTTACGGCTGGACGTGCGGCCGTCCAAGCAAGCGCCACCTGCGCCATAGTCACGTCTCGTGCCCTAGCAATTTCCTCGACGGTGGCAATGATTGCCCAGGTCCGCTCCTGCGCATTGCGTGGCGCAAAGGATTCGCTGCCACGATTGGGGTTTTCGCCAAGTCTTGTGGCGCCGGTCGGCATTTCGTCGCGCTTGTATTTGCCGGTCAGCCATCCACCGCCGAGCGGCGACCATGGCAGCAGGCCCATGCCGGCATCCAGGCAGGCATCGACGATCTCGAGTTCGATATCGCGAACGAGCAGATTATATTGCGGCTGCAGCGTCACCGGCCGCGTATAGCCCTGTGCCCTGGCGATCTCGACGGCCTTGGCGATATGCCAGCCGACATAGTTGGAGAAGCCGTAATAGCCGATCTTGCCGGCACGCACGGCGTCATCCAGAAATCGCAATGTCTCCTCGATCGGCGTTAAAGCGTCCCAGGCATGCATCTGATAGAGATCGATATGCTCGACGCCGAGACGGCGCAGCGAATCGTTCAACGCCTGGCCGAGATGGCGGCGCGACAGACCGATATCGTTCGGTCCGTTGCCCATCGGAAAGCGGCCCTTGGTGGCGATCACGGCCTGGCGTGCTTCTGTCGGACGCGCCTTCAGCCAGCGGCCAATGATCTCCTCTGACTTGCCGGCGCTATAGACATCGGCGGTGTCGATGAAGTTGCCGCCCCACGCGAAGTAATCGCCGAGAAGCCTGTGCGACGCGGCTTCGTCTGCCTCCGCGCCGAACGTCATGGTGCCAAGGCAATAGGCCGTGACGACGGCCCCGCTTGGGCCGAGCTTGCGATAATCCATTCCTGCCTCCTCTGAACGAAGCTCTGCTGCCCAATCGGCAAAGCGATCGGGAGAGCTGCAGGCTCCGTGATCCATAGCAATAATGTGGTGTTTGAGACGGCCTCCACCGTCGATGGGGTTCGACGCTCGGCGTTTGACCGCCTTGGCCGCGAGAGGAGCATAACCAATCATCCCATGATTACCAAGCGCATTCATTGCCTGAGCCGCCCGGCTTGCGTAAAATTCTCCGTGATGATTCTTCTCTCGCCGAATGCTTTCCTGCATGGATGAAACGCCGACAAGCCGCATGCTTTCCTGGGCACGCAACTCGACCATCTATCGTTTAGAACGTCGGATGATGACCGAGAAGCAGCTGTTCGATGCGATTTCCAGGAAGGCGAAGCAGAAATTCGAGGATATCAGCGGCGCACAGATCAAGGCGCTTGCCGATTTTGCGGTGAAATTCGCCTATGAGCTGAAGGTGCTTGATGACGTCGCCTTCGCCGAGATCAGCACACGCTCGGCGGTCCGCTCCGGCAAGTCGAAGAAAGCCATTGCCTTCAAGCTCGCGTCCAAAGGCATCAGTGGTGAAACGGTCGTCGCGGCAGTGGAAGAGGTCGATGATCTCCATTCCGCCGTCATCTTTGCTAGGAAACGCGGTTTCGGGCCTTTCCGGCGCGGTGATCTCGACGAGAAGCGCAAGGCAAAGGAATTGTCTGCCTTCGCCCGCAACGGTTTCAGCTTCGCAATTGGAAAAAGGGTCTTCGAGATGGAGCGAGAGGATGCCGAGGAAGTGCTTGAGGAGAACTCGGCATTTTGAAGCGCCATGCTCGTTGAAATAGCCGGGACCAACGGATAGCGTCGCGGCGCTCGAGGCCGTGAATATGAGGATGTTGGTGACAGTGAATTTTCGATTGCTCGCAGTGGCGATGTGCATCGCTTCCTTGCCGATGACGGCCCGCGCCGAGTGGCAGGCGGTCGAGAAGGTCAAGACCTATGCGATTACCGGAACCTCGGGGCGCGAACTCTACGATTCCATCGGCGAGCGCGGCCCCTTGCTCGGACCCAAGGTGAGGGCGATTGCGCATACCGATTTCAAGCTGACTTGGACGCGCAAATACGAGCCGCAGCCGGACGGCGCCTGCATGATCACGGTCAACATACCGAAACTGATCATCACGTACACATTGCCAAAGCCTTCGGCGCAATTGCCGCCATCGACCCGCAAAAGCTGGCAGAAGTTCATCGCCGGGGTCGAGGCGCATGAGCGCGTGCATGGCGGCTTCATCAAGGATATGGTCAAAGAGATCGAAGCTGTGAGCGTTGGCTTCTCCATCCCGGACGACCCGAAATGCAGCAAAATCCGCGTGGAGCTGACGAAACGGCTCGGGGAGATTTCCAACAGGGAACGGCAGCGCAACAGCGATTTCGACAAGGTCGAATTCAGCGATGGCGGCAATCTCCAGCAGCTTGTTCTGAAGCTGGTCAAGGAAGAGTAATTAAGAGAACCGCAGCCGGATGTATCCGCCGGCTGCGTGACCTAATGTGGTCTTATCGACCTTTTTGTTTCCGCCATTCCGCGAACTTCTGCTTCGGCGCGTCGCTGGTTGCCGGATAGAGGCCGATGATAGTGGCGCCGTTCATGACTTCCTCGGTGACGAAATCCTCATAGGCCGTCATTTCCACGGTCTCAGTGGCAATCTCATCGGCGAGATGTGCGGGAATGACGATGACGCCCTCATTGTCGCCGACGAGAACGTCGCCGGGGAAAACCGCCACATCGCCGCAGCCGATCGGACCGTTGATTTCGATAGCCTGGTGCAGCGTCAGGTTCGTCGGGGCGGAGGGGCGGTGATGATAGGAGGGGATATTGAGGGCGGCGATTTCCGGGCTGTCGCGGAATCCGCCGTCGGTGACGACGCCGGCCACGCCACGCACCTGCAGACGCGAGACCAGGATGGAGCCGGCGGAGGCGGCGCGCGCGTCCTTGCGGCTATCCATGACCAGCACGAAACCGGGCGGGCATTGCTCGACAGCGGCACGTTGCGGATGTTCCGGGTTGCGGAAGACTTCGAGCGTGTTCAGGTCCTCGCGCGCGGGAATATAGCGCAGCGTGAAAGCCTGGCCGACCATGTTCGCCTTCTTCGGCGAGAGCGGCCGCACATCCTGAATGAACTGGTTGCGCAGGCCGCGCCGGAAAAGCGCGGTGGCGATCGTCGGTGTTGCGACGCCCATCAGCTTGTCGCGCGTCTCGTTGCTCAGCACATAATTGCTCATGCGATATAATCCTCGTGATTAGTAGATGTCGGGTTCGCCCGGCGTCGGGCCGAAGCTGTTTTCCAGGAAATCGAAGTCGCAGCCGGTATCGGCCTGCGCCACATGGCGCGAGAACATCCAGCCATAACCGCGGCCGAATTTTTCCGGAGGCTTGACCCAGGCGTCGCGCCGGCGTTGCAACTCATCCTCATCGACCAGCATGTCGATGCGCCGCGCCTCGAGATCGAGGCTGACGATATCGCCATTGCGCAGCAGCGCCAGCGGTCCCCCGACATGGGACTCGGGTGAGACGTGCAGAATGCAGGCGCCGTAGCTGGTGCCACTCATGCGGGCGTCGGAGAGGCGCAGCATGTCCCTATGGCCCTTCTTCAGGAGCGCCTTCGGGATCGGCAGCATGCCCCATTCCGGCATGCCGGGGCCGCCCTGCGGACCAGCACCGCGTAGCACCATGACGTGATCAGGCGTGATGTCGAGATTTTCGTCGTCCACCGCTGCCTTCATCTCCGGATAGCTGTCGAAGACCAGCGCCGGTCCCTGGTGCTTGTGAAAGCGCGGATCGCAGGCGGCCGGCTTGATGACAGCGCCGGTCGGCGCAAGATTGCCCTTCAGCACCGCAAGCGACCCCTCATGATAGACCGGATTGTCGAGCGAGCGGATGACATCGTCATTGTAACATTTCGCTCCCTCTAGCGTTTCGCCGAGGGTGACGCCGGAGACGGTGAGCGCCGAGAGGTCGAGCTTGGAAGAAAGCTTCGCCATCAGGGCGCGCAGGCCGCCGGCATAGTAGAAATCTTCCATCAGATAGGTTTTGCCGGTGGGCCTGATATTAGCGAGCACCGGCGTCGTGCGCCCGGCCTTGTCGAGATCGTCGAGCGAGAGATTGATGCCGGCGCGCCGCGCCATCGCGATCAGATGCACGACGGCATTGGTGGAACAGCCCGTCGCCATCGCGACAGCGACGGCATTGTTGACCGCGGCCTGCGTGACGATCTTGGAGGGAACGAGATCTTCCCACACCATCTCGACGATACGCCGGCCGACAGCTGATGACATGCGGATATGATTGGCATCTGGGGCGGGTATCGAGCTTGCACCCGGCAGCGTTAGCCCCAGTGCCTCGGCGATTGCCGTCATCGTGCTTGCCGTGCCCATGGTCATGCAGTGACCATAGGAGCGGGCGATGCCGGCCTCGACATCGACCCATTCCTGCTCCGAAATGGTGCCGGCGCGGCGCTCGTCCCAGAACTTCCAGGCATCGGAACCAGAGCCCAGATATTCGCCGCGATAATTGCCGCGCAGCATCGGACCGGCCGGCAGGTAGATCATCGGCAGCCCCATGGAGAGCGCGCCCATAACGAGGCCAGGTGTGGTCTTGTCGCAGCCGCCCATCAAGACGGCGCCATCGACCGGGTGCGAACGCAAAAGCTCTTCGGCCTCCATCGCGAGCATGTTGCGATAGAGCATAGTCGTTGGCTTGACGTAGCTTTCCGACAGCGACAGTGCCGGCAGCTCCAGCGGAAAGCCGCCGGCCTGCAAGATGCCGCGCTTCACGTCCTCGACGCGATGCTTGAAATGTGCATGGCACGGATTGGCGTCGGACCAGGTGTTGAGGATGGCGATGACGGGCTTATCCGTCCATTCTTCGGGCGCGTAGCCCATCTGCATGGTGCGGGAGCGGTGTCCCGAACTTCTGAGGTCATCCGGTGCGAACCATCGGGCACTGCGTAAGTCCTGGGGCTTCTTCCTGCTGTTCATTGTAATTGCGCCTTGTATTCGAATGTTGGTCGAAGGGATAAAAGCATGCGCCGCATCATTCCTTCATGCCCCATTTTAGCAGGGTGCGGCGCTCGATCGTTTGGAAAACCAGGTTTTCGACAATAAGCCCGATGACGATCACAGTCAGCAGGCCGGCAAAGACTGAGGGAATGTCGAGAAGATTGCGGTTTTCGAAGATGAACCAGCCGAGGCCGCCCTGGCCGGAGGAGACGCCAAAGACGAGTTCGGCGGCGATCAGCGTGCGCCAGGAAAAGGCCCAGCCGATTTTCAGGCCCGTGAGGATCGATGGGAAGGCGGCGGGGATCAGGATGCGGAAGACATAGGAAAGACCCGTCAGCCCATAATTGGCGCCGACCATGCGCAAAGTGCGGGAAACGCCGAGAAAACCTGCGTGCGTGTTCAGAGCGACGGCCCAGAGAACGGAATGGATAAGCACGAAGACGAGACTTGCCGGTCCCAGCCCGAACCAGATGAGGGCGAGCGGCAAGAGCGAGATGGCCGGCAGCGGATTGAACATCGCCGTCATGGTCTCGAGAAAATCGGTGCCGATGCGGGTGTTGATCGCAACGACCGTCAGGACGGCGGCGAGCACCGTTCCCGAGATGTAACCCGTCACCAGTATCTTCAGCGTGGTCCAGATGCGGGCCGGCAGGACGCCATCGGCGAACCGGTCATAAAGCGCGGTCAGCGTGTCGCTCAGCGTCGGGAATAGCAGCGGATTGTCGAGATGCCGGGCATAGGCCTCCCATATGACGGCGAGGATAACGATCAGCAATGATTTGCGGAACAGGCCCGACTGCCAGAGGAGTTCCGTTGTGCCGAGCTTCTGCTCGACGGCTGCGATATGGCCGGCGGCTTCCGTTGTCTGCGGTGCAAGGATGATCTGTGGCGCGCTCATGGTTTACTCCCTGTGTCCCTGCTCGGCAAACAGCATGTGGTGGATCTCCTGTTCCAGCTTGGCGGCAGCAGTGGG
Source organism: Martinezella sp. CNPSo 3957 (assembly GCF_057784395.1). Lineage (NCBI taxonomy): Bacteria > Pseudomonadati > Pseudomonadota > Alphaproteobacteria > Hyphomicrobiales > Rhizobiaceae > Martinezella > Martinezella sp. CNPSo 3957. The sequence continues at coordinate 683,961 of NZ_JBXSOU010000001.1, forward strand.
ATCGTCACGGACGGCTTCCACATCGCGCACCTCGGCCTTGACGCGGCCGGGATGCGGCGACAGCAGCAGGATGCGGTTGGAGATCTTGATCGCCTCGGCGATCGAGTGCGTCACGAAGATGACGGTGAATCGCGTATCTTCCCAGAGCTGCAGGAGTTCGTCCTGCATCTGTCGGCGGGTGAGCGCATCGAGCGCTGCGAAAGGCTCGTCCATCAAGAGGATATCGGGCTGCATCGCCATGCCGCGGGCAATCGCGACACGCTGTTTCATGCCGCCTGACAGCATGTGTGGGTAAGTGTCGACCGCGCGGGTGAGCTTGACCTTGTCGATATAATCGCGGGCGATGGCCTCGGCTTCGCCGCGCGGCAGGCGACGAGCCGTTGTCAGCGGGAACATGACGTTTTCCAGCACCGTCTTCCAGGGCAGCAGCTGGTCGAATTCCTGAAAGACCATCATGCGGTCGGCGCCCGGCTTCTTGACCGCTTGCCCCTTGATCTCGATCCGGCCCGTCGTCGGCGTCATGTAGCCGCCGATGGCCTTCAGCAGCGTCGATTTTCCGCAACCAGAGGGACCAAGGAGGACGAAGCGGTCAGACTGGGCAACCGAGAAGCTGACGTTTTCCGTCGCGGTGATGAGCAGGTTCGGCGTCTTGTAGCGAAGCGTTACCCTGTCGACATTCAGGAGCGGTTTTGCGGTCATTGTTTCCGTTACCGGCATATCGGCGTGCGTTTTTGCCTGAAGCATGAGCCTTCTCCGAGGGGTGGCCTGAAGGCGGCATTCGCGCCGCCGACAGGCGTCAGTTGCCATTAAGATCGGCTGCTTCCGGCAGGTAATAGTCGGTCCAGGCCTTGGGCATGGTCTTCAGCGTGCCGATTTTATGGAGATGGGTCGCGAACTTCATGGTTCCCTGCGGATCCATGCGGAATTCCATCATGTGCGGCTCGTTCAGGATCGCCACGAGATCCTCGACGCTGGTCTTGTCGCCGCTGACGGTCTTGTAGGCTTCCACGGCCGATTTCGGATCCTTCTTGATGAAATCAATGGCCTCAGCCGTCGCCTCGCGCACGGCCTTGATGATGGTTGGATTGGCGGCTGCGAACTGCGTCGTGGTGAAAAAGGTGCCCTGGGTCAAATCGCCGCCGATGATGTCGCGGGAATCGATGACCTTGTGAACGTCCGGCTGCTTCAGCTCGAGATATTGGAAGGGTGGGGCGGAGAAGTGGTTCTTGACCTCATGGGTCTGGTTCGCAAGTGCTGCCATCGCGTCGGGGTGACCGAGCTGCACCGTGTTGGTGTCGAACTTGTGCACCTGGTCGTCGCCATACATTTGTGCGGCCGCCATTTGCAGCAGGATTGCCTGCGTCGAGACGCCGACCGTCGGCACGGCGATCTTGTCGCCTGGCTGAATATCCTTCAGCGACTGGATGCGCGCATCGCGCGAGACCATGATAACCGGCTGGGCCGAATTGGTGACGATACCCTTCACCTTGCCTCGGGTGCGGTCCCAAAGCAGCAGCAGATTGCCGGTGCCGGTATTGACGATGTCGACGTTGCCGGAGAGCAGCGCGTCAGTCTGCGCGCCACCGCCACTGAAGGTGCGCCATTCGACCTTGACGCCCTGAAGGCCATCGGCGGCGGCATGTTTCTCGATCAGTTTCTGCGTCTCCATCACGTGGCTGGCGAGATAAAGAATGCCCGGCTGACGCGTGATCGAGATGTCGGTCTTTTCGGCAGCACCGGCTGAAAAGGTGCCGGCAATCACCATGCCGACCGCAGTCAGACAGTGAAGAAATCCTCTCATTTGCTCCTCCCAATTGATCCAACCCTTTGAGAAAGAGGTTGGCGCCGGTTCACTAAAGCACTAATGTATCAGTGCATCAAGCCCCGAACTGTGTTTAATGAGCAGATGCTCTTGATCAGAAAGGCCGCCAGTGAAGCTCAATCCGAAGGAATTTGCCCTCGATCGCTCCCGTCAGGTGGGGCCTCAGATCCTGGAGATCCTGCGATCGCGCATTCTTTCGATGAGCCTGCCGCCAACGACGGTCCTGTCGCGCATCTCGCTGCAAAGCGAATTCAATGTCAGCCAAACCCCCGTGCGCGATGCCCTGATCCGGCTTGAGGAGGAGGGGTTAGTGGAGGTCTATCCGCAATATGCGACGGTTGTTGCGAGGATCGATATCCGTAACGCGACAGAGGCGCATTTTCTGCGATTGTCGATCGAACTCGAGGCGGTCCGCAGGCTGGCTGTTGAATCACCTGTAGAAACGGCAGCGATCCTCGAAGGCATCCTGGCTCGCCAGAAGCATGTGATGTCACAGGAAACCTATGATCTCTTCGATATGCTCGATAAGGATTTCCATCGCGTTCTCTATGAGCGGGCCGGCATTCTCGGCCTGTGGTCGACGGTCCGGCGCCAGAGCGTGCATCTCGACCGGCTGCGCATGCTCAACCTGCCGATGCCCGGCAAGCTGGAGCAGATCATTGTCGATCATCAAGCCGTGGTCGATGCCGTCCGCTCGGCCGATGCGGAGGCCGCCGTCGCCGCTTTGCGCCGGCATTTGTCGGGCACCTTGTCGATCGTCGATCTCATTTGTGAGCAATATCCGGATTATGTGAGCCGCTAGACCCGAAATTTGCTTGACTGCCCGGTAGGGTTGCGGTGGCACCGACAAAGGATCGATGTCGCCGGCAATCTAACTGCCTCCAAAACTCATCGAGCGCATCATGACAATGATGGCCTGAGGGTTTATGTTTTCGCTTCACCACTTAGGGAGGTGATATTGGAAGCGCCCAATAGCCTTGTCATTGATCTCCTGGTTTTTTTGAAAGCTGGTCCGCGACCTTATCGCGAGGTCATGGATGCGTGGCGGACGAGTTGTCCCCGATTGCCCATCTGGGAGGATGCAATGGATCTTGGTCTCGTTGAGCGGGGCCAAGGTTTTATCGTGCTGACCGATGCGGGGAGAAACCTGTTGGAATCTCGTCAGTAAAGATCGCTGTTTCCACGATTGATTCGATACGCTTCATTTTGCCAGTAGATGTGGAGCGTGCCAGCACCCGCATTGGCTTGCGCCTCGCTTCATGCGACAAAGTTATAGGGAAACAAATCATGGAGTTCGCTTGACCATCGGGCTTGCGCATGCGGAGCTGATCGCGGTTCTGACGGCCGTTACGGGTAGTGATCCGAGAGTAATGACGGTGCGGTCGGGCGATGCCTTGCCGTCCGGTCCGTTTGAGCTCGGACATCGCACCTTGCAGAGCGGATTGCGCGAATGGGTTCAGGATCAGACTGCCCATCCCGTCGGCTATCTGGAGCAGCTTTATACGTTTGCCGATCGCGATCGAAACAATGACATTCTCGGCGGTCGCACGATTTCGATCAGCTATCTCGGGCTCGTGCGCGAGCAGGCTGCACCCGGCGGCGGCATGCCGGGCTGGCATGGTTGGTACGAATATCTCCCTTGGGAGGATCACCGAAACGGTCCTCCAGCTATTCTCGACGATATCGCCGCCCGGCTTGCGCCATGGATCGAGGAGGATGCGATGCGCCGCGATCAGCGCCGGCGGCGTGCCGATTTCGACTTCGGGCTGAATGGTGCGGCCTGGAACGAGGATCTCGTCCTGCAGCGTTATGAATTGCTCTATGAGGCGCGTCTCGTCGCCGAGGCAGGCTGCGATCTCAAGCACAATTTTGGCCGATCGATGTTTGCCGATCATCGCCGCATCCTTGCGACCGGCATGGCGCGGCTTAGGGCCAAGATCAAATATCGGCCCGTCGTCTTCGAACTCATGCCGGAAAATTTCACGCTGCTGCAATTGCAGAAAACCGTCGAGGCGCTGGCCGGCCTGACGCTACATAAGCAGAATTTTCGCCGGCTGATCGAGCAGCAGGAGCTGGTGGAGGAAACCGGCGGCACCGAAAGCGAGACCGGCGGCCGTCCAGCCAAGCTCTTCCGCTTCCGCCGCGCAGTCCTCGAAGAACGCGAATTCGCCGGAACGAAATTACCGCTCTCCCGCAATTGACATATACTCATATTGAGAATATCTATTTGCTCACAATATACTCAAGATGAGTATAATAAGGAGCCGGCCATGAATCTTCCCATATCCGCATCCTCCCTCTACGATCGTGTCAGCCGCGTTATCCCCAAAGCCGAATGGCTGTCGTTCCAGGATGACGTCGAGGCGATCCTCGAATTGAAGCGACGCCGCAACGCCGTTATTCTGGCCCACAACTATCAGACGCCGGAGATATTCCATGGCGTTGCCGATATCGTCGGCGACAGTCTCGCGCTCGCCCGCAAGGCCGTGGAAGTGGATGCGGACATCATCGTCCTTGCCGGCGTGCATTTCATGGCGGAGACCGCCAAATTGCTGAACCCGGAAAAGACGGTTCTGATCCCCGACATGGAAGCTGGATGCTCCCTCGCGGAATCCATTACGCCGGAGGATATCGCCTTGCTACGTCAGGCTCATCCCGGCGTTCCCGTCGTCACCTACGTCAATACGTCGGCGGCCGTGAAGGCGGCTTCCGATATCTGCTGCACTTCGGGCAATGCGCGGCAGGTGGTGGAGTCGCTCGGCGTGCCGAAGGTGCTGATGCTGCCGGACGAATATCTGGCGCGCAATGTCGCGCGCGAAACCAATGTCGAGCTCATTGCCTGGCATGGGCATTGCGAGGTTCATGAACTCTTCACGGCAGACGATATACGACAGCTTCGCGAGAATTATCCTGGCGTAACCGTGCTTGCGCATCCGGAATGCCCGCCCGACGTCGTTGCCGCAGCAGACTTCGCCGGCTCGACCGCCGTGATGTCCGATTATGTCGGCAAGAAGCGCCCGTCGCGCGTCGTTCTCCTGACCGAATGTTCGATGAGCGACAATGTCGCCGTGCATCTTCCGGACGTCGAGTTCATCCGGCCCTGCAATCTTTGCCCGCATATGAAACGCATTACCCTCGGCAATATCCGCAAGGCTTTGGAAGAGGGACGGCATGAGGTGACAGTCGACCCGGCGATTGCGGCCGATGCCCGTCGGGCGGTTGAAAGGATGCTGGCGATATGAGCGAGACCCTCGAAGAGCTAAGCGGCCGCATCGTCATCGTTGGCAGCGGCCTTGCCGGATTAATAACGGCGCTGACGCTGGCGCCTGAGCCGACCGTGATCGTCACCCGTGCTCTGATCGGCGCGGAAACGTCGAGCGCCTGGGCTCAGGGCGGTATCGCCGCCAGCATCGGCAAGGGCGATAGTGCCGCCCTGCATCTCGCGGATACGCTTGCCGCCGGTGACGGGCTCTGCGACGCGAAGGTGGCGGCAAGGATCGTCGCCGAAGCACCTGCCGCCATCGCGGCACTGGAGTGCTTCGGTGTTGAGTTCGACCGCAACGATGCCGGCGAATTGTCCCTCGGCCTCGAAGCTGCACATTCGTTTCGGCGCATCGTGCATTCCAAGGGTGATGGTTCGGGGGCCGCCATCGTACGCGCGCTTGCCGAGGCGGTTGCCCGTACGCCGTCGATCACGGTGCTTGAGGGCAGTCAGGCGCAACGCCTGTTGCTGGACGGCGATCGTGTCGCCGGCCTTCTGTGTCTCACCGGCAAGGGCAGTGTCGTTCTACAGTCGTCGCGCGTCGTTATCGCTACGGGCGGTATCGGCGGCCTGTTCGATGCCACGACCAATCCGGTCGGCAATTTCGGGCAGGGGATTGCGCTTGCGGCACGGGCCGGCGCGCGGCTTGCCGATATGGAGTTCGTGCAATTTCATCCGACGGCGCTCGACAGCCGCAGGCGCCCGCTGGCGCTTGTCAGCGAAGCCGTCCGTGGGGAAGGCGCGCTTCTCATCAATGAAAGCGGTGAGCGCTTCATGGCTGACGTCGAAGGTGCCGAGCTTGCGCCGCGCGATGTCGTCGCGCGCGCCATTAGCGCGCAAATTGCCCGCGGCGGACGGGTTTTTCTCGATGCGCGAGCTGCGCTCGGCAACCGTTTCGCCAGCCGCTTTCCGGTGATCGAAGCGCTTTGCAACGAGGCAGGCGTCGATCCGGCGAGCGACCTCATTCCAGTACGTCCTGCCGTTCACTATCACATGGGCGGCGTTGCCACCGACGAGAACGGCCGCAGTTCCGTTCCTGGCCTTTGGGTCGTGGGCGAGGCGGCTTCCACCGGCCTGCACGGCGCCAACCGTCTTGCCAGCAATTCGTTGCTGGAGGCGGCTGTCATGGGCATGCGGGCGGCGCACGATATTGCAAGTAGCGGTGCGAGCCCTGCAAGCTTGCCGAAACATTTCCCCGAGACATTCGTGCCAGACCTGACGCTCGTTCGGCCGATCGTCTCGCGGCATCTCGGCGTGCTGCGCAATGCCGGCGCTATCCATGGCGCCATTGCCGCCCTCCTGCCGCTTTGCGAGAACGAAAGCACGGCAACCGACCCTGCGCTGGTGGCCTTGCTGATCGCCGTCTTCGCAAGTCTCCGGATGGAATCGCGCGGCGCCCATGCCCGCACGGATTTTCCGCTGAAACTGCAACATGAGCAACGCCGCATGATGCATCTCTCCGATGCGCTGGATATCGCCCGGTCCGTCGTCCCCTATTCCATGGCAAGGAGTGCCTGATATGACACTTGCTCCCCTCCCGCGCCTGATCGTCGAGCCGCTGGTGCGCAATGCGCTGGTCGAAGATCTCGGCCTTGCCGGCGATGTCACATCCACGGCCGTCATCCCGGCGGATCATCGGTCCCGCGTTGCTATGGTCACCCGCCAGCCGGGCGTGGTCGCGGGCCTCGATGCCTCCAAGCTGGCTTTCCAGCTCGTGGATTCTGCCATCGCCATAACCCGTCACGTGCCCGACGGCACGAAGGTAGAAGCAGGCGATGTCATCGCGACAATCGAAGGACCGTCTCGCGGCCTGCTGACAGCAGAGCGCACCGCGCTCAATTTCCTCGGCCATCTCTCCGGTATTGCCTCCGTGACCGCCGGCATCGTCGAGGCGATCGCCGGCACGAAGGCTTCGATCGTCTGCACGCGCAAGACGACGCCGGGTCTCAGGGCTCTGGAAAAATATGCGGTGCGCGCCGGCGGCGGTATGAACCATCGCTTCGCGCTTTATGATGCGGTGTTGATCAAGGACAATCATGTCGCAATTGCCGGGGGCATCGCCGAAGCCATCCGCCGAGCCAAGGCGGGTGTGGGTCATATGGTCAAGATCGAAGTCGAGGTGGATACGCTGGCGCAGCTTCGCGAAGCGATGCAGGAAGGCGTCGACGCCGTGCTGCTCGACAACATGACGCCGGATCAGCTGAGCGAGGCGGTCGATATCGTCGGCGGCCGAGCCATCACCGAGGCGTCGGGCCGCATCACGCCGGCAACGGCTGTCGCAATCGCCGCCTCCGGCGTCGATCTCATCTCCGTCGGCTGGCTGACGCATAGCGCGCCGACGCTCGATATCGGGTTGGACTGGAAGGCGGCGGCTTAGAGCCGCCGATCCCGGGTCAAACGACCACCGGCACCTGCGCGCCATCCATGCTGATCACGACGCCGGTGACATAGCTTGCTTTGGCCGAACTCAGGAAAGCGACGACATTGGCGATGTCGGCTGGATCGGCCATGCGGCCGATCGGGATGCGCTTCACGGCGTCGGCGAGCGCTTCCTCTTCGGTCGAGCCTGAGATCTTCGCCGCCGCCTTCAGGCCTTCAGCAACGCGATCCGTCTCGGTGAGGCCGGGATTGAGGCCGACGACACGCACGCCCTTGCCGGCATAGGCATTGGCGAGCCCAACACTTGCGAGCATCAGGGCGGCATTGGCCGATCCGCCCGCCAAATGGACGGGGGAGGCGACCTTGCCGCCGTTGCCGATGATATTGATGACGACACCTGAGCCGCGTGTGCCCATGCGCTTGATGACGGGATCGATCACGTTGATGTAGGAAAAGTATTTCGCGTCCATTGCAGCCCGCCAGATGGCAGGGGTCAACTCATCCGCCGGCGTGCGGGCCGCTGCACCGGCGCTGTTGACGAGGATATCGATCGGGCCGACGTCGGACTCGACCTTGTTCACCACGGCAAGTGCCTGCTCGTCGGAAATCAGGTCGGCGGCGTAGCCGCGTGTGCCGGGAAGCCTGGAGAGGGCGGCATCGATATTGGACTGTGAGCGCGAGCAGATCGCGACCCGTGCGCCTTCCTGCAGGAAGAGTTCGGCACAGGCATAGCCGATGCCCTTCGAGCCGCCGGTGATCAGAACGACTTTATCCTTGAGGCCAAGGTCCATGGAATATCTCCGGTATGATTTGCTTGGATCGCCAAGCTACGTCCCGAAATCATCACCGTACAGGGTCGCGGTCGTCACAGCTTGGTTACTGGAGCGCGATCTTATGAGAGACGCTTTGCCTTCAGCACGGAAACGGCCGTCTCGCTATTGTGGACATAGTCATTGGCGTCAGGCTGACGTTGCACCAGCAGAATGAACAGCAGATCGGTCAGCATCAGCTGCGCATCGCGGGCGGTGATTGCCGAGGAGCGGACGCGATCCTCATCGCCGACGGTATGAAGGCAGATATCGGCGACGCGGGCGAGCGGATTGTCCTGCAGCCCGGTGACGGCAATGACCGTCGCCTGGCGCTGGCTAGCCAGTTCAGCGATCCTGAGGGTTTCAATACTGGCGCCGGAATAGGAAAGCGCAAAGAGCAGGTCGTCCGGCCCAAGCGTCGATGCATTGGCCATCTGCACATGGCTGTCGCTGTCATGCAGCACATTGCGGCCGAGCTTCATCAGCTTGTAGGAAAAGTCGCGTGCGACCAGCGACGAGGCGCCGACACCTGCCAGATGGATGCGCCGCGCGTCATGAAGCGCCTCGAGAGCCTTTTCGATATCCGCTTCGTTGTTGACCGAGATCGTTTGCTGCATCGCCTGCATCTTGCTGCCGAGCAGCTTCTGCAGGATCGTGAGATAGCTGTCGCCTACCTCGATCGTGCCGTGGATCATACCGGCCGGCGCCTGCCATTCCTGCGCTTTCGCCTCGCTGACGGCAAGTTTCAGTTCCTGATAGCCGGCATAGCCGAGCTTCTGGCTGAACTTGACGACGCTCGACTGGCTGCGGCCCGTTTCGACCGCGAGCGCAGCTGAAGACAGGCGCAGCATCTGGTCGGGATTGTCGATGATGAACTGTCCGATCTGGCGATCGGCGGGCGCCATGGTTTCGAGCTGCGCGCTGATTTTCTTTAAGATCGACATTTGTCCCTTCGAGCCATCGAGGCCGCTTCTCCCGCCGACACGAGCGCACCGAAAATAGCATTCGATTCAAGCTCGGCAATCTCGCTTCGTGCGATCGGACATTATCACAGCAAATTGGAATAAAAAATTCCAAATCTGGTTGACACTCTGGAATGGCCGATTAGTCTTTGGAAGAAATGCGTGAAGGACTCGCGGTGTCCTCACCTTTCCTCGACGGATACTCATCATGGACAGACTTCGCATCTCCGGCGGCAGACGGTTGCAGGGCGCGGTGACCATCGCCGGCGCCAAGAATGCCGCCTTGCCGCAAATCGCAGCGGCGCTCTTGAGCCCGCATCCGCTGGAACTGACGAACCTGCCCGCAGTCAGCGATGTCGAGAACATGCTCGATGTCATTGTCCTTCACGGTGCCAGAGTTGAGCGCAGGCCGCATGGCACCACGATCGATGCGAATAACATCGTCTCGAAGGAGACGTCTTACGATACGGTCCGCCGCATGCGGGCGACCGTGCTGGTGCTTGCGCCGCTGCTCGCCCGCTTCGGTCACGCACGTGTTTCCCTTCCCGGCGGCTGCGCCATCGGGGCGCGGCCCGTCGATATGCACATCAAGGCCCTTGCGACGCTGGGCGCCGATATTGCGATCGAAAGCGGCCTGATCGTCGCATCGGCGTCAAATGGGCTGAAGGGCGCGCGGATCGTGCTGAGTTCGCCATCCGTAGGTGCGACGGAAACGGCCGTGATGGCCGCCTGCGCCGCCAAGGGAGAAACCGAGATCTTGAATGCCGCCCGCGAGCCGGAGGTGGCGGATCTCGCGGCCTGCCTTAGCGCTATGGGTGCTCGGATCGAAGGGGCCGGAACCCATCGCATCCTCATCGATGGTGACACCGACTGGCGTCCGGCCAAGCATCACGGCATCCCTGACCGCATAGAAGCCGGCACCTATGCCGTGGCGGCGGCGATCACCGGCGGTCAGCTCGAGCTTATTCATGCTAGGCTGGAAAATCTCGCTTCCGTCGTCCAGGCGCTCGAGGCCATGGGCGTCAGCGTCTGGCCGAGCGATCGCGGACTGGTCGTCTCCAGGGACGGTCCGCTTAGGGGAGCCGATATCACCACCGAACCCTATCCCGGCTTCCCGACGGATCTGCAGGCACAGTTCATGGCTCTGGCCTGCTGTGCGGAAGGCGCGTCGCTGATCCGTGAGACGGTATTCGAAAATCGCTTCATGCATGTGCCGGAGCTGACGCGCCTCGGCGCCAATATCACCCTGCAGGGTACGACGGCACTGGTGCGCGGCGGAGCGCCGCTCAAGGGCGCGCAGGTGATGGCGACGGATCTGCGCGCCTCGGTGTCGCTAGTTCTCGCCGCCCTCGTGTCCAAGGGCGAAACCATCGTCAACCGCGTCTATCATCTCGACCGCGGCTACGAGCAGCTCGATCGCAAATTGCGTCTCTGCGGCGCCGATATTGAACGGCTGACGTCATGACCGCCGTATCGGAAAACGCTCCTTATTTCCTCGGCATCGATGGCGGCGGTACTGGCTGCCGGGCCCGCATTGAGGATGCTGAAGGCACGATTTTAGGGCAGGGATTGTCCGGCCCGGCAACGACCAGGCTCGGGATCGCCGAAGCATGGGCGTCGATTTCGCGTGCCTTTGACGCAGCAATAGAAGAAGCCGGGTTGAGTGCCGACGATATCGGGCGCATCCACGTCGGCGTCGGGCTGGCAGGCATCGGCCGCAAGGGCGCGCTCGATGCGTTGAAGGCGATAGAGCATCCATTTGCCAGCATCGAGTTCATTAGCGACGGGGAGGGCGCCTGCCTCGGCGCGCATTCCGGTCGCGATGGTGCCATCGTCATTGCCGGGACGGGCTCGATCGGTCTCGGCCTCGTCGAAGGACGGCAGTTGCGGGTCGGCGGCTATGGTTTTCCGATTTCGGATGAGGGCAGCGGTGCCTATCTCGGGCTGAAGGCAGTCCAGCTTGCGCTACGCGCCCATGATGGCCGCGAACAGAAGACGGCGCTGCTGGCTGAAATCATACAGCGCTTCCAGAATGATCCGATGGAGGCGGTCGCCTGGATGGACCGGGCTTCGGCCACGGATTATGCGGCCCTTGCACCGATGGTCCTCCGCCATGCCGATCAGGGCGATGCCGCCGCGCGGCGGATTGTGCAAAGTGCAGCCGCCCATATCGATACGCTGGTTCGTACCCTGTTCGAAAAAGGTGCGCCGCGCGTCTGCCTGCTTGGCGGTCTCGCAAGTCCGCTCGAGCCTTGGCTCTCGCCCGATGTGCGGCGGCGCCTGAAGCCGATCGACGGCGATGCGGTGTCAGGTGCGATCATTCTGGCCAAGAGAGCCATTCGCAAAAGCTGAAGAGGGATCTGTGGAGGCTGAATTTCGCACGATCGAAATGGAATATTTTATTCCTTTTTAGATTGACGAAAGGAATAAACAGACATAGTGTTAACCAAGGTAAACAGGGAATGGACGGGGAACGAAGCCGAAAAGGCCATCCTGCGTCCCGCTGACTGAAACCGATTTTGCGGCCGTGAACTCGATCTTGAAGTGATCGAGCTTGCCACTGTGACCTATTGATATCGAAGCGTTATTTCGCGAGCAGGCCCATGACAGAGCAGACGTTGATATCCGAACTGGAGCAGTTGGTTTCCGAAGGGCGCAATCCGAATACGATGCATATCGATCTGCTGCCGACCTTCGATATCCTGCGTGAAATGAACTATGAGGATCAGACGGTGCCGCTCGCCGTCGAGAAGGTCATTCCGGCGATCGCCGCCGCCGTCAATCAGATCGTCGCCGCCTTCCAGAAGGGCGGACGGCTGATCTATATGGGTGCCGGCACGAGCGGTCGTCTCGGCGTTCTCGACGCTTCCGAATGCCCACCGACTTTCAGCGTGCCGCCGGACATGGTCGTCGGCCTTATTGCCGGTGGTCCGGATGCGCTACGGCGCTCGATCGAGGGGGCGGAGGACGATCCGGCGCAGGGGCGCCAGGCGCTGGAGGGGATCAAGCTGAGCAAGGATGACGTGGTCGTCGGCATCGCCGTCAGCGGCCGCACGCCCTATGTGATCGGTGGCCTGAATTACGCCAAGAGCATCGGTGCCTTTACGGTTGCGCTCTCCTGTAACCCGAACTCCATCATCGCCGGTATTGCGGATCTGGCGATCTCGCCGGTCGTTGGTCCGGAAATCCTGACCGGTTCGACTAGGCTAAAGTCGGGCACCGCGCAGAAACTCATTCTCAACATGCTGACGACGGCAAGCATGATCCGCATCGGCAAGAGCTATCAGAACCTGATGGTCGATGTCAGTGCCAGCAACAAGAAGCTCGTGGCGCGCGCCTCGCGCATCGTCATGCAGGCGACCGGCTGTACCCAGCAGGAAGCGCGCCGCGTGCTTGATCTGACCGGCAATGACGTCAAGCTTGCCATTCTGATCGAAATTACCGGGATGGGCATTGAAGAAGCCCGCACGGCATTGCAAAACGCTGATGGATTCCTGCGTAAGGCCATCAACGCCAGGACTGCTTGAGACAATCAATAGGCTAAAATCGGCCGGGGACATTTAAAAAAATTTGGAGGACTGAAAGTGAAAGGGAATTTTGCAAAGACGCTGATTTCGGGAATAGCGCTGGCCGTTGGGGTTGGTTTGGCGACCGTCGCGATTCCGGCGCAGGCAGCGACGCTGCGTATGGCATGGTCGCAGGACGCGACCGGGCTTGATCCGCATAAGCAGACGGCCTTCTCGTCCATTCGCCTGCTGGAACTGATCTATGAGCCGCTCGTTCGCCTCGACAGCAATCTGCAGATCGCGCCCGGTGTGGCCGAGAGCTGGCAATTCTCCGCCGACGGCAAGCAGCTGACCTTTAAGCTCAATGCCAAGGCCAAATTCCAGAACGGCGCGCCGGTGACTTCGGCTGACGTCAAGGCCTCCTTCCAGCGTATTCTCGACCAGGCGACCGGCGCGGTTGCCCGCGCCAACTTCCTGTCGATCGCAAGCATCGACACGCCCGATGCCAATACCGTTGTCTTCAATCTGTCGCAGCCCGACGTTCCCCTTTTGACGGCGATGACCAGCCTCAATGCTGCCGTCGTGTCGGCCAGCGAAATCACCGCCGGCACCATCGGCACCAAAGCGATCGGTTCCGGCCCCTTCAAGCTCGACAGCTGGGTTCCGAATTCCAAGGAAGTCTTGAGCGCGAATAAGGATTGGGCAGGCGGCGCCACCGGCGTCGAGGGCATCAATATCAGCGTGCTGCCGGATGAAACCGCGATCCTTGCGTCGCTCCGCACCGGTCAGATCGATTTCGCGCTGCTCAACGATCCGCTTGTCGCAACGCTGGTGCCGAAGGAGCCGAAACTGCAGCTCACCCGCACGCCAGTCCTCTCCTACAACGTCCTGCAGCTCAATCCCTCTCGCAAGCCGATGGATCAGCTGGCCGTGCGCCAGGCAATCTCTTGCGCCATCGACCGCAAGGACGTGATGGATACGGCAGCCCTCGGCGAAGGCAAGGTGACCGGGCCGCTGACGATGCCGCTCTATGCGACCGATCCCAGCAAGCTCTTCTGTTACACGCGCGATGTTGCCAAGGCGAAGAAGCTGATGGCCGATGCCGGCTTTGCCAACGGCTTCTCGGCGACGGTGATTGCCGCAACCGGTGAGCCGCCGACCGCCACGGCCGAGGCGCAGGTCATCCAGTCGCAGCTTGCCGAAATCGGCATCAAGCTCGATATCAAGGTGATGGAACTCAACGTCTATGTCGACACCTGGCTGAAGGGTAATTTCGACATGGCCGTTGCGCTGAACGGCGGCAGTGCCGATCCCTATTCCATGTACAACCGTTATTGGACCAAGACGGGCAACCTGCAGAAGGTCGCCAACTATATCGACGACACGCTCGACAGCCTGATGCAGAAGGGCCGCGCCGAAACCGATCCTGCCAAGCGCAAGGAGATCTTCGCCGAGTTCGAAAAGCATCTTGCCGAAGTGTCGCCCTGGATCTGGCTCTATACGGCTTATGGCTACACGGCCGAGCAAAAGAACGTGGAGGGCTTCGTACCGACGCCGACCGGCTCGCTGTTCGGTCTGAGCAAGGTGACGATCAAGTAGCGATGACCAGGATCTAGGGCGCGTCCTTCCAGCTCACATCACGGAAGCGCTCTATCTCTTTGTTTCTACGCAATTTCAGCGGAAAGATCACATCTTGGTTTAGCTGAAATTGCTCAAGAGGAATTGCAATGGCATACTTGACGCGCCGGCTGATGACATTCCCGCTGATCATGCTGGGCGTATCCGTCTTCGTCTTCGTCGCCATCCGGCTCGTGCCGGGCGATGCTATCACGGCGATGCTCGGAACCAATGCGGGCCTGCTGACGCCGGAGCAACGGCAGGCCCTTGCCGCCTATTTCGGCATCGACCAGTCCTGGCCCATCCAATACTGGCATTGGCTGCTCGGCGTATTCCAGGGCAATCTCGGCATATCAGTCACCTATGGCAAGCCGGTGCTCGATATCATCTTGGAGCGCTTTCCGTTGACGCTCGAGCTTGCCTTGCTTTCCATGGTGATCGCGCTTGCCATTGGCCTGCCGGCCGGCGTGTTTGCCGCCACGCGCAACGAAAAACTGTCCGATCTTGCCGTGCGCATCGTCGCCATGATCGGGCAGTCAACGCCGAACTTCGTTCTCGGGCTTCTGCTCATCTATGCCTTGTCGGCCGGTTTCGGCGTGCTGCCGACCATGGGTGCATTTACACCTCTTTGGCAGAATCCACTCGAGAATCTCGGCCAGATGATCCTGCCAGCACTGACGCTTGGTTTTGCCTTCGCTGCCTCGGTGACGCGCGTGGTGCGTTCCGCCATGCTCGATGTCCTGAGCGATGATTATGTGCGCACAGCCCGCAGCCGCGGCGTGCCGGCGCGTGGCGTCATCTGGCGGCATGCCCTGCCGAACGCGTTGATCCCGGTGGTGACGCTGAGCGGCGTCGAATTCGGCTACCTGCTCGGCGGCGCCGTATTAGTCGAACAGATCTATGCCCTGCCGGGGCTCGGTCGCATGGTGCTCGATGCCATCCTGCAGCGCGATTATGCGCTGGTGCAGGGCAGCGTGCTGTTCATTGCCTTCAACTTCATGATCGTCAATCTGCTGGTCGATCTCGCCTATGTCGCGCTCGATCCGCGCGTTCGGCTCGGAGAAGGCTGATGGGCATCGTCAAAGCCATCTTCGGACATATGAGCGGCCGGATCGGCGGTATCATCGTTCTCATTTATATCCTGCTTGCCATTCTCGGTACGCTCGGTGTCACGCCGCATGATCCCCTGACGCAGAACCGCATCGACCGCTTGCACGCTCCGAGCCTCACCTATTGGATGGGCACCGATCTTTTTGGCCGCGATGTCGCGAGCCGCCTGATGCATGGCATCGGCGAATCCTTCACCGTAGCCTTCTTCTCCGTTGCCTTTGCGACCTTGCTCGGTACGTTGCTTGGCTTGACGGCGGCATGGTCCGGCAAGCGCTGGGATGGCGTCATCATGCGTTTGATGGATGTGCTTTTAGCCTTCCCGGCGATCCTGCTGGCACTCCTGATCATCGCCATTGTCGGGCCTGGCACCTGGACCAGCGTTGCCGCAATCGCTATCGTCTATACGCCGATTTTTACCCGCGTGGTGCGAGGCCCGGCCCTTTCGCTGAAGGCACGCGATTTCGTCGATGCCGCCCGCACCTTCGGCAGCAGCCGCTCCTACATCCTGACGCGGCATCTCCTGCTCAATCTCGTCGCACCCCTGACCGTGCAGGTGACGCTGGCGCTTGCCTGGTCGTTGCTGACCGAGGCGGGTCTCAGCTTCCTCGGCCTGGGAACGCAGCCGCCGGCCTCCTCACTAGGCTTGATGCTGAGTGACAGCCGCAATCTCATGGAGACGGCACCCTGGCTGCTGATCTTCCCTGGCGTAACCATCATGATCTCCATTCTCGGCTTCAACCTGCTCGGCGATGCCCTGCGCGATATCCTTGATCCGAAGATGCGGAGGGCGACGGTATGACACCGCTGCTTTCTGTCTCCGATCTGCGTGTCGGCTTCGGCCGCAATCCCGATGCGAACCCCATCGTGCGCGGCGTCAGCTTCGACCTCGACGCCGGCGAAACGCTGGCCATCGTCGGCGAGAGTGGCTCGGGCAAATCCGTCACCGCACTTTCGATCAATCGCCTGGTCGATTTCGGCGGCGGTCGCATTACCGGCGGCTCGATCCGGCTCAAGCGTGCCGACAACAGCATCCTTGATCTTACCAAGGCCAGCGAAGCGGAGCTGACAAAGATCCGCGGCGCGGAGATCGGCATGATCTTCCAGGAGCCGATGACCTCGCTCAATCCCGTTTTGACCATCGGCACGCAGATTGAAGAATCCTTCCGGCTGCATCGTGGCCTGACCGGCAAGCAGGCGAAAGCGGCGGCCAAGGATGCGCTGGATCGCGTGCGTATTCCCGATGCGGCGCGGCGGCTGACCTATTGCCCGAACCAGCTTTCCGGCGGCATGCTGCAGCGCGTGATGATCGCAACGGCGCTTGCCTGCAATCCTCGTCTATTGATTGCCGATGAGCCGACGACGGCGCTCGATGTCACTGTGCAAGCGCAGATCATGGCTCTGCTTGCAGAGCTGAAGCGCGAGACCGGCATGTCGATGATCTTCATCACGCACGATATCGGGCTTGTCGCCGGCATTGCCGACAAGGTGATGGTGATGCAGGCTGGCCAAGCAGTCGAGCAGGGCGAGCTTAATCGGATACTCGATCATCCAACCCATCCCTATACCCAGCATCTATTGCATTCCGTTCCGCATTTTGCCTCGGGACAGGCTGCACGCACCGATTTTCAAAGGGATGAGGCGTCGTCCAAGCCGGCATTAAAGGTTGATGGCTTGACGGTCCGCTTTCCGGTCAAGGGGAGTTTCCTGCGTCGATCGACCGGTGCCGTTCATGCCGTCGAAGGCGTCGGGTTCGACCTGATGCCCGGCGAGACGCTGGCGATTGTAGGCGAAAGCGGCTCAGGCAAATCCACCACCGCCCGCGCGATCCTCGGATTGGTGAAGGCGATCCGCGGCACGTTTACGACCAATGACGGCAAGGCCGCTGATCGTACGAGCGCGGTGCAGATGGTCTTTCAGAATCCATACGCTTCGCTCAATCCGAGACTGCGCATCGATAACATCCTTGCCGAGCCGGTGATCGCCGCGGGCGGCCGCGTCTCAGCTGAGACACGAGACCGGATGGTCATGCTTTTGAATCGCGTGGGTTTGCCGGAAAATGCGCTGGATCGCTATCCGCACGAATTTTCCGGCGGCCAGCGTCAGCGGCTTTGCATCGCGCGCGCCCTGATGCTCAATCCGTCCGTGCTGGTGCTGGACGAAGCGGTGTCCGCGCTCGACGTCTCCGTTCAGGCGCAGGTCCTGGAATTGCTGATCGAACTGCAGCGCGAATACGGTCTTGCCTATCTCTTCATCTCGCATGACATGGCGGTCGTGGAGCGTATCGCCCATCGCATCGCGGTGATCTATGCCGGGCAGATCGTCGAGATCGGCGATGCCGCCTCGGTCTTGTCGGAGCCCAAGCATTCCTATACCAGGCGGTTGATCGCGGCGGTTCCGACGGTTGCGCGGCGCAAGGAAAACTTCACGCTCGATACTCGCCAGGTTCCGTCCCTGGTGCGTCCTTTGGGCTTCGAGCCCGCCGTTCCCGAGTGGCGCCGCTTTGCGCCGGATCACATCGCGCTGGCGGAAGCTTGAGCGAGGCCGAGGAGAGGCGAGATGGCGAGCAGGGGGAGCATGCAGTTTCAAGAGCGTTTTGATCGAGCTTTCGCGCCGATCGAGCAATCGGTTTCGGCGGCGCGCATCCCCGGCGGCGTGCTTGGCATGGTCGATCTCGACGGCATCAGGCAGGTCCGCGCCGTCGGCTCGGCACAGAAGATGCCTGATATCAGGCCGATGCTGGCCGATACCTGGTTCGATCTTGCGTCGCTTACCAAGGTCATTTTCACCACGCCGCGCATCCTGGCCCTGGCCGAGGCCGGCACGATCGACCTCGATGCTCCCTTGATCGAACTCCTGCCCGATCTGCGCCAATACAGCGCCGAGGCCTGGGAACGGAATGTGACGTTCCGCCAATGTCTCGGTCATCAGACACCATTTCCGGCGGTCGAGCCGATCTACACCTATGGCCGTGACCCCGATCTTCTCCGCACCTTCATCCTGCAACGCGAATGGCGCGCCGGCCCGCCCGTCTATTCCGATATCAACTTCATCCTGCTCGGCTTCGCGCTGGAGCGGCTGAACAGAAAGACAATCCGCGCCATGGATCCGGGGCCGGGATTTGCCTTTTCTGCGCCGCCGGAATTGGCCGCTGCAACGGAAGACTGCACCTGGCGCCACCGCGTTCTATCGGGCGAGGTTCATGACGACAATTGTTCGGCATTGCAGGGTGCCGGTCATGCTGGCCTGTTCGGAACAGCGGACGCGATTCTCGATTTTGCTAAGGGATTGCTTGACGGTAGCGGCGCACCGGCCCGCTCGATCGCCCTGATGCGAACACCGCTTTCCGCCACTCGCACGCATGGCTGGGAGCGGCCTCATGACGGTTGGCATGGCGGCACTCTCTGCTCGCCCGGCACGATCGGCCATACGGGGTTTACAGGCGTGGCCCTCTGGATCGATTTCGACCAGGGCCGTGCCTGGACCCTCCTCACCAACCGCATTCATCCGACGCGCCACTTCGACAGTGGCATTCTGGCGCTTCGTCAGTCCGTCAGCGATCTCGTCAACGCAGCATAGGAGCCTGACCATGGAACCAATCTGGGCAGTCGGTCTGATGACCGGGACCGTCCTCGACGGCAATATCGATGTTGCCATGCTGAAGACGGACGGCGAGCGGATCGAGGAGTTCGGCCCCTATGTTCTGGCTCCCTATCCCAGCTGGATTCGGGAGTTGCTGGAAGAGACGCTGCGGCAGGCGCGCGTATGGAATTTCGAAGGGCCGGAACCGGCGATCTTCAAGGCGGCCGAAGAGGCTTTGACGCGAGCCCAGTCGGAGGCGGTGAGGGAACTGGTTGAAGGGAACGGCATGACGATGGCCGATATCGGCGTCGTCGGCTTCCACGGCCAGACCGTCCTGCATCGCGCGCCACAGAAGGATCGTCTCGGCCAGACACGCCAGCTTGGCGATGGCGAGCTGATGCGCTCCATTCTCGGCACGAAGGTCGCCTATGATTTCCGCTCGGCCGACATGCGCGCCGGCGGGCAGGGCGCACCGCTTGCTGCCGCCTACCATACCGCGCTGTTGCGCGGTGCGGGTGCTGCGGGCGAGGCGGCTATTCTCAATCTCGGCGGCGTTGCCAATGTCACCTGGTGGGACGGAGAAGGCAATTTCGTTGCTTTCGATACCGGCCCGGCCAATGCGCCGCTCAACGACTTCATCAAGTCCTGCGGGCTTGGCGAGATGGACCGCGACGGTGCGCTTGGGGCTGCCGGCAAGGTCGATGAGGCGCGGCTCGAGCGGCTGCTGCAGCATCCCTATCTCACGGCACCCTATCCGAAATCGCTGGATCGTTTCGATTTCGGCGCCTCGATGGCGGATGGCCTCAGCCCCGAGGATGGTGCCGCAACACTTTCGGCCTTCACGGCAAGCGCCGTCGGCAAGGCGCTGGATCTCCTTCCTCGCCGGCCCACCAAGGTCGTCGTCAGCGGCGGCGGCCGGCACAATCCGACGATCATGTCGATGCTGAAGAGCCGGGCTGGCGTCGAACCGATCTTTGCCGAAGATCTCGGCTGGCGCGGCGATGCGGTGGAGGCGGAGTGCTTTGCGTTTCTCGCGGTGCGCGTGCTGCGGGGCCTGCCGATCAGCTTTCCCGGCACGACGGGCGTGCCGGCGCCGATGCGCGGTGGCCGCCTCGCGCAGTAGCCGCCCGCGAACCAGCTGTCGCGTGAGAGGTTTTCGCTTCCGTCCATCGATGATATGAAGGAGCCGCGAATTTGCGATCGGTTGGTCTCGGACGGATATCGCTTATATGGCAGGCAGGCATTACCGGGCAGGCTTCGTCGGCATCATCGTTGCTTTTGCGATCGCATTTGCCATTGACGGCTCTGCTGCCAGACCCGCGCGAGCTCAACCGGAATGGAGTGTCGCACCACTTGTCTGCGTTTCCGGACCGCTGACGACGCAGACGGGCCAGACGCTTTGCCTGCGCAAGGACAGCTACAATCGCGATCTTTGCACCGCCATCGAATATTTCGCACATGC
Organism: Martinezella sp. CNPSo 3957; assembly: GCF_057784395.1. Classification (NCBI taxonomy): domain Bacteria; kingdom Pseudomonadati; phylum Pseudomonadota; class Alphaproteobacteria; order Hyphomicrobiales; family Rhizobiaceae; genus Martinezella; species Martinezella sp. CNPSo 3957. The sequence continues at coordinate 704,469 of NZ_JBXSOU010000001.1, forward strand.
CAACCATCTGCCGCCGGACTATCTCGCACGGCTGGTCTGGCGCGAAAGCCTGTTTCGCTCCGATGCCGTCAGCCCCAAGGGCGCTCGCGGCATCGCGCAGTTCATGCCGGGAACTGCGAAGCTGCGTGGCGTGCGCGACAGCTACGATGCGCTGGAAGCACTTGGCAAGGCGGCGACTTATCTTGATGAATTGCGGGACCGCTTCGGCAATTTGGGATTGGCTGCCGCTGCCTATAATGCGGGTGAAGCCGGTCTTGCCAATTTCCTGAATTCCGGCGGGCTTCCCTATGAGACGCGCAATTATGTGAGCGCGATCACCGCGCACAGCGTTGAGGAATGGCGCGACGATCCGCCCGATATCGCAGCGCCCGTGCTGGATAAGAGCAAGCCGTTCGTTGATTCCTGTGTCGCGCTTGCGCAGAGCCGTCGCCTGAAGCCCATTCCCTTGGAGCAGGAGCGGCCCTGGGCGCCCTGGGGCGCGCAACTCGCCGAACATTTTCAGGTGGATGCCGCCCGGCGTCTGTTTACCACAAACATAAGAAAACTGCCGACTCCGCTGAATACGGAGAAGCCGTTGATCGTGCGGCAGCGCAATGCCGACTTTGGCCGCCGTGTCCGCTATGCGGCGCGCATTCCGCGGCAAACGCGGGAGGAAGCGGACGCCGTTTGCACGCAAGTCCGGCAGCAGGGCGGCTCCTGCCTGGTCTTCAAGAACTAATGCAAGCGCATAGCTCCGGCATGCTTGGTGATTGTTTGATTCTCTGGCGCTTGATTGTGCTTTACTCCCTGATGTCGCAAGCTTATTTCTTGCAAGCCCGACCTTTGGGAGGAAGCCGTTTGGGTTGCTAAAGGAGCGTATGATGGCGCAAAAGCGTGAAGTCCCCGGTATTCGTCCCTATAACAGCCCGGCCGGCGGTTGGGGCGCGTTGAAAGCTACGGCAAAGGCTGTCCGCGACCAGATGGATGTCACTGAGGCGCCTGGTCTTCTCCTGCGCACCAACAAGCCCACGGGTTTTGATTGTCCCGGCTGCGCATGGCCAGACAAGGAGCATACCTCCACCTTCCAATTCTGCGAAAACGGCGCCAAGGCCGTTACCTGGGAGGCGACGAACAAGCGCGTAACGCCGGAATTCTTCGCCGAGCACACGGTCAGCGAACTTCTGACCTGGAGCGACTACGAGCTGGAAAATTCCGGACGGTTGACGCATCCGATGGTCTACGACCGGGCATCCGACACCTACCGGCCGATTGCCTGGGAAGACGCCTTTGCCCGCATCGGCGAGGTCATGCGCAGCCAGCCCGATCCGGATATGGTCGAGTTCTACACCTCGGGCCGTGCTTCCAATGAAGCTGCCTTCCTATTCCAGATCTTTGCCCGCGAATACGGCACCAACAATTTCCCCGATTGCTCGAACATGTGCCACGAGGCGACCAGCGTCGGCCTGCCGCAATCGATCGGCATCGGCAAGGGCACCGTCTCGCTCGATGACTTCGACGAATGCGATCTGATCATCTCCATGGGGCACAATCCCGGCACGAATCATCCGCGCATGATGGGTACGCTGCATGAGTGCTCGCGCCGAGGCGTGCCGATCATCGTCTTCAACCCGCTGAAGGAGCGGGCGCTGGAGCGTTTTGCCGATCCGCAGGATCCGATCGAGATGGGAACCTTCAGCTCGACCCCGATCGCCTCGTCCTATTATCAGGTGAAGATCGGCGGCGATGCCGCCGCGCTCAAGGGCATCATGAAGGCGGTTCTCGCACTGGCCGAGATCTCGTCAGATGTTCTCGATCACGCCTTCATTGCCGAACACACCACCGGCTTCGACGCGCTTGTTGCCGATATCAATCAGACGGAGTGGGCCGATATCGAGCGTGTCTCTGGTCTTGCCCGCGCTGATCTGGAGCAGGTAGCAGAGATCTATGCCAAGTCGAAGGCAACGATCGTCGCCTATGGCATGGGCATCACCCAGCATGCCAAGGGAACGGCTAATGTCCAGCAGATCGCCAATCTCTTGCTATTGCGCGGCAATTTCGGCAAGCCAGGTGCCGGCATCTGCCCGCTGCGCGGCCATTCCAACGTGCAAGGCAATCGTACCGTCGGGATTACCGAGAAGCCCACTCCTGCGCTGATCGAAGGCATCGAACGGGCCTTCGGTTTCACCTCGCCGGCTCATCATGGTCACGATGCCGTTGCCGCCATGCAGGCGATGGCGGAGGGGCGCTCCAAGGTGCTGCTTTGCCTCGGCGGCAATTTCTCGATTGCGCTTCCCGATCCGGAACTCTGCGCGCAGGCGATGCGTAAGCTCGATCTCGCCGTCCATATGAACACCAAGCTCAATCGCTCCAATCTGCTGATCGGCAAGGAATCCTTCCTGTTCCCCGTGCTCGGCCGTACCGAGCAGGACGTTCAGGCAACCGGTGCGCAATCGGTGACGATCGAGGATTCGATGTCGATGGTGCATGCGTCGCGCGGGCGGCTGAAGCCGGCCTCCGACCAGCTGCGTTCGGAGCCGGCCATCGTTGCCGCTATGGCGCAGGCCACCCTGCCGAACAGCAAGGTCGCCTGGATGGAGCTCGTCACGGACTACGATCTGATCCGCGACAAGATCGAAATCGTCTATCCGGATTTTGCCGATTACAATGAGCGCATCCGCGTGCCGGGCGGCTTCCGCCTGCCGATCGGACCGACGGAGCGCGTCTGGAAGACGCCTTCCGGCAAGGCGGAGTTCAAGCTGTTTTCCGGCCTCAACGAGGACATCGCGCTTTCGGACGGGACTATTCTCAAGCTCGCTACGATCCGCAGCCATGATCAGTACAACACGACGATCTACGGTCTCGACGACCGTTATCGCGGCGTCTTCGGCCGCCGTGACGTGCTGTTCATGAACGATAAGGATTTGAAGGCAAAGGGGCTGGAACACGGCGATCTCGTCGAGATCGAGACCGCACTTCCATCCGGTGGTAAGCGACTCTTGAAGCTGACGGCTATTTCCTACGATATTTCCGAGGGCTCCGTCGCAGCCTACTATCCCGAGGCAAATTGTCTGATCCCGATCGACTACCAGGACAAGGAAAGTGGCACTCCTTCGTATAAGTCCGTTCCGGTACGGGTCAGCAAGGCGGCTTGATTTTCACGCGATCATCCAGCCACCGTTTGCTACCGCGTTGGCTGGGTAAAGCGTCTACCGCAACCGCTCTCCTTGTTTGTCGAAATAGCGTCGCCGTTCGGGTGGGCAATGCAGATGGAGCGTGTCGCCGCGCTCGATCTCCGGCCCATCACGATACTCGGCAATAACGGATTGACCATCCTCTGTCTGGCAATAGAGATAGCGGGTGCCGCCCAGATATTCGGTGACGTCGACTGTTACCCGCACGGCATCCTCCGCATTTGAAACGACGACGAAATGTTCGGGGCGCATGCCAAGCAGGATCTTTTCGCCCGCTGATGGCTTGGTCTGTGAAAGGTCGACCTTGATACTGCCGTTTCCGACCTTTGCCGTCCCGTCGCCGGACCATGTCGCTTCGATCATGTTCATCCTCGGCGAGCCGATGAAGCCGGCGACGAAACTGTTGGCCGGATCTTCATAGACCTCGCGCGGGCTGCCGACCTGCTCGATCCGGCCGTCCCTCAGCACGACGATCCTGTCGGCGAGCGTCATGGCCTCGGTCTGATCATGGGTGACATAGATCATCGTATTGCCGAGTTCGCGATGCAGCCGGGCAATTTCGATCCGCATCGAGACGCGCAGCTCCGCGTCGAGGTTGGAAAGGGGCTCGTCGAAGAGGAAGACATCCGGTTCGCGAACGATAGCACGGCCGATGGCGACACGCTGGCGCTGGCCGCCGGAAAGCTGCCCCGGCCGGCGGTCCAGGAGATGATCGATCTTGAGGATCGAGGCGGCGGAGCGCACGCGTCTTTCGATTTCTGACGCCTCGATCCGCGCCATTTTCAGCCCGAAACCAAGATTGTCGCGAACGCTCATATGCGGATAGAGCGCATAGGACTGGAAGACCATGGCGATGCCGCGCTCGGACGGATCGAGATCGGTGACGTCTCGGCCCTTGATGGCGATCTCGCCGTCGGTGACTTCCTCCAGCCCGGCAATCATGCGCAGCAGCGTGGACTTGCCGCAGCCGGAGGGGCCGACGAAGACGACAAAGGCGCCTTCCGGTATGTCAAGATCGATGCCGTGAATGACCTCCAGTCCGCCAAAACTCTTGCGGACGCCGGTCAGGCGCATGCCGTTCTTCGTCATGTCAGGCTCCGCGCTGCATCTGATCGGCGCGGATCCAGACGAGCATCTCGCCCGGATCGCGATTGTCCCAGAGATGGTAGGGCACGAAACGCGCGGTGGAGGCAGTGCTTTTCGGCGGTGTGGTCCGGTAAAGGTCGGAGCCCCAGTCCGCCTCATCTCGCGTGACTGAAACATCGAGCGCCACTGCTCCCTCCAATGCGGCAATTTCCGTCGCCTTGGCGGAGGCCGGATCGCTGGAAAGCGAAATGCTGTTGAGGTCGTGACCATTGTCGGTAGTTTCGACGCAATAGACGAGCGGGCCGCGCATCAGGGCCGCACGCCCGGCATCCTGGCGGACCTTTGGGTTGGCAAACAGCGTGCGGGGGATCAGCGGAAGGGTAACGTCGACGCTATCGCCTGCCTTCCATTCCCGCTCGATGCGGGCATAGCCGTCGACGGTGATCGTTGCCAGATCGACCGGTGCGCCATTGACTGCGAGCGTCGCGCCCCCGGCCCATTCGGGAATGCGCAGTGACAGCACAAATTTCGCTGCGCGATCGGGATTGACCTCGAAGCGGATTGCACCGTCCCAGGGATAGCGTGTCTCCTGGGAAAGCTGCACGGTCGCGCCACCGGCGAGTGGCACGCGGGCTTTGCTCTCGCCGTAGAGATGAACGGCGATCTCGTTGTCGGCTGCGGCATACATATAGGAGCCGACCGAGGCGAGCAGGCGCGCGATGTTGGGCGGGCAGCAGGGGCAATGGTGCCAGGTCCAGCGGTGATGCTTGCCGGCGCTTTCCAGAGGATTTTCATAGAAGAAGGTCTTGCCGTCTTGCGACAGGCCCGCCATTGCACTGTTATAGAGCGCTACTTCCATGATATCGGCATAGCGACGGTTCGGACCGCGGCCGAGCATGCGGTTGGCCCAGAAGACCAGACCGACGGAGGCGCAAGTCTCGGCATAGGCGCTCTCGTTCGGCAGGTCGTAATAGTCGGTAAAGCCCTCGTTGGAGGCAGCCGGTCCGATACCGCCGGTCACATACATCTGCTTCGTCGTCAGGTCGTCCCAGAGCGTCTCGAGGGCCGAGGTCAGCGTATCGTCGTTATATTCCGTGGCGATATCGGCCATGCCGGAATAGAGGTACATGGCGCGCACGGCATGGCCGACGACCTTGGTCTGTTTGCGCACCGGCAGATGCGATTGACTGTATTCATAGGTCTTCTGTACGAAATTCTTCGGGTCGCGGCCGTCGCGAATGGCTTCCTCAGTGAAGAAATGCGGTTCCTGGCCGCGCTCGTCGATGAAGTATTTCGCGAGATCGAGATATTTCTTCTCGCCGGTGACGCGACCGAGCTTGACGAGCGCGAGTTCCACCTCTTCATGGCCGCAATAGCCGCGCAGCTGGCCTTCGCCATGGCCGAATACGGTGATCATGTAATCGGCAAAACGGCTCATGATGTCGAGCAGTTTGCGCTTGCCCGTTGCCTGATAGTAGGCGACGGCCGCCTCGATCAGATGACCGGCGCAATAAAGTTCGTGATGGTCGCGCAGGTTGGTCCAGCGACGGCCGGGCTGGACGCGCTGGAACCAGGCGTTCAGGTAGCCGTCTTCCTGCTGCAGCTTTTCATACATGTCGATGATGGCGTCCGCGCGCGCCTCCAGTTCGGCATTGGGGCGGCGATAGAGGGAATAGGCGATGGTTTCGATCGACTTGCCGAGATCGCTGTCCCAGAACATCTGCGTCGAGCCCGACCAGGTCTGCAAGGGGATGACGATGCCGGGGCTTGGCTGGCTGACGTCGATCGCCTGGATCATGCCCGCTTCGACGCAGCGGTCGAGAAGGGTCGCTGCAGTGGAGTTGCAGATGGCATCCTGGCGAGCGCCGAAGAGGCCTGCGAGCTCGACATTCGGAACGGGCAGGGGGCGGAACTGGCGGTTTTCTTTGTCAGACATGGCTTTGATCCGTTGTTGCAAGGGTTATTTCACCGCGCCGGCCATCAGCCCGCGCATGTAGTAGCGTTGCAGAAGCAGGAAGACGATGACGCAGGGGATAGTCATGACGGCGATGCCGGCCTGGACTGCGCCCCAGTTGACGGCGCCGAGGCGACCCGTCCTGACGGCGATCATCAGCACCGGCAGGGTGAATTTCTCGTTGCTCGACAGGAGCACCAATGCGGCCAGGAACTCGTTCCAGGCATTAAGGAAGGCGAAGATCGCGACGGTCGCAACGCCAGGCAGCACCAATGGGAAGAGGACGCGAAAGAGAAGTTTCAAATCGCGTGCGCCGTCGATGCGTGCCGCTTCCTCGATTTCCTTCGGCACGGCGTCGAAGGCGTTGCGCATCATGAAGACCGAAAAGGGAAGCTGCAGCGTCACATAGACGAGCGTCAGCCCGATCAGCGAATTGTTGAGGCCGAGCCTTGCCAGGATGATGAAGAGCGGCGTCAGGATCGACTGGAACGGGATCATCAGCGTCGCGATGATGAGAATGAAGAGCGCGCCCTTGAAGGGGAAATGGTAGCGCGAGAAGCCGTAGCCGGCGAGCAAGCTGACGATGACGGTCAGAAGCACGGTCGCGACCGAGACGAAGAGTGAGTTCAGCGTATGCTGGATGACCCCGGCGCCAAAGCCGTCGAGCGAGCGATAGGCGTCGAAGCTGAAGCCAGTCGTCGGCCATGGCGGCAGCGGCGGAAGGCTCGCCTCGGTTCCGTGCCGGAACGACGATAGCAGCGCGATGGCGAACGGCGCGAAGAAGAAGATGACAATGATGACGCCGATGCCGTGATAGCCGATGCCGCCCCAGAGCTTGCGCCTTGCGCGGCGCTCTTTTGCCGTAGTTATGGTTTGGGTCATGGCTTGTCCTCCCCGACACGCAGCAGCCAGAGCTGGACGATGCTGATCAGTACCAGGATGACGAGGAGCGCGATCGAGAGCGCCGCGCCATAGCCGAGGTTGAAGGACACAAAGGACTGGTTGAAGATGTAATAGACCACCGAAATCATGCGGTTCTGCGGGCCGCCTGATGTCATGATGTAGAACTGATCGAAGGCAAGCACCGAGCCGGTGATGGAGATGATCAGCGCGAGTGCGATCGTGCGGCGCATCAGCGGCAGGGTCAGATGCCGGAAGCGCTGCCAGCGCTTCGCACCATCGATCCGGGCGGCCTCGGTCAGTTCGGAGGGGATTGCCTGCAGGCCTGTCAGCAGGATGATCATGGTGAAGCCGGCGATCTTCCACACCACCATGACGATGATGGTCGCGAATGCCATGTCGAAATCGGCAAGGAGGTTCGGCCTCTTGTCGACGAGACCGAGCGCCAGAGCGACCGGTGCGAAGAAGCCGGCGTCGACATTGGCGAGCCAGACCCAGAGCAGCGATGCCGTTGCAAGTCCGACGACGACGGGAAGGAAGATGATCGTGCGGTAGAAGCCGACGAACGGCCGATGCTTCTCGACGAAGAAGGCGAGCGGGAAGGCGACTGCGAAGATCGCGATGGTGACGATGACGGTGTAATAGGCGGTGAAGCGCAACGCCGCCATGAAGCGCACGTCCGAGACCATGCGGATATAATTACCGAAGCCGATCCAGCGGGGATTGCCGAGCAACGGCCAGTTGTGGAAGCTCATCCAGAAGGTAAAGACCACGGGTAGCACGAAGAAGACGATCACGAGCGCCATGGCCGGCGCGATATAGAGAAACCCGTGCCAGCCGGCACGCCGTCGTCGTTTTCGGGGACGTGCGGTTGCGATAGCTCCAGGGCCAGCCATGGAATGCTCCCGATATTGCGATGGAGGAACCGGGGAGCGTCAAAGCTCCCCGGCGCGGGTGAGTTTACTATTGTTGGGCATTGTCGATGATCGACTGCATCTCCGATTGGGCATTGGAGAATGCGCCATCGACGTCGCTTCCGAAGATGGCTGCGTTGGTAAAACCGGCCCATGGTCCGTTGGCGCTGTTGATCAGGTCGTTGAACTGCAGCGTATAGGGCGTCTTGGCGACGGCGATCGCCTTCAGCCCGACCTGCATACGCGGATCCAGGCCCTGAAGCACCTGGTCGGCGATATCGCCGCGCGTCGGCAGGCTGCCGTACTTCGCCATGATCTTCTGTCCGTCGAGCGAATAGGTGTATTCGAGGAACTTCTTCACGGCATCGAGCTTCTTCGTGCCCTTGGAGATGACGAAATTGTCGCCGCCGGCAAAAGAGGACGGCTTGCCGTCGACGCCGGGGATCAGCGTCACGCCGAAATGGATATCGGGATATTGCGTAATCAGCGTGCCGATCGAAAAGGCGCCGATGCTCTGCTGGCCGATCTTGCCGTTGCTGATGCTGAGGAAATTGGCGCCTGTGTCGCTTGCGGCACCCGCCGGCACCAGATCCTTCTTGACCATGTTGCGGTAGATGTCGACCGCCTTGCGCATCTGCGGCGTGTCGAGCGTCGCCTTCTTGCCGTCTTCCGAGAGAATGTTGGCGCCGGCACCCCAGACGAGCGGCGTGAAGGTGAAGATCATGCAGCCGCCACAGCCGCCGCCGGAGAAATAGAACCCATAGGTATCGCCACCGAGCGCGCGGATCTTTTCGGCGTTGTTCGTAATCTCCTCCCATGTGGTCGGAGCCTTTTCAGGGTCGAGGCCGGCCTTCTTGTAGAGATCCTTGTTCCAGGCGAAAACCGAGGTTTCGACGGATAGGGGCAGGCCATAGATGTGACCGTCATAGGTGCCGAGCTTCACATGCGAGGGCGACAGCGAATTGAAATAGGGCAGGCTCTTTGCCCAGTCCGTCAGATCCTCGAGCTGACCGGCGGCGGCGAAAGCCGGCGTATAGATGAGGTCCATCGACAGAGCGTCGGGCGCCTGGCCGCCGGCAATGGCCGTCGCATATTTCTGCACGAGTTCGGCAAAGGGCACTTCGGTCAGCGTGACCTTGTCTTCATGGCCGGCATTATAGGCCTCGACGACCTTCTTGAAGGAATCGCCGATGCCGCTTCGAACCCACATGGAGATGTTTTCGGCGGATGCGGCGGATGCAAGGCACAAGGATATAAGGCCAGTTGCGGCCAGAAATCGCTTCATCATGTTCTCCTCCCATGGGGCTACTCCCGTCAGCCCCTTTTCCTTTAATCAACGACCGGGGCTTCCCCCGCATGATTGCCGGACGATAAGTTCGCACGGCAAAGTTTTGATACCCGGTTCGACGCTGCGTCCCTCCGCAAGCGCGAGAACCGTCAGCCCGGCCTCGCGGCCAAGCGCCTTGAGATTCATGTCGACCGTCGTCAGCGGCGGCCGGGTCTGGGCAGCGACAATCTCCCAATTGTCGAAACCAACCACCGACACATCCTCAGGCACCCTTATGCCGCGCTCACGCAGCGCATCGACGACCGCGCGGGCAATCTGGTCGTTGCCGCAGAAGATCGCATCCGGCTTCGCTCCAGCCACGCTCCAAAGCTGTGCGACGGCGTCGTGTCCCCAGGCCTCGGACCATGTACCGTACATGACCGGCAGCTCGTCTCCGGCGAGGTCGCGATAGGCCTTGGCGCGCTCACGCACCGAAACGAAGCTTTCCGGGCCGGTCACATGGGCGATCCGGTATCGGCCGAGTCCCTGCAACCATTCGACCGCAAGGGCCGCCCCCTGATAGTCGTCGGCGCAGAAGGTGACGCTTCCCGGTGCGCCTTCAGTGAAGGCATAGATGACCGGGACCGGTAGATTGGACAGATCCACCGGCAGACGGCGGTCGATCCGCTTCCCCGACGCGATGATACCATCCACATGCTTGTCCAACATGGCGTCCACATGAACCTTTCCAAGTGCCGGATCGTCCTCGATCGTGCAAAGAAAGACCGAGACGCCGTGATCGACGAGCGCCTCTGTGATGCCGGCCATGACCGGCAGCGTGAAGCGACCATATGTATCGTTGGTCAGAAGACCGATCGTGAAGGTGCGATTGCTGAGCAATCCCTTGGCCAAGGCATTCGGACGGAAGCCGATTTCGGCGGCGGCGCGCTTGACCCTTTCGCGTGTGTCGTCGCCCATGCGGCCGGTATTGTTCAAGGCCTTGGATGCCGTTGAAATGCTCACGCCTGCAGCCGCTGCAACGTCGTGAATCGTTGCGCGTCCGCTTTTCGCACGCTGATTTTCCAGATGTCTTCTCCCAATCAATTTTCATGAGAAAAGCTTTTCTCAGCGCAGGAGTCAACTAGAGAAAAGCTTTTCTCAAAAATTTCTGCACGGAAAAGAAGGAGGCCGAGAAGCTGGGCGAGGGCCGCAGCGAATTGGCGGGTCACTGCAGAATGCACATCGAATGCACGCCATGAAACGAAGCGGCGGCCGAGACCTGCCGGTCCGGCCGCCGCGTTCTAGATCGCCATTGGTTTCAGCCGATCGTCATCAGGCTGGCATTGCCGCCGGCAGCCGCGGTGTTGATCGATGTCGTCACCTCTTCAAGCAGCCAGTTGAGGCAATAGGCGTCGGCGTTTTTAGCGATTTCTTCGCTCGAGGCCGCCTGGGCGAGAACCAGCGGACCTGGAATTGCCGAAATCACCTTGATCGCCTGCTGTATCCGCTCGGCATCGCCCTCGATCAAGGCGCCGGCAAATGGTCCATCCGCCGCCCAGTCTTTCGTCCAGGAAATGCGATTTGCGACCTGCGCAGGCAGGCCATGAAGCTCTTCCTGCAGGTCCGATGCCGCATCGATGACCATCGAATTGCCTGTCGCTAGCGCTGCGGCGATTTGGACATGCAAGCCAAGTGCTGTCTGCGGAGCAAGCAGGATTCTTCCGCGCGGATGCAGAGCATAGAGATTCAGCTCGCCGACTGGGCCTTGCAGTTCGGTATTGAAGCCGAGCGACGACTGGCTGGCGACGGCACGGGCCTGTTTGGCTGCGTCCACAGCACGCTTGCTTTCGAGCCACGCGATGAACAGCTGCGCAGCCGGATCAGTTTGCACCGAGGCATCGCGCAGCGCTTCGGTGGAGGAAGCGACGAGACGACGCAGATACATCGGGCCGCCTGCCTTCGGGCCCGTGCCGGAAAGGCCGCGCCCGCCGAAGGGCTGGACGCCGACGACGGCGCCGATGATGTTGCGGTTGACATAGAGGTTGCCAGCCCGCACGCGCTCGGTCACATAGGCGATCGTATCGTCAAGCCGGGTATGCAGGCCGAAGGTCAGGCCGTAGCCGGAGGCGTTGATGTCGGCGATGAGCTTATCCAGCCCCTTGCGCTGATAGCGCATGATGTGAAGGACCGGGCCGAACACCTCGCGCTTCAGATCGCTCAGCTTCTTCAGCTCGATGATGGTGGGAGCGACGAAGGTACCCTTGGCAGCGCTTTCGGGAAGGTCGAGCTGTTCGACATTGCAGCCGAGCTTGCGCATGCGTTCGATATGCTCATCGATGCCGCGCTTGGCGTTGTCGTCGATGACGGGGCCGATATCGACGGCAAGCCGATCGGTCCGGCCGACCGAGAGCTCGCGAAGGGCGCCGCGCAGCATGGTCAGCGTACGATCGGCCACTTCCTCCTGCAGGCAAAGGACGCGCAGGGCCGAGCAGCGCTGGCCCGCACTGTCGAAGGCCGAGGCGATGACATCGCCGACGACCTGTTCGGCAAGGGCGGAGGAGTCGACGATCATGCCATTCTGGCCGCCGGTTTCAGCGATCAAAGGGATCGGTTTGCCGAATTTGGAGAGGCGCTCGGCAAGCTGTGCCTGGATCAGGCGGGCGACCTCGGTCGAGCCCGTGAACATCACGCCGGCCGTTTCGGGTGAGCCGACGAGGGCTGCGCCCGTTCTGCCGCCGCCGGGGACAAATTGCAGGACATCGCGCGGGATGCCGGCCTCGTGCAGGATGCGGCCGCCCTGCGCCGCAATCAGCGGCGTATTGCCGGCCGGCTTGGCGACGACCGGATTGCCGGCGACCAGCGCGGCCGCAACCTGACCGGTGAAGATCGCCAGCGGGAAGTTCCATGGGCTGATGCAGACGACAGGGCCGAGCGGCACGCTCTTCGGCTTCAGCACCTGGCGTGCCTGCGCGGCATAATAGCGAAGGAAGTCGATAGCTTCCCGGATTTCACCGACGGCGTTTGCGGCCGATTTGCCGGCTTCGCGGATGGTCAGGCCGACGAGAGCAGGCATCTCGCTCTGCATGAGCTCGGCGGCGCGTTCAAGGATGGCGGCCCGCTCTGCGGGGCTCACCGCGGCCCAACCCTCGGCTGCCGCGGCGGCAAGCCGCATGACGTCGGGCGCATCTTCCGGCTCCAGTTCGGTGACATGGCCAACGAGGTCCGCATGGTCGGCAGGATTGAGAACTGCACGGGTCACGCCACGTTCGGAGCGGTCGGCGAGAAGTGGCTTGGCGGTCCAGTCTTTGGCTGCGGAGGCTTGCAGCTGCGCAGAGAGATCGTTGAGCGCCGTTTCATTTGAGAGATCGACACCAGCGGAATTCCGTCGCGCGCCGCCGAACAAATCGGCCGGGAGAGCGATCTTCTCGTGCTGCGCGCCGACAACGGTCATGGTGCGCACGATCTCGGCGGGATCGGCGATCAGCTCGGATACCGGGACGGCAGGGTCGGCGATCTTGTTGACGAACGAGGAGTTGGCGCCGTTTTCGAGCAGGCGGCGGACAAGATAGGCGAGCAACGTTTCATGGGTGCCGACTGGCGCGTAGATCCGGCAGGGGCGATTGAGATTTTCGGCTCCCACGACCTCTTCATAGAGCGGCTCGCCCATGCCGTGCAGGCACTGGAATTCGTATTTGCCGACCGCAAAGTCGTCGCCAGCCATATGGTAGATGGTGGCCAGGCTCTGGGCGTTGTGGGTGGCAAATTGCGGGAAGACCACGTCCGTCGCGGCCAGGAGCTTCTTGGCGCAGGCGACATAGGAAACGTCGGTGTAGATCTTGCGGGTATAGACGGGGAAACCTTCCAGGCCGTCCAACTGCGCGCGCTTGATCTCGGCGTCCCAATAAGCGCCCTTGACGAGACGGACCATGAGGCGATGCCCGGAGCGGCGGGCAAGATTGATGATGAAATCGAGGACGAAGGGGCAGCGCTTGCCGTAGGCCTGCACCACGAAGCCGATGCCATCCCAGCCGGACAGATCCGGATCGAGGCACAGTTCTTCCAGAAGGTCGAGCGACAGCTCCAGCCTGTCGGCTTCCTCGGCGTCGATGTTCAGGCCGATATCATAACGCTTGGAGAGCAGCGCCAACGCCTTCACCTTCGGCAGAAGTTCGCCCATCACCCTGTCGGCCTGCGAACGCGAATAGCGCGGGTGCAGTGCGGAGAGCTTGATGGAGATGCCGGGGCCTTCATAGATGCCGCGGCCAGCCGAGGCCTTGCCGATCGCATGGATGGCGTTTTCATAGTCGCGATAATAGCGCTCGGCATCGGCGTGGGTCGTCGCGGCTTCGCCGAGCATGTCGTAAGAATAGCGGAAGCCCTTTGCTTCGAGCGCACGTGCTCGCTTCAATGCTTCATCGATGGTCTCGCCGGTGACGAATTGCTCGCCCATCATGCGCATGGCCATGTCGACGCCACGCCGGATGACCGGCTCGCCGGCGCGGGCGATCAGCTTTGTCAATGCGGCGGAAAGGCCGCCTTCGTTGACCGTCGAGGTCAATTTGCCTGTCACGACGAGGCCCCAGGTCGCGGCATTGACGAACATCGAGCGGCCACCGCCGATATGCGACTTCCAGTCGCCGCCGGCGATCTTGTCACGGATCAGCGCATCGCGCGTTGCGGTGTCCGGGATTCGCAGCAGTGCCTCGGCAAGGCACATCAGCGCCACACCTTCCTGGCTCGACAGCGAATATTCGTGCACTAGTCCTTCGACGCCGTCGCCCTTGTGCTTGGCGCGCAGCGCTTCGATCAGTTTCTTGGCCGTTTTCCTTGTCGCCTCGCGAGTCGTTTCCGGCAGGGTGGCCGCCTCGAGCAGGGCAGGCAGGCATTCGGTTTCGGGACGCCGGTAGGCGGCAGTGATCGCCTGGCGAAGCGGGCTCTGCTCACGAATGGGCGGTGCAAAATGCGAAAATGGGGCAGCATCTGGAGCTGGTTCTTCAGTGGCAAGCTTGGCAGAGACAGTCATGATAACCTCAAGGTGCAAGGGACCCAATGGTTTGAGCTGAGGTCAGCGATATCGCCACCCGTAGCCCTCCCGTTGCTTCGACGAGAACATACTTCATTCCAAAAAAGCGTTCCGCCTTGAAACTGCGGCTTTCCAGTCATATTGAACTTCAATAGCACTTATTTCAAATAGGAATGCCTGCGAAAATGACCAAATCCAGTGAAATTGACCAGTTCGACCAAAAGATCCTCGACGCCCTCGTCGAAGACGGCCGCATGTCGATCACGGAGCTTTCCGAGCGGGTCGGCCTTTCCAAGACTCCCTGCCAGGCACGCCTCAAGAAACTGATCGATTCCGGTTATATCGACGGCTTCAAGGCCATCCTCAACCCGATCAAGCTTGGTCTCGATCACGTCGCCTTTGCCGAAGTGAAACTCACGGATACCCGTGAGGAGGCCTTGCTCAGCTTCAACAATGCCATCAAGAAAATCAAGGAGATCGAAGAGTGCCACATGATCGCCGGCCGCTTCGATTATCTCCTCAAGGTGCGAACCTCGGATATTCGCCGCTACCGCATCGTTCTTGGCGAGAAAATTTCCAGCCTGCCTTTCGTCGCAAGCACTTCGACCAATGTGGTGATGCAGTCGGTCAAGGAAAACTGGTCGTAATTCCGTTTCTCATTTCATCCGCCTTTCCATCCGCCGCGTAGGGCTTCGCCACCCGATCTATCTTGCCGGCTAAACAATGACCTAGATTTCGCCATTCGAATCGGATCATTGCGAGACGCTAAAATAAGTAGGATGGAGTACGCATGGAGACCAGTGCAGGCGACCGTGACCTTGTCGAGGTCATGAAACGGTATTTTGCGGTGAAGGCCGAAGTCGAGGAAATGAAGCTTCGTCTGGAGGCGGCAAGGCGAGAGAGCGGCAAAGAGATCGACGCATTCTACAATCCGCGCAGCAATCTGAGCCACGCCGCCGATATTATCCGTTCGCATGCTCTCAAGCAGGAGATGGCGCGTCTTATGGATTGGGCCGAAGCCTGGGGGCGGCAGAGCCTGGCGCCAAACGAGGCCTGACGGTCGAATAAAAACCGCCAGGCCGCGATCACGAAATCGAGTCGTTTCAGCTATCCGATTTCAGCTTTCCTGCTGTCGCCCAGGACTCTTTCGAAATCTCGGTAATGATGATTTCCACCGATTCCGGCGGGCAGACGAGTGTTTCCACAGCGGCTTTGGTCGCTTCGCGAACGAAAGCGCGCTTCTGGTCTTGCGTGCGGCCGGGATGCATTTCCAAGCGCAGGATGGGCATGGCAACTCCTTGAGCAATTATCGCCGGATGTTCGGCGCCCACGGACTATCTTGCAAAACCATTTGGCGATAAATACGCTTCCATTTGCTTCATTCCGAACCTGTGGGTATGCAATCATGGACAAGTTGGCGGGAATGGCGATGTTCGTCAGAGTGGTCGAACAGGGCAGTTTTGCCGCCGCTGCCGATATAAGCCAGGTGTCGCCGGCCATGGTTGCTAAACATGTGAGGACGATCGAACAGCGGCTCGGTGCGCGCCTCCTCCACCGCACCACACGCCGTCATCAGCTGACCGAGGTCGGCAAGCTTTATTTCGAGCGCTGCAAGACGGCGCTGGCGGAGGTGGAGCTCGCCGAGCAATCGGCCTCCGAACTGCAATCGGCGCCGCGCGGGCGCCTGCGGCTCGTCGCCCCCGTCAGTTTCGGAACGCAAAGCCTCGTGCCGGCGCTTGTCGACTATCTGCATGAGAATCTTGAGGTCAGCGTCGATCTGGCGCTCGACAACAATCCGCATGATATGATCGGCGAAGGCTACGAACTCGGCATTCATATCGGCGATCTGACGGACACCAATCTCGTGGCGCGTCCGTTAAAACCCTATCGGCGCATTCTTGCGGCGTCGCCGGATTATCTGGATCGGTGCGGCAGGCCGCAAAGCCCCGAGGACCTCGCCAATCATATGTGCCTCGGCCATTCCTACTGGCGGCTGCAGGGGCGCTGGCATCTCGTCGGTCCAGGTGGGGAAACGCGAGAGATCGCCATCAAGGGCAGGTTCGCCACCAATCAGGGCGGGGCTTTGCGCGTTGCCGCTCTGCACGGAGCCGGCATCGTGCTGCAGCCGGAACTGCTTTTGGCGGCCGACCTGGATGCCGGCCGGCTTGAGCCGGTACTACCTCTATGGTCGTACCAGCCGACGCCGATGCACCTTGTCTATGCGCCGGACCGGCGTCCGACGGCCATGCTGCGCAGCGTCATCGATTTTCTTGTCGCTCGCTTCGGTTGAGATTCTCCCTCTTTCATCTGCTGCGAATCCATGATCAAATCTGATCATCGGTTTGGAAAATGAGGAAAGCGTGGCCAAGGTTACGTTGAAGGATGTGGCGGCGGCCGCGGGTGTGGGAGCAGCCACCGTCGAGCGTGCGCTCAATGGCCGCGGCAATGTTTTGCCGGAAACGGCGGAAAAGATCTTCATCGCCGCCAAGCGGCTCGGTTACCGCACGCCGCCTGCGGGGATCAGGCACGGTCTGGTGCGCATCGAGGTCGTGCTGCTCCGGCCTGAAACCTATTTCTATTCAAGGCTCAATCGCGCCTTCGAGCGCATCGCCGCCTTGCTCGACAAGGATATCCAGATCCAGCGGACTTTCGCCAGAGAAGACGATCCTGCCGATTTTTCGCGTCATATCGCCAATCCACAGGCACGGCGCTCCGCCCTGATCGTCGTTGCGCCCGATCATCCCGATGTGGTCGGCAGCATCCGCAAGGCTGCCAGCGGCGGCATTCCTGTCGTGCAGATCATGACGCGGCCAGCACTGGAGCTGCCTTACGTCGGCATCGACAACGAGGCGGCCGGCCGCACCGCCGCCTTCTACATGGCGCGTATGCAGGCAAATATCCCGGGCACTTTCGTCGCGCTCTGCCACAGCGGCGCTTATGAGAACCATAAGGCGCGTATCCGCGGCTTTTCCAACTATCTGCTTGATCATGCAAACCCCTCGCATCGCTTCGTTGAAGTCATGTTCGATGAGGACGATGAAATGAAGACGATCGAGCTGCTGACCGACGCCTTCGCACGGTATCCCGATATTATCGGCCTTTATAGCGCCGGCGGCGACAATGCCGCGATTGCGACGGTTCTGCGCCGGTATCGCCAGCGGCCGGTATTCTGGGTCGGGCATGAATTGTCCGATGCGACGCGCGGCTATCTGAGGGAGGGTTTGATGACGATCGTTCTCGATCAGGCTCCGGAAGTTCAGGCCCGGCGTGCCATCGATCTGACGCTGAAGCGGTTGGGCCTGATCGATACCGACGTCGATCTCGAGCCGGTGCGTTTTCTGACCGTTACGGCCGAAGGCCTCTGAGGAAGGCATGTCGCGGCCGCTTTTCCGTATTGGGCGCGCAGACGATATTAATTTGAATCTCAGGATCTTTCTTTCGGAATGTCAGCAGTATAGGCCAATTCAATGCGGTCTATATTCCTTCATTGCGCATTGCGGCAACGAGGTGCGATCGCTTTCAGAATTACTCAGGTGAAAGGTTGACCTTCTTCGTGCTAAGCCGAAGTCTCATTAATTCAGGGAAGATCCCCTCGCGAGATTGGGTGACGAACCTGACGAGGATGATGGAGACAAGTGCCACCAAACAGCCGGCAATCACGTCGATAAAGTAGTGATTGGCAGCGGGTACAGCCGATAAAGCCATAGCGATGTTCAAAACCAAGACGGGATAGCGTAACAGGCGCATAGGCCATATCGCCCATGCACATAGTATCGCGACTGCTGCATGAACTGAGGGAAAGGTCACGATTCCCGCGCTTTGCTCAATGCTCCAGATGAAATCTGGATTATCCCGGACGGCTTGGAATTGTTCAAGAAAGAAGTATCCGTAGGTCGCATCCAGGTTCTTCAGCGTGCTGGCATCGAACTGATAAAATGTATACGTGCCAAGAGCTGGCCAAAAGATAGAAATGGCGCTAGCCAGGAAGCAGAGCAAACCATAGACAGATACCATCTGGTATGCCTGGTTGATCTTGTTAAACACAATCAGCACAATTGGGTATAAAATCAGCTGATAGCTGAAGGTTCTATAGGCGCGATTAAAGACATCGGCCGCAAGGCTGTGCTCATCCACCCATCTCATTATGAAAGGCCAATCGACGCCGAGCATGCTGTCCCATCGCGCTAGCTGCGCATCTGCAAGCGGGAAGTTAAGCTTCGCGGCTATGTAGGTTGAAATCGTAATTGGTATAATGAGCAGAAATCCGCAGCCCAGACATTCAATGGTGGCACGAAGGGTCACCCATTTGAATCGTGACGCAACGACGCTTAGTACGCAGGTGAAGAACGCTACGAGCAGAATCGCGTTCCAGGCTCCATCTAATTTGAGCTTGAGGGTGGTGATGTATGCCAATAATGGGACAAGACAGTAAGATGACGCGGTACCCACCGTTAATAGAACTCGGGAACGAGTGATATCTTGCATGTTGAAATCTCCGCGCCGGTAAACGTTAGGGTTTAACTCCCTCTGGTTGCAATTGGGTAAAGGTGATCAGGGCATGTGTGTATCGAGACGTGCCAGGCTGCGAATATCGGTTTGCAAATGACCTTAGCCATCGCTTCTCCGTATTCTACTTGCTAATGGAAACCAGCCAGTCGCGAAATGTCTCCGCTTCGCTGGAAAGTCGGCCCGCCGGCAGCAACCAATAGAATTTGTCCATATCCGACGGCGTGTCGAACAGGGTGATCAACGTTCCATTGGCCAATTCATCCGAGATCAAGGCCGAGGGGCAGAGGCCCACACCTTGACCGCCGATGACCGACCCGATCATCAAGCCGAAATCGGCAAAGATCGGGCCGGCTCTTGGAGGCTGGTGGCTACCTTCGAGGGCGAACCAGCGTGTCCATGCGGCCGTCGTTTCATCGTGCAGGAGGTCGAGATTAAGGAGATCGGCTGGCGTCCTGATCGGTCCGTGACGGCGCTCATATTCTCTCGAACAGGTCGGCCGCGTTTCGGCCGTCAATAGCGAGGTGGCATGCGTCGAAGGTCTTGGTCCGTGACGGATCAGAAGATCGACGCTTGCCTCCTCCGGCGTCCTCGCATCGAGCGCGTAGACGATATTGATCTGGATTTCGGGGTATTCTTTCTTAAATGCGGTCAGCCGGGGTATCAGCCAACGCGTGGCGACAGAAGCAATACAGGCCACGCTGACCGGCCGACTGTTGGTGGCAAACCGCAGCTGCCGGGCGGCGATATCGATATGTCCGAGGCCGTTTGCCACGGCAGCCCCGAATTCACGGCCGGCCATCGTCGCCGTGACACCACGGGCATGGCGCGTAAAGAGCTTGATGCCGAGCCATTCCTCCAAGGTACGCACATGCTGGCTAACGCCCGCGGCCGTGAGATTGAGCTCAGCTGCCGCCTTGGCAAAGCTCTCATGGCGAATGGCTGCCTCGAAGGCGCGAAGGGAGGCAAGCGGGACATGTTGCATTCCGCCAGGCTAAGTAAAACTTAGCCAAAGCGCAAGCGCGATCACCGTTGCGCAAGGAGCCGGTATCCTTACAGTGCTGCCGAAACGAATGTCTTTTTGTCAGTCGGTAAGGAATGAAAGCCGCCATGAACAGTATTTTCGATATGCCCGCACCCGCCGATGCCGAGGAGCGGCGCGGCAAGCCCCCCGTTGTCGTCTACCCGAACGGAACGCTGCCGCCGGTCGATATGGATGTGCTGCGCGCGGCAAGGCAAACAATGACCAAGATTGGCGAAACCGTCGTGCCCCCGCGTGAAGGCGGCAGTTTTCGCGTGCCGAAGGGACATTTCTTCCGGATTGTCAGCGTCGAGGGCGCGCAGGTGGGCGATCTCAATCTATGGAATGCTGCCGATCTTTCCGAGCGCTTTTTCAGCGGCAAGACGAGGGCTTTGCACGCCACCCATGTCGGTGTCGGCGATCGACTGTGGAGCACGCTGCCCTATCTGCGGCCAATGGCGACGATCACACATGATACGCTTGGCTGGTATGGTTGGGACAGGGATGGAGCCGGCGTCCACGATGTCATCGGCACGCGCTGCGATCCCTATACGAACCGGCTGCTGAAAGGCAACGACTATCACCATTGCTGCCATTCGAACCTGTCACGCGCGCTCGCCAGGGAAATGAACATCCCTGTCCAGGAGGCCGAGTTTCACGTTCACGACGTGCTGAACGTGTTCATGTGTACCGGATTTACGCGCGATACCCACCAGTATTTCATGAAGGCGAGCCCCGTTCGGCCGGGCGACTTCCTCGAGTTCTTCGCGGAGATCGATCTGCTCGGTGCGCTCTCGGCCTGCCCCGGTGGCGACTGTGGCAGCGAACATTCGAGCGATACGGAGCCCTGTTATCCGTTGCTGGTCGAAATCTGGCGGCCTGAGCCAGAAAGCCTCGTCGGGCGAACATTCCCGGAGCGCACTGCCTATCCGAGGACGCACGGACTATAATTTGCCGCATAAAATAAATTTGCCGGCGGTTCCGGCCGCCGGCGAATCCGAATCATCCATCAAACGATGCGTCCATTCGGGCGGACGCATCGTTTATTGCCTAGTTACAATTGCCTAGTTACAAACGCGAATGCGCTCGTAATGCCAGCCATAGTCATACTCGTTCTGGACGCGGCGATCCTCGTACCAGCATCTGGGCGGCGGCGGGGCGACTTCGTAAACCGGACCCCTGTTGCCAAGAGCGCCGCCAACAAGCAGGCCGCCGAGAAGACCGGCAGCAACGCCGCCGGCGATCGCGCCTCCATTGCCATGGTGGTGATGACGACGCCAATCGTCATGGCCGCGCCAATCACCGCGATGGCCGTCGTAATACTGTGCCTGTGCGCTGCTGACGGGCGCCAATGCGCCGCCTACGACCGTAGCGGCCAGCAAAACCGTAAGAACCGTCTTCTTTATCATGACTACCTCCAAAGCAGTCTTTGTGCTCAGCGAATACGCGAGTCATCTAATTAACGCCTTCAGCATGATTATGTTCAGCTGAATATTCAATGAATGGCCCGTTCATCGGGCAATAGCGGCTGAAAATAGCCCCTTGCATGGGCTCCTGAGGGGCTATCTTGTCAATTTGGAGGCATCTGCCGGGTCGCCGCCACCCATTCGAGCGTTCGCGATTCGGGGTCAAGATTGCGGGTGATATCCGTTACGACCGCGGCGATATCGGCGCCATGCTCGAATACACCCGCAAGGCGTTCGACTGTCAGGCCGCCGATCGCAACGAGAGGCCGATTGCCGATGCGCGCCTTCCACGCGCCGATCCGATCGAGGCCTTGGGGTGCCCAGGGCATAACCTTGAGGACGGTCGGATAGATCGGCCCCAGCGCTATATAATCGGGTTCGGCAGCAAGTGCCGTCTCCAGCTCCGCCTCGTCATGTGTCGAAAGCCCCAACTTCAATCCGGCATCCCGTATGGCGGAGAGATCGGCAGAAGCAAGATCCTCCTGGCCGAGATGGATGAAATCGCAACCCTCCTCGATTGCCAGCTGCCAATAGTCGTTGACGATCATTTGGCACTCATGCGCGGCGCAAATTGCCTTCGCTTCGCGAATTTCGGCGCGGATCTCAGGCGTTGAGCGATCCTTGATGCGCAACTGTACCAGCTTGACGCCGAGCGGCACCAACCGCCTGATCCAGGCGGCGCTATCGACGATGAGGTAGAAGGGATCGAGCGTCATGCGAACACCGCCTTTCCGATCACTGGTGTCGATGGCACCGCCATATCGCGCGGCTCCAGCATGCCGGCGCCGTATGCCTGCCTGCCGGCATCGATGGCCTTGGCGAAGGCTTCCGCCATCGCGACCGGATCGCCGGCCCCGGCAACCGCCGTGTTGAGTAGCACGGCATCGAAGCCGAGCTCCATGACGGTTGCTGCATGCGAAGGTCTGCCGATGCCGGCATCCACGATCAGCGGAACCTCAGGAAAATGTGCCCGCATCGATCGCAGAGCGGAGAGATTGAGCGGTCCGGCCGCCGTTCCAATCGGCGCGCACCAGGGCATCAGCATCTTGCATCCGGCTTCCAGCAGCCGCTCGGCGACGATGAGATCGTCCGTCGTGTAGGGAAAGACCTCGAAGCCGTCATCGGTGAGGATTCTCGCCGCCTCCACCAGCGCGAAGACGTCGGGCTGCAGCGTATCGTGATTGCCGATCACCTCGAGCTTGATCCAGTTGGTCTGAAAGACCTCGCGCGCCATTTTCGCGGTCAGAACCGCTTCGGATACGCCGTGGCAGCCTGCTGTATTGGGAAGGACGCGAACGCCGAGTTCGCGAATCATCTCGAAGAATGCGCCGCCATTACGCCCGCCTGCCGTTTCCCGGCGCAGGGATACGGTCACGATCCCGGTTTGCGAACGTTTGACGGCTTCCGCCAGTACGGCTGGGGAGGGGTAGCGCGCCGTGCCGAGAAGAAGGCGCGATGTAATTTGGGTTCCGTAGAGTTCAAGCATGGTCAGCCTCCCTGCATTGGCGTCAGGATCTCGATCCTGTCATCGTCGGTTAGGATATGGTCGCCGCGTTCCTCGCTATGGACGAGTTCGCCGTTGACGGCGGTTGCCAGCCACTCGCCCTCATATTCGAGAGCCGTGAGAAGTTGCGAAAGCGTCGTTGCTTCGACAATCTGCGCTTCGCCATTGATGATCAGGCGCATTGGCGGCTCCTTTCGTCGTGTCCAGAAAAGACGAGATCGGCGGCTTTCTCGGCCATGGCGGGTGCGAGCAGGAAGCCATGGCGATAGAGACCGTTGACAAGGATGGCTTTGCCCTGCCGCGTCACGCGCGGAAGGTTGTCGGGAAAGGCAGGGCGGATGCCGGCGCCGGTTTCGACCACGGCAGCTTCGGCAAAGGCCGGGTGCAGCGAATAGGCTGCGTTCAAGAGTTCCATCAGCGAACGGGCGGTGATCGGCCCTTTGAAGTCGGTCTCGATCATCGTCGCGCCGACCATGAACAGGCCTTCGCCGCGCGGCACGATATAGACCGGAAAACGTGGATGCAGCAGGCGGACGGGCCGCGAAAGCGCGATTTCATCGCTCTGCAGATAGAGCATTTCGCCGCGAACCCCACGCAAGTCTCGGATTTGGCCGATAGGAGCGGCCCCGGTACAGTCGACGATTTCAGAGAAGCCACCATCATCCACGAGCACGTCGATAAAGGTGACGCCTTTTGCAGATAGATCGTCCTTCAACGATTGCAGGACCTCGCGGGGATCGAGATGCGCTTCCCGCCGAAAGAACAGGCCCTGGCGGAATCGGCCGGCAAGCGAAGGCTCAAGGATGGCGATTTCGTCTTCGTCTACCCAGCGGTAATCCGTCGTGCGGCTGGCGAATCGCTTCAGCTCGTTTTGATCGCGGTTGGGCGCAACGACGAGCGTTCCATTGCGGACGATCTTGCCCGGCAGAATCGCGTCCCATCGATCGGCGGAATCACGGCCGAGCGTCAGTACAGCCTCATCGGCGCTTTCCCGCTCGCACCATGGCGCCAGCATGCCGCCGGCAAGCCAGGAGGCGGCGCGATGAAAATTCCGGCCTGGATCTGAGATCGTGACCTCCGCTCCGCGCCGGATCAGCTCGTGAGCGACAGTGAGGCCGGCAACGCCGGCCCCTTTAACGAGGATGCGCATGTTACTCGGCCGGCTGTGCAGGGGTTTCGATCGGCATATAAAGGTCTCCGCCCTCTCGATACTTGGCCGCCATGGCTTCCAGCCCTTCCTTCTGTGCTTCGGCGCGGATGTCGTGCGAAATCCGCATCGAGCAGAATTTCGGGCCGCACATCGAGCAGAAATGGGCCACCTTATGAGCTTCCTTCGGCAAGGTTTCGTCGTGGAAGCTGCGAGCCGTGTCCGGGTCGAGCGACAGGTTGAACTGATCCTCCCAGCGGAATTCGAACCGGGCGCGCGACAGAGCATCGTCACGAACCTGCGCGGCCGGATGACCTTTGGCGAGATCCGCCGCATGCGCCGCGATCTTGTAGGTGATGACGCCTGTTTTGACGTCGTTGCGATCGGGCAGACCAAGGTGCTCCTTCGGCGTGACGTAGCAGAGCATCGCCGTCCCGAACCAGCCGATCATGGCAGCGCCGATGCCCGATGTGATGTGGTCATAGCCGGGCGCGATATCCGTCGTCAGCGGCCCGAGCGTGTAAAAGGGCGCCTCGCCGCAGACGGAAAGCTGCTTGTCCATGTTTTCCTTGATCTTGTGCATCGGCACATGGCCGGGGCCTTCGATCATCACCTGGCAATCCTTAGCCCAGGCGATCTTCGTCAACTCGCCGAGTGTCTCCAGTTCGGCGAACTGCGCGGCGTCGTTGGCGTCAGCTATCGAGCCGGGGCGCAGGCCGTCGCCGAGCGAGAAGGAGACGTCATAGGCACGGCAGATATCGCAGATTTCCTCGAAATGCTCGTAAAGGAAGCTCTCGCGATGGTGATGCAGACACCACTTGGCCATGATCGAGCCGCCGCGCGAGACGATGCCGGTGACGCGATTGACGGTAAGCGGGATGTAATGCAGCCGCACACCGGCATGGATGGTGAAATAATCGACGCCCTGTTCGGCCTGCTCGATCAGCGTGTCGCGATAGATTTCCCAGGTCAGTTCCTCGGCAATGCCGCCGACCTTTTCCAGCGCCTGATAGAGCGGCACAGTGCCGATCGGCAGCGGCGAATTGCGGATGATCCATTCGCGGATGTTGTGGATGTTGCGGCCGGTCGAAAGGTCCATGACGGTATCGGCGCCCCAGCGCGCGGCCCAGACCATCTTCTCGACTTCCTCCGCCATGGAGGAGGTGACGGCGGAATTGCCGATATTGGCGTTGATCTTCACCAGGAAATTCCGGCCGATGATCATCGGCTCGCTTTCGGAGTGATTGATGTTGGCCGGAATGATCGCCCGGCCGGTGGCGACTTCCTGGCGGACGAATTCGGGGGTGACATGATCCGGAATATGGGCGCCGAAGCTTTCGCCATCGCGAATCAGGGCTTCTGCCTTCGCCTTGCGGCCGAGATTTTCGCGGATGGCGATGAATTCCATTTCCGGCGTGATGATGCCGGCGCGCGCATAGGCGAGTTGGGTGACCGCCTTGCCGTCTTTTGCCCGCAGGGGCTGGCGCTTGGCCGGAAACTCCGGTGTCAGCCGTTCGCCGGTGACGAAACCGTTGTCTTCAGGGCGCACATGCCGGCCTTCATAAGCCTCGACATCGCCGCGGCCGAGAACCCAGTCGCGGCGCAGCTGAGATAGACCCTCCTCGATGCGGATATCTGCGCCCTCGATCGTATAGGGGCCGGAAGAATCATAGACAATGACAGGCGGCTCGCCCGAGGTCGGATGGACGCTGATTTCGCGCATCGGCACGCGGATGTCCGGGTGGATCTCTCCGGGAACATAGATTTTCGTGGATGCCGGCAGCGGCCCAGTGGTGACGGTCGGAGTGAGGTTCTTTGCGGCAATATTCATGGTTTGAGGCTCCAAGTTGCAGTTGGAGACCCAGTCAATCAGCCGGAATGATGGAAAGACGCCGGCATGGAATCCACGCGGGAATCCGAAGCCTTCAAGCGCTCGCACCGTCCCTACGCCAGTATGAACTGGATCAGGTTCAACGGGTCACTGCGCCACAGGAGGCAAAGCCTCATTGTCCAGCAGTATCTCAGCCCCTTGCCGGGACCCCCCTGGTGAATACGGAAAGGCTATGCCTTACCCTTGTTCTCTGTCAACCCCGCGCCACACTGGTCGCGTTTTCTCAATCGATTGACCAGTGTGGCGCGTGGATTCTATATGGGGCGAGCCTCCGATAGGCGCGATCATTATCTTCGATGACGCTGCTCTTGATCCATGCCCGTTCGCGCATAAATGGTACCCATGAAAACTCTGGATCGCGAGCCCGATTGGGGAAGGCTGTCTCGATTTGGGGCGAATTCTTGAACCTTGGCGACGCTGACTATTCCGGCAGTAAAAGGCCCAGCCAGTCGCCAGTTGCATTTAAGCAACAGCAATCAAGTCTAATGCCGGGGCAGGTTTCACAGAATTGACAAACATACGGGCTGTTTGTAAACAAAATATAGGACATAAACTGTCTTACGGACGAGCAATCGGCCGGATCGGTAGAGGCATTTCAAAACCTTTGCCGCGGGGTGAATTATGGAGGTTAGAGGGGACTCAAGCCGACATCAGGTGCGTATCTGCCGGACTGCCCGGTTGCGTTCAAGCCGACGTAATCCTCAGGGTGGTATTCCAGCTTTGTACTCGCGGTAAATTGGAATGCATATTGCAACCAGGAGTTTAAAATGAACATCAAGAGCCTCCTTATCGGCTCCGCTGCTGCACTGGCAGCAGTTTCTGGCGCCCATGCGGCTGACGCGATCGTCGCTGCTGAGCCCGAGCCGCTGGAATACGTTCGCATCTGCGACGCCTACGGCGCTGGCTACTTCTTCATTCCAGGCACTGAAACCTGCCTCAAGATCGGCGGCCGCGTCCGTACCGAAGGCGAGTGGTACGATGCCTACAACCCGAACAGCCATAACGGTACGCTGTGGCACACCCGTGCGGAGCTGAGCGTCGACACGGCAACCGACACCGAATACGGCCCGCTGAAGACCAACACGGTCATCCGTTGGGATTGGAATGACGGCAACTCAACCTCCACGAAGCTGCTGTTCGCAAACATCAGCCTCGGCGGTTTCCTCGTCGGTAAGGCTGACTCGCAGTACAACTCGTACATCGGTTATGCCGGCGACGTCATCAACGACGACGTGATCTATGACGGTCCGTACGAACTCAACCAGTTGACCTACAACTACGACGCCGGCAACGGCTTCACGGCTGTGATCTCGGTCGAAGACTCGAACTCCAGCGGTTCTGGCGCTTCCTATGGCTCCAGCTGGTGGTCTGACGACAAGGGCAACCACTACGCTCCCGACGTCGTTGCCGGTGCTGGCTTCAAGTCCGGTGCATGGGGCTTCAAGGTCGTTGGCGGTTACGACTCGATCGTCGAAGAAGGCGCCATCAAGGCTCGTGTCGATGCTGACTTCGGTACCTTCTCGGCCTTCTTGATGGGCGGCTGGAACACCGACGGCGACAAGCTGAACAAGTATGCCGGCACCAACCTCGATCGTTCGGCTTGCCCGGTTAACGATGCATCGAAGTGCGGCTGGGGTGACTGGGCTGTTTGGGGCGGCGTTGGCGTTCCGATCAACGAAAAGCTGAAGTGGAACCTGCAGCTCGCCTACACCGACTCGAAGATCTTTGCCGCAACCACCAACGTCAAGTGGAACCCGGTCAAGAACCTGCTCATCGAGCCGGAAGTCTCCTACACCAACTTCGATTCTGTGAACCAGGATCAGTGGGCTGGTATCCTGCGCTTCGAGCGTAGCTTCTAATATTGAATTACCCGGCTCAATGCCGGGTAAGAGAAGCCTGACGTTCCAATCCGTCAGGCTTCTTTCATCGATCGGTTGACCTCCGATCAAAGCAAAGGATCTGGCTTTCCCTCCGGATCCTTTTTTATTTCCAGCTTTGGGAAATCGGTTCAGCTCCCGGCAGAGGCTTAAAACCGCCATCGTTGGTTCTCTTCAATTCCGAAGGGAAAACCGTTCTAGGCTTTTTCCGGTATCATCGCGGCAATCGCCAGCTCCTGCGCCTGTGCCAGCGGGAACCAGGTCTTCAGCACCATCTTTATGAACATCTGTCCACACGGGACCAATTCGAAGCTGCCTCGGTCGAGGGTCCATTCGGTGATCAGGCCGCCGATGACCGCTGTCAATGCGGAAGAGGCGGTATCCGGCGTCCAGGGAGCCGGAAGTTTCGTCTTTTCATCCATAAGGGTGAATATGCGTTCGAAATTTTCATGCATGTCGTGCCGAAACGAACTCGCCCGGCTCGTGGTGCCGTCGCAAAACGCCATGTCGAGATGCATCATAACTTTCAGCATGCTGCGCTTGCGCGGGTCGCTATGAATATCGTCAAATATCGCGGCAATGGTATCGGCGATGAGATCAAGCGGGTTGGGCGGCAGTTCCTTCGACATCCGCTCCGCGAGATCCTTGAACGGCTGCTGGGCCTCGTCGCGAATCGCAAACATCAGCCCTTGCTTGTTCTTGAAATGCCAATGCACTGCCCCCCGCGTGACACCGGCGGCTACGGCTATCTCTTCCAGGCTGACATTCTCGTAGCCCTTGTCGAGAAACAGAGCTTTTGCGGATTGCAAAATCTCGTTCCTCGTTTCTGCCGCCTCCTCCTTAGTTCGCCTCATTCACCTCTCCACAGAAACCGATGTTCAAGCTGCGCCCCTCTTATTGATATTCTTCTTCCATCATACCGTTCAGTGCTGGAGCCCATATACCAGCGATGCTCAACGGAGTGGAGGTATTTATCTATCCTCAAAAATTGAGCAAGCAAATCGTAACAGAATATATCCTGTCAAGCGCTATAAGCCATGCGCAAGTTTGCGTGAGCAATTTCCCCCATCTTGTGAAGTGAGAATCGGAAAGTGTAGGTGCTGATATAGCCCTGATGCGAAATATATTGGCCGGCGATCCCCGGTCCGCTTGTTCCGGAAGCGATGTGGTATTCAAGGTGAAACCTATGATGCATTTAGCCTGCGGCGTCCGCAGATCCGTCAGCTCATATCGATCATCGAGGTCTTGATCCCCCCGTCATGCGGCGGGTCTGATCGCCATGGCTTTGGTCGAACACTGGTGGACCGATCGTCAAGCGATCCGCTGCTGTTCCGACCTAGCTTGAGCTTTCGTCTGTCTTCTTGCAAGCTGACGATAGCTCGAGCGCAAATCGTCTTTCAGCGTGGAAAGAGAATTCGAAAATTCCTGGGATAAGAGCGACGGATTTGCATAAGCGCCGCGTTCAATTCTCGTGAACCCGCGTTTGATGTCGAAGGATGATACGCTGACCGAGATGCTGCGATCCAAGTGGCACTGTTTGCCGGCTATAAGGCTGAGGCCGAGGTGCCATGCAACTATCGCAGTGAACTGGAGCGGTGGCGATTGTCGATGAAGTGGGATCGCGCGCCCAAGAGTGGCGACCAGGATGAGGATCTGCTTGGCCGAATCGCTGCGGGCGATGTTTCGGCAATGCGCATGATGGTCGCGCGGCAATTACCGCGCATCGTCGCCGTCGCGACCCGCATGCTTGGCGATGCGGCCGAGGCCGAAGATGTGGCGCAGGAGACGTTTTTGCGCATCTGGCGAAATGCCGGCGGCTGGCGCCAGCGCAATGCGCGCTTCAGCACCTGGGTGCATCGTGTGGCGATCAACCTTTGCTATGATCGCCTGCGCCGCCGCAAGGACGTTCTTGCCGAACATCCGCCTGACATCGAATATGAAGGGCCGGCGCCGGATGCGGACTTGATGAGCGAGGACGATCCGTCGAGACGCGTCGAACGGGCCTTGCAGATGATTGCGCCCCGGCAGCGCGAGGCGATCATTCTGGTTTATTATCAGGCGCTGTCGAATGTCGAGGCGGCTGAGGTCATGGATGTCAGTGTCGATGCACTGGAAAGCCTGCTTGCGCGTGGAAGGCGCTCCTTGCAGGGACTTTTGTTGAAGGATGAGGGCGATGGTTGAAAATATCGCGGGTCCGATGAATGCCGAGCGGTTCGAAGCGCTGACTGCGGCCTATGGCGGTGATATCGGCCGATGGCCGCAGGCCGAGCGCGCGGCCGCGCGGGATTTTGCCAAGGGTACCGCCGCCGCGCAAACACTTGCGCGCGCCGCCGATCTGGATGCGCTGCTTGACACCTACGTCGTAAGACCCCGTCACACCGGCCTGGAAGAGCGAATCCTCGCAAAGCTCGTGCGGCGCCTGACGATACGAAACTGGTTCCGCTTCGGGTCGGCCGGGATCGGCCTTGTGGGGATCGGTATCGCCGGCGCGCTTGCCGGCAGCATTGCAATCGCCGTCTTGGTTCCGAGTCTGACATCCGATACCTCGATCGTCTCCGATGGAACCGCGACGATGTTCGGGGATATCGGCCCCGACGCAGGCGTAGCGCAGCAGGATAGCCAATGACGGACCGAAGCTTTCGAATAGTGGTTATCTCTCTGCTGGTGCTGAATACGTTCCTGATCGGAGCGTTGGCCGGTGGCGGCCTGACATGGATCCGCAAGACACAGGCGCGTTCCGAAATGATGCCGCTCGCCGGCGAGCAATTGCCATCGGCCCAGAAGAAGGCCTTGCGTGCCGCGCTCAGCGAGGCACGCAAGGGCGAGCGCCAGACCATTCTCGAGGCGCAGCAGGCAAAGATCGATGCAGCCTCCATCCTCGGTCAACCCACGCTCGATACGGCGGCGCTTTCGGCGGCGCTGGCAAGGGCGCGCGATGCCGATATGGCCCTGAGGGCGAAGGTCGAACAACGTGCCGTCGATTTTGCGGCAACGCTTTCCTACGACGAGCGTCGGGCGCTATCGGAAAGTCTGGTCCGCCGCAGCATGCCCAAGGCTGCCGCTGCCACAAAATGATCACACTTGCCGAGCGACGGATCGAAACCAAGCCTGCGTTAAAGGAGCATGTCTGAAGCAGGAGTTGGCAAGGCCATGGCACAGCAGTCCAATGATGTTTACGCCGCGCTCGCTCTTTCCCGTTTCGGGTTAGGGGCAGACCACAACGGCACCGCTTCGATCGCAGCCGATCCGCGCGGTGCATTGCTGGAAGAAATCACCGAGCGTTACGTCCCGGTTCCAGTCGGGCCGCAGCTGCAATCCACGGCCGATCTTCTCGTTTCTCTCTATGCGTTCCAGGAAGAGCGCAAGCAGGCCAGGCAGCAGGCGGCAGCCGCTGTGCCGCAGGACAAGCAGATGCAAGGCCCGCCGCCGCAGAAGCCATCGGTGCAGCCTCCGGGTGCCATGCCAGGGCAGCAGAACAATCAGGCAATGGCCACTCAACCGAATAATCAGGCCCAGCGGAATACCCAAGCTATGGGGGCTGCCATCGGCAAGGCAGTCGAGAAGCTGGAAAAACCCGCAACGCCTTACCTTCCACAGCAGGTCCTACTGGC
Organism: Martinezella sp. CNPSo 3957; assembly: GCF_057784395.1. NCBI lineage: Bacteria > Pseudomonadati > Pseudomonadota > Alphaproteobacteria > Hyphomicrobiales > Rhizobiaceae > Martinezella > Martinezella sp. CNPSo 3957. The sequence continues at coordinate 735,806 of NZ_JBXSOU010000001.1, forward strand.
GGAAGTGGATGCCCGCTTCAACGGCACGATCCGGCAGCCATTGATCGGTTTTGGCGAGCGGCTTGCCATGTTCTGGGCAAATCACTTCGCTGTGGCCGTCTCGAAGAGCGAGGAAGTTCATATCGTTGCCGGCGCCTTCGAGCGGGAAGCGATCCGGCCGCACGTCTTCGGTCGTTTCGCTGATATGCTATTTGCCGTCGAGACCCACCCGGCCATGCTTGCCTATCTCGATAATCAGCAATCGATCGGGCCGAACTCGAAAGCCAATGCCAACAAGAAGCGTGGCTTGAACGAGAATCTCGCCCGCGAGACGCTGGAACTCCACACACTCGGCGTCAATGGCGGCTACACGCAGGCCGATGTGACGACGCTTGCCAGGATCATCACCGGCTGGACGGTGGCACGCGCCGACGGCAAACTCGGGACGCCGGGCACCTTCGTCTTCAATGCCGGCGCGCACGAGCCTGGCGATCAGACGCTGCTCGGTCTCACCTATGCGGACAACGGCGTGGGGCAGGGGCGGGAGGCGCTGCGCGATCTTTCCCGCCACCCGGCAACGGCACAGCATATCGCCACCAAGCTCGTTCGCCATTTCGTCGCCGATACCCCGCCGCCAGGACTTGTCCAGACTGTTACGGCGACCTTCAGCAAGACGGATGGTGATCTTTCCGCCGTCTATCGGGCGCTCGTCGGCTCCGAGGATGCATGGAACCCGACACTGTCGAAGGTTCGCTCTCCGCTCGAATTCATGACCGCACTTTTGCGGGCAAGCGGCGAGACACCGAAGCCGAATGTCATCCTCGGCGCGTTGACCGCCATGGGCCAGCCTTTCTGGGCGCCAGCCGGCCCTAACGGCTTTGCCGACACCGCCGATGTCTGGGCTTCCAGCGAGAGCCTGAGCATGCGCATGGATGTTGCCAACATGATCGCGAATGCGGTGCCACCCCAGATCGATCCCCGGAGTTTCGTATCCGACAGCCTGGGACCGCTTCTTTCGAGCGAAACGCTGCAGGCGGTATCGCGTGCGGAAACCCGCAAGCAGGGCCTGACGATCGCTTATCTTTCTCCCGAATTTCAAAGGCGCTGACCATGACCTGCGAACTCATGACCCCCACCCGTCGTGCCGTGCTTGGCGCTTCCGGCGCCTTGTTTGCCTGGGCTTTCATCCCGCGCTTCGCCCATGCCGCCGGCGGACGCGACCCGCGTTTCATCACCATTATCCTGCGCGGCGCGCTCGATGGTCTGACAGCTGTCCCGCCCGTCGGCGATCCGGACTACGCGGCATTGCGGCAAGCGATCGCCCTGACGACGAGCGGCCCAGACGCGGCGTTGCCGCTGGATAGCTTCTTTGCCTTGCACCCGTCGATGCCGAATTTCAACAGGCTCTATCGCGCGGGGCAGGCGGCCGTCGTGCATGCCAGTGCGACGCCCTATCGCGATCGGTCCCATTTCGACGGTCAGGACGTGCTGGAGTCCGGTTACGAAATGCCCGGCCGCGTCGAATCCGGATGGCTGAACCGGATGCTGGAGGGCCTTCCGAAGGGCGACAAGGTTTCACCGGGAGCTTCGGAGATCCGAGGTCTCTCGGTTGGTGCCAATGCACCGCTCGTCATTCGCGGCAGGGCGCCGGTACTCGGCTGGTCGCCGTCGACCCTCCAGCCGGTGAGCGATGATCTACCGCCGCGGCTGATGGATCTCTACAACCACACCGACCCGCTCTTTGCGAAAATCCTCACTGAGGGCATTTCGACCGGCAAGATCGCCGCCGGCCTCGATGTCAAGGCGAAGGGAGGGCCCGGCGATCCCACTGGCATGGCACAGATGGCGAGAGGGGCCGCGCGCCTGTTGGCCCAAGACGATGGCCCTCGCGTCGCAGCACTGGCCTTCGAAGGATGGGATACCCATGCCGGAGAGGTCGATCGGCTGAACAAATTGCTCGTCGGGCTCGACAATTCCTTTGCCGCTTTCCAGCAGGAGCTTGGTCCGGCCTGGAAGGATACGGCCATTCTTGTCGCAACCGAATTCGGGCGAACGGCGCAGGTCAACGGTACACAGGGCACCGACCACGGCACTGGAACGGCCGCCTTCCTCGCCGGCGGCGCGATCAGGGGTGGTCGGGTCATCGCCGATTGGCCCGGTCTCAAGCCGGCGCAATTGCGTGATGGCCGCGATCTTGCCGCCACGACGGATCTGCGCGCTGTCGTCAAGGGTATCGCGGTCGATCTGCTTGGCGCGTCACCGGCGCTATTGACGCGCGATGTTTTCCCGGGCTCCGATCACGTCCTGCCCATGAAAGGGCTGATCGCCTGACTTGTATGCCGGCGGTCGTTGTTAAGGACCGCGGCCTTCCAATAGAAATTACGTGAGAGCGGCATTTGGAGGAACGGCGCCGCTTCGCCTTTCGCTCGTAGCCGAGAGGATGGCAACCACGCAGGCCAAGGCAAGGGTGATCGCGCCGAGCACCGGCAAACTGCGATAGCCATATCCGCTCTCGAGCAGTACAGCACCGACGCTTGCTGCGATCGCGATCCCGATATTGAACCCGGACGGAATGAGCGAGGAAGCAAGGCCTGGTGCATCGGCGGTCCACATCAGGATGCGAGCCTGGATAGGGGTGCCGATGGCAAAATTAAGCGCGCCCCAAACGAAGATCGCCACACTCATCGGCAAGGGGTAGGGGCTGACCAGATAAAGGACGACGAGTATCGCGGATTGAATGGCGAGCATCGCGATAAGCGAGGGCATCAGCTTCCAATCCGAAAGTCTGCCACCGATCACAACTCCCAATGTCGCCCCGACGCCATTGAGCAGGAGAACCCAGGGAATAAGCATGGCATCAAGGCCGGTCACTTCACGCAGCAGCGGCGTTATGTAGGTGAACGGCACCATCTGGCCGATCATCAATGCGAGCATCATGATGAGAGATGTCCAGACCTGCTGGCGGCCGAGAACACGCACCTCTCCGCTCAAATGGCCGGATTGCTGAGTTTCTGCCTTCGTCTGTGGGATCAAGACCCATATTGCGACCAATGCGAGGACGCCAACCAAGGTCATCGCCCAAAACGTGGTTCGCCATCCCCAAAGTCCACCGATCGCCGCGCCCAGAGGAACGCCGACAATATTGGAGACCGTCAGTCCTGCCAGGATCACGGAAACCGCACGTCCTCGAAATTCCGGTGGGACGAGGCCGACCGCGACCACCATGGCAATCCCGAAATAAGCGCCGTGGGCAATTGCGGTCGCGACGCGGAAGAGGAGCATGGCGGCGAAATCGGGCGCAAGCGCGCAGGCGATCTGACCCAGGCAAAAGGCGATCATCAGAGCGACCAGAATGGTCCGGCGCGAAACCTGTCGTGTCGCCATCGTTAGGAGTGGTCCGCCGAGTGCGATTCCCAGTGCGTAACCCGATACCAGATAGCCGGCAAAAGGGATCGAGACATCGAGACCCTGCGCCACGTCCGGAAGAATACCCGCGATGACGAACTCGGTCGTGCCGAAAGCAAAGGCGGCCAGAAACAAAGCGAAGAGGGGTAAGGGCACGATGACGTTCCACATAAAGGAATAGGGATTTCTTTATATCGCCGGCGAAAGCGGTATCAAGTGCAAGTTGTTGCCGATGGCGTTATCAACATAAAGTCGGCTTTTCGAATTGTGTTGCTGCCCGGCGAGCAAGCGCCATTTCGTGAGCCGATCCTTGACAAGCGCGGAATGTTTGTGAAGTTTGACTGTCATGAGTGAGGTGGCTGATTGGTTATCTTATACAAGTCCGATCAGTCGGAAAAACGCTGCCGAAGCAGTGTTTGATGATATTCGTTCGGCGATAACATCGGGACGGTTGGCGGTAGGGATGCGGCTGCCCGCCGAGTCGCAGCTTGCCACGCGTTATGGTGTCAGCCGCCCGATCATCCGCGAAGCACTCCGGTCGCTTCAAACGCTCGGCCTAACCCAGACACGTACCGGCAGCGGCACCTATGTCGTCACCGCGACGCCAGGTCCGGAGCTCCGCTATGGCGGCTATTCCGCGCGCGACTTGATCGAAGCGCGTCCCTTCATCGAAGTTCCTGCCGCCGGCTGGGCGGCGCTGCGGCGCACAGAGCAGCAATTGGCGCGATTGCTTGAACTTTGCGATGAGATGGACCGGGAAGAAGACCCTTTGAAGTGGGTAACTCTGGACTCGGAATTCCATTCGATGATTGCCGAATCTTCCGGAAACGCCGTCTTTGCCAAGATCGTTTCCGACGCCCGCGATGCACTGATGCGCCAATCGGAGCTGGTCAACATGATGGCGCAGCGCCGCGTGGCCTCGAATGTCGAGCACCGCCGCATCGTCGAGGCGATTGCGGCGGCATCGGAGGAGGGGGCCATCGCGGCCATGGAGGCCCATCTCGGTCAGGTCAAACGCGTGGTGACCACGATCATCGGCGAGGATCAGCCGCATCGTTGAGAACAGCGGGCAAGTTGGCGAGGCGCTCCGGCCGTAGTGCCTCGAAGAGCTCCTCTGCGGTCAGGTATCCATGGTCCAGCACGATTTCCGGCACTGTGCGTCCGGTTGCCAGCGCCTCCCGAGCAACCTTGGTTGCCGCCTGATAGCCGATCAGCGGATTGAGTGCCGTCGCAAGGCCGATTGACTCCTGCAGGCGCTGCGCCATGAGAGCCGGATTGGCCGTGATGCCGTCAACGCAGCGCTCGGCGAGGATATGGCAGGCGGCGGTCAGATGCATGATGCTTTCCGACAGTGAGCGCACGATGATCGGTTCGAAGGCATTGAGCTGCAGCTGTCCCGCTTCCGCCGCCATCGTCACGGTGATGTCGTTGCCGATGACCGAGAAGGCCACCTGATTGACCATTTCCGGGATCACGGGATTGACTTTGCCGGGCATGATGCTCGAGCCCGCCTGCATCGCCGGCAGCGTGATCTCGCCGATGCCGGCGCGAGGACCGGAAGAGAGCAGGCGCAGATCGTTGCAGGTCTTCGACAGCTTGACCGCGACGCGCTTCAGTACGCCGGAAAGATGGACGAAGGCGCCAGGGTCCTGCGTTGCTTCGATGAGGTCGCTTGCGGTGACCAGCGGGCGGCCCGTCAGCCGGGCAAGATGGGTGCAGGCAAGGGCGGCATAGCCGACAGGCGCATTGAGGCCGGTGCCGATGGCAGTAGCGCCGAGGTTGACCTCATGCAGAAGGGCGGCCGATTCGATCAGGCGGGATCGATCTTCCCCGAGCATGACGGCAAAGGTTCTGAATTCCTGACCAAGCGTCATCGGCACGGCGTCCTGCAGCTGCGTGCGGCCGATCTTTAGAATGCCGTCGAATCCCTTGGCCTTGCGCTCGAAGGCTTCCTGCAGCGTTTCCATTGCCGCCGCGAGATTGTCGATCGCTTCGATGAGCGCGACATTGACGGCTGTCGGGTAGGCGTCGTTGGTGGATTGGCTGAGATTGACGTGATCGTTCGGATGAAGGTGAGCATAGTCGCCTTTGGCATGGCCGAGCAATTCGAGCGCGCGGTTGGCGATGACCTCATTGGCATTCATATTGGTGGAGGTGCCGGCGCCGCCTTGAATAACGTCGACGACGAACTGGTCGTGAAGCTCGCCGGCGCGGATTTCGTGGCAGGCGCGCACGATTGCATCGAGTTTGTCTTCGCTCAGCAAACCCAGCTCGTGATTGGCAAGAGCGGCTGCTTCCTTGACGAAGGCCAAGCCTCGGATGAGATGCGCATAGCGGCCGATCGGTGTTCCCGTGACCTGGAAATTCTCCACGGCTCTTGCCGTGTGCACCCCCCAATAAACCTCGGCGGGAATATCCTTCTCGCCCAGCAGGTCATACTCGCTTCGCGTCTTGACCACATTATCCTCCTACATGGAAATCAAGCTAAATCTGTCAAGCTGTATGACAGATTTAGAAATCTGTTATCCCTTCGCTCACGCCCCGTCAATAAGTGTCGTTTGGCTTGACCCGTCGTTATTTCTGTGTCTAAGAGGAAATCTGTCATACAGCATTACAGCATGACCGGCGATCGTTAAGCTCGATCGACGGCCAGATTAAGGCAACGGCATCCGGTCGGGTGCAACATCAGCACCCCGGATCCGCTCATGGACAAACGGCTCGAGGGAGGAGCAATGTCAGTCGAACCTATTCAGAATATTCCGGCAGATCGCCGGCCGCCGGTCAATGAGGACCTTGGCTATCACAAGGCTTTGAAGCCGCGGCAGATCCAGATGATCGCCATTGGCGGCGCGATCGGCACAGGTCTCTTCCTTGGCGCAGGCGGACGCCTTGCCGCGGCAGGCCCGGCTCTCATCTTCGTCTATGCGCTCTGCGGTTTCTTTGCCTTTTTGGTGCTGCGCGCGCTTGGCGAGCTCATCATGCACCGCCCGAGTTCCGGCTCCTTCGTTTCTTACGCCCGCGAGTTCTACGGCGAGAAGATGGCCTTTGCTGTCGGCTGGATGTACTGGCTGAACTGGGCCATGACATCGGTTGCAGATGTGACGGCTGTTGCCCTCTATATGAACTTCTTCAAGCACTACGTTCCCTGGCTTGCCGGCATCGACCAGTGGGTCTTCGCGCTGATCGCGCTGATGGTGGTGCTCGCCATGAACCTTCTGTCGGTGAAGGTCTTCGGCGAGCTCGAATTCTGGTTCAGCCTGATCAAGGTCCTGGCGTTGGTCAGCTTCCTCGCCATCGGTATCTATTTCGTCGTGTCAGGTACGCCGATTGCCGGTCATTCCGCTGGTTTCAGCATTATCAGCGATAGCGGCGGTTTCTTCCCCAATGGCATCTTGCCGGCCTTCGTCATCATACAAGGCGTGGTCTTTGCCTATGCATCGATCGAGCTGATCGGCACGACCGCCGGCGAAACCGAAGATCCGCGCAAGGTGATGCCGGGTGCGATCCGCACAGTAGTCGCCCGTCTGCTGATCTTCTATGTCGGCTCGGTGCTGCTACTGTCGCTGCTTCTGCCCTATACGGCCTACAAGGCCGGTGAGAGCCCGTTCGTCACCTTCTTCGGGACGATCGGTATCCAAGGTGCCGATATCATCATGAACCTCGTCGTGCTGACGGCCGTTCTGTCCTCGCTCAATGCCGGCCTTTATTCGACGGGTCGTATCTTGCATTCGATGGCGGTTTCGGGCTCGGCACCGGCAGCGCTCGCCAAGATGAACAAGGCCGGCGTGCCCTATGTCGGTATCGCCGTGACGGCTGTCGTGACCGTCATCGGTGTGGCGTTGAACGCGGTCGTGCCGTCGGCCGCTTTTGAGATTGCCCTCAATATCTCGGCGCTCGGTATCATCTCCGCCTGGGGCGTGATCGTATTGTGCCAGCTGAAGCTCTGGAAGTTGTCGCAGCGCGGCGAGATGGCCCGCCCGGATTTCCGCATGTTCGGCGCGCCCTACACCGGTATCCTGACGCTCGTTTTCCTCTTCGCGGTGCTGGTGCTGATGGCGCTCGACTATCCCGTCGGCACGTGGACGATTGCCTCCCTCATCCTGATCGCACCGGCTCTGGTCATCGGCTGGTATCTGCTGCGTGACCGCATCTATTCGCTGGCGGCCGAGCGGGGTCAGTCGTGACGGCAGGGCAAGCCAACCCGCTGGTGGCAGTCATTGCCACCGGCGGCACCATTGCAAGCGAACGCACCGAGAGCGGCGCCAGCATCCCTTCACTGACGGGGGAGAGCCTGCTGGCACTGCTCCCGGAGATGCCTGTCGATCTCAAACCCATCGAGCTGATGGCAAAGGATTCGGCGAGCCTGACGCTTGCCCACATGCAGGAGATCAGCGACAAGGTTGGCGAGTTGCTTGCGGATGATGTCATCAACGGCATCGTCATCCTGCACGGCACGGACGCTATGGAAGAGACGGCGCTGCTCGTCCATCTGCAGCATGGCCTGAATAAGCCCGTTGTGTTTACCGGCGCGCAATTTACCGCTGATCATCCCAAGGCCGACGGGCCTGGCAATCTTGCCGCTGCCGTTGCCGCCGCCATCGATCCGACCAATGCGGGCCGCGGCGTGCTCGTCTGTTTTGGCGGCCGTCTGCTGCCTGCCTGGGGACTTTATAAGCACTCTTCTGATGTTGCCGACGCTTTCCGGCAAGCGAGGCCGCTTGAAAATCCGCCAAGCCCGCGCCTTGCGGCGGCACTTGATAACGTGCGGATTGATGTCGTTGCAATCTACCCTGGCTGTGACTCCGTACATGTGGATGCGAGCCTCAGGGCCGACGCCCATGGCATCGTTCTGGCTGCCCTCGGTTCCGGCAATGCCAATTCGCGTCTGGTCGAAGCCGTCAGGCGGTGTGCCGATGTCGGTGTACCCGTCGTGGTTTCCAGCCGCGTACCGGATGGATTGCTCGTTTCCAGCTATGGCGGTGGCGGTGGCGGACATGATCTTGCTGCGGCCGGTGCAATCCATTCCTCGACGCTACGCCCGGGGCAGGCGAGAATTTTGCTGGCAGCCCTCGTCGCGTCCGGCGCGAGTGAGGAGGCGATCGAACGCGCGTTTGCAGATTTCGTCAGCGACGCGACGCCCTGATTGCAGTCACGAAAACGGGCCGCCCCCTCGATTGACGGCGCGGCCCGATTATTCGCTGAATCTGTCTCCGTTATGCCGTTTGCGTTGCCTTGGCGACGACGACAGGGATCAGGAGATCGCCCCAGTTGCCGTTGCCGCCGTGGTGGCGGGCCGAGCGAACCAGTTCGACCGAAACGCCAGCCTCGACCGCATTCATGACGGTCTGGTTGAGGCGATGCAGCTCATTGGCCAGCATGCGGATGACCGCCTGCTGATCGGCATTCATGGTGAGAGATTGCTCCTCGGCTCTCTCGCGAACGCGTGCTATCGATGCCATGTCATTCTCCTCCTAAGATCCTGATATCACTCTGCTGCCGGTTTGAATTGGGCGTGCTCGGTCGATCCGTGCATGGCCGTTGTCGATGACTGGCCGCCGGTGATCGCCAGCGAGACCGCATCGAAATAGCCGGTGCCCACTTCGCGCTGATGCTTGGTGGCGGTGTAGCCATTGGCCTCGGCTGCGAATTCGACTTGCTGCAGCTCGGAGTAAGCCGCCATCTGGCGAGCCTTGTAACCGCGGGCGAGCTCGAACATGCCGAAATTCAGCTGGTGGAAGCCGGCAAGCGTTATGAACTGGAACTTGTAGCCCATCGCACCCAGCTCGCGCTGGAACTTCGCGATCGTCGCGTCATCTAGGTTCTTTTTCCAGTTGAAGGACGGCGAGCAATTGTAAGCCAGCAGCTTGCCGGGATGGACCCGATGCACGCCCTCGGCAAATTTACGCGCCTGCTCCAGATCCGGCTTCGATGTCTCGCACCAGATGAGGTCGCAATGCGGCGCATAGGCGACGGCACGGGCGATGCAGGGCTCGATGCCGTTCCTGACCTGATAGAAGCCTTCGACCGTCCGGCCGGCGTCGCAATCGACGAAGGGCTGGTCGCGTTCATCGATGTCCGAGGTCAGAAGTTTGGCGGCCTCGGCGTCGGTACGCGCAACCACGAGGGTCGGCACACCCATGACGTCGGCAGCAAGCCGTGCCGCGTTGAGATTGCGGATATGCGCCGCCGTCGGAATGAGGACCTTGCCGCCAAGGTGACCGCATTTCTTCTCCGATGCCAGTTGGTCCTCGAAATGGACGCCCGCGGCACCCGCCTCGATATAGGCCTTCATGATCTCGAAGGCGTTCAGCGGACCTCCGAAGCCTGCCTCAGCATCGGCGACAATCGGTGCGAACCAGGTGTCGACGGAAAGCCCTTTGCCTTCGGCAGTCTCGATCTGGTCGGCGCGTTGCAGCGTGCGATTGATGCGCTTGGCCAGCTCCGGTCCTGCATTGGCAGGATAGAGCGATTGGTCGGGGTACATGGCCGAGGCCGTATTGGCGTCGGCGGCAACCTGCCATCCCGAGAGATAGATCGCCTTCAGACCGGCGCGAACCATCTGCATGGCCTGGTTGCCCGAGAGCGCGCCGAGCGCATTGACGAAATCCTCCTCGTGAATGAGCTGCCAGAGGCGGTTCGCGCCCATCTCGGCCAATGAATGCCGGATGGTAATCGAGCCGCGCAACCGCTTCACATCCGCGGCCTGATAGGGGCGCTCGATACCGTCGAAACGGCCGGCGGGTGCGTTGGGAACCAGTTTGTAAAAATCTGTCATGCGATTCTCCCGATACTTCCTCTCGATCCTCCGATCGATCTCGATTGCACGACTATTTTTACAACATCGATGCTGCAAGAGCGAGGAAAACTAGAAAGCGCCGTTAGATAAAAGGGTTATGATGTGTTATTGTTGACATTGGGCTTCAGTAAAGTTGTAAATCTTGTAAAATATTGCCGACTCGAGAATTGTAAAAGGTATGACTCATGGTTGAGCGCAAAATCTTTGCCGGACCGAAGGTTCGACGCATCCGCATGGGCCTCGGTTTGACGCAGACGACGATGGCGCAGGCGCTTGATATCTCGCCGTCCTATCTCAATCTCATCGAGCGCAATCAGCGGCCACTAACCGTGCAGCTGTTGTTGAAGCTGTCGGCGGTCTACAAGGTTGATCTCGACGAATTGCAGGGCGAGCAGGGCGGCAGCGCAGGGCAATTGCGTGAAATCTTTGCCGATCCGTTGCTGGCAGGCGAGATCCCCGGCGATCAGGAACTGATCGAGCTCGCCGAAGCAGCGCCGAATGCGGCAAATGGCATGATCCGGCTTTATCGCGCCTATCGCGAGCAGGCCGCAAGACTGTCCGATCTCGCCGAGCTTCTAGGCCGCGAGGGGAGGGTTGCCGAGGTCGCCGGACCGCGCCTGCCGCTCGACGAGGTTCACGATCGCCTGCAGTCGCGTCCGAATTTCTTTGCCCGCATCGAAGATGCTGCGGAGACCTTCCATGAACGCCTGTCGCCCGGGGACGACCTGGCGGGCGCGTTGAAGGCACGGCTGAAAGCTGAGCATGGCATCGCGGTACGCCTGTTGCCGGTGCACGCCATGCCTGGCTTGCGTCGGCGCTATGACCGGCATTCGATGCGGCTTTTCCTGTCGGAGCGTCTGTCGCCCTTCGATCAGATCCGTGAGATTGCGACAGAAGTCTCTCTTTTGGCCCTGCGCGAGGAAATCGCCGCCGAGCTGAGCTCCCTCACGCTTTCGACACCAGAAGCCAACCGCATCGCTCGTTTCGAGCTAGCGCGCTACGCGTCCCATGCGCTTCTGATGCCCTATGGCGCCTATCTCTCGGCAGCGCAGCGACTGCATTATGATATCGAAGGTCTTGGCGCTCGCTTCGGCGTCTCCTATGAGCAAGCCGCCACGCGGCTGAGCAGCCTGCAGCGTCCGGGTGCATCCGGCATCCCGTTTTTCCTGATGGAGATCGACAATGCCGGCCATCGCCTGCGCAAGGCGGGGGCACAAGGCTTTCCGCAGGCGCGCTTCGGCGGCGCCTGTCCGAAGCTCAATATCCACGCCGCCTTCGCTCAGCCCGGACAGATATTGGTGGACGCTACCCAGATGCCTGACGGTGCTGGTTTTCTGACCGTATCGAGAACGATCGAGGGACCGCGGGCCGACTTCGGAGAAAGAGTGCGCCGCACGGCACTTCTCATCGGTTGCGATATCGCCCATCGCGACGAGGTGGTCTATGGCAAGGCGCTCGGCACCAATCACGTCATGATCGGTCCTGCTTGTCGCCTATGCGAGCGTCAGGGCTGCCTGGCGAGAGCAGAACCGCCGGTCACGCGTCCCCTTGGCCTCGATGAAGTGGCGGCCGGTCTCAGTGTGTTTGATTTTCAGTGACTGCATTGATTGTCACCGCTCGAAAGAAGGCCGGGATGCCGAGCCTAGCTCCTCTTTTCTCTGATCTTGCAGCCAAATCAGGCATAAAGCCCGAACTGTGCATTATGCAGCCGCGCATAAGGGCCGCGACGGGCAAGCAGCTCGTCATGCGAGCCCTGTTCGACAATGCCATTATTGCCCATGACGATGATACGGTCCGCATTGCGGATCGTCGATAGCCTATGAGCGACGACCAGGGTTGTGCGCCCTTTCGCAAGCTCCAATAGAGCCTGCTGGATTGCGTATTCGGTCGCGGTATCGAGCGCGGACGTGGCCTCATCGAGAATGAGGATCGGCGGATCTTTCAGGAAGATGCGGGCGATCGCTAGGCGCTGCTTCTGCCCGCCCGACAGCTTGACGCCGCGCTCGCCCGTTGGCGTATCGAGGCCGGCGGGCAGGGAGCGGACGAATTCGTCGAGCGAAGCGCGCTGCAGCGCTTTCATGATGTCGTCGTCCGTCGCGCCGAGCTTTCCATAGCCGATGTTCTCGCGGATGGTCGAACCGAACAGGAAGACGTCCTGTTGCACGATACCGATCTGACTGCGCAGCGACGCTTGGGTCATGTCGCGGATATCGATGCCGTCGATCGTGATGCTGCCGGCGGTTACGTCATAGAAGCGGGGTAGCAGCGAGCAGATCGTCGTCTTGCCGGTACCTGAAGCGCCGACGAAAGCGACGGTCTCGCCGGGCGCGATCGTGAGAGAAAGATCGCTAAAGATCGCAACTTGGTCGGAATAGCCGAAACCGACATGGTTGTAGGCGATATTACCTTTCAGATGATCGACCGCGATCGCATTCGGCCGGTCGGCAAGATCGGGTTCCATATCGATCAGCGACAGGAAGCGTTTGAAGCCGGCAATGCCCTTCGGATAGGTCTCGATGACAGAGGTGATCTTGTCGATCGGGCGGAAGAAGACATTGATGAGCAGCAGGAAGCTGATGAAGCCGCCATAGCTCAACTCGCCCGATATGACGAACCACGTTCCCGCCATCATCACGATCAGCTGTACCAGACGCGTGCTGAAATAGCTGAGCGCGATGCTTGCCGTCATATAGGCATAGCCATCGAGCTTGGTCGCCTTGTAGTCCTCGTTGTCGCTGGCAAACAGCTGGCTTTCGTATGTCTCGTTGGCGAAAGCCTTGACCACACGGATGCCGCCGACCGTTTCTTGCATGCGCGTGTTGAAGTTGCCGACCTTACCGAACAAGCTGCGTGAGTTCAGCGTCATCTTCGAGCCGTAGCGGCTGACGAGCCAGGTCATGAACGGCACGATGGTCGTCGTCAGTAGCGCCAGCTTCCAATGAACGCTGAACATCAGCAGGAAAGCGCCGATGAAGGTCATGATCGCGATGAACAGGTCCTCAGGGCCATGGTGGGCGATCTCGCCCACTTCCTCGAGATCCTTGGTGACGTGGGTAATCAGATGACCGGTGCGGTTATTGTCGAAATACCGGAAGGAGAGCTTCTGGATATGATCGAAGGCCTGGCGGCGCATGTCGGACTCGATCGAGATTCCAAGCGCGTGGCCCCAATAGTTGACGATCGCTGACAGGCCCGTCGCCACGGCATAGACGACGAGCAGGAGAGCAGCCGTTGCAAAGATCAGACCCCAGTCCCGGCCGGGCAGCAGCTGGTCGACGAAGATCTTGACTGCCAGCGGAAAGCCAAGCTCGAGAAGGCCGGCAAGCACGGCACAGCCGAAATCGAGGAAGAACAACGTCTTATAGCGGGCGTAATAGGAAAAGAAGCGACGTAGCATGAATGCCCTCCATGGGCATCGAAGAGGATGTCGATAGATGAGAATGGGCCGGTCAGCAGCCACATTCGGCGTTGCCGTTCAGCGTCAATTTGTGCTGAAATTTCTCATCTGGCGATCCTCCTGCTTGAGTCGCGCGATTGGTATAACCGGCGCGTGCAGTCTTGTCACCTCCAAAATGGTAAGCAATCGCTGCCGTGGGGAGGACTGTGGTTTGGAGCCGAAAAGACGTGGTGAGCCGCTCAACGATAAGTCTCGGCCGGCAACCATAAACTCGCTGCATGTACTGATAGGAATCCAGCTCGTCCGAGCTTTCAACCCAAATGGGATCGGCGGATCACCTCGGCCCGCGTCGGTGCCCCGGATCGTCCCCCAAAGGACTCGCATTTGATGGCGGCGGCGATAGAGGAAAAGCGGATTGCGTCTGCCGGCGGCATGCCTTCTGCCATTGCGAGAGCGAAGGCGCCGTGGAAGATGTCGCCGGCGGCGAGCGTATCTACAGCCTTGACGGAAATGGTCGGGCAATGCGCGATGGCGTTGTTTTGCTCGTCGAACCAGTAGCTGCCGTCCGCTCCTGCTGTCACGCAGACGAAAGCATGATCAAAGCGCTGTTTCAGAAGCTGCGTCATCGCGGACACATCGCTTGTTCCCGTCAGACGCTGCGCGGCCGGTTCGGAGAAAACGATATGGGTTGCTTCCGATGCCAGTTGTTCGATGACGCCATCTGGCGCCACATCGCCGTCGAGAATGGCAGGCTTGCCCATCGCTCTGATAGTTTTGAGAACCTGCAGCGCCAGCGCCGGCCAGCGAACATCGACGAGAACGGCATCGAATACGGCGATATCCTCCGCGGTGAATTTCTTCACCGTATGATGCAGCTTCGGATCGTAGAAGGGAACGATCAGCCTTTCGCCGTCATCGTCCACAAGAATGGTCGAGACGGCAGAGCGTGCGCCATCCACGCGCAGCATGCCGTCCACATCGATGCCGGAAGCACCGAGATCGCGGATAATGCGCTCGCCGGTATCGTCGCCGCCAACGGCACCCCATAGGCTCGCCTCGCCACCGAGGCGCGTAACGGCATAGGCCGCGCTGGAGGCCATGCCTTCCGCGATCTGCAGCATGTCATAGGGCAGAACCTTTCCCTGACCCTGCGGAAGGGTGCGGACGCGGAAGAGCGTATCCAGAACGGCAGCGCCGACGCAAAGAATATGCCTGGGCGTGCCGAAGGGCGGATCGAAGACGGATGGAACGGTCAAAGGCGCTTTCCGCTCGCCTTGTCGAAAAGATGGATGCTGGCCGGATCGATGCCGATTTCGATCTTGTCGCCGAAGCGAATGTTCAGACGTTCGCGGAACAGGCAGGAGATTTCCTCGCCGCCGCAATCGAGCTTGGCGTAGATCTCAGATCCCGTGCCTTCGACAATGCCGACCCGGGCCGGCAGGCCACTTGCCGCTGCGCGGATATGTTCGGGCCGGATGCCATAGACAAGCGGACGTCCACCGTGCTCTGCGATGGCAAAGTTTTTCGGCAAGGGTAGGATGAGGCCCTTGTCGCTGCGGAAGACGCCTTCCTCGATCCTGCCGTCGATGAAATTCATCGAGGGCGAGCCGATGAACCCGGCGACAAAGAGATTGGCTGGCCGGTCGTAAAGATCGAGCGGCGCGCCGACCTGTTCGATAAAGCCACCATGCAGCACGACGATCTTGTCGGCCATGGTCATCGCCTCGACCTGGTCATGCGTCACGTAGATCGTCGTCGTGCCGATGCGCTGATGCATGGACTTGATTTCGCCGCGCATCTGCACGCGCAGCTTTGCATCGAGATTGGAGAGCGGCTCGTCGAACAGGAAGACCTGAGGATCGCGCACCAGTGCGCGGCCCATGGCGACGCGCTGGCGCTGGCCGCCGGAAAGCTGACGAGGCAGGCGATCCAGCAGATTTTCCAGGCCGAGGATGGATGCCGCCTTCTGTACCTTGGCTGCGATTTCCGAAGCGTTTGCCTTTTTCAGTTTCAGCGCAAAGCCCATGTTTTCAGCGACCGTCATATGCGGATAGAGCGCGTAGTTCTGGAAGACCATGGCGATGTCGCGGTCGCGCGCCGGCAAATGGCTGACTTCGCGCCGGCCGATGTGGATCTCGCCGTCGCTCACCTCTTCGAGCCCGGCGATCATGCGCAGCAGCGTGGACTTGCCGCAGCCCGAAGGGCCGACAAGGACGACGAATTCGCCATCGGCGATATCGACGCTGATGTCATGAATGACCTTCACCTGGCCGTAGCGCTTCTGGATGCTCTGTATATTGACGGGTGCCATGAATGTGATCCTATCCAAAAGATAAAGGCTGCGTCACTTGACGGCGCCGGCCGTCAGACCGGCGATGATCTGCCGTTGCGCGAACATCGTCAGCACGAGCACCGGCAGCGTCACGATCAAGGCAGCCGCTGCAAGCGGTCCCCAGCTCACCTGCTCGAAGGAGAGCATGTTATAGACGGCCACTGGCAGCGTGCGGGTTTCGCGGCTCGCAAGCACGATGCCGAAGACGAAATTGTTCCACGAGAAGATCACCGAGAGAATGAAGGCGACGACGATGCCGGGCCGGGCGATCGGTAGGGCGACAAGGCGGAAAACCTGCCATGGCGTTGCGCCATCTATGCTTGCCGCCTCCTCCAGTTCCATCGGCGTCGTCTCGAAATAACCGATCATGATCCAGACGACGATCGGCACGGTGACGACGAGATGAATGATGATCTGCGGCCAGAGCGTTCCGAGCAGATTGAGCCATTGGAACAGCAGAAATAGCGGGATGAGGAAGGAAAGGCCCGGCGTCATGCGAGCGATCATGATGACGATGGCTGACTTCTCTGCCTTCAGCCGCGCGATGCCATAGCCTGCCGGCACACCGATAACGAGGGCGAGCAGGGTCGCTGCCCCGGTCACGAGAATGGAGTTCCAGAAATAGAGGAAGAAATTGTTTTCCTGGAAGACATTGAGGTAGTTCGCCCAGGCTATGCGATCCGGAATGAGGATCGGCGGGTAGGCGCCGTTATCGATCTCGTATTTCAGCGACAGCGAGATCATCCAGAGGAAGAACAGAATAACGGGCGAGACGATGACCAGGGCCACGAAGAACAGGCCGATACGGTTGAGTGTCGAGCGTTTCATCTCAATGTCCCTCCGCGTCGGTCCATCTCGTCCGCTGCCGCATCATCAGGAGGATGAAGGAAAGCGCGACGATGATGATGAAGAACACCACCGCCATGGCCGAGCCGTAGCCGATGTCGTAATAGGAAAAGGCGGTGTTGTAGAGATAGATGTTGATGGTCTCGGACGCCGTTCCCGGGCCGCCTTGCGTCATCGCATAGATGATGTCGAAGCTCTTGATCGCATCGATGCCACGGATAATGACGGCGATCATCAGGAAAGGCGAGATCATCGGCAGCGTCAGGTAGCGGAACTTCTGCCAGGCGTTGGCGCCGTCGATTTCGGCGCTCTCATAAGGTTCGCGCGGCACGGAGGCGAGGCCGCCGAGCACGATCAGCATGACCAGCGGCGTCCATTGCCACACCTCGACCAGCACGAGGGAGGGGATGACGCTCGCCTGATTGTAGATCCACTCCTGCGGTCCGATGTCCACAAACGATAGCAGGTAGTTGAGCACACCGAGTTGCGGATGGAACATCATCGTCCAGACGAGCGCGACGGCAACAGGCGTCGCCATCATCGGCATGACGAAGATGCCGCGCAGGAACCCGCGCAGCGGAAAGTTCGCATCGAAGATCAGTGCCGCCAGCGTTCCGAAGATCAAGGGGCCGACGACGGAGAGCACGGTATAGAGAACCGTGTGCCATAGCGATTCCCAGAAACGCATATCGGTCGCAAGACGGACATAGTTGTCCCAGCCGACGAAACTCTGCGATTGACCGAGCGTCCACTTGTTCACGCTCATCCACACGGTGAAGACCCAGGGGAATACGATGACAGCGGCAATCACGATCAGCGCGGGGATGACGAAGGGCCAGTAGTTGGGAGCAAGCCGTTGCGGCTTGCTCCTTCCTTTGGTTGCCTTCGCGGCGGTATCTTCGATGCTCACGGAGGCCATTATCCCTCGCTTCGTGCCAGAACCGGCTCGAATTGGGCGGTTGCCGTCTTCAGTTCGGCTGCAGGATCTGCGCCGCCGATCATGTTCGTCAGCGCGACACCATAGATGTCGCGGAACTCGGTGACCGGGATGATGACGGGCAGAGCGAGCTGAGAGACCTTGGCGGAGCCGGCGACGGCATCGAGCCAGGCACCCGGCATTTTCACGCCCTCGCGCACCTTCTGATCCTCCAAGATGGACTGGCGGAAGGGAACACCGGCGCCGGCCTGCAGGAGGCGCGCGCCCATGTCGTGCGAGATCGCCCATTGGCAGAAGAGATAGGCGGCTTCCTTTTTCTGGCTGGCCGCCGTCACGCCTAGGCCGTCGCCGGTCGTCGCCGCTGCCTGCGCATTCGGTCCTTTCGGCATGACGCCGTAGCCGACCTGGCCGACGACGCGGGATTTTTCCGGATTTTCGATCGGCGGCGCAAAGCCGACGCCATCGACCCACATGCCGATCTTGCCCTGCAGGAAGGCCGATTGTGCTTCCGCCCAGTTGAAGCCGGAAACACCGGGAGGTGCCGATTTCGTCATCAGGCGCTGGTAGAGCTTGGCGGCATCTACTGCCCCCTGCGATTCCGTCTGCAGCTTGCCGTCAGCCGAAAGCGGCGTCGTGCCATAGCCGAGCATGAAGGTCGTCCACACCGGCGCGTTGGCATTCTTCAGGCCGCGGGCGACGAACCCATAGGTATTGGTCGATTTATCCGTCAGCGCCTCGGCGGCTTTTGCCATATCTTCGAAGGTTTGCGGATAGGCGAGGCCCTTCTTCTCGAACAGGGCCTTGTTCCAGTAGACGATCCAGTAGTCCACCGAGAAGGGCAGCGAGCGCATGACGCCTGCGGAATCCTTGGCGAACTTCAGGCCTGCCTCGGCGAAATCGCTCTCCGTCAACGAGGGATCGGTGAGCGACGGATCCTTCATGAAGCCGCTGATATCAGCGAGCCAGCCACCTTTTTCGAATTGACGTTTCTGGACGTGATAGCTCAGATGGACGACGTCGAAGCTTGGCTTGCCGGAGCTGAGCTCGATCGTGGTCTTCTGGCGCTGCTGCTGCTCGGGCGTCGCCTCGGCATTGACCTTGATGCCGGTCAGGGCTTCGAACTCGCTTAAGTATTTGAGGATCGTCTCGCTGCGCGGGCTCTTGACCAGATTGACCTCGAGCGTCGTGCCGGCAAAGCGCTTCCAGTCTACCGCGGCCGAGGCGGTGCGCACACCCAGAAGGCTCGTTGCGCCTAGTGCGGCCGTGCCGGCCATGAAGCCGCGACGTGTCGGATTGAAAAATGACGATGACATTGCGTTCCTCCTCCTGTGGCCGAAAATCTCCTCATTCGCGGCCTTGTTATTCGAACCTCTTCACATCTTCAGCGCGCGATCCCGTGCTCCGCCAATGTGCGATACGAGAGCGGCAACGGCCTCATCGGCCGATCGTCGCTCGATTGCTTCAAGCACCTTCAAATGCTCTTCCATGACCGGCCCGACATGGCCGTTGATGCGGAACCTGTCCTGGCTGATCAGCCGCATCTTGATCGAATTGACGCGATAGGCATTCGAAATGATCGTGTTGCCGAGCGCATCGATGAAGGCATCGTGCATGCCCCAGTCCACCGACTGCGCGTGAAGTTCGAGCTCCTGCGAGCCGTCGCCGGCTCGGATGGCATCCGCGATATCGCGATGATCCTTCAAAAGCTTGGCAATCGTCTCGTCGGATGCCGAATAGGTGAACAACGCGACGGCTTCCTTTTCCAGAAAGAGGCGCAGTTGGAAGGCCTCGCGGATCAGGTCCAGATCGATATGGGCGATCTGCAATCCGCGCTGCGGCACCGTCTTGATCAGCCCTTCGGCCTCCAGGCGCGGGATCAATTCGCGGATCGCGCCGAGCGTCAGTCCCGTCAATTCGACGAGCCGCCGCTGCGAGATGAACTGCCCGGGGCGAACGTCGCGCGCCAGGAGATGGCGCGTGAAGCTCTCATAGGCTTTCTCTCTCAACGTCGTCTGTTCGCCTGGTCCGTCCATCGGCAGCTCCGGGCTGGTCGGTTAGGCTGCCTTGGCGCGAAACAGTGCGCCGAAAGCAGCAAAGAGCGTGTCGGTATCTTGGCTGTTCAATGCCACGAGCGGCGGACGTACGGCGAGCCAGCTACCATTGTCAGTCAAACGGGCGAGAATGGCCTTGATCGAGGGGATGACCGGATAGTTCAGCAGTTGCCCGACGAAGCGCTCCACATTGGCGTCGTCGATGCCCTTTTCCGCCATGGCCTGAACTTCGCGAGGAAGGAGATTTGCCATGCCGGAGATTGCTCCCTGTCCGCCGAGCCGAACGCCGCGGGCCAGATGCCGCTCGTCGCCGATCAGAATGATGAGATCGCCATGCGTCTTCAGCAACTCCTCGGTATAGGGCCAATCGCCGGAGGAGTCCTTGACGCCGACAACGACATCCGGAAATGCGGCGCGCAAGCGGCCGACCAGCGAGATCGAGAGCGGCACCATCGTCACCGATGGAATATTATAGACGATCACGTCGCGCGCATGGGTGCCGAGCATGGTGAAAACGGCGGAAAACCATTTGAAGAGGCCGTCGTCGCTGACATTCTTGAAGTAGGAGGGTGGGGCGAGGAGAATGTTGCGGACACCTTGCGCCAGCGCCTGTCCAGCCTGGGCAGCGGCGTCCTCGGCGGCATCGACCAGTACGCCCATGACGATCTGTTTGGGCGCGATACCGGCGGCGAGCATAGCGGCCAGAACCTGTTTGCGCTCCTGCATGCCGATCGACGCGCCTTCGCCCGTGGTGCCGAAAAGGGTGACGCTCTTGCAGCCATTGGCAAGGCAATGCTTCGCCTGCTCGATCACTCCCGGGATCGCAATCTCGCCATCCGCATCGAAGGGTGTTGCCAGGGCGGCCGACAGGCCAAAATTCTCACTCATCCGATCCTCCCGATCTTATGGGATGAGTGCGTATCATACTGACATGTTAGTTGTAAAGTACAGTTTTATTCAGTCGTGGATAACTGATGTTATGAGTGTGGAGAGGCGTCATTTGCCGATGCGATGGGCGTTATGACGACCGCCTGTTCGTTCGCAATGGTTCCGACTGTAAACAGCCAGAGCTATTTCCGCATAGGCACGTAATCGAGCCCGCCATCGATTTTTGAAGGCCTGCCATCGAGGAAAAGCTCGCCGATGCGCGGCGCGGAGCGGGCGATGACCTTGCCGCGCTTGATGACGGCAAGGCGGTTGGGTTTCAGCCGCAGCGCTTCCGGCGTATCGACGGCCTGCAGCACGACGAAATCGGCATTGCAGCCCTTTTCCAGGCCGTAGCCTTTAAGGCCGAGCGTCTTGGCGGAGTTGACGGTGAGCGCGTCGAAGATCTTCTTCTTGTCTTCGATGCCGGCCATCTGTGCGACGTGGATGGCCATATGGCCGACCTCGAGCATGTCGCCCGAGCCCATCGAATACCAGGGGTCCATCACGCAATCATGGCCGAAGGAAACATTGAGGCCGGCATCCATCAGTTCGCGCACGCGCGTCATGCCGCGCCGTTTGGGATAGGTGTCATGCCGGCCTTGCAGCATGATATTGATGAGCGGGTTGGGGATGACGTTGATCTTCGCCTCTGCCATCAATGGGATAAGCTTGGAGACATAGTAATTGTCCATCGAATGCATCGAGGTCAGGTGCGAGCCGGCGACGCGGCCCTGTAGCCCGAAGCGGATGGTTTCTGCCGCCAGCGTCTCGATGTGACGCGACATCGGGTCGTCGGTTTCGTCGCAATGCATGTCGACGGGAAGACCGCGATCTGCGGCGATCCTGCAAAGCGCTTCGACCGAGGCTCTGCCCTCATCCATCGTGCGCTCGAAATGCGGAATGCCGCCGACGATATCGACGCCCATATCGAGTGCGCGTGAGAGGGAGGCAACACCGTCCTTGGCGCGGTAGTATCCATCCTGCGGGAAGGCGACGAGCTGCAGGTCGATATAGGGCTTGACCCTGTCCTTCACCTCCAGAAGCGCCTCGGCCGTCACCAGCTTCGGATCGGAAGTGTCGACATGGCTGCGGATGAAGAGCAAGCCTTGGGTGACTGCGAGATCGCAGTAGCGCAATGCGCGATCGACAAGCTCCTCCTTCGTCACGATCGGGCGCAGCTCCCCCCAAAGCGCGATGCCTTCCAGAAGCGTGCCGGAAATATTCATGCGCGGCAGGCCAAGCGAAAGCGTCGCGTCCATATGGAAATGCGGATCCACGAAGGGCGGGCTCACCAGCCGGTTGGTTGCATCGATTTCTTCCCTTGCCTCGGCCGCGATCGAGGCCTCGATTGCTGCGATCTTGCCGTCCTTGACCGCAATGTCGATGCCCTTGCGGCCATCAGGCAGATTGGCATTGCGAATGATCAGATCGAACATGGAAGGCTCCTCGGATTATCTTTCGCCACGGCGATAGGGTTGCATCAGCGCCTGCGGCACGCGGGCACGCCGGCTCATGACGGCAAGGGCGACGATGGATAGAATATAAGGCGTCATCAGGAAGATCTGATAGGGCACACCCTGCACCGCCGTCTGCAAGCGCAGCTGGAATGCGTCGAAGAAGGCGAAGAGCAGGGCGCCGAACAGCGCCCGGCCCGGCCGCCAGGACGAAAAGACGACAAGCGCGATGCAGATCCAGCCGCGGCCCTGCACCATCGTCGGAAAGAAGCTGTTGAAGGCGGAAAGCGTCAGGAAAGCGCCGCCCATGCCCATCAGCGCGCTGCCGGCAATGATGGCGCCATAGCGGATCTTCATCGGGTTGAGGCCTTGAGCCTCGGCTGCATGCGGGTTCTCACCCGTCATGCGGATCGCAAGCCCAACCGGTGTGCGGAAGATGAGGTAGGCCATGACCAGCGCGACCAGGATTGCGAGATAGGTCGGCGTCGTCTGCGTGAAGAGAGCAGGGCCGATGAAAGGCAGGGTGGAAAGCCCGGGAATGGCGATCGGCTGGAACGGCGTGATGGTCGGCGGCGTCCCGGCGACGGGAACGATCAGCCGGAAGACGTAGTAACTGAAACTGGATGCAAACAACGTCACACCGAGACCTGAAACATGCTGCGACAGCCCGAGCGTCACCGTCAGGGCCGAATGCAGAAGTCCGAAAATGCCGCCGGTGATTGCCGCGATCAGTAGGCCGGTCCATAAATCGGCGCCGTGATAGACAGAGAGCCAGCCGATCATTGCACCGAACGTCATGATGCCCTCAATGCCGAGATTGAGGACGCCGGCCCGTTCGCAAAGCAACGCGCCAAGCGTGCCGAAGATCAAGGGCGTCGCAATCCGCAGCACGGCAGCCCAAAGTCCGGCTGAAGCAATGATATCGACCAGCGTGCTCATCGGCGGATCCTGTACTGCGTGAAGAACAAGGCGATCAGCATGGTCAACAGCGACAGGGCGACCGTGACGTCGGCGATGTACGTGGGGATGCCGAGGCTGCGGCTCATACCGTCGGCGCCGACGAACATGGTTGCGGTGAAGATCGCCGCAAGAACGACGCCGAGCGGGTTGAGGTTTGCAAGCATGGCAACGACGATGCCGGCATAGCCGAAGCCGGGCGACAGATCTGTCGTGACATAGCCTTTAACGCCCATCACTTCGATCGCGCCGGCAAGGCCGGCAAGCCCGCCGGAGAGACAGGCGACTTTGACGAGCGTCGAGCCGAGGCGAACACCGGCGAAGACGGCGCCTGACGGATTGAGGCCGGCTGCTCGCGACTGCATGCCGAAGACCGTGCGCGACTGGACGAAGTAGACGATCGCCGCAATGACGATCGCAATTGCAAAACCGATATGAAGGCGCGATCGGGCGATCAGCTTCGGCAGCATGGCGTGATCGCCAAGAGCCTGGGATTGCGGCCAGCCGAATGCCGTCGGGTCCTTCAGCGCGCCATCGATCAGCATGGAAACGAAGAGAACGGCGATGAAATTCAGGATAAGGCTCGTCACAACCTCGTCGACGGAGAAGCGCAGCCGCAGCCATAGCGGCACGAGGATCAATATCATCCCGGCGAGGGCGCCGACGATCATCAACAGCGGAATGAGGATCGGGCCGGGCAGCCCGGCAAGCATCTTCGACCCGAAGGCCGCAACGGCAATGGCGCCGAAATAGAATTGTCCCTCGGCGCCGATGTTCCAGAGGCGGGCACGAAAGGCGACCGCGGCGGCCAATCCCGTCAGGATCAGCGGTGTTGCGCGGGTCAGCGTCTCCGTTGCCGAAAGCCTGGAGCCGAAGGCACCGAGCAGGATCCGCCGATAGGCTTCGAAGACCGGCGCGCCGGCAATCGCGATCAGGATGCCGGCGAGCGCCAGGGCCGCGACGACCGCAAGCACCGGAGCAAAGATCATCATAGACAGGGGGCGGTGTTCGCGCCGTTCAAATCGCATGTTCGGCCCCGCTTCTTTCCTTCCACTCACCAGCCATCATCAATCCCAGCAGGCGTGCATCGGCCTCACCGGCATCGATCGGTGCCGAAAGGTGACCGCCGACGATGGCCTGGATGCGATCGGCCAAGGCGATCACTTCGTCCAAATCCTCCGAGATCAATAGAACGGCGGTGCCCTGTCGGCGCGCTTCTAGAATGCGTCCGTGAACGGCGGCCACGGCCCCTTCATCCAGTCCGCGCGCCGGCTGGGCGGCGATGAGGATACGCGGGCGTTCATGGAGATTGCGGCCAAGGATCAGCTTCTGCATGTTGCCGCCAGACAGCAGCCGGGTGCGGCTTGCCGCAATGCCGCCGCGCACATCGAATGCTTCGATGATCTCCTGCGCGAAGGCCATGCCGGCACTGCGGTCGACCAGACCATGCTTCGAATAGGAAGACAGGCGCTCGAGCACGGCATTCTCCCAGATCGCCATTTCGCCGATCGCACCATCACGATTTCGGTCTTCCGGAATGCGACCGATGCCTGCATCGATGACCGCAGCCACATCAAGATCGCCGACGGGCTTGCCGAACAGAAGAAGCTCACCGGAGGAACGGCTTGCGGTGCCGGACAGGATTTGCCCCAGGCTCGCCTGGCCGTTGCCCGACACGCCGATAATGCCCAGAACTTCACCGGCGCGGACATGAAAGCTGATCTTCTTCAAGCGCTCGACGCCACCGGTCCTGACGGTGATATCGCGAGCTTCGAGCACGATGTCGCCCGGCGTTGACGCTTCGCGGATTGGGCGCGTGACGCGATGTCCGACCATAAGTTCCGCAAGCTCGGCCTTGCTGGTCTGAGATGCCTGTCTTTCGGCTGCAACCTTGCCGCCGCGCAGGACGACGATACGGTCGGCCGTGGCCATGACTTCATCGAGCTTATGGGAGATGAAGATCAAGGATAGACCTTGTGCGGCCATCTGTTTCAGCGTCGAGAAGAGCTTTTCTGCCTCGATCTGGGTGAGAACGGCGGTCGGCTCGTCGAGGATCAGGATGCGCGCGTCGTTGTAGAGCGCTTTCAGGATTTCCACCCGCTGCTGCTCGCCGACCGAGAGATCGCCGAGGCGGGCATCGGGGTCGACCTTCAGGCCGAAACGCTCGGAGATCGCCAGAAGCTTATTGCGGGCCGCCGTCATTTGAGATGTGAGCGACCACAACCTCTCAGTCCCCGTCATGATGTTTTCGAGCACTGTCAGGTTCGGCGCCAGCGAGAAATGCTGATGCACCATACCGACGCCAGCCCGAATTGCGGCGCGCGGCTTGCCCTGTGGCAACTCCACATTATCGATCAGGATGCGGCCGGTATCGGGCACATAATGGCCGAAGAGGATGCTCATCAGCGTCGTCTTGCCGGCGCCGTTTTCTCCGAGCAGAGCAACGATCTCGCCCTTTGCCAAGGATAGCGAGATATTGTCATTGGCGAGGGTGCTGCCGAAGCGCTTGCTGACACCTTCGATGGTGAGAACGGCTGTGGTCATGTCGCGAAGCCTGCAATCGGGAAGCGGTGTTGCCACCGTTGCTCGGCCTCGAGCGCAGATGCAAGCCGCAGCAACAGCTTATCCTCGCTCATGGGCGCCATCATCTGGATCGGCAGCGGCAATCCGTGCGTATCTTCACCGAAGGGAAGCGTGATTGCCGGAAAGCCGGATATGTTGGCGAGCGAGGCAAGAGGCGCAAAGGAGGCCATGCGCTCGAGGTGCAATTCCGTGTCCGAATGATCCGTGGGGAAAGAGCCAATCGGCGGTGGCGCCGCGGCAAGCATGGGCATGACGATGACATCGACCCTGTCGAAGATTTCCCAAAGAGTGCGGCTTGCCCTGACGGCACCATTAAGGGAGCGCCAAAGGACTGTTGCCGGCATGGCGCGTCCACGCATGATGAAGGCTTGCGTCATCGTCTCCACGAGGCGCACGTCCAGTTTGAGATCGTCAATGAGGCCGGCGATATTCACGGAGATGATATCGCCAAAGGCATGGGCGCTGGCCTGGATGGCACTCTCCATCTCATCCCAACGGATGGATATCAGCTCGTTTCCTTGGCTTTCCAGGAACCTGGCCGCTGCCTCCACCGCTTGGGCCCGATCCGACTCGGTAGCGTACTGCCGTCCGGTATCGGTAAGAAGGCCGACGCGAAGTTTGCCCGTCTTGGCCGGGTGTTGAGCAATGTCCGCGTACGGCCCCCTTGTCTTTCCCCGGACAACATCGAAGATCGCTGCGGTGTCGCGCACGGAGCGGGTGACCGCAAGTTCGCTGGCGATGCCGCCAAGATGATTTCCGAAGGAAGGCCCGGCGGGCACCGCTCCGCGCGTCGGCTTCAATCCGACAAGGCCGCAGCAGGCGGCCGGCACCCGGATCGAGCCGCCCGCGTCTGTCGCATGCGCGATCGCCACGATACCGGCGGAGACTGCGGCCGCGGCACCACCCGACGAGCCGCCGGCGGTTCTGTTTGGATCCAACGGATTTCGGCTGATCGGGCCGATCGCAGGTTCGGATGCGAGTGAGAAGCCGAATTCCGGGCTGGTGCTTAAGCCGAAGGCGCAGAGGCCGGCATCGCGAAAGCGCTCTGCTAAATCGCTGTCCGCGCCTTTGCCGGCGCGGGCGAACAAGCGAGAGCCAGCGGTCACCGGCAGCCCCGCGAAGGGGCCGCCGAGATCCTTGGCGACCGTCGGCACACCGGCAAAGGCGCGCTCCGCAAAGCGGTCTGGATGTACGGATGCCTCCTGATCCAGGGCGCGCGCTGCCGCAAGCCCGGCTTCAGGATTGACATAGGTAATGGCGCCAAGCTCATCTTGCTTGGCGCAAGCATCAAGCGCGGCCTGCATGGCATCCACGCAGGTAAGCGTGCCGGATTTGATGGCGCCGGCCAGCTCCGTGGCATCGGCGAATGACGGGCTGCCCATGATCGAGCCGGAGGGCTACTTCGGCTGATCCGCTATCTTCGGCACTTCGAAGGTGCCAGCCTTGATGTCGGCGCGGACCTTCTCCATTGCAGCTTCGGCCTCTGCTGGTGCTGTGCCCTTCACATAGACGATGTCGCTGCCGCCTTCCTTCATAAGGCCATAGGCCGTGTAGTTGCGGCCGACCGGCTTGCCGGCGGCGACATCGGCGATTGCGGCATTGAGAATGGGACGGAAGTACCACATGGCATTGGCAAAGACGGTATCGGGATAGCGTGGCGTGTAGTCGATCAGCGATCCCACCGATTTGATATGCCGCTCCTTGGCGGCATCCGCGGTGCCGATGCGCTCACCGAAGAGAATGTCGGCGCCGGCGTCGATCTGCGCGAGACCGGCTTCGCGTGCCTTCGGCGGGTCGAAGAAGGTGCCGATGAAGGAGACGAGATGCTTGCAATCAGGATTGACCGCTTTGACGCCGGCAACAAAGGCGTTGATCAGCATGTTGACTTCCGGGATCGGGATGGCACCGACCGAGCCGACGACATTCGACTTGGTCATCTTGCCCGCCAGCATGCCGGCGAGATAGGCGCCGTCATAGTTCCAGGTGCCGAAGACGCCGAAATTGTTGCCGGCAGCCTCGCCGCTGGAGCCGAGAACGAAGGCTGTATCCGGGTAGTCCGCAGCGACCTGACGTGCTTCCTTTTCCACGGCATAGGCTTCACCAATGATCAGCTTGTTGCCCTGTTCGGCATATTCGCGCATCGCGCGGGGATAGTCCGTGCCGGAAACGCCTTCGGAAAAGACGTATTCGATAACGCCTTCCTTGGCCGCATCTTGAAGTGCCTTGTGAAGGCAGGAATTCCAGGCGTTTTCGACTGGCGAGGCGTGAATGCCTGCCACTTTGAGCGGCGCGGCCGCGCGGGCAGCCGGCGCAAGAGCGCTGACGCCGAGAGCGATGCCCGATGCAATGACGGCACGGCGTGACAGTATGATTTCATTGGTCATTTTTAGTTCCCCAGCTTTTTGATCAATTGGTAAAAATCATATGGGGAGGCTAAAAATGTGTCAAGCGATCCGGGTGCTCAAATAATATGCTGGTAGTCGTTATCCGCCTGTTGCCAGTGGCTCCAAGCCGCCGGTGGAATCGTCATTTCATCGCTTTACGCCTGATGGTCTGACAGGGCTTGACGAGTAGCGCGTCAGTTGGCGATCCGTTCGATCATATGGCTGATCGCCTGACGGTAGCGGTCAGCATCACCGCAGGCATCGATCGCAAGGGCGGCCCGATCGAAGGCGGCCGATAGAATATCGGCGAGCGCGTCGACCGGAATGCCAGATTTGCGGCCGTGACGGAGGGCTGCTTGCAATCCCTGTTTGAGAGTGAGGCTAGTCGTCTCCTCGTCCAGTTTTTTCATCTCCGTAAAGCCCAGCACCGTCGGTCCTTCAATCAGCAGAAGTCGAGTGCGACCATTAACCCGCATGGCATCGAGATAGGCGTTGCTGCCGGCAATCAACGCGTCGTGAGCGGGAAGCTGCTCCGGCGTCGCTTGCTCGATGGCGCGGGTGACTGCCAGTGCCTCCTCTCTGACGACGGCGCGAAAGAGCGCGCGTTTGTCTTCATAGTGATGATAAAGTGCGCCGCGGGTGATGCCGGCTGCTGCTACGATCTCCGGCGTCGATGTTTCAGCATAGCCTTTCTCCACGAACAGGGCTCGTGCCGCGGCGATGAGGGCAGCCTTGGTCTTCTCGGTTCTTTCGCGATTGGTGCGCGAATCTTGCATGCATGCAGCCTGTATGTTATTTGAAAAATACAGGCAGATTGTATGTCTTTTTTGGGGAGATGTGAAGCATGAAGGTGACAAGCTATTATCCTGTCATCATGACCGAGCGGGTGGAGGAGACGGCCGCTTTCTACATCGCGCATTTTGGGTTTCGGGAAAACTTCGCGAGCGATTGGTATGTCCATCTGCAATGGGCTGAAGACAGCAGTATCAATCTCGCCATTCTGGATGGCCGGCATGAGACGATCCCGTCGCAAGGGCGTGGCCGGGTAGCCGGGCTGTTGCTCAACTTCGAAGTGGAAGACGTCGATATGGTCTACGACCACGTACGGGAAGCTGGATTGCCTATTTTGCTAGCGATCCGCGACGAAGATTTCGGTCAGCGACATTTCATAACGTCCGATCCGAATGGCGTCCTGATCGACATCATCAAGCCGATACCGCCACGCGCCGAGTTCGCAGCTCTTTATGCCGAGAGTGCCTTGCCGCCGGGCCAGTAAGGTGTTGAGCCCAATCGATAAAATCGAGCAATACAACTCTATCTTTGATTAACTAGGTCGCTTCACCCAATATTTC
This sequence comes from Martinezella sp. CNPSo 3957, assembly GCF_057784395.1. Classification (NCBI taxonomy): domain Bacteria; kingdom Pseudomonadati; phylum Pseudomonadota; class Alphaproteobacteria; order Hyphomicrobiales; family Rhizobiaceae; genus Martinezella; species Martinezella sp. CNPSo 3957. The sequence goes on from NZ_JBXSOU010000001.1 coordinate 765,206, forward strand.
GCTTTTCATGCGACAAAGCCGGCAGAGGTAAGGTGACCCATGCAAGAGCTTCCGGTTTCGTCAAAAATCATCAAATCAGTCTATTTCCGTCCGGATGACGGACGGCTTTATATTCGCTTTAAAAATGGTGAGGAACGTCAATTCACCGGCGTTCCGCAAAAGGCAGCGATTGCCATGGTAAAGGCGCCGTCGCCCGGCCAGCACTATATCGAGCATATTCGCACGAAATTCGAACGCGTCGCCTGAAACGCAGCCTACACGCTGACTGGCATTTTCGCTTTGAAAGTGCCAGCTCGTTCGTCTTCCGTCACGAAGTCGAACGAGCTTTACGTCTCAGCGCATTGATAAACGCTGAGTTGCGCTATCTACATCGATCAGAACCATCTCTCAGGGAGGACGCGGCGTGATTGATGAAAAGCAGCTTATATCCAAGATCACCTGGAGGATTATGCCCTTCCTGGGGATCCTTTATCTGATCGCCTATATCGATCGCCAGAACGTCAGTTACGCAAAGCTGCAGATGGTCGGCGATCTCGGCATGAGCGAATATGCCTATGGTCTCGGCGCGTCGCTGTTCTTCATCGGTTATTTCATCTTCGAGGTGCCGAGCAACCTGCTTCTCGACAGATTCGGCGCCAGCAGGTGGTTTGCGCGCATTCTGATATCCTGGGGCGCAGTCACGGTCGCGCTCGCCTATACGCAGAATGCGACCATGTTCTACATTCTCCGTTTCCTGCTCGGCGCCTGTGAAGCCGGCTTCTTTCCAGGCGTTCTCTATCTGCTGACCCTCTGGTATCCGTCTGCCTATCGCGGCAGGATGGTCGGGCTTTTCATGATCTTCAGCGCCTTTGCCAACGCGATCGGTGCGCCGCTCGGCGGCGTGCTGCTGGATTTGAACGGGCTCTATGGTATTGCCGGCTGGCAATGGGTCTTCCTGGTGACGGGTGTTCCCGCCATCCTTGCCGGCTTCATCACCCTGTTTTATCTACCGGACCTGCCGTCCAAGGCGCCGTTTCTTGACGATACGGAAAAGAAATGGCTGAAGGACCGGCTCGCGGTGGAAAATTCGGGCATGGAGCAGAACGCCGCCGATGGCTTCAAGGCGCTGATCAATCCGCGTGTACTGCTGATGGCGCTTTGCTATATCGGTTTCCCGCTCGCCGCTTACGGTCTCAGCTATTGGCTGCCGACCATCGTCAAGAATTTCGGCGTCAGCAACACGACCAACGGCTTCCTGAACATCATTCCTTGGATTCTCGTCGCCATCGCTCTTTATGCCGTGCCCGCGGCAGCGGACAAGGCGGAGACCAAGACGCCCTATATCGTCATTCCGGCGCTTATCGGTGCCGCAAGCCTGGTTTTATCAGCCGTTATTCCGGACCATACACTACAGTTTGTTTTCCTCTCCATTGCGGCAGCCGGCATTTTTGCGGGGCAGCCGGTGTTCTGGAGCCTGCCGTCGCGCTTCCTGCAGGGGGCAGGGGCTGCCGCGGGTCTTGCCGCGATAAACTCCGTTGGCAATCTCGGCGGCTTTATCGCCCAGAACGTCGTCCCCTGGATCAAGGATTCCACGGGGAGCACGATCGCGCCCATGTTCTTCCTAGCGGCCTGCCTTCTGGCAGCGGCACTTTTGGTTCTAGTGGTGGGGCGCATGGTGCCGCGCACGCCACGCCCGGAAGATCTCGGCAACTCAGGCGCAGCCCGAGTCAAATGATTGCGCTCATCTGAGAACATTCTTCGGATGATAGGGGCGGCCTGACGGCCGTTCCTGGAAGGCGTCGGCATTGACGTCCCAACGCTCGGCGAGGTTCTACAGTACCTCGATAAATTCGAGCTTCCAGCGACGCGGCCTGCCAGAGACAGGGCCGCCATTCTCACCATGCCGCCGAGGACGACGCGTCTGCTCACGCCGTGGGGCTTTGCTCAAGGTCGATGCGACCGGCTTCCAACCCGTCTGATGCACTTGTCTGGCGCAGCGTCGAAACTTTATTATGTTCCCAGATAATTACAAGAGTTGACAGATTTTTACAGATTTAGTAGCTCTGTCGCGTAGGAAATGCGCTGTGGCTGTCGCTGGCCAGCCTTCATGAAGGACGATGATGAAGCTCTCTGTCGCCAACGATTCCGGTGTGGGCGCGACGCGCTTCGGCGACATCATCTATGAGAGGATCGTCGCGATGATTGCGGATGGAACCTTTCCGGTGAACGAGCGCCTGCCTGCGGAAGCCAAGCTCGCGGAAATGTTCGGCGCGTCACGGCCTGTTGTGCGCGACGCTCTGGAGCGGCTGCGTGCAGATGGTTTGGTCATTTCGAGCAAGGGGTCGGGTTCCTATGTCAGGCAAAGGCCGGATTCCTCGGTCCTGAAAATGGTGCCTGTAGGATCGCTGGCCGACGTCCAGCGCTTTTTCGAATTTCGCGCTGGACTTGAGGCGGAGGCAGCCGAGCTTGCTGCGCGCAACTGGCAGGCTGATGACAAGGAGCGGATCACACTAGCGCTTCAGAAGATCGAGCAATGTCTTCGTGAGGACCGGCTCGGCGCTGAAGAGGATCAGGAATTGCACGATGCGATCGCGATCGCGACCAACAACCAGTTCCATGTCACTGTCCGCGAATTGTTCCGGCCGCATTTCGCCATCGGTCATTCCGTGACCCGCAGCCTCAGCCTCAAGCGTACTCCGAAGCAGATCCGCAGCGTTCAGGATGAGCACGCGGCGATCGTACAGGCGATCTTCGAGCGGCAGGAGACCGAGGCTCACGATGCCATGAAGCGACATATCTTGAATGCACGCGCCCGCATGTTCCAGGGCGTATAGAGAATTGGATGAGGTGAAGGCGAGGTGATGGCTTCTTTACGTCTCCTCGTTTGCGTCTCGATGGATGATAAAGGGTCAGGGTAGGAAGATGAGCATTGAAACCATGCGGCAGGTGCTGAACGGCGTCTCCGGTGTTCCGGTCACGGCCTATGATGGAAGTGGCGAGGTGGAACCGCGCGTCACCGCCCAGATCTATCAGCGGGTAGCGGCTGCCGGGATTCATAACATCGTCGCAGCGGGCAATACGGGCGAATTCTATGCGCTGACGCCGGGGGAAATCCGCCGCGTCCACGAAGCTGCGATCAAGGGCGTCGACAGCAAGGCGCCGGTGACGGCGGCGATTGGCCGTTCATTGCGCGAGGCGATCCAGATGGCGAAGGATGCTGCCTCGATCGGCGCCTCCGCCGTCATGTCCCATCAACCGGTGGATCCTTTCGCCGCGCCCGGCTCGCAGATCGACTATTTTCGCGATCTTGCGGAAGCTTCGCCCCTGCCGCTCGTCGCCTATGTCCGTGCCGAGGGCTTCAGCGTCGACGACATGGTCCGCCTGGCCGGTCACGGCAACATTGTCGGCATCAAGTTTGCGACGACGGATCTGATGCTGCTTTCGCGAGCGATTGCGAGTTCCGACCCAAAAGGCGCGCTCTTCGTCTGCGGCCTGGCCGAAAGCTGGGCTCCGACATTTGCGGCGGCCGGCGCAAGAGGCTTCACCTCAGGCCTCGTCAATGTTGCGCCGAAGCTGTCGCTTGCCGTTCATGCTGCCTTGGGGAAAGGCGATTTCGCCGCTGCCCGCGCCATCGTCAACAAGCTTGAGCCCTTCGAACGCATGCGCACCAAGTTCCGCAACGGAACAAATGTTACCGTCGTCAAGGAGGCCGTGACCTATTCCGGCCTCGATGTCGGCCCTGTCCGCGTTCCGGGCGTGCCACGCCTTGACGAGAAGGATCGCGAAGAATTGTTCTCTTTGCTGCGCAGATGGCGGGAGGCGGATGAACTTGCCTTCAGCTGACGCATCGGTGCCAATGACGGCGATTTCGTGAACCAAATCTGATCGGCGCCGGAGAAACTCGCTTCGGCGCCGCACTCTCCCATACCGTCGTTTACGCAGTTTCCCTTGGGTTGAGATGAAGAGATCGGCGATCGTTGAGGTCGTAATCAGAGCACCACGACCTTCGCTCCTACGCTGACCCGGCTGTAAAGATCCATTACATCCGGATTTGCCATGCGGATGCAGCCGGAAGATACGGCCTTGCCGATCGAATTGGGCTCATTGGTGCCATGGATGCGATAGAGGGTGGAACCGAGATAGAGCGCGCGTGCCCCAAGGGGATTATTGAGACCGCCCTCCATGTGATCGGGTAGTTCCGGCCGACGAGCGATCATTTCCTTAGGCGGTGTCCAATCCGGCCACTCCGCCTTGCGGCTGACCGTTTCCGTGCCCTTCCAGGAAAACCCCTGCTTGCCGACGCCGATGCCGTATTTGAGTGCGGTTCCGTCATCCTGAACCAGATAGAGGCGTTTTTCCTTCGTGGAGATCACGATCGTGCCCGGTTCGTAGCCGGAGAAGGGGACCACCGTGCGCGGGATCGGTGATCGCGCCATGGCCGCACGCTGGTCATCCTTGATGCCCGGGTTGAACTGCGGGGAAGTCTCGCGCGGATCGATCGAAGCCTGCCGCGGTAGCCGCCGGGGAGGAGGCGGGAAGTCGCCGTCCTCGTCATCATAATAGTCATAGGCGTCGCCGCGATAGTAATAGCCATCGTCGAGACGCCGATCGTCGCGATAGCGCGGTGGCGCTTCACGGAAATACCGTGGAGCAGCGTAGTCGTCGCCATAATCCGGCAAGTATCTCCATTCCTGTGCATGTGCGGCGACGCTTGTCATCAGCACTGCCACAGCGGGCAAAAGAATCAGTCTCATAGTCTTCATGTCACAACCATATTTCCCGAAATTGTGCCCCGCGAGGGTGGGCAGCTTGCGCCGACAATTCCGGAAACGGCGGGCGTAATTGTGGCAAAACGGCTGAAAGTCTCACAGTCAGGTGCTAGATACAGTCGATAATGAAGATATTGCGGCAGATTTGGAAGCGCCTGCAAATCCCGACAAGCCGATCGGCAGAAATCGCCAGGAGGACTATGGCGCGAGCTGAATTGGGCATCCGATGGCGCCCTGCATCTATAGAGATACCGTTTTTATTGTCGAACGCCTCGATTGCCGGCTGGAGCTGTTAAATTCCTGCTCCGTCAAGCTGTTCAGCGTCGTCGCCCTCCCAGGGGGAGGGCATCGAGGTCCGATTGAGATTGGCCGAGGGAAGCGGCATCCAGCACTTCAATTCCGGCTCGGCATATTCGATGATACACCCCGGCGCAGAATCGGAAGCGCGCCACCCTTCCGACCCGAAGCGGTCCCCACTCGACCAATAGGCAAGGTCGACTTCTGCCGGCCCTTGCTCGGAGGGCCGGATCGTAACGAGAATTCTGCTGCCGTCTTTCGGCGCGCTTGCCATTTGGCGCCAGCGATCTGGCTCGTGCATCATTATTCCTCCTGTCTCGCTCCAGGTTGGAAGTGTCGCCTCACCATTGGAAACGGTCAACTCAAACTTTGCACAATCCAGCCACTGCTGATTGATCTTGGATCCAAATAGATCGCGATTTTCCGCAATCGGTGGGAGCAACCGCTGCCGATGCTTTGATGGATATAGCGTCTCTTTTAAGGGAGAGAGCCGCGTTTGGCGCTGCCTTACCGGTGTTCAGCACAGCGCCTCCATAAGCAATAGCGGCTCAGATAATTCGAGGTCTTCGGCCACGGGCAGGCTTTCGGCCGGGATCCATTTGCGCGAACACCTCGATATTTTTCGGAACCAGTGGCCCACGTCTGCGTAGACTTATGTGACAAGCTTTGCTGGGTCCTGGCGAGCGCGCAGCGCGGTGCTTCGTGTCGTGCCCAGAAAGGGCGAATTTCATTGTACGACGATCCCTGGAGTCATGTTGAAGGGAGGCCGCATGTCCAGATACACGCCTCTGGCGCTTTTTTTCATCTGCGCGGGATTGCTGACTTGCATGATCGGTGTCGGTTTAGCCTCCCTCCTGCAATGAATGGGACCATCCCGGACCACAAAATACGGCCTGTGACGCCGTGCTTTGATGCGCCGCTAGTGCCCAGCGGCAATGGTTCGATAGGCCTCGCGGCCGGCGACCCAGGTGCGCCGGACGACGGGTACATCGCCCTCGGGCCATTCGACCAGGATGAGGTCGGCTCGGCTGCCCACCTTGATCGTACCGCGATCGTGAAGGCCCGATGCGCGTGCGGGATTGCCGGAGACCAGCGGCCACAGATCTTGCAGCGATCCCACGCCATCCGCCTTCAGGCGCGCGAGTCCGAGCAGCATGGCGGGATAATAATAATCCGAGGCAAGGATATCGCAGAGGCCCTCGCGGATCATGTCGGCGGCCCCGATCGAGGCGAGATGACTGCCACCGCGCGTCGCATTCGGCGCGCCGAAGACAATAAAATCACCCGCGTCTCGGGCGGCACGCGCCACGCGGCGGTTCATGGGGAATTCGCAGATACGTGCGCCGCGTGCGCGATAGAAATCACGCGTCTCAATCTGGCTGTCGTCATGTGAAAGCATCGGAGCGCCGGCAGCCTTGCCAAGCGCTGAGACCTCGTTGATAGCCGCCAGCACTTGCGGCCGGCGCTCCCACATGGCGCGTGCCATGGCGATCATGTCTGAGACAGGCAGCTTCGCTCTCCTCGCCCGTTCGGCCATCTTGTCCGCAAAAACCGGTGAGCCCGGATCGAGAGCTGGGAAATTCGGGTCGAGATCGAACGGCCGTTCCTGCAGCGATATCGAGGGATCAAGCAGCAGCATCGATGTGTGATCGTTGAAGGCAATGGAGGGCCGGCGAGGACCTGATAACGCATCGCGAATAAGATCGATCGCCTCAAAACAAAATGTTTCCCAGCGCAATTGGACCCGGTTGTCGACCATCAACCTGGAAGCCAGCGTATCGAGGGAGGAAACCACCGCGCGGCCGTTGTCGACCGAACGCAGCCCCGGCTCCCAACTCAACGTCAGTGCGTGGAAGGCTGTGGCAATGCCATTGGCAGCAAGCTGTCGATCCGTTTCGAGCAGCGCCGGCGCAACAGGCAACATCGTGCCCGGACGCGGCATGAGCTGTCGCTCGAAAGCGTCGCCGTGGACATCCACGAAAGCTGGCCCGAGAAGATGACCGCGCCCGTCGATAACGGCGGCTCCGTCGCGCGCACCGTCGATATCAGTGATACGTCCCTCTTCGATCCGTATCGATGCTGGTTGCAGACGGTCGCCGAAGACAACGGTGGCGCCCTCGATGAGAATGGGAGAATTGTGGTGCATGGGCGGCCTGTTTCGCAACGTGACGAGGGCGGGAATCGCAGCCATGTGGCGGCTGATTTCCAGCACGTGCTTCTAGTGACACGATATGACAGATTTGAGAATGCTGTGCCAAATCTCCCACCCAAAACGGCTGCCGCCGCCCACCGTGGTCGAGACAATGGATATCGACACTATCGATACGTCAAAATCCAAGCATTCTCTGCAACACCTCATCCCTTCGAATGAAATGGTGCCAGAGGGCTGCCAGTATATGCAGGCTGACAAGAACATAGAGGCAGTAAGCACCGTATTCGTGGATCTGAGCGGCGATTCTTTCCAAGCCCCTATCGGGCGACAGCAGGTTGGGCCATTGGAAGAGACCGAACCATGGCAGATCATGCCCCCCAGCAGCGGAGGTGGTGTAGCCGGCAAGCGGCATCAAGATCATCAGGGCGTACAGCAGGATATGCGCGCCGCGCGCCGCGTAGTGGTTGAAGACGTCCAGCGGACGCCGATGGGCGGGTTCGCCAAACGAAAGTCTCAGCGGCAGTCGGATGGCGATGAGGACAAGCGCCGTCATGCCGAGCGATTTATGTACATCGAGGAGGGCGCGGCGCAGAGGCGTGCCGGGTGTGAGATAAGAACAATAGAGACCGATGAGGAGCGCGGAAATGATGATGACAGCCATTAGCCAATGCAGGAGCCGTTGCGATGGCCGGTAGCGGGCTGTTGGAACCGCGGTTGATGCTTCGTTAGTGATGGACATATGTTTCTCCGGTCGTCCTGGGGTACGGCGCGGATGCGGTGATCGGCGCGAATGTGGCTGATTTGAGGGCCTATTCATTCACCTTCTTGCGAGCAGAGTCGGATCGACAGCCGGCAAGGCTTCCCAAGGCGGCTAAATGGGTTGTCCGTTGCGTCATATAGAACAGGCCTGCCGCCCGGCGCTTTGCTCGTGCTAGTGCCGGTCGCCGATCCTATCGGTCTGCCTTCGGAGGGAGGATTTGGCCCCTGTCGCCGGCGGTAGACAGGATCTCGCAGCTCTCGGTATGGGACGGCGCTTGGCCTTCCGTGGCGAGAGCCTTGGTACAGATGCCGATCTCGTGCCCCTGGATCCGGAAGAAGGCGATGCCTCCGGTCTCGAGCGCCAGTCGCAGTTGCGCTTCCGTCGCCCGATGCAGGCTATGGCGATTGCCCTCGTAATCGCGGATCGTGCTACGCGACACGCCCGAACGGTCGGCAAGGTCCATCTGCGTCCAATCGAGGAAGCCGCGGGCCGCCCGGCAGAGCGCTGGTGTCAAAATCATCGCCATCTTACCTTGACGCAGGGTTTCAAGCTGCCCATATTGGGCGATATCTATCATATAGGGCATAATATAGCGGATTTCCAGGGGTTTTGCCGACTGGCATGATCCGGCCAAGCGAAGGAGCAACGTTTTGGGATAACGAGCGGGCCTATTTTTATTTTAGCACTTTTGGCTCTGCCGTTTATCGGAAGTCTTCTTTCCGTATGCCTCTTGCGCACGCAGTCACGGCGTGGCCCGGCCTGGATTGCCGGCATCGTTACATTTCTGGCGCTGTTGATTTCCGCAAGCTTCTATCCTGCCGTCAAAAACGGCGGCGTTGTCCGTTACAGCATAGAATGGCTGCCGCAGTTGGGGCTTGATTTCAGTCTCAGGCTGGATGGTTTTGCGTGGCTGTTTTCGCTTGTCATCACCGCCATCGGTTTTCTTGTCATTGTCTATGCTCGTTACTACATGTCGGAGGAGGACCCGGTTCCGCGCTTCTTCTCTTTCCTGCTTGCCTTCATGGGCGCGATGCTCGGCATTGTGCTGTCGGGCAATGTCATCCTGCTCTCGATATTCTGGGAGCTGACCAGCATCTTCTCCTTCCTGCTGATCAGCTATTGGCACAATACCGCCGCGGCGCGCGATGGTGCCCGCATGGCGCTGACGATCACCGGGATTGGCGGGTTCTGCCTGCTGGTCGGGCTGATCCTGCTCGGCCATATCGTCGGGAGCTATGATCTGGATAAGATCCTGGCATCGGGCGATATCATCCGCAATCATCCGCTCTATCTGCCCGCGCTGATCCTCATCCTGCTCGGCGCGCTGACGAAGAGTGCGCAGTTTCCCTTCCATTTCTGGCTTCCGAATGCGATGGCGGCGCCGACGCCCGTCTCCGCCTATCTGCATTCCGCCACGCTGGTGAAGGCCGGTGTCTTCTTGCTGGCGCGCTTCTGGCCGGTTCTCTCCGGTACGAATGAGTGGTTCTACATCGTCGGGGCCGCCGGTATCATCACGCTGCTGCTCGGCGCCTATTTCGCGATGTTCCAGCAGGATCTCAAAGGGTTGCTGGCCTATTCGACGATCAGTCATCTTGGTCTCATCACCACCTTGCTCAGCCTCGGCAGCCCACTTGCGACGGTTGCTGCCATCTTCCACATGCTGAACCACGCGACCTTCAAGGCGTCGCTGTTCATGGCGGCCGGCATCATCGATCACGAGACCGGCACGCGTGATATGCGCCGTTTGAGTGGCCTGTTCCGCTATATGCCGTTCACCGGGGCGCTTGCGATCGTCGCGAGTGCCGCCATGGCCGGCGTGCCGCTGCTCAATGGCTTTCTATCCAAGGAAATGTTCTTCGCCGAAGCGATCGAAACCCATGCGGATTCCATCCTCGATCGTATGCTTCCCTATGTGGCGACGCTCGCAAGCGCCTTCAGCGTCGCCTATTCGCTGCGCTTCATTCAGACGGTGTTTTTCGGGCCGGCGCCGACCGATCTGCCGATCGCCAAGCCGCATGAGCCGCCGCGCTGGATGCGCTTCCCTATCGAGCTTCTGGTCGTGGTATGCTTGGTCGTCGGCATCGTTCCGGCGCTTTCGGTGGCGCCTTTCCTGCATGCGGCTGTCGTCAGCGTTCTCAACGCCGATACGCCGCAATACAGCCTCTCGCTCTGGCACGGCTTCAATCTGCCTGTTATCATGAGCATTGTCGCATTGGTCGGCGGGACGGTGTTCTATTTCGCCTTCAAGGACTATTTTTCGCGATGTGACGACGGTCCGCCCCTCTTTCGCCGCCTGAAGGGGCAGCGCATCTTCGAGCGGGTGCTGGTCGAGGTTTCCTGGCACTGGGCGCGAATAGCTGAAAAGCGGATCGGCACGCGCAAGCTGCAGCCGCAGCTTCGCTGGGTCGTTGTGACAGGGTTTGCAGCCGGCCTGCTGCCGCTCTATCTGTCGGGCTTCGAGGCGAAGCATTTTGCCTTTTCAGGCGCCGATCCGGTCTTTGCCTCCATTTGGGCGATCGGGATTTGCCTGGCGATCGGCACTGCCTTCTTTGCAAAATATCACCGGCTTGTCGCGCTCGTGATGCTGGGCGGGGTCGGATTGATCGTCTGCATGACGTTCATCTGGCTGTCGGCACCGGATCTTGCGATTACCCAGCTTCTCGTCGAGATCGTCACGACGGTGCTCATCCTGCTGGGCTTGCGCTGGCTGCCGAAGCGAACGGAAGGGATTGACGATACGGTAAATTTGCGCGCCCGTTTCCGACGCTTCCGCGATCTGGCGCTCGCCGTCATCTGCGGCGTCGGCATGATGTTCATTTCCTATGCCGTCATGACCATGCCGGTGCCTGACGCCATCGCGAATTACTTCCTGGAAAACGCCTATTCGAAGGGCGGCGGCCGCAATGTCGTCAACGTCATCCTGGTCGATTTCCGTGGCTTCGATACGCTTGGCGAAATCGCCGTCCTCGGTGTCGTCGCCTTGACCGTCTATGCGTTGCTGCGTCGTTTCCGCCCGGCGCCCGACAGCATGGAAATGCCGGAACAGCAGCGGATACAGAACCGTTTCGACGAGGAACGGCCGGAGCGCTCGGCCGGCGATACCGTGCGCGACTATCTGCTCGTGCCATCCGTCATCATGCAATGGATGTTCCCCTTCGTGATCGCCCTTTCGGTCTATATCTTCATGCGGGGGCACGACGCGCCGGGCGGCGGCTTCTCGGCCGGCCTCACACTCTCGATCGCCTTCCTGCTGCAATATCTTGCCGGCGGTACGCGTTGGGCGGAGGATCGCATCCGCATCCTGCCGCTGCGGTGGATGGGGGCCGGGCTTCTGATCGCGACGGCGACGGGCATCGGCGCCTGGTTCTTCGGCTATCCATTCCTCACCTCTCATTTCCAGTATCTGGACCTGCCGTTGCTCGGTAAGGTTCCGGCGGCAAGCGCGCTGCTCTTCGATCTCGGCGTTTTCCTATTGGTTGTCGGCTCCACTGTTCTGATCCTCGTCGCGCTTGCGCACCAGTCGATCCGTATAAACCGCCTGCGTGCGCTCGACGCCGACAAGGCAAAGGGGGACTGATGGAACTCATCTTGTCCATTGCAATCGGTGTAATGACGGCTTGCGGGGTCTGGCTGATCCTGCGCCCGCGCACCTATCAGGTCATCATCGGCCTGTCCTTGCTCTCCTATGCGGTCAATCTCTTCATCTTCGGCGTCGGCGGTGTGAAAACGAATGTGCCGCCGCTGCTTGGCGATGGCACGGCAACGCACGCCTTGGCAGATCCGGTACCGCAGGCTCTGGTGCTGACTGCGATCGTTATCGGTTTTGCCACAACGGCTCTGTTCCTGGTCGTATTGCTTGCCTCGCGCGGCCTGACCGGTACGGACCATGTCGATGGCAGGAGTGACCGCAAATGACGGGTTGGTTGCATCATCTTATCATCGCCCCGATCCTAATTCCCCTTGTCGCTGGTGCGTTGCTTGTCTTCATCGATGAGCGTTCGCGCGCGCTCAAGGCGCTCATCAGCCTCGTTGCAACGCTGTTGCTGGTGGGCATTGCACTTGCGCTCTTCGGTGCAGAAGGTGGATCGCCTGGTCAGGAACGTGCCTATCTGCTGGGAAACTGGAGCGCGCCCTTTGGTACCGTGCTTGTGCTCGATGGTTTGTCGGCACTCATGCTTCTGCTGACATCCATTGTCGCCGCCGCCGCATTGATATTTTCGTTGGCGCGTTGGCATGCGGTCGGTGCGCATTTCCACACCATGTTCCAGTTGCTGCTGATGGGGGTCAACGGTGCTTTCCTGACGGGTGATCTCTTCAATCTCTTCGTCTTCTTTGAGGTCATGCTGGCTGCGTCCTACGGCCTTCTGCTGCATGGCTCTGGGCCGCTGCGCGTCAAGGCGGGCATGCATTACATTGCCGTCAATCTCGCAGCCGCGCTGCTCTTCCTTATCGGCGTCAGCCTGATCTATGGCACGGCGGGAACGCTGAACATGGCGGATCTTGCCATGCGCATCCCGGAAATGTCGGCAGATCGCCGCATGTTGATGCAGGCTGGCGCCGGCGTGCTCGGCATCGCATTCCTCATCAAGGCCGGCATGTGGCCGCTCTGCTTCTGGCTGCCGACGGCCTATAGCGCGGCGTCGGCGCCGGTTGCCGGCATATTCGCGATCCTCAGCAAGCTTGGCATCTATGTCATCCTACGGCTGACCATGCTCCTGTTCAGCGCCGGCCCGTCCGCCGGCTTCGGCGCGACCGTGCTTCTCTATGGCGGGATGGCAACCCTGATCTTCGGAACGGTCGGTGTGCTGGCGTCGCAGGCACTTGGCCGGCTGGCCGGCTTCTCGGTGCTGGTCTCCTCCGGTACGCTGCTGATGGTGATCGGTATCAATGATGGTTCGATCTCGTCCGGCGCGCTGATGTATCTCGTCAGCTCGACGCTGACGATCAGCGCATTCTTCATGCTGATCGAACTCGTGGAGCGCGGACAAGACGCGGGTGCCAGCGTTCTCGCGGTCACGATGGAGGCCTATGGCGATGCCGAGGAGAAGGAGCCGGCAGAAGGCGATGGCGTGACGATGCCGGGCACGATGGCTATGCTCGGCATCTGCTTTGCCGCCTGCGGCATCCTGTTGGCCGGCCTGCCGCCGCTTTCCGGCTTCGTCTCCAAGTTCGCCATGCTCTCGGCCATGATGGGGACCGGCGCGATCGGCATTCCGCCGAGCACTGCGGTATGGGCGTTGATCCTGCTGGTCATTCTCTCCGGCATTGCCGCTTTGATCGCCATGACGCGGGCCGGCATACGCACGTTCTGGAGTTCGCTGGAGGGCACGGTTCCCCGCGTGCTTGTCATCGAGATATTCCCGGTCATGGGCCTGCTCGCCTTGACTCTTGCATTGACCATCTGGGCCGGCCCCGTCATGCAGTACATGGATGCGACCATCCGCACGCTCAGCGATCCCAATCTCTATGTCGATGCGGTCCGCAATGCCGTGGTCGCGCCGGCAAAGACGGGAGGCCTGTGATGCTGCCTTATCCGTTCCTCGCGCTGAGCCTGATCCTGATGTGGCTGCTGCTGAACGGCTTCACGCTCGGTCAGCTTATCCTCGGCATCATCGTCGCGGTCTTTGCCTCCTGGGGGATGGCATCGCTACGGCCTGAAAAGCCGCGGCTCCGGAAATGGTATCTGCTGCCCAAACTCTTCTTCCGGGTCGTTTTCGATGTGGTGAAATCGAATGGACAGGTGGCCTGGATCATCCTGAGAGGGCGCTCGCGCAAGACGACGCCGGGTTTTGTGGTTCTTGAGCTCAGGGTGCGGGACCAGATCCCGCTGGCGCTGCTTGCGGTTATCCTGACCAGCACGCCGGGATCCGCGTGGCTGGAATATGATTCTAACGACAACACTGTGCTGCTGCATGTCCTCGATCTCGAAAACGAGGCGCAATGGCGCGATACGGTCGCCAATCGCTACGAGAGTCTGCTGATGGAGATATTTGCATGAGCGCCATGATCATCCAGATATCCGTGGCGGCCGCGCAGCTGATGATCGTCGCGGCAATGGCGATCGCCTCCATTCGTATGTTCCGAGGACCGCGCGCGCAGGATCGCATCATTGCACTCGACACGCTTTATGTGAACGCCATGCTGCTCCTGTTGACTTTCGGCATTGGAACCGGCCGCGTCGTCTATTTCGAGGCGGCACTCGTCATCGGCATGCTGGGCTTTGTCGCAACGGTTGCCTTGGCGAAATTCCTGATGCGCGGGGAGGTGATCGAATGAGCGCGCCATTTGAAAACATACCTCTGTGGGCCGCGATCCCCGTCGGCGGCCTTCTCGTGATCGGCGCTTTCCTGGCGCTCGTCGGCGCCATCGGGTTCTTAAGGCTTGGAACATTCTACGAGCGCATTCACGCGCCGACATTGGGAACGAGCGGCGGCATCGGCGCGATCATGATCGCGTCGATGATCTTCTTTTCGACCGCGACGCGGTCCCTCGTCATTCATGAACTGCTGATCGGTGTTTTCATCACGGTGACGACGCCGATCACCTTCATGCTGCTCGCCCGCGCGGCTCTGCATCGCGATCGTGCCGAGCAGAACGGCAATGTTCCGCCAAAACACTCGCCTGAGCAGAAGCCAGCCGAGGGGCGTCAGTCATAAACGACCAACGACTACTGCCGCATGAAGATGCGGCGCTGCGTCTTCTATGGATCGCGGTACCTAACGCTCAAGCATATAGCAGCACTGGACGATGATTTCGCGACGTGCCCGCGAAAAGAGCTCCCTGTAGCTGGCTTGGCGGAAGCCTAGTTTGGTCAGCACCCGTCCCGAGGCGGGGTTGTCGGATGCGTGACCGGATTCGAGCCTGGACAAGCCGATCGTTTGGAAGGCAAAGCCGATCAGTGCTCGCGCTGCCTCGAAGGCATAGCCCTTTCCCCAGGCTTGCCTTTCCAGCCAATAGCCAAGGCTGCCCTCACTCCCGGTAATGCCATCGACGTCGACGATGCCGATCATTCTTTCCTTTTGTTCGATGGCGAAACGATAAGCGGAGCCTTCTGCCCATTCGCGCTCATGGCTGGAAAACCAATTTCTGATATCGCTTTCGTCCGGAGGGTATGAGGCGTTGCTCAGCATACGTGTCACGGCCCAGTCGCTCTGGATTTCGAATGCGCGTGTAGCGTCGATGGCCGACGTAGGGCGCAAGCGGAGGCGCGCCGTCTCGATGGAAGAGCGCTGGATTGATTTTGCTGTCATCATGGAAGTGTCTTGCCCGTAGAAAGATGGCGATGTGCGGTGAGGGCTCCTGAGTTTACCATCTCTGCGCGAGATGACGATGGGAAGCAATTTTGTTAGGCTGCCGTTTTTTAGTTTTAGCCAATATATTGCCGCAATGGGCGCGCAAAAGCGCCGCCTCTTGCGGGCCTGGCCTGCGGGGATGTGGGACCGGCCGTGAGAGCGTTCCGTTTACGAGGGGCGAACCCCCTTTCGCGGTCCGGTCCTTTATCGCCGCGTCTTCCCGCCGACCGCTGAGGCCGTGCGCGTAGCCTTCATTGAGGCAGCGCGACGGCGCTGCCGGTACTCGCGTCCATGACGTCTTCGTCGATTGTTTCCAGAACGTCTGCTCAATCATATTCGCATTGAAGATGCGGCATACGGACATGATAGCTTCGATCAAGATGCTGCAACAAAGTTCTTGTTCGATCGGCATGGCGACCTGACGAAGGTGGTCGCATCGATGAACACCTATGAATTTGCCGGACAACAAAATAGCGGTCAGCGCTAGCTGCTATCAATAAATTGTCGATACGGCACAAGTTTTATACTGTCGCGGGTTACTTCGAAGCGAGTATGCGCAGCAGCACGAGGGTGTCGAAGTTCCAGATCGGAACGAGAGTGGCCTGTCTCAGCGAAGGAAAAGATAAGAAATTTGCGCTTCGGGGTCGAAAAGGCGGCAATAGAACGGCCGAAATGGCGATTTTCCCCGCGATAATAACGGATTATGTTGCCATTATACATCTATCCTTTACATATATGCGGGCATCCCTGTGGAGGAGCTCCGTCAGCTTTTTGAAGCGATGGCGGCGTGACAAGGAACGCTAACCTGAAGAGATCGGATCAATGGCAAACTTTCTTGAGAAATGGACTTCCAAAAAGGCTGACAAGCCGAAGGCTGGTGCGCGGAACGTGGTTGATACATTTCGTGCCAGAGTAGCGGAGCAGAAGGCATATCTGGAGGAGTACGAGCGCGACGCGGCTGGTTTCAGGAAGTGGCGCTCCACCTGGTTCCAGCGCGTTCCAGGCGGATATGGTGTAACGGTCGGTCGTGACTCGATCAATGCCGGCCGCGGCTTGAGCTATGTCGTCGTCGATACCATCAAGGACGTGGCTGAGTTTCTCGATGATCTCGCCTATCATGCGGAACACGATGCTGGTTTCCAGCAGGCTCTCGAGCAGAACCGCCAGCGTCGTGTCGCACTCCTGAACGCGGCAAAGACGGGAGGCAAGGCAACAACGTCCAAAGCGAAAGCCAAGGCAAAGCCCGCAGCGGCAAAACCGGCTGCCGCCAAGCCCGCTGCCGCCAAGACGTCGACGAGAGCTACCCGGGCAAAGGCTGCTGTGGCAGCTCCCGCACCGGCTGCCGCAGAAGCGGCAAAGCCGAAGCGCACTCGCAGGACGAAGGCTGCCGGCGCAGCAGAATAAAGTTGAAGAAGCCCGCCTCGTGCGGGCTTCATTTTGTCTTCCTTCTGCATGGAGGATTATGCGTCAGTTGAGGTGAGACGCAGCATCTATGTTGCAGATGCCGTTTCACGGACAAGAAAGAATACTCGGATCGCGATAGGCATAGCTGGCACTTCGGTCTTTATCGCATGAGTGGATCGATGAAATTTCCATCATGTGTGGCGGTCATTCAAAAGCCATAAAACTGGTGAGGCTTGGAACGGCAAGATGGATCGGTATGATCCAATAGCCGTTGCTTGATATGTTCGTGAGGCATCAGCCTGCATCACCGCATATCCCTGTTTGCAGCGTGCTCATCCAAAGGACCTGAGTGAGAAGGTTCGCCGCAACCAAAGCAAATCTGCGAGGTTCAATGCGATGCATTCCATCCAAGACCGCGTTCCCGTTTCCATCGTCATTGCGAACTATAACTACGGGCACTTTCTGAGGCGTAGTATCGACAGCGCCTTGGAGCAGGATTACGACGATGCTGAGGTCATCGTCGTCGATGATGCATCGACCGATGCGACCGCTGATGTCATTGCCTCCTATGGCTCTCGAATAAAGACATGTCTGCGTGAGGTGAACGGTGGACATGCTGCCGCGTTCAACACAGGCTTCGCATCCAGCCACGGCGAGATCGTGCTGTTTCTCGATGCAGATGATTATCTTTATCCGAATGCAGTATCGGAAGTTGTCGAAGCCTGGGAGGACAGGACAGCACAGGTGCAGTTCAGACTGCATATCGTTGACGAGCAAATGCAGGTGAAGGATGTATTCCCGCCTGTCGAATTGCCCTTCGATTCCGGCGACGTCACTCCGGAACTACTGCGGAAAGGCCGCTATCAGACGACGGTCACCAGCGGTTTGGCATTCAAGCGTTCGGTGCTGGACAAGGTCATGCCGGTGCCCGAGCCGGAGTTTCGGCAGGGAGCGGATGGATATCTTGCCACGGTTGCGCCGCTTCATGGTGAGGTAACCTCCATCGAAGATTGCCTCGGTGCCTATCGTATTCATGGTGCAAATCATTCTGTCTTCGCCGAAAAGCTCGGACAGCGCGCGCGCTGGCGGATAAAACATGATTTCCGCCGGCTGGAGGCCCTGTCGGATCGGGCAAGCGAGATCGGACTGAACATGCGTGACAATGCCGGCCTCCACGATCCCGTGCATCTGGAAGAGCGGCTGGCATCACTTTGCATCGACAGGGACCAGCATCCTGTCGCGAATGATTCCAGACTCTCCCTAGCCGCGGCCGGCGCGGCTGCCAGTCTCAAGATGAATGCGTCGCGAAAGCGCCGGCTGATGCTGGCCGGATGGTTTCTTTCCGTCGGTGTCCTGCCCAGGGATATGGCAAGGACTATTCTGTCATGGAAGCTCGTTGCCTCATCGAGGCCTCGGTTCCTTTTGCGTCTCTCGAAGACCATAAGACATGCGATGGGATAGCGGGTCCGGGAGACCTAGAGTGCGTCGCGCGAAAGAATGGCATTGATCCTATTCGGCCTTGCCTGACTTGCGTGATGGTCCCATCAAGGCGTCGACCACGGCTTGATGATGGATATTCCTGTCATAGCGGCTGTCTGTCGCAAGCTGCATCAATCCGGAAAAGGCGCTCCTGGCGGAAGGTTTCTTGCCCTCGCCGTTGAGATAGGCAATCAGGCGGCGATAATTTGCATTCGTCTTGATCTCCAGCGGATTGCCAGCGCCCATTTTCTTCAGTGGCCACCATGACCAGCCGATGCCGTTTTTTTCCTGCAATGCGGCGGCGCGGGCATACCATTCAGTATTGTTTTCGCCGGATTCGCCATTCCATAGCGGCATGTCATATTGTTCGCGCAGCTTCAGGAAAGGCTCGATCGATTCCTGCGTCGTCGGTGTCCAGTATTTGTGAAAGCTGAGCGTCGTGTTGCGGTCATCGATCGGCAGCACGCCGGCATAATTGTTGCCCCAGCAATTGCCCTCGATAATAAGCATGTGGTTGGTGTCGATCGCGCGGATGGCGCGGATGGTGCTCTGATAGATGTCACGCAGTGGCCGGTTTTCGGTCTCGCGGCAGCCGCCTTTGTCCTTCTTGTCCTGAAAGCCCCAGTTCGGCTCATTGAGGAGATCGTAACCCGCGATTGTCGGTTCGTCCTTGTAGCGGCGCGCGATCTCGCTCCACAGCGCGATCATCATTGCCTGGTTCTCATCGCTGTGCCAGAGCGACGGCTTGTTCGGATTGCGATCGGAAATGGCGATGTCGTGACCCTGGCCGCCAGGTGCCGCATGCAGGTCGAGGATCAAGTACATGTCCTTGGCTTTCAGCCAGCGAATCAGAAGATCGATCCGCCGAAAGCCCTCTTCGTTCCAGACAATGTTCTTGGACGTGTTCCTGCCGTGCTTGTCCTCGATGAACAGGTTCCAGTGCATTGGCAGGCGCACACTGTTGAAGCCCCATTTGGCCATCGCGTCGATATCGGCTTTCGTCACGGCATTATCGAGCCAGGATCGATAGAATTGCTCGGTCCTTTTCTCGCCGATGATTTCGGAAATGCGGCGGCGAATGATGTGCTGCGCCTTGAGATTGGCAAGGCCCATCATGTAGCCTTCCTGCACCATCCAGCCGCCGAGGCCGATACCGCGCAGGATCAGCGGATTGCCCTTGCCGTCGACGATCCGCTGATGATCGGCGCGAACGAATCCCTCGGCATATGCCGGCGGTGCAAATGACCCCAGGCAGATAATGGACAGGCCGGCGAGCAACAGCAGAAAATGCCTCATGAATCCCAACTCGCGTGAAACTTTGGCGCCATGTGGGCAAGGTAGCGCGCAGAGGGCCAAAGTCTCGTGACAACATCTACGTCGGTTGCTCCAATGGTGCGCCGAAGATGATTTCCTGATAGGCAGCAAGCAGGGCAGGTTCCTCGATGGAGCCGTGATGGTGAAGCTGACGCCAGACGCCGTCGATCCGGGTGAACCAGCGTGTCGTTCGAATGCGAAGCTCGATACTCCTGCCGGCCGTGACGCAACTTCCCCTCTCACGCCCGACGAACAGGTGCCAGTCATCGCCGCCCTGGCTGGTAAAATCGTGGAATGCGACCTGGACTTTCGCCTTTCCACCAAACAGCTTCGCATAGCCCTCACGGATCGACGGCCATCCGCGCCGGATGCCTCCGATCGGATTGTCCATGCTTGGCTTGTCGCCATCGGCCCAGTTGGCAGCGAGTGCTTCCAGGTCGCCGGCATTGAAGGCGCGATAGAAGCCGATAAGGGCATCGAGTGCGTCGCCTTCGCCAAACATGTTTTCGCTGCCGGTAATCTCAGTCAAAAGTTCTGCCATGTCCAATTCTCCTGCTGTTATGAATCATGATCCTGGGCGTGCTTCCGAGCGGATAAACACTGCGATGGAGAGGTCGATCGCCAGGGCAAGAACCATGGCACCGGCCCCGATCAAGAAGAGCATGCCGTAGTTTCCGCCGGTTCGGGCAAAGACGAAGGAAAGTCCGTAGGCGGCTGCCGCCTGAAACAGGGCGAAGAATACGGTTGCCAGGCTCCAGGCGACTTTCTGTTGCGCCTGATGGTGTGGCAGTAGTTCTGAGATCCTGCCGAGCATCAAGGGAACCGTGCCGGTTACGAAGGCGCCGACGATCAGGCTCGAGGCGACGAGCCACGCCTGCCCGAGGTCAGAGGCGGGAATGGCGACTGCGACTGCCTCGAGAAGAAAGGCGAACCGCAGCGCTGCGGCAAAACCGGTGCGATCAGCCAGATGACCGGCAAGGATCGGGCCGATGGTGGCGCCGAGGCCAAACAGCACCCAGTATTCCGCGCCGACCTGCAAGCCCTCTCCCAATCCGCGGGCAACGAAATCCACGAGGAAGATCATGTGCGGAACCCAGCCGGCGGCATTCAGCGCATATTCGATGTAGAGCGCACGCAGCGTCCAGCGTTTCGGGACACGCATGGGATTATGGCTTGTGGCGGTGTGGCCGACGACATCACGCGGCCATCCGGCCCAGGCAATGGTCGTGAGCAGTAGCGATAGGGCGCCGAGGCCAAGCCATGTCTCGCCCAGCCCCTGTTGCAGCAGCAGGGGAACCAATGTGCCCGATAGTGCGACGCCAGCGCCGATGCCCATAAAGATTATACCGCTAGCAAGCCCTCGGCGAGACGGTGCGATCAGTGGCAGGACGGTCGGCGCCGCGAGTACCATCAGGGCGCCACCGGCAAGGCCGGCTGCGAAACGCCATGCGAAGAACCATAGAAAGCTGATGGGAAAGGCGCAGGCAAAGAAGGCTGCCGTTGCGGCAAGCATCATGACCCTGACCGTCAGGACGGTGGAAGCACGTGCGGCGATCGTTCGCCCGAGCAATGCGCCGACCAGATAACCGGAAAGATTTGCGGCACCGAGATAGGCGGCTGCCGGGGCTTCGAACCAGTGGGCATCGACGATAGCAGGCAGAAGCGGCGTATAGGCGAAGCGGGCAAGGCCAATGCCGATCAGGCAAGCGCAGAATGCCGACAGGATGGCACGCCATGCCATCCGGGCATTCTGATGGTTCCGGTCAGTTTCATGCGCGGCGGTGTCGGTCATGGGAACTCTCTCAGCGATCTGTGCTTGAGAGAGTACGCCGCGTATTATATCATAAAAACTGAATTATTATGAGAGCAGTTATCTCTATTGGAGATAAGACGAAGATGGACGTATCCGATCTTAGGGTATTCGAAGCGGTATCGCGGCATGGCAGCATGAACCGGGCGGCGCAGGAGCTGCACACTGTTCAATCGAATGTGACGGCGCGGATCCGGGCACTGGAAGAAGAGCTGGGCGTCAGCCTGTTCCAGCGGCATGCAAGAGGCGTGTCGACCACGCCGGCAGGACAACGAATTCTGCCATTTGTCGGTCGCATCACCAGGCTTCTGGCCGATGCCCGCACCGCCGCCAAGGATGATGGCGAGCCGGGCGGGACGCTTTCACTCGGCAGCCTGGAAACAACCACGGCGTTGCGATTGTCACCGCTTTTGGGCCAATTTGCCAAGACCTATCCGCAGGTGCGTCTTGTCGTGACAACAGGCACGACCCGCCGGCTGATCGACGATGTCGTTTCATGCCGGGTCGAGGGGGCCTTCGTGGCGGGTCCCGTCAACCACCCCGATCTCGATCACGAGGTGATCTTTCAGGAAGAGCTTGTTCTCGTTACGACGCCTGCCATTCGTGGAGTGGAAGATCTGGCCGGCATTGTCGATCTGAAGACTATCGTCTTCCAGATCGGATGTTCTTATCGGCAGCGGCTGGAGTCGCTTCTTGCCGATATGGGTATCGTCACGTCGAAGCCGCTGGAATTCGGTTCTCTCGACACGATCATAAGCTGCGTAGCGGCCGGCGTCGGCATCACTCTTCTGCCGAGAGGCGTCGTCGCTGCCGCTGTCCGGGAGGGCAGGGTTGCAATCCACGAGCTCTCGCCGGAACGGTCGCTGGTGGATACGCTCTTCATACGCCGATCGGACGCCTATACGACGAGCGCCATGACCGCGCTTCTCGATATGCTCGGTTTGACGCGTACGGCCTAGCTCGAAGCCATGATTTCCTGCCAGGCGCTATAGGCGGAAAGCACTGTTTCCATCTGCGCGGTATGGCCGGCGATGAATGCGTCGCCATAAATGGTCTCGTCCGGATATTCGGTGATCAAGGTCATAGGCACCGTATGGCGATCATCGATATTGGCGAGGCAGGGGAAGCCGTTGATGATGCTGAAGCCTGTTTCGCCGGCATGGATTTCGTAGAGTGCGATCTGACGGTCGTTGTAATCCAGTAGACCCGGTATGGCGCCGAGGTGCCGGGTGACCTTGTCGAGAAGCCGCTCCGCCTGAGCGGCCCAGCCGGAATGATAGCGAGCAATCAGGAAAAAGCCCTTGGGCAGTGTCCACATGGCGAAATTGCGCGGGACATAGCCGGAGAGCGGGCGCGTCCACTCATGCGCGGGATAGCCATGTAGGTTGATGTGCAGCCGTGCGCCGCTCAGCTTTTCCGCCTGGAAGCGGATTTTCTTTTCAAAGAGATATGAGCCTGCAGTCTCTTCGGTCCGATATTCGAGATCGTCGCCGAGCGCGGTGTAGCGGGCGGCATGATACATGTGCCGCGGGCTGTCGTTGCGCAGGCGCTGATGAAGGGCGTAACCGTCGGGATTTTCGAGGGGCGAAATAGTGAAATGCGCGCCTTCGAGCTTGGCAAGCCGACGCGCGGCACGCAGAGCTCCCGCGCCGCCGGTCGTCTCGTTGGCGTGCTGTCCGCCGCTGATCATCACGGCTGCATCGCGGCCCTTGATATAGCGGGCTCTGACGGTGCGGCCGGAGCGAGTAAGGGCCTCAAATGCTTCGCCGCCAATCTTGTCAAGCTCGGCCTCGATCTGCTGCACGGCCAGAGGTTCTGTTGCTGTCTCGATCTGCTGTTCGGCTCCATCCCAATAGCGAGACGTCAGCGGCTGCGTTTCCACTCGGACGAAAATATCGCCGGAGGAGGGCAGAATCTGCGGAACGATCTGCCCCGGCTTCAAGCCGCGGTCGCCGAGCGGGCGGCCTGACTTTTTCTGGAAGAATTCGAGCAAGGAAAAATAGAAATCCTCATGCAGCGCCTCGCGAAGGCTCATGACTTCGTCGCCGATAGGCAAGGCCTCATCCAACGCCGGCAGGGCAACGCGAATGTTCAGTTCCTCGAAATAGGGTTCGCTTGCGCCCCAGTCGAAGTGCGTGACCGCATTGATGCTCTCTTCGAACAGCTGTTCATAGTCCGTGGCGAGCCGTTCGCCCGTCGCATTGCCGTTCCTCATGAGCCAACCGGTCGGGGAAACGCTCGTTTCGCCGGCGGCATCAATATGGACGCGATTGGGCGCCAACACCTGCAATCGGCGTCCCTGGCCGGTATTGCCTTTCAGCAGAACGTCATAATGAAAGTCGCTGTCGGCTCTTGCGACAAAGGTGATCTCGCGATTTCCCACCATTGCAGCGAGCGGATATGCTTCAAGGCGAAAGCGGTTTTCCGGTGCGTTGGGATGAACCGGATAGCGGATTTCGATCGCATTCACATCCTGCAGGTCGATTTCCTCGATGAAGGCATTGACCAGCGGCTTGTAGGCGCTGCGAATACGGGCCTTTATGCCCTTTTCCGCGAGCATGCGTTCGGTCTGCTGGCGGCTTTCTCGGTCATCGAAGGTCCATGCCTCGAAATTCTGGCCGGCATTGGCATTCACGACGAGCTGTGAAAGCGTCCGTTCGAAGCTTCTTTCGAAAATCAGAGTCATGATGTCTTACCTTGTCGTTCTGCCGGTCGGATCGAGGCTGTCGCGCAGCCAATCGCCGAGGAGATTGAGACCGAGCACCGTCAAAAGGATTGCAAGGCCAGGGAAGAGGCTCACCCACCACGCCGTCTGCAGATAGGTGCGGCCATCGGCCAGCATGCCGCCCCAGCTCGGAATTGTCGGGTCGACACCCATGCCAAGGAAGGTGAGGCTGCTTTCCAGAAGGATGTTGTTGGCAATGTTCAGCGTCATCAGCACGATCACCGGGCCGATGAGGTTCGGCAGCAGATGCTGGAAGATAATGCGCCAGTCTTTGACGCCGATCGCGCGTGCCGAGAGAATGAATTCCCGCTCGCGCAGGCTCAGCACGGAACCGCGCACGAGGCGTGCATATTGCACCCATTGCGAGACGATCAAGAGGATGATCGTATTGGTGAGACTGCCGCCGACGATGGCGATGAAGGTAATTGCCAGCAGAATGAAGGGCATGGCGAGCTGAATATCGGCAAAGCGCATAAGCAGCATGTCCCAGATGCCGCGATAGTAACCCGCGGCAAGGCCGACCAGCACGCCGAGCACCACGCCGCCGATCACGGAGGTGAGGCCGACCGTCAGCGATATCTTGCCACCTGCGACGACGCGGGCCAGCACATCGCGCCCGAGCGGGTCTGTGCCGAAGGGATGGGCGAGGCTGGCGAAGGGTTTTGCAAGCCTTGCCATCAGATCGATTTTTTCGGCGCCGCCCGGAAAGAGCACATCGGAGAGAAGCACGGCGAGGCAGATGATGACGGTGATCAGGGCTCCAGCGATGAATTCGAAGCTGTAGAAACGCGAACGGCGTGAAATCGTGGCGGCCATCAGCATTACTCCGTGCGAATGCGGGGATCGACGAGGCCATAGGCGATATCGACGAGGAGGTTGACGCCGACGATGAATAGCGCCAGCACGGTGATCACGCCCTGCAAGACCGGGTAGTCGCGGGCGCCGACGGCGTCGAATGCGAGGGTGCCGAGGCCGGGCCAGTTGAAGACACGCTCGATGACGACGATGCCGCCGAGCAGGCCTCCGAACTGGATGCCGAAATAGGTGATGAGCGGTATCGCGCAATTGCGCAGTGCGTGCTTGTAGAGCACCTTGCTCTCGCTGAGGCCCTTCGCCCGCGCGACCATGATATATTGCGATTGCAGCGTCTCCAGCATGGCGGTGCGCACCAGGCGAACATTCGTCGCCGTCAGGATGACGCCCATCGTCACTGCCGGCATGACGTAGCTCGAAATCCCGACCATGCCGCTCGGCGGCAGCCAGCCGAGCGTGATGGAAAACAACAGCACCATCATCAGTGCCAGCCAGAAATTTGGGAAGGAAAGGCCGAGCAGCGAGAGAACGCGGATGACCTGGTCTGCCGTCTTTCCACGCGCCGTCGCCGCCTTGATACCGAGCGGGATGGAGAGCGCAATCGAGACCACCATGGAAATGAAAGCAAGCAGCAGCGTGGCGGGCAAGGCATTGGCGATCAGTTGCGAGACTGGCGTACCGCCAGTGAAGCTGCGGCCGAAATTGAGCGTCAGCAGTCCCTTCAGGAAGCTGAAATACTGCACGAGGAAGGGCTGATCCGTGCCGAGGGCTGTGCGGATACGCGCAAGATCGTCTTCCGTCATGCTGCCGCCGCCCTGAAACATCATCACGGCAGGGTCGCCGGTGAGGCGGATGGCAAATGAGACGAGAAGAGTGATGGCGATCACGACGAAAATCGCCTGCAGCAATCGCTTGATGAGAAAACCGGCCACGTTCTTACCCCGGGAGCTTTCGGACGACGCCGCCGACCGAGCCGGCGGCGTCCTGCTGGATGATTAGTCGACGGTGACTTCGTTCAGCTTGATGCGGGTATCGGGTGCAGGCACGAAGCCCTTGACCCGCTTGCTGACGCCGTAGATCGCGTTGCTGTTGTAGAGGGGCAGTTCGAGCGCCTTGTCGGCGACATACTTGCCGATGTCCTTCAGCACCTTTTCGCGCTCGGCGCGATCGGTGAGCGGGCGCTGCGATTCCAACAGCTTGTCCAGCGTCGCATCCTTTTCGTAGGGATTCCACTTTTCGCCGGAGTGGTACATCGAATAGGCGGTGTTGTCGTAGTCGAAGGTCCAGCCGCCCCATTTCTGCTGGAACATCGCGCCGGTCTTGCCCTGCGGGATGATGTCGTTCAGCAGAACGTTGGTTTCATACGGCTTGATGGTGGCGGTGAGGCCGACCATCTGCAGATAGCTTGCGACGACCTGCGCCACCTCGTTCATCGTCGCATCATTGCCACGAATGTCGATCTGCAATGCCGCGCCCGGCTTCACGCCGGCCTCGGCAAGCAGCTTCTTGGCGCCTGCCGGATCATAGGGAAGTGGCTTCAGATCGGCATCGTAGCCGAAGGACAGAGAATTCTGGAAGCTGACGATTTCGGTTCCCTGTCCAGCGAGGATCGACTTGACGATCGTGTCGCGGTCGACGGCCATGATGATCGCCTTGCGCACGCGCGGATCGGCGGTGATGCCGTCGCGGGTGTTGAAGCGCAGCGCATCGACCGTCGGACCGGGAACGCTGGCGACTTCCAGCTTGGAATCGCCCTGGATGACCGGCAGCATACCGATCGGTATGGTCGGGGGGATGACGAGATCGACGCGGCCTGCCTGAAGCTCGGCAACGGCCGTCGCCGGCTCGCTGATGAAGCGGTATTCAAGCTCGGAGAGTTTCGGTGCGCCGCCCCAGTAATCCGGATTGGCCTCGAGCTTGATGTTCACCTTCGGCGTATAAGAAACGAACTTGAAGGCGCCGGTGCCGACCGGGTTGAGATTGAAATAATCCTCGCCCTTTTCCTTGATGTATTTCGGCGGAACGATCATCGCGCCATAGCCGGCAAGCTTCGTCAGGAGCACGGGGTCAGGCGTCTTCAACTTCATGTCGACCGTGTAGTCGTCGATGATATCGACGCTTTCGATCGCGGTGTAGTTCGAGCGCTGCGGTCCCTTGGCGCCCTGCTCGCCGAGCAGGCGATCGAAGGTGAACTTCACTGCTTCGGCATTGAAGGGCTCACCGTCATGGAACTTCACGTTGTGACGCAGCTTGAAGCGGATGCGCTTGCCCTGGTCCAGTTCTTCCCAGGATTCGGCAAGGCCCGGCACCAGCTTGAGATCGGGGCCGCGATAGGTGAGGCCGTCGAAGATGTTGGTCGAAACGGCGGCCCATGCCACCAGGAAGGTGTCGATCGGGTCCCAGCTGCCGGGATCCTGCGACGACGACACGGTCAGCTTGCCGGCCGCGAAAGCGGGAGCGGCGGTGACCGCGACGCTCGACATGACGAGTGCGGTCAGAGCGGTCTTCAATCCCCATTTCATTCTTTTCATTGAACCTGTTTCCTCTTCAGATCGATGCGATGGTTGGTGGTCGTTCAGGCGCTCTTGGCGATGAAGTGGCCTGCGGTGATTTCCTCGTGAGCCAGGATCGGCGGCTCGTCGCCGACGCGGCGAACGGGATTGGGGATCTCGCCCTCGATGAGCGCGGTTCGGCGCTGCTGCGTCGGATCGGCGATTGGCACGGCCGAGATCAGGCGCTGCGTATAGGCGTGCATCGGTGTTTCGAAGACCTGGCGCCGGCTGCCGATCTCCATGATCTGGCCGAGATAAAGGACGGCGACGCGGTGGCTGATCTTCTCCACGACAGCCATGTCATGGCTGATGAACAGATAGGCGAGCCCCCGTTCGGCCTGGAGATCCATCAAGAGATTGATGATCTGGGCCTGGATCGAAACATCGAGAGCGGAAAGCGCCTCATCGGCAATGATGAGTTTCGGATCGGAGGCAAGGGCGCGGGCGATGCAGACGCGCTGGCGTTGGCCGCCGGAGAACTCGTGCGGATAGCGACCGGCATGGACAGACGTCAGCCCGACGCGTTCCAGTAGCTCGTCCACCCGGCGGCGAACCTCTTTCGATCCGGAAATGATGCCGTGGGTATTGATCGGTTCCGCAATCGAGAATCCCACAGTCTTGCGAGGGTCGAGCGAGGCGAAGGGATCCTGGAAGATATACTGCACGTCGCGGCGCAGGCGGAACCTCTCCAGCGCCGACATGCCGGCAAAGCTCTTGCCATTGAAGGTGATTTCGCCCGAGCGTGCCTTCTGCAACTGCTGGATCGTGCGTCCGATCGTCGACTTGCCGGAGCCGGATTCGCCGACGAGGGCCAGCGTCTCGCCGGGATGTATGTCGAAAGCGACCTTCTGGACGGCACTGCAGCGATGCGTGACCTGGCCGAATATGTTCTTCTTGATATCGAAGCGCACAAAGAGATCGCGCACCGACAGGAGCGGTTGCTGGTCGTAGCGGGCGGTATTCTGCACCCGCTCCTCGCCGACGACTTTCGGCGTGCCGCCGTCCAGCACGGTCAAAGGCATGCGTTTCGGAAAATCTTCACCGGTCATGCTGCCAAGTTTGGGAACTGCGGCGAGGAGCGCCTTCGTATAAGGGTGCCTAGGATTGGCGAATATCTCGCGAACCGGACCCTCTTCGACCTTCTTGCCCTTCCACATGACCACGACATCATCTGCCATTTCGGCAACCACGCCCATGTCGTGGGTGATGAAGATCATACCCATGCCGAGATCCTTCTGCAGGTCCCGCATGATGTTGAGAATCTGCGCCTGGATCGTCACATCAAGCGCCGTCGTCGGCTCATCGGCAATCAAGAGCTTCGGGCGGCAGGCAAGCGCCATGGCGATCATCACGCGCTGGCGCATGCCGCCGGAAAGCTGATGCGGATAGCGGTTCAAAAGGGCCGCCGCATCCGGTAGGCGTACCATCTCCAGAAGGCGACGGGCTTCCGCCATGGCGGCGGATTTGCCGAGTTTCTCATGCAGGAGAAGGACCTCGCAGATCTGGTCGCCGATGGTGAAGACGGGATTGAGCGAGGTCATCGGCTCCTGGAAGATCATGGCGATCTCCTTGCCGCGAGCTGCGCGCATGTCCTTCTGCGAGAGCTTCAGCAGGTCCTTGCCGTTAAAAAGGATGCTACCGGTCTCGAAGCGCGCGCCCATCATGTCGGCAAGGCGCATGACCGAAAGCGAGGTCACCGATTTGCCGGAGCCGGATTCGCCGACGACTGCGAGCGTTCTGCCTGGCTCGACCGAAAAGGAAAGCCCTTCGACCACGCGGTTTTCGCCGAACCGCACAGTCAGATCCGTTACGGACAGAAGCGGTTTGTTGTCGCCAGCGGCCTTGGTCATGCGCTTACCTCGGTATTGGGCAGGTCGTCGTTCATGGCATCCGGGATGATAGCCGTGTTGTTCCTTGCATCGATGATGCAGGCGCACTCGCTGGGATCGCCACCAAGTTCGGACCGCAGCATGCTCATGCCGGCACCTGTTGCATCCTGACAAAATCAGGCGATGTTTTTCTACAAGACGGGCGTCTCATGAACATCTGTATCTGCGTTCCCATTATATTTGTTAGGGCGTGAGATAGCATCAAACGACAATCTGGTCTATATTGTTCAACAATTTTCGTGTTGCCAATCAAAAATGGGGACAAATCTGCGCAAAATCTTCCACCGGATCTGGCCGTCGACAGGCCGCCAGCCCCAGGCAAGCGGAATACCCGCTCGCTTTCCAGCCGGCGCCTGATATTGCGGGCGTTCGAGACGATTGAATGCAGATGCCGGGAGAGCGAATGAAGCAGACAAATCTTGCCAGCATCGAGCCGGCGACCGTCGCGGAGACGGGGCAGACGGTTGCAGAACTGACCGCCGCCCGCATCCGAGAGCGCGTGATCAGCGGCACGCTCTCGCCCGGCAGCCATTTATCGGAGGCGGCTCTTTGCGAGGAGTTGCAGGTCTCGCGCAATACGCTGCGCGAAGTCTTCCGGCTGCTGACGAAAGAGGGCGTACTACGTCATGAAGCCAATCGCGGCGTTTTCGTCTCCACGCCGAGCATTTCGACGATCATGGACATCTTCCAGATTCGTCGCCTGATCGAGTGTTCGGCACTCGCCAACGCACATCACCGCCACCCAAGCGTCGACAAGATGCGGGCTGCCATCGATGCCGCCGTCCAGCATCGTGAGCGTGGCGAATGGCTGGAGGTCGGCAGCGCCGATATCGCGTTTCATGCGGCGATCGTCGAGCTTTCCGATAGTCCCAGGCTTTCGGCCTTCTATGCGCAGATCTCGCTGGAGCTGCGCCTCGTCTTTGGGCTAATCCGCGATCCCGAATATCTGCACGCTCCCTATGTCGGCCAGAACGCGACCATTCTTGCGCATCTGGAGGAGGGGGCGCCGGCGAGCGCCGCCGACGCACTGGAAAAATACCTGTTCCAGGCCGAACGCTTCATTCTGGCTGCCTATTCGCGAGCGATGCCTGGCTGAACACCCAGTTTCTGCCATTGATATGATGAATGATGTGGACAATCGACGTCCGACGGAGGCAAGCGCAATGCAACCATTTGCGTCTCGATCAGCTTTGACGGAAGGATATCCCGCGCCTCGGATGAAGGCGTGATTTGCAACATCCTCGATCCCGCCAATGACCCGCCTTCTTCCCGACGTTTTCCGCGACCCGACCATACGGGTGAGCATGCTTGCGATCTTTGCCTTTGGTTTTGCCGGAGCTGCGACGTCGCCCTATCAATCGGTCGTCGGCATCCGCGAGCTCGGCCTCAGCAACGGGCTCTATTCGACGCTGATCTTCTGCGCGGCGGCGGTGAATGTCGTCGTCAGTATTCTACTTGGAAATCTGGCGGACAGGCTCGGCCAATATAGAGTGATGATGCTGACGGTCGCCACTTTCGGCGTGCTGGGCTATGGCGCCGTCTATATCGTGCCGGCACAGGCGACTTTCATGCTCAGCGCCTTGTTCATCCTGCCGGTCTATGGCTCGCTCAACTCGCTGCTCTTTGCCAATGTCCGCGTTGCGACGAGGGGAATGGAGCGCAACGATATCGCCACGGTCAATTCCGGCGTGCGGGCGATGATCTCCCTTTCCTGGGTGCTGGTGCCTGGGATAACCGGAGCGCTGCTTGCAAACTCGGCGACCATGCTGCCGGCCTATCTGTTCGCAGGTCTCGCCTGCGTCGCCTGTTTCGGATTGATCGCGATTTTCCTGCCGCGCCAGGATGGCATAGACAAGGCGGCTGCCCATCACCTTTCCTATCTTGCGGCGCTGGGTGAGGTCATTTCGCCACCGGTCTTCCTGCGCCTGATCGCCGTCGCGCTGATCAGCAGCACGCTGCATGTCAACGGCGCCATCCTGCCGCTCATCGTCACTGGTGCGGCACACGGAACCGTGACTGATATCGGCATTTTGGTTGGGATCGTTGCCCTTCTCGAAATCATCTTCATCGTCGTTTGGGGACGTGCGCAGCGGATTATGAGCCACGTCGTGGCGCTGGCGATCGGTACGGTGATCTATATCGTCTATCTGGTCCTGCTCGGATTGGCGTCTGCGCCCTGGCATGTCTATGCGCTGACCCTCATCAGCGGGGTCGGGGCGGCTGCCCTGATCAGTATTCCGATCACCTACCTGCAGGATCTGATTGCCGAGCGCCCGGGTTTGGGCAGCGCCCTGATCTCGGTCAATATCTTTCTGAGCGCAGGTCTCAGCGCCCTTCTTTTCGCGATCGGCACGGCCGTCAGCAATTATTCCGGAACGGCGCTTATCGGGGCCGCTGCCGGTTTGCTGGGGCTCGGCTTGCTGCTCTTCTTCGAAAGGGTGAGACGGCATAGCTAGGCGGTCGTTCGTCTGGTGAAAATCATTGACGAGGCATCGAGTATTGCCTAAGTGATAAAGTCATCCGATGACTTGATGAAAGTTCAGCCATGCGCGCTCTGACAAAAACGACGCTTGCGGATACAGCCGTTGAAGCAATCCGCAGCGAAATCACCGCCCGACGTTGGCTGGTGGGGGAAAAGCTGCCGAACGAAGCCTCTCTCTCATCCATACTGTCGGTCAGCCGCGGCACGATCCGCGAGGCCGTGAGGGTGCTCGTCTCCCAGGGCTATCTCGAAACCAGGCAGGGATCCGGGACCTATGTTCGGTCGAACAAGGATGTCAGTCTCCCCCTGGATATGGCGCGCCGCGCTGGATTGAGGGATCAGTTCGAGGCCCGGCTTGCGCTGGAGGTCGAGGCCGCACGGCTTGCCGCGCTGCGCCACTCACCGGACGTCGTTTCACAGTTGCGCGCCTTGCTGGTTGCCCGCGGCAATTATACGGGCGGCGATAAGGCTGCATTCGTCGAGCGCGATCTTGCCTTTCACAGGGCGGTCGTCGCAGCTTCGCAGAACAGGGCCATGATCGAAATCTACGAGTTCTTCTCTTTCTCGATCGCCGAAACCATTGAGGCGACGCTCGGTGAGGATATTCCCGAGCCTGATATGCAGGCGCATATCGCCATCGTCGATGCCATCGAAAGCGGCAGTCCCGAAGCGGCCGACGGAGCCGTGCGCCACTTCATGGCCCCCATCGTCGCTACTCTCGATCGGTTGCTTATGTCATGACCATGCCCTCGCAAAATCCCGCCTCGGTCGAATTGATCGATGCCGAGGCCGATGAAATTCCGGCACCGTTGCCGCATGGGGGCAAATCGCCGATCGGCAGGTTTCTGCTGGGTGCGAGCCTTGTTCTCATCGCTTTTAATCTGAGGCCGGTCTTTTCCAGCGCATCGACGCTCTTGCCGGAAATACGGGCCGGACTTGGTCTCTCCGCCTTCGGCACCAGCATTCTCACGACCTTGCCCGTCATCTGCATGGGACTGTTTTCACCACTTGCACCAAGGCTCGCACAACGCATGGGCACCGAGCGTGTTCTGCTCGGCGTCGTTTTCCTTCTTGCGCTCGGTACGGCGCTGCGGGGCGTTTCCTCGATAACGCTGCTGTTCTTGGGAACGGGCTTGGCCGGTGCCTGCATTGCGATCGGCAATGTGCTGCTGCCGGGCGTGGTCAAGCGGGATTTCCCCGACAGGGCGGCGCTCATGACGGGTTGCTATACGATGGCGCTATGCGCGGGAGCTGCGAGTGCGGCCGGGTTCACGCTTCCCGTCGAGCATGCTCTCGGCGGTTCGCTGGGCGGCGCGCTCGCCATCTGGGCCGTGCCTGCCTTCGCAGTCGGACTTCTCTGGTTGCCGCAGGTGATCAGAGCGCACAGCCAGGCGCGGCGTACCGGCTTTCGTGTCTCGGGCTTATGGAGTGACCGCATCGCCTGGCAGGTGACGCTTTTCATGGGGCTGCAATCGGCGCTCGCCTACTGCGTCTTCGGCTGGCTCGTGCCCATTCTGCGCGAGCGTGGTCTCGACGGCGTGACGGCTGGCGTCATCGTGTCGGTCTCGGTCATGGTGCAGGCCGCCGCCTGCCTGGTGGCCCCACATATCGCCGTTAAGGGTAAGGATCAGCGCGCCATCAATGTCAGCCTGTGCGCGATCGCCGTCATCGCCTTGCTGGGCCTGCTTTTCGCTCCGCTTTGGACGGTCTGGTTCTGGGCCGTGCTTCAGGGCATCGGTCAGGGTGGATTGATCGCGGTGGCGCTGACGGTCATTGTGTTGCGTTCGCCTGATGCACATGTGGCGGCGCATCTCTCCGGCATGGCGCAATTCGTCGGTTATTTGCTCGCTGCAATTGGCCCGCTCGTCGTCGGCATGATTCATGGCTGGACGGGAAGCTTTGCCTGGTGCGCAGTGTTGTTCGTGCTGCTCGGTCTCGGGGCTGCGATCAACGGCTGGTTTGCCGGCCGCGCGATCACCGTCAATGCGAGGACAATCGAAACCCCATGATGGAATGAGTGCTGGTCGTTTGCAGAGCGATGGGTGAGGAAGCGACTGGGGTTATCCGATCTTGCGTTGCCGGCGGGGCGGCTCAACCACCGGAGGAATCTCGGTCGTGCCCTTGGCGTGGCCAAGGAGAGCCTTCTTGGCCAGCGTAGATCTCGCGGCGGCATAGGAAGCACACACCATTGGATAGTCCGCAGGCAAGCCCCATTTCCTTCTGTATTCTTCGGGCGTGAGACCATACTTGCTGTTCAAGTGCCGTTTTAGGGATTTGTATTTCCCACCGTCTTCCAGGCACACAAGATAATGATCCGTGATGGATTTCTTGATCGGGACTGCTGGCTTCTGAGATCTTTCCGTCGGCGCTGCCGACGGCACAAGTTGCTGAGAGCCTACAAGTGCGGAATAGGTTTCCGCAATGAGCCTCGACAAATCTTTCATCGCGAGCGTATTGTTAAGGACGTAGGCGGAGACGATCTTGCCCGTCAGCTCAAGAAACCTTTCGCCAGCGACAGTATTTCCTGTTTTCATTTCCCGCCTCCCACGATTATTTAATTATTTATGCAATATGGTTTCGGCTTTCAATAGAAGATTGAGCGATTTTGGAGATTATTTTCATAGGTTATTGCTATAGTAAATATGAGGGGTTTAGGATCTACAAATTGTTATTTGCTCTGCATGCGCGTTTTCGAAATCACGATCTCTGCCGCTTGGCCGAAAATCGATAGATTTCCACGAGGTAAGCCATATCGTGCTTTAGCTCTGCCGGAGTCGAATGTTAGTTGCCGGCGGATAGACTATATTGTCGGTGAAATGGCAGGACATGATATTCGGTAAGCGGCGCCATGACGATATCAGGCGGATTTTGTGGTGAAATCCAGCGAATCTCCTCGATCTCGGCCGTTGCCATGATCCCGGCATCGTCCACGTGCAGCTCGAATATATCTGCGATGACGATATGCTCCGGCTCGTTGGCGGCCGGCGCCTGGAAGCGGCCGAGGAAAGTCAAATCGCTTGTGTTTACGGTGAGGCCCAGCTCTTCCAAGAGTTCTCTGACAAGGGCTGCCTCTGCCGTTTCCTGCGACTCGATCTTGCCTCCCGGTTGCATGAAGGCAATCGTGCCGCGCTTGCGTACGAGCAGCGTCTTTCCATCCAGGCGAAGCATCAGGGCCGCTGCTATGCGTATCGTTTTTGCCATGTCGTGATCTGAGCGGATTCGCAAACGGATTTCAATAACCACGATGTCCGCGCATGGTGCCATGCGACATGCCTCGCTCCCGGGAATGTTCATCGTTACGGCGCATCAGATGCTGCCGAAAAAATGTGGTGAGTGCGGCATTGAGATTCTTGTGGAATGCAGTGCGAGGGAAGCCGACGCACGAGCTATCTTGTATAAACAGATAGCTTGTTATATCCTCCCCTTGAAGCTGAGGCGTTCATGACTGACTCGATCCAAGTTCAATTGCGGAAGGGCGTGCTCGATCTTTGCGTCCTGGCCGTACTCTCCCGGGGTGAAAGCTACGGCTATGAAATTGCGAGCACACTTGTGGCGGCGGTCGGCATGGGTGAAGGAACGATCTATCCGCTGATGCGCAGAATGCAGAATGACGGCTTGGTCGCGACCCGCATCGTCGAGTCGAGCAACGGGCCGCCGCGTAAATATTATCGGCTCACGCCGTTGGGGCGTTCGATTTTCGAAGCGCATCGCCGCGATTGGCGCACGTTAGCAGGCTCCGTCGACAAGCTACTTGAGGATTTGCCATGAGCAGGGAAGCCTTTTTGCGCACGCTGAGATTGGGGCTTGCAGGCCTGCCTCCGCACGAGATCGATGATATCGTGGCCGACTATTCTGCCCATTTCTCCGAATCCGAGGCGTCAGGCCGAAGCGAGGAGGAGGTTTGCGCCGCTCTCGGCGACCCCGCCAGGATCGCAAGGGAATTGCGTGCAGATGTCGGGCTGCGTCGTTTCGAGGCGCAGTGGAGCGTACCGAACCTCTTGGCCGCCATGATGGCGCTGGCGGGTCTTGCCGTCGTCGATATCTTCTTCCTGCTACCTTTGCTGTTTGCGGCGATGTTCGTGACGTTCGGCCTTGCGATCGCTTTGGTAGCCGTTGGCGCCGTCGGTCTGAAGATTGTCGTGACGACCGTGCTGTTTCACGTCGGCTTGCCCTCCGTCGGCATGCTGGCTCGTCTGCTTGTTGGCGCCGGGCTGGTGAGTTGCTTCGTGGGCGGCGGGGCCTTGCTGCTGATGGGGTTGAGTTTGGGCATCCGCATGCTCGGGCAATATGCCCGCCTGCATTTCCGCTTGGCGCAGGTAGACGAAAGCCGCGCTTGAACGCTGGCCGCATCGTTGGAGGAAATGAACAATGAACGGGAAATTGGCGACTATCGCGACGACCGGACTGATTTGTGCATTCGTTTTTCTGGCCCTCGGCATCGGGCTTTCCGGGCCGGATTGGGCAAACGCAGGGCATTGGTGGGGTGGTACGCAATCCAGTTGCGGATCTGCGGCATCCGGCGGACAGCAGGTTATCCTGCCCTTCAGCTCCAATGGCAGCCTGACGATCGATATCCCGGCCTCTGTTCACTATCAGCCGGGCGGAAAGGCGGAGGCCGTCGTGAGCGGTGATCCAGCGCAGCTCAATCATGTGCGACTGGAGGGCGGAAGGCTGAGCATGGATTGCAATCCGGGTTGGTCCAACTCCAAATTCGACGTCAGCCTGTCAGGACCGCTCGTCACTGATTGGAGAGTACGGGGCAGCGGCGATCTCGCTCTGTCGCAGCTCGATCAATCAGACCTGCGCCTGAGGATATCCGGAAGCGGTAGCGTCACGGCCACGGGAAGCGCACGCTCGGTCGATCTCGATGTATCCGGTTCGGGCACTGCGCGTCTAAAGGACCTGACCGCTCAATCCGCGAAGATCAGAATTCAAGGCAGTGGCGACGCGGAAGTCGCCGCTGCCGCGGATGCCGATGTTTCGATCAGCGGAAGCGGCAATATCGAACTCTACGGGCATCCGGTGCTGCGGCGTTCCGAGATCAGAGGCAGCGGCCGCCTGGTAGAGGTGCCATAATCCATGGCGAGAAAGCGCGCCGCGCGGCGGCGATCTTTGCCATCGGCTTTGATCGATATCATGCGATCGCCTTGCTTTGAATGATTCTCATGTTAATCAGTGAGGGCCATAATCGAAGCGAATATGCAAAAGATGCAAAACAGAACAGACAGTGATGTGAGGCCGCGCGCTGAGCCGGAAACCGCGGCCACGCACCCCAAACGGCCACTGCGGGACCGTCGCCGTTCCCTAGCGATCGGACTTCTGCGCGCCCGCGAAGCGGTCATGAGCCATTTCAGGCCGATCCTGGTGGCGCATGATGTGACCGAGCAGCAATGGCGTGTCATTCGCGTTCTCTACGAAGGCGGAAAGCTCGATGCGACGGAACTCGCAGACAAGGCATCCATTCTTGCCCCGAGCCTGACGCGCATGATCCGTTCGCTCGAAGAGCGCGGCTTTATCACCAAGCATAAAGATGATGCCGATGGCCGCAGGGTATTGTTGCAGATCACAGCGGCCGGGGAGGCGGTTGTCGAGGATGTTATGCCGGAAAGCCTGAAGGTCTATGCAGATATCGATGCTCGGTTCGGCGTGGAGCGCGTCGAGAAGCTTCTCGATATGCTGGATGAATTGGCGGCATTGAAATTGGAGAATGGCTCGATCGGCGAGGAATGAGGGGCCGCTTCGGTTTTATTGATCCGCAAAATACGCAATAGGCGAACGACGACCGCCGTGGCCCCTGCTATTAATAGACCTTGACGTCCTCAGGCGGCTTGGCTGCATCCGCCTTCTTGAAATCGTCAAGAAGCTTGATGGTAGCATTGGCAAGCAGCGTGACGTCGTTGCCTATCGCGACGAAGGTGGCGCCAAGCTCCAGATAGCGTTTTGCCAGCGAGAGATCGCCGATCAAGATGCCCGCCGCCTTGCCATGCAACTGGATTTTTGCGAGCGCCTTTTCGACTTCTGTCTGCACTTCAGGGGCACCCGGCTTGCCGAGGTAGCCCATGTCTGCGGCAAGATCGGATGGTCCGATAAATACACCGTCAACGCCTTCGGTCGAGGCAATGTCGTCAAGCGCCGCAAGCCCCGCGCGGCTTTCCACCTGCAGTAGCAGGCAGATCTCGTCATTGGCCGTCGCAAGGTAGTCTGGA
Organism: Martinezella sp. CNPSo 3957; assembly: GCF_057784395.1. NCBI lineage: Bacteria > Pseudomonadati > Pseudomonadota > Alphaproteobacteria > Hyphomicrobiales > Rhizobiaceae > Martinezella > Martinezella sp. CNPSo 3957. The sequence continues at coordinate 803,129 of NZ_JBXSOU010000001.1, forward strand.
ATGCGGTTGAAGGCGGAGGCGCGGGCGAGGGCTGCGCCGACGCCGCGTACGCCATGAGGTGGGTATCGCACCGCCTTGACCATGGTCTCGGCCATCTCCTTGCTGTCGACCATCGGGATGAGCAGGGTCTGCGCGCCGATGTCGAGCATCTGCTTGATGATCCAGGTCTCGCCGATCGGCGGGCGGATCACCGCATGGCTAGCCGCGCCCTTCATCGCCTGCAGCTGCGAGACGAGAAGCGGCACATCGTTCGGCGCATGCTCGGCATCGAGTAGCAGCCAGTCGTAGCCGGCGCCCGCGCAGATTTCGACCGTGTAGGCATTGGCGAGCGCCTGCCAGAGGCCGATCTGCGCCCGCCCTTCCTTGAGGGCCTGTTTAAAAAGGTTCTTGGGCGCAGGCATGTCTTACTCCTTCATGCGAAAAACAGGCTGACCGATCCGTAGGGGCCGAAATCGGCGTTGATCGTATCGCCATGCCGCGCCTCGATCGGGCGGATGAACGAACCGGCAAGCACGATCTGGCCGACTTCGATGCCGTCGCCATATTGCGACAGTCGATTGGCGAGCCAGGCGATGCCGCGTGCCGGCTGGTTAAGCACGCCCGCGCCAAGCCCGGTTTCTTCGACCTCGGCATTGCGGCTGACGATCGCGCCCATCCAGCGCATGTCGATCTCACCGGGCCGCACGGCGCGGCCGCCGGTGACGATGCCGGCATTGGCGGCATTGTCGGAGATGGTGTCGACGATGGTGCGCACCTTCTTCGTATCGGGATCGACTCGGAGGATGCGCGTGTCGAGGATCTCGAGGGCTGGCGTCACGTAGTCGGTGGCATTCAGCACGTCGAAGATCGAAACGTTCGGCCCCTTGAGCGGAGCCTTCATCACAAAGGCAATCTCGGCCTCGATGCGCGGCTGGATGAAACGGTCGGCCGGCACCGTCGCGCCGTCTTCGAAGACCATATCGTCGAAGAGCACGCCGGAATCGGGAATGTTGATGTTGAGGGCATATTGCATCGCCTTCGACGTGAGCCCGATCTTCCAGCCGATAGGCTTGCGGCCGCTCGCGATCTTCTTCTTCACCCAGGCGCTCTGGACGGCATAGGAATCGTCCATCGTCATTTGCGGATGCTTAAGCGAAAGAAGCCCTGTTTGAACGCGCGTCCGTTCGGCCTGATCGAGGCTTTCGGCCGCAGCCTGGATTTCATCTTGCGACAGCATCAGCGCACCTCATCGGCGATCGTGTTTTTCAGGATGCCGAGGCCATCGGCTTCGACTTCGACGACATCGCCGGGCTTCAGCCAGATCGGCGGGTCGAAGCGGGCGCCGGCGCCGGTCGGCGTTCCCGTGACGATGACATCACCGGGGACGAGCGTTGTGAAAGTGGAGATGTAGTTGATGATCTTGCGGAAGGAGAAGATCATCCGGCTGGTGTGGTCGCTCTGGCGCACTTCGCCGTTGACGCGCGTCGTGAGCGCAATGTCGTCGAGCTGCGCTGCATCGGTGAACGGGATTAGCCACGGGCCGATCGAGCCGGTATTGTCGAAGTTCTTGCCCTGGGTGACGTTGAATTTCGCATGGCGCACCCAATCGCGGATCGTGCCCTCGTTGCAGAGCGACAGGGCCGCGATATGGGAGAAGGCGTCGGCCTCCGCGATCCGGCGGCCACCCTTGCCGATGACGATGACGACCTCGCCTTCATAGTCGAGCTGCGGGCTTTCCGGCGGCCGGATCAAGGGCTGTTCGTGCCCGGTGAACGACCGCGGGAAGCGGATGAAGAGCGAGGGGTTGGAGGGGGCGGCCTGCCCATCCTTATATTCCTCATTGCGGTCGGGGAAATTGACCCCGACGCAAATGATCTTTTCCGGCGACGGAATGGGAATCTCGAAGCGGATGTCGTCAAGTGCGAAATCCGGCTTCAATGATTTGGCTTCTTCTGCGAGCTGAGCGAGGCGACCGGCCTCGATCACCTCACGCAGCGTTGGCCAAGTTGCGCCGTGGCGCGCGGAGAGGTCGACGACACCGTTGCCGACCGCAAGTCCATAGCCATGACGGCCGTTTCTCGAAAAGGACAGGAATCTGGGATGGGTCATGCTTTCATGGCCTTCTCTTGACCTCAGACGACGCCGCCGAGGCAGACATATTTGATTTCGGTGAACTCCTCGATACCGTAGCGTGAACCTTCGCGACCGAGGCCGGAAAGCTTGACGCCGCCGAAGGGCGCTTCGGCTGTCGAGATGAGGCCGGTATTGACGCCAACCATGCCGTATTCCAGGGCTTCGGCAACGCGGAAGACGCGGGCGAGATCCTTGGCATAGAAATAGGAGGCGAGGCCAAACTCGGTGTCGTTGGCCTGGGTGATGACGTCGGCCTCGTCCTTGAAGCGGAAGAGGGGCGCGACCGGTCCGAACGTCTCTTCCTTGGCGACGGCCATGGCAGGGGTCACGTCGGCCAGCACCGTCGCCTCATAGAAGCGTCCGCCGAGCTGATGGCGATGCCCGCCGGCGACGACTCGGCCGCCCTTGGAAAGCGCATCGGCAACATGCTCCTCGACCTTGGCCAGGGCAGCCTCATCGATCAGCGGGCCGAGATTGATGCCTTCGTCGAAGCCGTTGCCTGTTTTCAGCGAACCGACAGCCTTGGAGAGTTTCTCGGCAAAGGCATCATAGACGCCCTCCTGCGCGTAGAGCCTGTTCGCGCAGACGCAGGTCTGGCCATTGTTGCGGAACTTGGCGATCAGTGCGCCCTCGACGGCGGCATCGAGATCGGCATCGTCGAACACGATGAAGGGTGCGTTGCCCCCAAGCTCAAGACCGAGTTTCTTGATGGTCGGTGCACTCTGCTTATAGAGCTCGGCGCCTACTTCGGTCGAGCCGGTGAAGGTGAGCTTGCGCACGACCGGGCTTGCGGTCATCTCGCCGCCGATGGCACGAGCCGAACCGGTCAGGACGCTGAATAGGCCCTTCGGCAGGCCGGCGCGTTCGGCAAGGATCGCAATGGCAATCGCCGAAAACGGCGTCTGCGAGGCGGGCTTCAGCACCATGGCGCAGCCGGCGGCAAAAGCAGGACCGGCCTTGCGGGTGATCATCGCATTCGGGAAGTTCCAGGGCGTGATCGCCGCGACCACGCCAATCGGCTGCTTCATGACCAGAATGCGCTTGTCCTTCTGGTGGCCGGGAATGATGTCGCCATAGACGCGGCGGGCCTCTTCGGCAAACCATTCGATGAAGCTTGCGCCATAGGCGATCTCGCCTTTGGCTTCGGGCAGGGGCTTGCCCTGTTCCGCCGTCAGGATGCGCCCAAGATCGTCCTGGTTTTCCATCATCAGCTCGAACCAGCGCCTGAGGATGCCGGAGCGTTCCTTGGCGGTGCGGCCAGCCCATTCTTTCTGCGCGGCTTCGGCTGCGGCAATCGCCTTTTTGGTCTCGGCAGCGCCCAGATTGGGAACGAGGCCGATGATTTCGCCCGTCGCGGGATTGTCGACCTTGATCGCATTGGATGGATCGGCTTCGATCCACTCGCCGCCGACCAATGCGGCCTGCCGGAACAATGTTGCGTCTTTCAATTTCATGACTGCCTCCTCGCGCTTTCGAACGTTGATGAGGAGCGGGCGTTTTTCCCGCTCTCAAGGGTAACGCTTAAGGCGCGATAATCGGCTGTGCCTTCAAGTCGGGCTCGGCCACTTCCGCACCGGCAAACAGGCTACCATGTTCGAACCAGGATTTGGGAGCCGGTGCACCCCACAATGTCTGACGCTGCGGATCCTTGAGATCCCACTTGATCGGCTCCAGATCGGGATCGACGGTCTGGTAATCCGAGCAATAGATCTCGATGCGATGGCCGTCCGGATCGAGGATATAGAGGAAGAAGGCGTTGGAGATGCCGTGGCGTCCCGGACCCCGCTCGATATTGGCGACCCAGCCGGTGGTCGCCATCAGGTCGAGGAGGTCGATGATGTTGAGGGGCGTCGGCACCCAGAAGGCGGTGTGGTGCAGGCGCGGGCCGCGGCCGTTGGTGAAGGCGATGTCGTGGACGCCGCCCTTGCGGTGCGTCCACGCGGCCCAGAGACGGCCGGTCTCTTCATCCGCCGTATATTCGGTCACGCGGAAGCCGAGTTCGTTATAGAAGGCGACGCTTTCATCGACATTGGTCGAGAAGCAGTTGAAGTGGTCGATGCGCAGCGGTTTTACACCTTTGTAAAGCGCATATTTCTGATGGATCGGCGGCAGGCGGTCCATCTTCGAATAGAATTCAAGCGGGATGCCCTGCGGGTCGCGGGTGCGGAACGTCCGCGCTTGGTAGGGGCGCTCGATCCATTCGACCGGAAGGTCCTTGCCCTTGAAGAAATGCGCCGCCTTATCGAGGTCTTCGTCGCTGAAGACCTTGAAGCCGAGATCGCGGGCTTCGGCCTTGTCGGACTTCTTGAGCACGATGCAGTGGTGACCGCGCTCCTCCATCGCTCGCAGATAAATTGTATCCGCGGTCTCATCCGTCACCTGCAGGCCGAGCGTGTCGGCATAGAAGGCGCGGGACTTGGCAAGATCGGTGACGCCGAATTCGATATGGCTGAGGCGCACGATGTTGAAGGGCGGATAGAGATTGGGTTTCGGCAGGGGCATTTGTTCCTCCTCTTATGCGTACTTATAGATATTGGCGGCTCAGCCGCCGAGTTTCTGGATCGCGTGCGGCTTGGTGGCGAAGGCGACGTTCTTGGTTTCCATGTAGAAATCGAAGGACCAGTCGCCGCCGTCGCGGCCGATACCGGAGCTCTTGACCCCGCCGAAGGGTGTCGGCAGGTGACGCACGTTTTCCGAATTCACCCAAATCATGCCGGCCTCAAGGTGATCGGTGAAGCGGAAGGCGCGAGTGACGTCCGAGGTCCAGAGATAGCCGGTCAGTCCGTACTGGACGTCATTGGCCAGCGCCAGCGCATCGGCTTCGTCTTTGAAGGGAATGGCGGTCAGCACCGGCCCGAAGATCTCTTCCTGGGCGATGCGCATCTGGTTGTTGGCACCTGTGAAGAGTGTGGGCGAGACGTAGCAGCCACCGCCCGGGCCGTTGATCTTCTCGCCGCCAGCGGCCAGCGTCGCACCTTCCGAACGACCGATCTGAATATACTCCAGCACCTTCTTTTCATGCACGGGATGGACGAGCGGGCCGACGACCGTTTCCGGATCGAGGGGATGGCCGACCTTGATGCGTTTCGCCTTCTCTGCGACGATCGCGGTGAACTTGTCGTAGACGCTTTCCTCGACCAACAGGCGCGAGGACGAGGTGCAGCGCTCGCCGTTCAGCGAGTAGATCATGAAGACGGCGGCATCGGCGGCGCGCTCGAGATCGGCATCGGCAAAGACGATGACCGGGTTCTTGCCGCCGAGTTCGAAATGCACGCGCTTCAGCGTATCTGCGCCCTGCTTCATGATCATCGAGCCGGTGCGGCTTTCGCCGACGAAACCGATCGCCTTGATCAGGAGATGTTCCGTGAGAGCCTTGCCGGCATCTTCGCCGAAGCCGTTGACGAGGTTCCACACGCCCTTTGGCAGGCCGGCTTCCTCGGCGATCTCGACAAGCAGGCGCGCGGTCAGCGGCGAGAATTCTGCCGGCTTGTGAACGATGGTGCAGCCCGCAGCGAGAGCCGGCGCGATCTTCCAGGTCGACAGCATGAAGGGCGTGTTCCACGGTGTGATGATGCCGACTGGGCCGATCGGCACGCGCGTGGTCAGGTTCACCTGGCCTTCGGCGCGCAGCGCCTTGCCATCGCGCGCTTCCGGCGCGCGGTCGGCGAAAAAGCGGAAGTTTTCCGCCCCGCGAAGGGCTGCTTTCGCCATGAACTTCAACGACTGTCCGGTGTCCATGCACTCGACAAAAGCGATCTCTTCGGCGCGTGCAACGATCGCATCGGCGATCTTATGCAGGAGCTTCTTGCGCGCTTCGCCCGGCATCGCGGCCCATTCGGTGAAGGCAGCCTTTGCGGCCTTTGCGGCGCGATCTATATCGGCGGCCTTGCCGCGGGCAACGGTTGCCAGCGGCTTCAGATCAACGGGGGAGATGGTCTCGAATGTGGAGCCATCATCGGCCCGCACATCCTCACCATTGATGCGGTTCAGTACGCCGCTATCCTTGAAACGGGCGAGAAAGCCTTCGGCCTTTGCGATGTTTTCCTGCAGTTTGGACATCGTCTATTCCTTTAGTGTTATGTCGTCCCACGAAGGGAATGTCACTTGCCGCGCAGCCGCGGATGAATGGCGTTCTTCTTCCAGCTTAGCTCCGCATCGATTTCGCGGATTTCCAGCGACAAAGCGAAATGCGGCGTCTCGAAGAGCGGGCCGAGAACGTCGATGGCCGCGGCAAAGATCGCTTCGCCGGTGCGCTTCTTTTCGTCATCGATGCGGCCCTTGCCGATGCGGAAGTTCAGATCGACGAAGGCGTTTTCGGGTAGCTTGTCGGCGATGGCGTAATGCTCGGCGCGAAAGGCGCGCACCCGCACGGCCCCGACCTCGAAAAGCCCGGTGTCCAGGACCGTCTTCAGCAGCCGCTCGCAGAGCGCGCCGATATCGGCGCGGCCCTCCAGATTGGCCGAATATTCGATGGCGAGATGCGGCATCAAGTCCTCCCAAGACTTTAATTACTTAACACGTTAATAAATATCTCGCGGATGTCAAGCGGCAAAGTCGAGCTGTCTTGCCATCTCCAGACTTTCATGGACGTAACGCGACAAACGCTCGGCGGCGTCGGGAATTTCCGGACGCTCGGCGAGCCATCCGATATATGTAAGGTTCCGCAGCACCATGAATAGGGGCAGGGCCGCCAGAGCCGCCTCGGAAAGTGCGCGCCGGCCGCGATAGCCTGATATCAGCGCTTTCTCGATCACCGGATAGGCAGGTTCGTTGCGGTTCTTGAGCAGGGTCGTTGCGAGATCAAACAGCCGAAAGCCGTGCCCCGCATCATCGAAATCGATGAAGGCGACATTCCTGTCGGCTCCCGTCAGAAAGATGTTTTCCCGCACCAGATCGGCATGGATCAGCCCGTAGTTGAGGCTTTGGCTACCCGCGTTTGCGAGCAGTCGGCGTAGCTGGTGGCGTAACGCCGAGAGGGCGATAGTGCTCTCGGATGAAAGGCCGCGACAATCCCAGAAGCGGCCCCAGAGCGGCGTTTCGCCGACCAGCCCATCGATGTCCCAAACCGGGCGGTGAAAACGCGCTGGCGGGTCCCAGGCGTCGGCAAGCTCGTGCATGGTGGCCATGTTTTGCCCGATGCGGAAGAAGATTGCTTCCTGCATCTCAACAGGTTGCGATAGCGGCACGCCACTTTGGCCAAGCGGCACACCATCGATCCAGCTCACCACGTCCGCATACTGTTCGGCAAAATGCCTGTTGGCTGGCAATCGGACGAGGCTCTGCTTTCTGCTTGTTGGCACAGGGCTTGGTACATCCAGGCCGCCGAGCTTGAGGGCGGCCATGAAGTGCAGTTCCGAGCGCAGGCTCGTTTCGTCGTGATAGCCTGGCCGATGCAGCCGGAGCGCGGCGAACTGCCCTTCTTCCAGCGTAATGCGGAAAACGGCGTTCTCCCGATATTTCATCAGGACAGGTTCGTGGGCCTGCACAGGCCAATGGTCGAGTGCTTCCAGTGCACGTTTCTGCAAGGCGTCGCGGATGGTCTGTGGCAACGGATCGGCCATATTGCCTCACAGGCCAGTCAATACGTCGTCGAAGATAGACAACATGAAGTCGGCATTGTCCCGGGTGAATGGCATGGGCGGGCGGATCTTCGTGGCGCATTGATGAATGCCGATCTTGCCCATCAGCACGCCGCGCTCGCGCATGGCATTGATGATCCGGGTTGCGTCAGCGATAGCAGGCTTTTTCGTCTGCCTATCGAGCACGAATTCCGTACCCATGAAGAGGCCGCTGCCGCGCACGTCGCCGATGATCGAGTGTTTCTCGGCCAGCCGCTGGAAGGCATGGCGGGTATATTCGCCGACGTTGCGGGCATTCTCGACAAGATTTTCATCCTCGATGACATCAAGCACAGCCATGGCGGCCGCGCAGGAGACTGGATTTCCGCCGAAGGTGTTGAAATAGCGGAATGCCGTGCGGAAGGCGTTTATCGTGTCGAGATTGGCAATCACGCCGCCGACCGGGTGCCCGTTCGCCATCGGCTTGCCGAGCGTGACGATATCGGGAACGATACCAGCGTGCTGATGGCCCCACATATGCGTGCCGGTACGGCCGAAGCCGGGCTGCACTTCGTCGGTGATGACGAGGCCGCCGGCCTTGCGGACAGCAGCAACCGTTTTGTCGAGAAAACCAGGCGGCAGATCCGGAAAGCCTTCATTGGCGAAGAACGGATCGATAATGATGGCCGAGAAGCCATGCGGGCTGTTCTCGAGCGAGGCGATCGCTTTTTCGACTTCTGCCGCGAACGCCGTGGCAAAGGCATCTCCGCCTTCACCACCGAGTGGACGATAGCTGTCCGGCGCGGGCACGTGCCGGACATGGCCGCCGAAGCCGCCGACCGGCGGCATGCGGGTCGACAGCTGCGATACCGCGGTCGTGTTGCCGTGATAGGTGTGGTTCGTGGCGATGATGCCGGTCTTTCCGGTCATGGCTTGTGCCATGCGCAGCGCTACGTCATTTGCCTCGCTGCCAGTGCAGGTCAGGATCGCGGCATTCAGGCTTTTGTCGAAGGTTGCCGTCAGGCGCTCGACATAGTCGAGAATGCCTTCATGGAGATAGCGCGTATGCGTGTTCAGCGTCGAGGCCTGCCGCGTGATTGCTTCCACCACGCGGGGATGGCAATGGCCGACATGCGGCACATTGTTGTAGCAATCCAGATATTTGCGGCCGTCGGCGTCCCAAAGCCAAACGCCTTCCCCGCGCACGAGATGCACGGGGTCGTCATAGAAGAGCGACATGTTGCGGCCTAAAAGCCGTTCACGGCGCGCGATCAGGGTTGCGTTCTCGGACATGATCAGCCCCTTGCGGCGGTGAGGCCAGCGTCGAGCGCGGTCAGCATTGTCTGGACATTCTCGGCCGTCACGATCAGCGGTGGCGACATGATGACATTGGTGCCAGAGGTGCGGACCAAGACGCCGGCATCATAGGTCGCGTCCTGTACCTTCTGGACGATATCCTTGGCAGCACCGCTCTTCTTCGCGCGGTCGCTGACGAGTTCGAGGGCGCACATCAATCCCTTGCCTCTGATGTCGCCGACCAGCTCATGCTTGTCCTGCAATTTCTTCAGGCCGGCGAGCAGCTCTTCGCCACGGGCTGCGGCATTGTCGGCAACGTTAAGCCGCTTGGTTTCCTTTAAGGTGGCGAGGGCTGCTGCGGCACCGACGGGATGGCCGGAATAGGTGTAGCCGTGGCCGATGCTGCCAAGCGGGCCCTTGTTGCTTTCGAAGACCCGCGCCACCTTGTCGGAGATCATCACCGCGCCGAAGGGGAAATAGCCGTTGGTGATCGCCTTGGCCGTCGACATCATGTCCGGCTGCACGCCCCAGAGGCGCGATCCGGTCCAGGCGCCCGTGCGGCCGAAAGCGGTGATCACCTCATCGGCGATCAGGAGGATGCCGTGGCGATCGCAGATCTCGCGCATCAGCGGCAGGAAGGTCTCGTGCGGAACGATGACGCCGCCCGCGCCGAGCACCGGCTCGACGATGAGTGCGGCGATTGTATCGGCGCCCTGAAAGGCGATTTCATCCTCGAAAAGCCTGCCGATGGCAGCCGCAATTTCGGCACCGTCGGTGGTGTTGAACGGGTTGCGATAGGTGAACGGAGCGGGCAGGTGGAAGACGCCCGGCAGCAATGGCTCGTAGTTGCGGCGGAAGTTCTGGTTGCCGTTGACCGAGGCGCCACCGAAATGCGTGCCGTGATAGCCCTTTTTCAACGCGACGAACTTGGTGCGCTCCGGCTGGCCATTGACCTTGTGGTACTGGCGCGCCAGCCGCAGGCAGGTCTCGACCGAATCCGAACCACCCGAGGTGAAGAAGGAGCGGCTCAAACCATCCGGCTTGAACCATTCGGCAAGCTCGTAGGAAAGCTCGATCAGCGGGGAGTTCGTCGTGCCGCGGAAGGTCGAATAATAGGGCAGCTCGTCGAGCTGGTCGCGGATGGCCTTCTTCACCGGTTCGCAGGAATAGCCGAGATTGACGTTCCAGAGGCCGCCGACGGCATCAAGTACTTTCTGGCCGTGAATATCGACTATCTCGACGCCTTCGCCTGAATTGATGATGCGCGGCGGGTTGGCCTGCATCTCGGCTGGATGGGCCATCGGGTGCCACAGGTGGCGTGCGTTGTTTTCGATGATGAAATTGGTCTCACGCATGTCAAATTCCTCTTTGTTCAGAGCCCCAGCATCGCAAGTGCGCGGGCGTAGCTTTCGGCAGGGCGGGTCACGTCGAAATGCACGTGAGGCAGGTTCACGGCTTCAGCGCCCTCGATATTCTTCTTCTGGTCGTCGACGAAAACGCAGACCTCGCGCGACAGGTTGAGCTCGGCAAGGATGAGCTCGTAGGCGCGCGGATCGGGCTTGAGGATCTTCGTGTAGGTGGCGTCGACGATGACGTCGAAAAGCTCGATCAGGGGAAAACGCTGGCGGAACTCGACGCCATAGAAAAGGTCGAGTTCGTTCGACAGGATCGCCAGCTTGAGGCCGGCCTCCTTGGCGCGCAGGATAGCATCGCGTGCTTCCGGCCGTAGAACCAGTTCCGGCTCGGCGCCGCGCGCCCGGCGCACGAAGGTCTGCATGTCGGTCCAGTTTTCGCCGACCATCTTGCCGACTTCGCCGGCTCGCGTGAGCCAATAGTCCCGTTCTGTGATCTCGCGGTTCTGCATTGCGACCCAAAGCGGATCTGTCGCCGTGTCGAACGGGCCGAGCCAGGTCAGCGATCCGGGGGGAAGGCCAAGCGTGCGCTCAGTGACGTTATGCGTCTCGAAGAGGGTGCGGGTGACGACACCGCCGAAATCGAGGATAAGCGCGCGGTCTTGGGTCATGGCCGTCCCTCCGGGATGACGCCTTCGGCGACCCATCGATCGAAGATGGCAAGGGCGGCGGCAGAGAAGGCGGGAGCATTGATATGGGCGTCAACCTCGTGAAGAGCGACAGAGGGCGGAACAGCGCGGCGCATCTCATCGATGAATGCGTCGAGGCCTTCCGGATCATGCAGGGGCTCATCCGGCTTGTCCCATTCCTGTAGCCCGTCGGTCGGCAGCAGGAAGGCGACTTTCGCTTCGGCGCGTTGCAATTTCTGTCCGATCAGCCGAGCGACTTCGCGTCGGCCTTCCGGCGAGGTCGTTACCGACCCGATCAGCCGGTTGTGGGCGTGGTACGGGCGATCTACAAAGATCTCTGGCAGGGCTTGCCATGCCTGAAGATCGACCATGTCGATCGCACCGGGTGCGACGATCTGCGGAATGCCGGCGCGTCCTGCGTTTTCCAAACGATCGGGTCCAGAAGTGACGACGCTGCTATAATGATGATTGCTGACTTCCTGGATGCAAAAGTCGAAGACGGCGGCAAAGTCCCCCTTCGCGGCGATTGCTTCATAGGCCCGCCCGCCCATGCCCGTCGAATGAAATACGGCAACGTCATAGCCGCGCTTTTCCAGCTCGGGCCGCAGATATTTCATATATTTGAGGCAGGAGGAGCCAAGCGACGTCATGCCGACAAGGGGGCGTTCGCGATCGGGCTTGGTGCCGTGCCTTGCAGCGCCGACGACCGCGCCGCAGGCCTGTGAGAGCACGGAGCGGCAGATGCTGTTAAGGCCGTAGAGACCGCCAGCCCAGAGAATCATCATCAGGTCGGGCGCAATGCGTTCAGGCGGAATGAGATGGGAGTAGGCAATGGTCGAAACCACGAATTTCGGGACGCCGAGCGGCAGGACGGCAGCGACATCGAGCGCCAGATCCGTGCCCATGGAGCCGCCGAGCACGATGATGCCGTCGATGAGTCCATCTTCATAGAGGCGGAGGGTGAGGGCCGACGCACCCTTCGCCATAGCTGCCATGGCGCTGTTTTCATCACCGCTTTCGGCAATCGCCGTAATCGTGGTTCCCGCAGCCTCGGCAATGTCATGCTTGGAATAATCAGGATTATAGGGCGGATCGCCGAGAATGCTCACATCCATCATGATCGGTCGGCCACCGGCTTCGGAGATGACGGATGCCATGAATTGCAGTTCGTCGCATTTGGTGTCACCGGTTCCGATGACGAGTATCCGCGCTGAGGGAGCCTCCGGGCTCATCAATCCGTCCTCCTGAGTTTCGCAATGGTTCCCGTGGGTCTTTCCGACCCGTAATATTTTTCTGAGATCGCGTTGGCTGCAGCAGCGGCCCGCGCGCCGAATTCGTGAATGGCGGCCGTGTTGGTGCGCGAGAGCGGAGCGGCGATCGCGACACAGCCAATCGGGTGGCCGCCCGGTGTGCGCACCGGAGCGGCCGTGCTGATGACGCCGGCCTCCAGGCCCTGGTCAATGATGGAAAAGCCCCGTGCCGCGGTTTCAGCGAGCATCTTACGCAGCAATTGGGGATCGGTGACGGTGTGATCGGTAAATTTCTCGATCGGCTTTTTAAGTGCTGCGTCGATTTCTGCCGGTGGACAGAAGGCCAGAAAGGCGAGGCCTGATGCCGTCGCATGGAAGGGAAGGAGGCTGCCGACATCGACGATGATGCGGTGCGCGCGCGGCGAATCCTCGACGTGAATGGTCGAGAGCTGTCCGCCTGAAAACTCCGAGAGATGAACGGTCTCGGTCGAGGCTTCGGCAAGCGCTTTGATGAAGGGAATTGCGATCCGCAGGAAGGGGAAGCGTGCCTCCCGGATGCGAGCGAGGCGGACCGGCGCCGAACCGATGCGATAGCGGCGCGTGTCCTGATCCTGCTCGACGAAGCCGTGTTTTTCCAGCTCCACGAGAAAGCGTCGTGCCGTTGCCTTGTCCAGCGCGCACAGGCGGGCGATGTCGGTCAGACCCGCCTCCTTGTCCAGCCGTGACAGGGTATCCAGCAATGCTAGCGCCTTTCCGATCGTGCTCATCATTCCTCCTCTTGGGTTGGTCAGGTTCTGATTCTGTGCGTCCAGCCTCGGCTTCCCGTCAAATCAGCTTGCTGACCCTGCGCCGCGACACGATAGCAGCGACCCAAGATACTTAACATGCGAAATAACTTGACAGAGGCCGACAATGTTTGCAAGTCTATATTTGAAGTTAGGGTTCAAATAATGAACCTTAAGCGCTGACGGCGGCTAAATCAACAAAAGCATAAGCCCCGTTCGTCAGTCCGGTTTTTGGTGGAGGTCGCACGCGTGCAATCGCGGCGATGATCGGATGTTCTTAAACAAGGGGAACGAACGCAGATGAACACGCAAAATTCGCAAGGTGCCGCTGAAAACCAGCTGCGCAAGAACAGTCTCGGCGTTGGTGCCGTGACCTTCCTCGTCGTTTCGGCCGCCGCGCCGCTGACGGCTGTTGCCGGCGGCGTGCCGCTTTCGATGATGCTCGGCAACGGGCCGGGTATTCCGCTCACCTTCCTGCTGGTGACGGGTATTCTGTTGCTGTTTGCAGTCGGCTACGTCGCGATGGCCCGCCATATAAGAAATGCCGGCGCCTTCTATGCTTATACCGCCCAGGGCCTTGGCGGCCTCATGGGCGGTGCCGCCGCGCTCATTGCCATTCTTGCCTATAATGCCATGCAGGTCGGCGTTCTCGGGCTTTTCGGTGCTGCGACGAAGGGCTTCTTTGCCGAGCAGATTGGCCTTGATCTTCCCTGGTGGGTCTGGAGCTTTGTCGGCATCGCCTTCGTTGCCGTTTTCGGCTACCGCCGCGTCGATCTTTCGGCCAAGGTGTTGACGGTACTCGTCATTCTTGAATATTTGGTCGTGCTCGTCATCGATGCCGCGATCTTCGCCAAAGGTGGTGATGCCGGCCTCTCAGCAGCGCCTTTCACGCCGACCGCCTTCTGGAGTGGGACGCCGGCCATCGGCCTCCTGTTCTGCTTTGCCGCCTTCATCGGCTTCGAAGCGACGACCATTTACAGCGAAGAAGCTCGCGAGCCGGAAAAGACCGTGCCGCGCGCGACCTATATCTCCGTTCTCATCATCGGCCTCTTCTATATGTTGACCTCGTGGCTGATGGTCATCGGCGCCGGCGTCGATAAGCTTGTTCCCGCGCTGCAGGGCCTCGCCGATCCCACGACCTTCCTCTTCGGCCTTGCCGAGCGTTATGTCGGCCACTGGATTACCGTCGTGATGAGCGTGCTCTTTATCACCAGCCTGTTTGCCGGCATCCTTGCCTTCCACAATGGTGTGGCGCGCTACATGTATGTCGCCGGCCGCGAAGGCCTACTGCCGAAGTCGGTCGGTGTCACGCATCCGGTCTTCCAGAGCCCGCATGTCGGCTCGATCATTCAGACCGTTATTGCCATTCTGGTGATCGCGCTTTTCGCGGTGACAGGGCAGGATCCGGTGCTGGCGCTGTTCTCCTGGCTCACCAATGTTGCGACGCTGGCGATCATCCTGCTGATGGCTTTCACCGCCTTCTCGATCGTGGTGTTCTTCAGCCGCAATCCGGGGCTTGAGCGCAATGTGCTTGCTATCAAGGTGCTGCCGATCGTGACGGGTCTGATCCTTCTGGCGCTCGTCTATTATATCTCTGCGAATTTCGGCGCGATTGCCGGCGCCAATGGCGTGCTTGCGGTGGTCTTGCCGGGGTTGGTGCTGATTGCCGGCATCATCGGCTTTATCGCGGCGGCTCGTCTGAAGTCGTCCGATGCGGCAGGCTATGCCCGCCTCGGCGCCGGCCAGGAAGCCTGAACCAGTTCCAATCACGGTGGCGGTAAACCCCCGCCACCCTCTCTGTGAGACAATGAGATGCAGGAAAAGATCGACCAGCTCCGGACATTATCCGTTTCCCCGCAGGCATTGTTCATCGCAGGCGCCTGGCGTCAGCCGACCAGCGGCGCTGCGATGGACGTCATTTCGCCGATCGACGGAACAAAGCTGACCACGATTGCCGATGCCGGCACTGAGGATGTCGATCTCGCGGTCAAGGCTGCGCGGCAGGCTTTCAAAAAGGGCAGTTGGTCGAAGGCGGCACCGGCCGAACGCAAGAAGGTGCTGCTGAAAATTGCCGAACTGATCGAGAAGAACGCGCTTGAACTCGCCGTGCTCGGCGTGCGCGACAACGGCACGGAAATCTCGATGGCGCTCAAGGCCGAGCCCGGCAGCGCCGCCGGCACGTTCCGCTACTATGCCGAGGCGATCGACAAGGTCTATGGCGAGATCGCGCCGACGGCTCAGAATATTCTCGGTCTCGTCCATCGCGAGGCCATCGGCGTCGTTGCCGCCATCGTGCCGTGGAATTTCCCGATGATGATCGGCGCCTGGAAGATTGCTCCGGCGCTTGCTGCCGGCAATTCCGTCGTGCTGAAGCCCGCCGAGGGCGCGTCGCTGACGCTGCTGAGGCTCGCCGAAATTTGCACCGAAGCAGGATTGCCCGAAGGCGTGCTTAACGTCGTGACCGGTCGCGGTGCGGTCTGCGGCGAAGCACTGGGGCTGCATATGGATATCGATGTCCTCGCCTTCACCGGTTCCGGCCCTGTCGGACGGCGACTTCTGGAATATTCGGCGCGCTCGAACCTGAAGCGCGTCTACCTGGAGCTTGGCGGCAAGTCGCCCAACATCGTCTTTGCCGATGCGCCCGATCTCGATCAGGCGGCCAAGGTTTCTGCCTATGGCATTTTTCGCAATTCCGGCCAGGTCTGTGTCGCCGGCTCTCGGCTGCTGGTCGAGAAGTCGATTCATAAGGCCTTCTCCGAGAAGGTGGCCCGCATCGCCGAAAGCATGAAAGTCGGCGATCCATTGCAGCTTACGACGGAAGCGGGGGCTATTTCCAGCGAGATCCAGCTGAAGAAGGATCTTGGCTACGTGTCGCAGGCGATGTCGGAGGGCGCATCGCTGCGCGCCGGTGGTTCGCGTATTCTTGAGGAGACGGGCGGTTATTACATGCGGCCGACCGTATTCGACGTGACGCCGTCGATGACCCTGGCGCGGGAAGAGGTCTTCGGCCCGATCCTGTCGATCATCCCCTTCGAAACGGAGGCCGAAGCACTTGAGATCGCCAATGACACGGAATACGGCCTTGCCTCGGCCGTCTGGACCTCGAACCTGTCACGCGCCCATCGGATGGTGCGGGGCATCCGCGCCGGCGTGGTGCATATCAACACCTATGGCGGCAGCGATAACAGCGTGCCGCTCGGTGGCGTCAAGCAATCCGGCAATGGTCACGATAAATCGCTGCATGCGCTCGACAAGTATGTCGATCTGAAGACGGCGTGGATTCAGCTCTGACGGATTGCTTACTCATGCAAACAGGGTGCCGCATTATCATCGGCACCCTGTTTTCGTTTCTCGTGATCGCCAGCCATCCATGCAGCCCCTAGCCGCCGAAGCTGCCCGCCTGGGTCGGCACATGCACATAATTGCGGTCGAAATAGAGCAGTGCATGCCCATCCTTGCGGCTGCGAATATCCATCACTTCACCGATGAAGATATGGTGCGTGCCGACCAGGCGCGCTTCCGTCAGGCGGCAATCGAAGGAGACGATGGCGTCGGAGAGCGCCTGGCTTCCGGAGCGGAAGTTGATCCATTCCGCCGCGGCATAGCGTTCCTCCATGTCGGCGCGTTGGCCGGCGAAATAGCCGGCCAGTTCCTTGTGCTCCTGCGTCAGGACATTGACGCAGAAGCGGCGGTTGTCGAGGAAGAGGCTTGTTTGCGCCGAGCGACTGTTCATGCAGACCAGCAGCGTCGGCGGCTCGTCGGTGACGCTGCACATGGCCGTCGCCGTAAAGCCGCCGCGGCCGGCAGGGCCGTTGGTGGTGATGACGTTCACCGGCGCACAGACCCTGGCCATGGCGTTGCGAAATTCGGTTTTCGAGAGCTGCTCCTCCATGGCAACGTCCTCACTCGGCGGCGCTGCGGACTGGGGAGGTGTCACCCAGCGGCGGCAGCCACGTATCTCCGGTCCAGCCGTTTTCGTCGTAATCGCTCATGCACTGATCGACGAGCGCTTCCATTTCCTTCAACCGGCCGCCACGCTCGGCGCCCTTCAACACCTGTAGGCGGACTTCCTCCGGCGCGCCGGCATAGTTGAGCTCGTAAAGGGCGTGGCGGCCGCCGAATTCGGTGCCTGTGGCGTCCCAGAGCAGCTTCATGATCTTGATGCGTTCGATATGGCCCATGTCGTTGGAACCGCGCACATATTGCGCAAGGTAGCGGTCGATCTCCGGATTGCCGAAATCCCTGGCCGAGGAAGGCAAGTAGATCAGCCCCGAAGCGATGACCCTGCGTACGGTTTCGATGACGCGCGGATAGGCCTCCGACATGAAGGTGCGATAGGAGAGGGCTGCTTCCATGTTCGGCAGCACCGCGCCATTAGCCCAAGGCTGCGGATTATAGGCCATGGCGTTGGAAAACGACCAGAACATGTGGCGAAGCGCGATGATTTCGCCGAGTGCCGCCTGGTTGCCGCGGAAGGCATCGCCGCCGGTCGCGCGCAATGCCTTGGCGAGCAGCCCGGCGATGAAATCGAGCTTCACGGCAAAACGCGTGCAGCCCTGGAAGCAATAGCCGTGCATGAAGCCGGAGGCCGGATGGAAGGAGAGGATCTTGGCCGCGTCGCGCAGCACGAGCACGTCCTCCCAGGGCACGAAGACATTATCGAGCACGAGGATTGCGTCGTTCTCGTCAAAGCGAGAAGACAGCGGATAGTCGAAGGGATGTCCCACGGTATTGGCGGTCTGCTCGTAGGAGACGCGGCAGAACATCTTAATGCCAGGCGCATTCATCGGAACGATGAACATGACCGACAGAGACGGGTCTTCCGTGACGGTCGCCGAACTCTGGGCAAGGAAATTATAGTGGGTCAACGCCGAAGACGTCGCTACGACCTTGGCACCGGAAACGTAGATGCCGGCATCTGTTTCCTTGGTGATGTGGACGAAAACGTCCTTAACGGCATCGGCGGGCTTGTGACGGTCGATCGGCGGATTGACGATCGCGTGGTTCATGAAGAGCACGGATTCCTGCGCCCGCTTATGCCAGGAAAGCGCATTGTCCTTGAACGGCCCATACCAGTCGGCATTGGCGCCGAGTGTGTTCATGAGGGCCGCCTTGTAATCGGCGGTGCGGCCCATCCAGCCGTAGGACATGCGGGCCCAATCGGCGATGGCGCCCTGCTGGGCGACAAGCTCGGCGGAAGATTTCGCCACCCGGAAGTATTTGTGGGTATAGCCACCTGAACCGGTATCGGTCGGGGATGTCAGGCGATCCTTGGTCTTCTCGTCGTGCAGCGCGTCGTACATGCGGGCGAGCGAGCGGACGGAGTTGCGCATGGCCGGGTGCGCGGTCACATCGGCGATGCGCTCGCCATTGATATAGACTTCGCGGCCGTCGCGCAGGCTTTCCAGATATTCGGCGCCGGTAAACGGCCGGGTCTTGTCGCCGCGGTGATCTTCAGCTCGCATCTCGTATTCCTCCCTTGAGATCATGATCAATGCTACGTCCGGGACATCGCCGCGACCATGGACAAAGGGGGCAATTCGCTGGTACTTTTTCCGGCATGTCGCAGAAGAACGAAATTCCGAATTTCTTTGTCTATGGCGTGCCGAGCCGGGCGCTGGATGTCGGATTCCTGCATGTGGAAACGGTCATGGACCGAAAAACACTGCATTTTGGGCATGTCGCATCCCATAAACACCCGCTGATGGGGCAGATCACCTATTGGTACAAGGGCGGCGGTCGCTACCGGATCGAGGATCGGACTTGGAATTTTTCCGCTCCGACGATCAGTTTCGTACCGAGCAACATCATTCACGGATTCGATGTCGACGATCAGTCCGATGCCATCGTCCTTTCGATATCGGACGATACCTTAAAGGCTTTGGCACCCCAGGTGGATCTAAGCCTTGATGTGCCGACCTTTCTGACGGCGCGGCCGGACGATCCTTCCTGGCAAAAGATCGACACGCTGCTGCAGATGGTGAGTGCGGAATATCGCGAGCGTAGCGGCCAGAGTGAAAAGGTCATGCTTGGGTTGATCGGCGTCGTCCTGTCGCTGATGAGCCGGCTTGGCGGCAGCGCGGCGCTGCCTTCGGCTTCGCCGACCGTGGCGCTCGCGCTCGCGCTGCGGAGCGCCATCGACCGGCATTACAAGAGCGATTGGCCGGTCGGCAACTATGTCGACCTGCTCGCCACGACGCCGCATCTGCTCGATAAGGCGGCGCGCGAGGTCTTCGGGCACAGCGTCAAGGAGATGCTTTTGGACCGGCGGCTACTGGAAGCCAAGCGCCTCTTGATGTTCACCATCCGCTCCGTCGAGGATATCGGTCGCGAAGTGGGCTTTGAAGACCCCGCCTATTTCTCGCGCTTTTTTCGCAAACGGGTGGGGGAGGCGCCGGCGGCCTGGCGGCGCCGGAATTTGGAGCGGGAGCCATCGGGTAATGATGCGGCGTAACACGGACGGGTCGCTGCGACATGTTCGACATATCTTGATCGATCAGCTTCTCCGGTAGCGGGCGCGGAATTCGCGCGGCGTGCAGCTTTCGCGCTCATGGAATAGCCGAGAGAAGTAGAATGGATCATCGAATCCGACTTTCGAGGCGATGATCTCGATCTTGTCGTCCGTCATCGTCAGCAACTCCTTCGCGTGGTCCATGCGCAGGCGAAGCTGAAAGGCCTTCGGCGGCAGCCCGACTTCCGCTGTGATTTTCCGCCGCAGCGTTGCGGGTGACATGCCGTGTTCAGCGGCAAAAGCTGCCATGTCGAGGGATTGTGTCGCTCTTTGGCGAAGCGCCTCGATGATTTCGCCGATATCCGAGTCTTGCTGTAGGGAAGGAACGGCTTGGCTCACCTGCCGCGCAGCCAGAATGACGATCTGATGAAGAGTGGCGGCGGCGGCGGCTCGCGACAGGTTGGTATCTTCGATAAGGTCGTCGTGGATCGTGCTTAAGAGACGCTGCACGCTGTCGAGATTACGCAGGGTGATGAGCGGATTCTGCTCGCTGATGAGGCGAAGGCGCAGAAAGTCGCGCACGAGAGAGCCTTCGAAAAGCGCCCATCGCTCGCTCCAGCCTTGAGCATCGGGGCCGTACGAATGCTGGCGGTTCGCGAAGAGCCAGAAGAGCGCCGGGCCCTTCACGCTTCTGCGGCCGCCGGCATCCGTTTCGAAAAAGCCCTGACCGCTCTCGACGAGAACCACAGCATAGCTCGGTAGCTTCCGTGCCCTGACGGCATGCATGGCGTGCTGCCTGCCGCTGCCAGTGACCGACAGTCCTCCGGCGGCTGCAAGTGGCGAGCGGTAGATGGCATGTGTTGCCGGCTTCATGGTGAGCGAAAAGTCCAGTATTACTTTCGTCCATGTAGTGAACCATCGCTGACAGCTAGATTCAATGGGCAATCAATTCAAACCATAGGCGAGTGAAATGTCGATTCCCATGCAGGCTGTGCCCTCCGGCGAGAGTGCACTCAACCTTGTTGCCAATGGAAAGGTTCTCTCTACTGCGCCGCATCGGCTCGGCTATCTCAGCCCGACCGATCCAGGCATCGGTGTCGAGGCAATCCGCCGGCTTTATGAGGAGAACGGCTATGTATGGCTCAAGGGTTTCCTGCCGCGCAGGGACGTGATCGATTTTCGCGGCTGGGTCTTCGGCCATATGGCGAAGACAGGGCTGATCGAGGCGGGAACGGACCCGAGGGATGGGATATCCTCGGCTTCAGCGCCGGAAGGCCGGGATGTCGATCGTTGCCTGATGTCGCTCGTGCGCTCGGTCGCCTATGAGGGCTTTTGCGCACAGCCCCGTCTTTCGCGCTTCATGGACGAATTCCTCTCGGGCATCTCCTATCTGCACAAGCGCAAGATCATGCGCCATGTGCGGCCGGGAACGACGACGGCGACACCAGCCCATTACGATCTGGTCTATCTTCGCGGCGGCACCAGCCGGATCGTGACGGCATGGATACCGATCGGCGATATCCCGATCGAAATGGGCGGTCTGATCTATTTGGAGGGATCGCACGCGATCGGTGCCCGGATGGAGCACGAGTTCAGCGAAATGAACAAGGATCTCAGTCCTGAGGAACGCGTGAGCGCCTATAATCGAAATATGACGGAGGGGGGCTGGGTCTCGAAGGATCTGCCCGACATGGCGGAACGCTTCGATACGCGCTGGCTGGTCGCCGACTATGAGACAGGCGACGTCATGCTCCATTCACCATTCATGATTCACGCCTCGACCACCAATCAGGACAGGCAGCACAGACTGCGCCTTTCCACCGATATTCGCTATCAGAATGTCGAGGACGAGATCGATGCTCGATGGAACAACCACTGGACGCTCGGGGACATGTTGTGATTCAGGTTTGGTCCTGTTGCAGGCTCGTTCGAAGCGTGCCCCAATTGTCATCCTTTAGCACGCGTTCGATTTCCTCGACACGATCGCGACGGCGCTTCAAGCGCTTGCCGATGCGGCCAAACCAGCGTTTGCGCTTAGTCGCCTCGCGGCTTGCCTGTAGCTGCTCGATGAAGACTTCGCCGACGGACCCATTTTCGAGCCGGTCGAATATCCAGCAGAAGGACGCAGGCAATTTAGCCACCTTGAATTGCGGCTTCGCGCTCGCCGCATCCTCGGTGATGATTTCCTCCAGAACGACCTGGTCCCACACGTCAGGCTTGGCAAGGCATCCTTCCCGCCAGCGCTCGATGAGCTGCGCCGCGCCAGGCGTATCGTTGATGAGAATGGTCGCGCTGATAAGGCGTTCATCGCCTTCATAATAGACGGCAATGTCGCATTCGAGTTTGCGAAGCTCCGGCCAGGGATTGCGGTGGAAGACGGCGTCGACGTCGACATAGAGCAAAGGCCCGCGCAGCCTTGCCCTTTCCTGAAGCAGGAAGCCGGGTTTCAGTCCGGCATTCAGTACCCAGCTGCCGGCGCTGGGCACTGCCGTTGCCGAGACCTTCAGCCCGATCCGCTCGGCCGAATGGGCCATACGCTCCTTTTCCTGTTCGTAAAAACTGCCCTCGGTAAAAAATGCCACAATCGGGCCGTCGGCGCTGGTTGCCTTGGATGTGCGTTCGGCCAGATCCCGTTTGGCTGGGAAGGGGACAATCAATGCACGCTGCTGCGGACTCCAGGGGCGAATTTTATTGAGGATATTCAAGAAGGCACCTTCAGGGTTTGTAAGCTTCAATCGATATCCGCCAACCTTGAAAGCGTTGCGGACGAGATTGAGAGTTTGGATGAATAGGCATTTTTGCTGGCCGATGGCGGAAACGTCACATCGCTGGCGTTCGTACCGGATTGGCAAACCGTTTGATCTTCGCTAATCGATTGTCATGTCCGATAATGTCATCAAGTTTGAACGTCGTCCGAAGCCGAAACCGCCGAAACAAACGCCTCCCTGGCTCAAGCGTTTGTTGGCGATCCTGGCCGTCATTGCGTTTTTCGTAGCAGCCTTTGCTTATTTCACGCTGAAGAGCGGCGCAGCCGGCCCAACATTCTGAGCAGTTCAAGACGGCTCCCCTTGCTTTTCATAGAAAGCCGTCGAGCCTGGACACACTTCATCTCGGCAAGATTTTCTTTTGCTAGAAATGAAGGCGTTTATCTAGATATTTCAATTATTTAACGGAAATACTTCGTGTCCCCGCGGCTTGGTCGCGGGTGGAAGTTGATCCCAGCGTTTCTATATTTCAGGGATGTTCATGGTCTGACAAACAGGAAGAGGAGCAGGACATGACATTGACCTCGCAAGACGTCACCACCGTACTCGGCCCTGTCGACGAGACCCTTATCGCCGATATCGTTGCGACAGGCGCAACGCCGATGGAGCTGTCTGAGGCATGGGCTTGGGTCAACAGCGATGAGGCTTTGATCGGCGAGGGCCGCCATCTGCCGGCCGGTAAGGTGGCTGCGCTGGTGGATCTGCTTTCCGCCGACGACGAGGAATGGGAAGAGTAGCAATTGGCATTTTCAAGGCCTGATGCTAGCCATGCCGCCACCTCTATGCGGCATGGCTGCAGGCTCTAATATTCCTAAAGCTCGACCTTCGCGTTGTCACCCATGTCAGGTCTCGAATTCGAGACTGCAGCCGCTGCCATCTTAATGTAGCTGATGATGCTGCCGGGACTATCCCAGTATTCGGCGAAGACAGGCGTTACCTTCAAAACGCGGATCGAGGGATCGTCGGCACTATCCCACCACGCTCTGGCGCCTGTGGACCAGAGATCCCTGACGCGTTCGCGGTCGTTGCCGACTTCAGCCGTCCCGGATATCGAAACATATTTTTGACCCCGGGTGTCGGCGAAGGCGAGGCAGACATTCGGCCAGCGCGCGATCTCCTCATCCTTGTGGCCCGCGACATCCGTCAGGAAATAAATCGCATTTTCGATCGGTTCGGGATGAGCGGCCATCGGCCGTGCGCGCAGGCTTCCGGATATTTGCGTGGTCAGCATGCAAAAGCCGATCTTGTCGACCAGCTCCCAAACGCGGGCGTTCTCGTCGGTGTCCGTCATGGCTGTCTCCTGGTTTTGATTGCAAAGAGAGGGAGTTGAGCTAAGATCATCCGATGAAGGGGCCTATGGCTGTTCGCGAGTGCCCGGTGCGGCTTCACGCTGGTCCGCATCGTCAAGGTCGCTCTTCACGACGAAGGCGTCGCCATGCTGGCGGACGGCTTCTTTTTCCGCTTCGATATTGGGCACGTCGTCAGGAGCGCGCTCTTTGACGTGTTCCGACGCCGCGTCGATCTCACCTTTGGTCTGGTCGGCGGGAACCGATCCAGCGCGATTGCGGGTGGCGTCATGCTCGGTCTTCGAGTTGCCATTGTCGCGTCGCGTGTCTGTCATTTCGCTCATCCTGTTCGTCTGATCCGCGAAGTCTCGCGTCATTTTGAAGATGGCGCGGCCGAGAGCCTTCCGTGGTGCGGGGGCGACTGGCCACGTCGGTCAAACCGCGCGGCGCGCTCATTGTTCCGTACTCGCGAGGCAAACACCGATTTCCTTTGTCGATGGAGGCCAGAAGGCTGGGCGGAATGGAACCTTGAACCCGAATTTGCGTCTTCCTAAGTGAGTGACAGCCGAGGCTTTATGAGCTCGGTCACAATCACGTCTCTCAGGAGTGACCAAAATGGAAGAAAGAACAAAAACCATCGAAGAACTCAGCGTGGAAGAGCGCGAGAAAATTCTCATCGATGTTGCGAAGACATTGGAAGGCAATGCACGTGAGGCCCTCGTCGAAGGCAACAAACAATTCGCCATCCTGTCCACCAATATGGCGGAAGCGATCCGCGTCAATGCAGACGAGCTTGCCCGCGACGATCCGGAAAATGCGGAACGGCTTTTGCAACAGGCTGTCGCAATGATCTCGCAGTTCAATGCTACTCATCCTTACCGATTGGTCAGCACGGCTGTTCACTAAGGCGGCCCACGCCTCACTTCTCGTTTCGACAACACGACCCGGAGGATTTCGATGTCAGAACTTATTGTGCTTGGTTTCGATGATGCCGACAAAGCGGACGCTGTCCTGAACCGCCTCGTTCAGCTCGAAAAAGAATATCTGATCGATCTGGAGGATGCCATCATCGCCGTTCGTGATGAATCCGGAAAGGTTCGTCTGAAGCAGAGTGTCAATCTGACGGCGGCAGGCGCCGCAAGCGGTGGTCTTTCGGGCGCTCTCTGGGGTTCGCTCGTTGGTCTGCTTTTCCTTAATCCTCTTGCTGGGCTCGTCGTCGGCGGTGCAATCGGTGCCGGCTCCGGCGCTCTTGCCGGATCGATGGCCGATTACGGTATCGACGACGATCTCATGAAGCGTCTCGCCGAAACCATT
The DNA here is from genome assembly GCF_057784395.1 of Martinezella sp. CNPSo 3957. Lineage (NCBI taxonomy): Bacteria > Pseudomonadati > Pseudomonadota > Alphaproteobacteria > Hyphomicrobiales > Rhizobiaceae > Martinezella > Martinezella sp. CNPSo 3957. Next base: position 827,987 of record NZ_JBXSOU010000001.1, read on the forward strand.
CCGGCGAAGAGTTCTGCGCTTTTCCTCCTGATCCGCAAGGTTCAGCCGGAAAAGGTGCTTGCCGAATTCAAGGGCGAGCATGCGCGGCTGCTGCGCACCTCGCTGTCGCCCGAGCAGGAGGCGCGGCTGCGTCAGGTGCTTGTCGACGAGACCTCACCGACGCCTGAGGCTTCCGCCACCGTCTGAACGCAAATCCGATCTCTACTCCTGTCGTCGGAGGAGGCCGTGCTTTCGTCCAGGAAGCACAGTGGCTCAAGGATTGAATGGCGCGCTCGCCATTACCTGCGCGCCTTCCCTAATCGCGCAAATACTGCCATTGTAGGTCATGCGGTCATTCACTAGCGGCAGCAGGGAGAGGGGAAGCCCCGAACGGCCATTGTCAGCACACGTTTCCAGGCGAAAACTTGCGCGATGACCGATCCTGTAATTCGCCAAAGCCAGCCGCCGTCAAAACCCAAAACATCGCTGATTCAGACCAAACGCGCGGCGCTGCAGGCGCTAAGGGTCATGATCGCGTGCACGATCACCTATGCCATTTCACAGCATCTCCATCTCCAGCAGGGCTATTGGGCCGTCTTCACGGTACTGATCGTCATGCAGGCGTCGGTGGGCGCGACCGCCGGAGCGGCTTTCGACCGCCTGGTTGCGACGGTCGCAGGCGCCGTGCTCGGAGGTATTGCGGTCTTCGTCACGCCGCAGGAGCCGCTTGCGATTGGCATTGCCCTGATCTGCGTCGTCGGCGTTTCAAGTTTCGTGGCAGTGCGCGTGCCTCGTCTGCGCAATGCCGGACTGACGGCCGCGATCGTCATGCTGACGCATTCCACCGCCGTTCCCGTCGAGATTTTCGTGATCGATCGCATTGCCGAAATTACCCTGGGCGGTGTCGTCGGCGTGCTCGCCAGCCTGTTCATCCTGCCGACGCGCTCGCGGACCATGGTGTTGGATCGCTTCGGGTCGGCGCTCGATGTCATGGCGCAGATTTTGCGAAGGCTTGCTGCCGGGGTCGAAAAGGGTGAGCCTGTATCGGCCACCGAGGCAAATATCGCCCTGCGTCAGTCCTTGATGGCGACGGAAGCGCTTTTGACCGACGCGCAGCGCGAGCGCGCTTTCTGGCTGACACGACAGGGAATTTCGGAGGCCATTCCCCGTTCGCTCTGGCGCATCCGCAACGACATGACCTATCTCAGCCATATCGTGGAAACACCTTTCCCGCCGGCGATTGTCGAAGTGCTCGGGCCGCAGGCAGGCGGAATGCTGGAGGCACAGGCCCGCTTTGCGGAGGCATGCGGCCGGGCGTTGCGTGCCGGTGGCGAAATCGATCCGGATGTGCTTTCAGCAGGCGACGCGGCTTTCGACGCCGCGTTCAGCACTCTTCAGACTTCCGAGGCCGCCCAGTCGATGGGATTTAGCGAAACGGGCCGGTTGTTCGGTCTCGATTTCACATTGCGACGCATGCGCCAGAATTTTCTCGATCTCGCCGACCGCATCCGCGAAAGCAACGTCAATTGAAAGGCTCCAGCCTGAATTTTCGGTATTGGTGTCGATCAAATTCTGATCAACGCCCCGACTTCTCTTTCGATTTCCGCTCGTTCGACGCGCTTCGCAAGATGGTTGTGATCGGAGATGAAGAGTAGGGCCTTCCAATATTCGACGGCCTGCGGCCGTGGAACAACATTCGCTTATATACGAAACGACAAATGACCGGCCCTAGCGGATAGGGTCGGTCATGGAGCCTACGGGCCTTGCCGGCCAGAGCAGGGATTATTTGTTGAGCGCATCCTTCAGCGCCTTTGCGGGCGTGAAGGTCAGCTTCTTCGATGCTGCAACCTTGATGGTTGCGCCCGTTCCGGGGTTGCGTGCTTCGCGCTCCGGCGTATCCTTGACCTTGAACTTGCCAAAACCCGGAATGGAGGTTTCGGCGCCGGAGGTCGCGGCTCCGGTGATGGCGGCAAAGACGGCTTCGACGATTGCCTTGCCTTGTGCCTTGGTCAGCTTGTGATCTGCGGCAATCTTGTCTGCAATTTCATTGGTAGTGGTCATGAGGCTTCCCCCGCATTGATAACGGCGGAATCATTTCCATTGGAGATGCCCAATGTCACGAGGAGTTCTGCCATGAAGGGCCGAGAAAGCCTGCATTTCCACAGGTTCCGACGCATTGACGCCATTTTGGAGGTTTTCCGCGGGTGATTTTCCAGGCGAAGACCTGATCATGCGGCCGATAGAGAGCGACAAACGGGTATCCGCAGAAGCCCGCGAATCTCCGGAAATGGACGAACCTTGGGGCAACGGCGCATCTTTTCACCATATGGACACCCGCTATGGCGGCGCGATCGGGGTGGCCTTTCGCTGGTTGGCTCTATAGAGGCTTGCTCACGATGGATGAATGGAACAAGCAATGGAACACGAGATCAAGATAGACAACCGCGGCGATTTCGGACTGTGGGCAATCGAGGTCGCAAAGCAGATCATCAGCAGTGAGGGCTTTGAACTGGCAAGAGCAGCACGGGACGGCACGGACGACGATGTCCGCGCGGCCGGCAACGCACTTGGCCAGGCGATCACCAACGCAATGATGGAAGTCTATGATGGCCTGATCGATAGAGCTGATGAAAATTAGGATCGTCTTAGATCGTTGCTGCCGAGCATCCGCATACGGATAGATTGGTTTGGTTGAAATCCAAAAGTTTCGGCAACTTAAAATCGCAGCCTTACAATCACGAACAGGCATCCCCATATAAGGGCAAATTCGTCTTTCTGCCCTATGACAGGAGAGCCAATGTTCAGTGCAGTGCCGCGCTTTGCCAAGATCGCAGCTATCGTCGTCCTCGCCGCCGCGTCGTCCGTGGCGACCTTTGATGCCGCCGATGCACGTCGGGCTGGATCCAGCGGCTTCGGAAGCCGTGGAACGCGCACCTTCGATACCCCGGCCATTACGAGGACGGCGCCCACACAGGCCGCACCCATTGACAGGACGATGACGCAGCGGCCGCCGCAGCAGACGACAACCCAGCCGCCGCTTGGTGCGCCCCAGCGTCCTGGCCTTTTCGGCGGCTTCGGCGGGTCGATGATCGGTGGCCTGATCGCCGGTGGCCTTCTCGGCATGCTACTCGGCCATGGTTTCGGCGGTGGCATCGGCTTTCTCGGAATGCTGCTGCAGATCGGTCTGATCGTGCTGCTCATCAGCTTTGCGATGCGCTTCTTCGCAAACCGGCAGCGCACGCAATATGCAGCACCCGGATCTGGGTCGTCCTACAATATGAACCCGATGAACAACGCGGGCGCATCGCCGCGTCCTTCCTTCTCCATTCCGTCCATCGGCGGCGGAGCAGCGGCCGCCCAAAAGATGCGCCAAGCCAATGACGAGATCGGGCTGCAGCAGGCTGATCTCGATCGTTTCGAGCACCTTCTCACCGAAATCCAAACAGCCTATGGCGCCGAGGATTATGCGGCGATCCGTCGGCTGACCACGCCGGAGGCGATGTCTTATCTGGCCGAGGAGCTCGGTGAGAACGCTACCAATGGCGTGCGCAACAGCGTTTCCGATGTGCGCCTGCTGCAGGGTGATATCGCCGAGGCCTGGCGTGAGGAAGATGCCGAGTATGCAACGCTTGCAATGCGCTACTCGAGCATCGACGCGATGGTCGATCGCACGACCGGAAAGCTTGTGGATGGCGACGACCGCAATCCTTCCGAGACGACGGAACTCTGGACCTTCGTGCGCAAGCCGGGTTCGGACTGGAAGCTTTCGGCGATCCAGGGAACCGGCCAGCATTAAATTTGAACTGAGGCCAGTTGGAGATTGCCCCGCGCGCAAGCCGGGGCAATCGGCTGATCCGGCACAGACACGAGTCCCTCCAAGGCGGGGCTTGGGTTTTATTGGCGCCTTCTCGGTCGCGGCCCTGTCCGAAGGCCATTCGCTTTTTAAAGCTCTCCAATACCAATATGAGAAGACTTTCAGGCGAGTGCTGTGGTGCTTGCTCGAGCGTCTAGCGCATCGGCTATGGAGCGGCTACACGCACCATTGAGTGCTATAGTGCGGATGGGAGCAGCGCAGTAGCGCAAGAATCAAACCTTATGCTTGGAGGAGGCGAATGAGGGCAGTCCGTTTGGAAGCGATCGGCGATATGACCATGCGCATGGTCGAGAAGCCGAGCGCCGGGCCGGGAGAGATCATCGTGCGGATTCTCGCCGCCGGCATCTGTGGGTCCGACCGGCACATGTACAAGGGCGAATATCCGACGGCGATCCCGGTGACCCTGGGTCACGAGTTCTGCGGCCTCGTGGAAGAGGTGGGTGAGGGTGTTTCGTCATTTGTAGGCGGAGAACTCGTCACGGTCGATCCGAATATTGCCTGCGGTACCTGCCCTGCCTGCCGGCGTGGGCGGCCGAATCTCTGCGCCAACCTCACGGCTATCGGCGTGACGCGCGATGGCGGCTTTGCCGACTATGTTGCGGTTCCCTGCGGTCAGGCGTTCACGTTGCCCCCAGATCTCGATCCCGTCCATGGCGCTTTCTGCGAGCCGCTGGCCTGCTGCATCCATGCCATCGACAAGGCACAAATCCGTCCGGGCGATAGCATTGCCATATTGGGCGGCGGCGTCATCGGCCTGCTCATGGTCCAACTGGCCCGTTTGGCCGGCGCAGACCAGATCATCCTTGTTACAAGACAGCTGTCGCGGCGCGAGGCGGCGTTGCGCCTGGGAGCGACGCTGGCCCTCGACCCGACGGCGATCGATGCGGTTGCCGCCGTCAAAGACGCGACCCGTGGCGGCGTTGACGTCATCATAGAATGTGCCGGCGTTCCCGAAACGCTTCAGAGCGGCGTTCGGATGGCGCGGCGCGGCGGTGCTTTCGTCCTCTTCGGTGTAACGCCGGCAGGCCTCGAAGTGCCCATTCTGCCGTTTGATCTGCTCGTCAATGAGGTTGAGATCAGGCCGGCTTATCTCAATCCTTTCACCCACGCTCGCGCCGCCGCCATGGTGGCAAGCGGGATTCTGGAGCTGGATTCGCTTGTTACGAAGACGATCGGCCTAGAAGACGTCGCAGGCGTGGTTGGCAGCGCGCCGCTGGCCGGCGAAATCAAGGTCATAGTTCGGCCCTGAGCGCTACCCGCATTCATGTGCGAACGGGACCGGTGGAGCCGCGCCGGATCAAGCTGGACAGGCTCTTTGATGAGGGTGTCCATTCGCGGCGTGCTATCGGTCCGGTCTTCATCGATCAGGGACTCCCATCGTCGGATGGGCTGACTCTTCGAACGAGTTGAGCAGCACAGGCCGGCATCTGCTTCGCATATGAACAGACTTTCAGCCCGTCATCATCCGCACCGGCATTTATAAGATTTTTATATCTTCCGCTTTCCCGCCGTCTCGAACCTTAATGCGGTTCGGTCGCATATTGTGTCCGGAAGATGCACCCCAAGTGATCTTTCTGGTCGGCAGAAAAAAAGAGGCGCCCTGAGCAAGGGCGCGCTCCATCGTTTCTGCATTCAACAATAACAATCAAGGAATTGCGATCGATGATGGACATTCTTCTTGTCGGGATCGGCGTTTTATTCTTCCTCCTTTGCGTCGCTTACACCAAGGCCTGCGACAGCCTCTAGTCGGAGAGACGGCAATGCTTCTCGATTACATTCTCGGTGGCGGCGTGACGATCTTTCTCACCGTCTACCTGGTCTACGCTCTCATTCGCCCCGAGCGCTTCTAACAGCGCTTCATAGGGAAAGTTACCTCCATGACCTTCAACGGATGGCTTCAGATCCTCATTTACATCGGGATCCTTCTCCTGCTCATCAAACCGCTCGGCGGTTACATGACGCGTGTCTTTACCGGCGAGCGCACCTTCCTCTCCTTCGTCCTCCGTCCTGTGGAACGGGGGCTTTATCGTTTGGCCGGCACGGATGAGCGCGAAGAGCAGCACTGGACCACCTATTCGGTTTCCATGCTGCTGTTCAGCCTCGCCGGTTTTCTCGTTCTTTACGCGTTGCAGCGCCTGCAAGGCAGCCTGCCGTATAATCCGGCCGGCATGACCGCAGTCGGCCCGGAACTGTCCTTCAACACGGCAACCAGCTTCGTCACCAATACCAATTGGCAGAACTACGGAGGCGAAAGCACGATGTCCTACCTCGTGCAGATGGCCGGCCTGACGGTGCAGAACTTCGTTTCCGCGGCAACCGGCATCGCCATCGCCATTGCGCTGATCCGTGCTTTCGCACGTGCCTCGGGCAAGGCGATCGGCAATTTCTGGGTCGATATGGTTCGCGCGACGCTCTATGTCCTCTTGCCGATCTGCATCGTGCTGACGATTGCTTTCGTCTATCTCGGCGTGCCGCAGACGCTCGGCCCCTATGTTGACGCGACGACACTCGAAGGCGCCAAGCAGACGATTGCAGTCGGTCCCGTCGCTTCGCAGCTCGCCATCAAGATGCTCGGTACAAATGGCGGCGGCTTCTTCAACGCCAACTCGGCGCATCCGTTCGAAAACCCCGATGCCGTCTCCAACCTCATCCAGATGCTGGCGATCTTCGCCATCGGTGCTGCGCTGACGAACGTCTTCGGCCGCATGGTCGGCAGCCAGCGTCAGGGCTGGGCGATCCTGGCAGCAATGGGAACGCTCTTCATCGCTGGCGTCATCGTCACCTACTGGGCCGAAGCAGCAGGCAATCCGCTTGTTCATGCGCTCGGTGTCCAGGGCGGCAATATGGAAGGCAAGGAAGTGCGCTTCGGGCTTGCCGCATCCTCGCTGTTCGCAGTCATCACCACCGCTGCATCCTGTGGCGCAGTCAATGGCATGTTGGGTAGCTTTACGGCGATTGGCGGCATGATCCCGCTCATCAACCTACAGCTCGGCGAGGTCATCGTCGGCGGCGTCGGCGCCGGCTTCTACGGCATCCTGATGTTCGTCATCATCGCCATCTTCGTTGCTGGCCTCATGGTTGGGCGCACGCCGGAATATCTCGGCAAGAAGATCGAAGCGAAGGAAGTGAAGATGGCGATGCTCGCCGTACTTTGCCTCCCCTTCGGGATGCTGATCTTTACCGCGATCTCCGCAGTATTACCGTCAGCAGTCGCCGCTATCGGCAATTCCGGCCCGCATGGGTTCTCTGAAATCCTCTATGCCTACAGCTCCGCGGCAGCGAATAACGGCTCGGCCTTTGCCGGTCTGTCGGCCAACACCCCCTGGTACAACACCACGCTTGGCATCGTCATGCTCATCGGCCGCTTCCTGGTCATCGTTCCGGCGCTTGCAATTGCCGGCTCGCTGATCGCCAAGAAGACGGTTCCTGCCTCGGCCGGCACCTTCCCGACGGATGGCCCGCTCTTCGTCGGTCTGCTCGTCGGCACGATCCTGATCGTGGGTGGCCTGACCTTCTTCCCGGCGCTGGCGCTCGGACCGATCGTCGAACATCTGTCGATGATCGCCGGCCAGACCTTCTAGGGATCACTGTCATGAGCCACCTGCTTTTGGCCAGGCTTAGAAAAGCTATCGACCCACGCCCCTTCGACAGGGGGCGTGGTCCGGCCGGCATGGCCTGCGCATCCGACGCCATCTTGCTGGCGATGGCTGCACTGTTCCTCGGCCTTGTCGTCTTCGGATTTTTAATCGGCTGATCGGCAGCGTTCCGATCTGACGTTTTCCTCTTCACGCTGGAGCCTCTTATGAGCCAGTTAAAATCAGCGAGTATTCTGGATTCTCGCATCCTCGTTCCGGCGATCGGCGCTTCGTTCACGAAGCTGAACCCGCGCACCCTCGCCAAGAACCCCGTCATGTTCGTGGTCGCCGTCGTTTCGATGTTGACGACCGTTCTCTTCCTGCGCGACCTCGTCACCGGCGGCGGCAATCTCGGCTTTTCGCTGCAGATCAATATCTGGCTGTGGTTCACGGTGCTTTTCGCCAATTTCGCCGAAGCCGTTGCCGAAGGTCGCGGCAAGGCGCAGGCGGATTCGCTGCGCAAGTCGCGTACCGAAACCCAGGCGAAGCTGCTCGTCGGCAACAGCCGCACCGACTACAAGATGGTGCCCGGCACCAGCCTCAAGGTCGGTGATGTCGTTCTAGTCGAAGCCGGCGATATCATTCCGTCCGATGGCGAAGTCATCGAAGGCGTCGCTTCCGTCAATGAAGCCGCCATCACAGGTGAATCCGCACCTGTCATCCGTGAATCGGGCGGCGACCGCTCGGCTGTGACGGGCGGTACGCAGGTCCTGTCGGACGAGATCCGCGTGCGGATCACCGCTGCTGCGGGCTCGACCTTTATCGACCGCATGATCGGGCTGGTCGAAGGCGCTGAACGGCAGAAGACGCCGAACGAAATCGCGCTCAACATCCTGCTGGCCGGCATGACGCTGATTTTCGTTCTCGCGACAGTCACCATCCCGAGCTTTGCCGCCTATGCCGGCGGTTCGATCCAGACCGTCGTGCTCGTTGCGCTCTTCGTCACGCTGATCCCAACCACTATCGGCGCATTGCTTTCGGCGATCGGCATCGCCGGCATGGACCGCCTGGTGCGCTTCAACGTGCTGGCCATGTCGGGCCGCGCTGTCGAGGCCGCTGGCGACGTCGATACGCTGCTTCTCGACAAGACCGGCACGATCACGCTTGGCAACCGTCAGGCAACCGCCTTCCGCCCGGTCCGGGGGATCAGTGAGCAGGATCTCGCCGATGCCGCCCAGCTTGCCTCGCTTGCCGACGAAACGCCGGAGGGGCGCTCGATCGTCGTGCTTGCCAAGGAGAAATATGCGATCCGCGGCCGCGATATGACGAGCCTGAAGGCGACCTTCGTTCCCTTCACCGCTCAGACCCGCATGAGCGGAGTCGATCTCGATGGTTCCTCGATCCGCAAGGGCGCGGTCGATGCTGTCGTCGCCTATGTCGAAGGTGCTGCCAATGGCAGCCACGAAGGTACTGCGGTCATATCCCGCACATCGAGCGAAATGCTGCGTGAGCTGCAGGCGATCGCCGATGAGATTGCCAAGGCCGGCGGTACGCCGCTTGCCGTTGCCCGTGACGGTCGTCTTCTCGGGGTTATCCATCTCAAGGATATCGTCAAGGGCGGCATTCGCGAGCGTTTTGCGGAACTGCGCCGCATGGGCATCCGCACCGTGATGATCACGGGCGATAACCCGTTGACGGCTGCCGCTATCGCCGCCGAAGCCGGCGTGGACGACTTCCTTGCCCAGGCAACGCCTGAAATGAAGCTGGCGCTGATGCGCCAGGAGCAGGCGCAGGGCAAGCTGGTTGCCATGTGCGGCGACGGCACGAATGACGCGCCGGCGCTCGCTCAGGCCGATGTCGGCGTCGCCATGAATACCGGCACCGTTGCCGCCCGCGAAGCCGGCAACATGGTCGATCTCGACAGCGACCCGACGAAGCTCATCGAGATCGTCGAGATCGGCAAGCAGCTGCTGATGACGCGCGGTGCGCTGACGACCTTCTCTATCGCCAACGACATAGCGAAATACTTCGCCATCATCCCGGCGATGTTCATCGCCTTCTATCCGCAGCTGAAGATGCTTAATGTCATGGGGCTGGCAACGCCGCAGAGCGCCATCCTCTCGGCCATCATCTTCAACGCGCTCATCATTGTTGCGCTAATCCCGCTGTCGCTGAAGGGTGTTCGCTACCGTCCGATCGGTGCGGGCGCGCTGCTGAGCCGCAACCTGCTGATCTACGGCCTCGGCGGCATCATCGTTCCCTTCATCGGCATCAAGGCTATCGACATGGCGATTACCGCCATCGGCCTTGCCTAAGGAGTTTCTCTCATGTTGAAACAAATCAGACCCGCGATCGTCATGATCGTCGCTACGACCGTCCTGACCGGCCTCGCCTATCCGCTTGCCATGACCGGTGTCGCACAGGCGCTCTTTCCCCATCAGGCCAATGGCAGCCTGGTGGAGAAGGACGGCAAGGTGATCGGCTCCAGCCTTATCGGCCAGAATTTTACGTCGGATAAATATTTCCACGGTCGTCCCTCGGCCACGACCGGCGCCGATCCGAATGACCCGACTAAATCGGTTTCCGCGCCCTATAATGCCGCCAATTCCGGTGGTTCCAATCTCGGTCCGACCAATTCGGCTCTGATGACACGCATCAAGGGCGATGCCGCAACGCTGCAGGCTCAGAATCCGAACGTGCCGGTTCCGATCGACATGGTGACGACATCGGGTAGCGGTCTCGACCCGCACATCTCGCCTGAGGATGCCTATTTCCAGGTGCCGCGCGTCGCCAAGGCCCGCAACATGGATGAGGCCAAGGTCAAATCGCTTGTCGATGCGGCCATCGAGCCGCGAGAGCTCGGTGTTCTCGGGGAACCTGTGGTCAACGTGCTGGCATTGAACCAGGCGCTCGATGCTTCTATGACTCAATGAGTTGAAGAGGTTGAGGCGATTAGCGCCGTCTCAACCTTATCAGGAAAGACGATCCGCGAATGGCAGATGAAAGCCGCGACATGTTGAGCAGGCCTTCTCCCGATGCGCTTCTCGAAAAGGCGCGGGCGGAAACACGCGGACGGTTGAAGATATTCCTAGGAGCGGCACCCGGCGTCGGCAAGACCTATGAGATGCTGATGTCAGGCAGGGCGAAGATCGCCGACGGCGTCGATGTTGTGATCGGCGTCGTCGAGACCCATGGCCGCCGCGAGACGCAGGCCCTGCTTGAAGGATTCGAGATCGTTCCGCGCATCAATGTCGACTATAAGGGCAGGGCGCTCGAGGAGATGGATCTCGATGCCATCTTGAAGCGCCGCCCCGAACTGGTGCTTGTCGACGAACTTGCCCATACCAATGCTTATGGCAGCCGGCATCCCAAACGCTATCTCGATGTGAAGGAGCTTCTCGACCGTGGGATCGACGTCTATACGACGCTGAATATCCAGCACGTCGAAAGCCTGAATGACGTCGTCTCGCAGATTACCCGCATCCGCGTGCGCGAGACGGTGCCGGATTCCATCATCGACATGGCCGACGATGTCGAGATCATCGATCTGACGCCGGATGATCTCATCAAGCGGCTGCATGACGGCAAGGTCTATGTCTCGAAGACGGCTGAGCGGGCGCTGACCAACTATTTCACGCCGGGCAACCTGACGGCGTTGCGCGAACTGGCGCTGCGACGCACCGCCCAGCGCGTCGACGACCAGCTCCTGACCCATATGCAGGCGCACGCGATCCAGGGACCTTGGGCTGCCGGCGAGCGTGTGCTTGTTTCCATCGATCATCATCCGCGCTCGGCATCGTTGGTCCGCTATGCCGCCCGCATGGCCGCGCGCCTGCGGGCCCCCTGGGCAGCCGTCTATGTCGAAACCAACCGCTCGATCAGCTTGAGCGAGGCGCAGCGCGATACGATTGCCGCAACACTCAGGCTCGCCGAACAGCTCGGCGGTGAAGCTATCACGCTTCCAGGCCGCGAGGTGGCGGAGGAACTGCTTCGCCATTCGGCGAGCAACAATGTCACCCACATCGTCATCGGCTCGCCGAAAATCGGCTCCTGGCGCGATTGGTCGCGGCGTTCGGTATCCTACGATCTCATCCGCAGGGCCGGCGACATCAGCGTCCATGTCATTTCCGGCAGCGAAGCGGATGGCGAGGCCGCAAGGCGGGGTGTCAAAGTGGCGCCTTCGCCGCCGCCTTTCCAGCTTCGTGGTTATGTCCTGGCAACGCTCTATGTCGCCATCGCGCTCGGTTTCTGCGTCATCCTCGACCAGGTGCTGGATGTGCGAAATCTGGCGCTCGTCTTCTTGATGGCCGTTCTGGCGAGCGCGGTGACGCAGGGCCTGCGCCCGGCGCTCTATTCCTGTTTTCTCGGCGCTCTTGCCTTCAACTTCTTCTTCCTGCCGCCGCGCTACACACTGACGATCAGCGATCCCGAAAGCGTGCTTGCCTTCTTTTTCTTCCTCGGTGTCGCGGTGATCGCGAGTAACCTAACGGCGACGGTGCAGCGCCAGGCGGTGGCGGCGCGGCAACGGGCGCGAACCACCGAAGACCTCTATCTTTTCTCCAAGAAGCTTGCTGGTACCGGTACTCTGGACGATGTTCTCTGGGCAACCGCCTTTCAATTGGCGTCGATGCTGAAACTGCGGGTCGTGCTGCTTCTTCCCGAACGTGGCACGATTGCCGTCAGGGCGGGCTATCCGCCTGACGATACGCTCGACGATGCCGATATTGCGGCGGCGCGCTGGGCCTGGGAGCATAATCATGCCGCTGGCCGCGGCGCCGATACCTTGCCTGGCGCCAAACGTCTTTACGTTCCCCTGCGCACCGGCCGCACTGCCGTGGGCGTCATCGGTCTCGATAGCGACCGGCGCGACGGACCGCTCTTGACGCCGGAGCAACAGCGGCTGCTCGACGCGCTTGCCGATCAGGCGGCTCTTGCCATCGAGCGCGTACAACTGGTTGCCGATGTCGACCGGGCGAAACTCGCCGTCGAGGCGGACCGGCTGCGCTCGGCGCTGCTGACCTCGATTTCGCATGATCTGAAAACGCCACTCGCTGCCATCCTTGGGGCGGCAGGCACCTTGCGCGATTATCTGGAAACCCTGCCGCACGAAGATCGCGTCGATCTCCTCTCGACCGTCATCGACGAATCCGAGCGCCTCAACCGCTTCATCGCCAATCTTCTCGATATGACCAAGATCGAGTCCGGTGCGATGGAGCCGAATTATGCCCTGCATTATGCCGGCGACATCGTCGGCAGCGCGCTGCGGCGGGCGGAGAAAATCCTGACGCATCACCGTATCGACGTGCAGATGCCCGTCGATCTGCCGATGGTGAAGGTCGATCCGGTGCTGTTCGAGCAGGTGCTGTTCAATCTACTCGACAATGCCGCCAAATATGCGCCGGAAGGATCGGCCATTCGGCTGGAGGCCTGGTCCGATATCGACAACATTGTCTTCCGGGTAATGGACGAGGGACCGGGTATTCCGCCCACCGACCTCGAGCGCGTCTTCGATACATTCTACCGCGTACGAAAGGGCGATCAGGTGCGCGCCGGAACCGGTCTTGGCCTGTCCATCTGCCGCGGTTTCATCGAGGCGATGGGTGGCACGATTGCCGCGGGTAACAGAACGGATCGGCAGGGAGCCGTCTTCACCATCCGCCTGCCGAAACCAACAGATGTCCTGAAGCTGGATGAATTGAAATGAACACCACCGCCGTTAAGATTCTCGTTGTCGATGATGAGCCGCCGATCCGCAAGCTGCTGCGCGTCGGTCTTGGTGCCCAAGGCTATGTCGTCAACGAGGCACAGAGCGCCGCATCGGCTCGGGTATCGGTCACCGAGGATCAACCCGATCTGATCGTGCTCGATCTCGGCTTGCCCGACAAATCCGGCCAGGACCTGCTTTTGGAATGGCGTGAGGATGGGGTGCAGATCCCGGTGGTCATTCTGTCGAGTCGCACCGATGAAGCTGGTATCGTCAAGGCGCTCGAGAGCGGCGCCGATGATTATGTGACCAAGCCTTTCGGTGTCAACGAGCTTGCTGCGCGCATCCGTGTGGCGCTGCGCCATCGCCTGCAGCAGCAGGGCGAAAAGGCGATTTTCCAGACCGACGGCCTTTCCATCGATCTCGTCAAGCGCATCGTCAAGGTCGATGGCAGGGAGATCAAGCTGTCGCCGAAGGAATACGACATCCTGCGCGTGCTTGCCCAGCATGCCGGCAAGGTGCTGACGCATCAGTTCCTGCTGAAGCAGATCTGGGGGCCGGCGGCCGATGTGCAGTATCTGCGCGTCTATGTGCGTCAGCTCCGGCAGAAGATCGAAGAGATTCCCGATCAGCCACGCTATATCACCACCGAGACAGGCGTCGGCTACCGGCTGCGTGAGCCTGATTGAGGCGGCGGAGATTTCGAGCCCATTATCGAGGCGATTTGGCCTCAGACTTGTGGCGATGAATGCCATTTCAGAATTTATTGCCGGACTTTGAGTGCGACCATGGACCTTTCCACGATCATTCTTCCCGAACACGTCTTCGTCGGCGTCTCCACTCCGACGAAATGGCGGGCATTGCAGATGCTGTCGTCGAAGGCAGCCCATTGCTTTGGCCTGGACGAGGCAGTGGTCCTGCGGGCGTTGGAGACGCGCGAAAAATTGGGCACGACGGGGATCGGCAATGGCGTTGCGGTTCCGCATGCCGCCATCGCTGCCATGACGAGGCCTCGGGGACTGATGGTGCATTTTGCACATCCCGTCGATTTCGAAGCCATCGACGACGTGCCGACGGAATGGGCTTTCGTGCTGTTGTTCGGAGAGGGTGGCCGGAGCGACTATCTGAACGTGCTTGCCGCGATCGCGAGGCGTTTGCGCACGGAAGGCGTTCTGACGGCGATGCGGCAGACAAAGAGCGCTGACGAACTCTATTCCGTCTTTATGTCCGACACAATTTGCTGACGACGCACTCGTTGCGCGTCTGATGTCATTCAGGAATGTGATTTCACTTTTCTGGATTCTATGGGATGCTGTTCTCCACGGTTGCCGAAAACGGGAACTGTCTTCGTTACTTTATACGACCAAGTTGGTAGGGTTTAAGGACAAACGAAGGGGGTGTATCATGCAGACGATAAAGCTTTCACGGCTTCTCGCCACGGCAGTTCTGATCGGCAGTTTCTCGATCGCGGCCATCGCGCCGACCTGGGCGGCGGACAAGACGCTTCTTAATGTTTCCTACGATCCGACCCGTGAACTCTATAAGGACTTCAACACGGCCTTTGCTGCCAAGTGGAAGAAGGACACGGGTGAAACCATCAATATCAAGGCTTCGCATGGCGGTTCCGGCGCGCAGGCCCGCTCGGTTATCGACGGTCTCGATGCCGATGTCGTGACGCTCGCCCTTGAAGGCGATATCGATGCGATCGCCAAGGCGACGCACAAGATCCCCGCCGACTGGAAGACCAAGTTCCCGAACAATTCCGTTCCCTATACCTCGACCATCGTTTTCCTGGTGCGCAAGGGCAATCCCAAGGGCATCAAGGACTGGGGGGATCTGGTCAAGGACGGCGTCGAAGTCATCACGCCGAACCCGAAGACATCGGGCGGCGCCCGCTGGAACATTCTGGCGGCATGGGCCTGGGCCAAGCAGGCCAATGGCGGCGATGATACCAAGGCGCAGGACTATGTCGGACAGCTCCTGAAGCATGTTCCGGTCCTCGACACCGGAGCGCGTGGCGCGACGACGACCTTCGTGCAGCGTGGTCTTGGTGATGTCCTGCTCGCCTGGGAAAACGAGGCCTATCTCTCGCTCGACGAGCTCGGCCCCGATAAATTCGAAATCGTAACACCGTCCGTTTCGATCCGCGCCGATCCCCCGGTTGCCGTCGTCGATGGCAATGTCGACACGAAGGGTACGCGCAAGGTCGCGGAAGCATATCTCAACTACCTGTACTCGGATGAAGGTCAGAAGATCGCTGCGAAGCACTATTACCGGCCGATCAAGCCGGAAGCAGCCGATCCGAAGGATGTCGCTCGTTTCCCGTCCCTGAAGCTCGCAACTATTGACGACTTCGGCGGATGGTCTCAAGCTCAGCCGAAATTCTTCGCTGACGGGGGCGTCTTCGATCAGATCTATAAGCCGGGACAATAAGACTGAATGCATTCTATAACCCGCAAACGGTGGCGGTTACGGCAGCCGAGCGTCATTCCGGGCTTCGGATTGGCGCTCGGCGTTACCTTGGCTTGGCTCATCTTCATCGTTCTCATTCCGCTGTCAGGCTTGCTGTGGAAGAGCAGCGCTCTTGGTTGGGAGAAATTCTGGGCTTTGGCTCTTGATGTGCGCACGCTCTATGCGCTGCGCATGAGCTTCGGCGGCGCCTTCATCGCCGCGCTCGTCAATGCCGTGCTCGGACTTATCCTGGCTTGGGTACTGGTGCGTTACCGCTTTCCGGGCAAGCGCATCCTGGATGCCATGGTTGATCTGCCGTTCGCTCTGCCGACGGCAGTCGCCGGTATTGCCTTGACGACGCTCTACGCGCCGAATGGCTGGATTGGTCAGTTCTTGACGCCGCTAGGCATCAAGATCGCCTTCACGCCCGTGGGCATCGTCATCGCGTTGATCTTCGTCGGCCTGCCTTTCGTCGTGCGCACGGCACAGCCGGTCATGGAAGAGATCGACCGCGAGGTCGAGGAAGCGGCAGCGACCCTCGGCGCATCGCGTTTCCAGACGATAACCCGCGTGCTCTTGCCAGGTCTTGCGCCGGCGGCGCTGACGGGGTTTGCATTGGCATTCGCGCGCGCGGCCGGCGAATACGGATCAGTCATCTTCATCGCCGGCAACAAGCCCTATGTTTCCGAAATCGCGCCGCTGCTCATCGTCATTCGCCTGGAGGAATATAATTATTCGGCAGCGACGGCGATTGCGACGTTGATGCTGTTTATTTCCTTCACCATGCTTTTGATCATCAACCTCATCCAGTCCTGGAGCAGAAGGAGGTATGGCTATGGCGCATGATCTTTCTGCACCAGTCGAAACGGGTCATTCCGTCATAACCGAAAGCCGGCTTGCGCGCATCGTCTTCATATTGATCTCGCTCGCGTTCCTGACGCTGATGGTGCTTCTGCCTCTCGCCGCCGTTTTCGTCGAGGCATTCCGCAAGGGGATCGAGACCTTCTTCGAAGCTCTCGTCGACGAGGAGACCTTTGCGGCCATCCGGCTGACGTTGATCGTTGCCGGTATCAGTGTGCCATTGAACCTTGTCTGCGGCGTTGCCGCCGCCTGGGCGATCGCCAAGTTCGAATTCAAGGGCAAGGCCTTACTGACGACGCTGATCGATCTGCCCTTTTCGGTGTCGCCGGTTATATCGGGCTTGGTCTTCGTGCTGTTGTTCAATTCGAACAGCACACTCGGCCCTTGGCTGCAGAGCCACGGTATTCAGGTCCTGTTTGCGGTTCCAGGGCTGGTGCTGGCGACGATGTTCGTCACCTTTCCCTTCGTCGCGCGCGAACTGATCCCGCTGATGCAGGAGCAGGGCAGCGCAGACGAGGAGGCCGCACTTTCGCTTGGGGCGAATGGCTGGCAGACCTTCTGGTATGTCACTCTGCCGAACATCAAATGGGGCCTGCTTTACGGCGTATTGCTCTGCAACGCCCGCGCCATGGGTGAGTTCGGCGCCGTTTCGGTCGTCTCTGGCCACATTCGCGGCGAAACAAATACCATGCCGCTGCAGGTCGAGATTCTCTATAACGAATATAATTTCTCTGGGGCCTTTGCCGTTGCTACGCTCCTGGCTCTGCTTGCCCTTGTCACATTGATACTGAAGACGCTGCTGGAAATGCGCTATAGCGAAGAGATCGCAGCCAGCCGGCGTCACTGAAGGAATTCTTAATGGAAGTTCGCGTTCAAAACCTGCGTAAGGAATTCGGTCGCTTTCCCGCATTGCATGACGTGTCCCTGGATATCCGCTCGAGCGAACTGATCGCGCTTCTCGGGCCGTCTGGCTCTGGCAAGACGACGCTGCTACGCCTGATTGCTGGGTTGGAAACGCCCACGGAGGGCAAGATCTTCTTTGGCGAAGAGGATGCTTCGCTGAAGACCGTCCAACAGCGTAATATCGGCTTCGTGTTTCAGCATTATGCGCTGTTCAGGCACATGACGGTGCTCGACAATATCTCCTTCGGCCTGAAGGTTCGCTCGGCATCGCGGCGCCCGCCGCGCGATGAAATCCGCCGCCGTGCAACGGAGCTGCTAGAACTGGTGCAGCTGAACGGCCTGGAGAAGCGTTATCCAACGCAGCTTTCAGGCGGCCAGCGCCAGCGTGTTGCGCTGGCGCGGGCCATGGCCGTGGAGCCGAATGTCTTGCTTCTCGACGAGCCCTTCGGGGCTCTCGATGCGCAGGTGCGCAAGGACCTGCGCAAATGGCTGCGCGAGATTCACGACCGCACCGGCCACACCACCGTTTTCGTGACCCATGACCAGGAAGAAGCATTGGAGCTCGCCGATCGCGTCGTCGTGCTCAACAAAGGCGCGATCGAACAGGTCGGCACGCCGGACGAAATCTACGACACGCCGAACTCGCCTTTCGTTTATGGCTTCATTGGTCAGTCCAATCGTCTCAAGGTGCGCATCACCAGCGGTGAGATCTGGTTCGATGACAAGCCGCTGGGGCTCAGCACGCCGCATGAGCCCGATGGCGAAGCCTATCTTTATTTCCGACCCCACGATATCGAGATCCGCGACGGCGATGGCAGCGCGATCGCGGGGCTGCTCGTTGCCAGCAGGCGCGTGGCAGGCACCCGCCATCTTGAGATCAATATCGGTGCCGAGCACGATCCTATCGAGATCGAACTGCCGCCGAACAAGGCCGACGCATTGGATCGCAACCGCATCGCCTTCAGGCCAACGCGTTGGAAGCTGTTTCGCAACGGTGTCTGACGATCAGTCCTCGGGGTGCGCGGCAGAAACGAAGCCGCCGCCCTGATAGACGATTGCGGGATCGTTTGGATCCTCAGCGGGTGTTCTCGACAGAATTTCGGCCCGCCACGGTGCTGCGCTATCGCGCGGCTTCCAGCCGAGGAAGGCTGCGTTGCCGTTGTCCCACCATTGCTCGTCATTGTCCGAGACACCGTAGACGATCGTGTGGCCGAGACGCGGGGCGTTGAAGGCGCAATCGCACAGCGAGACGAAATCCCTGATGCTGAACCAGGTGGCGAGCATGCGCGTATTGCGCGGCTCGGGGAAGCACGAACCAATACGCACCGAAAGCGTTTCCTGGCCGAACTTGTCGAAGTAAAGGCTTGCGACCGCCTCGCCGAATACTTTTGAGACGCCATAGAGCGAATCCGGCCGTGTCGGCACCTTGTTGTCGATCCGCTCGTCGCGACGGTAGAAGCCGATCGTGTGATTGGAGCTTGCAAAAACGATGCGCGGCTTGCCGGCGGCACGCGCTGCTTCATAAAGATTGTAGAGGCCGACGATGTTGCCTTGAAGGATCAGATCGAATGGCTTCTCGACCGAAATACCGCCGAGATGGATGATCCCGTCCACGCCCTTGACCATTGCCTCGACGCCGCCACGGTCGGCGAGATCGCAGGCGACGAAGCGCTCGTTCGGACGCAAGTCGCTTATCGGCGAGAGATCGGATAAAACGACATTCTCGGCAATTTGCGACAGAAGCGACCTGATCGCCTGCCCGACGCCACCGGCGGCGCCAGTCAGCAACAAAGTCTTCAGCATGGATCGTCTCCCGGATCGGTCAATTCGGCGGGCAGCCTATAAGATGGTTCCTCGCCCGTCATCACATATATCGGTGGGATCAACATGAAGCATGTCGATAAAGTCTAGGCTGTCTGTGGATGCCGCTGCGCGTCGTTGTCGAACGTTTCGAGACTGACGACTGCCTTGATGGGCAGATGATCCGACGCCAGGCGCGCCAGCGGTGAATCGTGCACTTCGACCGCGGAGATCATGCCGCGGCGATTTGCCATGATGCGATCGAGCGCCAGGAGCGGCAGCGTCGAGGGAAAGCTCGGAACAGCAGGGGGAAGCGGGCCGAAGGCGGCCTGGAAGGTATTGAGCGATGAGCGATCGCCCAGCCGCCATTCATTGAGATCGCCAAGCAGGATGGTCGGCATCTCGCTGCCGTCATTCATGAGGTCGACGATCAGGCGCGTCTGCTGCGCACGCGAGCGATGCAGCAGGCCGAGGTGTGCGGCGATAATCCTGAGGCTTCCGCCGCGCGCCAATTCCAGTTCGGCAATGAGTGCGCCGCGCGGCTCGAGCCCGGGCAAATTGATCTGATGGACATCTCGCACCGTGCCCTGCTTGAAAAGCACGACATTGCCATGCCAGCCATGGGCCTTGGTGACGCCGGTGATGGGCACCGGAATAAGCCCTGTTTCCCGCTCGAGGCGGCGCAGATCAAGGATGCCCGTGCGTTCCCCGAAACGGGTGTCGGCTTCCTGCAAGCCGATGATATCGGCATCGATTTCATGAATGACGCGGCTGGTGCGTTCCGGATCGAAGCGGCGGTCGGCGCCGACGCATTTGTGGACATTGTAGGAGGCGATCAATGTGCCTTCCGGTCGGTCCACCTTGCCGCCAGCCGGCTTGGGGCGCGATTTCTTGCGGTTCTTCAGGCTTTCCAGAATGCTCGCACGGAGGCTTTCTTTCTTCTTTCGCATCTATCCGTCGACCGTTCCTTGATCAGACCATGTCGGGCATATGGGAAAGAGTATAAGAAGCGATCGTTGGCCTTGTCATGTAAAAAGGCTGCGACCAGGCAAGATTGTTCGGTCAAGCGAGCGTCAGAGATAGGGCGAACCGAGCCAAAGCACCTTTTCGACAAGTCTGACGATGAAGGGCCGCGCCCGAAGCTTTTCGAGATCGACCGGATGCGCCGTTTCGAGGATTGCGCCGATATGCGCATCGATCGTGCCGGCAAAGCCGCGATCGAGCACCTCGAGATCCACCTCGAAATTGAGCCTCAGCGAGCGCGGATCGAGATTGGAAGAGCCGACGTAGGCCCAGATGCCGTCGATGGCCAAAAGCTTGGAATGGTTGAAGGCGCCTTCTGCGCGCCAGATGCGGCAGTAATTTTTCAGCATCTGGTCGAATTGCGCCGTCATGGCTCGGTCGACGAGCACGAGATTATTGGCTGTCGGCACGACGATATCGACCTCGACGCCGCGCCGGGCTGCTGTCACCAGAGCGCTGATCAGTTCTCGATCGGGCAGGAAATAAGGCGACATGATGCGGATGGATTTGCGGGCCACCGACAGCGCACCAATCAGCATCTTATGATTGGTCTCGACGCTGCGATCCGGGCCGGAGGCGACGACCCGCATAAAGACTGGGGCACCCGGCTCGTTGGAAGGGGCGGCAATTCGCCATTCAGGGGCGTTCAGGACCTCGCCCGTGGTAAAGCGCCAGTCTTCGGCTGCGGTATTGAAGAGATCGGCGATTGCCGGGCCTGTGACGCAGAAATGCATGTCGCGGGCGCAGTGATCGCGAGCGAATTCGCGCGTAAAACCCTGGCGTATGTTCATGCCGCCGGTAAAGGCAATTCGTCCGTCGATGCTGAGGATCTTACGGTGGGTGCGCAGATTGGCGTAGGGCAACCGGAGGCCGATGATGACATTGCCGTTGAAGACGTCGACCTGGACGCCGCCCTGGCGCAGATAGCCCATGATACTCGGCACGGAATAGCGGGCGCCGACGGCATCGATCAGCACGCGGACGCTGACGCCGCGTTTGGTCGCGGCAATCAGGGCATCGGCGATGCGAAGGCCGATCGGATCGCGATCGAAAATATAGGTTTCCATCAGGATGCTGCGTTCGGCGCCATCGATTGCGGCTTTCATCGCGGCATAGGCGACATCGCCGTTCGTCAGCATCTCGATCGTATTGCCGGTGCTCATCGTGTAACGGACGACACGGTCGCCGAGCGTCTTCATTGAGCCGAAACGTTCGCCGAAGAGCCGCCGCACCTCGCCGTCATCCGCGTCGAAGCTGGAGAGCTCGCCATTCGCATCCTTGCGAAAGAGCGCGTCTCGCTGCGAGCTGAGGGAGGCCCGGCGGATGCGATTGATGCCGGCGACAGCATAGAGGACGGCACCGATGATGGGGGACAGGATGATGACGCCGACCCAGCCGATCGCGGCGCGGACATCCTCTTTGGTCATGGCTGCATGGATTGCAGCGGCGGCCCCCATCGCGATGGAAAGGACGGCGAGAATTTGGCCCCAATGGGCGGCCACGAGGTCGATCATGATGCAAGTATATCCTTGCGCGCAAAAGCTGCAATGAGCCGGCTTGCGGTCATCAGAAGGCTATCGGTGCGAAAATTCATCCTATTAGATAATTTTAATTGAACCCCGTTGTCACCGCCTTCATAGTTAGGGTGCTTCGGCTGCTTCGCTACCGTCCCCCACGGTAAATCTGTCTTTCGTTTGAAGCACCACTGCGGTTCGAGAGTCGAGACCGAAGAACGCTTGACCTAGTGTCTTGACTGCTCGGGGGAGGCGTAAAGCCCGCATTTCAAGAACGGGCATTGTTCATCAAAACCATGTTCAATGATGCGAACGGAGAACAGCAGATGTTGGAACCTCGGGACGAATGGATCAAGAAACGCGCATACGCCATATGGGAAGAGGAAGGTCATCCTTCGGGACGCGACGCCGAGCACTGGGCGCAGGCGAGCAGCGAGCGTATTGCGCTTGAAAAGACTGTAGCAAACGGCAGCACGATCGATATCAAGCCAAAAGCGAAGCGCAAGACGGCGGTCGCTGCGGCGGCTGTTGCCGAGGAGAAGTCGGCCAAACCCGCGAAGAAAACGCCGAAGAAGGCTGTAGCGCCGAAGGTGTAAGGCGTGTCGGTCTTAAGAGTGTGGCGGAGACAGGAGCGGCCTGTTGGCAACGGCAGGCCTCTCTCTTTCAAAAGACGGCGGCCGGCGGAATATTTGCAATAATTCCGGTGATTTGGCTCTCCTGCGCGACATAGTTGTCACACATCGATGCTACGAATTGCGAAGGGAGCTTAGCAATGGGTCGTAGCGACATCGATGATAGGGAAATGACTGTTGCCGCAATCGTTGCGGCGTGCTGCGTTGCCTGTTTTGCCAACGGGTTTGGAGCGATGCGATGACATCTCTCCTTATATTGACCGCGCTCTATCTGCTGGCCGCCTTGGTCCTGATTTTGATCATCGATCGTTCAGTCGGCATCTTTTTCCCGGCTTCGGCCAAGCAATCTGCCGCCGCGCGGCATGATCGGCGCTTCCGAATGCTTCCAGCCAATCTGCTGTCCAGTAATCGCAATTCGCCCGGGCGGATCTCGGAACCTTTTCTCTGACGACGGGTTGGTTTTTCGTCCCAACAAGGAGAAAGATCATGCCCCGAGGAGACAAATCGGCCTATACGGACAAACAGAAGCGCAAGGCTGAGCATATCGAGGAAGGATATGAAGACCGCGGCGTTTCCAATAAGGAGGCGGAGCGGCGTGCCTGGGCGACGGTCAATAAGGAAAGCGGCGGCGGCAAGAAATCCGGCTCCGGCCGCGGCCATCCAGAAAATCACGAATCGTCAGAAAAAGGTGGCAGGATCGGCGGACGCGCTGCTGCCGAGCGACCGGCTGCTGAGCGTTCCGCCTCTGCGAGGAAGGCGGCGGCGACGCGTAAACGCCACGAGCATAATGCGCGCAGCTAGCCTCCTGTTGGAAGTCCGTTGGACCTTTCTCGCACGCCGACGATGACATTCACAGGGCCTCTGCGCATATGTGTAGCCCATACCGTCGGTCGCCACTTATCTTCTGTACCATCGGCGCTAAATTGCAGGCTTGCGATGCGCCGATCGTGACGGTGACGAGAATATGCCCGTCGCTACGACTGCCGCGGCTGGCGTTTTCAATTCTCGGGAGGGAAAACCGAATGGCTTACGAACTCTATTATTGGGATGGCATTCAAGGGCGCGGCGAATTCGTTCGGCTGGCGCTGGAGGAGGCGGGTGCGGAGTATGTCGATGTTTGTCGCGGACCGGCAAGCAAGGGGCAGGGAATGCCCGCCATGTTCGCCATCATGGGCGGAAAATCCGACTTCGATCTTCCGTTTGCGCCGCCATTTCTGAAGGATGGCGATCTCGTCATTCCGCATGTCGCGAATATCCTGATGTATCTTGGTCCGAAACTCGGGCTTGCTCCAAAGGATGATGGGCGGCGCCACGTCCTGAATGGCCTGCAATTGACCATCACCGATCTCGTCGCCGAGGTACACGACACGCATCACCCGATCGCAACGTCGAAATATTACGAGGACCAGAAGCAAGAGGCCAAAGCGCGCGCTGCAGAATTCATCGAAAACCGCATTCCCAAGTTTCTCGGCTATTTCGAGAAAGTGCTTCAGCAGAACCCCGAAGGATCGAGCCATATCTTCGGTGGCGAATTGACCTATGTCGATTTATCGCTATTCCAGGTCTATGAGGGATTGCACTATGCCTTTCCGCGCGCGACAAAGCATTTTGAGCGCGATTATCCGCATCTGACTGCGCTGCACGCAGCTGTCATGAAACGGCCCAACATTGCTCGCTATCTTCAGTCCGATCGCCGCATTCCCTTCAATGAGAACGGCATTTTCCGGCACTATCCGGAACTGGACAAAGACGTGGCCTGAGCGATGCTGTTTTATCAACTCATTCCTGCATGCTGGATCATCTGGCTGTTGATCTGGCTTTTCGCCTCGTTCGGCGTCAAGAAAAGCGTGCGGCAGGAGGATCCGTTGTCGCGGCTCGGCAATACCGCGCCGATCTGGATCGGCGCCTTCCTGCTTTCAATCGATCCATCCTGGTTCGGCCCCTTGCGATATCGTATCATTCCGCAAGACCCTACATCTTATGCAATCGGTGCTGCTTTGACCTTCATCGGTCTGCTCTTCGCCGTCTGGGCGCGCTATCACATCGGCAGAAACTGGAGTGGGGTGATTACCCTCAAGGAGGATCACGCGCTTATACGCTCCGGTCCGTATGCGCTTGTCCGGCATCCGATCTATTCCGGTCTGATGCTGGCCATCATCGGCTCGGCAATTGCGCGAGGCGATATCGCGGCGGCTCTGGCCATCGTCGCCGTTCTTTATGCCGTGCTGCGCCGTGTGCGGATCGAGGAAAGCTGGATGAGCGAGACCTTCGGCTCGGCCTACGCCGACTATAAGGCCAGCACGCCAGCGCTGGTCCCGTTTCTCGTGTAGCGTCAGACTTTGAGCGGCGATGCTGCCTTGAAGAAATCCGCCCAGGGATCGGCACTCGATTGGCCGAGGCGCGATGCTGCATTCTTGACCGTAAAGGAAGCAGGCCCGATCGTGTCGTCCAATTCTTCCCAATTGACCGGCATCGAAACGGCCGCGCCCTTTCTGGCGCGTGTCGAATAGGGTGCCACGGCAGTATTGCCGCGACCGTTGCGCAGATAATCGATAAAGATGTGACCAGCTCGTTTCGCCTTGCTGGCGACCGACAAATATGTCTGCGGACTATCGGCACTCATGGCATGGGCGATCGCTTCGGCGACATCCTTGATATCAGGCCAGGTCGCCTGCGGTTTGACGGATGCGACCACATGCAGGCCCTTGCCGCCAGAGGTTTTGACAAAGGAGGTTAGGCCCAGGGCTGCGAACCGCTCCCTGATCTCTTTCGCTGCAGTCACGACCTTGCTCCATGCGATATCCTCGCCGGGATCGAGGTCCATGATGATCATGTCGGGCTTTTCCCAATGCTCGATCGTGGTGCCCCAGGGATGTATCTCCAGGGCGGCTGATTGGACGAGCGCAGCGAGCCCGTCGAAACTCTCGATCTTCAAAAGTTTTGCAGCGTCTTTGTCTTCAGGATCGGCGATTTCAGTGATGTTATGATTGATGCCTTTCCAGGCGTGTTTCTGGAAGAAGCGTGGCCCATCGATGCCATCGGGGCAGCGCAAGAGGGCGAGGGGGCGATTGATGACGAATGGCGACATGCGCTCCCACGCCAGGGCATAATATTCGAGAAGATCGTGTTTGGTAATATTATCGTCGGGCCAATAGACCCGCTCCGGATGGGTCAATTCCACCGACGTCTTGATGCCGTCATGAGTGGGCGTCTTTGCCATCTGCATGCGCTCCATCTTCCTCGACGCGAAGGCCCCGCGTCGGGCAAGACTAACATTGCCCGACGCACAAAGCGACCGCTGGCCGCATCTCACGGCATGAGCTGGCCGCCATTGACCTCGATGATCTGGCCGGTGATGTAGCCGGACAGAGTGGGAGAGGCGAGGAAGAGATAAGCGCCGACGCAGTCTTCCGGCGTGCCGACGAATCCCATGGGAATCGTCTTGCGCTGCAGTTCCATCTGCTCGTCGTTGGTATAGCGCTCATGGAACGGCGTCGCGATGACGCCGGGCGCTACCGCATTGACGCGGATCTTGTCGTTGACGAATTCCTTGGCGTGGCCATGGGTAATGGTCGAGACGAACCCTTTGGAAGCCGCATAGAGGATCGCACCGTTGCCGCCGCCATTGCGTGCGGCAATCGAGGTCGTGTTGATGATGAAGCCGCCCTGCTTCTTCAGATGAGGATGAGCGGCACGGGTCGCCGCCAGCACGGAGCGGGCGTTGAGGTTCATCACCCGCTCGTAATGCGCATCCGTCATTTCGGCGGTCGGCAGCCGCCCGAGCATGCCGCCGGCATTATTGATCAGGCCGTCGAGGCCACCTAACGCGTCTACCGCATCCTTGACGACGCGCTCGGTCCCGCCGTCTTGCGAGACATCGCCCTGAATGAGATGGACGGTTCCGCCGCCAGCCTTGATTTCATCGGCCAGCTTTTCCGCCGGTTCGCGGCTTGCATTGAAGTGCAGGCCGATTTTCATGCCCTGTGCGGCAAAGGCGCGTGCCACGGCGGCGCCGATGCCGGTCGAAGCGCCCGTTATCAATACTCTTTTGCCAGCAAGATCGGGAATGCGAATGGACGCAAGCGATTGCGTGAGTTCTGCCATGACGACTCCTCCTGAACGTCAACCAATCATACGACGAAATATGCCTTTGTCTTATCAGGCTCGGGGGCGAAAAGGCAATCACGCCAAGCGCGACAAAAGGACGACATGTCCTTTGTCGAGGAAGCGTCCTTAGTCGCCGGAAAATAAAAGGGTTTTTCCTGTTTTTGAAGTTAAGGTTTCGATCGAAGTCACAGAAGCATCGCTCCATGTCGATCCCGCAAGCGAACAAAACGATCTGGCGTAGCGCCGTTGCGGCAGATAAGGAAGCTACCAGGAGAGTCGAACGCTTGGGCCTGTTCACGATGAATGATGGCGACTGCGACTTTCAGCAATGGGGTAGGACTGAGGATATCATGAGCAAGCACAAGCTGATCCGTTTCGACGTCGCCGACAATCAGGCCGGTGGCCAGCGTCGCCCCTTCGCCAAGGCCGTCAGGGCAGGCGATTTCGTGTACGTTTCGGGCCAGGTTCCGACCATCAATGGCGAAATCGTCACGGGCAATATCATCACGCAGACCGAGCAGGTCATTGCTAATATCAAGGATGTCCTTGCCCTTGCCGATTGCACACTCGAGCATGTGGTGAAAGTCAATGTGTGGCTGGATGACGCTCGCGATTTCTCGAGCTTCAATGCGGTATTCGAAAAGCATTTCATCAATCATCCGCCAGCCCGCTCGACCGTTCAGTCGCCAATGATGGTCGATGTGAAGGTGGAAATGGACGTCATCGCCTACAAACCGCTCGACTGACCGAGCGCTGTTTTTTGCCTCGATTGCGGTGCGGCAAGGGCTACGTCGCAATCCATCTCGCGCCCATTTGCGATGGCGCGCCCAGATGATCAATCTCCCGACTATCTGCCTTAAAATCCCAAAGCGTGCCGGCCGCCGCCTGCTTCGGTATTGCGGATAGGTGCCGCTTTTTCTCGATTGCGGCTCCGTGCGACCGCATCTCCAAGCGCGCTGCCACCAGGCCGTAGTCTTCGCTATATCCGCGCAATTTTCAGTAGCGGCGGAGTGCGTGCCGACATCGGCGACAATCCTTCAAACCTCAAAATCAATGCCTGTTGATTTCCAATCAGCGATTGACGAGTTTCAAAACTCACTATTAAATCAATTTGATTGACTACTCCAAAACAGCAAGAGGGGCTGGAAATGGGAATGAGGAAAAGGTCATTGCGCAATCTATTTCAGCGGACATCATTGGCAGCGGCGGCGCTTGGCGCTTCGCTGGCGTTCGGTGCAGGCACGGCATCCGCGGAATCCGTGCTGACGATGCACATCGAGGAGCAGACCAGCTGGGTCAGCAACTTCAATCCTTTCGATCTGGCCGGTCGTCGCCAGAGCACGATGGATTTCATCTACGAGCCGTTGGTCATCTTCAACGCCAATGACGGCGGCAAGCCGGTCTGGCGTCTCGCGACCAGCTACAAGTTCTCCGACGATCTAATGTCGATCACCTATGAGCTGCGCCCCGGTGTGAAATGGTCTGACGGACAGCCGCTGACCTCGGCCGACGTGAAATATACGATCGACCTGATGCTGAAGAACCCGGCCGTCGATACGGTCGGTGTCGGTCAAACAGTCGCATCGGTCGAGGCACCGTCGCCGACAGCGGTGACGATCAAGCTCAAGGCCGTGAATTCCGAATTCCCCGAATCCCTGGCCGATCTCGCCGTCGTACCGGAGCATATCTGGAAGGACGTGGCCGATCCGGTCGCTTTCAAGAACGAGAAGCCGGTCGGGTCCGGTCCGATGACCGAGGTTCGCCGCTTTACGCCGCAGGTCTATGAGCAGTGCCGCAATCCGAACTACTGGGATGCGGCATCGCTGCACGTCGATTGCCTGCGCCTGCCGCAGATCTCGGGCAACGACCAGATGCTGGCGCTGCTGCCGGAAGGCACCGTCGATTGGATCGGCTCGTTCCTGCCGCAGATCGACAAGACCTTCGTCGCGCTCGACCCGCAGCATAACGGTTACTGGCAGCCGCCGGCGGAAACCGTTGCCTTCGAGATGAACTTCAAATCCACGAATGCCGGCAACCTCGAGGCTTTCAAAGATCTCAACTTCCGCCATGCGTTCAGCCTGGCGATGGACCGCAAATCGATGGTCGATATTGCCGGCTTCGGTTATCCGGTCGTCAACCTGCATGCCAGCGGCCTGCCGCCGCGCTTCGAAAGCTGGCGCAACAAGGCTGCCGAAGGCGACAAGGACGCCTTCATGGGTTTCGATACCGACAAGGCAAACAAGATCCTGGATGACGCCGGCTACAAGAAGGGCGCGGATGGCTTCCGCACCACACCGAGCGGCAAGCCGATCACCTTCGCGGTCATCGTGCCGAACGGCTGGACCGACTGGATCGATGCCGTGCAGATTGCCGTCGAAGGGCTACGCGCCGCGGGCATCAACGCCTCGGTTGCTACGCCCGAATACGAGCAGTGGCGCAAGCAGCTTCTCGATGGTAGCTTCGATGTCGTCATGAACTCGCGCGCCGATAGCGCGACGCCGTTCCAGGGCTATTATCAGAGCCTGTCGACGGCCTATGCCGGCAAGCTCACCGTCGCCGCGCCACGCTACTCCAACCCGAAGCTCGATGCGCTCTTCGATCAGTATCTGAAGTCGTCTTCCGATGATGATCACAAGAAGATCTTCAACGATATCCAGGTTCTGATCGCCGACGATTTCCCGGTCGTTCCCGTCTTCAACGGCCCGACCTGGTATCAGTATTCCAGCAAGCGTTTCACCGGTTGGGTCACGGACAAGGATCCGGTGATGAATCCGGAAAACCACGACAACAACCGCATGCGTCTCATGCATCTTCTGCGTCTGAAGCCGGTTCAATAAGGCCACAGCGAAGGAAGCAGATATGCGTGTTTCGAGCCGGCGCCTCGGCGTCTATGCGGTGGCTTTGGCTTTCGCGATCGTCGTGAACTTCATTCTTCCCCGGCTTATGCCGGGGAGCCCCGTCGATGCCATGGTCGCCCAGCTTGGGCCGCGGGCCACCCCCGCGGCCGTGGAGGCGATCAAAGCCCGTTTCGGCGAGATCGATCAGCCGATCATGATGCAGTTCTTCGATTACCTTAAAGGCCTCGCCACCTTCGATCTTGGTGTTTCGGTCAAGTATTACCCGCAGACGGTGGTCCAAGTGCTGAGCCGGGCGACGCTCTGGACCATCTTCCTTGTGGTCACCGCGATCATATTTTCGCTATGTGTCGGTGTCGTGCTCGGCGCCATCGCGGCCTGGAGGCGCGGCGGGCGGTTCGATACCGTCGTATCGCCTTTCGCAGTCATCCTGTTCTCGATACCGCCAGTCATCGTGGCGCTTACGACCCTATTCGTCTTTGCCGTGTCGCTGCGCTGGTTTCCCGTGGGATATGCCTATGATCCCAACCTCGATCCGGGTTTCAATTTCACCTTCTTCGGCAGCGTCTTCGTGCATGCGATCCTGCCGGTCCTGACGCTGTCGCCATTCCTTATCGGTGAGTTCCAGACCACCATGCGTTCTTCGATGATCGTCGTGCTTGGCGAGGATTACGTGACGATGGGCCGCGCCAAGGGCCTCAGCAACCTCGCCGTCATGTTCGGTTATGGCGCACGTAATGCGCTCTTGCCGGTGCTCACCAATCTTGCGCTGATACTCGGCGCCGTCTTCGGCGGCTCGATCGTTACCGAGATCGTCTTCAATTATCCGGGTCTTGGGCTGACGCTGTTTACCGCCAGCGTGGCGCGCGACTATCCCGTCGTTCAGGGGCAATTGCTGCTGATGACGCTTGCGACGCTTGGCGCAAATTTCCTCGTCGACATCCTCTATGGCCTCGTCGATCCGCGATTGAAGGAGGCAGGCCGATGAGCTTCTCCTTCCGATCCATTTTCAGCCAGAAAAAGGCACTTGTCGGCTTCGTCATCGTTGCGGCACTATGCCTGATGGCAATCTTCGCCCCGATCATCGCGCCGGGCGAACCAGGCGCCCGTGTCGGCCGCTCGCATCAGCCGCCATCAGTCGAACATGTCTTCGGCACGACGAAGATGGGCCGCGACGTCTACAAGCAGTTCGTCTGGGGCGCCAGAAGCTCGCTTTCGGTCGGCTTCGCCACGGGCATTGCGATTACCGTGCTGGGCACGGCCATCGGCCTGATCGCTGGCTATACCGGCGGCAAGACGGACGCTGCGCTCGACCTTGCCACCAACGCCGTCCTGGTCATCCCGAACATGCCGCTCCTCATCCTGCTCGCTTCCTTTGCCGGCACGGTCGGGCCGATGACAATCATGACCATCATCGCCCTGACGTCCTGGCCCTGGGGGGCGCGCATGACGCGGTCGCAGACGATGGCCTTGCGCAACCGCGATTTCGTCACCGCCGCCAAGATGATCGGCGAGCCGGCATGGCGTATCATCTTCGTCGAGATCCTGCCGAACCTGACGCCGCTCATCGGCATCAACCTGGTCGGCAGCATCATCTACGCGATCGTCGCCCAGACCACGCTCGAATATCTCGGCTTCGGCGATCCGCTGAAGGTTACTTGGGGCACCATGCTCTACAACGCTCAGAATGCCTCGGCCATCATGGTCGGCGCCTGGTGGGATATCGGCATACCGGCCATCGGCATCGCGCTGACGGGGCTTGGTCTCGCGCTGATCAACTTCACCTTCGATGAAATCGCCAATCCGCAATTGCGTTCCGGCCCGGCCTTGACCCGCTGGTTCCGCCTGACACGCGCTCGCAACCGCATGATGAGGACCGAGCAATGAGCGGCAATCTGCTTGAGATCGAACATCTCAATATCGACTATCTGCTCGACAAGGGCGATTTCCGCGCGGTGAAGGATGTATCCTTCAATATCGGCCGCGGCGAAATCTTCGGTCTTGCCGGCGAATCCGGCTGCGGCAAGAGCACGATCGCCTATGCGATCACCCGGCTCTCCAAGGTGCCGGCCTGGATCAGCGGTGGCAGCATCCGCCTTGACGGCCAGGATCTGCTGAAGATGCCGGAAGGCGATCTGCAGAAGATTCGCTGGAAACGTATCGGCATGGTGTTCCAGAGCGCCATGAATTCTCTCAATCCGCTCATGCGGGTGGAGGCACAATTCCACGACGTCTTGCGTCGCCACACCGGATGCACGCGTCAGGAATCGCGTGCGCGGGCCGAAGAAATGTTCAAGCTGGTCGGCATCCCCCCGCATCGCGTCGGCGATTATCCGCACCAGTTTTCCGGCGGCATGCGCCAGCGCATCGTCATTGCCATCTGCCTGGCGCTGCATCCTGAACTCATCATCATGGACGAACCGACAACGGCGCTCGATGTCGTCGTGCAGCGTGAGATTCTCGAACAGGTTCTCGACCTGCAGCAGACCTATGGCTTCTCGGTGCTGTTCATCACCCATGACCTGCATCTGATGGCGCAGCTTTGCCACCGCATCGGCGTCATGCTGAGGGGCGAACTGGTCGAGGTCGGTGATGTCACTCAGGTCAGCCAGTCGCCCGTTCATGAGTACACGCGCAAGCTTTGGAATGCCATCCCGCAGCTTCCGGCCAGCGCCCATCCTCTCGGAGTTTTCGCATGAAACCGCAGATACAGGCTGTGACTGCAGAACCCGTCATCCGGCTGGATGATATCCAGCGCCATTTCGGCCCCGTGCACGCGTTGAAAAGCGTCTCCTTCTCGCTATTCGCGGGAAAGGCACTTGCATTGGTCGGCGAGTCCGGCTGCGGCAAGACGACATGCGCTCGCATCATCGCTCGGCTCGACAAGCCGACGGCCGGCAGGCTCCTCTTTCGCGGACAGGATCGCACGGCGCGAGGGGCGAGCAAGGACGAGCGGATGTACCGCAAGGATGTGCAGATGGTGTTTCAGGATCCGTTCTCCTCGCTCAACCCGGCCTTCACGATCAATCATCACATCGCAAGGCCACTGCAGTTGCACGGTGGGGACAAGCCGAAGGCCGAACGCGACGAGGATATAGCGAAGCTGCTGGAGAGTGTCGGGCTCGATCCTGCGGTGACACGCCAGAAGTTTCCGCACGAACTCTCCGGCGGTCAGCGCCAACGCGTCAATATTGCCCGAGCACTTGCGGTTTCTCCGAGCGTACTGGTGGCCGACGAGCCGACTTCGATGCTCGACGTCTCGATCCGCAAGGATATTCTCGATCTGCTGGCACGGGTAAAACGGGAAAACGATCTGGCCATGCTTTACATCACCCATGATATTGCGACGGCCGCTCATGTTGCGGAGGAGATCGTGGTGATGTTTGCCGGCCAGATGGTCGAGTGGGGCGAGAGCAATGCTGTCCTCGCCAATCCGAAGCATCCTTATACGCAGCTTCTGCTTTCGGCGGTGCCGGATGGTGGCCGCAGGTTCGTGACCGGCGGCAGCGCCCGCTTCCTGGAGCAGGCGGAGAAGATCCGCGCGCTCAGCCGGCCGATCTCGACTGAGGTCGAGGAGGTCGGTCCCAATCATTTCATGCGTGCGCTCGTCGCATCGAATTAGGAGGAATTCCCCTTGGACTACCTGGTCAATCTATCGACCCTGCCGGTCGACACGCAATCGGCCGAGCGCATGGCGAAGACGGGCGTTACCGTAAGGCGCGCACTGCCGCCGGAACTGCGTGTTATTACCGGTTGGGTGGCCGAACATTTCAGCGAGGGCTGGGCAAGCGAGACGACGGTCGCGATGACCCGCCAGCCGCCGACATGCTTCATCGCCACGCGCAATCGGGAGCTTGTCGGCTTTGCCTGCCACGAGGCGACTGCTCGCGGTTTCTTCGGCCCAACCGGCGTCGACGAAAGCGTTCGCGGCCTCGGCATCGGGCGCGCGCTGCTGTTTGCCTGCCTCAACGATCAGAAGGCCATGGGCTACGCCTATACGGTCATCGGCGATGTCGGCCCATCGGAATTCTACGAGAAGACGGTCGGCGCGATCCAGATCCCCAATTCCGCACCCGGCATCTACGCCGGCATGCTCAAGCTTTGAACGATACCTTCAGGAAGAGAGAATGCTCATGTCCACACCGCGATCCCTGGCTTTGCGGCTTGAAACAACCTGGAACCCGCCCGCCGACGACAAGGAGTTTTCCTATGTCCTGCGGCTGAAGAACCTATCGTCGGAGCCGCTTTCCGGCTTCGCGCTCTGCGTCAGCGGCCCTGGCCGCGTCGATCCCGCCGGCGTCGTCGAAGGCGCGACGGTCACGAAACGGCTGTCCAATTTCACCGAATTCCAGCCGCCGGAAGGCTTCGTGCTGGCTGGCGGTGAGACATGGACCATCACGGTGCACGCGCTCAGCTGGCCGTTTCGCCATTGGACCGACGGTGCCACCAGTGCTTATCTGGCGCTTTCCGATGGAACTGCCGTGTCCCTTGCCACTGAGCCGACGCGCACATCGTCAAGCAATGCGCCTTTGAAGCGCGGCGCCGAAATCTATCCCGTTCCGGCCAATCCTCCCGTTCCACTGGCGATCATTCCCTGGCCGAACCGCGTTGCCGTTTCGTCGCGCCGTCCGCTGCCGGCAGGCTTTGCGCTGAAGGCGACGACACTGGAAGCACAGGCCGCGGCTGCAAGCTTCACGGCTCTGGTCGAGCATCTCTTCGCGGCCGAAGGTCTCGTCCGCTCCGAGGCGGAAGGTGCAGCCACGGTGGTACTGCGTCAAACGGAAGGTCTAGGCCCCGAAGCCTATAGGCTGGAGTTTGCCTCGGAGAGCGTCACTGTCGAGGCGAGCACCCAGACGGGCTTCGTCTATGGCCTCGTCACCATCGGCCAGATCTGGCGCGGCGCACGCCTGCATCCACAGGCTTTCCATTTCCCGGCCGCCGGCGAGATCGTCGACGAGCCGTCCATGAGCTGGCGCGGCCTGCATCTCGACGTCTCGCGCCAATTCTACGGCACGGCTGAAATCAAGAAGCTGATGGCGGTTCTTGCCTGGAACAAGCTCAATCGCTTCCATTGGCACCTGTCGGACGACGAATCCTGGCGCGTCGAGATCGATGCCTATCCGGCATTGACGGAGATCGGCGCATGGCGGGGCCACGGACTGCCGTTGCCGCCGCTTCTCGGCTCTAGCCCGGCTCGCACCGGCGGCTATTATACCAAGGCGGCCGTGCGCGAGATCGTCGCTTACGCCAAGGGTTTCGGCATCGAGATCCTGCCCGAGATCGATATGCCCGGCCATTGCTATGCGATGCAGCAGGCAATCCCGGAGCTTCGCGATCCGAACGAAGTCGGCAGCTATTATTCGGTGCAAGGCTTCCCGGATAATTGCATCAATCCGGCGCGCGAAAAGACCTATGAGGTCATCGAGACCATCCTTTCCGAACTGATCGAACTCTTCCCGTTCAAGACGATCCATATCGGCGCCGATGAAGTACCGCTTGGCGCTTGGTCCGGCTCCCCGGAGGCGCTTGCCCGTCTGCGCGAACTGGCCGGCGACGAGGTAGCGGAGGCCCATGCCAAGCGCCTGAACGTCATCACCAACACGCACGGGGCCGACGATATTCACGGCTCGGGTGCTGCTGTCCTACAGGCCGAATTCCTGGAGCGTATCCAGGCGTTTCTTGCCTCGAAGGGCTGCATAACCGGCGGCTGGGAAGAAGCGGCGCATGGTGACAGGATCGACAAGGACAAGAGCTATCTCTGCAGCTGGCGCAATGTCGAAGTGGCGGCTGAGCTCGCTGGACGTGGCTACGAGATCGTCGTCTGCCCTGGCCAGGTCTATTATCTCGATATGGCGATGCGCCCAGACTGGGACGAGCCAGGCGGCAGCTGGGCCGGCTATTCCGATGCGGAGAAGATCTACACCTTCGATCCCGTCGGCGGTTGGACGGATGCGCAGAAGGAGAAGCTTCGCGGCATCCAGGCCTGCATCTGGTCGGAACCGATGACCGACCGCGCCGTTTTCGACCGGCTCGTCTTCCCACGTCTTTCGGCGCTGGCGGAAGCCGGCTGGACCAAGCCTTCGGCCAAATCCTGGGAGCGATTCAAGGCGCTCGCGGGCACGATGCCGCTGCTTTACGGCCTGCATCAATTTTGACAGCTTGGTGCACGGCCCTCAGGCGTGACCCAGCCGGGTCGCGCCTGAGCAAGGTTGCCAGAACGCAGGTCGAGCCGTTTGCCTAGCCCATGACGGCGCGGTGCGTCAGCGGCTTCTGAAGCACATCGAATTGAGGGTTGGTTTCCGAGAAAATGGGCAAGGCCGCCGCGCCGAGGATGGCTGTATCCTTGCCGGTGGCGCCGATCATCAAACGGGGAATGGTGCGCGTTTCCATCGGATTCACTGGAGTGTATAGCGGTTCCACGCGCTCGGCCAGTCCGATCATGAGGGATGTGGGAGCGCTGCCGCCAAGCACGATCGTCTGCGGATCGAAGGCCAGTTCGAGAAAATCGATCGTCTGTCGAAGCGGCTGCACCGCCTGTTCCAACCAGACCTCCAGGCCGCGGCTGTTGGCCGCAATCATCGCATCCAGTTCATCCGGGTCCAGCTCCTGCGCGTCCTCGATCTCCAGACATTCGTAGGCGACGGATGGCGAGACATAGCGGTCGAGACAGCCGCGTTTACCGCAGGTGCAAAGCCTGCCATGCGGCTCGACGATGATGTGGCCGATTTCGCCGGCATTGGCACGGCTGCCCTTGTAGAGGTGGCCGTCGAGGAACATGCCGGCGCCGATGCCGCCGTCACCCGCCAGAAAGAGATAAACGAAGCTTCCGAGGCCGCGGGCAACACCATGGAGCCGCTCGCCGATCGCCGCCGCTGTGGCATCGTTTTCGACAAGCACAGGCAGGCCGATCAGGCGTTCGAGTTCACGGGCCACGGGAAAATCCTGCCAGCCCGGCAGGTTCAGTGGGCTCAGCGAGGTGACGCCGCCATCGGCGTAGCGCCCGGGCAGGGCAATACCGATGCCCAGCAACCGGGCGCGATCGAAGGAAAAGGCTTCCTGCAGATCCCTGACGATCTCGGCAAAGACCGGCATCGCCTCGGTCGGTCCTGGCCTGTCGACATGGCGGTCAATGCGGGCGCAAACCGTGCCGGAAAGATCCGTGAGTACCCCGGCCGCACGCTGGCGGCCGAGTTCGAGGCCGATTGAGTAGGCTCCCATGGGATTGATGGTGTATGGGATGATGGGCTGGCCGCGGGCGATCCTCTGCGCCTCCATTGGGATGAGGAGGTGCGAACGCGCGAGTTCCTCCACGATATTCGAAACCGTCTGTGTGGTCAGTGCTGTCATGCGCGCAATCGCTGCGCGCGACATCGGCCCGTTGGTGCGAATGGCTTCGATCACGACACGCCGATTATGCGATTTGGCCTGTTCGAGATTCGTGCCTGAAATTGTCTTCATGTGAGGACCGGAGATGACTTTATTTTATGTTGTTGCTTGCCACGCTTGCCATGGCGTGGAGGAGGGGCCGCATGCCGCTTCTGCGTCTATATGGAGTTTCTATGCTTTTGCCGATGCGTTCAAGCGGCGATCAGCTGAGGTCGCGCCGTTTGAACGGGAGTGCATGGCGTTTTTTCTCTTCCATAGATCATCTGCGCGTCTCTTTACTGCGGCTGACATTGCGTTAGTTGTCTGGTTACCTCGGCCTTTTGCCGCGGTAAGCCCCGGAGGAATTCGATGATCAGACTGCTCGGAATCGCCATTATCTCGACCTGCATTGCCGGTGGTGCGATGGCGGCGGATGCGACATGCAAGGCCCAGGCCGCCGACAAGAAGCTGGCAGGCGCCGCTTTGACCAGTTTCACCAAGAAATGCGAGAAGGATGCCGCAGCCGCCTGCGATACTCAGGCAGCATCGAAGAAGCTTGCCGGCGCCGCAAAGACCAGCTTCGTCAAGAAGTGCACGTCCGACGCCGCCGGCAGCTGATCGCTCAATTTTTTGTCTTGTCTCAAGAGGCTTCGGCCGCCGTTGGCGGCCGGGTCAAAAAGCGCCTCGCTACCGACGTCGATCCGGCGATCAGTAATTCCGGTCTTGCGAGCTATGCTTCACCCAGCAGGCAACGGAGTTCGGACCATATTATTCCTTGCGGTAGGTACCTTGCAGGGTCACGCCATCGGCAAAATCACACACACCCGCCTGTGATACGCGCCAGGTCCTTGCGTTGAGACGGTCCAGGCCGATCTTGCACGTTTCTCTGGTGAGTTCAGCGTGCTCCTTCGTCAGCGGGACGACACCGTCGATACCATCGGCATTGACATCGCCGGCGTCGGCGCCGCCCGGACCAACATAGGTCGAAGCGAGCGAGACCGCGAGAAGACCATCGACCGGCCCGAAGATTGCAAGATGGCCCTCATTGCCGTCGGCACTCTTCGACTGAAAATCCGTCGAGGCACTTCGTCCGCCCTTGGTCCTCTGGAGAGACGCAATCCGGTCGTCATAGGCCTGCCGGATGCATTCAGCGTCGCTGCAGGACTGTACCGTCGCAATCCAATGTCGTTGCTGTTCCTGGATTTTGCCCGCATCGTCGTGCTTCAGCGCAGCAGCATAGAGATCGCTCACAATCGCATCCCGGGCCAGCAGCGATTTGTCCCGACAAATCACGTGGTCGACTGTCGAACCAGGTTTTGCGCAATCGATCCCTGCGGCTTCGGCGTTCATGGCAAATAAGCCGATGATGACTACCGCCGAGGCGAAACTTGCAATCTTCATGGGTACCTCCATCCTCCGACACCGAAGCTAATTATCGCTGCTGGCGGTTTCGTAAAGGTCATCCCGGCAGACGGCCAAACTCGACAAATGTCGCACCAGTGTTTGAAGATCGTCGATAGTCTCCTAGTTTGGACAATCGGAGTGGATTGATGTCGATGGGAGGTCGCGTGGAAGGCGAAACGCAATTGTCCGGCAGGATCACGTTCCTGATTGTCGGTTCGGTGTTTCTTGCCATTGCCATAGCGATGGGAGCCTTGGCGCTTCACCTTTATCGGACCTACGCAAACGCGACCGCCATGGCAGCATGCACGGTTTTCTCCTGGGGCTTCGGGAGCATGCTCATATCGATGGCACTCGTGCTTCTGACTTCGAGAAAGAAGGTTAGGGGCAGGCTCGCCACCAGACGCGGCAAGGTGACGGTCAGGCTCGGCAATAGGTCCCCAGGCTCCCATAGTCACGTGACCGGCGATGGTGTCGAAGCCGAAGGCGAGGCGGGGGTGCCCATCACAAGCGTAATCCCCTCTCTCTTCCTGATCGCTTCCTCGATCGGCTTGGCACTTCTCGGCCTCTTCCTGTTCGGCCGGCACCGACTGGATCTTATTGGATCGGGAATGTTCATTGCATTCGTAATCTATATTGCAAATTGGAGCAGGCTGGCTTGGCCGCGGAGATAGCTTTCTTGTGTCGGCGGGGGCGTGGAAACTTCGCCGGCTATTCCCGCCTTCCTAGATCGGTTTCAGCAGATCGATCGAATGTCAGGCGGCATTCTTGCGACCGCTTTCGAACGAGGGATTTGCCTCCAGCGGATCGAGATCGACCCGATATGCGAACAATCTACGGCTAGCTCTGACGGTCAACGGAATAAGCAGAGGCAGAAGCAAATCTCGCAGAAACAGGCTAAGCCGACTGTTTTTTCGTTTCCTGGAAGCATTTTGCCGGGTGAGCTTCACCACGCGGGCAATGCGTGGGCGCCGCAGGGCCTCATAGCGGGCAAAGGCTGCGCCGTAGTCGAGCGTCGCCGCCAGACAGGATGACAGGACCACGGCATCCTCTATGGCCATAGAGGCGCCTTGGCCGGCATGGGGGCCGATGGCATGCGCGGCGTCGCCGAGCAAGACGACACGCCCCCTCGACCAGACCGGAAGCTGCGGCATATCGAAAATTGGATAGCTACGCTCGATCTGGCCGACCGCTTGAAGGATCGATCTGTTGGGTTCGGGATCGTCGGCATGCATCTCGCGAACATGAGCGGCGAGTGCTGCCGGTTCCAATGCGCGCACGGCGTCCGGCGTATCGGCGGGGAAGGAATCGAACCAATATACTGGATGGGATGCCGTTTTGATGCAGCCGAAGAAGGCTTTCTCTCCGAACGTCATTCGCATGACGCCATTTGTATCCGGTATCTCGGCATCGACGATGCCGCCTGTGCCGATCAGGCCGGTAAATTGCGGCAGGGGATAATTCGGAAATATTTGCGTGCGGACGAAGGATCGTAGTCCGTCGGCGGCGACGAGCAGGTCGACGGCAAGGCCTGCCCCTTCGGAGAAATTAAGCGTTACGGCATGCGCATGATTGTCGACCTTGGTCACGCGCCGGCCAAATTGTATGGTGATGCCTTCGGCTTGGCACTTTTCGATCAGGATGCCTGCGAGAACGCCGCGCCTGATGGTGACGGCGGGTGTGCCGAATGCCGCCAAATGGTCGCTCTGGTCGACGAGCGCAAGCCTTTTGCCGCGAGCATTGCAGAGTTCGATGGCGCGAGTTTCCAAACCCTGGCGCAATACTTTTTCGTAGCAGTCCACCGCACGCAGCCCGTTCATGCCGTTGGACGCGAGCGTCAGAAACTCTCCTTCGGACAAGGTGGCTTCCTTGGAGCGCGCTTCGAACAGTATCGGGCAAAAGCCAAGTCTTGCCAGCCGGAGCGCGAGCACAAGCCCGCCTATGCCGGCGCCGCATATGCCGATGGTCGCCTCGGGGTTTGTCGCTCGATTCATGGTTGCGGCAGGATCGTCAATGGGGCACATTGGTTCTTCCTTCTAATAGTTTGATAAATGAATTATTCGATGATCGAACAAAAGTCAAATGAAGATGAGCGTCATCTCGTGGAAGCCATCAGCCTCGCCTGCATGCGCTGGCAGGAGGCGACCGAGAGCTTCGACGAAACCTTTGGCAAGCTGCATGGGCTCAATAGCGCCGAGCGGCGATGCCTCAGCGTGATCATGCGCGCGCCACAGCCTGCAAACGCCGTCGCCAAGGCTATCGGCCTTGCGCCGCCATCGGTTACTGCCTTGATCGATCGCCTTTCGGCCCGCGACCTTCTCCACCGCGTTCCCGATCCGAACGACCGACGTCGTGTGCTGGTGGCGCCGTCCGAGAAGGCGATTAGGCTGGGACGCGAAGCCTATGGCCCAATCGAGCAGGCCGGCGCGCAGATGCTTAAACAGTTTTCCGAGGCGGAAAAGCAGGTGATCTTGCGCTTCGTCACGCAAGCCATCGAGATGCAGGAGCGAGAGCTCGAGCGGTTGTTACAGCAGGACAAGAGCTGAATTCCATCGCCGGAGGACGATGCTCCGATTTTAGGAGCACGGTACGTCTTGTCATGATCTACGACATTTCTTTACTATCCGATGTTATAATAGGGCTTGGGGATAAATTTGAAGGCCCGCTGGGAGAAGATGCTGGACGCGGAAATCGTCGCATTCCTGGAAGCGTGTCCGATGGCGGCACTTGTGCTCGACGCCGTCGGCACGATCGTCTTCGCCAATGCGGGAGCCCTGGAGCTCTTTATTCTTTCGGATGCACCTCACGACCTATCCGTCTCGGATTTGATACCGGACTGGCCGCTGATGGGCGATGCCTCGCAGCCATTGCTCGTGACAGGCGCCGGCCATCGACGGGATTGCCGGGTCAACGTCATGACTTGGCCCTCGGCTTCAGGAAGGTTGACTGCGGTTCTTATCGAACCAGGGAGCGAAGACCGCCATGCCGCGGTGGCGGCGAGAGAGGCCAATCTGCGCCTTCGATATGTGATCGAGATGCTGCCGGAAGCGGTCTGCGTCTTCGATGCGAGTGATCGCTACGTTTTGTGGAACGAGAAATATGCGGAACTCTATCCGGATATCGCCGATCACCTCAAACCGGGCATCGCTTTCGAAGATATTCTGAAGATCAGCCTTGCCAGCGGCCGCATGCCGGAGGTCGTCGAAGACAAGGATATGTGGCTGAAGCAGCGCATGCGAAAGTTTCGCCAGCCGGTTTCACAGGAGGAGCAGCAGCTCCAGGATGGGCGATGGCTTCGGCATGATGATCGGCGCACGCCCGATGGCGGGGCCATCGGAATGCGGATAGACATTAGTGAGCTGAAACAGCGCGAAGAGCGGTTGCGGCAGCTTTTCGATGCCAATCCGATGCCGATGCTCCTATGCGATGGCAGCAATCTGCAGATCCTTCAGGTAAATCGTGCAGCTATCGACTTCTATGGCTTTTCAAAAGCGACGCTGCTCTCGCGGAGGGCGTGCGACATGCATGCCGAGAGCGAGGCGGATCGCTTTGCAGATGGGCTTCTCGAACTCGAAGGCGATTGCGAGGCCAGAACCGTCTGGCGACAAAGAGTCGCCGACGGGACGGAGCGCCACGTGCTTGTTTACGTTCGATTGCTCCACGAAGGCCTGGAACGCCGTCTCCTGCTGACCATTGCCGATGTCAGCGATCGCATTCTCGCGGAGGCCGAAGCCAATCGCCTGGCACGGCACGACATGCTTACCGGATTGCCGAACCGGATGTGCTTCTACAAGGCCCTCGATGACGCCTTGAAGGTAAATAATGGAAGGAACGTCGCCGTTTTCTGCCTTGATCTCGATGGATTCAAGCCGGTCAACGACACTTTCGGGCATGCTGCCGGCGACGAGGTTCTCAAGATGGTGGCCGAGCGGCTGCGTGGCGCGGCCAGAGGCCACATGGTTGCGCGCTTGGGCGGCGATGAGTTTGCCATCCTGATGACCGGGGAGGTGGGCGATGTCGCCGATGTGGCGAAGGGTTGCATTGCTGCCTTCAAATCCTCCTTTCGCATTGAGGGCACCACCGTCGATATCGGTATCAGCATCGGCGTTTCGGCGGCGCCGGAGAATGGCGAGAACGGAGAAGTTCTGATTCAGGAAGCAGACCGTGCCCTCTACCGAGCCAAAGCCAACGGCCGGAACACATGGCGGATGGCGAGCAGTGACCAACGCCAACAGACTGTTTCAGCACGCGTGAGATAAGAGGCGGTTCAAAAACGCACGGGCATATGTGGCTCTTGAACTTGGGTTGATCTCTCCTCATTTCAGTAGTCACTGTTTCAATCTGTCGAACCGACAGCCTCCTGCTTTTCAACAGTTGCTGCCGTTCCTCTATGAGACGCGTCCGCGTCGGAGGAGTTTTCATGGGCTTTATTGATCGCGACATCCAGCCGTCATCCGATGCCGGGCTGCTGGATGCCTATTCACAGTCGGTATCGAGTGCCGTCGATCTCGTCGGGCCGGCCGTTAGCCGGATCGAGCGTTTGGGCGGCCGTGCCGGACATGGCTCGGGCTTTGCCATTTCGCCTGATGGCCTCGTCGTCACCAACAATCATGTCGTCGACGATGCCAAGGCGGTACGCATCAAGACCCCGGAAGGGGCGACCGTTGAGGGCAGGGTGCTCGGGCGCGATCCGGATACCGACCTTGCGCTCATTCGCGCCAACGACTGGCCGGGCAATTGGGCACGACTTGGCGATTCCAAATCGCTGAAGCGTGGTCATATCGCGATCGCCATCGGCAATCCCCTCGGCTTCGAATGGACCGTCACCGCCGGCATCGTCTCGGCGCTGGGCCGCTCCATGCGTGCGGCCAGCGGACGTTTGATGGAAGACATCATCCAGACGGATGCCGCCCTCAATCCCGGCAATTCCGGCGGCCCGCTGGTCTCGTCGGCGGGTGAGGTCATCGGCGTCAATACCGCTGTTATCCAGGGCGCTCAGAGCATCGCGTTTTCGGTCGCCTCCAACACGGCGAAGCACGTCGTGTCCGAAATCCTGCGTTTCGGCCATGTCCGGCGCGCCTATATCGGCATCGCCGCTGATACGGTCGAGTTGCATCGGCGCATCGCGCTTGAGGCCGGCGTCACACATTCGACGGCGGTGCGTTTACGTCGTGTCGAGAAGGATAGTCCGGCCGAAAAGGGCGGGCTACAGGAGGGTGACTACCTGCTTGCCATCGACGGTCATGCGGTATCAGGGATAGACGATGTCGTCCGGCTGCTTGATGGCGACAAGATCGGCATGGAGATCGAGGTCTTGATCTTCAGCGTTGCCGGCCTGATCGAGCGAAGGCAGATCAAGCCTTCGGCACGACCTGCCATCTAACGAATGGCGCTAATCCTTGAGACGGCAGCATTGCACTCGCGGTGCCGCCGTTCTCTCTTATCCTCTACCGACGAGCGGCATCTTCGTTGCCATGACGGTCATGGAAAGAACGTTGGCGTCGAGCGGCAGGGTTGCCATATAGACGACGGCGCGGGCGACATGCTCTGCCGAGATCGTCGGCTCCGTTGCGGTCTCGCCATTCGCCTGCAGCACGCCCGCGCTCATCCTCGCCGTCATGTCGGTGGCGGCATTGCCGATATCGATCTGGCCACAGGCGATATCGAAGGGACGCCCATCAAGGGCTGTCGATTTCGTCAGGCCTGTGATGGCGTGTTTCGTGGCCGTATAGGGTGCGGAATGGGGCCGCGGCGTCGTTGCGGAGATCGAGCCGTTGTTGATGATGCGGCCGCCTTGCGGCACCTGGCCTTTCATAAGGCGGAAGGCCTGCTGCGTGCACAGGAACGCTCCCGTCAGGTTCGCACCGACAATCGCATTCCATTGCTCGAAGCTCAGCTCCTCCATCGGCACGGCCGGCAGGCCCATGCCCGCATTGTTGACCAGAAGATCGAGGCGGCCATAGTGACTGGAGATCGCATCGAAAAGGCTGCGAACCGATACGGGGTCACTGACATTGGCGGCAACCGCAAGAAATTCCGCTCCGGTCTCCTCCGAAAGCTCACGGGCAGCTTTTTCGAGAACGTCAGCCCTGCGTCCTGAGATGACGACCTTGAAGCCTGCCGAGCCGAGCGCCTTGGCGATGGCGCGGCCGATGCCTGTACCGCCGCCGGTCACCAATGCGATCGCATTTTTTACATCCGATGATGCCTGCGTCATGCGACCCTCCCGCCCAGTTCGT
This sequence comes from Martinezella sp. CNPSo 3957, assembly GCF_057784395.1. Taxonomy (NCBI): domain Bacteria; kingdom Pseudomonadati; phylum Pseudomonadota; class Alphaproteobacteria; order Hyphomicrobiales; family Rhizobiaceae; genus Martinezella; species Martinezella sp. CNPSo 3957. The sequence goes on from NZ_JBXSOU010000001.1 coordinate 872,270, forward strand.
CTTCGATATGCGCCTGCAGGATCTCGTCGAAGCTCTGTTCCGCCTTGAAGCCGAGATCGGTCGCACGCTTGGCGTCGAACTGTGTCGCCCAACCGGAAACGATGCGCTCGATCACCGGATCCGGCTCGCGGCGGATGAGCGCAACCGCCTTGTCGCCGCCGACACGCCGGAGCGCATCGATCTCATCAGAAACAAGCGCCGAAAGTCCCGGCATGGTGAGATTGCGACGCGGCCCGACCTTCACCGTATCGAGCGTTGCGGCGTGCACGAAGAAGCCGACGGCAGAGCGGGGACTTGCAAACCAGTGCCGCACCGTATCGCTGACGGGCAGGACAGCCTCCTTGCCGACCAGCGGTTCACGCAAGATGTTGGAAAAGAAGCCGGAGGCTGCCTTGTTGGGAGTGCCGGGACGCACGCAGATGGTTGGCAGTCGGATGCCTATGCCATCGAAAATGCCTCGGCGCGAATAATCAGCAAGCAGGAGTTCCGTGATTGCCTTCTGCGTGCCGTAGCTCGTCAGCGGCGCAGTCAGGAATTCGTCACCGATGACATCGGGGAAGGGGGTGCCGAACACGGCGATGGAAGAGGCGAAGATGACGCGCGGGGTATAGGCCGATTTCAGGCCTTGCTGGCGAATGGCTTCGAAGAGTGCCCGCGAGCCATCGAGATTGACGGCGTATCCTTTGTCGAAATCGGCCTCGGCTTCGCCGGAGACGATGGCGGCGAGATGGAAGATCATGTCCGGTCGATCTTCGATGAGCTTTTCCGCAACACCAGGGCTCGCAAGATCGATCGTCAGGGCTTTTGATATGGATTGAAGCGCTTCCGGCACCGGCGGCTGGAAGGCATCGACCAGCGTCAAACGATCAATAGCCTTGCCGAGAATCTTCGGCTCGTCGGCGATGCGGTTGACGAGCTTGCGGCCGACCATGCCCGCAGCCCCCAGGATCAAAACATGCATATTGGATTTTCCTCCCAATAGAGCAATTCCAGGAAAAGTGCGTAGAGCTTTTCCGTCCGGAATTGCGAGAAAACAAACAGACGGAGCGGCTCAAGGATTCAATGAAAAGCTGAACCACTCCAAGCTGATATTACTCTTCGGGACCGATCCCGAGCGAATGTCTTTGATGGCTATCCGGCATCGAGGATGCCAATCACCCTTTCATTTGTATGCTTGCAGCCAGGCGAGCCCGGCCTCTGTTGTGGTTGCCGGCCGATATTCCGCGCCAATCGGGCTGTCATAGCCAAGCTTCTCCAGGAACTGCAGAATATGACGGTAGTCGATCTCCCCGTGATCCGGTTCCCGCCGATCCGGAACGGCGGCGATTTGGATGTGGCCGATTGCCGCCATATGATCCTGCAGCCTGTGCGTCAGGTCGCCCTGCATGATCTGGAGGTGATAGCAGTCGAACATCAGCTTGAGGTTGGCGGCATCGACCGCGGCAATGATGTCGAGTGCCTGATCAGCAGTCTGGAGGAAGTAGCCTGGCGCATCGCGATAGTTGAGCGGCTCGATCAGGATCGTCGTCCCAGTCTTGCCGGCGCGTTCGCAGGCATAACGCAGATTGGCGATGAAAGTGCCCCGTGCCACGTCGCCGGCGGACTTGCCCGCCATCACATGCACGTTTCGCGCGCCGATGGCGGCTGCATAATCGATGGCCTGATCGATGAGACGACGGGCTTCATCCTCGCGGCCCGGAATGGCGGCAAGTCCATTGTCGCCAGCCGCGATATTGCCGCGGGCGGTGTTGAGGCCGAGCATGGAAAGACCAGTCTCCTCCAATGCCTGACGCACGGCTTCAGCGGGCGTGTCATAGGGGTAATGGCATTCCACCGCATCGAAGCCGGCGCGCTTGGCGGCGCGGATGGCGTCGGGAAGGGAAAGCTCCTGCCACAGGAAACCCAGATTGGCCGAAAAGCGCGTCATGTTCAGTCCCATTCCACATCATAGGTGCGGATGAGATCGGCGATCTGCGCTTCCGTCAACAGCGAAGGATTGGCTCCGCGTGTCAACATGGCAAGCTTTGCCGTCTCCTCCAGTTCCTCTATCGCATAGACAGCCGCTTCCAGATCTTTCGCAGAAACAACAGGTCCATGTGCCGCCAGCATGACGGCGCTGCGCTTGCCGGCAAGGCCGCGAATGGCATCGCCCATCGCTGGGTCGCCCGGCATGAAATAGGGCAGGAGTTTTACTTTGCCGAGCTTCATGATCGAATAGGCCGTCAACGGCGGCAGCATGTTGTCGGCATCGACGCCGGGCAGGATCGAGAGGGCCACCGAATGGCTCGAATGGAGATGAACGACGGCGCCCGTCTTCTTCGGCCGTGTCTCATAGAAGGCGGCATGCAGCGGCATTTCCTTGGTCGGCTTGTCGCCGCCGATCAGACGCCCTTTGTCGTCGAATAGCGAGAGGCGTGCCGGATCGAGGCGTCCGAAGGAGCTGCCCGTCGGCGTCACCAAAAGTCTGCCGTCGCTGAGGCGTGCCGAAATATTGCCCGAAGAGCCGGCGGTCAGCCCGCGGTCGTAGAGCGACTTGGCCATCATGCATATCTGTTCGCGCAAGTTCGCTTCTTCGCTCATGCCGTCTCCAATCGGTCGAAAGCGTCCGTAAAGAAGGTTTCTTCGCCGAAATTGCCAGATTTTAGAGCTAGAGCGACTGTTTCACCCCCAAGGGTCGTGAAAGTCCAAGGCACGCCGGGCGCGATTTCCGGCCCGATAGTCAGATGCGCCGCGGCGAGCGCCTGCGTGATTGCGCCGGACGTCTCTCCGCCTGCAACGACGAAGCGGCGCGTGCCGCAATCGAAGGCCGTGCGGGCGATCTCGGAAAGAGCGTCCTCGACCACCTGGCCTGCCTTGTCCCGCCCCAAACGCTCTTGCGCCTGCCGCACTTCATTAGGCTCGGCGGTGGCGTAGATGAGCTTCGGCGCGTCGGAGGATTGTTGGCGCAGCCATTCCAGCGCGGTACCGGGGCCTTCCTCTGCAAGCGCGGTCGGATCGAGCCGCAGGCTGGCGACCTTGCCGGCGTAATTGGCAACCTGCTTCCGCGTCATGGCGGAGCAGCTGCCGGATAGGACGATCGAACCGCCGGTGATGTTTGGCAGTGCCTGTCGATGTTCGGAAAGGCTGACGAGACCTTGCTCCATGTAAAATTGCGGAAGCTGGCCGGCGATCGCGCTGCCGCCCGTCACCAGCGGCATGTCGAAAGATGCTGCTGCGATCGTTCGAAGATCGTCGTCGGATACAGCATCGACGATTACATGCCGAATGCCGTCGTTGCCGAGTTGCGCCAACTTTGCTCTCAGCGATTCCGCACCCTTCGAGACGATATTATGGTTGGCAAGGCCGACAGCGCCATTCACCTGCGGCGTCAGAAGCCGTACAAGGTTTGAATCGCGCATCGGCGTCAGCGGATGGTCCTTCATCGGACTCTCCGACAAAAGCTGCTCGCCGACGAAAAGATGACCCATGAAGATGCTGCGCCCATTTTCCGGAAAGGCTGGGCAATAGATCGTCTGGGTCGCGCCGGTCTCCGCCATCAGCATATCCGCGACCGGACCGATATTGCCTTCGGCCGTGCTGTCGAATGTCGAGCAATATTTCCAGAAGAAGCGGCTAGCACCGGCTTCCTCCAGCCATGCCAGCGCCTGATGTGCCTGATTAACGGCGGTATCGACGGGCGATGTCCGGCATTTGAGGGCGATGACTTCGAAGGCGGCCGTCTCGTTCGGGTGGCGTCTGTCTTGCGGAATGCCGATCCGCAGTGAAACGGGCAGTCCGCTGCGCGCCAGCAGCGCGGCAAGATCGGTCGCTCCTGTAAAGTCATCCGCGATGCAGCCAAGTAGGAGTGTCATGGCCTAGCCCTTTACGCCCGGCAGGCTCGCACCGCTTTTAGCCGCCAGGATTTTTGCAACGGCTGCGTCATCCTCCAGGCCCAGGCCCGCCTCCGATGCTTCGACGAAGAGGTTGAGCGCGGCGGCGGCGAGCGGAGTGACGGCACCGGCTTTGCCGGCCTCCGATGTGACGATGCCGAGATCCTTGACGAAGATGTTGACTGCCGAGCGCGGCGTATAATCGCCCGATACGATGTGTTCGCCGCGGTTTTCGAACATCCAGGAGGAGCCGGCGGACACACAGATCACGTCATAGAGCGTCTTCAGATCGATGCCCGCCTTGGCGGCGAGCGTCATCGCCTCGGCCGTTGCGGCAATATGCACGCCGGCAAGCAACTGGTTGATCATCTTGACTTGGGAACCGGCGCCGGGGCGATCCCCGAGACGGAATACCTTGGCGGAGATGGCGTCGAGCACTGCGGATGCCTTATCGAAAGCCTCGGGCATGCCGGATGCCATGACGGTAATCTCACCCGAAAGCGCACGGACATGGCCGCCGGAGACGGGAGCGTCGATGACGAGCATGCCAGCTGCCTCCAGTCTTTCGGCAATGGCGATCGTGGCGCTCGGGGCCATGGTAGTGCAGAGCAGGAATACGGTCGAGGGCCGTGCGGTTTGCAGGGCGCCGTCCTGGCCGAAAAACACGTCTTCGACCTGCTTGCTGTTGACGACATAGACGAGGATCACGTCGGCATCTTCCGCCGCTGACGCCGGCGTCGTGCAGCGCGTACCGCCGTTCTCAGCAAAACGGGCGAGAACCTCACTGCGAACATCGCAGCCGCGCACGGCAAAGCCCGCTTTCAGAAGAGAGAGAGCTGCGCCCCAGCCCATGGACCCCAGGCCGATAATGGCTGCCTTCTCCGTGTTCTGCACAGTGCTACCTCTGCTATTTTTAGCTATGTTACCGATACCGGTATCGGTAACATAGCTTTATTTTCCCAGGAATTGTCAATAGGCTGATGTTTGCCTTTTCGCGGAAACATTCTATGAAGAAGAGCGGCATTGTGCCAGCCGCCATGGGTCATCGAGGGTTGCTTGGGGATGCGCAAACCCACTCTGGAGGAAGTCGCGATCGAGGCGGGCGTCAGCAAGATGACGGCATCGCGCGCCTTGCGTGGCGTAGCCGACGTCTCCAGCGAAACGCGTGACAGGGTGATCGAAGCGGCAACGCGGATGAATTACGTCGGCAACAGGCTGGCGCTTTCCTTGTCCTCGCAACGCACAAACCTGGTCGCTGTCGTCGTTCCCAGCATGTCGAACATCGTCTTTCCAGAAGTACTTGCCGGTATTTCCGCCGGGCTCGATGGTTCCGGCATGCAAGCCGTGTTCGGCATATCCGACTACGACATGGCAAAAGAGCGCGAGATCATCCGCGACATGCTCTCCTGGCAGCCCTGCGCCATCATCGTCACCGGGCTCGATCAACCGGAGGAGACGGTGGAGTTGCTCCGCCACGCCAATATTCCGGTCATCCAGCTCATGGATCTCGACGGCACGCCGATCGATTTCAATGTCGGATTGTCTCATGGTGCTGCGGGAGAGGATATGGCCGAAGCGTTGATTGCGGCCGGGCGAAGACGGTTCGGTTATGTCGGCAGTGCCCTGGCTCGAGATCTGCGCGCGGGCAAGCGAAAGGCCGGCTTCGAGCGCGTCCTGCATGCGCATGGCCTTGGGTTTGCCGGGCAGCGGACCGATGACGTCTTTTCTTCGATCGCGCTCGGAAAGCAGCTCACGACATCGTTGCTTGCGGCGGTGCCAGACCTCGATTGCATCTATTATTCCAATGACGATATGGCGAGCGGCGGCTTGTTTGCCTGCATGGAACTGGGGGTTGCGGTTCCTGATAAAATGCTGATTGCCGGCTTCAACGGGCTGGATCTGGTCAATTCCTTGCCCGCGCCGATCGCAACCTCGCGCTCGCCCCGGCGCGCTATCGGTGAGGCTGCGGCCCAATTGGTGCGTCAAGCAGTTGGGATAGGTCGGGAACCGATGCGGAAAACAATTGTGTTCAAGCCGACGATCGTGGGAATTGACGGTTAAGGTTTAGGTCAAGACGGCATCGTCTTTTGGAGAATGCAGGGGCAGGAGCAGCGCAAGAGAAAGTTGTCATTTCGGATGCGCGGCACTAATCTGTGCAGCATTGAAGGGTTGGCAATTCATGCATGACGATTCGATCCTGCCGATAGAGTTCGCCGTTTCGCTTGGCTTATTATGCAATATTGGCGCTCCGCTTCTAGCCTTTTGGATGGCGGGAAAATTGCCTCGTTTGCGCCTGTGGATTCATAGCGCCGCTTTCCTCGCGATCCTGGCTTCGCCGCTGACGGCAATGATGCTTGGGTTGCCGGATCTGCTCCCCGAAGAGGATGATAACCCCAGCGCTCGTTTTGCCTTTCTGCCGCTGATCGTCGAAACGGCCATCATTGTGTTGCTCTATTGCCTGGCAGGGGCGATGCTTCTTTCCCAATCCGTTCATTCGGCAATCACCGACTGGCATAGGGATGCGCGGCTTTCGCAAGTGGCTTCGCGTCCACGCCGCGATGGCACATCATCCTCTTTCGCATCCAAAGGTTCCAAGTCACAATAGATGTTGTCCAGCCGAACGCCGGATCGGCGCCGATCCGAAGCTCGCGCGACCATGTGACAGGGCGCGCGATCTGGTTCTGGCTGTGTTCAGGCAGAGTTCATGCGAATCGGCGTATCTCTATTTTCATCCGCAAGACAGGAAATTGGGGGTAAGGAAAATGCTTGAAGGTTTGGTACGGATCTCGCGTGTCGCCGTGGTCGGATTGGTCGCGTTGCAGCTGATGACCTCTGCGGCATCGGCTCAGTATTACGGCGGCGACGACGGTTATGCGCCGCCGCCCTGGCAGCGCGATCAAGGTCGCGACTGGAGAGGGCCGCCGCGCGATCGTGGTTGGGATCGCGACAGAGGCTGGGACCGTGATAGAGGTTGGGACCGCGATCGGGGCTGCGACAGACGTGACCTGATGCGCGCTGCGCGCGCGGAAGGCTTTCGCCGCATCGATTCGGTTGATAGCAACGGGCGCCGAATTGTCGTCCGCGGCTGGAATGACGGCGGCCCCGACCGCATGGTTTTCGCCAATCGGCGCGGCTGCCCGGTTATCGACTGACGCTCAAAGTCAGCATGTGAGCGGAGCCGAGCTTGGATCGGCCTCCGCTTGCTTCGCGGCAGGGCATGCTTTCAACGGGCTGAAGTTGACGCATGTGCCGCTGAGGCGATCATCTTTCCGATGATCTTGCTTCACTCGGGCGTCAGGCTGCGGCGGCTCGTGGTTTTGCGGCAATGATATCGCCGTCACGTTCCGGTTGCGCTTTGGCTGATGTTCCAATATCGGCAGCTGGTGACTTGACTTGGAATTGCCAATATATGCCCCAGGGATCTGTCACTCCGCCGCGATCATCCGGGCGACCCTTCCCCAGCGCATAACGCAAATGGTTCGCCTCGTCTTCCGTCGTGCACTCGACGGTGACCGAAGAATTATGCTCCAGGTGGGCGAATGGCCCAGCCTCGAATCCCATGTAGGAACGGTTTCCGAGTTTGAAGCCCGCAAACTTTACGCTGCCGGCCGGTCCATTCGGTTGATCGGTCAATATGTTCGAGATCCATCCGGCGGCCGAGCCAGGGATAAGCGCCGTATAGAATTCTATCGCTCTTTCCATATCCCGGCGAAACCAAAGATGCTGCCTGATCTTCATCGTAGCGCTTTCATCAAATCCTGGATGGATGGCGATTGGCATAAAGGAGCTACGCCTGCCTTTCGCCGAATAAAAAATCATGCCGCCGATGACCCGCTTCTTATGGAACGGTGCCGCCGGCGGCATGCTGAAGAGTTGCTTCTACCGTTCGTGCTCACCCCTGCGGAGCGCGGACGGAGGCCGCAACACTATTTCTCCGCAACTCTACCGGCGAGAGCCATCACGTAGTCGTCGGCAATATCGGCCAAGGTCAAAGCGACCTCAGGCTCATTCCAGCCGGCGGCGACCACCGTTTGGACGAAATCGCGAAAGGCCAGTTCGAGGACCTCTTCGCGCTCGACTGCGCGGTATGAGTCATTGACGGGATGCTGGGGCTTGCTGATTTCTATTGTTTGGCGAGTAGATACCATTGCTGTTTTCCCTATGGCTTGCCCCGATGGACGCAGGGTACATTCACCAAACATTGGGGCTTTGGTGTCTGAGCGACTATTCCCTTTCGTTTTTAATGAGTTACCTGTCGCGTGTCGTTAGCCATGCATCCGGAAACTTGCAGCAGCGTCCATTTTCGCAATTGCTGAAGTGCGGTGTTTCGGCTTGTGCATGGATGAGTGCGCGACAGGACGCCGCGCAATAGAGCCTTTCGGCTGCGTTTTTCAGGAGATCTCGAGGTCCGCTATGCGGACTTATCTAGTGATAATAACCGAGGGTTTTCAGCCATTCGTCGAAAGAGTGGCTGTTGCCGGCAGGCGTCGGCGACATGATCTGTCCGACATAGCGTGGGATGGTAAGGTTTCTGGCTTCGCGAGGGCTATAGCCGAATTCCTTGCCGAATGCCCGGCTGAAATGCGCCGCCGAGGAGAAACCTACGGCAAAGGCGATGTCGACGATCTGCTCGCGATTGGCGGGATCGCTGAGAGCCGCATGCGCTGACAGGAGACGGCGGCGCTGAATATAGTGATGCACGCCGCCGTATTGTTCAAATATCTGATAGAGCCTGGTGCGGGATACGCCAAGCTCGCGGCATATGCGTTCGGCGGTCAAATCGCCCGAGATCAGGTTGGCTTCGACGAACCGCCGCACCCGTTCCGTCAGGGCGAGGGCGCTATGCTGTTCTGTGCCGGTCGATTGAGCCGCTGAGGTCGAAATGGCAGCCACGATCATGTTGCGCACCGTCTGTACGACATGGGGTAGATCAGTGGCTGCAAGACGCGCGAGATTGTGTTCGACGCTATCGAGAAATTCGATCAGCATGTTGGTGAAGACGCCGGAGAGGGCAATATTGTTCTCGATTTCTACCGGTGCAGGAACGTCGAGCAACAACGCCCTCGGCAGAAAGAGCGAGAGAACCTTCGCCTCGGTCGAGCGCCCTCGAAAAGGGTGTCCTAGCGAACGCAATTCCACCTTGCCCGGCTCGCCGTCCAGAACATGGCCATCGACTTCCGTCCACGTCCGACCGCTGGACAATACGGAAATGTGCCAGTGATCGACGTGATTGGCTTTCACTTTCGCCTGCGAACGCATGTAACTGTGAGGCGGCGCATCCTGCTGAACGACAAGCATGCCGCCCAGATTCCATGCTGTATGGTCTGCCGGAAAGCCGGCTTCCGGAGAGGCATTATCCGGCAGCCGGACGTCGGCCAAGGGAGCGACATAGGTCTGCCAAGCGGCAAATTGATCGCCTGGCTCCATACCACGTGTCGAAAATTTCAACGGCTGCAAGGCTGGCGGCGGCAGGGCGCCCTCCGTCGCTGCCTTCTCCGGCCGCGGAAAGCGCCGCCGTTCGGACTGCATGGATTTCCTGTCGCCACGCCATGACTCGTCCTGCGCCTCGTCTGATGCGGATTGGGATCGGTCTTCGCGTCGCAAATCAGACAATCAAGTCTCTCCGAATGCCGTCGGGCGGAAGATAAGCATTGCTGTCAACTCTCCATCCGCCATACCGATAGTTCCTGCTGCCTGCTTCCATCGGATAAGCCCGAAACTTGCTATGAATTGCTCTTTTCAGCGAGCCGATACGCGGCGATCCTGGCCTTATCCCGGGTTTTTTCACCTCAATACGGGTTTCATTTGCTGCGCCTTTTCGAAAAGGCAAGTCTCGCGGGTTGGCAAATCAATATTCCCGTTTCACTTGTCCCAATATATGGCACCAGTTCGCATCGATCTGTGCAGATGCGTTTGCTGGCCGGCGCGACAGAGGGTCGGCGTCTCCATTTCAGGAGCTTGAAGCGAAAGCGCAAATCGCTCAATGCGTGCCCTCTGCAACGCTCAACGCAACTCTATCCGTTTTTATTGCACTCGACCTGACATGGCTTCCACCCCGTCTTACTTTCGCAGGAGTTTTTAGCCAGATGTCTTGTGAGCGGCCAATTCGTTTTTTGCAGAGCTATGAATAATTTGCAGTTGCCCATTTCGCCAAGCTTGCCTAGGCAGATAGCAACTGCGGTGTTTGGAATGAGACATGACCGAATCCTCGATAATTCCCGTATTCGATGGCCATAACGACGTGTTGCTCCGGTTGCGTCGCGGCGGCTTGAATTCCAGCGATGCTTTCCTGAACGGCGAAGCTGCCGGACATATCGACCTGCCTCGCGCGCGTCGTGGCGGCCTTGCCGGCGGACTCTGCGCCATCTTCATCCCTTCGCCGGATCAGCCGAAGTCTGGAAATGCTGATTTTGCGACGCCCGCCCAACCGGACGCGCTGAACGAAACCCTGGCCATGGCGCGGCTTTTGCTTGCGATCGAGGCCCGGTCGCAAGGAGCCGTAAAGGTTTGCCGTTCCGCCGCCGATATCAGGCGGTCGATTGCCGAAGGCCAGTTCGCCGCCGTTTTCCATATTGAGGGCGCGGAGGCGGTCGCGGCCGATCTCGATGCCCTATACATCCTGCATCAGGCCGGTTTGCGCACGCTTGGACCTGTCTGGAGCCGGCCCAATGTCTTTGCCTATGGGGTGCCTTTCCGGTTTCCCTCGTCGCCCGATGTCGGCCCCGGCCTCACTGATGCTGGCAAGGATCTGATCCGCGCCTGTAACGAGCTCAGGATCATGATCGACCTCTCGCACATGAACGAGCAGGGATTCTGGGATATCGCCAAATTGTCGAATGCGCCGCTGGTTGCCTCGCATTCCAACGCGCATGCCATCAGCCCGCACAGCCGCAACCTGACCGACAAGCAGCTTGACGCCATCCGCGATACCGGCGGTTTGGTCGGTATAAATTTCGGCGTGCTGTTCCTGCGCGACGATGGCGTCAGGAACACCGATACGCCCCTCGAAGTCCTCGTTCGCCATGTTGCTTACATTGCCGAGCGCATCGGCATCGAGCATGTCGCGCTGGGTTCCGATTTCGATGGTACGACCATTCCGGCAGCGCTCGGTGATGCGAGTGGCCTGCCGAAGCTGATCGACGCCTTGCGCGCGCATGGGTTTGACGATCAGGCGCTTGCCAAGATCGCGCATCAAAACTGGCTTCGAGTCCTCGAACAGACATGGGGCGGTTGAGACGGGAATCGTCCCGTCTCAGCCAAAGACACGCGCCTTTGTCTAAAGCCTATCCGACGCGTCTGGGAAGAGCGTTGGCTTGGCCAAGATTGCGATAGCCGGTCGCTGGATGCGGGGCTGCAAGCCTGGGTCCGCTGCCGCCAAGCTTCTCGCGCAAGGTGCCTGTGCGGTACTCGGCCTTGTAGACGCCGCGCTTCTGCAGTTCCGGCACGAGAAGATCGACGGCATCCTCGAAGCTTTCGGGGGTGACGGCGTAGGCGAGATTGAAGCCGTCGACGTCGGTATCCTCAATCCATTCCTGCATCAGGTCGGCAACGGTCTGTGGCGAGCCGACAAAGACCGGGCCGAAGCCGCCAATGCCGACCCAATCGGCCATTTCGCGCACCGTCCATTCCTTGTCGGGATCGATTGTGGTGAAGGTCTCGACGGCCGATTGCACTGCATTGGTATAGCGATGGCGCAGCACCTCGTCGGGCGAGAATTGGCCGAAATCGATGCCGGTCCAGCCGGAGATCAGCGCCTGCGCGCCTTCGAGCGAAACATATTGACGGTATTCGTTGAACTTGCGTTGCGCCTCGGCATCGGTCTCGCCCAGGATCACCGTCTGTAGATTGAAGGAAAGGATTTCGCGGGGATTGCGCCCGATGCGCTCGGCTGCTTCGCGAACATTGGCGACATAGCGCTTCAGGACTGCCTTCGAAGGTGCCGCGACGAAAATGCATTCGGCATGTGCACCGGCGAAATCCTTGCCGCGGCTGGAGGCGCCCGCCTGGTAAAGCACGGGGGTACGCTGCGGCGACGGCTCGCTGAGATGAATGCCGGGCACGCTGAAATGCTTGCCGGAATGGCGGATCGGGTGCACCTTTTCCGGTCTCGTAAAGATGCCGCTCTCGCGGTCGCGAATGACGGCGTCGTCTTCCCAGCTACCCTCCCACAGCTTGTAGCAGACTTCGAGATATTCCTCGGCCAGGGAATAGCGGTCGTCATGCTGCGTTTGCGCAGACTGCCCGATGTTGAGCGCGCCGCTGTTCAAATAGGAGGTGACGATATTCCAGCCGACGCGCCCTTTTGTCAGATGATCGAGTGTCGAGATGCGCCGCGCGAAGGTGTAGGGATGCTCGAAAGAGAGCGAAGCCGTCAGGCCGAAGCCGAGATGTTCCGTCTCATAGGCCATGGTCGGGATGAGCTGCAGCGGATCGTTGACCGGCACCTGCGCCGAATGGCGCAAGGCCGCATCGACGTTGCCGTTCAGGACGTCATAAACCCCAAGCACGTCGGCGATGAATAGGCCATCGAATTTGCCGCGCTCCAGCGTCTTCGCCAGATGGACCCAATAATCGAGATCCTTGTAGGTCCAGGATTTGTCGCGGGGATGGCGCCATAGGCCCGGTGACTGGTGTCCGACGCAGTTCATGTCAAAGGCATTAAGCCTGATTTCGCGTGTCATCTTGCTGTTCCTGCGATTGTATCGTTCGGTCGGCGCTCAGGCGCCAACCGCTTTCTTGTTGACGAAGCTGAAGGCGAGCACGGCGAAGATCAAAAGGCCGGTGCCGACCTGCTGCCAATAGAAGTTCAGGCCCGTCAGCAGCAGGCCGTTGGCGACGATGCTCAAGAGCAGAACGCCAAGCACCGTGCCGGCGACGTTCGGCCGCCCCAGCGGCGAAAAGGTCGTGCCGATGAAAGTGGCCCCAATGGCGTTCAGCATAAAGCCGTTGCCGGAAGAGGGGATATAGACCGTCACGGTCGCCGTCAGGATCAGGCCGGCAAAAGCGGCAATCGTGCTGGCAAGGATGAAGGTCACGGCGACATGCTTTGCGAGACCGATGCCTGAATAACGAACGGTGCGCGGCTGAATGCCGATCGCAAGCACGACGCGGCCGAAGCGCATACGGGCAAATAGTAGTGCTGCCGCCGCGATGATGACTGCTGCGGTCAGAAGCGGCACCGGAAAGCCAACAAGCGTTCCATGCCCGATAAAGCGGAATGCTGCGGGAACACCGGAGGGCGGCAGATAGACCGGATTGCCGCCACCCGTTAGAAGTTGCTGAATGCTGCGGCCGATGAACAGTGTTCCAAGCGTCGCCAGGAACGGCGATACGCCGATTGCCGAGATCAGGATGGCATTGAAGGCACCGACCAATGCGCCCGCGCCAAGACCCGCCAGGGCGGCCAGTGGTACCGGTAGACCAGCCAATATGCCGGAGACGAACGCAAAGCTTGCGAAGTCGACTGCCGTTCCGACGGAGAGATCGATGCCGCCGGCGGCAACAGCGAAGGTCATGGCGATCGAGACAATGGCAAGCAGAGTGAAGTTATTGACAAGAATGCTCTGCAGATTGCCGACGCTGAGGAAGGTCGGCGCCACGGTCGAAAACAGCGCGAAGACGAGGACAAGGGCGACGATGAGCCCGTAGCGGGCAAGGCCAGCGAATGACCGTGTCGGGGCAATGGCAGCGGTCACGGTTCAGATCTCCCGTTTGCGAAGCAGTGTGGTGGCCGAAACCACGATGAGGATCAGAAGACCTTGAACGCCGCTGACCAGCGTGCTCGGCAGGTTGAGCAACTGGAAGCCATTGATGAGAAAACCGACGAATAGCGTCGAGATCAGCGTGCCGGCGATGGTCGGCACGAGCCGGCGGGAAAACACCGAGCCGAGCAATGCGGTGACGACGACGGGAAGCAGCATCTCGCCGGAGCCGGTGGTGCTGCCGCTGAGATAGGCGACGGAGAGGATGCCAGCGATTCCACCGCAGAACCCGCTCGCCACGAACGCCCCCGCAACCAGGCTCTTCAACGGCAGGCCGGCGGCGCGTGCGGCCTCGGGAAACTCGCCGACGGCATAAAGCCTGAGGCCAAGCGGGGTGAATTGCACGATCGCCGTGGCGATAATGGTAAAGCCGATCAGCACATAGGCGAGGATCGGAATGCCGAACCCGTCCGACGATGAAAGTGCGGTGAGAAGGTCAGTCGAGGCCGGAAGCACGGTATTCTGCGTCAGCACCAGCTCCAGCCCGGCGACCACATTCATCACGGCAAGCGTCGCGAGCAACGGCACAATGCCCGCAAAAACGATCGCCAGCGCATTGACGATGCCGATCGCCAGCCCGGTGGCCAGCGCCGCCGCCGCGGCGACCACATCGCTAAAGCCGAGCTGAATGAGGGTGGCGTAAACTGCCGCACTAAGCCCCATATTGGCGGCTAGCGAGAGGTCGATACCGCCGGTGACGACATTGGAGCCGCCGGCAATCAGGACGATCGTGAGGCCGATGGCAAGAACACCCGAAATGGCCGATTGCCCGAGCACGTTGCCGATATTGCCGACCGTCAGAAAATAGGGCGCCGTGGCCGCGAAAATCACCAGAATGGCTGCAAAGGCAAGCAGCGAACCGAACCGCAAGGCGGCGGCGGCAAGCTTGCCGCTGGCCGGCGACGCCTTTGTCGTCGAAGTTTCGGGCAGGGAGGCAAATTGAACGTCAGCCGACATGGCGCAATCCTTCCAAGGCACCGGTCGATGCCGACAGAACTTCGTCCGTTGTCGTCTCGGAGGAGATCAGTTCGCGCGTCACGCGACCGCGAAACAGCACAAGGATCCTGTCGGTGATGCCGACAAGCTCCTGAAGATCCGAAGACAGCACGATTACGCCGGCACCGCGGGCGGCAAGTTCGCCGATCAATGTGTAGATTTCGACCTTCGAGCCGATATCGACGCCGACGGTCGGCTCGTCGAGCAGGTAGATCTCCGAGTGGCGGCTCAGCCATTTGGCAATCGCCACCTTCTGCTGGTTGCCGCCTGAGAGTGTCCGCACCAGTGCCTCGCGCCCAGCCGTCTTGATCTGCAGCCGCTTGATCAGCTCGTCGGCGTCGGCGCATTCTCGCCTTCTGCTGAGAAAGCCGAAACGGGTATAGCGGCCCAGGCTCGACAGTGTGATGTTTTCACGGACGCTGAGCTCCAGGCCTACGCCGTGGCCGCGTCTGTCCTCCGGCACCAAGGCGATCTGATGATCGACAGCTTCGACCGGGTTGCGCGGCTTCAGGCCACGCGCATCGACATCGATCGTCCCGCCTGTTGCCGCCTGCAACCCGAAGAGGGTGCGGACCAGATCCTTTGCCCCCGAGCCGAGCAAGCCCGTAATGCCGAGGATCTCGCCGCGACGCAATGAGAGGCTGACATCGTAAAAGCGGCCAGTTGCCGAGAGATTCCTGACTCTGAGTATCTCATTCCCTAGTTCGACCTGCCGCTTGGGAAACATGTCGGCGATATCGCGTTCGACCATCAACTTGGCAATCTTGCCTGCCGAGATTTCGCTTGCCCTCAGAGAAGCAACATCGACACCATTGCGCAGAACCGTAACATCGTCGCACAAGGCCTCGATTTCATTGAGATAATGCGAGACGTAGATAATGGTCACGCCGTCGCTGCGCAGGCGGCGGATGAGGCGGAACAGGATCTCAGCTTCCTGGCGCACCAGCGCTGCGGTCGGCTCGTCGAAGACGAGAATCTTCGGCTTATGTAGCAGTGCGCGGGTGATCTGTACGATCTGCCGTTCCGCCGTCGAAAGCTCACTGATCAGCGCGTTCTTCGGCAAATCGACGCCGAAATAATTGGCAAGGAGTTCCGCGGCCCGCCGCTGCATGGCGCCGCGATCGAGGAAAGGCGTCTTACCGAGGCGGGTCTCTCGCCCGAGAAAAAGCGATTCTCCGACAGTGAAGGTTGGAACCAGCAGCCGATCCTGGTGGATGAAATGAATGCCGAGCTCTTCGCACAGATGCGGCGTCAGGCGGTCATAGGCCCGGTCCTCGATCTCGATCCGTCCCTCATCCGGGGTGTGCAGACCTGCCAGGAGCTTGATCAAGGTGGATTTGCCCGCTCCGTTCTGGCCGACAAGCCCATGGACGGTGCCGCGCCTGACGGCAAGCGACGCTCCGGCCAGCGCCTGCGCGCCGCCGAAGCGTTTGACGATGCCATCGAAGCGCAGGATGTGCGACGCGTTGTCTGCTTTGGTCGCATGATCGGCTGCGGTCATGAAATAGGCCCTTCGCCTTTTGAGAGCGATGCGGGGAATCCGCATCGCCGGTTTGCGGGTCAGCCGATGCCGAGCTTCTTGATCACGTCGGCGACATTGCTTTTGTTTGCCAGAAGGGCAGGGACATAGGTTTCGCGCGGCAAGGTCTGCCCCGAAAGCAGCTTGGCGACGTTGCGGATGGCCGTGCGACCGATTTCCGCCGGCTGTTGGGCAGCATCTGCGCCCGCCGGTGAATTGGGATCGGCGACGAGCTGCAGGACTTCCGGGCTGCCGTCGACGCCGTAGGTGCGGATCTCGGTACGACCAGCGGCCGTGAGAGCCTGTGTGGCGCCGAGCTGGGGAATGTCCCAAGCCGACCAGATCGCCTTGATCGAGCCCTTCTCCGGATATTTGTTGAGGATCGCGGTGATCTGCGCGAAGGCGTCCTGAACCGTGTTGGGAATGACATCCCGAAGCTCAGGTTGAATGATCTTCACCTTCGGAAAGTATTTGACGACATTGACGAGCTGGTCATAGCGGATTGCGCAGGGCGTTACGCCATAAAAGCCGTTGAAGACGATGACATTGCCTTCGCCGCCGATATCGGAGACGAGCTGCAGCGCCAAGTCTTTGCCGATACCCCAATTGTCCGATGTGGTGTTGTTAATCGAATTGGTCGAACCGACATCGACGGTCAAAACGGGAATGCCGGCGTCGCGGGCCTTCTTCAGCCAGGGGTCGATGACGCTCAGCGTGCCGAGGATCTGGACGATGGCGTCCGGCTTCTGCGCAATCAGCGTCTGAAGCTGCGAGACAAGCTTGCCGTCGTTGCGGCCGGCATCAACGGCAATCGGCGTGCCGCCCAGCCGCTTCACCTCATCAATCTGCGCATTGTAGGCCTGCAGGTCGAAATAGTGGTCGGTTCCCGTCGCGCTGATAGCGATCCGCTTGCCTTTCAACGACAATGCGTCGTCGGCAGCAGCGGCGGTCTTCGACAGAATGCTCGAGGCCGCGAGCGCCGTTCCGGCAACCGCCGTCAGTTTAAGAATATCCCGGCGTCCGAGGCCGGTCGTCTGTCCCTTGGTCATGAAAGCATCCTCTCCAGCAATTCCTAAATGCCAATAGAATATAAGATAGGTAGATTTAAACGATTTGCGGGAGAAACGTTTTTCCAAAACTGGAGCGGCAGGGGAAATTTCCGTCATCTGCCTTTCTAATGTACAGATCGGGTTTCCACGGCCCGCGTGATGATCGTTAGCTTTATGGTCACTTTTTCGGATGCCGGTCTATCGCCCCTCAGCCATTGACCCGCGTGGACTGCCCTCGAGATTGCGCGATCTTTTAGGCAAGCCCTTGCCGCCAAGCCTTCCTGTCGCGAACAAAGAATCTCCGAAGGCGGGCAAAATCAGATGATTTAATCTACTAAAAACATAGAGTTTCTATCTAAATAATTGCATGCGTCGCAGGGTCATCATTCCGTTAGACGACGCTTCCGATTGATCGTGAGGATCGCGACAATGAAATTTCTCACACGGCTTGCCCTGACGGCCGTTGCTCCTCTTCTTCTTACGCAGGCTGCGCTGGCTGGCGGTGTGAGTGGCGCTCCCGCCCCCTTTGATAAGGGCGGCGTGAAGATCGCCTTGATCAGCTACATATCGGCCGGCGACTTCTTCCAGGCCTATCAGGCTGGCGCAGAAGCTCAGGCAAAGGCACTCGACATCGATCTGCGCGTCTTCCCCGGCCGCCAAGATGCGGCTGCGCAGCGCGAACAGATCCTTCAGGCGATCAATCTTGGTGTCTCTGCCATCGTTATCGATCACGGCCTGCCGGAATCTCTCGGCGATGTCGTTCAGCAGGCGCTCGACAAGGGCATCAAGGTCGTTGCCTTCGACGTCAATCTCAACAATCCCAAGATCCCCCAGGTCGAGCAGAGCGATCATGAGCTTGCCGATCTCGCCCTGAAGCAGGTCGTCAAGGACAACGGCAGCAGCTTTAAGGCAGGTTATGTCTATGTAGCGGGTTTTGCGCCGCTCGATCGCCGCAAT
Organism: Martinezella sp. CNPSo 3957; assembly: GCF_057784395.1. Classification (NCBI taxonomy): domain Bacteria; kingdom Pseudomonadati; phylum Pseudomonadota; class Alphaproteobacteria; order Hyphomicrobiales; family Rhizobiaceae; genus Martinezella; species Martinezella sp. CNPSo 3957. The sequence goes on from NZ_JBXSOU010000001.1 coordinate 890,421, forward strand.
GAAGTTTGGGACGCTTTCAAGAAGCAGAATGCAGGGGTTGTTGAAAAGGCTCGCTTCGGCAATGTCAGCGATACGACGGCGACCTCGACTGCGGACCAGGCAAAGGCGGCGCTGACGGCCAATCCCGACATATCAGTCGTTTTCGCACCCTATGACGAGTTCGCGCGCGGCGTGAAGCTTGCCGCGACGGATCTCGGCATCACGGGCAAGCTGAAGATCTATTCGGCCGATGTATCGACGGCCGACATTCAGGAAATCACTGAACCGGGTAGCCCGTGGGTTGCGACGGTAGCGACCAATCCAGCCGTCGTCGGTGCGGTTTCCATCCGAGCCGCCGCTTTGCAGGTGGCGGGCCAAGAAGTTCCGCATCAGATCACCGTCAAGCCGACGCTGCTGACACAGGAAGGGCTTCGTGCCGCCAATGTCCGGACGATCGAGGAGCTGGCCAAGAAAGTTCCGGCCTTCAATGCAAGCGATGCGGTCACCGCCAGCTGGATACCGGAGAAGCTTTTCTAAGCAGCTGTCCACGATCCGCCGGCGAGAGTTTCTTAATCTCGCCGGACTACGTCCATGAACCGGAGTTCATATGATGAGTCAGTCCAACGTCGTCTTTGCGGGCAGCCGAAACGCCACGCGGGAAGATCTTTTTGCCCGAGCGGAGGAAATTGCGGCCGATCTTTCCAAGCGCGCTCCAGAACTTGATCGCGAAGGCCGTCCACCGCTCGGCGAAATCGTCAAATTGAAGAATGCGGGTCTGTTGAACGCCTTGCATGCTACCCAGGTTGGCGGCGGCGGCCTCGATTGGGTGGATGGCTTGCGGTTGGTGCGTATCCTTGCGCGCGGCGAAAGCTCCATTGGTCAGCTTCTCGGCTATCACTACGTCAACAGCCAATATGTCTATTGGGCCTTCGAAGAGGAGCGTGCGCAGGAACTCGGCAGCAAGACGGTGGCAAACAGCCTCTACTGGGGAGCTGCCGTCAATCCGCGCGATCCGGGCCTCGTATTGACGCGCCGTGGCAATGGCTATGTCCTGAATGGTCGCAAATCCTTCTCCACGGCCGCTCACGTGTCCGATTACATCAACGCCAATGCTGCCCTCGATGACAAGATTGTCGGCTTTGCCGTTCCGACCAATCGGGCCGGTTACAAGGCCAATGACGATTGGGACAATTTCGGCCAGAGACTGTCGGACAGCGGCAGCGTCGAATTTCACGATTTTCCCGTCTATGAAGAAGATCTCGACAAGGTAGCTACCATCGGCGGCGAAGCGCCGGTGCTTGCGACCTTCAATACGCCCCTCATTCAGCTCGTTTTCGTAAACTTCTATCTCGGCACGGCTGAAGGCGCATTGCGAGAGGCGGTCGACTATGTCCGAACGACGACGCGACCGTGGATCACCTCCGGCGTCGAGCGTGCATCGGACGATCCCTATATTCTTGAACGTGTCGGCGAGTTCACTGCGGCCTTGAAGGCTTCCGCTGCGCTGGCCGACAGGGCTGCGGCAAGGGTGCAGGAGGCGCTTGCGAGAGGAAGCAGGGCAACGGCGCGCGAGCGTGGCGAGGCGGCAGCCGAAGCCTATGCGGCGAAGGTGCATGCGACCCATGTTTCGCTCGACGTCACCTCGCGCGTCTTCGAGCTCACCGGCGCACGCTCGACTGCGGAGAAATATCGTTTCGACCGCTTCTGGCGCAATGTACGGACGCACACGCTGCACGATCCGGTCTTCTACAAGGCCAAGGAAGTTGGCGAATTCGTTCTAAACGACCGGATTCCTGAAGTCAGTCTCTACAGCTGATACGAGGGCGAGGACGTGGCACAGTCTAAAAAGGGCATAGGCTCATAATCTGCGCTGCGCTGGTGCTGACACCACCTGTACTCAAGATCGGTCAGCGTCATTTATATCTGGTGTGGTGTGGGTCAGGGTTGGAACACACCACAGCTTCAAGCAGGCTCGCCGATTGTGACCTTTACGCAATGCTGGATGATTGATGTTTCAATATCCGGCTTACAAATCCTGTGCTCAATTCATTATTCTGTGGAGGGTTGCCGGCGCATGCCGCAATCCGCACACGTTCCTCATTAGGATCTCTTCGCTCACGAATCGTTTTCAACCTCCAGAAGGGCAGGCGATCTCGATTGAGAATGAAATCGATCCAATGGAGTCCTTCATGGCTGACACGCGCGCACCACTTTCCGGGGTGATACCGAAGATTTCTGTCGTCGGTGTCGGCGGTGGCGGCGGCAACGCGATCAACAATATGATCGCGCAACAACTTCAGGGCGTTGAATTCATCGCGGCAAACACGGATGCGCAGGCGCTTGCGACGTCCAAAGCGACCAGGCGCATTCAACTTGGCGCACAGGTGACGGAGGGCCTCGGTGCCGGCTCCCTACCGGAAATCGGCCGAGCCGCCGCCGAGGAATCCATCGATGAGATCATGGATCATCTCCAGGGCACGCACATGTGCTTCGTGACGGCCGGAATGGGCGGCGGCACCGGTACGGGCGCCGCGCCGATCATCGCTCAGGTCGCGCGGCAGGCGGGCATCCTCACGGTCGGCGTCGTCACCAAGCCCTTCACGTTCGAGGGCAACCGGCGCATGCGCACGGCCGACGAGGGCATCGAGCGACTGCGTGAAAGTGCGGACACCGTTATCGTCATTCCCAATCAGAATCTGTTTCGCATTGCGGACGCCACGACCACCTTCGCAAACGCCTTTGTGACTGCGGACCGCGTCCTTTATGCGGGCGTCAGCTGCATCACGGACCTGATCATCAAGGAAGGTCTCATCAATCTCGACTTCGCCGATGTCAAATCCGTGATGCGGGGAATGGGACGTGCGATGATGGGAACGGGCGAAGCTTCAGGACCGGGCCGCGCGTTGAAAGCGGCAGATGCCGCAGTCTCCAATCCGCTTCTGGACGACATGAGCATGAAGGGCGCGCGCGGCGTGCTGATCTCCATTTCCGGCGGAACGGACATGACGCTGTTCGAGGTCGATGAGGCCGCCAGCCGCATCCGCGACGAAGTCTTTGCCGATGCCGATATCGTCGTCGGTGCGATCTTCGACAAGACCCTCGACGGCGTATTCAGGGTATCGGTCGTTGCAACCGGTCTGGAAAGTCTCGCGATGTCAGCCGGTCAGCCCATGGAAACCAATATAGATCGGCACTAATTGGCTTCAGCGTGGCGCTGTGGATCTGTGCTTTTGATTATGTGAAAGCCCCGTCGCCGGCGACGGGGCTTTCGTCTATCCGTTAAAGCGCGCCATTCTTCGGCGGGATGACGTCGTTGAGGTGATAATTGCCGACGACGTGATATTTCCAGCGGACGGGGTCATGAAGCGTATGCGTGCGCGCATTGCGCCAGTGGCGATCGAGATTGAGATCCAGCTTGACCGAGGCCGTGCCGGCGAGCTCAAACAGCGTGTTGGTCGCTTCGATGGCAATTTCCGTTGTCAGCACCTTTGCGGCCGCCACCGCGAGCGTCGCCTCGACCACCCTCTTTTCTGTTGTCTCGACCTGGGCGGCATCGACCTTGCGGCCGGCGCGCTCGACGGTCGCGGTCGCGGCTTCCAGCCGGACGGCGATCTGCCCAATCTTGGCGATTGTCAGCGGATCGTCGCTCGCTCGCTCTACGCCGCTATCCATCCAGGGACGCGATCGGGTCTTCACGAAATCAAGCGTTTCGGCAAAGGCTGCCCGGGCAATGCCGAGATCGACACCAGCATGAATGATCTGACCGACGGAGCCGATTGTCGTCGGCCGTTCGAAGCCTTTGTGGTGAAGAACGACATGGTCGGCATTCACATATACATTGTTGAGGACCGTGGTGCCGCTACCGGTCGTGCGCTGCCCGAAGCCATCCCAATCGTCAATGATTTCGATGCCTTCCGTTCCTTTCGGGATGAAGGCCATGACCAGCTTGTCGGCTTCGTCAAGCGCAAAGACGGTGACCCAATCGGCAAAGAGGACGCCCGTCGAATAGAACTTGCGGCCATTGATGCGATAGCCGGGACCATCGCGGGTGATACGCGTATCATAATGCCCGACTGTCTTCGTGCCGCGCTCGGAAAGAGCGTTGCCGAAGCGATCGCCGGCCAATGCGCGCCCGAAGAAATAGCGCTTCTGATCTTCCGAACCATCGACGCGCAAGGCTTCAAGAATGTAGAAGTGGTTCTGTGGGATCTGTCCGATCGAGCCGTCGGCCTGGGCGAGCGTCGCCGTGATCTCCGCCAAGGTGGCATTGGAGACATCCAGGCCGCCATACTCCTCGGGAACCGTAATTGCCAGGAGCCCGGATTGTGCCAGCGCATCCATCTCGGCAAAGGGAAGCAGCCTTTCGCTATCGCGCTCCGAGGCGGTGGCGGCAAAACGCTGGGCCAGCTCCCGCGCGACGGCCTGCGCCTGCTGTTCGGTCTCAAGCAAGGTGGCCTCAGGATGCGTAGCGTTGATATGGTGCAGTTGCGCGTTCATAGGCGGGCTCCGATTTCATTTGGCGCCACGATGCCGCATTCAAAGCCAGGCTTCGAGAAAAGGCATTTCATTTTTGAAGATGTCGTCGCTTCTTCATTCCTTTCTCTATAGAATTTATGGTCAATTGCTGCCCGAAACCATGCCGGCGTTGAAAACGATCGATACTCCTGGCTTTTATTGTGCTGACGGTGATCGATGGTCGGCTCGCAGCTCTATCGCCGGTGCCTGCCGCCCCAAGCGCGCAACTGTTCGATTTGTAAAGGATGCGGCATTGATGGCGGTAGGCTTTCCCATTTATCGGGCCATCGCGGCAATTCCGACAACGGGGTATCGGATGAGGACTTTTCCGGCGCGCACCTGCGCAAGCCTTTTGCAGGTGAGGCAAGAGGCATATCGCTCCGCTTGCAGGGAGCGATATGCCGTTCGTATCAGGAGGCCAGAGCGCGTCGCTCGGTTTTTGCCGGCATCGCTTTGCCGTGAACGCGCAAAGGTCGTTTGGCGGCGACCGGAGACATGCGTTGCGTATTGGTCTTCGCAGCTCCAAGCCAGCGAAGAATCGCATCGAAGCCAGGCTGGGCAGCCCGCTTGAACTCGGGGCTCATTTCCTCGTCCATGCCGCAAAGAGAGGCTATTTCCTGGAAATCCACACGTCCTGCCCGGAGAGGAGGGCGCGACTGGAAAACGATAAGGCCGATCATGAAGCCTTTGATATTCTCGAAGCTACGCGGCTGAAGCAGCGGCTTGAGCCGCAGATCGCAAAAATCTGAAATCTTGCGCTGGAAAACGTCAGAGGCAGAGCTTTTTTTTATGGGCATTATTCATTCCTTGCAGGCGACATCATCCAATGGTCGGGGTGTGGCCCGCTAAAGCACGGAAGTTAAGGAAGCGCAAACAACCGACCGATTGGCCGCTTTCAATTCTACGATGAGCCGGGATTTGGCAAGTGGCAGATTGGTCACGCTTCGGTCAACTCCGCTTCGGGTGGAATGCGATGTTGGCAAGATCAGAGCTTCTTCGGTCTCGCCGCTAAGATCATGAAAAAACTGTAACTTGCCTCCCGCGCCATTGAGAGCGACATTTTCCTTGCGCCGGATATATGAGGTGAAAGACATGTCAGTCTTAGAAATATTGGTCAGACGCCGGATGCAGGAAGAATATGCAAAGGGTACACCACCGGAGCGCATTACCCGCCTTCTGCAGGAATTCTTCAACGGAACGGAAGCCTCCCAAGCTGATGTTGCCGCGCGACGGTCTTCCGGCAATCGATAAATGACGGTGGCCGGCCTCGATGCTTCGCAAGGCCGGCCGTTTGTTGAGGCAATTAAATCCTCATAACAGCACTTTATTGGACCGCATTGGATCCCTGCATGTCCTCGACGGCGGTCAGGATTTTGTAGGCTGCCGCGACGCGCGCGGGGATCGGAAAATTCCTGTTTGCAAGCAAAACGATGCCGAGCTGTCTGGCCGGTATGAAGGCCGCGTATGTGCCAAAACCGTTCGTTGAGCCCGTCTTGTTGAGCAGGACATCCTTGCGCGGCTGCTGAGGCGGGTCGAGCCGGGTGACTTTATGGGGCTCAAATGCCATGTCTGACGAATTGCCGGCAAGCAGCCGGGCAAGCGTCGTTGGATAGGCATAGACCTCCCAACCGAGCGCCTGCGTCGTGTTGTCGACGCGGTAATAGCCGACATGCGTCGCGTCGATTGCCTGCTGAAGCTTATCGTCGAGCTTTGCTTCGCCCATATTCGCTTCAAGAAAGGCAAGCATATCGGAGCTGGTGGTCTTGATGCCATAGGCCTGCGTATCGAAAATGCCGCCGTTGACGCGGATCGGCTTGCCCTGCTTGGAATAGCCATAGGCATAATTGGCCATCTCGGCCGGTGGAACGCGGACATAGGTGTGACGGAGGCCAAGACCAGGAAGAATTTTCTCCTCCATCAGCTTATCGAACGGCTCTCCGACGGCCTGCGCTGCCAGGTAACCGAAAAGGCCGATGCTGGGATTGGAATATTGCCGATACGTACCGGGCGCAAAGGTGGGATGCCATTTGCGATAATAGGCAACCATCTTGTCCTGATCCGTCACGTCGCTGGGAAACTGCAGTGGCAGACCGCCTGCCGAGTATGTGGCGAGATCGAGCAGGCTGATCCTGTCGAAGCTGCTGCCTGCAAGTTCCGGCATATACTTCGTCGCCTTGTCGGAAAAGGACAGCTTTCCGTGGACTTGAGCGTAGGAGCCGAACGCTGCCGTAAAGGTCTTGCTGATGGAGCCGAGCTCGAAGATCGTGTCGTTCGTCACCTTCTGGCCGCTCTCCCTCGAGGCGACGCCATAGTTGAAGATGTAACGCTTGCCTTTGACGGTCAGTGCGATGGCCATGCCCGGCACGTTGTTTTCCTTCATCAACGGGCGGATGATCTCGTTGACGGCTCGCTCCAGCCGATCCTGGTCATTGCCATCGGCGGCGTGTGCGCCGACCCCATAGAAAAGGCAGCTGGCGACGAAGCCGAGCTTCTGCAAAGAACTGGTACGTATATTCAAGATGATATCCTCATTGTGATGATCGACCGTGCAGAATCGTATGGTCGAAAAAGAGGTGATGATTGGCGGCGGTGGTAATCCGGCGCCCCGATCTCAGATCGCCGTAGCGATCCGGCCGATTTCGGCAATGATGGCATTGCGTTCGTCAGCTGCGATGGCGGGGATCTCGCAATAGGCCGTCACGATGATGGGCGCGCGCTTCGTTGGCCATAGCACCGCGATGTCGTTGGCATTGCCGTGCTTGTCGCCGTTTGTTCCGGTCTTGTCACCCACTAGCCAATCCTTCGGAAGCCCGGCGCGCAGGCGGGCGTCACCCGTCTTGTTGGTGATCAGCCAAGCCGCAAGCTGCAATCGCGAGGCGGGCGTCAGCACATCGGTGAACAGAAGCCGCCGCAGGTTTTCCAGCATCGCCGAAGCTGTCGTCGTGTCGCGCTCATCGTTCGGAGTGTCGTGATAGTTCAGCGTGGGCTCGGTGCGGTCGAGGCGGGTGATCTCGTCGCCTATGCTGCGGCAGAAGGTCGTAATTGCCCCTGGGCCGCCAAAGCTCGCGAGCAGCAGATTAGCCGCGGTATTGTCGCTGAGCGTCACTGTCGCTGCGCAAAGTTCGCCAACGGTCATGCCATTTTCTCCGGCATTGGGTTCGGTTGCCGGAGAATAGTCGATGAGATCGCTCTTCTTGTAATGAACGCGTCGGTCGAGCTTCTCTTCTCCCTTGTCGACGCGGGCAAGCACGAGAGCTGCCGCCAGCGCCTTGAAGGTGCTGCACATCAGGATGCGCTCGCCGGCGCGATGCTCGATGCGCCTGCCGCTTGCCACGTCGAGAATGCTGACACAGATGCGGCCTGGATGCTTGCTTTCGAGCGCGGCAAGCTGCGCCTCGCCTGTATTATCGTCTGCAGTACGTCCAACCGAGCTCAGCCCTGCCAGAACAGGCAGCGCAAGCAAGCCGCCGGCAAGGCTTTGCCGGCGCGACAATAAGATCGTCATCTTGTTTCCACTTCGATTTTGCGTTGGGCAACGGTGCGCCTATCAGCCCGCGGACGTCATTGGGGTCTGGCAAATCACCGTGCGAGGCGGACTATGGCTCTGGTTTCTGCCCTAGACAAACGATCAATTCTGGGCTTAGACATGAGAAAAACTTGGCCTTAGGACACAAATGGACATTTCCCAGCTGCCACTGAACGCGCTGCGGGTTTTCGAGGCCTCGGCGCGGCATGGCAGTTTTACGCGGGCTGGCCTGGAGCTTCGAGTCACGCAGACGGCGATCAGCCATCAGGTCAAGGCGTTGGAAGACGTGCTGGGCGTGACCCTCTTCAAGCGCCTGCCACGCGGCCTCGCGCTGACCGACGAGGGGCATGCGTTGCTGCCGGTCCTGACGGACGCCTTCCGCCGCATGAGCGCCACGCTCAGCCAGTTGGAGGAGGGGAATTTCGCCGAGATCCTGACGATCGGCGTCGTCGGGACTTTCGCGATCGGCTGGCTCCTGCCGCGCCTCGGCAGTTTCAAGGCACAGCATCCCCATGTCGATCTGCGCCTGAAGACCAACAACAACCGAGCCGATATCGTGCTCGACGGACTGGATTTCTTCCTGCGCTTCGGCGACGGCGCCTGGCATGGAACGGAAGCGATCCATCTTATGGATGCGCCACTCTCCCCAGTTTGCACGCCGGATATCGGCGCGCGATTGCGCACGCCTGCCGATCTCGTCGATGTCGAACTGTTGCGATCCTATCGGGTCGATGAATGGTCGCTCTGGTTCAGGGCGGCGGACCTGCCGCCACCGCATCTTCGTGGCTGGATGTTCGATTCGTCGCTGACGCTCGTAGAGGCTGCAGCACGCGGCGTTGGTGTCGCGTTGGTGCCGGTCGCCATGTTTTCCCATGACATCGAAGCCGGCAGGATCATGCAGCCGTTCCAGATTATGGCGATGACCGGCAGCTATTGGCTGACCCGGCTAAAATCGCGGGCGGAAACGGCGTCCATGAAGGTGTTTCGCCAATGGCTGTTGGCTGAAATCGAGGAGATGCCGGGCTAGACCAGCGGCAAAACGGCCCCGAACCTGAGACTGGAGCCGTTTGGAATGAACTGCTGGTTGCGGCGGTGCTCATCACACGTCATTGTCACGTTCGATGTCATCTGCTAGAGGCTGTGGCCATCACGTATCTCGACACGAGGCCATCGGCATGGGGAATTCCAAGTCAGCAGATAGATAAGCCGCAACAGCTTTTTGTTGTTGCGGCGTGCTGTCGAACTCATTCCCATTGATGCCAATGGCAGGCGCCGCCCGAACTCTCTTTCGAGCGGAATTTTCTCATGTCTGATATACGCCCGTCCTGGGCCTACTCGCTGCCGGCGGCACTGCTGCTGATGGCGCCTTTTGATATCCTCGCTTCACTGGCCATGGATATCTATCTTCCCGTCGTGCCGTCGATGCCCGGCATTCTCAACACGACACCTGCGGTGATCCAGCTGACCTTGAGCCTCTATATGATCATGCTGGGTCTCGGACAGGTCGTGTTCGGCCCTCTTTCGGATCGCATCGGCCGTCGCCCGGTCCTGCTTTCCGGCGCGCTTGTGTTTGCCTCATCTTCCTTTGGAGCAGCTCTTGCAGGGAGTGCTCCCATCTTCGTTCTGTGCCGTCTGCTGCAGGCCATCGGCGCGTCGGCAGCCTTGGTCGCGACCTTCGCGACTGTGCGGGATGTCTACGGCAATCGCCCGGAGCAGGCCATTATCTATGCCACATTCGGATCGATACTCTCCTTCGTGCCGGCGCTCGGTCCGATAGCCGGAGCGATGATTGCCGACCAGTTCGGTTGGCGTGCCATTTTCATATTGCTTTCGCTTCTGGCGTTGGCCGCCACCTTTCACGCTCTGGCGAGGTGGCATGAAACGAGACCTCAAGGCTTGACCGGGCCGCGCCGACCCATCTGGCCCATCTTCAAAAGCCGGTCGTTCTGGACCTATACGCTCGCCTTCAGCGCGGGAATGGGGACGTTCTTCGTATTCTTCTCGATCGCTCCGCGCGTGCTCATCGGCAGGGCCGGCTACTCAGAACTCGGCTTTAGTCTTGCCTTTGCGACCGTCGCCGTCGTGATGATCGCGACGGCACGCTTTGCCGGATGCTTTGTCGAAAGATGGGGTGTTGCGGGCTGTGTTGCGCGGGGCATGGGACTGCTTCTTATCGGTGCGGCAGCTCTTGTTCTCGGTCAGCTTTACGGGGCGCCGTCCTTCGCAAGCTTCGTGCTGCCGATGTGGATCATGGCGGTCGGCATCGTTGTCGCAGGATCGGTGACGGCGAATGGGGCGCTGGCCGAGTTCGGCGATATCGCCGGCTCGGCTGTCGCGTTCTATTTCTGCATTCAGAGTCTGATTGTAAGTGTCGTCGGAACGCTGGCGGTCGCCGTGCTGGATGGCGATAGCGCATGGCCGCTTGCGGGTTTCTCCGCTGTCATGGCGCTGCTGGTATTGGCAGCACTTCATAGGCTGCGGCGTCACGCCGCCTTGGCTTGATCCGCCAAGCATGTACCCTTCACGGGGTAAAATCTGAAACGACCGCCCGCGAAGGTGAGCTTCGGGGCGGTCAGTTTTGTCTCGTCCTGTTTCAGAACCCTCCTAGCGCCACTCCAATGCCGGTGCGACATGCGTCAGGATGCTTTCGATGACATGGGCGTTGTAGTCGACCCCAAGCTGGTTCGGCACCGTCAGCAGCAGGGTGTCGGCCGCGGCGATGGCTTCGTCCTTTGCCAACTCCTCGATCAGCACATCCGGTTCTGCGGCATAGCTGCGGCCGAAAATGGCGCGTGTCTTTTCATCGATGAAGCCGATCTTGTCAGCATCCTTGCCGCTCTGGCCGAAATAGGCGCGGTCGAGATCGTTCACCAGCGCGAAGATGCTGCGGCTGACCGAAACCCGCGGCTCGCGCTTGTGTCCGGCCTCTTTCCAGGCCTCGCGATAGAGCCTGATCTGGTCTGCCTGTTGGACGTGGAAGGGCAGGCCGCTTTCATCATCCTTCAGCGTCGAGCTCTGCAGGTTCATGCCGAGCTTCGCGGCCCATACGGCCGTAGCATTGGAGCCGGCACCCCACCAGATCCGCTCACGCAGGCCCTCGGAATAGGGTTCCAAGCGCAACAAGCCTGGCGGGTTGGGGAACATTGGCCGAGGGTTGGGCTGTGCGAAGCCTTCGCCGCGCAGCAGATCGAGCAGCACTTCCGTATGCCTACGGCCCATATCGGCATCGCTTTCGCCCTCCATTGGGGCATAGCCGAAGTGGCGCCACCCGTCGATCACCTGTTCGGGCGAGCCGCGGCTAATGCCGAGCTGCAGCCGGCCGCCGGCGATAAGATCCGCAGCGCCGGCATCCTCGGCCATGTAGAAAGGATTTTCATAGCGCATGTCGATGACGGCGGTGCCGGTTTCGATGCGGCTGGTCTTGGCGCCGACAGCTGCCAGCAGTGGGAAGGGTGAGGCAAGCTGGCGTGCGAAATGATGCACTCGGAAATAGGCGCCGTCCGCACCCAGCTGTTCGGCCGCGACGGCTAGGTCGATCGATTGCAGCAGCGTATCGGCAGCCGAACGGGTTTGCGACTGGGACGAGGGCGTCCAGTGGCCGAATGAAAGGAAACCGATCTTCTTCATGGTACAATCCTACTATATCCGGTTAGCACGGCCTGATCCCGCATCACTTATGTCCATGCAGATACATAGAGCGTCCAAGGCGCCGCCTGTTTGCGTCTTCATGGCATGGTTTGCAAAGGCCGTAGGTTCAGGCGGCTATATGTGCATGGATGCAGCGGATGGAACAGCGCAATCTGTGAACTGATCGTCAATGCCGACGAGGTTGTGTTCTTCTCATATATGGTTTCCTGCGTGTTTCCTAACATGAACAAATTTTAACGAAGACATTAACAATCAGATAACGCACCGCACCGAAACTGCCGCGCGTGTGAGTGCATCTCTCGCTTTCAATCTCCTTGAAACAAGAAATGGCAGGAAACCATGTTTGCAAGAAATTTCGCCCCCGCTCTGGTCTTCGTCGCATTCGGCGCCGGTATCGCGCATGCGGAAGTGCCCGTCCGTATCGATCAGTTCGATCATTGGGGCGCATATTCTTATAAGTCCGGCGACAATGTGAATTGCTATGTTCTATCGAGGCCGGTTGCGCAGCAGCCCGCCAGTGTCGACCATGGCGACAATTTCTTCATCGTCTCGCGTCTGTCTCCCGGCGATAAATTGGTTCCTGAGGCCGCGATGGGCTATGACCTTAAAGACGGTGCTCAGATGACGGCGACGGTCGGCGACCAGACATTCCCGATGTTTACGAAAGACCGGCACGGCTGGGTAAGGAATGAGGCGCAGGAGCCGACCATGGTCACTGCCATGAAGGGAGGTGCGCAGCTGCAACTGCAGGCAACCTCTAAGCGAGGTACTGAAACGAGTTATTCCTACTCGCTGTCAGGCATTACCGCTGCTCTGAAGCGGATAGAGACATGCCGGTAAAACTTGAGGCTGAGCGGCCGTCTGGAGTTTCGTCCCGCCAAGTTGTATAGCCCGCGAGCTGGCTGGCGTCTTCTCATTGCGCGCAGAAGGCGCCAGGCCGGGCCATCTCGAGTAATATCTCTTGTGAAATCAAAAATCCTGATATAAATGAAATCTATTGATGGGGAATTCAGGATTTTATGCAGCGCGGCTTTCTGACAATTTATGCGGGTGAGAACGCTGCGGTTTTCCGGGCGCTATCGGCGCCGGCACGTGTCGATATGTTGAAGCTGCTCTGCGCAAGGGGCTCGCTGAATGTCAACGAGATCGCCCGGGAGCTTGATCTGCCGCAATCGACTGTCGCCACTGGTATCATGATCCTGGAGGAGGCCGGTCTTGTCGAGACCAAGGCTGCAAAGGCGCGCAAGGGTTACCAGAAGATCTGTACCGCGCTTTACGACGAGATCCTGCTGAGCTTCGAGGATCAGGCCTTCAAGCATGATGAGGACGTGATCGAAGTCGCCATGCCGATCGGTCTCTATACGAGCTGCGAGACGCATGCGCCTTGTGGCCTGTGCTCGACCGAGGGCGTCATTGGCCTGCTTGATGTCCCCGATTATTTCCTTGATCCGCAGCGCATGCAGGCAGGTCTTCTCTGGTTCGGGCGTGGCCATGTCGAATATAAATTCCCGAACAATGCCAAGATCTTGAACAGGAATGTCAATGCCATCGAATTCTCGATGGAATTGTCCTCCGAAGTGCCTGGCACCAATCCGGACTGGCCATCCGACATCACTGTGTGGATCAACGGCGTGGCCGTTGGCACATGGACGTCTCCGGGCGATTATGGCGATAAGCGCGGGGCTTTTACGCCAAGCTGGTGGAAGCTTGAAGGCTCTCAATACGGCAAGCTCAAGACCTGGCGAATCTCCAAGAAGGGCACCTTCATCGACGGAGTTGCCTCTTCCGATGTGACGATCGATGATCTTGCTATCAGTCAGCATTCGTCGATCCGCTTGCGGATCGGGATCGCCGACGATGCGCGCAACACCGGTGGCATCAATATTTTCGGCCGCGGTTTCGGCAACTATGGCCGCGACATTCTTATGCGCATCGATTTGGCGCAATAGTATCATAACTTTTGATATATAGCATATCGGCAGAGTTAAATTCCCATAAGTCGCATTTTTCGTAAACGCCTGATTTTGTGGAGTATTTCGCCAATCCGCGAGTGTTGCCTTCATGGCTTTTGCGATGTTTACCGCCTCAAGTGCGTTGACGACCTTCCAAAAGTGTATCAAGATCAAGGTATAAGAACGAAATATCTGATATATATGGGAGGAAGGCCGTGAAGGCGCATGTGATCGTCCACCGTGATTTCCGAATCGCCGACATCGATGATCGGCTTTACAGCTCTTTTCTGGAGCATCTAGGCCGGGCGATTTATGGCGGCATCTACGAGCCGGGCCATCCGACAGCGGATGAGAATGGATTTCGCAAGGATGTGATTGAGCTTGTGCGCGAGCTCAACTCGCCCTACTGCCGCTATCCCGGTGGTAATTTCGTTTCGGCCTATAATTGGGAAGATGGCGTCGGGCCGCGATCCGAGCGCCCTGTGCGTCTCGATCTTGCTTGGCGGACACGCGAGAGCAACCAGATCGGCGTCAATGAATTCGTCGATTGGTGCAAGAAGGCCAATACCAAGCCGATGCTTGCCGTCAATCTCGGCTCGCGCGGGCTGGATGCGGCGAGAAACTTCGTTGAATATTGCAATCATCCGGGCGGCACATACTGGTCGGATCTGCGGCGCAAGCACGGCTGGGCCGATCCGCATGGGGTGAAGCTGTGGTGCCTCGGCAATGAAATGGACGGTCCCTGGCAGGTGGGTCACAAGTCCGCCTACGAATATGGACGCCTCGCCGACGAGACTGCCAAGGCCATGCGCGGCTTTGATAAGTCGCTCGAACTCGTCGTCTGCGGCTCGTCCAATTCCGACATGAAGACCTATCCCGATTGGGAGGCTGAGGTTCTGGATCAGTGCTACGACAGCGCCGACCACATCTCGCTGCACATGTATTTCGCCAACCGCGAGAGAAACACGCTGAACTATCTGGCCAAGGCCGAGAAGCTGGATCGCTACATCGTCACTATCGGCGGCGTCATCGACTATATCAAGGCGAAGAAGCGGTCGAAGAAGACCATCGGCATTTCCTTCGATGAGTGGAACGTCTGGTATCACTCCAACCAGCAGGACAAGGAGATCCTTGCCCGCGATGAATGGCCGGATGCGCCGCATCTGCTCGAGGATATCTATAATTTCGAGGACGTGCTGCAGGTCGGCGGCATTCTCAATACCTTCATTCGCCGCTCCGATCGCGTTCGCATTGCCTGCATCGCCCAGCTTGTCAATGTGATCGCACCGATCATGACGGAGGATGGCGGCCCGGCATGGCGGCAGACGATCTACTATCCGCTCTATTTCGCCTCGAAATACGGTCGCGGCTATGCGCTGCGCCTTGTCACGGATGGTCCGACCTATGACAGCGACGAGGCCGATGACGTGCCTTATCTCGATGTGTCGGCCGTTCACGACGAGATGGGAAAGATGGTTACGCTCTTTGCAGTCAACCGCCATCCCGACAGCGCGCTCGATCTAGATACACGTCTCGAAGGCTTCGCCGGAGCCCGGGTCGTCGAACAGCATGAAATCGTCAACAACGATTTGCAGGCAACCAACACCGCAGCGCATCCGAACGCGGTCGTCCCGACCAATACGGGCGATGCCAAGATCGAGGACGGCCGGCTTCGTGCCACGCTGAAGCCGCTGTCCTACACGGTAATCCGGCTGGCGGTGTGATGTCTTGCCGCCGGGGTAATGTGCCCCGGCACCGAAAACGGACAAATGGTCGCGAGGAGGCGACTGACGACCCGTTGCAGGCCCGGACCACCGCACGCTGCTTTGAGCGGCCGGCCGGGAAAAGGGGTGAAAATTGCGGTCTGCTCACTTTCGCTTGAGTGTGCCGCGCAGTCGATAAAAATGGGAGGAGATCATGAAGCAGTGGAAGAAGCTTGCCTTCGGCGTCGCGCTGGCCACGTTCGGCCTCATCGCGGCAGCCAAGGCTCAGGACTATACCGCCTTGCCCCGCAAGGAGACCTTGATTGTCGAAAACCCTGAGGGAACGATCAAGAATCCGGGCTGGTTCAACATTTGGGTCAATGGCGGCGGCGGCGTTTCGACCGGCCTCCAGCAGCTGACAATGGACACGCTCTGGTACATCGATCCAGAGAAAGGCCTGGGCGGCTCGGCCTGGGACAACTCACTTGCTTCCGACAAGCCGCAATATAACGACGATTTCACCCAGATGACGGTGAAACTGCGCAAGGGCCTCTATTGGAGTGACGGTGTCGAGTTCACCGCCGATGACGTCGTCTACACCGTCAAGACCCAGATGGACCATCCGGGCATGAACTGGAGCGCGGCCTTCTCGGTCCAGGTCGCGAGTGTCGAAGCACCGGATCCCTATACGGTCGTCTTCAAGCTGAAGAAGCCGAACTCGCGTTTCCACGCCATCTTCACCGTTCGCTGGAACGGCGCCTGGATCATGCCCAAGCATGTCTTCGAAAAGGTCGCCGATCCGGTTCGCTACGACAATGCCAATCCCGTTTCGCTTGGCGCCTACAAGCTGAAGGCGTTCGATCCGCAGGGCAAATGGTACACCTGGGAGAAGCGCGACGACTGGCAGCGCACCTCGCTTGGCCGTTTCGGCGAGCCGGCCCCGAAATATGTCACCTATGTCGATCCCGGTCCGCCGGATAAGCGCACCATCGCGCAGCTCGAGCACAATCTCGATATTATTCACGACAACACGCCGGAAGGCATGTTCACGCTGAAGGAAAAGTCGAAGACCGTCGATAGCTGGTTCCCAGGGTTCCCCTTCGCGCATCCGGATCCGACGCTGCCGGCTGTGATTTTCAACAATCAGGATCCGCTGTTCCAGAATGCCGATGTGCGCTGGGCGCTGGCACTGCTCATCGATATCAAGGCTGTCGATATGGCGAGCTATCGTGGCGCGGCCACGCTTTCCGCGCTCGGCGTTCCGCCGACGGCGATCGCCATGACGGATTATCAGGCGCCGATGCAGGATTGGCTGAAGAATTTCGAAGTTGACACAGGCAAGCGCAAGATAAAGCCCTATGATCCCACGATCGGTCAGCAAATCGCCGATATCCTACGCAAGCAGCCGAAATACAAGGATCAGATCCCGACCGATCCGGCCGCCATCAGTGCTGCCTTCGGTTACGGCTGGTGGAAGCCCGATCCGCAGGCCGCCGCTGAGCTCTTGGAAAAAGCCGGCTTCAAGAAGGTGGGCGGCAAATGGATGACGCCTGACGGGCAGCCGTTCAAGATCCGACTGACGGTCGAAGGCGATACTCGCTCCGTCTTTACCCGTGCGGGCACTCTGATCGCCCAGCAATGGGCAGCCTTCGGGATCGATTCCAAAGCTGCTCCATCCACCAGCGTCTGGCAGGCGGGATTGCAGCCCGGCAACTATCAGGTTGCGATTGCATGGAGCGTCGAGACCTGGGGTGGCGATCCCGATCTGTCCTTCTTCCTCGACAGCTGGCATTCGGAGTTCGTCGCCAAGAAGGGTGAGAACCAGGCACCGCGCAACTGGCAGCGTTGGTCCAATCCGGATCTCGACAAGATCATCGAAAATATTCGCCGCGTCAGCGCCGATGATCCGAAGGGCATCGAACTTGGCAAGGACTATCTGAAGCTGGTCGCGCAGCAGATGCCGACCATTCCGCTGATGTCCTATAACGTCTTCACCTCGATGGATACGACCTACTGGAAAGGCTATCCGACCATTGCCGACCCCTATACGGACCCCGTTCCCAATTGGGCGAACTCCCGGTTGATGATGGTCAAACTGAAGCCGGCACAGCCCTGATTTCTCCCGACCCTGATGCGGCAACCGCCGCATCAGGCACCTTTCGCCGGACACTAGGCAGGTCCGGCGAATCTTTTGAATTGATGATGAAGCGCAAGCAGCGAGGAAGACGGCGGCATGACGTCCTATCCAGTTTTCGTATTGAGACGATTTGGCCAATTCCTGCTCGTTGTCTTCCTAGGCATTTCCGCAACATTCTTCATCACTCACATGACGCCGATCGATCCTGTCGAGGAAAGCATCGGGACCATCCAGCAGATGGGCCAATCCGATCCCCGCGCTGTCGAGCTGATGCGTCAATCGTTGCGTGAGCTTTATGGTCTTGAGGGCTCCATCTGGCAGCAATATCTGCATTTCTGGGGGCGTCTTGCGACCGGCGATCTCGGGCCGTCGCTTTCGGCCTTTCCCACGCCCGTTTCCGCCATCATCGCGAGGGCGCTGCCCTGGACGATCGGTCTGATGACCGTTTCCGTCATCCTTACGTTCATTCTCGGTAACATGATTGGTGCACTCGCCGGCTATTATCGCAAGAGCTCGGTGCTGAAGGCCGTCAGCCTAGTCTTCATCGCCATGCAGCCGATCCCCTATTACATCCTCGCCTTCGTGCTCATCATTCTCTTCGGCTATGTCTGGCCGATCCTGCCGATCAATGGCGGCTATGAGATGAACACCAACCTGCAACTGTCCTTCACACTGGTGCTCGATATTCTTCGCCATTCCATCCTGCCGGCGCTGTCGCTGATCCTCGTCGGGACGGGCGGCTGGCTCATCGGCATGCGGGCGCTGGTCTCCAACATCATCACCGAGGATTATGTCGTTTTCGCCGAGCTCGGCGGCGTGCCGAAGCGCAAGATCCTGCGCTCCTACATCGCCCGCAATGCCATGGTGCCGCAGTTTACCGGCCTTGCCATGTCGCTCGGCGCGGTCTTCAACGGTACGGTCATCACAGAAATCGTCTTCGGCTATCCTGGTATCGGCAATCTCCTGATTTCGGCCGTACATGCCGGCGACTACAGCCTCGTCCTGGGCCTCAGCGCGCTATCGATCGTCGGTGTCGCTGCAGCCGTATTCATCATCGACATATTGGGTCCGCTGATCGACCCGCGCATAAAGGTGGAGTAGGCCATGCTGACGATCGTTCGCGACCTTGCTCGCCAAAATATGGAATTCCTTTTCGGTCTTCTGTTGCTCGCCATCATCGTCGGGCTGGTGATCCTGTCTTATTTCTCGCCCTATGGCCCAGCCGATCTTTATCTGCTGCCGCCCGACATGCCGCCGGATGGGCAATACTGGCTGGGTACGACATCGCGCGGCCAGGATGTCTTCTGGCAGCTCACGACGGCGCTCCGCAACACGCTCTATTTCGGCATCGGCGTCGCCATTCTCTCGCGCATCATCTCGCTTGTCGTGGGGCTGGTGGCTGGCTATGCCGGAGGCGCCGTCGATCGAGTGCTGATGGCGATCAATGACAGCATCATGGTCATTCCGCAGTTTCCGCTGCTGATCCTGTTCTACTTCGTGCTCAAGGATGAAATGACCTGGACGGTGCTCATCATCGTCATGGCCTCGCTTGGCTGGTCCTATGACGCACGCCTGATCCGCTCGGTGGCGATCAGCCTGAAGACGCGGCCTTTCACCACACAGAGCGTCTATTCCGGCATGAGTATGCGCAAGATCCTCGTCGAGGAACATCTGCCCTATGTGCTGCCGATCGTCTTTGCCACGACGATGAACAACATGATCTGGTCGATCGGCATGGAGATCACGCTCGCGGTGCTCGGTTTCACCGATATCGAAACGCCGACCATGGGCATGATGATCTATTGGGCCAATGCGCATTCGGCGCTGATCGCCGGAACATGGTGGTGGGTTGCAGCGCCGGTCGCCGCCATCGTGGTGCTGTTCATGGCGCTCTTCCTGCTGTCGATGTCAATGAATGAATATAACGACCCCCGCAGTCGTTTGAACCGGATGGGAGGCTGAGGGATGGAGGCTGTCGTCGAGGTCAACAACCTCAAGGCTTATTACCGGGCCTTCCTTTATGGCGTCGATCGCGAGGTGCGGGCGGTTGACGATATCAGCCTGTCGATCGGCCGCGGCGAGATCTATGGCGTTGCCGGTGAATCGAGCAGCGGCAAGACGACGCTGATCAAGACGATCGCGGGCGCGATCCGGCCGCCGCTTCGCGTCGTCTCGGGTGCCGTCAAATTCCATTTCAACAACGGGACGCAGGACATCTACGCCATGACGGCCGAGCAGCGGGCATCGCTTCGCTGGCGGCATCTCTCCTATGTCATGCAGGGATCGATGAATGTGCTCAATCCGGTGCGCCGCATCCGGCACTCCTTCACGGATTTTGCCTTGCGTCACATGAAGGCCGATCGCGGGACGTTCTTCGACCGGGTTGGTGCGCACCTTCAGCGGCTGAAGCTCGATGCCCACCTCCTCGATGCCTATCCGCATGAATTATCGGGCGGCATGCGCCAGCGCATGACGATCGCGCTTGCCACCATCCTGACACCGGAATTCATCATCGCCGATGAACCGACGACGGCGCTCGATGTCATCGTCCAGCGCGACGTGCTGCAGATGATCCGCGAGATTCAGCGCGAGATGGGGTCCTCCTTCCTGTTCGTCACCCATGACATGGGCGTTCACGCCGCGGTTTCCGATCGTATCGGCATCGTCTATGCCGGCCGGCTGGTGGAGGAGGCGCCGACGCGCAAGCTTTTTCACCTGCCGCTCCATCCCTATACACAGCATCTGGTCGCAAGCCTGCCGCGGATCGGCGATGCCTCGACGCGACCCTCGCTGGAAGGACGACCGCCCAATCTCGCCATGCCGCCGGAGGCATGCCGTTTCCATCCGCGCTGCCCGAAGCGCATGGACATCTGCAGCCGCGAAGTGCCGCCTATGGTCACCGTCGAGCCGGATCGGCGTGTCGCCTGTTTCGCGGTGACGGGAGGAGCGCGATGAGCGATCTTCTTTCACTCTCGCATGTCAGCAAGATCTATCGTCAAGGCGGCATGCTCAGCCGCCGTCATATCACAGCGGTTCGCGATGTCAGTCTGAGCCTGGGAGAGGAGCCGGAAATCCTCTCCATCGTCGGTGAGTCGGGCTCGGGTAAATCGACGATTGCGTCGATGATCCTCGGCCAGACGGCACCGACATCGGGCAGCCTGAATTTTCGCGGAAGACCAGTGATCATTCATGGCCGATCCGAACGGCGCGCCTTCATGCGGGAGGTCCAGCCGGTCCTTCAGAATCCATTCGAAGCGTTCAACCCACTCAAGAGGGTTGATCGATATCTTTTTGAAACGGCAAGGAATTTCGCGCCGATGGGCCCAAGGCCAAGCCGAGCCGATGTCGAGCGTATTGCCGACGAGGCGCTTGCCCATATCGGCTTGACCCTTGCCGAGGTGAAGGGGCGATTTCCGCATGAGCTTTCGGGTGGGCAGCTGCAGCGAACCGCCATTGCCCGCGCGCTCATACCGCAGCCCCGCTTGTTGGTAGCCGACGAGCCGGTTTCGATGGTCGATGCTTCGCTTAGAATGGCGATCGTCAACCTCTTCGGTCAGCTGAAGAAAGAGCTCGGGCTGTCGATCATCTACATCACCCATGATCTGGCGACCGCCTATTACATCAGCGATCGCATCATCATCATGAAAAAGGGCGAGATCGTCGAGCAGGGCGGTGCGCGCGCTGTTCTCGACAATCCGCAGCATCCCTATTCGCAGGCTTTGAAAGAAGCAGTGCTTTCCACTACGCCCGAGATGGAGCCGGCGACGCTTAGCTGATCTGCCGGCTTCAACGCGAGATCCGGGTCGAAAGAATGATTGATGACAGGGTGCGTTCGACTCCGTCGATCGTACCGATGCCGTCGATCAGCTGATCCAGCTCGGAGATCGAGGGTGCTGCGATGATCGCGATCAGATCGAATGTGCCGCTGACCGAATGAAGCGTTGTTACCTCGGGGATAGCATTCAGCGATGCCGTCACGGCTGACAACGCTTTCGGCGCGATCGTGATCAGCACATGCGCCCGAATAAGGCCGGACAGATAGGTCTCCGACAGCCGCACACCATAGCCCGCAATCACACCCTCCCGCTCCAGCCGTTCGAGCCTCGCCTGAACGGTGGTGCGCGACAGCGACAGCTTTTTGGCGAGAGTCGCGACCGGCATCCGGGCATTCTGGCCGAGCAAGGCGATCAGTTCGCGGTCCTTATCGGTCACCTGCATGGCGGCTCCTGCGTTTTGCAAATTCTATTCGTCAGTTTGTATAGTTTTGTACAACGAAATGCATTTTTTGTCGCTATGAATCGTTCAACTCCTACCTACACTTATAAAAATCTTATCAATGAAATGCAGGGGAGTCATATGAAAGACATAGTGGTCATCGGCGCAGGCAAGATCGGTGGGGCGATCGCTCTGATGCTGGCCGAAACGGGCGATTACACGGTCGTCGTCGCCGACCGCAGCCAGGAACAGCTGGACAAGATCGACCACCATCCTGCGATTTCCACCGCCGCCGTCGATATCGCCGACCGCGCCGGGCTCGTTGGCGTTCTGAAGGGCAAGTTCGCCGTCTTGTCGGCCGCACCGTTCCATCTCACCGGCTTCGTCGCGGAGGCGGCGCTTGAAGCTGGCGTCCATTATCTAGACCTCACCGAAGATGTGGCCACGACCAAGAAGGTTGAGGAACTGGCTCAGGGTGCAAACACCGCCTTCATCCCGCAATGTGGCCTGGCGCCGGGCTTCATCTCGATCGTCGCCAATGATCTTACCAAGCATTTCGACAGTCTCGACAGCGTGCGCATGCGCGTCGGCGCGCTGCCTCAGTATCCGTCCAACGCTCTGAACTACAATTTGACCTGGAGCACGGACGGCCTCATCAACGAATATATCGAGCCCTGCGAAGCGATCGTCGAAGGTAAGCTCGTGACCGTGCCGGCCATGGAAGAGCGCGAGGAATTCTCGCTCGACGGTGTCACCTATGAAGCCTTCAACACGTCAGGCGGTCTCGGCACGCTCGCCAAGACTTTGGCAGGTCGCGTGCGCACGATGAACTACCGCACCATCCGCTATCCCGGCCATCAGGCCATCATCAAGGCGCTGCTGAACGACCTCAACCTCAAGAACCGGCGCGATGTGCTGAAGGATCTGTTCGAGAACGCGCTGCCGGCCACCATGCAGGATGTGGTCGTCGTTTTCGTCACAGTCTGCGGTTGGCGCGAGGGCCGTTACATGCAGGAAACCTATGCCAACAAGGTCTATGCGGGCATCGTCGCGGGCAAGAAGATGAGCGCCATCCAGATCACCACCGCAGCCGGCATTACCACCGTGCTCGATCTGCTGGCTCAAGGCAAACTGCCTGCGAAAGGCTTCGTCTGCCAGGAAGAGATCGATCTCGGCGATTTCCTCGCCAATCGCTTCGGGCAGGTCTACAGCCTGGAAAAAATCAGGATGAGAGAAGCCGTCTAAGCGGCTACTTTATTTGATGTTTTGTATGTGGCGCCTTCGGGCGCCACATGTATTTCGGCTGTTGAGTAAACTTTCTGAAGGCTAATCAATCAGCCGTTCGAGGATTTCGATCGGGTGCGGGATGATCTGGTGATCGATCTTTGCAACCTGCGAACGACAGGAAAAGCCGGTCGCCATGACAACGGCTTGAATGCCGCTTTCGGCGATCTTGTCCTGCCAGCTCATTGCATAGAGTTTTTCCGAGAGGGCGCGATTGCGGACCTCATGGCCGAAGGTGCCGGCCATGCCGCAGCAGCCTACATCGGCCATGTCGAGCTTGATACCCAATTTCCCGAAAAGCACGGACCATTGCTTGAGAGCGGCCGGCGCATTCGTTCTCTCCGTGCAGTGGGCAAGCAGCGTGAAGCGTTCGTGCGGCACAGCCTCTGATGCTGGTATTCGGTCGAGATTGGCGGCGAGCCATTCCTGAAGCAGCAGCACCGGCGCGCGCAGCTTGGCGGAGGGCAGGGCGACATATTCGCTGCGATAGGTCAGCGTCATCGACGGATCGATGCCGACAAGCGGGATGCCCATTTGCGAGATACGATCGAGATAGTCACGCGATTTCGCCGCCGCCTTCTCGAAGCGGCCGAGATAGCCATGCACATGCAGGGCCTTGCCGTTGTTCTGCGACATAGCGAGCAACGGTTTGAAGCCCATCTTCAGGGCGAGCTTGAGTGCTGCGATGACGACGGCTGGATCGAAATAGGTTGAGAAGACATCGGCAACAATGACGACCGCTTGGGGGCGCTCCGCTAAGGAGAGTTTCTCCAGACGTTCCGGCGTGGCGATCCGCACGCCGAGCCGAGCGGCTTCCCTTTCCAGTGATATCGCAGGCATGGCGGGAAGCGCGGTGAGACCGGCAAGCCGCATCAAGCTCTGGCCGGCGGTCGATCCGGTGAGCAGATTGTAGCCTAGTTTGAAACGCGCCATTAGCGGCAGAGTCGTCTCGATGGCAGCAACGATTGGGTCCTTGAAGGGCCTAAGGTATCGGCTGTAATAGAGTTCCAGAAATTTCGATCGGAAGGCCGGGACGCTAACCTTGACGGGACATTGGCCGGCGCAGGCCTTGCAGGCGAGGCAGGTATGCATTGCCGCCCGCACCTCATGGGAAAAGTCGTCTCGATTGGCCGGATTGAGCGAGTTTACCGCTCGCCGCAAGAAATTGCCGAAAGGATTGGTACGGCGTTGAGCTTCGGCCTCGCGCCGAGGATCGATCTTCCGCTCCGCAAGCAGGCGCAGCCATTCGCGCATCAGCGCCGCGCGGCCCTTCGGCGAATAGCGCCGATCACCCGTTGCCTTGAAGGAGGGGCACATCGGGCTTGTCGCGTCGAAATCGAAACAGGCGCCGTTCCCGTTGCAATAGGCTGCATTGTCGAAGGCGGCACGGATGTCGTTGCCGATGATACGATCGAAGTCGCCACGCAGTGACACTTCGTCGATCTTCAGCAACGGGCGGGATGAGCCGGATGCGATCTTGCCGGGATTGAGGCGATCGCCGGGGTCGAATGCGCGCTTGATTTCCTGCAGACTGGGATAGAGCTCGCCAAAATATTCAGGGACATATTCCGAGCGCACGCCCTTGCCATGTTCGCCCCAGAGCACGCCGCCATATTTGCGGGTGAGGGCAACGACGCCGTCGCTGATCCTCCGGACGAGTGGCTGGTGGTCGGCGCGGGTAAGATCGAGCGCCGGGCGAACATGCAGCACGCCGGCATC
The DNA here is from genome assembly GCF_057784395.1 of Martinezella sp. CNPSo 3957. Classification (NCBI taxonomy): domain Bacteria; kingdom Pseudomonadati; phylum Pseudomonadota; class Alphaproteobacteria; order Hyphomicrobiales; family Rhizobiaceae; genus Martinezella; species Martinezella sp. CNPSo 3957. Next base: position 915,099 of record NZ_JBXSOU010000001.1, read on the forward strand.
GACATGGCCGAACATGCCGTAATCCAGCCCTTCGGCATCAAGAAGGGCGCGGAATTCCCTTATATAGGCAGCCAGATGCTCGGGCGGAACGGCGGTATCCTCGACAAAGGGCACCGGGCGCACCGGTCCTTCGACATTGCCGAGCAGGCCGACGGCGCGCTTGCGCATCGACCAGATTGCTTCGATCTCGGCCTTTTCGCGTGCGATTGTATAACCCTTGTGGCGTGCTGAAGAGCGGTCATCAAGCGCGGTGGTGACATCTGCGAGCTGGCGCTCCAGCTCATCGCGATCGTCGGCCAGCACCTCGACGATATTGATGCCGTTGGCCGAGCCGGATGCGTCCTCCGGAAAGAAGTGGGCGATGCCGCTCCAGACGATGTCACCCTTGGCGAGACCCAGCACTTTTTCGTCGACCGTTTCGACCGAGGCGACCTTCAATGCGACCAGCCGTCTGGCATCTTCGAGCGCAGTGTTGAAATCGCCATAGCGGATGTTGATGAGGGCCGATTGCGCCGGGATCGGCAGCACGTTGAGTTCGGCCTCGGCAATCAAAGCAAGTGTGCCTTCCGAGCCGCACAGTACCGCATTCAGATCGAAGCGGCCGTCCTCTCGCCGGATATGGGCGAGATCGTAGCCGGTCATGTAGCGATTGAGCTTCGGAAAGGTCGCCGCGATCAGCTCGCTTTTGTCCCTGGCAATCGCATCCACTACCCGGTGAATTTCGCCGATGCGATCATCACGAGCCTTGATCTCGTTCAGCTCGGTCTCGGCGAGCGGGCGCGACCACCAGTCGCTAGCGTCTGAGAGCACCACATGCAGCCCGAGAACATGGTTGCTTGTCTTCCCGTAGAGACGCGAGCCCTGGCCGCAGGCATCGGTGGAAATCATGCCGCCGATCGTCGCGCGGTTGGAGGTGGAAAGCTCGGGCGCGAAGAACAGACCGTATGGTTTCAGCGCCTTGTTGAGCTGATCCTTGACGACACCGGCTTCGACACGGGCGATCTTTCGGACCGGATCGATCTCCAGGATGCGGTTCATATGCCTGGAGCAGTCGACGATGATGCCCGAGGTTAGCGATTGCCCATTGGTCCCGGTGCCACCGCCGCGCGGAGCGATGACAAGATCGGAAAATGCGGACTCGGATATGGCTTTGGCGATGAGTTTCAGATCTTCGACGCCGCGCGGATAGAGAATTGCCGTCGGCTTGACCTGATAGATGGAATTGTCGGTCGAGACGACCGTCCGCGCGCCGTCATCCGTCTCAACATCTCCTTGAAAGCCGAGTGCTGATAGTCGACGGGCGAAGGCGCCGGTCTGATGTTGCAAACTGTCTTTCGCCGAAACGAGGCGTGGTATCATGATGCGAAGACTTCCGGCGTTTTACGCGATGATTGAAGCATTCCCGCTTTTAAACGGAATTATGGAAATGCTCTATCTCTTTGTTTTCACGCAATTCCGGATGGGCAGCCGTCTTGCGCGTCTGCCACCGCTGTTCTAGCGCCGGAGCACCGAGCAGGCGCGCTCGATACGATCAAGGGCTTCGACGAGATCGGCTTCCGACGTCGCGTAGGAAATGCGGAAATAGGGCGACAATCCGAAGGCCGAGCCGGGTACGACAGCGACACGGGCCTCATCGAGCAGATAGGCGCAGAAATCCGCATCCGTCTTGATCATCTTTCCCGATGGCGTTGTCGTTCCAAGCACGCCTGCGCAGCCGGAGAATGTGTAGAAGGCGCCTTCCGGCATAAGGCAATCCAGGCCCTCAATGGCGTTGAGCCTTCCGACCACCAGATCGCGCCGACGCTGGAAACTTGCCTTGCGACCCTCAAGAAAATCCTGCGGGCACATTCAGTGCGGCAACGGCCGCTGCCTGGCTGACGGAAGAGGGGCAGGAGGTCGCCTGGCTTTGGATGACCGCCATCGCCTTGATGAGAGCCTTGGGACCGCCAGCATAGCCGATGCGCCAGCCGGTCATGGCATAGGCCTTGGAAACGCCGTTGACCGTCAGCGTCCGGCTCTTGAGGCTCGGCTCGAGGGCGACAGGCGTGGTGAACTCAAAGCCCTCATAGACGATATGCTCATACATGTCGTCGACCATCAGCCAGACATGCGGATGGCGCAGCAGCACCTCGATCAGCGGCAGATAATCGGCCTTGGAATAGGCAGCACCTGATGGATTCGATGGCGAGTTGAGGAGCAGCCAGCGCGTCTTGGACGTGATCGCCTGTTCGAGCTGATCAGCCTTCAGGCGGAAGCCGGCGGCAGCGTCGCAGGAGATCAGAACAGGCACGCCGCCGCAGATCTCGACGATATCGGAATAGGAGGTCCAATAGGGCGTCGGGATGATGACCTCGTCGCCCGGATTGATCGACGCCATGAAGGCGTTGAACAGGATCTGCTTGGCACCCGTCGCCACGGTGATTTCGTCGAGCGCGTAGTCGATACCGTTCTCGCGCTGGAACTTTCCGGCGATCGCCTTCTTCAGCTCCGGCGTGCCGTCGAGCGCGGTATATTTCGTTTCGCCACGATCAATGGCGGCCTTAGCGGCTTCCTTCACGTTGTCGGGTGTGTCGAAATCCGGTTCGCCGGCGCCGAGAATGATGACAGGCAAGCCGTCACGCTTCATCGCACTGGCGCGCGCGCCGATCTGAAGAATGGTGGAAACGCCGATGGAGGCGATCCGCGAAGCGGCCTTGAAGCCCGCCTCCTCGATTTTCGTGGCGATCGTCATGGAGCTTACTCGATGTCGAAGGAGACACCTTGCGCCAGCGGCAAGGCCTTGGAGTAGTTCACGGTGTTGGTGGCACGGCGCATATAGGCCTTCCAGGCGTCGGAGCCGGATTCGCGGCCGCCACCCGTTTCCTTCTCGCCGCCAAATGCGCCGCCGATTTCAGCACCAGAGGTGCCGATATTGACGTTGGCGATGCCGCAATCGGAGCCGTCGGCTGCCAGGAAGCGTTCGGATTCCTGCATGTCACGCGTGAAGATCGAGGATGAAAGGCCGGCGGCGACGGCATTGTGTTCGTCGATAACGGCGTCGAAATCGTCATAGGGCATGACATAGAGGATGGGCGCGAAGGTTTCTTCCATGACCGGGCCAGCCTGCTTCGACATTTCCACTAGCGCCGGCTTTGCGTAATAGCCGTCGGCATGGCCGACATCGACACGCTCGCCGCCGGTGACAGAGCCGCCATGGGCCTTCGCTTCGACAATGGCCTTCTGCATGTTGTCGAATGCGGCCTTGTCGATTAGCGGGCCGACGAGAGCGGAAGACTGCAGGGGATCGCCGACTGAGACGCTCTGATAAGCCTTCTTCAGCCGCGGCACGAGCTGATCATAGACGCTTTTGTGAACGAAGAGGCGGCGCAGCGTCGTGCAGCGCTGGCCGGCCGTGCCCATGGCGCCGAAGGCGATAGCGCGCAATGCCATATCGAGATCGGCCGAGGGGCAGACGATGCCGGCATTGTTGCCGCCGAGTTCGAGAATGGCGCGGGCAAAGCGCTTGGCGAGCCGCGGCCCGACTTCACGGCCCATGCGGGTCGAGCCGGTTGCCGAAACCAGCGGTACCTTCGGATGGTCGACCAGGATTTCGCCGATCGCACGATCGCCGATCAACACCTGCGACAAGCCTTCCGGCGCGTCGCCGAAGCGGGCAAGTGCGCGGTCAAGGATCGCTTGCGAGGCAAGAGCGGTCAGAGGCGTCTTTTCCGACGGCTTCCAGACGACGGCGTCGCCGCAGATCAGCGCCAGCGCCGCGTTCCATGACCAGACCGCAACCGGAAAGTTGAAGGCGGAGATGATGCCGACGACGCCAAGCGGATGCCAGGTTTCCATCATGCGATGGCCCGGACGTTCGGTCGCGATCGTCAACCCGTACAACTGGCGGGAAAGGCCGACGGCGAAATCGCAGATGTCGATCATTTCCTGCACTTCGCCGAGGCCTTCCGAGCGGATCTTGCCGGCTTCGATCGAAACCAGGCGGCCGAGATCGTCCTTGGCGGCGCGCAGCTCTTCACCGAGCAGGCGCACCAGTTCGCCGCGCTTCGGGGCCGGCACGAGGCGCCAGGCGCGGAACGCTGCATGCGCCTTCTCGATTTTCTTTGCCGCTTCATCCGCCGAAACGGTCTTGAGGCTGCCGATCTTCTCGCCGGTGACCGGGGAATAGGAGGGCATGTCGCCTTGCGTGTAGAGCGCCTTGTCGACGCCGAGCTTTTCGAGAATGGCGGCAGCTTCGGCTGCAACGGAAGGGGTCTTGGCTGCAATGTTCATCGTTTGAAACTCCACTTGTCTTGATCCGGATGGCGCGCGGCTTTTATTGCCGCATCACCTCACTCGGCGGCGTCTTGTTTGGAAAGGGCTCGCAGGCAGGCGTCGATAGATGCCTGTTCGATGCCGGCGTAATGGTCGAATTCGTTCAGCACCTTCATGCCGAGATCGACCTCGAAGCGCTGCTGGTTGGGGCTGGCGACGAAGTCCTGCTGCGCGCCATCGCCGAGATTGGACTGGAAGATGCCGGCAGCGCTGACGGGGAGGAAATCCTCGTAGACGATCGGGTCGAACTGGACGAAGCCCTGGTCGATCAGCGCGTCGATATCCCCATGGCTCGTTGCGGCACTCTTGCCCTTGGCCGTCAGCGAATAGGTAAAATAGCCGAGCCCTTCGGCGCGGATTGCCGCCCAGTCATCCGGGAAGTCGGCGAAGCTTTGAGCCAGAGCGGCCTCATAGTCGTGCGCGTTCGATCCATCTGCAGCCGGGCGTACGATCTTGCGCGACTGATCGAGCAGCCGGTCATAAAGCGCGCGGCCCTTCGGCGTCAGCGCAATGCCGCGTTGCTCGATCTCGCCGAAGCGGGCGGTGTGCGAGCCGGCTTCCCAGATGCCATCGGCATTGCGGAAGGAGACTGGCTCCTCGAGCGCCTTGAACGAGGTCTGGCGCAGCAGGATCGGGCAGTTGCGCGTGGGCGGCCCCTCGACGACAGCTTTGGGGGCGATGTCGTACTCCGGCATCAGCGCCTGGACGCGATCGATATCCAGGGTGCGCGGCGTCAGATGGTTGATATGTGGCCCCTTGAAGGACACGACATCGGCAATCAGGCGATGGGCATCATGGAGGCGATGGTACATGCCGGCATCGACATTGGCCTCGTCATGCCAGCGGAAGGTTTCCAAAACCTCGCGGACGAAGCGCTGGGCGTCTTCCTTATTCAAGCCGCCTTCGCGTTCAGCCTTTTCGGTGAGTGCGACGGCGCCATCGGTGAAAATCTGGCGTTTGGCCAGAATCTCTGCGGCCGCCTTGCGAAGATCTTCATCGGCGATGAGATCGAGCCGCAGCAACGAGGTGAAGACGCGGAAGGGATTGCGCTTCAGCTCCGCATCGCCGATCGGGCGGAATGCAGTCGAATGTACAGGCACGCCAGCGGTCGAGAGGTCGTAATAGCCGACGGGATACATGCCCATGACGGCGAAGACGCGCGCCATCATCGCAAGTTCCGCTGCCGTGCCGAGCCGGATGGCGCCATGCCGTTCCTCGGAGATACGATCGAGATAATCGGTCGCTTCCAGCCGTTCCTTCAGCGTGGGCTGTGCGGCCAGCGTTTCATCGTTGACGCGGGCGACCAGCTCCATGAGCGTGCCATAGGCGGGGACTTCTTCGCGATACATCGCCGACATGGCGGCGGAAAAAGCGCTGCGAATATCGCTGGTCGAGATGTGGTCAGGCTTCATGTGCGATCTCTTCCTGAAAGACTATGTCATTCCTATCTGGCAGAATATCTCTTGTTCGACGGCTGGTCTTGTGAGAGAAAATTCTAACTTGATGCGAAAATGGAATGACCATGCGCCGCCGCCTCATCCCTGACATCGTTAACCTGCAGGCATTCGAATGCGCCGCGCGCCACCAGAATTTCTCGCGTGCGGCCGAAGAACTCAATCTGACGCAAAGCGCCGTCAGCCGTCAAATCAGCGATCTCGAGCAGCAGACGGGCCTGAAATTGTTCGAACGTGTTCGTCAGCGCGTCGTACTCTCCGAGGCCGGGCTTCGGTTATTGCCCGAGGTGAAGGATCTGCTCTTGCGTTCGGAGCGGCTCATGATCGGCGCCGTTGCCGCCGGCCAGATGAAATTATCGCTGAAGGTCGCGACCTTGCCGACTTTCGGTACGCGTTGGCTGGTGCCGCGCCTCGGCCGGTTTCTCGACGAACATCGCGATGTCGCCATCACGGTGGAATCCCGGTCCAAGCCCTTCAATTTTGAGGAGGATAATTTCGATCTCGCCATTCACTACGGTCTGCCGGCATGGGCGGGAGCCGTCGCGACTTTTCTTTGTAACGAAACCGTGCTGCCTGTTGCCAGTCGAGAACTTGCCGGGCGATTGCGCCTCGTCTCGCCGGGGGAACTATCGGGAGCCCCGCTGCTGCATTTGACGACGCGCCCGAAGCTCTGGGCGCAATGGTTCGATCTGCAGGAGCTGCCGACGGAGAATGCCTATCCCGGCGCGCGCTTCGACCAGTTTTCCATGATCATCGCAGCAGCCATCGCCGGGCTCGGCGTGGCGCTTCTGCCGACCTATCTCATCGAGGATGAACTCAAGGCCGGCACGCTTCTGCCGCTGTTTAATCTGCCGATGCCGACCGAAAACAGTTATTACGTCGTCATGCCGGAAAAGAAGCAGACGAACGAGACGGCGACACTGTTTCAGGATTGGCTGCTGAGCGAGGTCACGCCGCAATCGTAGGTAGTGCCCGGTTGATCTTTCAAAATCAATCTGCACGGACCACAAGTGTCTGACGCCCTTTTGAATTCGCATGGAGAAATGGATCGGCTGCTACGACTTGTACGCAACCGCCGATCAGGGGCAGCGCCTATGCGCTGGCAAAGTCTTACACTTACCGCTGAGAATCATGCTTGAATGCAGAAGGCAGGGCCGTGAACTATGGCCGCAGGGTCGTTTCCAGGCGAGTGAAGGCAATGACGACGAGCGAACAGGCGGAATTGGAGGATATCGTCTTCAAGAGCACTTTGCTCATGTCGCTTCTCCGGCGCTGGGATGAGATTGCATTGCCAGATTGCTGGCTGGTGGCGGGAGCCGTTGCCCAGACCGTTTGGAATCATGCCTTCGGGTTGCCTCTGTCTCACGGGATCAATGACCTCGACATTGTTTATTTCGATGCCGACGATCTGTCTGAACAAGCGGAGGCCGATCATGTCGCTCGGGTCCGCGGGATCTTTCCTGATTTGCCGGTCTGGATCGATGTGAAGAACGAAGCCCGGGTTCACTGCTGGTATGAAGCCAAGTTCGGATACCCGATCCCGCCTTACAAATCGACCCTAGACGCCATCACCACTTTTCCAACTACGGCAACCGCGGTGGGATTGCGTTCCAATGGCCATGATCGTCTGGATTATTGTGCTCCGTTCGGTCTTTCCGATCTGCTGAATGGCGTCGTGCGCCCCAACAAGAAGCAGATCACACAGGCGATCTACGAGCAGAAAGTCAATCGCTGGATTGCAGTCTGGCCGAGGCTGACGATCGTCGGCTGGGACGTTTGAGGGGTTTCGCGGCTCGGCCGCGTGATTTCCGCCCCAATGTCAGACCGCGTCGAGTATGGCCGATGCTACGGTGACCTCCGTGCCCGCCAGGCCGACCGAGCAGAAGAGCGTCGTGTCAAGAAGCGACGTTCTGCCGGCCGCATGACCGGCGACTATGGCAGCAAGATCGAGCATTCGCTCCTCATGCATGGTTCCGGAAAGGAAAAAAGGAGACGCATAGGCGCGCGTTTGCTCAAGGGAATCCGTGGCGATGACGTTGGCCATATCTGCGACGTCCAGGCCGAGTTCGTGCCCCTTGAGCGTTTTGGGGCCGATCGTATTGATGTGGACGCCGGCTTTTAAATCCGAAGCATCGATCACCGGCGTGTCGCTGCTTGTTGCGCATAACACGATATCGGCATCGGCAACGGCTTTCGCGGCACTTGTAACCGGTTCAACGGCAATGCCGAGTTCCAATTGCATCTCTTCAGCGAAGGCGGCACAGTTTCTCGGGTTTCGGCTGAAGACCCGGACAGAGCCTATGTTGCGAACGGCGGCAGCGGCAATGAGCTGTGTTCGCGCCTGCGCGCCACTGCCAATGATGCCGACCGTGCGGGCGGCGGGAGTGCTGAGGTGGCGGATGGCTACGCCTCCGATTGCCCCTGTCCTGATCTGGCCGAGCCGTTCCCCCAATATAATGCCCTGCAGTTCAGCCGTGTCGGCACGCCAAACAGCGACGACTTGTGAATGCTGCCCGCCGGCAAAGGTCTCGTAGGCACGAAAGCCGGCAAGCGGCCGCTCGCCATCGATGCCGCCGACCGTAAACACGATATCTCCACGATCGGGAAAGCGGACGTGATGCCGGGGTGGAGACACCATCTTGCCCGCCGCCTTGGCTTGGAAAGCTGCTTCCAAGGCATCGATCGCCCCACGCATGACTGCGCCGGGGCATAAATCCTCGTCTTTCAATATCTTCATTGCGGATCGGCCTCGTTATGCCAGCCACTCTGCAACCTCAAGCGCAGTTGAGGTCAATAGCAGAGGCGGCCATCCTGGCGTTTCGCATTGCCCAGCTTTTCAGGCGCAAGCCATTGAGTTTGATGAAGCCGTCGGCGTCGTGGTGGTCGTATGCTCCGGAACTCTCCTCGAAGGTGACGAGGTCGGTCGAGTAGAGCGATGCGGACGAGGTGCGAGCGATCACACAGGCTGAGCCCTTATAGAGCCTGAGTGTCACTTCGCCGCTGACATGGATTTGGCTCCGGTCTATCAATGCCTGCAGCATTTCCCGCTCGGGCGAATACCAAAATCCGTTGTAGATCAGCGCAGCATAGCGAGGCATGATCTCGTCCTTCAAATGTGCAGCGGCGCGGTCGAGCGTGATGGATTCGATCCCGCGATGGGCGGCGAGCAGGATCGTGCCGCCTGGAGTTTCGTAAACGCCGCGCGATTTCATCCCGACGAAACGGTTCTCGACGAGATCGATCCTGCCGATCCCATGCCTGCCGCCCAATTCATTGAGCTTCGTCAGGAATGCCGCTGGTGCCATTGCTTCGCCATTCAGGGAAACTGCATCGCCCTTTTCAAAACCGATGACGACGATTTCCGGCTCGTCTGGCGCCTCCAGAGGATCGACGGTGCGCTGGTAGATATGTGATGGCGCGATTTCGGCCGGGTCTTCTAGGATCTTTCCCTCGGTGGACGTATGCAGGAGATTTGCGTCGGTCGAAAAGGGAGCCTCGCCACGCTTGTCCTTCGGCACGGGAATTTGGTGCGCTTCGGCGTATTCGATCAGCTGGGCGCGCGATTGGATGGCCCACTCGCGCCATGGAGCGATGATCTTGATCGATGGATCGAGCGCATTGGCCGCAAGTTCGAAACGCACCTGGTCATTGCCCTTGCCTGTGGAGCCGTGGGCTATGGCATCGGCACCCACCTCGCGTGCGATATTGATGAGATGCTTGGCGATCAGCGGGCGGGCGATGGAGGAGCCGAGGAGATATTGCCCCTCATAGAGCGTGTTTGCCCGGAACATCGGGAAGACGAAATCCCGAACGAATTCTTCGCGGACATCTTCGATCCTGATATCTGTCACGCCCAATTGCTCGGCCTTTCGGCGGGCGGGCTCAAGCTCTTCGCCCTGGCCAAGGTCGGCGGTAAAGGTCACGACTTCGCAGCCGTAGGTTTGCTGCAGCCATTTCAGGATGATGGATGTGTCCAGTCCTCCCGAATAGGCCAGGACGACTTTCTTGAGCTTTTTCGACATCGGTTTCCGTCTCCATGTTGACGGCTGAAACGATAGGCCAATCCCCGCGCAATGAGCTCGCAAAGAGTTCAAGAATACGAGAGAATTTGGCATATTATGCCACTGGATCGTTCATGGGAGCTATATAGTGTCATCGACTCTGGACGAGATAGACCGGCGTATTCTCAAGGTATTGCAACGGGATGGACGCATTTCCAATGTCGATCTCGCGAAGGAAGTGGGGCTGTCGCCGTCACCCTGTCTTCGCCGCGTGCGATTGCTGGAGGATGCCGGCATCATCGATCGCTATGTTGCCGTGCTGGATCCGGCAAAGGTGGGGGCGGGCCTCACCGTGTTCGCCCGCGTCTGGTTCAAGACGCAGGATGCGCAAGTCACCTTGCAATTTGCGGAGGCTGTCAGGCGGTTTCCCGAAGTGATGGAATGTTATCTGACTACCGGCGAGTGTGATGCCATATTGCGCATCGTCACGACTGATCTTCACAGCTATTGGCGGTTTCAGGCCGACCACTTGACCCGCATCCCGAGCGTATTGAACGTCAAGACCGATGTTCCGATGGAAACATTGAAGCGAAGCTTCGAGTTGCCCTTGGCCTCGTAGCATTGCAGCCAGCTGTCGGCCAATTATGGCGGCGGCGAAGTGCCGTTGAGCTTACGGAGCCGATGCCTGGCTGCTCGGACCCTGGCGGGCATATCGGACCTGCAATAGAATTGATGTTTGGAGAGCGAAATGAGCATATTCGAAACGGCGATGCAGGCGACACGCCCGGTTCTCGCAAGCCGTTTCCCGGGCTATTCCTTTGCCTTTGCCTCAGGGTCAATCATACGAGGCGAGGGAAGAAAGGGCTCCGACATCGATATGGTCGTGGTCTTCGATCGGCTCGAAACCGCTTGGCGCGAAACCTTTGTCGAGGGCGACTTTCCATTCGAAGTGTTTGTTCACGACCCGGAGACGCTCAGCTGGTTCTTTGAGAGCGATATTGAGCGCGGCTATCCCGTTATCATTCATATGGTTGCCACAGGTCAGATCCTCGGGCCAAATCCTGACCAGGGGCAGATCTGGAGAGACTAAGCTGCCAGCATTCTCCACGCCAGCCCACCGGAGCTGGAAGGTGAGAAGCTGAATGCTCTGAAATATCAGATCACCGATCTTCTCGATGACCTTCATGGTGAGCCGGCGGCTCCGGAGATACAAGCGATTGCCGCGCAACTCTACCAGCCTTTGGCTGACCTTATGCTGCTGGGACGAGGAAGATGGTCGGGCAGGGGCAAATGGATTCCCCGCCTACTTCGTGAGGTGGATCGGGACTTGGCCGATAGCTTCGACGATGCTTTCAGTAGGGCTTCAGCGGGAGATGTCGAGGCATTATGCAATCTCACACGCAGCGAACTGGACCGGCGTGGCGGACCATTTTTCGCCGGTGATAAGCGCATGGCATCGCAACAGGCGAGACGGAAGAGCTTGTGCCCGGTGGTTGATTGTTAAGTGCTGATCGAAAAATTTTAAGCTTGAAATTTTTTAGGGCAACGCTCACACATTCCTATCGGGTCGCTGCAAATTGCAGGATAGACACCAGGTGAACTCGGGAGGAGAAAGCCGCCATGAAGTTGCATCCGCTGAAGGGGCCGAACCGGCTGAAGCTTGGTGTTTTTTCTGCCAATGCAGATGGCGGGCTCGCGATCACCGATGTGCCGGAGCGATGGGCCGCCGGTTGGCAGGATAATCTGACGGCGGCGCAGATTGCGGATCGGGCGGGGCTTGAATTCTTTCTGCCGATTGCCCGCTGGCGCGGTTTCGGCGGCAAGAACCGCGTGCGCGAGTGGTCTTTCGAGACCTTTACCTGGGCTGCCGCGCTATCGGCCGCGACCGAGCGGATCGGCCTTTTCATGACGGTGCACGTGCCGCTCGTCCATCCCCTTTATGCTGCCAAGTCGCTTGCGACTGTCGATCACATAAGTCAGGGGCGGGCGGGGTTGAACATTGTCTGTGGTTGGAACCCGAAGGAATTCGGCATGTTCGGCGTGCCGCTGGTCGAAAAGGGCTACGATCAGGCAGCCGAATGGCTCGAAATCGTCGAGAGGCTCTATGCCTCAGATGAGCCCTTTGACTATGCCGGCACCTATTACAATCTGAAGGAAGCCGTCAGCCGCCCTGCCAGCCTGCAGGCGCCGCGGCCGGTGACGATGAATGCGGCTTTCGGCGGCCCCGGCCGAGACTTTGCCGCCGCCCATTGCGACTATCTCTTTACCACCTTTACCGAGATCGATGACGCTGGAAAGCATGTGGCCGACATCGCAGCGCGGGCGGAAGGCAGAGGCGGGCAGGTTGGCGTTTACACCGTCTGTCACGCCGTCTGCCGCGAGACACAGACGGAGGCGGAAGACTATTACACCCGCTATGCCGTAACGATGGCCGATCACGCCGCCGTCGACCAACACATGGCTGGCAAGAAGGAGTTCTCGCAGTCCCATGATCGCGAGGCCTATGAGCGCTACCGGCAGCGCTTTGCCGGCGGAGCAGGCAGCTACCCGCTGATCGGCACGCCGCAGCGTATTGCTGAAGAGATGATTGCCATTGCCGAGCAAGGCTATACCGGCATCGCCTTGTCCTTCGTCAACTATACGCAGGAACTGCCCTATTTCTGCGATCGGGTGCTTCCGATTTTGAAGAAGGCTGGGCTCCGGGTGGAGTGAACCACTGCCGCGGTGCTTGCATTGTCGCCGCTCGCGGGAATGTGATTATCCTTTGATGGCGACATATTTGTCCCTGCAAGGCGGGTTTTTCAGGCCACTCACGGCAATGTCGCTTTCTTGCGGCGGTGTCGCGGGTGCGACATGTGTGCAACGCAGCAAAAAACTTGAGGTCAAGGGGTTTACAAGCGTGGCCCCGGATGGGATTCTTTTAAGCGAAGGGTGCTGCTTGATTGGAAGCAGCGTTGTTCCCTTCAACCGGATGCCGTCATCCTTGGCTCCGATGTGCCGCAATTTTGCCGGTGCCTAATCGAACAGAATCAATCCCAAGCCGGAATGCGGCGTCGCTCCGTGTCTGGCTGTTGCCTTGGTATGCCTGAACATCGTCAGGTCAGGGCATAGAGAATGCGGGCTTTAACATGGGCTTCAAGTCAAAACGTGTCCTCCGCGGCGTTCTTGGTCTTCTTGCGAGTGTCAGCTTGCCGCAGGTCACCAAAGCCAGCGATCTGATGATCTGGTCGCCGGTCAAAGTCGCACCCAGAACATACAAGACCACTCTCGGTTTCCGGCTGCCGATGGCCTGGGATGTCAGCGCCGGCATGGATCTCGGACTTGGTAGCGCAGCCACCGGCGTGATCTTGCGCAGCAGCAGCTTGGCGACCCTCTGGGGCACGGCAATCGACGATAACAAGCGCTTTTCCACCGTATGGCGCCGTGAGGTGTCATTGAGGGTCGATGCGCTCAACAGCACGGGAACGCTTTGCCTCGAACGCTCGCGGAGCTGGACGGTGTCGGAAAACCTGGACATGAGCACGTCGAGGTCGCTGAACGTCAACTACGCGGGCACGCGGAGCGCGGCAAACTCCATTGTCGCGACTCAGGCCGTTACCGTTGCCGTTCCCTGGACGGGAACTTCGATCTCCGCGATCGGCAACCTGAAGGACGTCGGCAGTGCCTTTTCCAGCACGGTCTCGTTTAAGCAGCCGCTCGCGCCGAACCTGAATTTCTCGGCATCGTTCGCCGATCCGCAAACTTTGACGCCAGCTGGCAATGTCCGTCTGGACTACCGCATCAAATGGTAGGGTAATCGCAGAGTTCGGATGATGCGGAACAAATGCCGCTAGCGGAAGTTTAGACCTCGCAAGAAATCGATCTTGCTTGAGGTGTCGTGCCTCGCAAAGCCTGCCGCTTGCTCAGCTCCCTGCCGGCGGCAGGCTTGGCTTTCGTGGAGGTCATTCGTCGGATCCACCCACTGCTGCGGCCGTTTTGATTGTGATGTCCGGTTCGGCAAGGCGAGCCTTCAGCTTGGACACCACGTCATGCCGGACATCCGACCAGGACGATGTAACCGTCCAATATTCTATGTCGAGCACGGCTTGATCGGCTGACAGATCATCGAGGTAGACCTTCGGTGCAGGTGCAGCCTTGATGCGCTGATCCGTTTTCAGGATGTCGAGGATTGTCTTGCGGGCAAGATCGATGTCGATTTTCTCACCCATGGCAACGGACAATTGCTGGCGGCGGTCCGGCTCGCGGCTGTGGTTGAGGATAGGCGTGTTCCAGAGCGTCGAGTTCGGCGCCATGAGGTAGAGACCGTCGGCCGTCCTCATCTCCGTCGCGAAGAGCCCGATCTCCTTGATATAGCCTTTGACGTTCGTCGTCTCGATATATTCGCCAACCCGGAACGGTCGCAGGATCAGCAACATGATGCCGGCGGCGATGTTTTGAAGCGTGCCCTGCAGCGCGAGGCCGATCGCGAGACCGGCAGCGCCGAGAGCGGCGATGATGGAGGCGGTCTGCACGCCGAACTGGCCAAGTACGGTGATGAAGACAAGAATGAGCAAGCTATAGTGCAGCACATTCTGAAAGAAGCTTGCCAGCGTTTCGTCGATGCCGCGGATGCGTGAGATGACGCGATAGGCCGAGCGGCTGATAACGCCCGCAAGAAGCCAACCGCCGATCAGGAGAATGATTGCGCCGAGAAGCGAGAAGCCGTATTGGACCGCGAGCGCTGAGGCCTGGTCGAGCGCCGTCCGGGTTGCGACCACGATGTTGGCGGCTTGATCGTCCATGTCAAAACTCCATCTTTCTCCGCGAGCCAAATGAGAAGTCGCGATTTTTGTTCCCGGTGATCGGGCCTGTGAAAACGAATTGTTTCAATGGATTATAGGGCTCTAGCTGAGTGCCGGGCCTCAGGCGCCGTTCTTTGCGCGATGTGTGCGTGTGGTAGCCGCCGCGGCGTAATGAGCCTTCTTCTGCTCGTACATGCCGATATCCGCGCGCTTGATCATGGCTTCCATGGTCTCGCTGGGCTGGCTCGTTGCAACGCCGACGGAGACGTTGAGAGGCGCGCTTGAATAGAACTGATTGTTGATCTTCAGCAACTCGTTGATCGTTTCAACCATTGCGGCGGCCGTGATTTCATCGGCGCCCGGCAGGAGAACGGCAAATTCGTCGCCGCCGATGCGCGCCGCGTGATTTGGCAGCGAGACGACGCTGTTGAGCACCTCACCCATGCGCCGCAACAGCGCGTCGCCGGCATCGTGGCCGCTCTCGTCATTGGCTTCCTTCAGCCCGTCGAGATCGATGATGATCGCAGAGACAGGCCGAAGCGATTTGCGCTCCAGCCGGTTGAGCTCCTCCATATAGAAGGCACGGTTGAAAAGCCGGGTGAGCACATCGTGCTTGCCGAGATATTCGAGATAGGCTTCCGCTTTCTTGCGGGCGGTAATATCCGTCAGCGCCACCTGCACGAGCGACCAGTCGTTCTCGTAACCGGGAAATACAGAAAATTGCAGGAGGACATGGCGCTCCGATCCATCGAGAGCGTAGTTCAGCACCTCGCGCTGATGGAAGAGGCGTCCGTTCCACAACTCCATCAATTGCCCGCGAAAATGCTTTTCCATATCGCCGCGGAACACTTCACCGATCCGGTGGAGCAAGGTCTGGCGATCCGGCGCACAGAAGAGATCGAGCGTTGCCTGATTGACGTCAAGGACGCTGATTTCGCTCATGCATTGCTGGACGAATTCCGGATGCACATCGAGAAAGACCTGAAAGTCGACGATGCCGCGGTCGCGGATTTTATCGAGCAGGATTTTTACGCGGCTGAAATCCTCGACCCAGAGGGAAACGGGCGAATGTTCGAACATGCCTTCCGCATAGCGGCGCTGCCGCTCTTCCTGCCGTCTTGCCTCCTCACGAGCGGTCACGTCTTCCGTGGTCAGCAACAATCGGCTCCAGGAGCTCTCGTGACCCGGCAGGATGATGCCGCGCAGCTGGATGTCGAGCCTTTTGCCGCCGAGTGAGTAGTTGACCGCGGTGCCGGAAAATTCGGTCTTGCCCTCCCAGAGCGCCACAAGTTCGTTCACATGGCTTTGCAGCATCTCGTCCCGGAATACCTGCGAGAGATTTCCGACAAGCGTTTCGAAGGAAGGCGCCTCGAAAAGCTCAAGCGTCCTGGCGTTGACAGCAAGAAGCCTGATCTTCTGCGAGCAGGTCGCAACGCGCTGCAAATCGGCAAGCAGATAGGAACGCAGGTCCGTCACGCCCTCAGCGCGCCAGAATTCGAACTGCTCCTTGACGCCGCTGAAGTCCTCCAGCCACATGGCGACGGGGGCAAGATCGAAAATGGTGCTGCTGAAGTCCTGGGCGTTCATCATGATTCCCTGCGCCGGCAATAAAAGTCAGTATTCGTAATACAAAGGCCAGCAGTTCGCTAAATTCTGGTTAGCAAGCATTCGTAAAGCTTGCGTTGACATCAAGTAACGGGTCAAGCCGAACGCTGCGTATCAATTTCTTTTCAACTCATCTTGTTGAAAATATGCCCAGAAGAGGCTCTGGCTTGATTGCAATCGGTTTTGTCAGCTGCAAGCAGTCACGTCCTCAAGAAGCGCTCGAAGGCTTCGAGTGTCCTTTGGCTGACGTGATGTTCAATTCCTTCGGCGTCGTTTCTTGCCGTATCGGGATCGACGCCGAGACGGCAGAGGACCGCCTCCACGATCTCGTGACGTCGGCGGGTTGCGGCGGCCAGGCGCTGGCCTTCTTCAGTCAGAAAGACGCCACGATAGGGGCGTTGAGTAACGAGATTTTCCTCGGCCAGGCGCTTGAGCATCTTGGCGACCGTCGGCTGCGTTACTCCCAGCCTCTGTGCAATATCGGTCTGGCGTGCCTCGCCGGCATGTTCTATCAGATCGGCGATGAGCTCGACGTAGTCTTCCATCAATTCCGTGCGTCGATCTTCGCGGCTTTTCTGAAAGGCCTCGGCGTGCGTCTCGATTTCGGTCGACGACAGACGGCTTTCCGCGGCGGCAGGCAATTTCGTCAAGGCGGCTCATCTCCCCATGATTAAGAACCGTGTAATGATATTTAGCCTCGACTATAAATAATTCAGCGACGTTATGAAACCCCGACGGCCGGTTTCGGCCGCCTGTGAAATCGAAATAGTCCTGCCTCAGTTGATATGGCGTCTGAGAGACTTCAGCCGCGTAAAAGCGGCAGCAGCTGCTCGCCCTGCCGTTTGATCTCCGGCAGATACGGCGTGTCCGAGAGAACGAAGTGCGTGATGCCGAGATCGCGATATTTGCGCAAGGAGCGGGCGACATCCTCTGCCGAGCCGACCAGCCATGTGGTGCCGGCGCCGCCACCGCCGAAGTTGCCGGGCGCAGTATAGAGATTGTCATCAAGCACGTCGCCACGCGCGGCGAGATCGAACAGCCGTTTCTGGCCCACCGCGATCGATTGCCGGTGATCGTTCCAGCCGACGCCATTATTCTCAGCCATCTCGGCGACTTTCGCCTCGGCATCGATCCAGGCCTGCTCCGTCGTGTCGCGCACCAGCGTCGTTATGCGCAGCCCGAATTCAAGCGGCGGCAGATCGCGATCAAGATCTCGGCTGAGTGTCCTGAGCCGACTGATCCGCTCAGCGATGTCGGCGAGCGGCTCGCCCCAGAAAAGCTGCACATCGGCCTCCGTGGCGGAGACACGCTCTGCCGCATCCGAAGCGCCACCGAAATAGAGTTTGGGATGCAGGCGTTTCCCGCGAGGCTCGATGCGCGGAGCCGCCGTGGATTCGCGGACGCGAAAATGTTCTCCCTCATAGGTGACATTCTCTTCGGTCCAGAGCTTGCGGGTGAGCCGCATGAATTCCTTGGTGCGGCCATAGCGGTGGGCTTGATCGCCCTCGCTGTCGCCATAGGCAGCAAGATTGTCCTTGCCCGAGACGATGTTGACGCGCACCCGTCCGCCGCTCAGCTGATCTAGCGTGGCGGCGGCGGAAGCAAAATGCGCCGGCCGCCAGTAGCCGGGGCGGATTGCGATGAGCGGCTCGAAGCTGGTGGTGCGTGCGGTAAGTGCGGCCGCGACGGTGAAGGTGTCGGGTCGGCCCCAGCCGGTGCCGATCAATGCGCCCTTCCAGCCGTGATCTTCCAGGGCCTTGGCATGGCTGGTCAGGGTCTCCAGGCTGTTATGATTCTCGACGGCGGAATCGCCGCGATGGCCCGGTTTGACATCATTGGGGATGTACCAAAGAAATTCGCAATTGCTGCTCATGCTGTGCCTGTCAGTCTTCTGAACCCAATGAGGGACTTGATGGTGAGGAAAGCCGCAAGCGATCTCGGCTTCCGGCCGTTGCGACTAAAGCTTGCCCTTCCACGGAACGAGGACCGCCTCGAGGATGCGAATGGCGGCGGAAAATGCGAAGGCGCAGACCGCGATGATGCCGATCCCGACGAAGACGACGTCGGTGGCAAGAAACTGCGATGCCGACATGATCATGAAGCCGATGCCGCGTGTCGAGGCGATGAGCTCTGCCGCCACCAGGGTTCCCCAGCCGATGCCGAAGGCGATCCGGATGCCGGTCAGGATTTCCGGCAAGGCCGAAGGCAGGACGACATTCAGGAAAAGTTGCAGCCGGTTTGCCCCCAGTGAACGCGCGGCATTGACCCGCTCCAGCGGCAGCGAACGCACGCCGGCCTGAGCGGACAAGCATATAGGCGCGAACATGGCGAGCACGAGAAGGGTGATCTTCGAGGTTTCGCCGATTCCAAGCCATATGATCATCAGCGGCAGATATGAAAGGGGAGGCAGCGGCCAATAGAATTCGATGGGCGTATCCAGAATTCCCTTTGCCCAGCGGTTGAGGCCCATCAGCAGACCGACGGGAATGCCTATCCCGATCGCGATGGCCGCAGCAACGACGATACGAAACAAGCTCGCCAATATATGTTCGGAAAGCGAGGCGCCGGCATAGCCATCGCGGTAGACGACGCCGATCTGCGTCAGCACCTCGTCAGGTCGAGGCAGGAAGAGGTGCGACACCAGCCCGAGCTTGGCGACGAGCCACCACAGCGCCAGGCAGGCGACCGCCGTGGCGATGCTGATGGCGATGGTGGGTTTTTCACCAACGCCGAAGCCGGGAATGCGAACCAGCTTCGAGTGTGTTTCCTTTTCAGGTCCGGCGATTGGTCGCGTTTCGATAATATCGCTCATGCCGCACTCCTGACGTGATCGACGCTGTGAAGGATCGCGCGAATCTCGTCCCGAAGATTGCCGAATTCGGGAGATGACAGGATCGCTCTCGTATCGCCGCTGGCGGCAAAGCGATGTACGAAATCGAGTTCGAAACGCGCAACGACACGCCCCGGCCTCGGAGACATGACCAGAACTTCCGTTCCGAGGAAAAGCGCCTCCTCTATCGAGTGGGTAATGAAGAAAATGCGCTTGTCGGTTCTGGTCCAGACGGAGATCAGCAGTTCCTGCATCTGCTCACGCGTCAGGCTGTCGAGTGCACCGAAGGGTTCGTCCATCAGCAATATGTCGGGATCGGTAGCGAGTGCTCTGGCAATGCCGACGCGCTGGCGCATGCCGCCCGACAATTCATAGGGCAGAGCATTGGCAAAGTCGGTGAGGCCCACCAGCCGCAAAAGCTCGGAAGCGCGATCGCGGCGTTCCCGCTTGCCCAGTCCGGCAAATTGCAGGCCGAGGGCCACGTTGTCGATGACGGACTTCCATGGCAGCAGCGAATCCTTCTGGAAGACGACGCCTCGATCGGCACCTGGTCCTGAAACAGGCCTTCCGTCGAGCGTGATCCTTCCCTCCGAAAGCGGCAGGAAACCGGCGATCGCATTGAGCAGGGTGGATTTGCCGCAGCCGGACGCGCCGAGCGCTACGACGATACCGCGCTCCGGAATGTTGAATGAAACGCGATCGAGCGCGTGAACGGTTCTGCCGTCACGCGCTGCAAAGAAGACGCTGGCATGGTCGACTTGAAGCATGGGCTCTCTCGATATTGCGACGCCGGCGCGACAAGCGCGCCGACGCCAGGGAGGATCAGTTACTTGCGCTGACAAGCGCGTCGGCGGTGACGAACGCACCATAGTTCGGCAGGACTTCGGAGACTTTTCCCTGGCTCTTCAGGAAGGCCGCCGTGTCCTTGAGGATCTTGGCAGCGCCGGATTGGTCGCCACCGCCGAGCCATGCTGTCGATGCCTGCACATCGGGCGTCAGCAGTGTGAGGTTCTTGAGTGCGGTGGCCTGCTGGTCCGCCGTGCCGCCGAGCAGCTTTGCGAGCGCCTTGGCGTTGTCGCTGTCCGGCCCCCAGGCGGCCTTATCGGCTGCGAACGAGGCGTAGTATTTGTTGATCACCGAGGCATAGGCCTTCAGGAATTGCGGATTGTCTGCGGCAAATTTCGAGGTTGCGACCCAGGCGGAAAACGTCGGGGCACCCTTGTCGGCCACGTCCTTGGATGTCACCAGCACCTTGCCGTTCTTCTTCAGCTCGGTGAGTGCAGGGTCCCAGACGAAACCGCCGTCGATATCGCCGCGATTGTAGCTTGCGACGATTTCCGGCTGCGGAACGGCGAAGACCTGTACGTCCTTTTCGCTCAGACCAAGGGACTTGATGAGAGCGAGCAGCTGATAGTGGTCGGTGGAAACGGGGGCTGCCGCGAGCTTCTTGCCCTTCAGATCGGCGAGTGTGTGGATGCCGGAGCCATTGCGCACCACGAGCGCTTCATCGACGCCGGAGATGGACGAGAGGTAGAATGCCTTCACCTCCAGCCCGCGCGAGGCGGCAGCGGCAAATGGGCTTGAGCCGACATAGCCGATCTGGACGTCGCCGGATGCGATGGCGGCGAAGATCTCAGCTCCGGAATTGAATTTGCGGAAATCGATCTCATAGCCGGTCTCTTTGGCGAACTCGCCGTTGGCGATCGCGACAGAGGAGGGCAGGGCATCGGTCTGATAGGCGACGACGACCTTCTTGTCGGCAGCGGCCGCGCCGACCGCCATCGAAATGCTGGCGAGACCCATCACGGCCGCAGTGATCAGTGTGTTGAACTTCATAACTAGTCCCCTTGGCCGGATCAGATCTGCCGGCGGTTCCGTGAATGCAACGCGCAGAACCTAGCGAAATCGGGGAGTGGATCGATAGAAATAGCAAACTATTTTTATAGACTATAATAGGAATTGTTTGTCTGAATTCGTACGGACTGCGACCGTGGCATCTTTCCAGCAAAAGAAACAACCGGCAGCCATCAATATATGAACTGTAGCGCCTACCCTCGTGAGGACAGCCGACCACGCCTCAATAGCGAAAGAGCCGAAATTTAAGGTCGCTTGCGACGTGACCCGGATGGGGCCATCAGGTCATCCGCCGGAGCAATGCAATCAAAGCATCTGCGTTGTCATTGGTTTCAAGCGAGAGCAAGTGCTTGTCCGCAAGTTCACCAATCGCGAGAACGACCTCGCGTTCAGACCATCCCGCCATGATCGCAGCGCTCACCAACTCCTGATAAGCGGCTTGAAGCGCGTCCTGGCAGCGAATGTCCCGATCAGGGTCATCATCGGTCACGAATGGTCGTGCGATATCTGGCATGGCCGAAAGGTGAACTGATTTGCGGGTTTTGGCAATCTATTGCATGCAATCGCCGTCGATTGTGTGCTTTTCCCTTTGCCGAATGCGCTTGGAATCGTGAATCCACTGCTAGCTCGCACGACGCTGCCGTTTTTTTCCGCATCCGGCAGAAGAAAAAGAAAGCTGTTTCTTAAATAACTTAAAATCTATGTTTTTTATAGACTATAGCGCTCCGTGGTCGACATCGAGCGAAAACATGGATGAAACGGCATGTCTTATCTCCTTAGTCTTCTCGACAAAAGTCCGATCGAACATGGGCTCAGTGCCACCGATGCGCTTGGCGCAACGACGAGGCTGGCCGCGAGGGCCGAAGAACTTGGCTATCATCGCTTTTGGGTCGCCGAGCACCATAATATGGCGAACCTCGCAAGTTCGGCGCCGGAAGTCCTGATCGCTCATCTTCTTGCCCGGACTTCGAGGATCCGCGTCGGCTCCGGCGGAGTCATGCTGCAGCATTACAGCGCCTACAAGGTTGCCGAGACGTTCAATCTCCTGGCGTCGTTGGCGCCGGGGCGCGTGGACCTCGGTGTCGGCAAGGCGCCGGGAGGATTTCCGCTCTCGACGCGGGCATTGCAGCGGGCCTTCGATCCCGAGAAGAAGCCTGACTTCGCCGAGCAGCTTTCCGATATCAACACCTATCTTGCGGCCGACTCGCATTCGAATGGCGCATTGGCGACGCCGTTTCCGCCGCGCGCGCCGGAGCGCTTCCTTCTCGGCGCCAGCGTCGAAAGCGCAAGGCTTGCTGCGGAGAAGGGCTGGAGGCTAGTGTTTGCCGGCCATCTGAACGGCGATCCCGAAAATCTGCGAAATACCTTCGAAGCCTACGGGAATGCGACGGGCGGCAAGGTGCCGATCCTGGCGCTCGCAGCCTTTGCCGCCGAAAGCGAAGCCCATGCCCGTGAGCGCGTCGGCCAGCTGCGCATCGTCAAGCTCTTCCTGCCCAACGGCCAAAGCGTCAATGTCGGCACCCAGGAGCAGGCGGCGGAATTTGCCCGTCAGGCCGGCTTCTCGGAGTTCCGGACCGAAGAAAAGGCGCCGAGCGTGCTGCATGGCACGGCGGCGCAGATCCGCGACGAGCTTGACGCGCTCCATCGCCGTTACGGCGTCGAGGAATTCGTGCTCGACACGCCGGCGCTGACCGCGGCCGAACGGCTCAACTCCATAGAATTGCTCGCCAAAGAACGCCTTTCCCTCGTTGCCTGAGCGGCCTGTCCCAGGAGGATCATCATGGCTCAAAAACACGTCACTTTCGGCATCATGCTGCAAGGCCCCGGCGGCCACATGAATGCCTGGAAGCATCCGAGCGTCCCGGTCGATGCCAGCACCAATCTCAACTTCTTCATCGAGACGACCCGCAAAGCTGAAGAGGCAGGGATTGCCTTCGCCTTTGTTGCCGATGGCCTCTATATCAACGAGCAATCGATCCCGCATTTCCTCAATCGCTTCGAGCCGCTGACGATCCTTTCGGCGCTTGCCGCCTTCACGACGAAGCTCGGTCTGGTGGGTACGGTCTCCACCTCTTATAGCGATCCCTTCACCATCGCCCGCCAATTCGCCTCGCTCGATCTCATCAGCGGGGGCCGCGCCGGCTGGAACGCAGTGACCTCACCGCTCGAAGGCTCCGGCCGCAACTATAGCCGCGAGCATCCCGAGCATGAATTGCGCTACGAGATCGCCGACGAGTATCTCGATGCGATCAAGGGCCTGTGGGACTCCTGGGACGACGATGCCTTCGTGCGCGACCGTGAGAGCGGCGTTTATGCCGACAAATCCAAGCTGCATCGCCTGAACCATAAAGGTCGGTTTTTCCGCATCGAAGGCCCCCTCAATATCGGTCGCTCAAAGCAGGGCCAGCCGGTGGTCTTCCAGGCCGGCGCCTCCGATTCCGGCATTCGGCTCGCCGGCAAACATGCCGATGCTGTCTTCACCAATGGCGGACCGCTGGAAGACGCGAAGACCTTCTACAAGCAGGTCAAGCAATCCGCGATTGCCCATGGCCGCAGTGCCGCCGATGTCGGCATCTTCCCGGGCATCGGGCCGATCGTCGGCGCGACGCAGGAGGAGGCGGAAGCCAAGTATCAGGCGATCCGCAATCTCGTCACCATCGAGGAAGCGCTCGCCTATCTCGGTCGCTTCTTCGATCATCACGATTTCAGCGCCTATTCGCTGGACGAGCCGTTTCCCGACCTCGGAGATATCGGCCGCAACAATTTCCGCGCCACGACCGATCGCATCAAGAAGACGGCGCGCGAGAAGGGGCTCTCCTTGCGCGAGGTGGCGCTCGACGCGGCAACACCGCGAACCTCCTTCATCGGCACGGCCGAGCACATTGCCAGTGAAATCATCCGCTGGGTGGACGGAGAGGGCGCCGACGGCTTCATCCTCGGCTTCCCCGTCATCGGTGAAGGCTTCGACGATTTCTCCAGGTATGTCCTGCCGATCCTGACCGAGCGCGGCTATTTCGATCCCGCTTTGAAAGGCGAGACGCTGCGCGATCACCTTGGACTGCCATATCGCGAAAGCCGTTATGCGGCAGAGGCTGCCGACATCGAACCCGCAAAAGCCGTAGGCGCTTGAGCCAGGACGATCACCATGAACGCCATCATCAAGACCGCTTCGATTACCGATCCAATCGAGACAGGGATCGCCGCCTATCTCGATGAAATCATCGCGCTTAGGCACGACCTGCATCAATATCCCGAACTCGCCTTTCAGGAGCATCGCACTGCCAAGAAGGTAGCCTCGCTGCTTGCCGATTGGGGCTATGAAGTCGCGACCGGCATAGCCGGGACCGGCGTGGTCGCGACCCTAAGACGGGGCATTGGTAACCGCAGTATCGGCATCCGTGCCGACATGGATGCCTTGCCGATCGAGGAAGCGACCGGACTTGATTACGAGAGTGCCAATCCCGGCGTCATGCACGCCTGCGGCCACGATGGACATACGTCGATCTTGCTGGCTGCTGCCCGCTATCTTGCCGAAAGCGGCAATTTCAGCGGCACGCTGCGGCTAATTTTCCAGCCGGCTGAAGAAATCGGCGCGGGTGCGCGCAAGATGTTGTCGGAGGGACTTTTCGATCGCTTCCCGGTCGATGCGGTGTTCGGCCTGCACAATTGGCCGGGCGTCCCGTCGGGGCAGTTCGGCTTCGTTGCCGGGCCGGCGATGGCCTCAGTCGACAAGGCGGTCATCACGATCGTTGGAAAGGGCGGGCATGGTGCCGAGCCGCATCGTGCGGTCGACCCGGTGCTGGCTTCGGCCTCGTTCATCACCGCCCTGCAAAGCGTCGTCTCGCGCAATATCGATCCTCAGGAAATGGCGGTTGCAACGGTCGGTTCCATTCACGCCGGTTCGGCTTCCAACGTCATCCCGGAAAGCGTGGAGATGAAGCTGACCGTGCGCGCCTACAATGAGACTGTTCGGGCGAGATTGCAGGACCGAATTTCCGCCCTGGCACGCGCGCAGGCGGAAAGCTTTGGCGCCGCAGCGGAAGTCGATTACCGCCTCGGTTTTCCCGCCCTCGTCAATCATGCCGAGGAAACGGAATTCGCCCGCAATGTCGCCTTGCAGGCGCTTGGAGGCGCTGCCGTCGTGGCGGATTTCCGGCCGAGGACGGCAAGCGAAGACTTTGCCTTCCTGCTGCAGGCAAAGCCTGGGAGCTACTTCTTCGTCGGCAATGGTGACAGCGCGCCGCTGCACAGCGCCCGCTACGATTTCAACGACGCGATCATCGCGCCAGCGGCTCGCTACTGGGTGCGGCTCGCCGAAACTTTCCTCGCGAATGACAACGGGTGACGAACGACATGAGCGACACGTTTCTTTATACGACCACGCTGGACCCGCGCGCCAAGCCGCTGATCGACGAACTGATCCACGAATATGACAGTCGCTACGGCAACTATTTCAATGCTGAAGGGGCGGCTGCCGAACTCAATCGCTATCCGCCGGAGGCCTTCGCGCCGCCGCATGGCAATTTCCTGCTCCTGCTCCGAAACGGGGAGACGATCGGCGGCGGCGCTTTCAAGCACTATGACGACCAAACTGCCGAATTCAAACGGATTTGGACGCGGCACGATCTCCGTCGCCAGGGATTGGCGCGTAGGCTGCTGGTCGAGCTGGAGGCCCAGGCGGCGCGGCAGGGCTATCGCCGCATCTACCTGACGACAGGCTTTCGCCAACCCGAGGCGGTCGGTCTTTATCTCAACAACGGCTATACAGCCCTGTTCGATACCTCCGTCGATCCGGAAATCTACAAGAGCCTGCCTTTCAAGAAAGATATCAGCCATTTGGCTCTGGCCTATATCGCCGAAACCTCGGGCTCGCAGCAGCGCTTGGCAGCCGCCGGCCGGTAATGCCTCGCGGATCAACGACAATCAAAAAGGGGTAAAGATCATGGCGCTGACGACGGATTTTGCGGGTGTCGATCGAGGCACTGGAGCCGCCGAGACGAAGACTGATTATTCGCGTTATCGCATCGTGCCGGCGAGGCACCCTGGACGAACCGCCGGCACGATCTTTGCCGCAGTCGTCATGGCGGTCGTCCTCTACTCCACCTTCACCAATCCGCGCTGGGGCTGGGGTGTCTTCGCCGAGTGGTTCTTTGCCGAGCCGGTCCTGGTTGGCCTTGGCAGGACGTTGCTTCTGACAGCGCTTGCGGCGGTCTCGGGCTCTATCCTCGGAACGGCATTGGCTCTGGCGCGCGTATCGAAGTCGCCCCTGCTTGCGAGCCTCTCCTGGGGCTATATCTGGCTGCTGCGTTCGATCCCAATGATTGTGCTGCTGCTGGTTCTCAACAATCTCGGCTATCTCTATGAAACCATTAGCATTGGAGTCCCGTTCAGCGACAAGGTTCTCTTCGATTATCCGACCACGCAGCTCCTGACACCGTTTGCCGCGGCCTTTCTCGGACTGACGCTGAACCAGTCGGCCTTCTTTGCCGAAATCGTGCGCGGTGGCATTCTGTCGGTTGACCAAGGTCAGCTGGAAGCGGCCGCATCCCTTGGCCTATCGCGTCGCCGTCAGGCGTTCCGCATCGTTCTGCCGCAGGCGATGCGCTCCATCCTGCCCACGGGCTTTAATGAGATCATCGGCCTCGCCAAAAGCACATCCATGGTTTACGTGCTCGCCCTGCCGGAACTCTTCTACACGGTGCAGGTCATCTATCGCCGCAATCTGGAAGTCATTCCACTGCTGATGGTGGCAACCGTCTGGTATCTCGTCATCATGACGGTGCTATCGATTGCTCAGCACTATATCGAGCGCTATTTCTCCAGGGGTGCGGTGCGCAATCCGACGCCGTTGCCGTTTCAGGCATTCCTCCGACGCTTCCAGCGGCCGCTGCCCGCTACTGTAGACCGTAGTTCGGACACCAGGGCATTCGCCGCTTTTCGGAGCGTGACAGATCTTCGTGCCAGGGGCGGTGCCGTGCGCATCCATGGTATTTCGAAGAGCTTCGGCACGCTGAAAGTTCTCGACGATGTCGAGCTCAACCTGCCAGCCGGCAGCGTCACGGCCATTATCGGCCCGTCGGGCTCGGGGAAATCGACGCTGCTGCGCGCCATCAATCATCTCGAACGCGTCGACAGCGGCTTCATCTCCGTCGATGGCGAACTCGTCGGTTACACGCAGAAGGGCGAGGTGCTCTATGAGCTCAAGGAAAAGGACATTCTGAAGCGCCGGACCGACATCGGTATGGTCTTTCAGAACTTCAACTTGTTCCCGCATCTCACTGTTTTAGAAAACATTATCGAGGCACCCATCCAGGTACGTGGGGTGAGCCGTGACGAAGCGACTGCCTATGCGCAAGAGCTTCTCGCCCGCGTCGGCCTTAGCGACAAGATCGATGCCTATCCCCGCCAGCTTTCCGGCGGCCAGCAGCAGCGTGTTGCCATCGCCCGTGCCCTGGCACTGCGGCCGAAGGTCCTTCTCTTCGACGAGCCGACCTCCGCACTTGATCCTGAACTCGTGGGCGAAGTGCTCGATGTGATCAAGGAGCTTGCGCGCACCGGTACGACGCTCGTCATCGTCACCCACGAGATCGGCTTTGCCCGCGAGGTCGCCGATAGCATCGTCTTCATGGAGGGCGGCCATGTTATCGAAGCCGGCACGCCCACACAGATCCTCAACGATGCGAGACATCCGCGCACGCGTGCTTTCCTCGCCAAGGTTCTCTAGCAGTCGCAGGCAAGCATTCGACGCTCTGACGCAGCAGGCGTCCGGGCCATTATAGCTGTATCAACAACTTAAAATTGAAAAAGGAGAAGGGAAATGACATTCATTGAGAGAGCAAGATATATCGTTGCCGGCGTGTTGACGGCGGTAGCGATGAGTGGGACGCCGACGATTGCGGCCGAAAAGTTCAACCTGAGCCCGGATACATCCAATCGCATCCGTGCCGAGAAGGACGAGGCAGCGATCAAGGCGATTGCGCCGGGCTTCAAGTTCGTCAATCCCGGCAAGTTCACGGTCGCGATCAACCCGTGGGATCCGCCGATCGCTACTTATGCGACCGACGCGAAGACGGTCGTCGGCACCGATCCCGATATTGCACAGTTGCTTGCCGACTCCCTCGGCCTGCAGCTCGATCTGGTGCCGGTCGCCTGGGAGGACTGGCCGCTCGGCGTCTCCTCCGGGAAATATGATGCTGTCATCTCCAACGTAACGGTCACGGAAGAGCGCAAGCTGAAGTTCGATTTCTCCACCTATCGCAGGGACGTGCTCGGCTTCTACGTGAAGGCTGACAGCAAGATCACCGCGATCAAGGAGCCGAAGGATGTCGCAGGCCTCAAGGTGATCACCGGCGCTGGCACCAATCAGGAGAAGATCATTCTCGAATGGGACCGCCAGAATGTAGCAGCCGGACTGAAACCTATCGAGGTTCAGTATTACGACGACCGTGCCGCCGCCGATCTTGCCTTGCAGTCCGGTCGTGCCGATGTCGAATTCAATCCGAATGCGACACAGGCCTATAAGGCCGCCATCAACGGCACGAGGAAGCTCGTCGGCACAGTCTCGGGCGGTTGGCCGCTGACGGCCGAAATCGCCGTGACGACGAAAAAGGGCGCAGGCCTTGCCGATGCCATCACCCTCGCACTCAACGATCTGATCAAGAACGGCAAATATGGCGAAGTGCTGAAGCGCTGGAGCCTGACTGCTGAAGCGGTCGATCAATCCAAGACCAACCCTGCGGGCCTGCCGAAAAGCGGTTCGTAATGTTGGTCGGGCGGACCGGCGTCAGTGGGGCTCACGTCGGTCCGCTCCCATCCATCGCAAATGGAGAGACAGGTTCCGTGACTATCCGCATTAACTTCAAAACTATGCTGGCAGGTGCAGTGGCGCTTGCCTTGACCGGTCTCGCGCCGGCAATGGCGGCCGAAGATTTCGACCTGAGCCCGGAACAGCCGGGACGTGTTCACGCGGCGAAAAACGAAGCAGCGATTGCCGCCATCCCGAAGAATTTCAAGTTCGTCACGCCAGGCACATTTACCGTGGCAGTCGCGCCGGGCGGCCCGCCGCTTGCGACTTATGCGACAGATGCCAAGACGGTGGTTGGCGCCGATCCCGATTATGCCTATGCGGTTGCCGATGCACTCGGCCTGAAGCTCGAGCTTGTCCCGGTCGCCTGGATCGACTGGCCGCTCGGGCTGACCTCGGGCAAGTATGATGCTGTCATCTCCAATGTCGGCGTCACCGAGCAGCGCAAGGAAAAGTTCGATTTCTCCACCTATCGGCAAGGCCTGCATGGTTTCTTCGTCAAGAGTGACAGCAAGATTGGGTCTATCAAGGAACCGAAGGATGCTGCCGGCCTGCGCATCATCGTCGGCGCTGGTACAAACCAGGAGCGCATCCTGCTGAAATGGAGCGATGAGGATGTCAAAGCCGGCCTGAAGCCGATCGAGCTGCAATATTACGACGACGAGGCGGCGAGCCTTCTGGCTCTGCGTTCTAACCGCGCCGATGTCATCGTGCAGCCGCACGCCCAGCTTGTCTACATCGCCGCTCGCGACAAGAACATCAAGCGCGTGGGCACGCTGAGCGCCGGTTGGCCGGATCGCTCGGATGTCGCGATCACCACGCGAAAGGGCAGTGGTCTCGCGGCGGCGCTCACCATCGCAACGAATGGGCTGATCAAGGATGGTACCTACGCCAAGATCCTCGATCATTGGCATCTTGCTGAAGAAGCCTTGCCGAAGTCGGAAACCAATCCGCCGGGCCTGCCGAAATTTTGAGGAGACAGCCGCATGAGCCGCCAAGCCGCATCGATCAGCCATATCGGCTTTCTCACGCCTGGAAACTATCCGGATGAAGATCCGCTAGCCGGTCTGGAACAGACCCTGCAATTGCTCGAATACGGAGAGCAGAGGGGTTTCAACAGCGCCTGGGTTCGTCAGCGGCACTTGGAGCCCGGCATTTCCTCGGCGAGTGCCTTTCTGGCGGCTGCGACGCAGCGCACGCGCCATATCGAGCTCGGCACCGCCGTCATTCCCATCGGCTATGAAAGCCCGTATCGGCTGGCCGAGGATCTGGCGACCGTGGATGTGCTCTCGCGCGGACGGCTGAACATCGGATTGAGCGCTGGTCGGCCGCTGCATGCGGATCTGATCGGGCCGCTTGCTTTCGATGGCGATTGGGAGAACCACGATTTCTCCCATCAGCGGGTGCTGCGCTTTGCCGATAATCTGAGGGGCGCCTATCTCGGCAATCAGGATACGGTCATCAAGACGCCATTCGGCCCGCAGCGTCCGCGGCTTCAGCCCTATGCGAAGGGGCTGATCGATCGCATCTGGTATGGCGGCGGCTCGTTGCGGTCTGCCGAATGGGCCGGACGCAACGGTTTCAATCTGCTGATCGGCAACGTCACCACGGGCGAGCAGACCGACGATTTCTTCGTTGCGCAATCGCGCCAGCTGGAAACCTATCGCGCGTCCGGAGGCGATACGAGGCGGGTGGCGCTCGGACGAGTCATCGTGCCCTTCGACAGCGCGGATGCGATTACCCGCAAACGCTATACGGACTACGCCGCCGGCCGCTATGAGCGCACGCTTTCACCCCAAGGCGAACGCCGCACGCTTTTCGCCCGCGATATCATCGGCTCCTCGGATGAAATTCTTGAGCGCCTGCGCAAAGATCCGATCTTGCCTCATGTCAACGAATTCCGGCTGGAGCTGCCCTATGAGTTCCACGATGAGGAATACCGGCAGATCATCCACGACTTCGTGACATCGATCGCTCCGGAGCTTGGTTGGAAAGAGGCCACGCTCCTGCGACGATCCGCATCCTGAAGGCTGTATAACAGTAGGACCGGGCAGGCGAGATAAGGCCGTCCCGGTCCGTATGGTGCCGACCTGTGGGGGCGCAGCCTTTGCGTGGTTTAAGCGGCTACCGGGCGAGGCCGCAGCGCGAGCAAGCGAAGCGCATTCATGGTCACCAGTACGGTTGCGCCGGTATCGGCGAGGATTGCCGGCCAGAGCCCGGTAATGCCGATAATCGTGGTCACCAGGAACACACCCTTGAGGCCGAGCGCGATGGTGATGTTCTGGCCGATATTGCTCATCGTCCGCTTGGAAAGATCGATCATCTCGATGACATCTCCGACGCGGCCGTGCAGCACGGCGGCATCCGCCGTCTCCAGCGCAACGTCGGTGCCCCCACCCATGGCAATCCCGACATCGGCGGCTGCCAGCGCTGGCGCATCGTTGATGCCGTCGCCGACCTTGGCGACCTGAAAGCCTTGCCGCTTCAGCTCACCGACGATCCGCTGCTTGTCTTCGGGCAGTAGTTGCGCGCGAACCTCTATGCCGAGCGTCTTGCCGATCGCCTCAGCCGTGCGCTGATTGTCGCCCGTCAGCATGATCGTCTTGATGCCCGCGTTGGCCAGCGCCTTGAGCCCCGCGGCCGCATCGCTGCGCGGCTCGTCGCGCATAGCGAGCAGGCCGGCGGCTGCACCTTTGGCAACCACGACGGAAACCGTTTTCCCTTCATCATTGAGTGCGGCGATCCGAGCCGATTGCTCCGAGGTCAATAATAGGCGGTCGGTGGCTGCCTGCGGCGATCCGAGGAAAACGTCTACATCATCGACCGTGCCGCTGACGCCCTTTCCGCCGATCGCTTTGGCATCGATGACCTGAGGGATATCCGTTCCGGCTTCAGCTGCGCGGTCGAGGATGGCACGGGCAAGGGGATGGCCGGAGCCGGTTTCGAGCGCGGCTGCCAGGCGCAACACGTCCGTTTCATTCATGCCGAGACCGACAATATCGGTGACCTTGGGCTTGCCTTCGGTCAAGGTGCCGGTCTTGTCGAAAGCAACGGCGGTGACCTTGCCGATATTTTCCAGCACGGCGCCACCCTTCAGCAACAGGCCGCGGCGGGCGCCTGAAGACAGTGATGCCGCGATTGCCGCCGGCGTCGAGATGACCAAGGCGCATGGGCACCCGATCAGTAGGATAGCCAGACCCTTATAGACCCACTCGCTCCAACTGCCGCCCAGGAATAAAGGCGGGATGACGGCGACGAGTGCACCGACAACGACGACACCTGGCGTGTAATAACGCGAGAAGCGATCGATGAAACGCTCGGTCGGAGCCTTCGATTCCTGCGCCTCCTCGACCAGCTTGACGATGCGGGCGATGGTATTGTCCGATGCTGCCGCCGTTACCCGAACACGCAGCGCGGCGTCACCATTGACCGTGCCGGCAAAGACGCTTGCATCCACGCTCTTGCGCACCGGCGTGCTTTCGCCTGTCACCGGCGCCTCGTCGATTGCGCTTTCGCCGGAGAGAATCACGCCGTCGGCCGGAACGCGGTCGCCGGGGCGCACCAGGATGATGGCGCCGACAGGAAGGCTTTCAGCCTGCATTTCGCGGGTCTTGCCGTTCTCCTCAATGAGCGCGGTCTTGGGTACCAGATCCGTAAGGGACTGGATGCTGGCGCGCGCCTTGCCGGCCGCAACGCCTTCCAGCAACTCGCCGATCAGGAAAAGGAAGACGACGGCAGCAGCTTCTTCGCTGGCACCGATGATAACGGCGCCGATGGCCGCGATCGTCATCAGCATCTCGATCGAGAACGGCGTGCCCATCGTTGCGGCCATGAAGGCGCGTCTGGCGATCGGTAATAGGCCGACCAACATGGCCGCGCTGAAGATCCAGACGTCCAGTGCCGGAACCAGCTTGCCGATACCCCAGGCGGCGGCGAGCGCCACACCGCTTGCGATCGTCAGGCGGCCTTTGGCGGATTTCCACCATGGCCCGCTGGTCGGTCCATGATCGTGACCGTGGAGGCCGGCAACCGAGGCATCGCGCTCATTCGAAGCGTGGTTGTGACCGGAATGACCATGTCGATGCCTGTCGGCGCCATGATCGTGCTTGCCGCCGTGATCATGATCATGCTCGTGATCGTGCCCCGCATGACCATGGTCGCGGCCATCGGACTCGTGCGTGTGATGGTCGTGCCTGCAACCGCAGGCGTGATCGTCATGATTGGCTTTTTCTGTCGGAACGCTGCTTTGCGGCAGTGGAAAAACCTTGTAGCCCAGTCCAGTGACACGCTTTGCGATGCTCGGCAGCAGGTTCGGGTCGCTCTGATGCTTGATCGTCATCGTGCCCGCGGTGACTGAGACGGAAACATCCTCGACACCCTGCAGCCGGCGAACGGCCGTGTCGATTTTCGCGGCGCAGGAGGCGCAATCCATGCCCTCTACGCGATAGCGGCTCTGTTGTGTTGGCGACGTCATGTTTCGGTTCCAGATTTTGTCTTGGAACCATCGCTACATCCTCTAGTAACTAGAGGGACAAGAGCAATTCTGCGAATTTTTGCGTAATCGTTCGCAGGCGCTGCAATCGATCTAGCCGCGTGCCTCGTAGCCGCCCCAGCTCTCTGCTGCAGCGGCTACGCCAAGGCCCAGGAAAACCTATAGAAGTTTCAGCAGAACCTTGCCGGTCTTGCCGGGCGCCAACGAGGATTTCACAGCTTCCGAGATCTCGGTGATGTCGTAGGCTGCCTCCACGGGTAGCTTTACTTCGCCTGAGGCGACGCGTGTGATGAGTTCGCTGATCAGCCGCCGCCGCTCCTCCGCCGGCATGGCGGCGCTGATCTTGATGCCCCAGAAGCCCTTGATCGTGAGTTGCTTGAAGATGACGGCCCTCGAGGCGATCTGCATCGGCTTGCCGGCAGCAGTGCCGAAGGAAACCAGCAGGCCGTTTTCGCCCAGCAGGTCTGCTAGGTCGTTGCTCGCAACACCACCGACGGAATCGACTGCGGCACGGATCGGCGCGTCGCCGATCATGGCGCGCACCTTCGCCTTCCAATCGGGCGCCGCGGTCGAGACGGCGTTGCCGATACCGAATGCGGATAGCTCATCGATGCCGCCGTCTCGCCGAACGAGATTGATCATGTGTATGCCGCGGCTGTGTGCCAGCATGGCCAGGGTCTTGCCGACAGCACCATTTGCTGCGTTCTGGATGATCCAGTCGCCGCGCTCGACATTGAGGAATTCCAAAAGCGAGATAGCGCTGAACGGCATGGCGATCAGCTGCGCTGCGGCTTCGTCGGAGATCACGTCAGGCACCGGAACAAGGCTTGCTGCCGGCGCCGTGAATTGCTCTGCCCAAGTGCCATGGACGCCGGCCGCAACGACACGTTTGCCGATCAGCGTCTTGTCGACGTCAGGTCCGACGGCATCGACAAAGCCGACCGCCTCGCTGCCGCCAATAGCAGGCAAAACCGGCTTGTAGCCATAGGCGCCGCGCACGGTCCAAAGGTCATGATTGTGGATGGGGGAGAGAATGGTGCGAATGCGCACGTCTCCGGCGGCAGGCTCCGGCAGCGGCATGTCGGCCAGATAAAGGACCGAAGCCGGATCGCCAAAGACATCGTGGATGGCACTGCGCATTGTATTTTCCTTGTGTGTTGACATGCTGGTCCTGCTTTGGATCAAAGGCCGCCGGGTGCCAAAAGGGCTTGCTCAGTGGCAAGCATGGCCTGGTCGAGCGGTGTCTTGTCTTTTCCTAGCTTCGCCAGGATTGCCGCCCCGAGCCATAGGCTATAGAGCGAACGAGCCGTCTTTTCCGGGATGCACGATGGCGAAATCGAACCGTCCTCGCGTCCCTCGGTGATTGTGTTGGTGATGCGGCGAATGAGGTCCTCGACACCGCCGAGCAGGATCACGCGCATATTGTCCGAGAGATCGGAGATCTCGGCGGCAAGCTTCACGACCAGGCACCGGTCGGCGAGGCTGGCCGTATTGCCGTCGGAAAGCCAGGCATTCCAATAGAGCATCAACCGCTGGCGGCCATTGCCTTTCCAGCCGAAGAGCGCGTCGAGCCGCTCGGCGTAGTCGGAACAATATTGCTTCAGCAGGGCGCAGCCGAAGGCCTCTTTGGATGCGAAATAGTAATAGAATGAGCCTTTCGGCACGGCGCTCTGCTCGAGCAGCTCCTTCAGGCCCACGCCTCCGAAACCCTTGCGCAGCACCAGTTCCCGCCCGATTGCGAGAATATGGCTGCGAGTCAGCTCCGATTTCTTCTTCGTCATCATGAGCGGTCCGTAACAAATAATCGACCGGTCGTCTATAAACTCGATGTTGTTCGCAGTCAGATCAGTGCTAGGGCAGCAAGCGAGAGGATCAAAGCCGGAAACATCACGAGAGCACCGATCCTCAGAAAGGCCAGCGCTCCCATATGCAGCCCTTCGCGGCGAAGGGCAGCAAGCCAGAGGATCGTGGCAAGCGAGCCGGTGACGGAGAGGTTGGGGCCGAGATCGACGCCGATCAGCACTGCGCCGGCAATGGAATCAGGAACATGGGCTGCCTGTACGGCGCTGCCGGCGAAAAGACCGGCCGGCAAATTGTTGACCAGATTAGAGACGATTGCAACCGAAAGCCCGGCAGCGCCGACGGCCTGTGTCTGCGACTGAGCCGCCAGCAACGCCAGCTTTTCGGACAGGAGGGCGGTGAGCCCGGTGTGGTTGACCGCCTCGACGATCACGAAAAGGCCCGCAACCAGAGGTATTACGCTCCAGCTGATGCCGCGAACCGTCTCCAGCGGATTTTGCCGGGTAAGGGCGAGAACGATGACGGTCGTGAGGAGGCCCGCGACAAATGTCGGGATGCCGAGATCGACATTCATGGCCGACGCCACGATCAGAATGAGGGCGGTGACTATCAGCCCCCATCCTGCCAGTTTGGCGCTATGGGAAAGGGCGGGCTGACCAACCTCGCGGGCGATCGTGTCTTCCGCCAGTGCATGGCGTTGCGTCCAGTAGAGGCAGGCGAAGGTGACGATGATCGACACGACTGATGGCAGCAGAAAGGTCTGCATCCAGCGCGACAGGGATGGCATCTCGCCGCCGGCGAAGATCACCAGATTGGCCGGATTGGAGATCGGCAGCACGAAGCTCGCGGCATTGGCGATGAAGGCGCAGACCAGCAGATATGGCATGGGGTCCTTCACCCGCGCCGCACGGCAGGCTGCGTAGACGGCCGGCGTGAGTACGACGGCGGTTGCGTCGTTCGACAGGAATACCGTCACGACTACGCCGACGACATAGACGAGCACGAACAGCCGGCGAGGAGAGCCCTTGGCATGCGCGGTGGCGATTGCCGCCACCCAGTCGAAGAGCCCTTCGCGCCGTGCTAGCTCCGACAAAAGCATCATGCCGATCAGGAAGAGATAGACATCGAACCCTTTGGATATGCCTGTCCATACCTCGGCTGGACCGATGAGCCGAAGCGCAACGAGCAGCGCTGCGCCGAGAACAGCCCAGATTGCTTCCGGCCATCGGAATGGGCGTGTAACGACACCGAGGGCAGTCAGGCCGGCGATGCTCCAGGTGATGGCGGATTCAGTCATTCATCTCGTCTTGGATTTGAGGTCGGAGCGGCTATGTAGCATCACCACGGGGCAGCGCAAACCGTAACCGCGCTATACTCGCAGAGAACCCGGCATGAAAGGCCACTCCGAGGGAGCGTTATGCCTTCTTCGCCGTATCCGCTTTCCCAGCGATATCGTCATGCGATTTGTCGGCTCGCTCGACAAGGACGGAGCATTCCGCATGGCGGATGACGTATTCGACCGTCGAACCGAATATGCGATCGATGATATCGGACGTATGCGTTGCGAGGATAATCAGATCGGCCTTCCTCTCCTTGGCGATGGTCAGCAGCGTCGTCGATGCCGTGCCCATGCGCACATCGATGGTCGCGGTAATGCCGAGACGCCTGCACAAGGCATTGAGCTTTTCCTCGGCTTCCGTGATCGCTGAGACAGTCCATTCGTCCGGGCTTTCCCGTCCCGAGAGGAAGCGTTCGATAACGTGAGCGACCGTCAATTCGCCGTCTGGAGACAGAAGTGCGTGGGATGTGCGCAACAGGCGCTCGGCGCGTTCGCGTGAGCCAAGCCCAATGGCACAAATGATATTGTCATACATTGCATTCTCCCAAAACGCCCTGGCCGCAGTCGTTCTTAGCGTCACTGGCATCTGTCCGGTTAAACTTGCGACGAGCACGGCGAGCATACGAATATTCAGCACATCGATAATGGCGGGATTCGTCAAGTCTCGCCGCCGCCATGATGCAAACCAAACCATGCATATCTGCTCGCTCCGTCGCCGTGTGGCATCGGTTTATCCCACTTTGCCCGGAAGCAGCTGCGTCATTCTGACAACTGGACTCGATCATTCCATTCATTATACATATATTGCATGCATTCAATTTACTAATTGATTGCATTCGCTTGAGAGATTGAATCAGGAGTAATGTCATGGATATTGACTATCCCCCGCTGAGCCCATTGCAGACTGGTCTCCGGTGCCGCTGCCCGCGCTGTGGTCAGGGGCGCATGTTCGACGGATTTCTGACCCTGCGCAAACGATGCGAGGCGTGTGGGCTTGACTATTCCTTTGCCGATCCGGCCGACGGCCCGGCATTTTTCGTCATCTGTTTCGCCTGTATCCCGAGCGTTCTTCTCGGCGTCTGGCTGGAGGTGGCCTTCTCCGCTCCGGTCTGGGTGCAGTTTCTGTTGACTGGCCCCTTCATGCTGGCGACCTGCATCCCACCTCTACGCCCCCTGAAGGGCTGGCTTGTCGCCAGTCAGTACTTCTACAAGGCCGAGGAAGGTAAGCTCGTCCGCCTGCCGGCAACCGAGACGCCGCATTCGGCGAGCTAAGGTCTGTGGGCCTCATCTCGAATTGATGACCGTCGCGGCGAGATGGATGATGGCGCCACTGTGCCGTGTGGGCGGGAATGTTATGATCGAAGTTGGATTCGACGATGGTTTGAACAAAAAAAGCGGCCAGAGCATCAGTTTCGAGGTGGTGCTCCTCACGATAAATAGTGTCAATTAGCCTGGAAATATCCGAAATGTGGGATTGGTTCCCTTTAGTCTTCATCTTGTTCAAGGTTCTCGTGTTAGGCACGGGCATGTTCTTCGCCATTAAGTGGCATCATGATCAAGGGAAGCAGAAATAACGAAACCAGCGGACCGCAAGCGCCCGCCGAAGGCACCCTTGACGCCTCGGATCAAAGCGAAATTCTCGGCGCTCGATGCCGGATATCGACCCTTCGGCATCGCAGCGCCTATGCCGCACTGCACATTTCGCCAAATAAGTCACCCTTCAAGTCAAAAAAGTATCAGTCGGGCGTACAAGGCGTAGTAGCGGCGGGCGCTTATGAGGGGTAGGTTTACCACATAGAAGACGTGATGGCCTCTGGGAGGAGGCGCCGCAACCGTTGCAACGCGGACGGATGGAAAGGAGGCTTGCCGATGAACCCCGATTTGGAAGTGGTCGCGATCGGCAGTGGAGAATCCTTCAAGGCCTGGGAACACGGCTATCCCTACCGCACCGTTCGCTGGCATTTCCATCCTGAATATGAAATCCACCACGTCGTCGCGACGACGGGCCAATATTTCATCGGCGACTTCATCGGCGAGTTCGAGCCGGGCAATCTGGTGCTGACGGGACCGAACCTGCCGCATAATTGGGTGAGCGATGTGCCCGTCGGCGTTACCTTGCCGCTGCGCTGCCGCGTGCTGCAATTTTCCGAATCCTTCTTTGCCGATGCGAGCAAGGTCTTCCCCGAACTATCGGCCTGCGCAGGTATTCTTGAAACGAGCCGCCGCGGTGCGCTCTTCACGCCTGAGACGGCTGTCATCGTCGGCCCGATCCTCGGCGAACTTGTCGAGGCAACCGGTATCCGGCGTATCGAGCTGTTCATGAACATTCTTGATGCGATGAGCCGGGCTGAAGGCACGCGCACGCTCGCCAGCGCCGGCTATCAGCCGGATCCCTCCGGCTTCATGTCGGCGGGTGTCAACCAGGCGCTGGCTTACATCAATGCGCATCTGACCGAGCCGTTCAGCGAGTGCGATCTGGCCGAATTGACCGGCCAGAGCCCGAGCGCCTTTTCGCGCAGCTTCCGCCGCCATACCGGCATGGCGCTGGTGCAATATGTCAATCGGCTGCGCATCAACTTCGCCTGCCATCTTTTGATGAGCAAGGCTGACATGACGATCACCGACATCTGCTTTGCAGCGGGCTTCAACAATATCTCGAACTTCAATCGGCGTTTTCTGGATCTGAAGGGCATGGCGCCCTCCCGGTTCAGGTCGCTCTTGGCACAGCACGCACGCGCGGTGGAGGCCGCCTAACACAAGGGAGGACAGGGAGGAGAGACAAAATTCAGGGCAAGCGAACGGGCAGGCACCTTTGCCGTCCGAAGGAGAAGGCTTGTCCAAAATTACCGCCGCGTCGGCCGGATGGCCGTTGCCGGACAGCCAAACAAGAGCATCGCGTGCGGACAGCCGTGATGATCGAGGGAAACCATTACCATTTGGAACGGAGAAATTCCAATGAACCATTTCGCACTGAAAATCGCCGGCGCAGCCACGCTCGCGGTTGGTCTTTTGGCCAGTACGTCCGCCTTTGCGCAATCCGCCAAGGTGACGGATACGACCGTCGCTTTCCTGATGCCCGACCAGAGCTCGACGCGCTATGAAGAGCATGATTTCCCTGGCTTCCAGGCGGAAATGAAGAAGCTCTGCGCCGGCTGCAAGGTCATCTATCAAAACGCCAATGGCGATGCTTCGCGTCAGCAGCAGCAGTTCAATTCGGCGATCTCGCAGGGTGCGAAGGCAATCGTGCTCGATCCGGTCGATTCCACTGCCGCCGCTTCGCTGGTGAAGCTCGCACAAAGCCAGGGTGTGAAGGTCATCGCCTACGACCGCCCGATCCCTTCGGCCGCTGCCGACTACTATGTCTCCTTCAACAATGAGGAGATCGGCAAGATGATTGCCAAATCGCTGGTCGATCATCTGAAGGCAAAGGGCGTTAAGGCAGGTGATGGCGGTCTTCTCGAAATCAATGGCTCGCCCACCGATGCTGCCGCCGGCCTGATCAAGAAGGGCATCCATGCCGGTCTCGCCGATGGCGGCTATCCAGTGCTTGCGGAGTTCGACACGCCGGAATGGGCGCCGCCGAAGGCGCAGCAATGGGCAAGCGGCCAGATCACCCGCTTCGGCAAGAAGATCCTCGGCGTTGTTGCTGCCAATGACGGCACCGGTGGTGCCGCTGTCGCCGCCTTCAAGGCCGCGGGCTTCGATCCTGCTCCGCCGGTCACCGGCAACGACGCGACCATCGCCGGCCTGCAGCTCATCATTTCCGGCGATCAGTACAATACCATCTCCAAGCCGAGCGAGATCGTGGCTGCCGCCGCTGCCAATGTCGCGATCGAACTGCTCTCTGGCGGGACGCCGAAGGCCGACACGAAGCTCTTCGACACGCCGACCAAGTTGTTCACACCGGCCCTGGTCACGTCCGAAAACCTGAAGGCCGAGATCATCGACAAGACCGTCAACGGCAAGCCGATCCAGACTCCGGAACAGCTCTGCAACGACCGCTATGCCGATGGCTGCAAGAAGCTCGGTATCGGCAGCTGAGAGCTGCTCCTCCCAGTCTCCGGCCGCTTCGGCGGTCGGAGGCAAAACGCATCCGATAGCATTTCAACCCGAGAAGGTGGCTGGTCATGAGTGACGCTTCCGATCATAGAGCCCCGTCCGGCGAGCTTGTGCTCAGCCTCAAGGGGGTCTCCAAGCACTTCGGCGCCGTCTCGGCACTGACGGATATCAACCTCGATGTGCATGCCGGCGAAGTCGTGGCGCTTGTCGGCGACAATGGCGCGGGCAAATCGACGCTCGTCAAGGTTCTGGCCGGTGTCCATCAACCGAGTGCAGGCACGATCACATTCCGCGGCAAGCAGGTGACCCTCAGCGATCCCGCAACGGCGCTCGATCTCGGTATCGCCACGGTCTTTCAGGACCTGGCGCTTTGCGAGAACCTCGATGTCGTCGCCAACATTTTCCTCGGCCGGGAGCTGAGCCCGCTGAAGCTTGACGAAACCGCCATGGAGGTTCGCGCCTGGACGCTGCTCAATGAGCTCGCGGCGCGCATCCCGAGCGTGCGCATCCCGATCGCATCGCTTTCCGGCGGCCAGCGGCAAACGGTGGCGATCGCGCGTTCGCTGCTGCTTGAGCCGAAACTCATCATGCTCGACGAGCCGACCGCAGCGCTGGGCGTCGCACAAACCGCCGAAGTGCTGAACCTCATCGAACGCGTCCGCGACAAGGGCCTCGGCGTCATCATGATCAGCCACAATATGGAGGATGTGCGCGCCGTCGCCGACCGTATCGTCGTGCTGCGCCTCGGCCGCAATAACGGGATTTTCTATCCCGACACGTCAAATCAGGAACTCGTCAGCGCCATCACCGGAGCCACGGAAAACGCCGTGTCGCGACGGGCAGGGCGACGTCAGGCCCAACAGGAACTCAGAGAAGGGGGCCAGCCATGAGCGAGAATGGCAAGCAATCCACCCTGCTGCTCGACCGCAGCGACGTTCGCGTCAATCATGATACCGGGCTTGCGGCCACGATCCGCTCCTCCATCGACAAGGTGCGCTCCGGCGATCTCGGATCGTTGCCCGTCGTCGTTGGGCTCGTCATCATCTGGACAGTGTTCGGCACACTCAACCCGACCTTCCTTTCGAGCAACAACCTGGCAAACCTGCTGTTCGAC
The DNA here is from genome assembly GCF_057784395.1 of Martinezella sp. CNPSo 3957. NCBI lineage: Bacteria > Pseudomonadati > Pseudomonadota > Alphaproteobacteria > Hyphomicrobiales > Rhizobiaceae > Martinezella > Martinezella sp. CNPSo 3957. The sequence continues at coordinate 956,543 of NZ_JBXSOU010000001.1, forward strand.
GCGTCGACCGTCGGCATCATCTCGCTCGGTATTGTCTGTGTGCTGATGGTCGGCGAGATCGATCTTTCGGTGGGTTCAATCAGCGGCTTCGCCTCGGCCATGGTCGGTATGCTCTGGGTGAATGAGGGCTGGCCGGTGGCCTTGGCGATCCTGGCGGCGCTCGTCGTCGGCGGCGTGATCGGCGCCATCTATGCCGTACTGTTCAACCGGCTGGGCATGCCGAGTTTCGTTGCCACATTGGCAGGCCTTCTCGCTGTACTCGGCATGCAACTCTATCTGCTTGGAGCGACGGGTTCGATTAATCTGCCCTATGGCTCGGCCATCGTGAACTTCGGCCAGCTTCTCGTCATTCCTCGACCGCTTGCGTATGCCTTCGCGCTTATTCCGGGTGCGGTCCTGCTGTTGACCGGCTTGGGCACCGTGCGGCGGCGCAAGCAGGCGAACCTCTCCGCGCCCTCCGTCGGTGGCCTGCTGGCGAAGGCGGCCGTCATTACCGTGGCCTTGGAATTCGTCGCCTTCTATCTCAATCAGGATCGTGGCATTCCCTGGATGTTCGCCCTGTTCGTGGTGCTCGCCATCGTCATGAATTATGCGCTGACGCGCACGCAATGGGGCCGATCGATGTCCGCCGTCGGCGGCAATCGCGAAGCGGCGCGGCGCGCAGGCATCAATGTACGCAGGATCTATACCAGCGCCTTCGTGCTTTGCGCGATGTTCGCAGCCCTTGGCGGTGTGCTCGCAGCAGCACGCCTGGCCTCGGCCAGCCAGCAGGCGGGCAGCGGCGACGTCAATCTGAATGCGATCGCGGCGGCTGTCATCGGCGGCACCAGCCTCTTCGGCGGCCGCGGCAGCGCCTATTCGGCACTGCTCGGCATTATCGTCATCCAGTCGATCGCCAGCGGCCTCACCATGCTCGATCTGTCGTCGGCGCTTCGCTACATGATTACAGGCGCAGTTCTTGCCATTGCCGTCATCGTCGACTCGCTCGCCCGTCGTTCCCGCGCCTCGCATGGGCGCGGCTGATTTCTTCAAGAAGGTAAGGATTGTCATGAGACAGGATTTCGCCGGCAAGGTTGCCGCCATCACCGGGGCTGCGTCCGGAATTGGCCTGGAATGCGCCAAATCGCTATTGAACGAGGGCGCCAGCGTCGCCCTCGTCGACCGGGCCGAAGATAGCCTGAAAAGCCTTTGCTCCGAACTGGGGCCGAACGCCTTTCCCGTCGTCGTCGATCTCTTGAATCCCGAGAGTGTGGCAACGATGATGCCGCAGATTCTCGGCAAATTTGGCAAGCTCGATATCTTCCATGCCAATGCCGGCGCCTATATCGGCGGCGAGGTTGCAGAAGGCGATCCCGATGCCTGGGACCGGATGCTGGATCTGAATATCAATGCAGCCTTCCGTTCGGTCCGCATGGTGTTACCGCACATGATCGAGCGCAAAACGGGCGATATCATCATGACGAGTTCGATCGCCGGCCTGGTGCCGGTGGTCTGGGAGCCGATCTACACGGCGTCCAAACATGCCGTGCAGGCCTTTACGCACACGGTGCGGCGCCAGGTCGCCAAGCATGGCATCCGCGTCGGCGCCGTGGCGCCGGGGCCGGTGGTGACGGCGCTGATCAGCGATTGGCCGCAGGCAAAGCTTGACGAGGCGATCGCCGCAGGCGGCCTGATGGAGGCGACCGAAGTGGCGGAGGCGGTGGTCTTCATGCTATCGAGACCGCGTAACATCGTAATCCGGGATCTGGTGATCCTGCCCTTGAGTACGGATCTCTGATGACGGCACCTTATTTCATCGGCATCGATGTCGGCACGGGCAGCGCCCGGGCTGGAGTGTTCGATGCGCGTGGCCATCTGCTCGCCGCGGCGAAGCGGCCGATCACCATCTGGCACGAGGCCGGCAGCATCGTCGAACAATCGAGCGAGCAGATATGGCAGGCTGTTCGCGACAGCGTCAAAGAGGCTGTCGCAGCCGCGAAGATCGCAGCCGCTGATGTCTCCGGCATCGGCTTCGATGCAACCTGCTCGCTGGTCGCCGTCAAGGCGGATGGTCAGCCCGTGCCAGTCGGCCCCTCGGGCGACGCCGATCGCAACATCATCGTCTGGATGGATCATCGCGCGGCCGGCGAGGCGGCGGAGATCAATGCCCGAAACTATCCCGTGCTGCGCTATGTCGGCGGCCGCATCTCACCCGAGATGGAGACGCCGAAGCTTTTGTGGCTGAAGCGAAATCTGCCGCGCTCCTTTGCGGCAACTGATCATTTCTTCGATCTTGCCGATTATCTGACCTGGCGCGCGACGGGTTCGCTGCAGAGATCGGTCTGCACGGTGACGTGCAAGTGGACCTATCTGGCCCACGAAAAGCGCTGGGACGCGCAATATTTCAAGGATATCGGCCTTGGTGAGCTGGCGGACGAAGGTTTTGTGCGGATCGGCACCGAGATCGTCGAGCCGGGTACGGCGCTTGGCGAGGGCTTGAACGAAAGCGCCGCCCGCGATCTTGGCCTTGCCGTTGGTACGCCCGTCGGCGCCTCGCTCATCGACGCGCATGCCGGCGGTGTCGGCACGCTGGGCGGGCAGGGACCGGATGGTAAAGCCGATGTCAGGAGCAGGCTCGCCTATATCTTCGGCACATCCGCCTGCTCGATGGCATCGAGCGAAGCGGCCATCTTCGTCGATGGCGTTTGGGGACCCTATTATTCGGCCATGGTGCCCGGCCTCTGGCTGACCGAAGGCGGTCAATCCGCTGCCGGTGCCGCGATCGATCATCTCGTTACCATGCATCCGGCCGCCGGTGAGGCGCGTCAGAAGGCCGAGGCGGAGGGCTTGTCGCTGGTCGCCTGGCTTGATCGGCAGGCTATGCAGACGAGCGGCAACGCGTCCAACGCCGTGAAGCTCGCGCAATCCATCCAAGTGGTTCCCGAATTTCTCGGCAACCGCTCACCCTATGCTGATCCCGATGCACGCGCCGTCATCTCCGGCCTCGGGCTGGAGACTGGCATCGACGATCTCATCGCTCTGTACATCGCCGGCCTCTGCGGTATCGGCTATGGCCTCAAGCAGTTGCTCGAAAAGCTGGCGAAGGACGGCGTCGCCTGCGATCTGATTATCGCCAGCGGTGGTGCTGCCCAGAGCGGATTGGTGCGTCAGCTTCTCGCGGATACGACCGGCAGACTTGTCGCCGTCGCCGATACGGAGGAGCCGGTTCTTCTCGGTGCGGCCATGCTCGGCGCGACGGCGGGCGGACATTGCGGTTCGCTCTTGGAAGCCATGACAACCATGTCGCGACTGGCGAAGAAGTTCGAGCCGGCGGACGGTGCCGTCAAGGCGTTGCATGCACGGCGTTACGAAGCTTTCGAGCTGCTACAATCGGCAGATCGCAGCATCCGGGCCTTGATGGCGTCGTAAGTCCGGCGAGAAACGACATTTATTGCTCCAATTCATAAGTCTATACGCAGATGGCCCCCTACCGCTTTGTCAATTGCGGGCTAAATTGCCCTCATGCAGCCGAGCCGTCATGGCTCATTGCAGGAAAGGATGGTCATCATGGATATCACGAGGAACGGCGCGCAGCCCTCCGGCAAAGGCCCTTCGGACTGGTTCACCGGTACAGTCCGCATCGACCCGGTCTTTGCGGCTAATGATGCGCGGCGAGCCGCGGCCAGCAGCGTCACGTTTGAACCCGGCGCAAGAACTGCGTGGCATACCCACCCGCGCGGTCAGACTTTGATCGTCACCGCGGGCCTGGGTCTCGTTCAGCGCGAAGGCGGCCCGGTTGAGGAGATCCGCCCCGGGGATATCGTCTGGTTCGAGCCGGGCGAGAAGCATTGGCACGGCGCTTCGCCGACGACAGCCATGACCCATATCGCCATCCACGAACACCTTGACGGCAAGGTGGTGGATTGGCTGGAGCAGGTGACGGACGAGCAATATTACGCCAGGTGAAGGTCCAGCCCCGCGGTCGGGCCAGCCCGAGCGGATCGCTCGCGAGCACCTAGCACTTGCCATGGCTTGGCCATAAGTCAGCCGCACGAGGTCAGTATAGACGGAACCCTGCCGTTTCCACGGCACCGGCCTAACGATCGAATGCCCCGCGACGGAACTGACCTCGCGACGGCAGCAACACGGATGGGGAAATATCATGCTTCGGCTTGTGATTGGCGCGGCTCTCGCGCTTGCAATGCTCACATGGTCCAATGCGCAATGCATGCAGATGCCGACGGGTTTTTCTCTGATGTCGAGCAGCGTATTTGCGGCCGATTGAACTCGGCACAGTCGGTAGATGTCGCCATCGCGGCGGTGCTGGCCGTCGGCAGATAAGCGTTCGGTTGCATCGCCGCGTAGTGTCGATCTATTGGCACGAATCGAGGATATCCGATGACCTCTGCTGAACGTCCTATGCCGAGCGAAGCCGGCATCTTGCAGTTCATGGAGATCTGCGATTCCTTCTATCCGCCGGATGCGGTAACGGCCTCCATCGTCCAGCAGCGTCAATGGTATGACGCACTCTGTGCTCGTTTCGATCACCCTTTACCGGAGGGCATGCAGACCGCGGATGATCTTGTATCCGGAACGGTTCCCGTCAGGCATTACAAGCCCGCCAATATCCGTACGACAACGAAGCTCCTCTATCTCCATGGCGGCGGCTTCGTCGTCGGTTCGCTCGAGAGCCATCATGCGATCTGCGCGGAGATCGCCGATCATGCCGGCGCCGAGCTGATCTCGGTCGATTATCGGCTGGCACCGGAATATCGCTGGCCGGCACAGACGGATGATTGTTTCAGTGTCCTCAAACAGCTGCTCGCCGAGAAGAAGTCGGTCGTGCTGATCGGCGACAGTGCCGGCGGTAATCTGGCGGCCGGATTGGCGGTGCGGGCGCAAGCCGAGAGGCTTTCGGGCATTGTCGGCCAGATCCTGATCTATCCCGCACTCGGCGGCGATCTCGTCTCCGGCTCCTATGAGGAGATGGCCGAGGCGCCGGGCCTGACGACGGCCGATGTCGCCTATTACCGCACTATTCTGCAGGCGCCGGAAGGCGATCCGGTCTCGGGGCCGCTTGCCTTGTCATCCGCGGCTGGTCTTCCGCCCGCCTTCATTACAGTGGCCCATTACGATCCTCTGCGCGACGACGGCCGCAACTATGCGGCCCGTCTGGCGCAGGCGGGTGTGGAGGTTTGGTTTCGTGAGGAGCCGCAGATGGTGCATGCCTGGCTGAGGGCACGGCATATGAGTGAAGGCGCGCAGGCCGGCTTTGCCGCCATCTGCGCAGCGGCAAGCCGGTTTGCGGGGTCGAGCTGACCTACATCAGGTCGCGCGCGATGCGCTTCTCCTCGAATGTCTTCCTGAAAATCTCGGTCTCGCCCTCACAAGCAACGACCGAGGCGCTGATGACCCAGTCCTTTGCCGTGCAGGATATGGACGATGTCGCTACCGTGCGAACGAACCAGCCGGGGCGTCGCATGTCGCAAGTCCAAGTCGAGACGCCGGACATCGACAATGGATCGTTCGGCGTGATCGACCAGGTTTCCTCGCGCAGCTGCCGGGTGGAAAGCCCTGTGCCGGGATGTTCGGAAAGGCCGGTATCCTCATGGATTTCATAGCGGGTGATGCCGGCCGAAAGATCACGCACCACCTGCCGCTTCGTCGAACCAGGTGCATGTTCGATATACTTCGGCAGCGGATCGGGATTGTCGGGCTGCTTGATGTCGATGATCTCATGCGCGCCGAGCTTAGGCAACGCAAGGCCGATGGAGGCGATATCGATCGTCAGGCCAGGATCTTCCGGCGGCGGCAGCACCATTGGCCAATAGGCTGTTGATAGCGACAGGCGGATCCGGTGCCCCTTGCGGAAACGATAGCCGCAGGCATCGAGCATTAACGTCACTCTGACCTGCTGTCCCTTGCTCAGCGGCTCCGGCGCGGCATTGCCGTTGCGATGAGCGAGATTGAGTACGCCGAAGGAAACGCGCGTCGCGGTACCGTCCGGATGGATATCGACGAGCCTTGCACAGAGATTGGCGGTTTCGGCGTCGCACCGCAGCGTCAAGGTGACGACGGGGCGGCCGAGATAGTCGTGGTCCTCGACCAGCGGCGCGGTCTGGAAGGTCAGCGACCCGGCGTCGTCGATACGCTGATCGATCGCCATCTCCACGTCCGGCTTCAGAGTGAACCATTCGCCGGAGGCCGTGCCCGTATCGAGCGGTGACCGCAGATAGACGGGATGTTCCGGCGCATGCGGGATCGGCATGCCTTCCATCAGCGTACCGAACTGCTCGACATAGAAGCACTGCATCTCCGGCTGCTGCCATTCTTGCTTGGCGATCCAAAAGCCGGGATCGAAATCACGCCGCATGGCGGGTTTGGCGGCGTCAAGAATATAGGCACGCACCGATGGCATGGTCTCGGCGCCGTTGCGCTCGCCGCGCAGCCAGCGGTTCCACCAGGCAATCGCTTCTCCATGGAAATCGACTCGCGGCTTCGGCCAGGCGAAATGCGGATATTTGTGAACCCATGGGCCAATCAGCGCCTTCGCCTTATCGCCCAGCCCTTCGATGGCCAGCAGAGGCGTGTTGCGATAACCGTCAGCCCAGCCGGCAATGACGATGGCGGGAATATCGAAGCTCGCGAAGTCTTCGCAGATCGACCCATGCCGCCAGAAGTCATCGCGGCGCTGATGCTGGAGCCATTCCTCCATGAAGAAAGGTTCTTGCTCCAGGCGCTCCAGCCACATATCCCGCCAATCATCACCAACGATGGCCGGATCGGGTGAGCGAGACTGATAGCCGAGCATGGTCGCCGCCCAGGAAAGCTGGGCGGAGAGATGGCAACCGTTCTTGTAGTGGATGTCGTCATTATAACGATCGACCGTAGAGGCGATCGAAATCACCGCCTTCAGTGCCGGGGGCTTCAGGGCTGCGACCTGCAGGCAGTTGAAGCCGCCCCAGGAAATGCCCATCATGCCGACAGAACCGTTCGACCAAGGTTGTGCTGCGATCCAGGCAATCAGCTCGCAGGCATTGGCAAGCTCCAGTTCGGTATATTCGCCATCGATGATGCCGCTGGATTCGCCGGAGCCACGGATGTCGACACGCACGCCGGCAATCCCGGCTGCGGCAAAGACCGGGTAGGTGGACTCATCACGCGGGCTTGTCCCGTCACGCTTGCGGTAGGGCAGGAACTCGAAAACGGCAGGCACGGGATCGCTCTCCGCGCCATCCGGCATCCAAATGCGCGCGGCAAGCCGCGTTCCGTCCTTCAGGGTGATCCACTGATTTTCGATGGTAGTGAAGCTGCGCTCAGCCATGATCATATATCCAGAAGAGAATTAGGCATTAAACCATACACGGCTGCCGATGTAGCCGTTGGACATATCGTTGCCGATGTCGTCGACATATCCCTTCAGCGTTTTCGCAGAGGCCATGATGTAGTCGTTGAAGACGGGCAGGATCAGGCCACCATCTTCTCGCACCATCAGTGCCAGATGTCGATAAAGCACCTTGCGCTTGGCTTCATCGAGCTCGGACCGAGCCTGCAGGACCAACTTGTCGAAGTCAGGACGCTTGAAGTGCGTGTCGTTCCATTCCGCGGTCGAGAGATAGGAGGTTGAGTAGCGCGAATCCTGCGTCGGACGACCGCCCCAGAAGGAGGCGCAGAAGGGCTGCTTGTTCCAGACATTGGTCCAGTAGCCGTCTTCCGGTTCGCGCTTGACGTCGATCGTGATGCCGGCCTTGCGCGCGCTCTGCTGGAACAGGATCGCCGCATCCACGGCGCCCGGAAAGGCTGCATCTGAGGTGAGCAGCTGAACGGGGCGATCGAGGCCCGATTTCTTGAAGTGGAAGGCGGCCTTGTCCGGATCATATGGCCGCTGCTCGATATCGGTCGGCGCAAGCGCGTAGTTGGAGTTGACTGGATAGTCGTTGCCGATCGTTCCATAGCCGCCCAGAACCTTGTCGAGGATAGACTGGCGGTCGATGGCATATTTCAGCGCAAGCCGCAGATCGGCATTGTCGAAGGGCGCCGTGTCGCAATGCATCAGAAAGCAGTAGAAGCCCTTGCCTGCATTGCGGACGATCTCGACGGTCGGTGCCCGCTGCAGCATCGGGACGGTCTTCGGATCGACATTGTTGACGAAATGCACCTGGCCGGAGGCAAGCGCTGCAATGCGGGCGGTGTTGTCGTTGATGACGAGGATCTCGACACTGTCGACAAAGCCACGGTCGGAGCGCCAATCCCTAGCGTTCTTCTCGAAGGTTGCGCGAACGCCCGGTTCGAAGCTTTTCAGAATGTAAGGGCCGGTGCCGATGGCCGCCGCTGGCTTGTCGACGCCACCCTTCGGCTGGATGATCAGGTGATAGTCGGTGAGAAGGAGCGGCAGGTCCGCATTGCCTTCGGAAAGCGTCAGAACAAGATCGCCCGCTTTTTCTTCGATACCGGTGATCGAGGCCATGAGCCCAAGAGCGCCCGACTGCGAGTTCTTGTCCGCGTGCCGCTTCAGTGTCGCGACGATATCGGCGACCGTCATCTTGCTGCCGTCGTGAAACTGCACATCGTTCCTGATCTTGAAGGTCCAGACGGATGCATCCGCTGACGGCGTCCAGGAGGTTGCCAGCGACGGCAGCGGAGCGCCGGTTTTGGGATCGGATTCGACAAGTGTGTCGCCCCAGAGGCGGCCAATGACGAACAAGACGGAGGCGCTATAGGTCGCCGGATCGAGCGCATCGCCGGTGGCGCCGCCCTTGAGGCCAAGCTTCAGATGGCCGCCACGTTTTGCTTCCTGCGCGCGGGCATCGCGCGGCATCAGGAGGCCGGAGGCGAGGGCAGGCAAAGCGCCCAGTGCGACGGCACCGCCCAGGAAGTGGCGGCGGCCGATGCTCAGAGGCGAAGATTGATCCTTTTCACGCGTCATTGCAGTTCCCTTTTTCAACGTTGTTGGGAGGAAACGTAGAGGTCAGGCTGCTTCACGCAATTTCGCGACTTGACGCATCTTTAAGCGAGTTTACGCTAGTTCATTCCAAGACGGAGTTACGGATGCCTCACCTGGTTGAGAACCTTAAAATTGCCTGCGCAACGCAGCGCTCCATTTCGCATCTGTGCCGTGCAATCGATATCAACCGGCAACAATTCAACCGATATATCAATGGTCAGACGCGGCCGTCTGCCCATAATCTCGCGCGTATCGCCAAGTACTTCGATCTCGACGCAGCCGACTTTGGTCTCGCTCCCAGGCTCTTTCGCGAGCGGCTTCGCAAACCAGCCCTGGACCTCAATCAAAGTTCCGAATTGTTAAAGGCGTTCCCCGGCGATCTAACCGCGCTCCGGCGCCATATCGGCTATTTCCAGACCTATCATCGCTCGCCGTCCTGGCCCGGAATGGTTGTCTGTTCGTGCAGCCGCCTTATCGAGCAGGGCGGGCTGGTGCATGTCAAATCGATGGAGCGCCTGCGTGACCCCGGAAACGGCATCCAGCAGTTTTCCAAATATGTGGGTTTGGCAGCTTTCTATCGAAACCGGATCTTCATTACCGAGCGTGTGGTCGGCCCGAATCCCATATTGTCACAGACGATTCTCCTGCCATTCGACGAGTACCAGCGCGTCTATCTGCGCGGGACGACAATGGGAGTTTCCTGGCGAAAGGAAAACCTCCCCTATGCGTCGCGGATGATCTGGCGCCATGTCGGCACCGAGCCGGACCTTCGTGAACTTCTGTCGCGCTGCGGACCCCTGCCATTATCGTCACGCCGGCTGCCGCCGACGGTCCGCTCATTCCTCGCCGATCCATCCGCAGAGGTATATGCGGTGCCGGCAGAATATTGAGGAGCCGATTGCCCGGTTTGGTTAGTCTTCGGCCGTTCAAGGGCGAAAACTCTCGAATACAATAGAAAGTTGTGCTTTTACAGAATATATTAAGAGTCGATTTATAAGATTGTAGTCAATCTTGAGGTTGGCGGCACATGCTTTGATATTCAGGGGCGGTTAGATGCTTTTCTCTGCGAGAACGGATGCAGATCCCAGCCCTCATAGCTATGTCGGCGATCTATTTCGCCAAGAAGCAAAGGTTGATTTGCGCCATGACGCAGACATTCCCGAAGCTATCTCAGTCAACCGTGTCTTGAATTTCATCAAGCATTTGTGGAGCGAAACCGGCGAGGAGCTTGATGTCAATGTCTTCTATCGTCATCGCACCCTTGATGCCCTCAGCCTTGCAATTTCCAATCACGAAGACCTCTCAGTCTCGCCGAAAATCATAGAGCTCCGACGCGGCGAAGGTAGTGCACCCCTACTGCTATTTGCTGGCGGAGCAAGCTGCTTCCTGGAAATGCAGCAGCTCATCAGGGAAATCCGCTTTTCGGGGCCAATTCTCGGCGTGGCATTGACGGCCTTCAACCGCGATCGTCACCATTCGGCAAGAGTGGAAGACGAGGTTCAAAGCACGCTGAAAGCGTTGCGGGCAGCGGGAATTGAAGGACCCTATCGATTGCTCGGCTATTCTTTCGGCGGTGTTTTTGCCTTGGAACTTGCGCGTGCGTTGAGGGCACAAGGGCAAAAGATCGCGTTCCTCGGCATGCTCGATACCCCCTTGGGCGAGCAAGAATGGCCGCTGCTGACCTGGGGCAGCTTCATGTGGCAACGCTGGAGACGAGCTCGTACCCGAAAGAAGAATCTGAAGAAGACCGATCCTCAACCACGCCATCGAACATCAACTCAGGCCCATAGGCCGATGATCGAGCGGCGGGAATTCCTCGCGAAGAAATTGAAACCACTTTCTTTTCGCTACGCCGACCCCCGCACGGCCTATTATCCGGAACTGGCGCCGCAATGGATGGGCGATTATCCGCCACTTTATGATGCGGCTGCCAGACAACTTCTGCGCATGAAAGGTCTTTATAAACCAAACCGTTATGACGGCGATTTGACCTTCTACCGCAGCCTGCAAGGCTCACCGGTCGATTGCGATCCCAAGACCATATGGGGGCGCTTTCTCGCGCATGCCGACTGGGTCGATGTTGCCGGCAACCACCAGAGCATGATTATCGGCCGCAACGCCGGTACGCTTGCCCGCGAAATCAGCGCGCGCCTTACGCGCTGACGTCACGGGATTGAAATAATCTAGCTCTCAATTTCCGGCGCTCTCCATCTTCCGCGTCGTCAGCACTCGCTCCAGCCACCCGATCTCCATTTCCGGCACGGATTTCAGCAGCAAGTCGGTGTAATCGTCGAAGGGCGGCGACAGCGCTTGCGATTTCGGACCGAAGCGGACGAGTTTACCGCGATGCATCACCGCGACGCTGTCGGCGATCGCGCGCACGATGGCAATATCGTGGGTGATGAAGACGTAGGAGAGATGCGCCTCTTCCTGCAGCTTCAAGAGCAGTTTCAGGATGCCTTCGGCAACCAGCGGATCAAGTGCCGAGGTCGGCTCATCGCAAAGGATGAGTTCGGGCTTGGCCGCAAGCGCTCTGGCGATGGCGACGCGCTGTTTCTGGCCGCCGGAAAGCTCGGCCGGGTAACGGTCGATGAAGCCGTTGCCCATCTCGATCTGATCCAGCAGCTCTTTCACGCGTGCTGTTTTCGCTGTGCCACGGAGGCCGTCATAGAAGGTCAGCGGGCGGCCGATGATATCGCGCACAGTCTGGCGCGGGTTCATGGCAGTATCGGCCATCTGGTAGATCAGCTGAATGCGCCGCAATTCCTGCCGCGAGCGGTCTTTCAAGGCGGGCGTCAACGGCTTGCCGTCGAAGGAAATCCGGCCATCGCTCGGCGGCAGGAGGCCGGTAATCACGCGCGCAAGCGTCGATTTTCCGGAGCCGGACTCGCCGACCACCGCCAATGTCTGGCCTTTAGGAACGTGTAGAGAAACATCGTGCAATACTCTGAAACCATTCGAATATTGCGCGCTGATATTCTCGACTTTCAGAAGCGCGCTCGTCTGCTCGGCGGCTTCCGCTCGGGCCTCCTGACGGACGTTGACGAGGGCGCGGGTATAATCCTGCCGCGGCTCCTCGATGATCTGCTGGACGCTGCCATATTCCACCGTCTTGCCATGCCTCAACACCATGATGTCGTCTGAAATCTGGGCCACGACGGCAAGGTCATGGGTGATGTAAAGCGCGGCTGTATGCGTTTCCTCTATCGCATGCTTGATCGCCGCGAGCACGTCGATCTGCGTAGTGACATCGAGCGCGGTCGTCGGTTCGTCGAAGACGATCAGTTCGGGATTGGAGCAGAGCGCCATGGCGGTCATGGCGCGTTGCAGCTGGCCGCCGGAGACCTGATGCGGATAGCGGTCCCCGAAGGTTTCCGGATTGGGCAAGCCAAGCACGCGGAAGAGATAGAGGGCGCGCTTTCTCGCTTCTTCCTTGGACATCAGGCGATGCTTGACAGTTGCTTCGATCACCTGATCGCCTAGCCGATGCGCCGGATTGAAGGCGGCCGCTGCCGATTGCGCGACATAACAGACCCGTGCGCCACGAATCCTGCGGATGCCGGATTTGCCGAGCGGCAGGATGTCTGCGCCATCGAGCAATACCTGGCCGCCGGTAATTTCCGCACCGCCTCGGCCATAGGCAAGCGCGGAAAGGCCGATGGTGGATTTGCCGGCGCCGGACTCGCCGATCAGCCCGAGCACCTTGCCTTTCTGGAGGTCGAAGGAGACGCCGTCGACGATGGTGACGCGCTTCGGCGGCTCGCCCGGTGGATAGCTGGTCGCCTCGATCTTGAGACCGCGAACGGAAAGAAGCTCAGGCATCGCCACGCCCTCCCTTGAGGCTGGAGGTGCGCCTTAAGAGCCAGTCGACCACCAGATTGACACAGATTGCCAGCGCCGCGATGGCGGAGCCGGGCACAAGCGCGGCGGAAATGCCGAAGATAATGCCGTCCTTGTTGTCCTTGACCATCCCGCCCCAGTCGGCCGCCGGCGGCTGAATGCCGAGGCCGAGGAAGGAGAGGGTGGAGAGAAACAGGATCGAGAAGGCGAAGCGCAGCCCGAACTCGGCCAGCAGCGGCGACAGCGTATTCGGCAGGATCTCGCGGAAGATGATCCAGATCCTGCCTTCGCCGCGCAGCTTGGCCGCTTCGACGAATTCCATGACAGCGACATCGAGCGCCACGGCGCGGCCGAGGCGGTAGACGCGGGTGGAATCGAGAATGGCCATGACAAGGATCAGCACGATCAGGCTCTGCGGTAGGACGGCGAGCACGACGAGCGCGAAGATCAGTGTCGGGATCGACATCATCAGATCGTTGAAGCGCGAAAAGACCGTGTCGATCCATCCACGGGAGACGGCGGCGGTGAAGCTGAGGATAATGCCGAGCGAGAAGGAGATGATCGTTGCCGCCAGCGCGACGAAGAGCGTCGTGCGGGTGCCGTAGATCAGACGCGACAGGATATCGCGGCCGAGATTGTCTAATCCGAAGAAATATTGCGCATCGGCCGGCTGCCAAACATTGCCCACGACTTCCGTCTCGCCGAAAGGGGCGATCCAGGGTGCGAAGATCGCGCAGATGAAGGCAATTAGAATACCGATCATGCCGATCCAGGCGGTGATGGGGATATCTCTCAATCTCATCGCGGATGCCTCAGACGGGGGTTGGCGACGATGGCGAGAATATCCGCCGTCATGTTGAGGAAGATGTAGACGGCGGCAAAGATCAGGCCGCAGGCCTGGACGACAGGCATGTCGCGCACCGTCACGGCGTCGACCATATACTGGCCCATGCCGGGATAGACGAAGACGACTTCGACAACGACGACGCCGACGATGAGATAGGCAAGGTTCAGCGCGATCACGTTGATGATCGGTGCCAGCGCATTGGGGGCGGCGTGCTTGACGATGGCGCGGAAGGCGGAGAGGCCCTTCAGCTCCGCTGTTTCCATATAGGCCGAGGACATCACGGAAAGGATGGCCGCACGCGTCATGCGCATCATGTGCGCAAGCACGACCAGAACAAGCGTTGCGGTTGGCAGCGCGATGGCCTTCAGCCGCTCGACGAAGCCCATGCCGTCGAAAACCGTCGCCGGAAAGGTCGCAACGCCGAATTTCACCGAGAAGAACATGATGAGGAGATAGCCGATGAAGAATTCCGGCAGCGAAATCGCGGCCAGCGAGATGACATTGATGATCTTATCAGGCAATCGGTTCCTGAAATGGACCGCCAGCATGCCCAGGCAGACCGCCAGCGGCACTGAAATCAACGCGGCAAAGCCGGCGAGAAACAGGGAGTTGCCGAGCCGCTTGCCGATCTGCTCGCCGACGGAATTCTTGCTGGCCCAGGAGGTGCCGAAATCACCCTGGACGGCATTGCCGAGCCATTGCACATAGCGGGTAACCACGGGCCGGTTGAGGCCAAGCTCTTCGCGGATATTGGCGACGGCCTGCGGCGTTGCCGATTGGCCAAGATAAGTGGTTGCAAAATCGCCGGGCAGGGCTTCGAGCCCGCCGAAGATGAGGACCGAGACCGCAAACAGCAGAATGATACTGAGCACACAACGCTCGATAATGAGGGCCAGCAGCGGAAAGCGCTGCTTGAACCTCAGCCCCGGCAGAACGGTTCCGGGAGGTGAATTGGACATGGCCGATGCCTCGCACTGAGAGCGGTTCCATGTTTTACAGGAATCGCTGTGCCGCTCTCTCTTGTTGTTTTACGCAATTCCGAACGGAAAACAGCTGCGCATTTTCCTGAAATTGCTTGAAACGTCGGGAGGACCGCGAAAAGTTTTCGCGGTCCCGGCTGCGTTGGAGATGAGGGCGTTCTCGTCCGCTTCAGGCGTCGAGCCAGACGCGGGTCGCCACGTAGCCGTTCGACATGTCGTTGCCGATATCGTGAACGTAACCCTTCACCTGCTTGGTGGAGGCGTTCACGAAATCGTTGAACATCGGCAGGATGACGCCGCCTTCATCGCGCACCATCATTGCCATGGTGCGGTAGAGCTCCTTGCGCTTGGCTTCGTCCAGTTCGGAGCGGGCCTGAAGCAGAAGCTTGTCGAAGTCGGGTCGCTTGAAGCGCGTGTCGTTCCAGTCCGCTGTCGACAGGTAGGCGGTGGAATACATCTGGTCCTGCGTCGGTCGGCCGCCCCAGTAGGAGGTGGAGAAGGGCTGGACGTTCCAGACATTCGTCCAGTAGCCGTCGCCCGGCTCGCGCTTGACCTCGATGTTGATGCCGGCCTTCTTGCAGCTTTCCTGATAAAGAACGGCCGCATCGACGGCGCCGGGGAAGGCGACTTCGGAGGTGCGCAGCAATACCGAGCCGCTATGGCCGGACTTCTTGTAATGGAAGGCGGCCTTGTCGGGATCGTACTTGCGCTGCTCGATCCCTTCGGGGAAGAGCGCATAGGTGCTGTTGATCGGGAAGTCGTTACCGACCTTGCCGTAGCCGCCGAGGATCTTCTTGACCATGGTCTCGCGATCCATGGCGTATTTCAGCGCCAGACGCAGGTCGTTGTTGTCGAATGGTGCCTTGTCACAATGCATGATGAAGACGTAGTGACCGCGGCCGGCGGTAGCCAGGATCTCGACGTTCGGCGCACGTTTCAGAAGATCCACAGTCTTCGGGTCGACGCGGTTGATGTAATGGACCTGACCGGACGAAAGCGCCGCGATGCGGGCTGTGGCATCGTTCATGCAGATGATTTCGATGCTGTCGACGAAACCGCGGTCGGTACGCCAGTCGTCCTTGTTGCGCTCGAACGTGGCGCGCACGCCGGGCTCGAAGCTGAGCTGCTTGTAGGGACCGGTGCCGATCGAGGCGAGGGGATCGTCATAACCGCCATTCGGCTGGATTACGAGGTGGTAGTCGGTCAGGAGCAACGGCAAGTCGGCGTTGCCCTCGGTCAGCGTCAGGACGAGGTTGTCGCCATCGGCCTTGATCTCCTTGATCGACTTCACGACGCCCAGCGCGCCCGATTCCGATTTCGCATCGGTATGGCGCTTGAGCGTGGCGACCACGTCGTCGATCGTCAGTTCCTTGCCGTTGTGAAACTTGACGCCCTTGCGGATCTTGAAGGTCCAGGTTGCGGCATCTTTCGACGGCTCCCAGGATTCTGCGAGCGACGGAACGGCGGCACCCGTGAGCGGATGGGATTCCACCAGCATGTCACCCCAGCAGCGGCCGATGCAGAACATGACCTGCGACAGGAATTTTGCCGGATCTTTCGAATCGGTTGCAGCGCCGCCTTCAAGACCAAGCTTCAGATGGCCGCCGCGCTTCGGTTCGGCCGCCATTGCACTTTCGGTAAAAAGTTTGTCGGCGAGCGTCAAAGTCACGCCCGCTGCCATTGCGCGTCCCATGAATTCGCGGCGGCTGAGACCACCCGCGGTGACGCGGCTTGCAAGATATTTCGTATAGTCGTTCATTCCCCTGTTCCTTCTTCTTGCCGTGTTGACAAAGCTATCGAGCAAGCCACTTCAGGTCACGGTTCCTCTTCCGCCTGAAGCCTGTCGCCCGCGAGCATGCGGGAAATTCAGCGGTTGCCGCCGCCTCTACCTTCCTTTCCAGATGGGGGCTCGCTTCTCGGCAAAAGCCCGTGCGCCTTCCAATTGATCTTCGCTCGAATAGAGGAGGTCGACGGTTGCGAACTGCCGTTTGGTGATCTTGTTCATGGCAGTCTGAAACGTCGAACCCTCCGCTTCGCGAACGATTTCCTTGATCGCCGCGTAGACCAGCGGCGGCCCGCTTGCGAGCAGGCGGGCGAGTTCCCAGGCCCTGTCCATCAGCTTGTCGGCGATGACGATCTCGTTGAGGAAGCCCCAGCGATGCGCCTCTTCGACATTGAGCCAGCGGCCGGTCAGCAGCATGTCCATGGCGATATGATAGGGAATGCGCTTCGGCAGCTTGATCGATGCCGCGTCGGCGACGGTGCCGGAGCGGATCTCGGGCAACGCGAAGGTCGCATGCGGGGCGGCGATGATCAGATCGGTGGAGAGCGCAATCTCCAGCCCGCCGCCGCAACAGATGCCGTTGACGGCGCAGATGATCGGCTTGTTGAGGTCGCGGAGTTCCTGCATGCCGCCGAAACCGCCGACGCCATAGTCGCCGTCAACAGCATCGCCGGCGGCCGCGGCCTTCAAATCCCAGCCGGCGGAAAAGAATTTTTCGCCGGCGCCGGTGACGATGGCGACGCGCAGATCCGGGTTGTCGCGAAAGTCGCGAAAGATCAACCCCATCTTGCGGCTGGTCGCGAGATCGATGGAATTGGCCTTGGGCCGGTCGATGATGACCTCGAGGATGCCGTCTTCGGAGCGGGTTCGAATGGGGTCTTGCAACTTCCGCTACCTCCTTCGTCGGATAAGGGCATCCGCAGCAACAACGCCTCGGGATTCTGCTAGGACCATCAATGGATTAATGTCTAGTTCTTCAAGATGTGCGGCGTTCGTTACGACATATTCTGCCGCTGATAGGACGGCGTCGGCTACAATCTCCAGGTTGCTTGCCGCGCCACCGCGATAGCCTTCGATCAATTTGCGAACCTTCAGCCGCGAAATCCGCTCAAGAACCTCGGCTTTCGTCACGGGGAGCGGCAAAACGACGGAATCCTCAAGCAATTCCACGAGGATTCCGCCCGCGCCGACTGTCAGGGTCAAGCCGACGACCGGATCGCGGACCGCGCCGACGATCAGCTCCGCGATAGGGCAATCGATCATCCGCTCGATAAGGAATCCGTGTGCGACACCAGCCATGCCGTCGGCCGCATCTCCGACTGCGTTCTTATCCCATAGGTTGAGCTTGACCGCGCCAACCTCGGACTTGTGCTCGACACCGAGCGCCTTGAGTGCGACCGGGAATCCGAGTTGTTCCGCGCACTCGGCCGCCTCGCTTGGCGTGGATGCTGTCTCGCCGCGCGGCGTGGCGAGGCCAAAGGCTGCAAGTTCGGCCTTGGCCTCGGCCTCGCTCAAGGTCTCGATTTCACCTGTCTCCGTCCGTGTGCTGAGAAGCGGCAATGGTTGCGGCTTTCTCCAGGCATCGGCAATCCCGCTGGCAACATCCGCCGCCGCCAACGCTTCGCTGATGCCGCAGAGCGGCACGATGCCGGCTTGGATCAACTGCTCAGCGATCGCTTCCGGCATGTTTTCCGGCAGCGTCGCCAGAATGCCGGCGCTGGCCCCCGTCTGCTTCGCGGCCGCGGCAACGGCCGAGACCGTAATCATCCAGTCGGCGCCATCACAGCGATCCTCACGCGGGAAATCAAGCACGAGCAGATTGAGGGCATAGCCGCCCGCGAACATGGCGCTGAAAGCCTCCGTCTGTCGGGCCAGATCGCCCCAGACGAAGGTGTGGTAATCGAGGGGGTTGGAGAGCGTTACCATCGGGCCAAGGGTTGCGCGCAGGGCAGGAAGCTGTTCGGCTTTCAACGCGCGAAATTCGACATTGCGGCCGACGGCAGCATCGGCCATCAGCGATGCCTCGCCGCCCGAACAGCTCATCGAGGAGATGGCGTTGCTTTCGAGTGGGCCGGCAACATGCAGGAGTTTCAGCGTTTCGATGAGTTCCGGCAAAGTCGCGACGCGGCCGATGCCGAGGCGATCGAGAACGGCGTCTGCCACCGCGTCGCTGCCGGCAAGCGAGGCCGTATGCGAGACGGTGGCGCGCTGCGCCTGTTCGGATTTTCCGACCTTCAGCGCAATAACGGGCTTCCTCAGCTCTCTGGCGCGCATGGCGAGGGCTTCCAGTGCCCTGATATCACCGAAGCCTTCGATATGCAGTCCCACAGCCGTGACACGCCGGTCTTCAAGGACGGCGCGGGCGAGATCCGAGAGGCCGGTCTGCGCCTGGTTGCCCGCCGTCATCAGATAGCTGATGGGCAGGCCCCTTCTCTGCATGCTGAGATTGATGGCGATATTGGAGGATTGCGTGAGGATCGCGACGCCGCGCTCGGTTCTGACGATGCCGTGCTGATCGGGCCAGAGCAGGGCGCCGTCCAGGCCGTTGATCATGCCATAGCAGTTCGGGCCGACGATCGGCATGCTACCTGCCGCTTCGACCAGCGCGCGCTGCAAGTCCGCGCCATCAGCCAGTTCCGCCACGGCCTCGCTGAAGCCGGAAGCGTAGCAGACGGCGCCGCCGGCGCCTCTGGCTGCGAGATCACGAACAATCTCGACGGTGAGCGTCCGGTTGACGCCGACGAAGGCGGCGTCCGGCGCGTCAGGCAGGCTGGCAACCGACCGGTAGCAGCGGCGGCCGAGCACGCTTTCCTGTGTCGGATGCACCGGCCAGATTTCGCCGGCGAACCCCATGCGGTCGCATTGCTCGATGACACGCCGCGCCTCTCTGCCGCCGAAGACGGCGATCGTTCTGGGGCGAATGAGGCGATCGAGCGAGCGCGGTGTCATGACTTCATGCTCCGAACGGCCGGAGCAGGTCGCGGCTGATGATGTGCCGCTGGATTTCCGAGGTGCCGTCCCAGATGCGCTCGACGCGGGCGTCGCGCCAGAAGCGGGCAAGCGGCAGGTCGTCCATCAGTCCCATGCCGCCGAAGATCTGGATCGCCTGGTCGGTGACACGGGCGAGCATTTCCGAGGCATAGAGCTTGGCGGACGCGATCTCGCGATTGGCCGGGATGCCGGCATCGAGCTTCCAGGCGGCTGACAGCGTGAGCAGATCGGCCGCGTCGATCTCGGTGATCATGTCGGCAAGCTTGAACGAGACACCCTGATTGGCGCCGATCGGCTTGCCGAATTGTTTGCGCTCAGCCGCATAGGGCAGGGCGAGATCGAAGACGCGGCGTGCCCTGCCGACGCAGGTGGCGGCGACCGTCAGGCGCGTCCCGTAAAGCCACTGATTGGCAAGATCGAAGCCGCTATGCACCTCTCCGAGTACCTGCGATTTCGGCAGGCGGCAGTCGGTGAAGTTCAGGATGGAGTTGTGATAGCCGCGATGGGAAACCGAGTCATAACCCCTAAGGACGTCAAAGCCCGGCGTGCCGCGATCGACTAGGAAGGCCGTGATCTTCTTCTTGACGCCCCGATGCGTGTCCTCTTCGCCGGTTGCGGCAAAGACGATGACGAAATCGGCGACATCGGCGTGCGAAATGAAATGCTTCGTGCCGTTGAGCACGAAATCGTCACCATCCTGCCTTGCTGTGCATTTCATGCCGCGCATGTCCGAGCCGGCATCCGGCTCGGTGATCGCGAGCGCATCGATTTTCTCGCCACGCACCGCAGGCAAAAGATAGCGCTCGCGCTGCTCACCCTCGCAGGCCATCAGGATGCCGGAAGGGCGTCCGAAGAAGACGGTGAGACCCATCGAGCCACGGCCGAGCTCGCGTTCGACGAGCGTAAAGGTTAGGTGATCGAGCCCGGCGCCGCCGATTTCCTCGGGAAAATTGCAGGCATAGAAGCCGAGTTCGATACATTTGCGCCTGATCTCGTCTCCGATTTCAGGCGGCACGATGCCGGTACGCTCGACCTCGTTTTCATGCGGATAGATCTCCGTCTCGACGAAGTCCCTGACCGTCTTGACGATCATCTCCTGTTCTTCGCTGAGCCCGAAATTCACGATCGCTTCCTCCTAGCGTTTTTGTCCCACATGACGGCCGGCTCCTTCCGACGTGGCCAAGGCTGCGTGTGCGGCAGAAATCGGCCTGAGCTTCGCCAGCACCTCCTCCGGTGCGGCGACGGCTTTGCCTGCTTTCGCGTCGACATGCAGCAGCATTTGTTCTGCGGTGGCGATCACATCGCCGTTCGCGCTGTCGTGCAGCGCATGGAAGACATGCAGTCGCTTTTCGTCAGATGCGAGGATCTGCGCCGTCGAATGGATGGCCTGTCCGAGCTTGGCCTCGCCAAGATGGCGGATATGGGTCTCCACCGTATAGTAGCTGTGGCCGCGTTCCACATAATCGAGATCGACGCCGATCAGTCGCAGCAGAGCATCCGACGTGTCGCCGAAGACTTGCAGATAGCGATGCTCGGTCATATGGCCGTTATAGTCGACCCATGCCGGGCTGACCTTGGTGTCGATCAGGCGCAGCGGCTTTGTAACGTCCAGCCCCTGCTTCGCTCCGCCACCTGCGGCCCAAAGCTGCTGCTCGAAATCCTTCAGCAGCTTGCCGGCGCCCCAGCCCTTGCCGCCATGGCTTCCCTTCAGGCTTTGAAGGATGCCGACGAGGTTCTCGTCGCGGATACGCTCGAGTTCGCGGATCGATAGACCATCCGCCTGTTCGTCCGACTGCTGGCCGATCTTTTCGACAAGGGCATCGTCGAGATCGACGACATCCATCAGCTTCGTCCAGTTCCACTGCAGGGCAGGGCCGAACTGGGCCAGGAAGTGCCGCATGCCCGCTTCGCCGCCGGCGATGCGATAGGTCTGGAACAGGCCCATCTGGGCCCAGCGCAGGCCGAAGGAGTAACGGATGACATCATCAAGCGTCTCGACAGTGCAGATGTCGTCCTTGATCAGCCACAGCGCCTCGCGCCACAGCGCCTCCAGCAGGCGATCGCCGACGAAGGCCTCGATCTCCTTAGCGATATGAACACCCTTCATGCCGATGGGCGGCAAGCGCTCCATTGCCGCCTGGATCGTCGCCGCGCTGGTCTTTTCTCCGCCGACGATCTCGACGAGTGGCAGGAGATAGACGGGATTATAGGGATGGGCGACGAACAGGCGCTCGGGATGGCGCACGTCGCGTTGCAGGTCGGTTGGTAGCAGCCCCGATGTGGAAGAACCGATCAGCGCATCTGGCTTTGCCGCGGCATCGATCTGCGTCAGCACGTTGCGTTTGAGGTCCAGCCGCTCGGGCACGCTTTCCTGGATCCAGTCGGCGCCATCAACGGCGGATTCCAGCGTGTCCCTGAATGTGAGCTTGCCGCGCGGCGGAAGCGGAGCACCGGTCAGCATTGCATAGGCTTTTTCCGCATTCGCCAGAACTTCGCCGACAATGCGTTTCGCCTCCGGATGCGGGTCGTAGACATCGACATCGATGCCAGCCAGCAGGAAGCGGGCGATCCATCCGCCGCCGATGACGCCGCCGCCAATGCAGGCCGCCTTGTTGATCTTGGTCATCGGGGCCTCAGCGCTTCGTCAGTTTCAGCTTCTTGCGAACATCTTCGGGGCCGATGATGCGTGCGCCCATGCCTTCGACCACTTGCACCGCCTTTTCGACGAGCTGCGCATTGGTCGCGAGCATGCCCTTTCCGGCATAGAGATTGTCTTCCAGCCCGACGCGGACATTGCCGCCGGCAAGGATCGCCGCCGCCGGATAGGCCATGGCGTTGCGACCGATGGAAAAGGCCGAGAAGGTCCAGCTTTTGGGAACGTTATTGACCATCGCCATAAAGGTGTTGAGGTCATCGGGCGCCCCCCAGGGGATGCCCATGCAGAGCTGGATGAGGACCGGATCCTCGATCAAGCCCTCCTCGGCAAGCTGCTTGGCAAACCAGAGATGACCGGTATCGAAGGCCTCGATCTCCGGGCGCACGCCGAGATCGGTCATCTTCTTCGCCATGGCCCTCAGCATCGAAGGCGTGTTGGTCATGACGTAGTCGCCAAGATTGAAGTTCATCGTGCCGCAATCGAGCGTGCAGATTTCCGGCAGGCATTCGGCGACGTGGCTAACGCGCTCGGTGGCGCCGGCCATATCGGTGCCCTTGGCATTCAGGGGTAGGGGGCTCTCGACGTCGCCGAAAATCAAGTCGCCGCCCATGCCGGCGGTCAGGTTCAGCACGACATCGACGTCTGCCGAACGGATGCGGTCCGTGACTTCCCTGTAGAGCTCGTTGCGGCGGCTGGCAGCGCCCGTTTCCGGATCGCGGACATGGCAGTGAACCACTGCCGCCCCAGCCTTGGCGGCGTCGATCGCGGAGTCGGCGATCTGCTTGGGAGTGATCGGAACATGGCTGGATTTCGAAACCGTGTCGCCGGCGCCGGTTACGGCACAGGTGATGAAGACATCGCGATTCATCGCAAGAGGCATCTTTTGTTCTCCCTCATATTGAGGACATTACGAGCCATGAGACATCGACATGCTTTGCATTATCGGAAGCGTATAATACAGTTTCGGAACTCTCGAAGGATTGCTGAATGCTGACATCGGCTAATGAGACGCTCGACATCGACCTCCTGATCCTTCCGGAGACGAATCTGATTTTGATCGCGTCGGTGATCGAGCCGTTGCGCGGGGCCAACCGCATTTCCGGAGCCGAGCTCTACCGCTGGCGCCTTTTCACGCCGGATGGCTCTCCCGCTGAGACGACGAGCCTTATTCCGGTGCCGGCCTGCGCCAGCTTTCGCCCGACATCGGATGCGACACCGCTTTTCGTGCTCGCCAGCTATAATTGGCGGCGCAGCGCCACACAGGCGCTGAAAATGCAATTGTCTCAAACCGCGCGTCATCGCTCGATGGTCGCCGGCGTCGAATCAGGGACCTGGTTGCTGGCTGAAGCAAGTTTGTTGGACAATGTCTCCGCTGCCGTCCACTGGGAGGATTACGACGATTTCGCGCTCGCCTATCCGCAGGTGCGCGCGGTTAGGGATCGCTACGTGATCGACGGCAAGCGGATCACTACCGCCGGCTCGTTGCCGACGGTCGATCTTATGCTCGAAATCATCCGGCGGCGGCAGGGCTATTCACTGGCGCTCGAAGTTAGTCGGCTGTTCATCTACGAGCCGGCAAGCACGCAGAGTGTGGCAGAACTTTCGCCATCGACGGCTGGCCTGCGCATGCGCGATCCGCGAGTTGCTCAAGCCATCCACCTGATGGAGGACCATATCGAGCAGCCGCTGGTTCTCACGCGTCTCGCCCGCCGCGTCGGTGTCAGTGCGCGCCATCTGCAGGCGCTCTTTCAAGAGAGTATTGGAGCGCCGCCGCATGTGCATTATCTGGCGCTGAGGCTCAATGCGGCGCGGCGCAAGGTCATCGAGACGAAAGCCTCCTTTGCCGAGATTGCCGCCATGACCGGCTTCAATTCGGCATCAGCCTTTTCGCGCAGTTACCGTGCCAGCTTCTCGGAAAGCCCGTCCGGCACGCGCCGCAGGTTGCGCCGGCGCATTACGGCTGCAGCAGAGCCGACATAGGACGAAAGGCCTCGCGCACCATCTCTGCCAGTTCCCGGATCGCTTCGCTCGAATGATAGGGATTGCGTCGAAGCACGACGCGGGAGGAATCGACCGGCGGGAAACCGTCATCACCCGTCAGTTCACGACAGCCATGCGGAATATTGCTGCGCGACAGCGTGGTCACGGCAAGCCCGGCGGAGACGGCGTTCTTCAAGCCCGAGCTTGTATCGGCTATAAAGGCGATACGATAACGCCGCCCGATTTGCTCCAATGATTTCAGAGCGAAATCGCGACACCATGTCGAATCCCGATAGACAGCGATTGGCATTGGGGTCGCCTCATGCACACGATGCACCAATGATGTCACCCAGACAGTTGGGTCCACACAGAGAACTTCGCCTTTGCTCTGGTTGTTCCAATCGAAAACGACGGCGAGGTCCAGTTCGTCTTTTTCCAGCGCGGCCAGATTATGTGCCGTGTAATCGCAGGAGACCGTGACTTCGACTGCCGGATGCCTGACTGCGAACGCGGCCAAGGCGGCCGGAAGAATGGTCTGGCTGTATTCCTCGGGAATCCCGATTCGGACCGGCCCATCCAGGGGCTTCGTGCGGATATTCGCCGCCGCCTCGTTCAGAAGTTCGATCACGCGTTGCGCGTAGGGAAGTAATTGAGTGCCGGCGCGGGTAAGAACGGCGCCCCGGGCACTTCTCTCGAAAAGCGTTTCGCCGATCGTATCCTCGAGCCGCTTGATCTGGGCGCTGACCGCCGATTGCGTGCGGCCGATCCTTTGAGCGGCCGTGGAAAAATTGGACGTCTCGGTGATGACGAGGAACGTCCGCAGCAGGTCGCTCTCAATGGGGTCGCGCATTCGGGTCACAAATATTTCTGATAGCTACTATCTCTACTATTCGTTTGCCTGATGTCAAATATCGGCGCACACAAGGGCGTTCCTTCTGCTCATTCTTTGAGTCCATACATGACATTCCAGTTTCCGACCCGCTCCGCTTTTGCCAGCGATTATGAGAGGGGCGTCATACTCGTGGCCACAGCAATGCTTGCGTGGAGCTGCAGCGGCATCTACGCGCGCCTTCTGACCACGGACATATGGACGGCGATCGCCTGGCGATCGCTGTTCGGCGGCTTGTTCCTGCTGGTTCCCAGCTTTTTCCTCGAAGGCGGGTTCTCCAGGCGGCAATGGGCATCGATCTTTCATCCCGCCGGGCTGGCGATGCTGGTCTGCCAGACGATCAGCCAGGCCTGCTTCATCGGCGCGCTCTATATGACGACGGTCGCCAATGTGACCATGATCTACGCGACCGCACCGTTCATCGCCGCCTTCCTCAGCTGGACCATGCTGAAGGAGCGGGTCGCGAAGCGGACCTTGATCGCTGGCGGCATCTGCCTCGTCGGCGTGGCGGTCATCGTTGCCTCATCGATCGGCGGCGGTACGGGCGTCGGCGATCTGCTAGCGCTCGGCATGACAGTCACCTTCGCCCTCATCATCGTCATTCCGCGCATGGACCCCAGCATTCCGATCCTGCCGTCGAGTGTCGTCAGCGGGCTTTTGACATTCGTCGTCTTCGTGCCCTTTGCCTCGACAAGCTCGGTGGACATTCACAACTGGCTTCTGCTCGCCGCTTTCGGGGCGACGAATTTCGCGCTCGCTTTTGTCCTCTTCCTGTTCGGTTCGAGAAAGATGCCTGCAGCCGACGCGGCACTTATCAGTTCGATGGAAATCGTGCTGACGCCATTCTGGGTATGGCTCTTCTTCTCGGAGATGCCGCCGGTTGCCACCTTTATCGGTGGGGCGATCATCTTCGCAACGATCGTCTGGCACACCGCGATCGATCTGCGGCATAGCCGCCGCCGTCGTGCACCCGTCAATGGGCTATAGCCATAACCTCTTGTCTCAGCAAAGATAGCGGTTCGAGCCTCGACTTCATAAAAGCGATGAAAGCGACATGACCTCCAACGATCCCTTGCTCCAGCCCTATCAGCTCAAGCACCTGACACTGAAGAACCGCATCATGTCGACGGCGCATGAGCCGGCCTATTCGGAAGGCGGCATGCCGACGGATCGCTACAGGCTCTATCACCGCGAGAAGGCTAAGGGCGGTATCGCGCTGACCATGACGGCGGGCTCGGCGATCGTCTCGGCGGATTCGCCGCCGGCCTTCGGGAATCTGC
Source organism: Martinezella sp. CNPSo 3957 (assembly GCF_057784395.1). Taxonomy (NCBI): domain Bacteria; kingdom Pseudomonadati; phylum Pseudomonadota; class Alphaproteobacteria; order Hyphomicrobiales; family Rhizobiaceae; genus Martinezella; species Martinezella sp. CNPSo 3957. Next base: position 982,712 of record NZ_JBXSOU010000001.1, read on the forward strand.
ATGCCTATCGCGATGAGATCGTGCCCTGGCTGAAGAAGCTTGCCGACGACTGTCACGAGTTCGGGGCTGCTGTCATGATCCAGCTGACCCACCTCGGTCGTCGCACCGGCTGGAACAAAGGTGACTGGCTGCCCGTGCTGGCGCCGTCGCCAATCCGCGAGCCGGCGCATCGCGCCTTTCCGAAGGCAGCTGAAGACTGGGATATCGAACGGATCATTGGCGACTTTGCCGCGGCGGCGCAACGCATGCAGGCAGCCGGCCTGGACGGTATCGAGATCGAGGCCTATGGCCATCTGACCGACGGCTTCTGGTCACCGGCAACGAACAGGCGTGACGACGAATTCGGCGGTTCGCTTGAAAACCGTATGCGGTTCTCGATGATGGTGACCGAGGCCATTCGCAAGGCGGTCGGCCCGGAGTTCATCGTCGGCATGCGCATGGTGGCAGACGAGGACTGGGAGAAGGGGCTTTCGCGGGAAGAAGGCGTCGAGATCGCCAGGCGGCTGGTTGCGTCGGGAAACATCGATTTCCTCAATATCATCCGTGGCCATATCGACAGCGACGCGGCGCTCAACAATGTCATTCCGATCCAGGGCATGGCCTCGGCACCGCATCTCGATTTTGCCGGTGAGGTGAGGGCTGCGACAAAATTCCCCGTCTTCCACGCCGCCCGCATCAGCGATGTCGCGACGGCGCGTCATGCGATCGCGGAAGGCAAGCTCGATATGGTCGGCATGACGCGCGCCCATATCGCCGATCCGCATATCGTCAACAAGGTAATGTCCGGGCAGGAGGCTAATATCCGTCCCTGCGTCGGCGCAACCTACTGTCTCGACCGCATCTATGAGGGCGGAGAGGCGCTCTGTATTCACAACGCGGCGACCGGCCGCGAGGCCGAAATGCCGCATCGGATCGAGCGGGCAGCAACATCACGCAAGGCCGTCGTCATCGGTGCCGGCCCTGCGGGCCTGGAGGCGGCGCGCGTGCTGGCCGAGCGCGGCCATGAGGTCAACGTGCTGGAGGCGGGCAGCAAGGCCGGCGGGCAAGTGAATCTGCTCACTCGCAACCCGCGCCGCAAGGAGATGATCGGCATCATCGACTGGCGGCTTGCGGAGCTGGAGCGGTTGGGCGTCACGATCCACTACGACGTCTATGCGGGAGCTGACGATGTAATGGCGTTCGAGCCTGATCTCGTCGTCGTGGCGACGGGCGGTATCGCGCAATCTCCCGAGCTGGAGAGCGGCGACAGCCTCGTCACCTCATCCTGGGATATTTTGGCCGGCGCGGTAAAGACCGAGGGCCAGGTCTTGCTCTATGATGACAATGGCGGACATCCGGGCATGTCGGCGGCAGAAGTCATTGCCAATGGCGGCGCCGAACTGGAACTCGTCTCGCCGGAGCGCTTCTTCGCCCCCGAGATGGGCGGCATGAACCATGTGCCCTATGCCAAGACCTTCGCCGAGAAGAATGTCCGGGTCACCATCAATACGCGCCTGAAATCGGTGCGCCGCGACGGCAATGCACTCGTTGCGGTTCTGGGGTCCGATTTCTCGGAGGAGACGCAATGGGAGCGGCGGGTGTCCCAGGTCGTCGTCGAGCATGGCACCGTGGCGAATGATGAACTTTACCTTGAGCTAAAGGCTTTATCGCGCAATCTCGGTGCTGTCGACTATCCCGCATTGATCGCCAGGCGATCGCCGCTGCCCGTCAAGAACGAGGCCGGTTCGTTCGATCTGATCCGCATCGGTGATGCGATCGCAAGCCGCAATATCCATGCCGCGATTTACGACGCGCTGCGCTATTGCTCGCTTCTGTGAGATCATTGGGATTGTCGACTTTAGCCGCGTTATCACTCCAGACATTTTTGCGGTTTGCCGATAAAATTCATGGTGTCAATGCAGTACCTTGGATGTCTTAAGTGATAGGTGAAGTTCCGTCGCTGCGATATGGCTGTGGGAACTGCCTTAATTTTGAAACAAAATGTAACAACTTATAACACCCCGTTACCTGCCGAATCATTATATTCGGGCATGTGAGTGAACGAGAGGTTGTTTGATGCTGGCTAACCATGCGCCGTCCCCTTCGCAGACCGATGTGCTGATCTGTCTGGATAATCGGCAGATTGCCTCGCGCATCAGTTCGCTTTTGTCGCAACAGGGATTGACGGTCGCAGCCATACCGACAACCGGTCTTCAGGAATGGTTCGATCCAACCGGCTGTCACCTGGTGGTGACGCATACCGCGATGATCGGGGACGTGCGGACGCGATTGAACTTGCCGGTCGTCAACATCGAGACGTTCATATTCGATCGCCCTGATCATGTGACCGAGGGAGCTGCGCGGCAGTTCGACGGCGATGCCTTCGTCAAACGCGTTTTTTCGGTCATGAATGGCACCCAAAGGCGCGCAGCTGAGTGATTTAGGTCCGCCAGGCGCTGTTTCCTACAGTCGTTGCTGGCTGGCCCTGTCGAAGAAGTGCAGGTTTGGCGTCTTGAGCGATATCTGAATCGTTTGCCCCGGTGCGAGTTCGGCGCGCTCCCGCATCACCCACGTCAATTCCTTGCCTTCCAACTCAAGCGCCACGTGCGTTTCCGAGCCAGTGGGTTCGACGACGGTCACGGTTGCGGTAACGCCAGCCTCCGATGCGAAGGAAATATCTTCCGGACGTATGCCGAGAAAAACCTCCCGATCCTCCGATTGAGCCGGAGCGTTGGCGAGTTGGATGCGTGTGCCGGTTGGTAGGACCAACTCCGGCGATGCACCGCCCGTGATCTTGCCTTCGAGAAAATTCATGGCTGGTGAGCCGAGGAAGCCAGCGACAAAGACATTTCTCGGGCGGTCGTAAAGCTCGAGCGGCGAGCCGACCTGCTCCACCTTCCCGCCCTGCAGCACGACGATCTTGTCGGCCATGGTCATGGCCTCGATCTGATCATGCGTCACGTAAACGATCGTCGTCTTCAGGCGCTGATGCAGCGCCTTGATTTCGGCCCGCATCTTCACGCGCAGCTTGGCATCGAGATTGGAAAGCGGTTCATCGAAGAGGAAGACCTTGGGGTCGCGTACGATGGCCCGGCCCATGGCGACGCGCTGGCGCTGGCCGCCGGAAAGCTGAGCGGGCTTGCGATCCAATAATGGCTGGAGGCCCAAGATCTTGGCGGCTTCGCCGACCTTCTGATCGATTTCGGCGCGCTTCGCCCCGGCAAGCTGCAGCGCAAAGCCCATGTTCTGCGCTACCGTCATTTGCGGATAGAGCGCGTAGTTCTGGAACACCATGGCGATGTCGCGATCTTTCGGTGGCAGATCGTTGACGACCCGTCCGGCGATGGAGATCTCACCGCCGGTGATGTCTTCCAGCCCTGCAATCATCCGCAGCAGCGTTGACTTGCCGCAGCCAGATGGGCCGACGAGAATGACGAATTCGCCGTCCGAGATCTCCACATCGACGCCATGGATGATGTTTATTGCGCCGTAGGACTTCCTGACGTTCTTGATGGTCAATCCGGACATGACATTCTTCCCTTGGATCAATGCTTCTTGCGGATGCGCAACGCCTGGTATGGCTTGCCCGGCAGTTCCACGCCGAAGGCCGCATCCGCCTTGCCGCCGCGCACGATTGCGCCATGGCGCGTCGGATGCGGGATGGGCGCTTCCACCTTCTTTGCAGGTGTGATCGTCATCTCCCATGTGTCGATGATGTCGACGTCATAGTCGGTCCCGTCCTTCGGCAGGCCGGTAGACCAGATGACCGGCTGGTGCTCGCCGAGATAGATGTAGCTGACATCGCCGTCGCGCGCACCGGAAACGCGCGTCCATGGCCATTCGCCATAAGAGGACATGGGTTCGAGGCCGTTGACGACATCCTGCTCCAGCAAGTCACGCAGGAAGCCGATGCGCTTCCACGCCTCGCCGCGCAGCTCGCCGCCTTTTGCCCACCAGATCAGGTCTTCCGGATGCGAATAGGTTTCGCCGTGGCCGGCATAGCCGCCGCGTGTCACGGTGATCCAGAAGCGATGCACCAGCTCCTGCGCCGTCAGATTGCCCCAGGACTGGATGATGTTGCCTTCATATTCCGGCTCGTCGTTGACAACAGGCTTGCCATAGGCCTCGCGCCATTCCTGCGTGCGCTTCACGTCCCAGTTCTGGATGCAGGTATGGGTGACCCACGGCTTGCGATGATCGAAGTTCATCGTTGGCTCGCCGTTGTGGATCGACTTCAGACGGCCATAGGGATCGTTCTCTTCGAGAATGTGGAAATAGCGATCCCATTGCTGCAGCGGCTTGGTGTCGAGAAGAAAGTCATATTCGTTTGCAAGCGCCCACCAGACATTGCGATAGGCGGCAAGCCGCGCCGCGAGATAGGCGACATAGCGGAAATCCTGCTCGGCCGACATGTCAGCGTAACCCCAGCGATCATAGGGGTGAAACATGATGATATCGGCCTCGATGCCGAGTTCGCAGAGCGCTGCGACCTGCTTTTCGAAATGGCGAAAGGAAACAGGGTTCGGCCGATCGAAGTCTTCCTTGCCGTCCGGACCCTTTTCGAAACAGGCGTAGAGCGGCTCGTTGACATTATAGGGATAGTCCTTGGGGAAGACGCCCATGCGGATCTTGTTAAAACGCGATTTCTTCAGTGTCTCGAGCGTCTGCGCCTGCATCTCGAGCGGCTGGTGCGTCCAGGCATAACAGGTAGTGCCGAACGACAGGAAAGGCTTGCCGTCGGCATAGGCGAAGTGGAACTTGTTATGGACATGCACGGGGCCGTGGTTACCCTTGGATGGCTTGGTCGCGACGAAAGAACCGGTCTTGCCGTCCAGTTCCGATGTCTTCGAGCGCGTGCGGAACGACCAATCGCCTTCATTGTCCGGCATGAAGCGAACGCGATAGACGCCGTCGCCATCGTAGAAGCCGGGCACGCGGATCTCGCGGCTGTTCTGGCTGAAGACGGCATCGAATGCCACATCGAGATAGGGATTGCCGCTCGAAGGACCGTTGAAGGCCGCTTCGAAGACGCCCCATTTTTCGACGGACGCGTTGGACATGATATTCTCCTCGGAAGATGTATGGATGGAGCGACCGCTCAGCCCTTGACCGCGCCGGAAGTGAGACCGGAGACGAAGTAGCGCTGGAAGATCAGATAAACGATGGTGGCCGGCAACACGGTCATGACGATCGCTGCGTTCAACTGCCCGTAATCATTGGAAAACTGCCCCTGGAAGGACATGAGTCCGAGCGGCAGCGTCCACATATGCTGGTCCTGCAGTAGCACGAGCGCCATGGCGAATTCATTCCATGTCGAGACGAAGTCCAGGATCAGCAGTGCGGCGAGCACTGGCAGGCAGACGGGCAAGAATATCCGGCGGAAAATGGTGAAATGGCTTGCGCCGTCGATCAGGGCGGCTTCCGACAGCTCCTTCGGGATGCCTTTGAAGAAGCCGTGGAGAATGAAGACCTGATAAGGCACGCCGAAGGCGATATAGGGCAGGATCACGCCCGGGTAGGTGTCGATGAGCCCGAGTGAATTGACCAGCGTGAACAGCGGCGCCAGCATGACCTGAAACGGGATCATCGTGCCGAAAACGACGAGGAGCAGCAGCAACTTGCTGAACCGCAGCCGGATCTTGGCGAGTGCATAGGCGGCCATCGCCGAGAGGATGAGACCGAGCGGCACCTTGATCACAGTGATGATGGTGCTGTTCAGGAAGGCATTGGCGAAATTGCCGCGCCCCCAGGCGCTCGAATAATTTTCAAAGGCCGGATCGAGCGGCGGCATGAAGGCACCGGTCGATGTCACATCGGCCTGTGTCTTCAGCGAGGTGAAGACGATGAAGACGAAAGGTGCAAGCCAGATCGCGGCGACGACCAGCAGTGCGATCCATAGGCCGATCAGAACAGGGTCCCGCTTGCGCTTTGCCGGTATGATGGTCTCGAAGTCGTCCGAAATGGATGTGGCCGATGTTGCCGTCATTGTTCGGCCTCCTCATGCTTCTGCGTCCAGCGCAGATACGGGATGACGATGGCGATGGTGATGAGCAGCAGGACGACGGAGATCGCAGCACCGCGGCCGAAATCGAAGATCTGCATGGCCTGCGTGAAGGCCCAAAGCGCCAGCATTTGGGTCGATTGCGCCGGCCCGCCACCGGTCAGGCCGTAAACGATATCGAAGGCCTTCAATGAGGAAATGACCGACAGCACCAGCACGATGGTCAGCGTCGTGCGCAGCGCGGGCAGAGTGACGTAGCGGAAGATATTCCAACGCCCGGCGCCGTCGATGCGGGCGGCTTCCACTAGCGTCTGCGAGACATTCTGCAGGCCGGCGAGAAACAGCACCATGGAAAAGCCGACGGATTGCCAGAGAAAGGCGACGAAGACCGAATAAAGTGCGATATCCTTGTCGCCGAGCCAGTCCTGGATCCAGCCCTGCAGGCCCATCGACGTCAGGATTTCCGTGAAGAGACCGAAGAAGGGATCATACATCCACTTCCACATGGTCGCGACCGCAATCGGGGCGATGATAACAGGTAGATAGAAGATGGCGCGAAAGGTATTGCGGGCAAAGAGCTTCTGATTGAGGCTCAGCGCCAGCAGCAGCCCGACCATGGGCGGAAAGATCACACACATGATCGTCCAGATCACCGTGTTGCGGAAGGCAACCCAGAAGACCGGATCCTGCGTGAAGATATACTGATAGTTCGCGAGGCCGACGAAGGGGCGCTGCGGGTCGAGGCCGTTCCATTTCTGGAAGCTTAGCACCACCACGTTCAGCATCGGATAGAGCGCGAAAATCACATAGATCAGCATGGCCGGGGCAAGCAGGATCGCTGCCTGAAAGCGGGGGTCATGAGTACGATTGCGGAATGACATTCTGCTTGCTCCCGGCGGCAGCTGGCACGTGGGCATGAAGGTGAGGGAGCCGTCGCCACAACTGGCATTGGCGGCCCCCTCGATAGATCAGGTACGACCGGCGATGAAGGTCTGCAGCTGCTTGGCAGCATCGGCCGGCTGGACGTTGCCGGAGGCGACATCGTTGATCACCCGGAAGTATTCGGTTGTCACGTCAAGCGGGAAGGCCTGGTCGCCATTCATGTAGACCTTGCTGTAGGTCTTGAAGATCTCAAGCCATTTCGCCTCGAGCGGCTTCTGGTCGGTGTACTGGACATTCTTGTTGACCGAGATCGAGCTGATCTGGCCAACGAGATCCTGCTGCACTTTCGTCGACAGGAAATAGTCGAGGAACTTGGCGGCAAGATCCGGGCTTTTGCTCTTGGTGCTGACGTAATTGTACTCGGCAAAGCCATAGAGGCGATTGGTGTTCGTCGGGAACGGCACGATGCCGTAATCGTCGAGATTGACCTTGCTGCCGCTCAGCTGGCTGACCAGCCAGTCGCCTTCGAGCATCATCGCGGCGCGGCCGGCGACGAACAGCGTATAGGACTGCTGGTTGCTGATCCCCATGAAGGGCTTCAGCGTGTAATCCTTCGTCCACTTGGCGAATTCGGTGAAGGCGTCGGTCGCGCAGGGCTCCTTCGTCCAATCGGCCTTCATCGCCATCAGCGCGTCATGCTTGTCGGCGCCGCACTTGGTTTCGAGCAGCACGTCCATCAGGCGCATGACATGCCAGTTGACCGAGCCGCCGAAGGTGAAGGCCGGAATGCCGGCGGCCTTGAGCTTGCCGGCTGCGGCCAGCAGCTCCTCGTAGGTCTTCGGTTCCCCGGTGATACCAGCCTTCTGGAAGAGCTTCTTGTTGTAGTAGATCGCTTCACCCTTGAAGGTGAAGGGAACGCCATGCTTGCCGCCGGGATAGAGATCGGCAAAAGCGGCGGCGGACGGAAGCAGTTCGTCGTTCCACTTGTATTGAGTGTAGTATTTGTCCAGCGGCAGCGAGAGGCCCGCCTTCACATATTCGCCCCCAAGGCCAAGTCCGGCCCAGCTGAAATAGATATCCGGGCCTTTGCTCGAACCCGCTGCAACACGAAGCGCGGTCTTGTGCTCATCGACGCCGCGCTGGACGATTTCGATATGGGTGCCGGGATTGGCGGCTTCGAAATCCTTCGCCACCTTCTTAAGCGCGCTGTTTGCCGCACCATTGTCGAAGTTCAATGTCCACAGCGTCAAGTCTTCTGCGGCAACATTCGTTGCCGAAAAAGCCGTCGCCGCTATCGCAGCAGCGCCGAACCAACGCGCATATTTGAAGTTGCCAGCCATTTCCCGTCCTCCTCTGAGCAAAGCTGAGGGCGGTTTTGACAAATCGTTGTCAACATGTCAACTGGTATGATGAGCTTATCAGCAGTATCATATGAAGTGGTCGCGAAAGCAGGCCATAACGACGACGGCCGACGCGGCGCCAGGATCCATGTGCCCCAGCGCTCGGTCGCCGAGGCGCGATGACCGGCCTTTTGCCGCGATCATATCTTTGGTGGCTTCGCCCCCCGCTTCACCGGCTTCAAGAGCGGCGGCCAAACAGCCGGCAAGTGAAAGCCCTTGATCCCGGGCAGCGCGGCAGGCTGCGGCGGCAGGCGCCCAGGCATCGACCATGGTCTTTTCGCCGACCTCCGCCTTGCCTCGATCCTGGATGCCCTTGGCGAGGGCCGAAAACACCTCGACCATATCGTCGTCGTTCAGCGTGCTCTTCCCTTTGGCGACGGCACCCGCACGCATTAGGGCGGTCGCATAGAGCGGCCCGGACGAGGCACCCACGGCGTTGAGGAAGGACTTCGCTGCCGTGTTGAAGACCAGCGTCGGATCGGATGTCGATGAATCCAGCTCCGAAACCGCCTTAGCTGCGGCGGCGAAGCCTAGCTCCATAGCGATGCCGTGGTCAGCGTCGCCGATCACGCCGTCCAGTTCACATAGACGGTCCTTCTCGCGCGCCATCGCTTCGGCGATCCGCACGAAAAGTGACTTCAGCTCTTCTGTTCCTATCATGGTCATGACAGCGCCTCGCCGGAGCGGAACATGGCGCAATCGCAGGGGTGATCGATGAGCCGTTGCAGCTCGTCGTCCAGATGCATGAGCGTGATCGAGGCGCCGGCCATTTCCAGCGATGTACAATAGTTGCCAACCAGCGATAGGTGAATGACGACGCCCGCATGGTCGAGCATCGACTTGACCTTGCGCATCATGATGTAGAGTTCCATCAGCGGCGTCGAGCCAAGCGAATTGACGAGCACTGCGACCCGGTCGCCCGGTGCCGGCTTCATTTCATCGAGGATCCTGCCGACAAGTTCGCTCGTTACTTCGTCTGCCGATCGCATTGGTCCGCGAGCGACACCGGGTTCGCCATGAATACCCATGCCGATTTCCATCTCGTCGGCGCCGATCTCGAAATTCGGCTTGCGTGTCTGTGGCAGCGAGCAAGGCGAAAGCGCAACACCCATCGTATAGGTGCGCTCATTCGCCCAGCGTGCCACCCGTTCCACATCGTCGAAACCGTACATCAGATCGCAGGCGGCACCGGCGGCCTTGAAGATGAAGACATTGCCCGCAACCCCGCGGCGGCGCTCTTTCTGATCGATCGGCGCCGAGGCGATGTCATCCGTCGTCAGGACGGTACGCACCTCGATATCGTCCATGGCCAGCATTTCCGCCGCCATGTCGAAATTCATGACGTCGCCGGCATAATTGCCATACATGAACAGCACGCCGGCGCCGCCATCGACGGCCTTGGCGCATTCGATGATCGGATCGGGCGGCGGTGAGGCAAAGACATTACCTATAGCGGCGGCATCGGCCAGCCCCTTGCCGACGAAGCCGAGAAATGTCGGCTCATGCCCGGAACCACCGCCGATGACCAGGCCGACCTTGCCGGCTCGCGGGCCATTGTTTGCCACGATTGAGCGTGGCGATCCTTCAACGGCGCGGAGATGGCGCGGATGTGCTGCCAAGATCCCAGCTAGCATTTCATCCACGGCGGCCGCGCCTTCGTTGATCAGCTTCTTCGTCTTCACGCAGTCCTCCAAATCATTGCGATTGTTGGGACTAACATGCGCGTCTACGATTGAAGGTCAATCCATCAACTCAGCCGAAAGAGTGCCGTAGGCATCAAGCATGAGCCTGTTGCTTCCGCTCTGTTCCTTAAGTCGGAACTCCCCCAACTCCACCAGTTGTGGGATGGGTGTGATACTGACCAGATGGAGCGACCGCGCTCCGTCGGATTGTACCGTGATGAAGCTGAGTACCGCGCTCGGATCGGACGACCGGCATTCTTGCCATTGCTGGCCGGCGAGGCGTGACAGCGTCGCGACCGTATTGAACAGCGGTCGTTTGGCGCCTGCCGCCGACGGTTCGTTCTCTCCGGCGATCAGCCCGAAAGATCCTGTCAGTGCCGAAAGCGTCAGGCATTCCAATCCGGCATCGAGGACACGGGCGGCGTAGCCCAACGCAAAGGCTTCCGCAAAACGGGCATTGTGCCGCGGGTCGATGTTAGCCATGGCGATACGGCCGCCGCGGGGATTGTCCATTGTCCGGCTGCCATAGGGATTCTGTCGCATCGGTATTGTGGATGGGCCGATACGGTAGGGTTTGTCGCCGTAGATGGCACGTATGGAACGTGTGATGAATGGCAGTGCTTCCAGCGTCTGCATGACGCTGAGATCGTCGGCTGCATGCACGATCGGATTCGTGCAATGAGTGATGAAATCCAGAGCGCCCGCGGGCACTCGTTTGCGATTGAGTTCGGTGAAGTAGCTCAGCATGCCGCCGCCGATACGCATATCGGGAAAGGCTGCATGCGCGGCGGCGTAGACCTCCTCGAGCGGCGGACATTCCGGCCATTTGCTGCCCGGCGGGGTCGATTGCCGGTCGACGGAAGGCGAGATCATGATTGCATCGGGTTTGAAGCCGGCCGCCTGCATCCAGTCTGCTATTTGCTGTGTCTCGACAGGAGGTGCCTGGCGGCATGGCAGTGCGATTTCGAGCGTCGATTTGCCTGGATGGAGTGCGGCAACAGCGGCGAAGCGTCTGAAGGCGTCAGCACCATGGCCGGCATCGGGATCGAAGTGAAACAGCAGCTCCTGCGGTCCGATTTCAGCCAGCCGGTCGCGCGCAGCTAGCGTCGCATCCGCCTCCTCCGGCGCAATGACAAGGCCGATGGACGGCATGGTTCCGGACCTTGCTCCAGCGCTAAGCCCGACCGCGGGCGTTTCTTCCGAACCATAGGTGGAGGCGGGAGGCAGGCTGCGCATATCCCCGATGGTCAAAACGATGCGCTGCCGCATCGGCTTTCCAGCCGGAATTCGATAAGGCCAGGGTAGGGCGAGCGGGCGAACGTAGGTCTTGTAGGAAGCATCGGACCAGTTGCGCTGGTCTTCCATCTCGAAGGTGTCGCCTTCCATGCGGCATTCGGCTGTTACGTTCGCCACCACGCTATGTGTAATTGCCCGCATATCCTTGAAGGGCTGCCAGGGTTCGATGAGGTCGGGAAAATGCGTGCTCTCGCGGCTGCCATCGACATGCTCAACCGAGACAGGCATCCCTGCAACGCCGACGATCGGGTGCAGGATACAGAAGCCGCAGCGGTTGGTTTCGAAGCCGGTCGTCGAGAGCGCTGTTGCTTCGAAGATCAGGGCCTCGTCGACTTGAGCCGTTATCCGAACGTCGACTGTAAGCTCGGTGGTCTCGGGGCCGGCGCAGCGCGCCAGATAGCTGACGAAAAAACCATCGTGACGCTGCTCGATCCGTAGATCGTCGATATCGGGCGAATAGGTGCCCCAATCGCGATCGCGGATCAGATAAGAAACAGCCCGCAGAACCTCGATGCCATCATAGCGAATGGTCCGGAGATTGCCATCCTTGAAATCGACATCCAGCCTGCCCGAAGTTAGTCGCATCGGCGGCGTTTCGAGCTCGCGCGTGCCGTAAAGCTGAAACGGGTCGATCTCGGTCTTCATCGCAGCATCGCTCCGATATCGATCAGGCGCCCGCTGGCCGCACTCTCATAGGCGGCCTCGACAAGTGCCAGCGTCTTGAGATTGTCGGCGCCTGACGTGGAAGTCTCGCCGCCATAAGCAAGACGGTCGATCCAATGCTGCTGGATCGCCAGAACGCTTTCCTGGATATTGTGCCAGGGGCGCGAGGCCCAGGACAGAAGTCGCGGCGATGCGTCCGTGACGCTCGCGCCATCGGGACCATTGACCTCGAGGTGATAACCTCGCGAGAGGCGAATGCTACCCTTCGTACCGTCGAGTTCGATCAGCGTCTCCGGAAAGGGCTCGGTCGCAAGCTTGGAGGCGTAGCTGACGTCGACGATCGAGGTCGCGCCGTTCTCATGGTCGAGCAGGATGGTTGCGACATCCTCGCCCTTGATCTTGGGATTGACCCGTTTGGTGCGGGCCGTCAACGAGGTGACGTCGCCGAGGATGAAGCGGGCGATATCGAGCGTGTGGATACCGAGATCCTCGATAATGAACCGTTCGCCTTCGGCCAGATAGGGTTGTCCCGAAAACACGTCGTAGCCGGAGCGGAAAGAGAAACGTCCCCAGAAGGGCTCGCCGATCGCGCCGGACTGGAGGGCATGCTTGACGGCCTGAATAGGCGTCTGCCAGCGAAAGTTCTCATGCACCATCAGCGGCACGCCGGCCGCAGCACAGATCGCGACCATTGCCTTTGCATCGCTCAGCGTCTTTGCGAAAGGCTTCTGGCAGATCGCCGGGATCTTGTGAGAGGCCGCCATCTCCACCAGGGTGCGATGGCTTTGCACCGTCGTTGCGATGTCGACGAAATCGAAGCCACCGTCGATGAACATCGCTGCGGCATCCGTGTAGCGACGCTCGATGCCGAACTGGTCGCCGACGATCTTCAGCCGCTCCAGGTCGCGATCGCAGATCGCAACGATGCTGGCGCCTTTAATGTCTCGCCACGCATGCATCTGATTGATCGCGAAAAAGCCGCAACCGATCAATGCGCACTTGAGTTCTGCCATTTCAGCCTGCCTTTGCCATTTGCATGAGAGTTACGCGCTGCTGCAGGCGCCGTTGCGCCTGATCCACGACGACAGCGATGATGATGACCAGCCCCTTGATGACCATCTGCCAGAAGGATGAGACGCCCATCATCACGAGCCCGTCCGAAAGAATGCCGATGACGAAGGCGCCGATGATCGTCCCGCCGATGGTGCCGCGGCCGCCGGACATGGAAGTGCCGCCGAGCACGGCCGCCGCGATCGCGTTCAGCTCGAAGCTTTCGCCGGTTGCCGGATGTGCCGCCATCAGCTCCGACGATATGACGATGCCGACGATCGCGGCGCAGAGGCCTGAGAACATATAGACGAAGATCTTGACCACATCGACGCGGATGCCGGACATGCGCGCGGCGCGCTCGTTTCCGCCGACGGCGAAGATGTGCCGGCCAATCGGCGTCGAGCGGGCGACGTAAGCGGCGAGTAGCGCCAGCACGATCAGGATCCAGATGGAAACGGGAAGGCCGAGCAGGCGGCCGGCGCCAAAGACATCGAAGCCCGTCGTATCATATTCCGGCCGGCCCACGAGATTCGGGAAGGTCTGACCGTCGGAAGACAGAAGCGCCAGGCCGCGGGCGATGTAGAGCGTTCCAAGCGTGGCGATGAAGGGCGCGACGTTGAGCTTGGTGATGAGCAGGCCGTTGATGAGACCAATCCCTAGGCCGACGGCCAGTGTGATAAGGATGATCTCGTAGATGTTGAAGTAGACCGTATATCCGATCGGCAGTTCGACGCCATTGAGGATGAGGGCACCGGCCACCATGCCGCAAAGGCCGACGATCGAACCGACCGATAGATCGATCCCGCCGGTGACGATCACGAAGGTCATGCCCATGGCCAGAAAGGCGTTGAGCGCGACGTGCTTGGACATCAGGATGATGTTGGCGGTCGAGGTGAAATTCGGTGCAAAGATCGCAAAAAAGATGACGACGGCGAACAGCGCGATGAAGGTCCTGAGCTTCATCAGCGTCAGGAGAACGGAGCCGTTCGAGCGATCGGCCGCAAGGCCGGAAGAGGTATCTGCGGTCATGACGCGAGTTTCCCTGTATGTCCGTGTCCCTTGGCGGATGCCGCGATGATGGCCTCTTCCGTCGCTTCGCTTCGGTCGAGAACGGTCACGAGTTTGCCGTTGCTGAGCACTGCGATGCGGTCCGAAAGAGCCATGACCTCTTCAAGGTCGGAGGTTGAAAACAAGATTGCCAGGCCCTTGCCGGCGAGCCTGCGCATGGTGCGAAAGACATCAGCCTTGGCGCCGACATCGATGCCGCGGCTCGGCTCGTCCATCAAAAGCACCTTCGGATCGGTCATCAGCGCCTTGCCGATGACGACCTTCTGCTGGTTGCCGCCGGACATGGAGGTAACCTCGAAATCGGGATTGGGCGCCTTGATCGAGAGATCGCGGATCATGTCGCGAATGGCGTTCTTTTCGGCACCTGGATCGATATGGAAAAACAGCCGGGCGAAGCGGCCGAGGCTCGCAAGCGTCAAATTGCTGGCGATCGACAGCACCTGCACTAATCCTTCGCGCTGACGGTCCTCCGGAATCAAGGCGAGGCCATGCCGGATGCGCCGGGTGGTGTCGCGGGCGCGAACCTCCACGCCATCGATGTAGATCCGCCCGGTCGAATGCATATGCCGGCCCATCACGCATTCGAAGAATTCGCTGCGCCCGGCACCCATCAGGCCGTAGATGCCGAGGATTTCGCCGGCACGCACCGACAGCGAGACATGATCGACGGCAAGGCCGCCCGTACGTCTCGGCAGGCTGATCTGCTCGGCACGGAAGGCTTCCTTGCCGATCGTATGGCCTCCGTCCCTGGCAAAGTCCTTGGCATCCGATCCGATCATCGACCGGACGATCCATTTCGTATCGATATCGCGAACCATGGCCTGGCCGGTGATCTGCCCGTCGCGCAGCACGGTAATATAGTCGCCAATCCGCATCAGCTCGTCCAGCCGGTGCGAGATATAGACGATCGCCACACCGTGAGCCTTCAGCTCCGCAATGACCTTGAACAGAATATCGACTTCTGTCGCGGATAGCGCCGATGTCGGCTCATCCATGATCAGGATACGGGCATCGAGCGAGATGGCCTTGGCGATCTCGACAAGCTGCTGCTGCCCGATTGGCAGATCCTCTACCATGGTTTCGGCGCTTATGCCGGCATCGAGCCGATCCAGAAACTCGTTGGCCCTTGCGATCTGCGCCTTGTGATCGATACCGAAAATGCCGCGGGTGATTTCACGCGTGGCAAAGATGTTTTCGGCCACTGTCATATTGGCGAAGAGATTGAGCTCCTGGAAGATCATGCCGATTCCGCGAGCCTGCGCGTCGGCCGGGCTGCTGAAGGAGACTTCCTCGCCCTCAAGCAGGATGCGCCCCGAAGTCGGCCGTTCGACGCCGGCGATGATCTTCATCAGGGTAGATTTGCCGGCGCCGTTTTCGCCGACAAGCACATTGACCGCGCCGCGGTGCAGCTCGAGGTTGGCATGCTTTACGGCGACGATGCCGGAATAAACCTTGGAAACGTCCTCCAGGCGCAGGATGATGTCGTTGCTTGGGGTTTCGCTCATGGTCATTGCCCCAATGTCAGGGCCGAAGGGGTGATAAAAGGCAGCTGACCGGAAGGGAGGAGCGGAAACGCACCCGTTACGCTGACCGTCTTTCCAATCAGCCCGTCGCGAGGCAGAGCTGCCAGAAAGGATGAGTTTGCTTTCTCATTGAAGGCTTTGCCGAATTGAGCCCATTCGATCTGGTTCCTGAATTCGTTGAAGTCCAGGAAATCCAGCGCGTCGCGCAGCGCCGTGCCGCGGACCGCCGGGCCGATCTGCACCTTCGCATCCGCCTTGCCGTCGCCATCCACATCGACGTCGAGGGTGCCCGCGCGGGAGGCTGTGTCGGCAGCCACGATCTTGCCGCTCAGCTTGACGGCGTAGGTCCAGGGCGACGAAGCCTGTTTTCGCGGATTTCCGTATTTCACGCCGGCGTCATCGGGATTCGCGGCTATAGCCTGCAACACCGTCTTGAGGTCGCCCGCGCGTTTATCAATGGCGGGCAGTACCTGGGGTTGCCAGATCGCCTCCACTTTGGTTGCGGGGTCGAAGGCACTCTTTGCCGCCGCTGCCGCCTTCTCCTCGGGCGTCGGCGTCTTGATAATCTTGCAGCCGGGCAATGCCGCGGCCAATACAAAGGCCACGAGCGCGCCCCTGATCCTCAACATGCAATGCACCTCGATCTTGCAGAAAAGCTCCGGAGAGCGCGGTTCTGCCGCGCCCTCCAACCCAGAGCGTGATGCCGAAAAGTGTAGGCGATTTTCGGACGACATCGCGCTCTACTTCTTTGATTCTAGAGCGGATTCAGATTTTAGGTCGAACAGACCTAAAATCATCAGGCTCTAGTGGTCCGCCATCAGTTCTTCAGTGCGAAGGTCTCAAGCTTATCGGCGTTGTCGGCATTGATGAGGACGCAATCCATCAATTGCTTCTCATCCTTCGGCGCCGTCTTGTTCTTGATATAGGCGTCGGCCTGTTCGACCGCTTTCTGAGCCTGGGCGTAGGCCGGCTGCATGACCGTCGCCTTGATGCCGCCCGCCTTGATGGAGTCGCGCACATCGTTCGAGCCGTCGAAGCCGACGACGATCACATCCTTGCGGCCGGCGGCCTGCAGAGCGGCAATCGCACCCATCGCCATGGTGTCGTTGCCCGAGATCACACCCTTGATGTCAGGATTTGCCTGCAGGATGGTTTCCATCTTGGCATAAGCCTCGGTCTGGCTCCAGTTCGCCGACTGCTTGGCGACCAGCTTCAGATCCGGATAGTCGTCGATAACGTCGTGGTAGCCCTGCGAGCGGATACCGGCATTGGTATCGGCTTCGCGGCCGACGAGCTCGGCATAATTGCCCTTCTCGCCCATCAGTTTGACGAATTCCTGCGCACCGAGCTGGGCGCCCTGGTAATTGTTGGAAACGATCTGGGCGACGGCGATGCCGGTGATGTTGATTTCGCGGTCGATGAGGAAGGACGGGATGCCCGCATCCTTGGCCTTCTTCAGGGCGGCGACCGTCGCATCCGCACCGGCATTGTCGAGGATGATGGCCTTGGCGCCACGCCCGATAGCCGTGTCGATGACTTCCGATTGCTTGTTGGCATCGTCGTCATGCGTCATGACCAGCGTCTCGTAACCCAGCTCTTTTGCCTTGGCTTCGGCGCCGACGGCCTCTGCCTTGAAGAATGGATTATCGAAGGCCGGCGTGATGATGGCGATCAAATCGGCCGCGAAAGCCGGCATTGCCGTGCCCAGCGCTAGTGCGCCGGTAAAGGCTGCAAGTGTCAGTCTGCGTCTCAGTTTCATGGTCTCCTCCCAGTTATGAAACAGGCCCTGTTCCCAGCAGGGCGGCAAAGGGAGGGCGACGCCCTCCCGGGACGTCTATCAGGTGATGCGACGGATGCTGTCTGCGATTTCCTGCGGCTCGAACACCTTCTTCCAGTCGTCGCGCATCAAGGCAGGAATGCCGAATTCGATCGCCTTGTTGCAGGCGTCGGAGAAGACGCCATCGACTTCCTTGAAGATGACGGCGCCGAGCACGTTCATGTGGCCGAGCAGGAAGTCGCGGGCAGCTTCCGCCGGAACGCCGCGTGCGACGCATTCATCCATGGCCTGGCGCATGACGACGAGCAGCGAGGCGCAGACGGTCTCTGAAAGACCCGGCTCCAGCATTGCCATCTGCTCGACGGTGACGCGATGCGAGCGCATGACGGGCGCCCAGATGACCTTGGCGATTTCCTCGCCGAGAGCATAGGCGCTTTCCGGACCCTGCATCAGCGCCGAAACGATATGCTGCTTGGCAAAGAGGCCGCCGAAATGGTCCTTCTTGGCCTGCATGTCGGTCTCGTCGTTGAAGATCGGCGGATGGCAGGGATGGGTGACGAAATAGATGAGGTCTTCGCGCTGCGGCAGATGGCCTGCAAAGGGGGCTGCGGCGTCGAGGGCGACGACCATCGTACCGGGCTTGAGCTTGTCGACAATGCCGGCGGCGACCTTGCCGATCGCAGTATCCGGTACAGCAAGGATCACGACGTCTGCGCCATCCAGCGCGGTATCGACGGGGACGCAATCGACGGAAAGGTCATTCTTCAGGCGGGCCTTGCCGGCATCGCTAACCTCGACATGGCGCACATCGAAGCGCGAGCCTTTCAGGTTCTTGGCGAGCCGGTAGCCCATTTTGCCGCCGGCGCCGAAAAGAGCAATTGCAGTCATGTTAGTACCTCGTTCACTTTCAGAATGTGGTATCGTAAGTGGTATGATGAGTCAATGAGCATGCCAACTTCATGCTGAAGAAGGATGCAGCTATGATCCCCTGCCGTCGCGGATCTGCGCGAAGTAATCGTCTGTGCCGACCTGCCCCCCTTTCAGCGCGATCTGCAGGCCATTGGTGGGCGCGTAGCCGCCATGGGCGGTGCAAAGCGGCGATCCCGGCGTTTGGGGCAATGGGAGAAGTGTCGTCAGGGCTTCGACACGCAATTCCTTGAGCGCGTGGCTCGACGTATCACCGCCGGCGATGACGGCGCGGCCGAGAGTTTCCTCTTCGATCAACCGTCGCAGAATCGTGCCGAGAGCCTGCCCCAGGCGATGCCGGGCGCCGGGAATACGATCGATATCGCCGCCGCGGTCAGCGGACGGACCGAGCGCGGTATGAAGGATGACGCTGCGTCCGGCCTTTACGCTGGCTACGCCCGAGGCCACTGCCGCATCTAACGCCTGCGGGGCATTTTCACCGACAAGCACCAATGGATCGAGATCGATGCCGTCAAAACCATTGGCCGTGGCGCGGCGGATTTGCCGTTCAGTCGTCGGCGATACACTGCCGGAAACGACTGCCAGACGATCGACCTTGCCGGGAGGGGCGAATACCGGCTTCTCTCCGATCAGACCTTCGTTGCGCCAGGCATCGAGAAGGGCATATTCGACACCGGATGAGCCTGCGATGAAGGCGTTGCCCTTGCTTGCCAGACGCCATAGCTGCTGTCCTGCGGCGGCCTGCGTTTCCGCGCTGTCGACGTCAAGCAGCAGGATACCCTCCTTGTCTCCCGTCAGCGCATCGATCCGCGCATCGGCGTCGGCTGCCCGGATCGTGACGAGATCGGCGAGGCTGACGGGGAGGGACGTCTGCCTGCTCAGATGCACGGCTAGATCAGCCTCATCCATCGGCGTAACGGGATGCCGGCTCATGACCGGGTGCCGGTCGATACGGAAGACTTCGCCCTGATAGGCCGCGAAAAGGTGGCCGAAAGCAGTGTAGCGCTTGAGCTGTGGCGCTCCGACCACGACCGGTACGACGGATTGCGCAAAGAGCGCTTTTCCGATCTCGATTGCCTTGCCGATATTGCCGATCCCGGGGCTGGAATCGAAGGTCGAGCAGACCTTGTAATGGCATATCGCAGCATCGAGGCTCTTCAGCCATTCGAATGCTGATGTCAGATGCTCGTCCATCCATTGCGGCGTCTCGCTGCGGCTGGTGCCGGCAATGCCGATGGCGCGGCAATCTTTGAACCGCTCCAGCGTGGCTTCGCTCGGAACGCCGAGAAAGAGAGCCGTCGGCACGCCGTTCGAGGCAAGCGCCTCCATGACGTCGGTGGAGCCAGTAAAATCATCGCCGTAATAGTTGAGAAGAAGATTGGACATTGCTCTCAGGCGTCCTTGCCGTCACTGAATTTTGCGATCGAGGCGGCAAGTTCCGGGTGGTCCTTGGCATATTGTTCAAGCGGAATGTCCGAAACCGCCGCCTGCCAGGCCTGCTGGATCGCACGAACGCCGGCCGCCGGTCCGAAGGGGTGGCTGACGATGCCGCCGCCGCAGAGATAGAGAAGGTCCGTCGTCCGGCCGGTGCGCTGATAGGTTTCGGGCGCCTGGCCGCCCCATTGACCGGAACCGGCAACGGGGAGCGGACAGTCTGTGGGGTCGAAGAGCGGCGTGCGGATCGCCTTGAAGGATTCGACGAAACTGTCGTCCGGTTCCCAATATTTGATCCTGATGCCATTGATCTGGAATTGGTCGACGCCGAGCAGGCGCCAGAACTGCTGATACACCTTGAAATCCATGCCGGCGCCGGGATGGCGGGTCAGGATATCCCAGCCATTGCGATGCGCATGCAACACCAGCCCGGAGCGCTTGCGCAGGAAGCTCATGCCGCCGAAGCCGATGGAATTGATATTGACGACGGCGCAATTGCCGCCGGCCTTCAGCACGAGATCGTGGTTGCGCATCATCTCATCGGGATCCGCATGCGAAATGCCGAAGGCATACATGACCTTCTTGCCGGTCTTCTGCTCGTGATCGAGGATCAGCGGCATGATGGCCTCGACGCGCTCTTTGAGCGGCGAATAGGCCGGGCTCATCAGCTTCTCGTCGTCCTTGATGAAATCGACGCCGGAGCCGATCAGCTCGCCGACCAGTGCCGCCGTTTCCTTCGGCCGAAGGCCGAGCGCCGGCTTGACGATGGTGCCGATGATCGGGCGGCCGCTGACGCCGGTCAGGCGCAAGCTGCCGGCAACGCCGAATTGCGGGCCGGGATGCGCGTTGCGGAAGGCCTCCGGCAGCTTCATATCGACAATGCGGATGCCGGTCATGCCCTTGATCGAGAAGACGCCGCCGATCGCGATCGTCATGAGTGCCGAAAGATCGGTGCCGATCGCATCCAGCGGAAAGGCGATGTCGACATCGGCCCGATGGATCGGACCGTGGCCCTCGGCCACCTCCGGCCAAGTCGGACGCTCCGCGTCAGCAAGGGGGTGGATCGCGACGACACGCGCGGCCACGCGCGCCTTGAGTTCTTCCGTCTCGCCCGGCACGGCGACGAAGGTGCCTGTCGACTGATCGCTGGCGATCTTGCGAGCCATCGCCTCGATACTGCCTGGCGTTTCGATACGGTAGGTGATGGTGATGGTCATGAGTGGGTGAATGCTCCTCTCGCCGACGATTTTCCGCGTGGCGCAAACTGGTGATCTGGTATAATGAGTATTCCAACTTCTGCAAACTATTTTTTGCCCGGTTGTCGGTAGGGTGGGGCTTCCGCCATGGCGGCCAAAAATGCATAAGGGAGTAAAGCTTTGGGAAAGCGGGATTCCATGGGCGAGCCAGTCGAACAAATTGTACGCCGAAAGCTATCCGATGAAGTATTCGACCGGCTGGAACGGTTGATCACGTCGGGAGAGCTCAAGCCGGGTGATGAGATGCCGTCAGAGCGTGTCCTCATGGAACGCTTCGGTGTCGGACGTCCGGCGATCCGGGAGGCCATGCAGGCCCTTGCCAATATGGGGCTGGTCAACATTTCCCATGGTGAGCGTGCCAAGGTGCTTCAGCTCACTGCGAAGTCGATCTTTCGGCAGGTCGACCTGACCGCAAAGATCATGTTGTCGCAATCACCTGATTCCCTTGAACAGTTGAAGAGCGCCCGCATCTTCTTCGAGCGCGGCATGGCACGCGAGGCCGCACAGCGCGCGAGCAAGAAAGATGTTGCCGATCTCAGTGAGATCATCGACCGGCAGCGCAGCTCACTCGGACATGCCGAGGACTTCATTTCTGCGGACATGCAGTTCCATACGCGCATCGCCCAGATTTCCGGCAATCCGATCTTTGCTGCCGTCAGCGAAGCGATGCTCGCATGGCTGAAAGCCTATCATACCGACATGCTGATCTGGACTGGCAAGGAAAAGTTCACGCTTGTCGAACATGAGGAAATCCTCGCGCGCCTGGCTGAAAATGATGCAGATGGCGCCGAGCAGGCCATGCTCAAGCATCTGGAAAGATCGCGCGCGCTCTATACGAAATGAGCCCCATCGGTGTTCGCCCGCCACGGCGCCGCGGCTCAGTGCCTTTGTCGTAATTCCTCCCCAATCCTTATGGAATCTGTTGGCACTCAAATGAGGTGTGCGTGATGATTGATTTCTTTCAGCGAAACATGGCGCTATTCCTGGCCGCTCTCATGACGGCGGTGGCCATAACCCTTTATAATCTGAGCTGCCTTCTGCTCAGGCATCACCATACGATGCTGCACAATCTGCATCATGCGGCAGGCGCGTTGGTCCTCCTCGCCGGCTTCTACACCATGATTCGCTACATGCAGGCGTTGCCGGAGGATGAAGGCTAGAAATACGCCAAACTCCGAAATTTGAGCCGGCAATTTCAGATAGAGTTCAGCCTGCGCGGCTATATCCTCAGCTTGTCCCGATGTGAAATTGGCGACACCTTCGCCAGGTATTGCCAAGTTCAATTTGGGAACCAGTTTCACAGCTAGTTCGTCGCACCACTCCGGTGCTAAGCCCCCTGAACAACTGAGGATATCAAAACGTGGCTGATGTTTGTACGCAAGGCGTGGATACGGGCTTTGTTGCCCTGGGCTATGCCAAGATCGCAATTCTGGGCATCGTGCAGGGATTGACCGAGCTACTGCCGGTCTCGTCCACTGCCCATATGCGCGTGGTGCCGGCCTTGCTGGGCTGGCAGGACCCTGGTTCTGCCTTCTCGGCGACGATGCAGCTCGCAGCACTTGCAGCGATCGTTTCCTATTTCTGGAGCGACGTCCGCTACGTCACCTTTGGATCGCTCGATGCGATCAGGCAAAGGGATTGGAGCTCTCCTTCCATCCGGCTTGCCATCGCCATCGTGATTGCCACCGTACCGATCGTGATCGCCGGCCTGCTGCTGTCATCATCCCTGAACGCTTGCGGCACGTCTTTCCGCAGCCTCTGGGTAATCGGTATCGCCTGCGTGGTCATGGGCTTGCTCTTGGCCGTCGCCGAGCTTTACAGTCGCCATAGGAAGGATATCGGACAGATGACGCTGATGGATGCCCTTTTTGTCGGCATCACGCAGGTCGGTGCTCTTATCCCCGGTGTCTCGCGCTCGGGTTCGACCCTGACCGGTGCACTGTTCCTCGGTTTGAAAAGAGAGGAGGCGGCCCGGTTCTCCTTCCTGCTCGGCTTGCCGGCCATCGCTCTTGCCGGCTTGAAGGAGCTTTATGAGCTCCATAAGGCGCATATTCCGATGGAGGCCTGGTCGGTTCTGCTCGTTGGCCTGATCGTCGGCAGCATAGCGTCCTTCGTCACCATCTGGGGGCTGATGCGCTTCCTGGAGCGCTTCTCGACCTGGCCTTTCGTCATCTACCGTATCGTGCTCGGCGCCGTCATTCTCTTTGGCGTGCTGACCATGGGCTGGGCCTGAGCAAGCTGACTTTTAGCGTGCTGCGAAGCTCAAAACATGGCGCTGCTCTCTAAGGCAGCGCCATTTTCGTTGCGGAGCTACTATCCGAAGACTAGACCGCCATCGACGATCAGGTTCTGTCCTGTAACAGCCCGTGCCCAGGGGCTTGCGAAGAGAAGAACCGCGTCGGCGGCCTCCTCGGGCGTAGTGACGCGACGCAGCGGCGTGTTCGCGGCAATGATGTCGAAAACGGCTTCCGGCGTGGCGCTGCTAGCATCCGTCGTGCGCAGAAGACCGCTGGAGACCATGTTGACGGTGATCCCCAGCGGGCCGAGTTCGGCGGCAGCCGTGCGGGTCAGCGATAGCAATGCCGCCTTGGCGGCGGTATAATCGTGATAGGGCACCACAGGGTTCTGGAAAAGATTGGTGCCGATCGTCACGATCCGGCCAAAGCCTGCCTGCGCCATCGCCGGCCGCGCCGCTTGTATCAGGTTCAATGCGCCTTGCAGCGCGGTTTCCAACTGCTTGGCCATCTCCGCCCAGCTCAAGGCATCCAGCTTGGAACGCGCGTCACCGTTGAAGCTGAAATCAGCCAGCGCATTGTGGACGATGGTCGTGGGCGCTCCGAAATGCTCGGTCACCTCGAAGACAAGCCGCTTGGTGGCTTCGAGATCGCGAATATCGGCTTGAAAGGCCTTGGCATGATCGCCGAGCTCTGCTGCGAGCGCCTCTGCGCTCTCGCGGCTAGCGCGATAGTTGACCGCCACTTTCGCACCTTCCCGGGCGAAGGCCGTCGCTATGGCAGCACCGAGACCGCGTCCTGCACCGGAAACGATGACAATCTGATCTTTGAGTGACAGGCTCATTTCTCTGCTCCTCGTCCGTTTGGCCAGAGCGCATGGAAATGCTGCACAGGCCCATGGCCGCTTCCGACGGAAAGCTGGCCTGCGGCGGCAACCGCGGCAGCGAGATAGGCTTTGGCGGATGCAATGGCTTCGGCAAGCGGCAGGCCTTTGGCGATCTCGGCCGCGATGGCGCTGGAGAGCGTGCAGCCCGTTCCATGCGTATTCTTGGTCGGCAGCCGTTCAGCTTCGAACCAGGTCACACGATCGCCGCTTGCGAGCACATCCGGGCTTTCATCTTCCTCGAGGTGACCACCCTTGACGAGGACAGCCGAAGGCCCGAGCGCTGCCAGCGCACGCGCCTGGCGCGCCATGTCTTCGCGGCTTTTCGCCTCCGCGTCATGCAACAGCGCAGCCGCTTCGGGCAGGTTCGGGGTAATGACGGTCGCAAGCGGCAACAATCGTGTGGTCAGCACGTCAACGGCATCGGCAGCGAGCAGGGCGGCACCACCCTTGGCGATCATGACCGGGTCGAGAACGACGGGTATATCGCGATGTCGCGCCAGAATGTCTGCGACGGCATTGGCGATGGCGGCATTGGCGATCATGCCTATTTTGACTGCATCCACACGGACGTCGGCAAAGATCGCATTGATCTGGTCTGCCACGAAATGCGGGGGCACGGGATGGACGCCGGAGACGCCCTGCGTGTTCTGCGCCGTCAAAGCAGTCAGAGCCGCCATTCCATAAACGCCGCGAGCGGAGAAAGCCTTCAGGTCGGCCTGAATGCCAGCGCCGCCGGAGGGATCGGAGCCAGCGATGGATAAGACATTACGGATCATTGGCGAGCCTCCTTGATGGCTTTCGCGATGATGGTTGTCGCTGCTTGCGGGTCCGGTTGGCCGCATATGGCCGAGACGACCGCGAGACCATCGGCCCCGGCCGAGTAAACGTTTGCGGCATGCTCTGCCTTGAGGCCGCCGATCGCGACTGACGGAACCGGGCAGAGCCTGACAATGCGGGCAAGGCCGTCGAAGCCGATCGGCTGCTTGTGGTCGGGCTTGGTGGGTGTGGCGAAGACCGGGCCGACACCGACATAGTCGACAATCCGGGCATCGATGGCGGAGGCGAGGGCCTCCGTCTCCACCGAGAGGCCGAGGATCATGTCCGGGCCGATCACGCGGCGAGCGTCGGCGGCATTCATATCTTCCTGGCCGATGTGAAGGCCATCGGCGCCGATGGCGATGGCGGCCTCGACATTGTCGTTGACGATCAGCCGGACATTCGTTCCGTGCAGGATTTGCTTGAGGGCGCGGCCGGTCTCGATCATGGCGGCGGTCGAAGCCTCCTTGTCGCGAAGCTGGATGATGGTAGCGCCACCGGCCACCGCCGCCCGCGTCGTCTCCACCATGCCGAGATCACGGCATAGCAGCGGATCGAGGACGAGATAGAGCGATAGATCGAAGTCTTGCTTCATGCTGCCGATATCCTTGCGTCGCGATCCAGCGTTTCAGGGGTTAGGCCAGCGAGGGCATCGAGGAAGCGCCAGGAGAAGGAGCCTGGGCCATCTGCAATTGCTCCCGCCTGTTCACCGGCAACGGCAAAGACGGCAAGCGCCGCTATGGTCGCATCGAAAGGATCATCTGGAGCTGCCGCCGCAAACGCACCGACAAGGCAAGTAAGGGAGCAGCCGAGTGCCGTCACCTGCGGCATGAGCGGCGATCCTCCAGCAATGCGCCGCGCTTTCCCTCCATCGGTGACGAAATCCGTAACGCCTGTGACTGCCACTACGCAGCTGTGCTTTTCCGCGAGTTGACGGGCGGAATCTTCCGCCTGCTCAACGGCATCGCGGCTATCGACGCCTTGGCCGCGGCTCGTGCCGCCGGCAAGCGCGATGATCTCGGATGCGTTGCCGCGAATGATTGCCGGCTTTAGTTCCAGCAAGCGCGCGATGGCATCGCGACGGAATGCGGTCGCATAATGAGCGACGGGATCGAGGACCCAGGGCTTGCCCGCTTCGTTTGCCGACTGTGCGGCTTTCAGCATGCCCGCAAGCCAGCCGGACGAGAGCGTGCCGATATTGATCGTCAGCGCGCCGGAGATAGCGGCAAATTCGCCGGCCTCCTCTTCGGCATGGACCATTGCCGGCGATGCGCCGGCGGCGAGCATCACATTGGCCGCGATATTCATGGCGACGAAATTGGTGATGCATTGCACCAGGGGAGGGCTTTCCCGCATGGTGCGAAGTAGATTACCCGGTGTGATTTGGTCTTGCATATCGCCCCTTTCGGGCGGCGAGACGCGTAGGGACGACGTGCTTCAGCTTCGCGAGGTCCCGAGCGACTCCCTCCGCCAGCATGATCTGGTTCAGGTTCGAAGGGTGCTTCTCAGCCCGCCGGATGGCGGACGCCCCTGTCTCTCATCTCTCTTCTTTTCGCAGACAAAGGAGGCGCTGTCATCAGCAAATCGCAAAGGCAGGCGTGATCGACAGGATGACGACCGCCTGCTTTTGCGGCGACATATGCAATATATGCATAGGTGCAGTGATGCCTTAGCTCTGCAAAAAGCCGAGGGTTTCGACTATATATCTCTCATCGAAGCGACGGGAGCGCCAAGCACGGCAGCTCAGCTTCGAAAGCCCAAGGAAAGGGGATCATCATGAACGTAGCACGCTCTTTCAACAACTGGCGCAAGTATCGTCAGACGGTCGCCGAACTGGGCCGTATGTCCACGCGCGAACTGCACGACCTGGGTATCGATCGCGGCGAAATCCGCAACGTTGCCCGCGCAGCGATCGCTCGCTAACGGCCGCAGCGGCTCCTCATAAAGCTGCATTATGCCAGCGCCTGTTCCCCCGAGCAGGCGCTTTTGCTTTATGGGCATCCCGCTCATTCTTAGCCGCGCCGCCTGAAGGTTGCGATCGACCCAGCTACCCGGTTTTCGCATGGCGCATAACTGCCTTGCAAAGAAATGCCTATGAACTGAGCAAGAGACTGGTATATTCGTCTTCATCGAAGCGATGCATCTCCTCCCGCATCCCTTCGCTTGGCAGACGTCCTTATCCTCCTCCCAGGGACGGCTGCAGGAATAGCGGAACTCCTCCTCCCATCCGCTGTTCGGTTCTTGTAAAAAGCCTGCCGCTCCTCCTCCCGCGGCAGGCTTTTTCGTTTCATGAACCTCCAGACATTTGCCAATGGCCTAACGCGGTCGAAGAGTCCGCGCCTAACCCAGGCGGCACGAGCGCTTCCGCGTTAAAGAGTGCGCATTCTCCTCTCGCAAAAATGAAGAGCGACCCCTATGTGCGATCTATGTAGCGCGCTACATCGAAGATCGCCCAAATTCGATTCCCGAAAAAGGAGGATGCCCATGACCGGTTCTGCCGAATATACGCCGCCGAAAATCTGGACCTGGAACAAGGCCAATGGCGGCCAGTTCGCCAATATCAATCGCCCGATTGCCGGCCCGACTCACGAGAAGGAACTGCCTGTTGGGCGCCATCCCCTTCAGCTCTATTCGCTTGGAACGCCTAACGGCGTGAAAGTCACCATAATGCTCGAAGAGCTGCTGGCTCTTGGTCATAGTGGCGCGGAATATGATGCCTGGCTGATCAAGATCGGTGAGGGCGATCAGTTCGGCAGCGGCTTCGTCGACGTCAATCCGAATTCGAAGATCCCGGCTTTGCTCGACCGCAGTGGCCCGAAGCCGGTTCGCGTTTTCGAATCGGCCTCGATTTTGATGTATCTCGCCGAAAAATTCGGCGCCTTCCTGCCGAGCGAGCAGCCAGCGCGTGCCGAATGCCTCTCCTGGCTGTTCTGGCAGATGGGCAGCGCTCCCTATCTCGGCGGCGGTTTCGGTCACTTCTACGCCTATGCGCCGACGAAGATCGAATATGCGATCGATCGCTTTGCCATGGAGGTGAAGCGCCAGCTCGACGTGTTAGACCGCCGTCTGGCTGAAAGCGAATATATCGCCGGCAGCGACTATACGATCGCCGATATCGCCATCTGGCCGTGGTACGGCGGTTTGGCCAAGGGGTGGCAGTACGGTGCGGCCGAGTTCCTGCAGGTGCAGGACTACAAGAACGTGCAGCGCTGGGCCGAGCAAATCTACTCGCGTCCTGCCGTCAAGCGCGGCCGCATGGTCAACCGCATGTCGGGCGATCCATCCGAGCAGCTGCGTGAGCGCCACGATGCCAGCGACTTCGAGACGAAGACGCAGGATAAGCTGGAAGCTGCCGGCTGACCCGACAATTCGCTTTGCAGAAATGAGCTCGCGACCCTCCGGATCGCGAGCTTTTTTATTGCTCTTACTGTTGGCGCTGCCGGCCTAGCAAGTCAGCCTCGCTCCATCTTGTGAAGCGTAATGTTCGGCTGCCGAGGCTCCCCCGCTCGGCGTAGACCGCAGCGCGATTCTGCAAAGCGTATCGACATTGGCGAAAGAGGAATGCTTCTCCATGCAGCAAGTTGCTGACGACCGTACCCTGGATAAAAATGCGACTACGGGTGCGTTGTCGAAGCAACAGAGCGAGGCGAGGGATGCGCTGCTGAAACACCTGGTGTCGGGTGGCGATGAACGGCTGGATTGCGATCCGCTCACTGGCCTCAACATGTATGGCTATGGTCCGGCGCCCCGGCCCGAAGATCTCGCTTTCGGCTCGTCGACGGCATCGACCATATCCGCCGCCGCCTTTGCCGCGGTCGAATCCTTTTCCGCGGATCTGAGGCGGGAGATGGAGACAGGCTCGCCGACGGCTGTCTACGATCGCGAAATCGGGCGCGTGCGGGAGGATCTATTGCGCTTGCTCGGCCTCAACCAAGCGTCGGCACCCTGGATCGATGCGATCCTGGCCACATCGGGCACGGACATTCATCTCTTTTCGGCAGCACTGCTGGCGGGCGAGGATCAACGTGCCCTGATGACCATCACGCTGATGGGGAACGAAACGGGCAGCGGCGTCATGATGGCGTCGGCCGGGCGGCATTTCATGAGCCGCGTCAGCAGCGCACGGTCCGTCGCCAAGGGCGAAGAATTGCGGCCAGGGGACGCAACACGCAACGCCACCATTGCCGTGCGCAGCAAGGATGGTTCGCTTCGCGCCGATAGCGAGGTGGAAGAGGAGCTGCGCGGCCTCATCGAGCTTGCGCGCGCAGCCGGCCTCAGGTGCCTTCTCGTTGTAACAGACGTATCGAAGACCAGCCTGCTGGCGCCGAGCCTTGAGACCGTCATGCGTCTGAAGGAGCGTTTCGGCACCGTGCTGGATATCATGATCGATGCCTGCCAGTTTCGCTTGTCAGCGGCAACGATCCGCGCCTATCTCGCCCATGGTTTCATGGTCGCGCTGACGGGTTCGAAATTCCTCGCCGGACCGATTTTCAGCGGCGCGCTTCTGTGCCCGCCAGAAATGTCGGAACGCTTCAAATCGCGCACTCTGCCCGAAGCCTTGGCCGACTATTGCGGGAGGGCGGAGTGGCCAGAAGGCTGGGCGGCTCGCAATATCTTGCCGGACCGCGCCAATCTCGGCCTCCTGCTACGCTGGAAAGCCGCGCTGTTCGAACTCGGATGCTTCCTCGATATTCCTGAAGCCCGTGTAGTCACGGTTTTGTCCGCCTTTGCAGACGCAGTCTCCGATCGTCTTGCGAACGATCCGGCATTCGAGCCTTTGCAGAGCCGGCCGTTGGAGCGGCGTGAGCTGTGGGGCGCATCATCGGCTCTTCGCTGGGATGAAATTCCCTCCATCTTTTCGTTTTACCTGCGCAATTGCACAGATGGCGCCATGCTGACTGCAGCGGAAATGGTGGCGGTCTACAAGGAGCTGGCCGTCGAAGGCGATGGAGTTGCCTTGGTGCGTCTCGGCCAGCCCGTTCGCTGTGCCGATTTTGGTGACGTACCGGCAAGTGCTCTTAGAATTTGCCTGAGCGCGCCGCTGGTCGTGGCCGCTTCCAGGAGCGATGAAGCGCTTGCGGCGGTGGTCGCCCAAGCTATGCTGGTTCTGGATCGCACCGCCGAGGCAGCGACCCGACTAAGCGACGGTTCCAATGCCAAGGAAATGCGCCGCAGCGCCTGAAGCGCGTCGCGCCAACCCGCTTCGATTGGCATGATCCGCCGATCGGCAGCGGATCATGAGCCTCGGCGATCATCCCCGTCAAAGCCGGCAAAATCGCCTCTGACGATGCCGTGTCGCTGCAGCTTGTCGTAGAAGGTCTTTCTTGGAATGCCGAGCGCTTCGATGGTACGGCGCACATCTCCATTGTTCTGCGACAGGGTTTCGCGGATGAGTTCGGCTTCGTAGCGCTCTACCCGAGCGGGCAGCGGCAGGCCTTCATCCGCCGTCGGCGCTTCGTCAGATTTTGCTGCTGCCGTAGATTCGAGGCCGAGCACGAAGCGCTCGGCAAAATGCGAGAGTTCGCGAACATTGCCCGGCCAGTCGTGCTCCCGCAGATGGCGGCGCACTGTTGTGGACATGGCCGGCACCTCGCGGTTGAAGCGATTGGCGGCACGATCGGCGAAATGGCCGAAGAGCAGGGGAATGTCATCGCGCCGTTCACGCAATGGCGGAATGGAAAGCGTGACAACGTTGAGGCGATAATAGAGATCCTCGCGAAAATCGCCGCGCTGGCGGGGATCGCCGAGATCGACCTTCGCCGCCGCAACGACGCGAAGATCGACGGGGCGGACTTCATTGGTGCCGAGTGGCGTCACCTCGCGCATTTCCAGCACGCGCAGCATTTGCACCTGAATTGCCGGCGGCATGCTTTCGATCTCGTCGAGAAACAGGGTGCCGGCGCTTGAATGTTCGATGCGCCCAACGCGCTTCTTCTGGGCGCCAGTAAAAGCGCCCGGTTCGTGGCCGAAAAGCTCGCTCTCGATCACGGTTTCGGGCAGGGCACCGCAGTTCAGCGCGACGAAATTGCCCTTCGCTCGCCGGCTCCACCGATGCAGCAGGCTCGCCACCACTTCCTTGCCGCTGCCAGTCTCTCCCGTGACAAGCACATCGACATCCGTATCGGCGATCTGCCGCAATGTATGGCGCAGCCGCTCGATGGCGGGAGTCTGTCCGATCAGCGGCAGATCGCCCTGCGCCTGCTCCGCCGCCTGCCGCAAAGCGCGGTTCTCCAGAACGAGCCGCCGCTTCTCGGCCGCACGTCGCACGCTCTGCACCAATCGATCTGTGGCGAAGGGCTTCGCGATGAAATCATAAGCGCCATCCTGGATCGCCTGAACCGCCATCGGAATATCGCCATGACCCGTCACCAGAATGACCGGCAGATCGGCGTCGAGCGCCTTGATGCGAGCGAAGAGCTGCTGCCCGTCCATCTGCGGCATGCGGATATCGGAGACAACGACACCGGCAAAATCGGCTCTGAGAGCATGGAGCGCTTCGCTTGCCGCAGAAAAGGCGGAGACGGCAAAGCCAGCCAGTTCAAGCGTCTGTTTCGTCGCTCTCAACAGATCCCTATCGTCGTCGATCAGGAAAACGGGGGAACTCTCACTCATGGTGTGGCCTTGCGCAAATGGACGGTGAAGCGTGTGCCGCTGTCATTGCTCTCGACATCGATCCGGCCGCCATAATCGACGACGATATCCTTTGAAATGACGAGACCAAGGCCGAGGCCTTTTTCCTTGGACGTGTTGAAGGGTGTAAACAGCGAGTCGAGGATCGCCGCGGGAATGCCGGGGCCGTTGTCAGAAACCACAATCTCGACCTCCTCTGAAGTTTCATGCACCGACACCTCCACCTTGGCCTCGTCGCGACCTTCCAGGGCCTCCAGAGCATTCTGAAAGAGATTGATCAGCACTTGTTCCAGGCGGATGCGGGTCCCCACAACGCCGAGCCCCGTTGGCGGCAACTCGATCTTCAGCGCATCCAGCCGACCGGCAAAACGGCTCCTCAGCAGGACCACGGCCCCCTCTATCACGCTTCTGAGATCAACCGGCTCC
This sequence comes from Martinezella sp. CNPSo 3957, assembly GCF_057784395.1. Taxonomy (NCBI): domain Bacteria; kingdom Pseudomonadati; phylum Pseudomonadota; class Alphaproteobacteria; order Hyphomicrobiales; family Rhizobiaceae; genus Martinezella; species Martinezella sp. CNPSo 3957. The sequence continues at coordinate 1,014,642 of NZ_JBXSOU010000001.1, forward strand.
GGTGCAGTCCTTCCCTTGCGGGCAAAGGCCTTCAGTTCTTCGGTGATCGTGCCGATACGCTCCGTCAACGCCGCGATCGCCGAAAGATTTTCCTTCACCGGCTCCGTCTGCTGCCGATCAAGGAAGACATTGGCATTCTCAGCATAGGCACGGATCGTCGCCACCGGCTGATTGATTTCATGGGCTACGCCGGCGGCGACCTGACCCAGGATGGCAAGGCGATTGGCCTGCACGAGATCCTGCTGCACACCCTGCAGCTTGGCTTCCGTCGCACGGTGGTCTGCAATTTCCGCCTCCAGCCGATCGCGGGCCTGGCTTAAGTCCTCCGTGCGCTCAAGAACCCGGCGCTCCAATTCTTCACGCGCGATCCGGCTGACGGCGATCTGCATGGCCGATACGTCGCGGCGTCGCAGCAGGAAAGCAGCGAATGCGAGGATCGGCAGAAGAACGGTCAAGGTAAGGAAGCGCGTCTCGCGCACGGATGAAGCGATCGCCTGATCGGTCGGGATCAGATAGCCGAGCTGCCAGGGCGTCGATGGAACCGCAACGGTCAGCTGCAAATATTCGGCAGCGCTGCTTCCGGGCAGAACGGCGCGCACGATGGTTGCATCCGGACCAACTTTTTCGGGATGACTGACGGGAAGCGGTGAAAGCGGTGCTGCGCCGAATTGCAGGCTTTTTCGAATCGCGTCGGCTTCCTCGCGCGCAAGGGGAGCAGTCGTCATGAAGCGCCATGAGGGCAGGCTGGTGATGAGCACGACACCGCGTTCGTCGGTCACGTAAGCGGGACGGCCGGTCTCGCTCCAGTCAGCCTCCAGCTGATCGAACTCCATCTTCACCACAACGACACCGAGCGCAGAGCCGACATCGCCGACACGCCGGGAAATGTAGAGGCCAGGGCGATTGCTGACCGTGCCGAGCGCATAATGTTCGGCGGTTCCCGCTTCCATGGCTTTGCGGAAGTAGTCACGAAAGGAATAGTCGTTGCCGACGAAACTCAAGGGCTCGCGCCAGTTGCTGGAAGCCATGGCAACGCCGTCCTTGCCGGTGACGTAAAGGACGGATGCGCTGGTGCCGGAGACGAGACTTTCGAGCTTACGGTCCAGGGCGACAACATCGTCGATGTGCTTCTCGGCGAGCGCATCTCGCACCTGCTGATCGTCGGCCAGCAAGAGCGGCAGGGCGCGCGGACGTTCGAGGACTGCGCGCAGCAGGGCAACCTTGAGGTTCGCATCCGTGTGCCCCTGCCTCTGCAGCGTTTCTATTGCCGAGAGCCGACCATAGAAATTCGCGCCATAAAGACCAGCCGCAATGACAGCCGCACTTAGAAACGCAAACACGAGCCAGACCCGGCGTGAGCGCCGGCCCAGTTGCTCGGGCGTTAGAAATCGTTCGTTGGCCGGGCGCTGCAGCATTGCCGTATTGTGCATGATTTCGCGCGCGCCGCAATTCGATCTGTGCGAATAGTCGCACAGATCGATGATCTTGGATCCGCGCCGGAAATTAAAACTCAACAAAAGCAATGTGTTAAAATCATGACGCGCATTTGGCACGGTCATTGCAATAAATGATGAAACAGTCGGAGGCTGTTGAATTCTAGTCGTCGCCCGGAGGGCCGAGAGATCGGTTGGGCTTAACGGAGGACATCATGATTGCTCCCATCGCTGCCGCGGAAACGCGCGCCAAAGTTCCCTTCTACCGGCATCTCTATGTGCAGGTTCTCACCGCCATCGCTGCCGGCATCCTGCTTGGTCACTATTATCCGCAGCTCGGTACATCGCTGCAGCCGCTGGGCGACGCCTTCATCAAGCTGGTGCGCATGGTCATCGCGCCGGTCATCTTCCTGACGGTCACGACCGGCATCGCCGGCATGTCGGACTTGAAGAAATTCGGTCGTGTCGTCGGCAAGTCGTTCATCTACTTCCTGACCTTCTCGACTTTGGCGCTGATCGTCGGTCTCATCATTGCCAACGTCGTGCAGCCGGGTGCCGGCATGCACATCAATCCGGCGACGCTGGATACGAAGGCCGTCAACAATTATGCGGCACAGGCCCATGATGCGTCGGTCGTCGGCTTCCTGATGAACATCATTCCGGATACCATCGTCGGCGCTTTCGCCAAGGGCGATATTCTCCAGGTGCTGTTCTTCTCGGTCGTCTTCGGCATTGCGCTTGGCGCTGCCGGCGAACGTGGCCGTCCGGTGACGGATTTCCTGCAGGCATTGACCACGCCGATCTTCCGCATGGTTGCCCTGCTGATGAAGTTCGCTCCCATCGGTGCCTTCGGCGCCATGGCGTTTACCATCGGCAAATATGGTATCGGCACGATCGCCAATCTGGCCTTCCTGATCGGCACCTTCTACGCCACGTCGCTGCTGTTCGTGCTCGTCGTGCTCGGCGCCGTTGCCCGCTATAACGGCTTCTCGATCCTGGCGCTGATCCGCTACATCAAGGAAGAGCTGCTGCTCGTTCTCGGCACCTCGTCGTCCGAAGCTGCATTGCCGGGCCTGATGAACAAGATGGAGCGTGCCGGCTGCAAACGCTCCGTCGTCGGCCTCGTCATCCCCACGGGCTACTCCTTCAACCTGGATGGCACCAATATCTATATGACGCTGGCGGCGCTGTTCATCGCTCAGGCAACCGATACGCCGCTGACCTTCGGCGACCAGATCTTGCTGCTGCTCGTCGCGATGTTGAGCTCCAAGGGTGCTGCTGGCATCACCGGTGCAGGCTTCATCACGCTTGCTGCTACCCTTGCTGTCGTACCGTCGGTTCCGATCGCCGGCATGGCGCTGATCCTCGGCATCGACCGCTTCATGTCCGAATGCCGTGCACTGACGAACTTCGTCGGCAATGCGGTAGCCACGGTCGTCGTCGCCCGCTGGGAAAATGAACTCGACCAGACCAAGTTTGCCGCCGCCATGGCGGGGCAATTGAGCGAAGAGATCGAGGTGCCTGCCCTGCAGGCGGCCGAGTAAACTTCGCATCATCCTCCCAAGGATGAAACGGCCCTTTCGAGGGCCGTTTTTCCACTTCCGTGCCGTTTGATCACAGTTTCGTGTAGCACCGCCAGATGGCTGCTGCCCCTCGCATCATCAACAGCCGCCTTCATAAAACTGTCACTGCAACAGCTCACAGCATCATACTGACAGTTGTGAATTTCGACGAAACCCAAGCGGACAGGAGGGCAGCGTGTCACAGACGATTTTTGTGAGCACAAGCCAGCCAGCTTCGAGGAACATGTGCGTCGATCGACCATGTCGCGAGTAGCGCACATGGCCTCCTCACTCTCAGCGCAGCAAAAAGCCTTGCGACGGTCGGAGAGCTTTCTGTCCGAACTTGCCTCTCATGCGGACGAGTTGCTGCACGGCCAGGTCCATGAGCAATATGCCGCCATCTGCTACAGGAAGACGCCCGACTGCGATGAAGCCGAGATGCTCGTCGTCACCAGCCGGGAAAGCGGCCGATGGGTCGTGCCCAAGGGCTGGCCGATCAAGGGCAAGAAGCCGCATGAAGTTGCTGCCATCGAGGCTTACGAAGAAGCCGGCGTACGCGGCAAGGTTAAGAAAAAGCCGTTCGGCTATTTCACCTATTTAAAGCAGCTTGCCGACGGTAATCGCGTTCCCTGCATTGTCGGATTGCATCTGCTTGAGGTTGAGCAGACCTTTCAGGACTTCCCGGAGCGAGGCCAGCGCCGTGTCGAGTGGGTTTCCTTCGTCGAAGCAGCCAACCGTGTGCGTGAACCGGAACTCAAGGGACTTTTACTTGCGGCTGAGCGCAAGGTGCGCAAGGCAAAAGGCCGGAAGTGATCGTCATCGTTGCAGGTGGCGTTCGCAGCCGGGCGGCGGCAACCGTCTCAAGACGACGCGCAGCAGAGTTCGTTCTTCTGTAACCCTGACGTGTCGTCGCCATCACAGAATATTAAATTTCGAAATGAGCTGAGAGCCAAGCGATTGGCTGCTATGCGCCTGCGTGCTTGCCCTCGCCGCATTGATGCCTATATTGACGCAGCGTTCGGCCGCTTTTGTTTGGGCCGATTTGCCTCATGGCTGCAATAGCTGCCTTCACCCGGCAACGATTTGGCCGGCGGACTTTGGAAGGAGAAATTTCATGTCCATTACTCCGAATAATATCGATAGTTCAAAGGTTTCTACCGTTCCTGATGGTGAGATCGCTGCTGCCGTGCGGCAGGCGCGTGAAGCCATCGGCTACACCGTTGACGACCTCTCGGAAACCTGCGGCCTCACCAGTGAGGAAATCATTGAAATCGAGGCTGGAGCCGAGGCCGATCCGGCAAAACTTCGCCGTATTGCCACCGCATTACAGGTTCCGCCATCGACTTTCTTCATCGTCTGAGCAGGCGGCGCACTTCGGTGCGCCCCTTCAACGTTCCGACGGCTTTTTTCGTCGCAAAACACCGCAGATCTTGACGCGACATGCACCGGGTCGGCGTGACGACTTCCGAAGAGCGCCTGTCGCGCTCACGCATGTCTATCGGCTTTTTAAGCGAAAACTCCCATAATTATACATCGAAAATAAGCCAATATTCGTATGATTTTATGAGTATTCGCTCTTTTTCCTGTCGCGATACTGGTCAAAATCGTTTCAAAGCTTTAACCTGTACCAATCAAATACGTTTTATTAGTCGTACTTTTATCGAAGCAGCATGATACGGCACGCCAGCCGTAAGTGAGATGTATTCGATGGCGCTCATTGGGACGTACAGCATGCGGCGGAATGATGAGAATGGCGGCGCCGACCTCGATCATGGTGAGCAGCTCGTTAATTCAATCCCTGTTGAAGTTCCCAGTCCTCAGACGAAGGCGGATGACCGCCCGCCAATACCCCAGGAGCGAACGCAAGCTGAAGGGAGTAGTTTGGATCGGGCGCCAGCTAAAGAGGACAAACTAGCAGCCCTGGACCAGATCGCTCGGGACATGACATTGCTCGCCACGCTCGTGACGAGACGGCGACACGCGAAATCCGAAAACGCCGGGGATCAAGATCAGGCGCCGCCATTTGACGCCTCCAACGATCCAGAAGAGCTGGCATTCGCGCCTATCGGCATTGCACCGCCTGATGGCGGCGAGCTTCAATTCATCGCTTCAATTGGCCAGGCGATCGAGTATCTTACCACGCAATGGCCGATCCGCAGCGGGGATGCCTTCGAAGAAGCGCTGCAAGCCTGTATCGACGGCGTCAAAGGCAGAGCCTCGCCTGAACAGGTTCGCTCTGCTTTCCTGAAGGCAGCGGATGCGGTGAGTATACGCGTTGTTACCTCCGGCGATTAAAGGCCGGTCTGTTAACCTTCCCGTCCTCTGAAATCCCAAAGCGCTACAGCGTGTGCGAGAAAAGACGCAACTGCATGGTGAGCCACGCATGGTGCAAACGAGGAGGCCCGACCGGTGCTTGAAGCAAGGCGGCCGGGCCTCCCGTCCATCGCAAATTGGCGGTTGCGATAGCTCCAAAGATGTGGCTTTTCACCGTCCTGTCGTCCATACGCAAAGCGACAGCAGAGGTCCGATTGCGTCTGACGTTGGAAAGCCGGTTTTAAAGTAAGCCGATACCTAACGCCCGACACGCCACCTGTCTCGCAATGCTGCAGCCCGAGATGCCGCCAGTTCTTCTCCCGTTTGAATGCTATTGCGAGCACAGACCATATACGTCTGCTTTCGCGCATGCACTGCCGGCAGGTTCTTTCCGAAAGGGATGTTGGGGCAGGGCATTGCGCGCAGTTGGGAGGCCAGACGTTCCTTCAAAGGGTCCGCCCCGTCAGGCCTCCCGGCGCAGCAGATTGATATCTGCGGTAGCGCTCGAAACGTGCAGAACAGCGCGTAGACTGTCTATATCGAAAGCGACAGGCTGCATCCAATTACGTCACCGGAAATTGACGGCGGCCTTTTGCCGACGAAACAAGTTATTCGCATGCAGCGACGCGAAGCCGGCCTTCCGATTCTAAACCGTGTTGATCGGCAACGGTAGATTCCGGAGTATTTGGGTGATCCAACAGTATAGAATCGCCATTACCTCAATACATATTGCGACAGCGTTATACAAATAATGTATAGTTTATAAAAATATTTATTAGCAATTACGTATTTACAGCTATAATCGCGTCGATATTATGGCTTCAACGTGAACTTTCACAAGTTACATGTTGAATCTCGTGAATTCCTTTAAGGAGAATTTTCGAATGCGCAAGTTTTTGGGATCCACCGTTTTTCTGATGGCGGCGGTTGCGGGGAGTACCGTTTATGCAGCAGACCTTGCGGTTTCCACGCCGCCTCAAGCCCCTGTCGAAGCGGCGCCGGTATTTTCGTGGACCGGCTTCTATGTGGGTCTGAACGCCGGCGGCGGTTTCGGCGGCAACGACAATGTCGGTTTCCATTCGTTCGGAGATTATCTTGGCAGGTATGGCAAGCTTGAGGGATCCGGTTTTCTCGGTGGTGGCCAGATCGGCTATAATTATCAGTTTGACCCGAACTGGGTAGTCGGCCTTGAAGCTGATTTCCAGGGTGCTGACATCAGCGATTCCTTCAGAAGCGATATCGCGAGCGCATCTTCAAAGATCGACTGGTACGGCACTGTCCGTCCTCGCATCGGTTACGCCTATGACAATACCTTGTTCTACGGCACCGGCGGTCTCGCCTATGGGCATGTCAACTATAAGGGTGCATTGGCTGGCGTCGGCTTCGACGATGACAAGACAAAGGCCGGCTGGACTGTCGGCGCCGGTGTCGAACACGCCTTCACCGATCATGTGACGGCAAAACTCGAATATCAGTATGTCGATTTTGGCAGCAGCAAATTTGGGGGAGATGCCCTCAACACAAAAGGCAGCCTTGATTTTCATGCCGTTCGGGTGGGTCTGAACTACAAGTTCTGACGACAGCTTTGCCTTGAAAGACAACATGTTAATCTGTCGGAGAGGATAATAACATGGCTTTGATTGGCATCGACCTAATTAACAACGGCACGACCAGGATTGATAGTAGCAATGCAGGCACTCCCTCGGATAGCATCCAACTTAATCTTGTTGCCAACGGCACGATGATTGTTGACGGCGTTGATGTCGAGATCAGTAGCATCGTCGGCATCGGCGCGGCTTCAAATACAACGATCAAAGCGATCGGTGGTGCGAATGTGACGATCAATGCCGGCCTCGCAAATGTCGGGGCCGCTTCGACCTATACTTATGCGATAGGTTCCAATTCGAGTATTACGGCGGATGTGGGCCTGCCTACTGTTGACCTTTTAAACGGAGCTACCGTGGATTTTGCCGATGCAAACGGCAGTGGGCTGTTCGCCTACGATCCAGGCGGCATCAATTTGAGCCTCTCGGCCCCGCCGAACGTCGTAAACGTTCAATCGGGAGACAGGATCGAGGTGGTAGGCTCGAACGTCGTCTCTCAAGCAGGGAATACTATCACCTTCTTCGGTGGTTTGTTGAACGCGATACCGTTCGGCTCCTATACCATCCCTGTGGGTGTCACCTACACCTACGATGCCAACACAGACAGCCTGACTTTTACGAGCTGCTTCCTGCGTGGCACACTCATTCGCACACCCGAGGGAGATACTCCGGTCGAGGACTTACGGGCGGGCGATCTTGTGGTCACCCACAAAGGCGTTGCGGAAATCAGATGGGTCGGACGGCGTCGGATTGATCCGAAGGCGATCGATAAGCCACGCGATACCCTTCCCGTTCGCATACAGGCGGGCGCCCTTGCCGAAAACGTCCCTTACCGGGATCTTTACGTTTCGCCGGACCGTTGCATGTTTCTGGAGGAATCGTTGATTCCAGCAAAATTCCTCCTCAACGGTACGACGATCACGCAGGAGACGACTTTGGTGCCGTTCGAGTATTACCATATCGAGCTCGAACAGCATTCGATCATTCTTGCCGAAGGCGCACAGACCGAGACATATCTCGCTCTTGGTGGTCGTATGTCCTTCCTTGAGCCTGGGGTATTGCGCTTCGGTTCCTTTGCAGGCACGGCAACGCGCACCTGGAATGACTGGTGCTATCCACCAGTCTATGCCGGCAGAGTGCTCCAGCAAGCCCGTATGTCTATTGAAAGGCGGGCGGAAGAAATGGGCTATCGCGTCCGCGAGGCTGAAGCATCCTGAAAGAAGAATAACGCGATAAGACGATGCTGTTTCGTCCTATTTACTAGGCGGTGGAGACGATTTAACTATTTAAGCCATATGGCGATAGCAACGAGTTTGAGAAGCCATGAAGTTTGCGGCAACTTATCGTAGCGGTTGCCACGCGACGGAACTGTTTGAGCTTGTTGAAGAAGCGCTCAATGCGGCTGCGCTCCTTATAAGTCCAGTGTCGTAGGCTCGCTTAGTTTTCCGATCCCAGGATGACGAGTTCAGTTCCCGCTTTCTGGTGGTCAGCCCGCCCCGAGATCGCCCCAGGCCCCGGCATCCGTCCCCCTTTGACTTTGTGTGCGTCCGGCGGCGTGTTGATGGGTACAAACGATGGTCGAATCGATCATCAGCCATTCGAGATCTGCTTCACGAGCAAGCGCCGCAAGCATATCGTCCAGCACGCTCACGTTGATCCAGCGATAAGAGCGTCCCCTTGCAGAACGCCAGCCGTCCGGATGCTCGGGCGGGTCACGCCAGCGGCGGCCGGAGCGAGCCATCCACAAAAGCGCATTGGGAAACAATCGGTTATTGATCCGAGAAAAGCTGGCGAACGATCCATCGGCAGCCTTTAAGCGGTAAGCGAGGTACCCCGAGACGCTGCACCCATCTCACAACCAGAGGCTATGGTGCGTGTGATTCCGCGTTGGAAAGTCGACTACGCTTCGGAGAAAATCAGAAAATACCTCTATTAGACTATGATCATAAAGATTTTGTCGCGTTTTATACTGTCATGACGGGAATGGTGTGGCAGGGGCGGGATTGCCTGGACAAAAGTGCCAATGGTCTTTGCATGCTCTGGAGTTCCTCGTGCTACGGCGTTGAAGGAGATGTGCGAAGGGCGAACCGAAGCTCCATCGTCCTACGCGATGAGGGTCAGCATAGACTAGTTCTGAACTCGTTTATTTCAACGGAGCAAGAAACATGGCGGAAGGCAATTATAGTGCCACCACTGCGAGTGGCGTACAGTATAATCTGACCTACAACCCTGGTGGCCCACTTGGGATAGGTGCAAATTACGACCTCACCATCACCAACCCTGACGCTACGACAACAACGGTAACCAATATCGCGCCAGGCAATGTCGCGACGCCGGTTAATGGCACCAGTTCGCTGTCCATCCTATCGGTTCTCGGAAACACCAACTATGTCGTGGCCCCCGGCGCGACGGCAACCGTCAACATTACCGCTGCGCTATTAGGCTCGTCCACGGTCTATGTGGGCGGCAACGCCACTATCAATTCGGGTATTAGCGCCCTGAGCAGCATGACCGTCATCGTTGACGGCGGCACCGCCACCGCTGCCGGCGGCTCGGTCCTCGGAGCGCTGAGCGGCTTGACTGTCGATATCGAGAATGGCGGCACGTTCACCAACGGAACGGCCTTGGTGAGCGCGCTGAACGGCACGACCATCAACTTCGGCGCTGGCGGCGGCACGTTCGTCGCGAACGCCGGTGGGGCGGTTCTCGATCTTTCGTCGACGACCATCAATAGTTTCGATGCCGCGACGGACAAGATCGAATTCCAGGGGCTGGCCGGATCGGTCGATCACTACACCATCACTTCGAGCGGCGGCTCCCAGACGATCAGCCTTTTCGACAGCAGCAACAATCCGCTCGGAAATGTCAGCGTTGCTGGCACCAGTTTCACGACCGGCACTTTCACAGCCGGCCAGGCGGGTCCGCTGACAATCACTGCGAATGGCGCGGCGATAGACATTACTCCGGTGGCAACACCCTGCTTCGTTTCCGGAACGCGTATCCTCACCGCGCGCGGCGAGGTCGCCGTCGAAGATCTGAGGGTTGGCGATCTGGCGATCACGGCGACCGGCGAAGCCCGTCCGATAATTTGGATCGGCAACAAGCGGGTCGAGCGGCCGGTGCGCAACGAGTGGCCGGTCCGGGTTCGTGCCGGCGCCTTCGGCGATAACCTGCCCGCTCGCGATCTGCTGCTGTCCGGCGGCCATGCGGTGTGCGTGGACTTGATGGGCGAAGTGTTCGTGCCGGTCGGCGAGCTGGCCAATGGCGCGACGATCGTCCGCGAGGAGTGGCCCGAGGTCACATATTGGCATGTGGAGTTGGAAAGCCATGATGTGCTGATGGCCGAGGGCCTGGGCTGCGAGAGCTACATGGAAGTAGGCAATCGCGCTTTCTTCGGCAAGGCTTATGGTCGCCTTGTCGAGGTCGACGCCGCTCAGCGTGTGGCCGAGAGCCTGACCCGCTATGCCCGTCCCTTCGTCGACCGCGGTGTCCTCGTCGAGGCGATGCGCGAGCGCTTGATCGCGCGGGCCGAATCACTCGGCTGGAGCCGGGCTGCGGATATGGACCTGCACATGCTGGTTGACGGCAAACGCGTGGAGGGGCAGATCGACGGCGACCTTGCCCGGTTCATCTTCCCGGCTTCTGCCAAGACGGCGAGCCTGGTGTCGCGGACCTTTTCTCCCGGCCGCGAGGTTCGTGCGCTCGGCGTGCGGTTTGAGAGCCTGCGTATCTTCGATGGCCTCAAGACCGATCATGACGTTGCATTGGACGGTCTCGTCGGCCTGCATCCCGAAGAGCTCGCTGCAGGTTGCAACTGGTCGTGGACCAATGGTCATCTCGTGCTGCCGGCCACGCTGTGGGCCGATTGCAAGGGTCATGTGATCCTGCGCCTGACAGGCTATGCGGAGGCCGGCCAACCTTGGGTGGCACCGGAAGAAACGGACGTGGCGGGGCTTCGCGCCGCCTGAGGAAGGCCTACCTTGCGGCGGCCCACCTTTGGACCGCCGACAGAGTGAGGAGCTGTTCAGCAGCCGGAGACGGATGGGATCGACCTATCCGTCTCCGGCAGGAACCGGCGGAGTTGCGAGCGCCGACGAACCATCGCCGAAATCCCCTTAGCCATCGCGATCAACCTGACCCAACAAACCGGGCGAGATTTCATGAACATTTTTCGCAGCAAGGAAGAAATGAGAAATGTCGTCCGTGAGGCTGACGCGGCGCGGGATTCGAGAATGTGGCAGAAAGCGGCCGACTTGTATGATGAGCATCTGCAGACCAATCCCGAGGACACAGGGATATGGGTTCAGGCGGGAAACTGCCTCAAGGAAGCGGGTGACTATCGTGAGGCAGCCAAGCGCTATCAGAAGGCGCTGGAGCTCAGCCCGGATGAATCCGACATTCACCTGCAGCGCGGGCACCTGCTGAAGGTCATGGGCCGCACGGGCGAAGCAATCGAAAGCTACAAGCGTTCGGTAGAGTGCAACCCTGGCAACCACGATGCCGTCATCGAACTCGTGGCAGCGGGCGCCGCCGGCGATGTCTTTTCCGATTTCAGCGCCGAGAGCGAAAAAGCGGTGAAGACCATCTGGCTCGATGTTACCGACCTCATGGAATATGCTCAGCACAACAAGAGCCTGAGTGGAATTCAACGCGTCGTTGCCAATCTGGTCCTTCATATTGAGTCCGGTATTTTCAAGGATTACCGCGTCATCCCGGTGATCCCCGAATATGATCGCCATCGGATTCTCGCCGCGAGCCCGGCGGCACTTGCAACGCTTGTTCGCCAGTTCGATGTCCCGATTGTCGATCGCAGCATGGTCGATAAGGCGATTGCCGCCGTATTCGACGCGCGCTTCGAAGTGTGGCCCGCGCAGGATGATATATTCGTCGTTGCAGGCGCTTTCTGGATCTATCCGCACTACGATGTCATGCGGAAGCTTCGTGAAAAGGGCATGCGCTTCTGCGTATTCATTCACGATCTCATCCAGATCCGGAATCCCGAATATGTCCAGCAGGCTGCCGTCGACAAGTTTCAAAGACAGCTGATCGATGTATTGTCGGTTTGCGATTTCGTTCTGGCGAATTCGGAGTTCGTCGCATCCGAAATCAGAGCCTATTTCAAGGAGCGTCTCAACTTCGAGCTGCCCGTCAAGGCAATTCCGCTCGCCACGGAGCTGCGGAAGACACAGAAGAAGACGAGGATCCTTAATACCAACATCCTCGGCATGGCAGAGGAGGAATATGTCCTCTGTGTTGCAACGATCGAGGTTCGCAAGAATCATATGTACCAGATCCGCATCTGGGAACGTCTGATCCGCGAACTGGGCGACAAGGCACCGAAGCTCGTCTGGGTGGGCAAATGGGGCTGGCAGATCGATGAATTGCGCCACCATCTGGCCACCCACGGCTATGTCGGGGACTGGCTCTACATCTTCAACGATATTTCGGACGACGAACTGGAATATCTATACCGGCATTCTCTGTTTACGACCTATACAAGCTTTGCCGAAGGCTTTGGCCTGCCAATTGGCGAGAGCCTGAATTACGGCAAGCCGTGCATCGCCTCCAACGCCACCTCAATGCCAGAGGTTGGAGGGAGTTTCGTGCGTTACATCAATCCGTACAACGTCGAGGACGGCTACAACCTCTTTAAGCAGGTCATTGTCGATCGCAGCAACCTGGCCGCCTGGCAGCGCGATATCAAAGAGAATTTCGTGCCAAAATCGTGGGATTCGTTCTGCTCCGAGCTGTTCTCGACGGCGATCGACATGAGTGTTGGACTGGGCGACCAGCCTGGGGTATTGAATTGCCGCCTGCCTCGCAACATGATCATCGAAGGTGGCGACACGGCGTTGTTGCGCATCGCTGCCGAAGGCCGGCGGATCCTCACGTTCCGTGCAGCGCGGGACTCAGGCTGGTTCGCTATGGAAGATTGGGGCGTTTGGGCAAGCCAGCGCCGCTCCCGGCTTGTATTCGACAGCGAACTCGCCGAGGGCGAGAGCGTGCGCATCTATCTTGAGGTGAAATGTCCGCCTCTCAGCGAGAATATCGCCGTTATCGCCGATGCCGGGGGAGAAACGTGCTCTTTCCGACTCGTCGATCAGTCGAGCTATATCTCGTTCGGGGGCATTGTCGGGCCGCACGGGAAAGTTACGGTCAATCTGCTGACGCGGGGCAGATTTGGCGATACCGGCGACCGGTCATGCCATCTCGGGCTCTCAGCCGTTGCGTACTGCGACGGGGCGGACCCACTGGAACGAGTGGGTTTGTTGGAGAAGGTCATGCTCCAATCCCAGCTAGGCCGAAACTGATCGATGCCGTCCTGTTAGGCGGCTTGGTTCGCCTATATTTTTTATCTCGATTCCCGAGATCAATGCAGTGAATGGAGGATTATTTATGGATGGAAATTTAGAAACTATATGTCAGTTCCTGTATGGGAACGATATTCCTCCATCTCATAAAGATCACATTAGCAGACACGGCATTTCGGATGGAGAACTATCTTATTCAAAAATTCGTTCTGTTATAGGTGTTTTTGATCGTCAGAGCTTAAACACGCCTATCATTGTCAGATTTGGACCAGAGGACATTTTCTACGCTGATCTCGGATCGTTTAGCTTGGCGGTAGATAATGCGGATAGGGCTGTCGGTCTTTCCATATTGCATTCCGGCATATACGAGCCTCATGTCACTGCCTTTTGTAAATCGACAATCACAGAAGGAATGCACGTCGTCGATATAGGTGCAAACATCGGGTATTTTACGATGTTGTCCTCGAGGCTCGTTGGACCATCGGGTTCTGTAACAGCAATAGAGCCGAATTCCGAAAATAGTCGCTTGATACTGTTGAGCATCGAGCGAAATGAAATTGATAATGTAAAGCTTCTGCCTGTCGCATTATCCAGTGCCGAAGGGGCTGCCTATTTCTCTACGCATGTAGGTTCTAATGGCGGGTTGCTGCCGGAAACCTCCGCTGTTTTAAGCAGTCCTTATTGTACGGTGGTACCGGTTTTTCGCCTGGATCAGCTTGTCCAAAAGCGCATCGATTTCATTAAGGTGGATGTAGAGGGCGCAGAGTCCAAGGTTTTTGACGGCGCTTGGCCCCTTATAAAGCGCGATAGGCCCATCATATCGACGGAGTTTTCGCCAGAGATGCTTCAGCGCATATCTGGAGTGGACCCGCTGAGCTATTTAAAGAGGTTTGTCGATATTGATTATCACATTGGTCTTCTTGATCGAGCGGACCCGACGGGCGCACCGAAGGACATAGGAGATCCCGGCCTGTTTTTACAGAACTATGGAGCGAATACTCGCCTTGAAGATCTGGCGCTGATCCCCCGTGAGCGGTTTTCAAACTGAAATATAACTATTGAGAATTTCCTCCGTTGGGAGTTCTCGCGTGCCTTTGGCAAGTGGCAAGGGATGACGCGAAGCGGCTTCGTCTCCATAAGTCGTTGAGGACTGTAAAAATGCCAATTTCTAAGGACGACGTGAGCTATGGCTATCGCTATCTCTTAGGCAGGTTGCCAGAAAACAACGACCGTACTGCCGGACAATTTTTGCTGCTCGCATGGGCACTTATCGTGTTCAGTTTCAGTACGGGTGCCTGGGCGCAAAGCGCCAGCACGGTCCAAACAAACGCTGCGTTACAATCGACGTCCATTTCGGGACTGGCGGTGGGAACGACCATTGTCCGTAGCGGATTTTATGCTGCCGGTGACGGCGGCGCGGCTACATACACCTTGTCGGCATCCAACTGCACCGGCCCAGATAACGGCGCGAAGGTCCAACCATCAAGCGGGACAGGGTGTTGGATGCTGCAGCCTAGCACAATAACGGACATCCGCATTTGGGGCGCACAAAACAACAACTCGACAGATATTGGCCAATATGTCCAGAAAGCCTACGACGCAAATGTTGGTTGCATCTTTATCCCGGCGGGAATTTGGTTATGGTCCTCTGCAGTAACAATGTCGGCGCAGACCCCTTGCTTCCGCGGAGCAGGCTGGAATGAGGCGGTTTTAGCGGGATCATTGAGCAGCACAAATATGCTTGGGACGTGGATTCACCGCTCTAGCGCTTCGTTCACCCCCGCCACAATAAGTGGACTTTCTGGCCAAGGAGGTACGCCTTCCTTTTCTTATATAGCGTTCTATGACGATCAGCCAACGATAGGTACTGGTCCTTGGACCCCAAACGCCTATCCCTATTTCTTTGTAATTTCAAATAATGGTGGCCGGGTCGACTTCGATAATATCTTATTCTATAATACAACGCATTGCATCAGCGTCTTTAACTCTGCGCGGCAGCATATCACGAATATTTATGGCCAGCCTCAGGGAACGTGTCTTTCCTTTGATGCCATATCTGATATTTCGACGCTTGGACATATCCAGTTTTGGCCCTTCTGGTCAGGGGCTTCCGTTGTCGCTGCGTTTGACCAGACTGTTGATCCGATTGTCTACGCGCGATCCGATTCACCTTTTATAGACGACATTTTTATCCTCTCTTATCATAGTGCCCTAGCCTTTACCCAGTCGAGCTACGGCGTCACGACGGGCGCCCAGATCGGTTCTGTGTCCGCTGACGCCACGCGATACGGTATTTGGATTCAGCCCGGCGCGACAGGCGTGCAATTACAGATCGCCAATCTTCGCGGGTCGGGCCAGTCATTTCCCGGAACCGGAAGTCAGCCTGGTTCAGGAACCTATCGGGATTCTGGGACAAGTACGCAGGTATCGATCGGAAATATAGATTGCTTTTATGCCGGCGGTAGTTGCATCGCCGTATTGGGCAGCGGATACCTGCAATTTGGTAATGGATTGCTTTGGAACTACAACAACGACAATAATGGGTCAGCGTCTATGAATGCCGGAACTTCCGGCATCATTTTAGGCGCAAATCCACCAAGCATCGTCAATTTCACATATCCAGCACCTGTGATTCCCACAACATCCGCCGGTGGCGTTTATGCGGTACGCGGCGTGAGACAGTATTGGACTCCGGCGGTGGTCGGGGACGGCGCGAGCGGCACGGTAACGTATAGCTGGCGTGTCGGGACGTTCTGGTATGATGGCTCTCAGGTGACGGCTACCTTTAACATAAGCGGTACTACCTCCAGCGGCCTCTCAGGTTCTCTCTTTATCAATGGTCTGCCGCTTACGAGCAATGCGCTATCAAACCAGAACGCATTCTGCACCATTTCCGCTATGGCGGGAATTACGCTCAGTCCCTCGTTTACTATGCTATCCGGGATTATATCCCCTGGTTCAAATCAAATATTGCTTGTCGAAAGCGGCAGCGGCCTGTCGACACTACCGGCACCGACGACGATTGTGACAGGCGGTTCCGGCGCCTTCGTACTCCAAGGATCATGTACGTTCGCATCAGGAGAATAAGAGGAACAACGAACAACGGCGGTCGTCGCTTGTGCGCGAAGAAACATCAGCTTAAGGACTGTAAAAATGCCAATTTCTAAAGACGACGTGAGCTACGGCTATCGCTATCTCTTAGGCAGGTTGCCAGAGAACAACGATGTTATAGAACTTTATTGCCAGGCATTCGAAGACGTTGAATTATTCCGCCAGCATCTGATGGAATCTCCCGAGTATAAATTTAAGAATCCGGTGGCGGTCACTCTGAGATCGCCACCAGTGGAAATGCAACGCATGTACAACGATGTTCGATTAGTCATATGGGACCTAGATGAA
The DNA here is from genome assembly GCF_057784395.1 of Martinezella sp. CNPSo 3957. NCBI lineage: Bacteria > Pseudomonadati > Pseudomonadota > Alphaproteobacteria > Hyphomicrobiales > Rhizobiaceae > Martinezella > Martinezella sp. CNPSo 3957. The sequence continues at coordinate 1,031,264 of NZ_JBXSOU010000001.1, forward strand.
ACCTTTTGGCAGGGCACGCTGACAGAAGACGGGGTTCGTTATAGTCAGCGTAATCATAATATTGTTGTTGAACTCGCGAGGCGAGGGATTTTAAGTTCCATATGTTCGAAGAACGATTTCGAGAGCGCAAAAAGCAAATTGCAAGAGTACGCCATTTGGCAATACTTTGTTTTCCCAAGCATTGACTGGTCTTCCAAGGCTCACAGGATTGCGCAGATTGTGCAATCTTCACAGCTTCGCGCTGAAACGATCTTATTCGTGGACGACAATCCTCACAATCGCGCGGAAGTTCAAGCCGCAATTCCGGGGATTCAAGTTGCTGCCGAAACGGAAATCCCTAACTTCCTAACACATGAGGCTTTTCAGGGAAAAGAAGATCCGGAATTAAGTCGACTTCAACAATATAAGCTATTGGAGCAGAAGCAGCTGGAGATTAGCGCCTCTGGGGGTGGTAGCATTGATTTTTTGAGAAAGAGTGGAATTACAGTTTCTATTATCTATGATGTTGAGAAGCATATGGATCGTGCAATTGAAATAATAAATAGAACAAATCAATTGAATTTTACGAAAAAACGCCTGCCTGCCGAACGTTCTGAGGCAGAAAAACAATTAATATCGGAAATGTCCCCTTTCCATTGTAAGGCAGGGCTGGTTTCCGTGAAAGACAAATACGGTGACTATGGAATATGTGGATTTTTCCTAGTTTCCGGGATGAGAGCCCATGGAAGACCCCAACTTAAATATTTTGCATTTTCATGCCGTCTATTGGGGATGGGAGTTGAGCAGTGGTTGTACGCTCTTCTTGATCGCCCGGAGGTGACGATCGTGGGCGATGTGCTCTCAGACCTGTCCACTCCGGTAGATTGGATTAATGTTGTTGGCGATACGCCTACAGACGAAATGGGACAGCAAAGATTTCATATTCCTGAGATCAGGATTCGCGGTGGCTGTGAACTCGAAGTAATAGAACATTTTTTTAGAGCCTCCGCCGGAAGGATAGTGACTGAATTTATCAGACCTCATGGATGCCTATACGTTCCCTGCCAAAACAGTCTCCTATTAAATGCTTCTATGCGATCTCTGTCGGATGTAGAGAGCCGAATTATAGCCGAATTGGGAATGGATGAAACATTTTACACAACTAAAATGTTTGAGCCATGTGCTCCCGGGACGTTAATACTATACAGTCCTACTGGCGACGCTATGCTTGCCCCTTGGCAGCATGTGAATAATGGGTTTGAGGTGCCAGTCTGGTTCCGCGAGCCAGTGCTACCTGACAATCCTCAAAGAACGAGAGAAGATGAATTTGAATATGAAAGGATAGCCGGATTTCTTTCGGAAAAATTTATTCAGCAGTCACAAGACAGCCTAGAGCGGTATGAGCACGCATATCACGGTATATTATCTAATTTGCCAAAAGAAGCGTTTGTCATAATTCTTCTTCCAAATGAGTTTGCAAATCATGGAGGAACTCCTTTCGAACTGAGGATTCAACGGGATTTGAACGATGCCTTTGAAAGATCTGCTGCCGAATTTAGTAATGTTAGTCTTCTTAAGATGTCAACGTTACTCAACACGATTGATGAGGTTGTTGATCACTATTTGCATTTTGATCGTGCTGTATATCGTAGGCTTTTTGAAGAAATACATACCCGTTACAACGAATGGACGCAGAACTATCAGCACAGCCTCAGTATTTCGGTAGTGCAGTGATGGAGGCCCCTACTGTGATCTGTGCACCTCCGGAGCCGGTGGCGGGCAAGTCCGACGCGCGTCTGATCGAAATTGTTGCGGCGAATGGCCGACGTATGATCGTGAGAACTGTAAAACGCCAAACCACGTTTATAAATGCATTTTGCGGGCGATTGCATTTCTGCTGATCGCCACTGGAGCGCACGTCGACAATGACCAGGACTGACGAGCGGCATTGTCGCATAAGATGCTTTCCGACAGCACCGTTACGCTGACTCAGTTTGAGCCGACCGGTCAAGCCGTGCTCACTGATACCAATTTTACTGCGAGTTCCCAAATTCAGTTCGACGTCGAGTGGAATAAAGCTCAATGACGGTGTGAGCTTGCCGTTCTTCGGGCAAATCGCAACAAAGATATAGGCCCACATGTTGAGGTCGATCATGACTCCGGCAAGGTCAGCCGCTTTCATGATCTCTGATGGCGGTGACCATGAGCCAGCCCAGCAGATAGCAAAGGCTCAAGGACAGGAAAACGACTGTAACGTTCTTGAGCGCATAAGGCATCTCTGCCTCGTCGGGCATCTGCGGTGGAACGACGACCTCGAGATACAGCTGCTGGCGGCGCGCATCAGCCCTGGCTGCTTCGAGTGCATCGAGTGAGGCAACGAGCGCCTTGTTGGCAAACTCCCGCATCAGGACGAGACTTTCGTAATCCGCAATTCTGGGCGCGACGGATTTATCCGATCCGACCATTTTGGCTCGTTCACTCTCGATTTGCTGCTCCAGTGCAGCGATCTGGCTCGTCAGAAACGGGATGGAGTTACTGTCCGGCGCAGTCTTGCGTGTTTCTGCAAGGCGTGCCCGCGTGTTGGCGAGAGCCGACGTCAGATTGCTGACGAGATCGATCATCGACATGGAGCTGGCATTCGGGTCGATCATCAGCTCCTTGTTTCTGAAGTTCGTTATGTTTCTCTGCGCGTCAATGACCCGCTGCTGCCCCTGCTGCACCTCGCCATCGGCAAAGCGAACCGCATCGCCGCGGGCGCGGTTGTTGAGCCGGTCGAGAAGATCGCCGCCGAGCGCCAGCAATGATGTGTTCATGTCCGCGGCATCTTGCGCGTGAAAGGCTGTCGTCCGCAGGACGGTGATACCCGTGGTGTCGTTGTGAATGACGGACACCCGGTTCGAATAATAATTATAGAGCTGCTCCTCGCTATTGGTTTCCCAGAAGCGAGGAAAGCGCGTCAGCCAGTCCGCCTGCGGGCTGCCGAAAATAGCACGTATGGGAAGCCGCTCGGCAAGTTCCTTCAGCGCCTGACGGGAGCGGATATATTCTTGCACGGAAAAAGTATCGTCCTGCGAGCGCGTTATCCCGCTGTTCTGCAACAGAGAGCCGAAAACATTGGAGGATGGTGGCGCGGCCATGCGGACTACGAAGGAGGATTCGGACACATAGATTGGAGCGGCGATGAATGCGTAATAGGCGCTGACTGCCAGGGTAGGGGCAATAACCGCCAGCAGATAAACACTTAGACGACTGTGACGCTTGCGACGCTTTCGGGCTTTTGCAGGGCCGGTAATCGAAGTTGCAATCATGCGGTGAAAAGGCTGCCGGCGCTGATCTGCATCGACTTTCTTGTTTTGGGTCTCGGAGTTAATCAGAGCCATGATCATGCCCTTTCTGGTGATTTTCTGTCGTTGCAGATCTGCGAGCGGACGTCACGGACGCTAATTGTCCAAGCCCGGCGCAATGAAGATTGAGCGGTTGCCCTTCGCCGGTATCGTTGACCGACCGTCCGATGGAGATGGGATAGCGACCAGGAGGGCTTCGGGTGCATCAGGTATCGGCAAACGCGCGCGGGGGTTCGCAGTTCATTACCGGATTGAAGATTCAGGGCCGCGTCCTCGGTGCGCTGATCATGCGCGAAATGCTCATACGCTACGGGCGGGAAAACATCGGCTTCCTGTGGCTTGCGCTGGAACCGATGATCCTGACCACGGGTGTCATGATCATGTGGACGCTGCTCAATCACGAGGCGCACGGATTGACGGTCGCGGCCTTCGTTTTGAGCGGCTACATGCCGCTGACGCTCTGGCGCCACATAACCGGTCACGCAGTTTCTTGTCTGCGCCAGAATATGCCCTTGATGTATCATCGCCAGATCCGCCTGGCTGACGCCATAATCGCCCGGACGCTTCTGGAGACTGCCGGCACGACTGCTGCGCTCATCGTCGTCTATACGGTTGCGCGTTTGGCAAACATCATCCCACCCTATCAGAATCTCGGTCTGCTGTTGGCGGGCTGGCTGTTCATGGCCTGGCTCTCTTTCGGGGTGGCGCTCATCTTTGCCGCCGGTACGGAACGGTTCGAGTTCATCGAGAAATTCATTCCGCCGTTCCAATATCTGACGCTGCCGATCTGCGGCATGTTCTTCATGGTGGCCTGGCTTCCCAGTGGCGCCCAGAAGCTCGCGCTTTATGTCCCTCTCGTTCATTGCTTCGAGCTTTTTCGTGCCGGTGTCTTCGGCGATTCCGTGCAAACCTTCTATGATATTGATTACCTTGCGAAGTGCTGCCTGTTTACGACAGCTGTCGGGCTCTTCCTGATCAACGTCGCACGCAATCACATCAAGTTCGAATGACGCTGCGACGGGCGTGCTAACGTTTGGCATAGTTCGTCACCTGGTGCTGGAATTCCAAGGAACGTAGCAGCGTTTCGCGCAACTCCCATCGGCTGGGTAGCGCATAGTGGCTGAGAAAGGTTTCGACGGATTCGGGCTCGCGACCGAGAATCCAGCGAAAGGCTGCGACGACATCATAGGAATCGATGGGCTCGCCAAAGTGGCTATGGGCGGGGCTGCTGATTTTTGCGAAGAGATAGGGCAGCGCACCAAGCAGAATATCGAGGCCGAACCGATGAAGGTTCGGGTTGGTCAACGCCGTCTTGGTGAAGGCGTCCATAAGGCCGGAATAATTCGTGAGTGTGGAAACCGTATCGCTCGCACGCGGCAATCCTTCGAAGCCGGCATTCGCATGAAAGCGAACAGCTATCTCCCTCCAGACCTCCACGGAATAGTGCATCGGTGCGGGTCCGTAGAGTGCGGTGTCGTCGGAATAGAGGTCTGACGGCGGTGCAAGTATCCTGCTGTTTTCAATACGCTCCCGGCAAAAGTCGATAAGCATGCGAGAAATCGGATACCGTATCTGCCAGCGGCAAAAGTCGGTCATATAGGTATTGCGGTCGATAAGCGTGCCTCGATAGTCGGCTGTAGGGGGCATATCGAGCAATATCACCTTTGTATCCGGCAGGTTCGCATTCAGAAACTCGCAGAATCTTTGCGCCGCCTCGATCACCAGTGTCCAGAAGTCGCGGCTACCGAATGGAATGATCTTGAAGATGTTGAAGGCTTCGCGCTGCAAATCGGGCCTGGCTTCCAAAAGTTCGTACGGGGCGGTGAGCAAGGTGCCCTCGTAGTCTAGGAGCGAGGTGCGCGTGGCGCGGCTGAAATCGATCACCAGTGTCATCGGCGCTGACGACCTCAATCGATCACAGAAGCCTTTGTCGGCTTCGAACTGCAGCTTCTTTTGGATCGGTTCGGGCCACCCCTCGAGGGCGGTGATGGACGCCTGCCTGTCGTTCATGAAGCTGGCGACGTTGATGCCGTAGCAGAAGAAGACGATCCTGCCGTCCGCAAATACGTATCGGACAAACTCCTCGCTAGGGCATGAGCCATAATAGGCGATACCACCCATATAATTGCCCCTTTTTGCTCAACAAGATCTTCATTCTCGATCTCCGCTCAGGTCGGAAGCCGCAAATCAAGTGCGGCAGCTTGAGCGGAGGCCTCCTTCCGGCATTGCCTTTTTCGTCTGGCTGGAATCGGCGGCAACTCCAGGTGCTGAAGCCGCCGGTTGACCTCCTCGGCACGATCTTCATGAACTGCAAATATGTTCGCCACGGTGCCGGCCGAGAAGTTCGAGTTGAATTCTTCGGATGTCGCCATTGGCGTCAGCCGATGCTTGGTACTTGTCCAGATGTGGTAACCGAAATCTGCGAGCTGGCGGTGGATCGCGCCTGGAGCGGTTTTGGAGACAATGGAGAGCATATCATGATTGATCTCCATCATTAGAGAAGGCTTACATCTGGCGATGGTTCTTTGCGCCCCCTTCAGGAACAAGCCTTCCGCTCCCTGTATGTCCACTTTCATGACATCGGGCCGCAGATTGCCGATAACACGATCCAGTGTTTCGACTTTGGTCATGCGATCGACCTTGGCTTCGGCGCGGGTAGTAATCAGTCTCGTGGCTCCCGCGTTGACCGTTTCGCCCGCGTCATTAAGCGGTAATTCTCCCGGAGCATCGGCAAGGGCGAGCTCGTGAACGCTGACTCGGTCTCCAAATCCGTTCTCCACGATCGATCGGTTGAACAGCTCGCAGAGCTTCGGCAAAGGCTCGAAGGCGAGAACCGTTCCTCTAAATGGGGAATGATGGGCTGCGACAGAGAGGGAATAGTACCCCACATTGCCGCCGACATCGATGAATTGCCCGTTATCGGGCACGATGGCTTTCACGAGCTCGATGTCGAACTTCTCATACTCACCGTTCATGATGCCAAAAGAAATATGATATTGGCGAAGGTCCAGATACAATTTGAAATTGTATGCGGTTTCAAAAAGCACGACGATCGACTTCGGCACGAAATTGTGAAACAGCAATTCGCTATGACGTTGGTGAAATTCGTTGGAAGTCAGAAAACGTCTGCGGTGGTCGTCCAGCGGAAGGTCGGTGATTTGCAGGAGATGGTGGCCAATGACATTTCGCTCATCATCGTTGATGGGACGGCCGAGAATGAATTTGTAGCAATTCTCGATGTCGTAAAAGCTTGTCACGTCGCTGCTCCCACGTCCTGCTGACGAACTTAGTTATTTGTTGCGCCTGCACTGTTGCCTCTCACTGTAAAACCGGCGAGGTCGATATTCTCTCGATGCGCCGCGGAGCCCGTTGGGCAGCATGGCGTCGCGCAGAAAAATCGGCTTCGATCAGCGTCTCCAAATCATCGAAATGCGTGTCCCACCCGCTCGATGGGGCGGGTTTCATTCGGCGTTGTGGCGAGGCGGCAATCATGTCGAGCGCGGCTCTCCAACTCAGCCCATCAAGCGGGTCGAGGAAGATGGCGGGCTGTCCGGCGGCCGCTTCACGATGGGCACTGATGTTGGAGGCGATGACAGGTGTGCCGAGCGCGATCGCCTCGGCGACAGGCATGCCGTAACCCTCGGTAAAGGATGGGGCCAAAAGACCAGCTGCGCCAGCGACCAGCCGCGCCAAAGCCGCATCCTCGAGCCCCGGCACTTCGATGACGAGTCCGGGCAAGGCAGGGCATCGCTCCAGCATTGCTAGGATGTGACTGTTTTCCCACCCTCTCTTGCCGACAATTACCAGCCGCGGGGCCATCGCCCCATCACGGTCGGCCAGATATTGCCATAGCTGCAGCAATAGCATGTGGTTCTTGCGCGGTTCGATCGTTCCGAGTGTCACGAAGTAAGGCGTTCGCGGACGCGGCATGTCGTTTGGCGCAGAGAGGAAGCAGCGCTCGATGCCTGGAGGCAGGACTGCGATCGAGGGGGGTGTCCTGTCGCTCTGCTGAGCAAACGTGCGCAGTGCACGGGCGGTTACCTGCGAATTGCAAAGCACTAGCGATGCATGTTTCAGCACCGTCTCCATCCTGCGGCGATGCCGCTCAGGTTCCTCCGGTCGAACGAATTCCGGATGCGATAGCGGGATGAGATCGTGGACGTAAAAGACGCCGTTGCGGCCTGTTTCTCCAAGCCAGGAGAAGGCGGATGTTCGATCCAGCCGGCTGTGCGACACGTGGACAAAGGAAGCCCTGGGCGGCAGCATGAGGCCATGCGTGAAACGGCTGGCGACAGCATGCGCGATCTTGCGCAGCTTTTGCGTATGAGCTTCGCCTGCCCTTACTTCCGCTGCGGCCCGCCACCTGATCTTGCCGTCGATAGCGGCGAAAATCCGTTCGAGAAGAGCAGCCTGCGTCGGCGATATATCTGTCGCCGACCAGCGGCTGTTGAGGATGGAGACCAGCTTGTCCGCCCGTTCGGACGGAATAGCAACGGCGCTGTTGCGACCAGTCTCGACAAACCAGGACGGCTGCGAAAACGCATCGAAATCTGTCAAGGCAGCCCGTTTGCGGCGTTCGTTCAGCCAGTTGGCGTAATGAAGCTCATAGCGATCGATACCGGTGGGCGTCGGGCAATGCGCACGTTCCATCAATCGAGAAATATCCATGACGACGGGCTTGGTCATAATTTTCTAGCCTCGAGCATATGGATAGCCTGCGCCAGCCAGCGCCGCCGCGATGGATTTGGAGCAATGCCCTGGCGGGAGCGATAGAGTTCGGCGACGACGTCTTCCGCCTCGCATGGAAGATTGGTGATATTCGACCAGTATCGGGGATAGAGGATGAGCGTGCCTGCAACCAGTGCATCGAGCGTTAGCACCCGCTTTCGCCGCAAGGAGACGACCGCATCATGCGTAAGACCCCAGCCCGCGTAAAAGGGGAGGCCATGGCACCATACCGGTCTTTCGCGCAGCAGCGCCTCGAATCCGATCTGCGAGGTGGCGACATGAACTTCGTCGACCACACTCAGAAGATTGCCCAGATCGACATTGCCGATCACCAGATCGGCGGCCTCCGCTGGCGGGGATGGAGTTGGGTGACGGCCGGTCGCCTTCGCTAGAAGATCCGGATGCTGCTTATAGACGATGAACGCCTTGGGCCTGGCGCGTCGGACAGCACTCAGCAGTTCGATATCGGAGGAATGGCTTGCCATGCCGAAGCGCAATGAGGCGTCGTTCGGAACTTGGCCGGCCACCAAAACGATGGTGCGGCCTTCGGCCAGTGAACGATAATCCGGTGCAGGCTGCGGCGGCAGATTGTATTTGGTGATGCCCATGGAAACGATGGCTTGCCGCAAGCGTTGCGCCCGCTCGAGAAGCGCATCATCGAAATTCGTCCTGTTCAGGATTGTTTCGAGCTGGCTCGGCGCGGAGGCATCAAAATAGATGCCTTCCTCATCGAAGCAGAGCGAGGATGGCGGCACGAGCGAGCTGCCAAGGCCGGAAGAGCGGATGAACCCGTCTTCAACCCGCATGACCGGCAATCTCTTGCCATGCTTCCATAAAACTCCTTCCTCGGGAGCGGGAGCATTGCCCCAAAGAACGATCGTGTCGGCGCTCTGGATTTCGGAAGCGCTCGGATTGTTGGCGAAATGAACTTGCGACCGAGGGCTGCTCAGGTATCGGCGCATGACCGCGCGTTTATGAAGCGAGAAATTGACGCAAAGGTAACGGCCCGTGAGCGAGCGGGCGCGAGCGCGCCATTCAAGGAGCCGTTCCACCGCCTGCTCGGCCGTGATCGGACTGCGTGAGACAGGATCAACATAGCGCGAATATTGAAAAAATGAAGCCGCGGCAAACTCGTCTATGCTGACATGGCGCCCCCGACGGGAGCGTGCCGTAGCCGCTACCGTGCCCTCGGCACGGTCTGCGGTCAGTCCCCAGCCGGCATAGGCGGGCATGCCAAAGGTAACGACGGGTATTTCCCGCAGGAGTGCTTCGAGGCCGATCTGGCTCGATACCGTCCAGACCTCATCCACCATATCCAGAAGGGAGTGCGTCGAAATCGCCTTGTCCACGAATTGCACATCCAAGGTTTGCGCAAGAGGCTGAAGAAAACCTCGCGCGCGGCCAGCGACGACGTCGGGATGGCATTTTATGATGATGTCGGCATTTGCCTCCGCGAGAGCCGACGTCCACATTCTCGCGAAGGTCTCTGCATCGGCGCCGGCGCTTTCGACGGCGGTATCTCCGACCACTTCGTCGACGAGCAGGATGCGCCTGCGACGGCTTCGGCGAAGACGAAACGTTCCTTCGGAGACGTGGCCGTCTTGGGAAAGTCTCTCGCGGTTGATCCAGCGCCGCAGGTCCCGCGCTCGCCGAACATCCGCACCGGAGGACGCGTCTTGAAGCAGTGCCTCGAGCCGTGAAGGTTGGCGTGCGGAAAAATGAATGCCGAGGTCGTCGGCGATAACGGAGATTGGTGAAGCAGCGTCCGGGCCGGTCGACTGCAGGAAGCCACCTTCCACCGTCCAGAAAGGCAGGCGCAGCACCTGCGCATAGAGGCGTGCCAGGCGGGAAAGCGGACCGTTTCCCCAGCTGACGACGCCATCGGCAGCACCCATCGTCAATTCGATCGGCCTGAGGGACGCGGAGAAAGCGGGACCGATAAGGGGAAAGCGCTGACGCGTCGGAAGAAAAGCAAGCAGCCGCGCGTTGATTGGCGGTAACCAGGACGGCTGCTCACTTGGTTTTGCGACCGAAGATTGCGCTCCCTCGGGAAAGACCATCGAATCCCTGTACATATAAGTCCCCCCAAGATGCCCGCTAGGAGCAATCACCCGTGCCTGAACGGCGGGGCCTGCGATATCGGGCCACGGCCGGCTGCATGAGCGGAACCGCTTTCGGGGGCACGAAAAGCAGTTGCAGCCGGATAACATCCTCAAATATTCCGCTTGCTGGTTTGCGCCGCCGGCGGGCGAGAAATTTCAGGAGGCTTCGCTGAAGCCGGCCGAACAGCAGGTCTTCATGACCATCCGTCGCAACGTTACTGCCGACTTGCCTCAAGGTGCCTCCGAGCTTTCCCATTCCGAATTCCTTGAACCAGCAATGAGGGAAAAACAGCTAATCGAATGGCAGTTATTGCCGTCGCAATCTCGCCTCGCCATACGGATCGCGTCGTCAAAGTATTAATTGCGACAGAAGGGAAATTATTCTTATATACCCATGTAAAAATTTTCAAACGTCGGAATTATATTTGACTTTCGGAGGATATATGGGAATCTGTTGCGAGTAAATTTCCGCCTAAATCGTCCCCGCGCATTGCCGCAGAAGCCGATGCTGAACGGTGGAAGCCGCGAGATTCACGAAGCCGATGCAATATTTCGGAGAGGCAGCCAGTGGAATGGTCGTGGCAATTCCGAGAGAGATTTGATGGTCCCAGATGAGCCGCATCGAGAATAATAAGGAATTTACCGATTTCATTACACTGGTGGATGCTCGTTCGTCCGGCGTCGTCATAGGCCAACCGGTTTCCTGGCCCTATTCCCTTGTGCGGTGGGTTCGATCGCAGCTGCTGCTATTGCTGATCGTCGTCGTCCCCGGCGTGTTCGGGGCGATCTATTATGGTTTCATCTGCGCCGATCAATATGCCTCGGAAACGCAATTTGTCGTGCGCAGCCCCAATAGAAATGCTGCCGGCCTGCTCAGCGGGTTCCTTCAGAGCACCGGGTTCGTTCGCGCACAGGACGATAGCTACATCGTCACCGAGTTCATCAAGTCGCGCGCAGCCGTCGACGCGCTGGCGAGCAGGGACGACCTGAAAGCGATTCTTTCACGCCCGGAAGGCGACTTCCTCAGCCGCTATCCGCTACCCTGGGCTGAAGCCAATAATGAGGAGCTGTATCAGCATTATCTTCGTTTCATCAATGTGCACACCGACAGCGGCAGCGGCGTGACCACGCTGGATGTGCGTGCATTTCGCGCCGACGATGCTTATCGCCTGGCCAATGCCCTGGTGCAGCATGCGGAAGAGCTCATCAACAGGCTCAACGATCGCGCCCGTGAGGATGCCATTCGCTATGCTCAGATCGAGGTAAATGACAGCCAAACGAGACTGTCCAAGATGCAGACAAGCCTGACCGATTTTCGCAATCGCGAGGCGCTCGTCGACCCGAACAAGCAATCAGCGGCCGCCCTGGATATGATCGCCAGACTCTCGGACGGTCTCGCCGACAACAAGGCACGGCTTTCAGCGCTTGAGGAGCAAGCGCCGCAAAGCCCGCAGGGTGAGGCGCTGAGGGCGCGGGTGGCGGCGATGGAGCGGCAGATCAGCGATGAACGAACAAGGATCGTCGGCAGCGACGGATCAATGGCGCCGCGCATCGCACAATATGAGCAGTTGCTGCTGGAGCGGGAAATGGCTGCGAAGATGCTGACATCGGCGACCACCTCCCTGGAAAACGCCAGGATCGATGCGCAACGCCAGCAACTGTATCTCGAACGAATCGCCGACCCGAATTTGCCTGACCATGCATTGTACCCAAAACGGCTGATCTCGTTTCTGATTCTGGTTGCGGTTTGCTTTGCAACCTTCTGGATCGTCCGCTTTTTCGTGATCCAGGTCTACGAGCACGCGGCCCAGCAATGACCATTTCTCCTTCCAATCTCGCGCGAATCGCGCCGTCGGAGGCGCCGGGGTCGAAGGCGGAAATTCCCTGGCATGAAGATGGCATCGTCGGGGTGTTCGATCTCGTCAAAGAGTATGAAGTGAATGGCCGGATGCGCCGCGTAGTTGACGGCGTGTCATTCAAGATCGGCCGAGGCGAGAAAATCGCCGTGCTTGGGCATAATGGCGCCGGCAAATCGACCTTGGTGCGCATGATTGCGGGGATAGAGGAGCCGACCTCGGGTAAGGTCGTGCGCAACATGTCGATGTCGTGGCCAATCGCCCTGAGCGGTGGCTTCGGTGGTTCGATGACCGGATTCGACTGCATGCGCTTCCTGTCACGCATCTATGATAAGCCATTCAACGAAATTCGTGATCTGGTAGAGGATTTCAGCGAACTTGGCCGCTATCTGCGCATGCCTCTCAGAACCTATTCCTCTGGCATGCGGGCCCGGCTGGCGTTTGGAATGTCGCTTGCCATCGATTTTGATTGCTATCTCATCGATGAGGTGCTGGCCGTTGGGGACAAACGCTTCCAAACGCGTAGCTTCGAGGAGCTTTTCGTCAAGCGCAAGGATCGCTCGATGATCATTGTGGGACATAATCTCAACGTGATCGGCGATTTATGCACGTCGGCGCTTGTGTTGAAGAACGGCCGCGGTCGCGTGTTCAACGATATCGAGGCGGCGTTTCGTATCTACTCCACATTGTAGGCCGGATCGGCGTCTTGGTTGTCTTGATCGGCAACAATAGTGCACGCGGCCATTGCAAATTGAAACAATAACGGACGGCAGCCGGCGACATTTCGCTACCTTTGCGCGCTCCGCCAAAGGAGGGGCGAGAGCTTCGCGTGTCGTCAGAGGCTTGCACATCTAAACCCCCAGATAAATTAGGATAATTGAAAATACCGTGGTCAAGCAATCGACCCATCGGCCACGGCGCCATCAAGTTCCGTCGCCGCCTGCAATCCGAAGGATCGGGCCGGGTTAACTGCCTTCCGGCAAGTCTATTCGCAGAAACAGCTGGCTACCTCTGCAACCTAAACCCGTAGGGCTCCGATTATATTGTCCCGTAGGGCTGTATTTTGTCCGATCTCGTCGCTTTGGGAATTCAACGTTCAGTCGAGCTGTGAACTGGTAGGATTCTGTATAACATCGTCACTATCTGTACTGTTGTGCTAAAATTCATCGTGCTAATTTAAAGACAGATAATGCAACTTGCGCTAAACGATCCCGCAACTTCGTAGCCGCGGGAACGGGATGATGGAGTCGTCATAACGAACGCTGAAAAAAGTGTAGCCTAGATAGAAATCACGTGTTAGCAATTGCTAATATACAACTTGGGATTTTGAGTAGGAATAGCGGATGGCGATGTTGGAAAGAGTTGTCGAGCAATGCGTGGGTACTTTCGAGGTGTATTCCCGTGATGCAATCATTCGTAATCTCGACATGCTTGAGCCAAACTGGAAGTGGTCTGTTCCCTCGGAAACTTCTGGCGACTATTCCTTCAAATTCAGCAAGCAACCCCTTCAGTCAGCATCGATCATAAGCGCCGAGCATTCGGCGGGCCTGGAAGGTATCGCCAAACAGGATTTGCCGCGCGTCAGCATCGTCTTCGTTCTCGCCGGAGAAATAGAGATCAATCATCGGCGAATGCAGAAATCCCTCCGGATTCCCGCCAACAATGTCGCCAGCATCAGTGATCGTGCCGGCAAGCGCATCGAAATCAAGCCGCGCAGCTCCTGGCTGCTGTTTCAGATCCCGGAAGCGGTTATTCGGCAGCACTTTGAAGAGCTGACCGGCAAGCCCTACGTGCAGGAATTCGCGCTAGCACCGGTAAGCTTCCGCCAAGGTGGTGCGCAGGGGCTCTATCAGACGTTACGCCAGGCCGAAAAGGATCTGACGACTGCGCGCCAGACGGAGCGAATGATGCTCGCCAAAGCCTACGGCGAGCTCCTGCTGGTGAAGCTGTTTGCCAAGCTGCCGCACAATCTGTCCGATGCCTTCAATCGCGGCACCTTGGATAACGCGCCGCGACAGCTCCTGAGGGCAGAGGCGTTCATGCGCGACAATCTGCATAATGCCATCATGCTGGAGGATCTCGCGCACGCCGCGAGCTGCAGCCCGCGAGCGCTGCAACGCATGTTCAAGACCTATCGCGGCGATACGCCGATGGGAATCCTTTGCAATTACCGGCTGGCCGCGGCACATGGCGCCATCAAGGGCGGCCAGGCCGAAAGCATCACCGATCTTGCCATGAGCCTGCAATTCTCCAACCCCGGGCGTTTTTCCGTTCTCTACAAGCATGCCTACGGCTCCAGCCCATCGTCGATCCTTCGCTTTTCCCGGGAGCGCAGCGACAATGCCGGAACGGCCTAGCCTGCTTGGCACGATGTTGCCTCGTCAAAACTGCCTCCATGCCAATCAGGATCATCGATGCCGTTGAAGTTTGGATTATTGTGCGTTCTTGCCTGCGTTCTTACGGGCTGTGGATTACCGGAGGCCGGCCCCAAGGCCTCCCGCATATTGGAGGAGGCGGCTGCGCGCGCCATGCCACCATTCGCGGTGGTCGATGTGACTTCGACGGCGATGGTCAAGAGCGTTGCGCGACCTGAAGCCAGCTTTGCCACCTATTTCGGCCAGGGCGCACGTGATCCTGGCTTAAGGATCGCGGTGGGGGACGTTGTCTCCGTCAGCCTCTGGGAAGCACCACCTGGAAGCTTGTTCGGGATGGCCTCGAGCGCTTCGGGTCAGCAACAGGCGACCGGCAGTTCGGTGACGATCCCGCCGCAAACCATCAACAGCGATGGCACGATCAGTATTCCCTATGTGGGTCGGATCACGGCTGCCGGCCGCACGCCGGCTTCGGTGGAAAAGGCGGTGGTTTCCGGCCTGACGGGCAAGGCGGTGCAGCCACAGGCATTGGTGACCGTCCAGCAAAGCTCATCGAACACCGTCACGGTTACCGGCGAGGTGGCCGGCGGTGCACGCGTCGCACTTTCGCCCGCCGGCAGCCGGGTGCTCGATGCTATTGCCGCAGCGGGAGGATTGCGCGCCGGCGTCAACGACAGCGTCGTCTACTTGACGCGCGGCGGACGAACCATGCACCTGCCTTTTACCGCGATTGTTCAAAATCCGCGCGAAAACGTGAGATTGCGGCCCGAAGACGTCGTTACAGTGGTGCGCGAGCCGGTTACCTACACGATTCTCGGCGCATCAGGCCAGAATGGCGAAGTCCCCTTCAGCGTTCAGCATTTGACCATGGCAAACGCCGTTGCACGTGCAGGAGGCTTGCAGGACAGCCGCGCCGATGCTTCGGGCGTCTTCCTTTTCCGCTACGAGCCGCTTGAGGTTGCCCGCCGCATCGTTGCGCCGAGCAATCCGTTGCTGCGCCGTGGTGGACCTGTCCCGATCGTCTACCGGTTCAACCTGAAGAACGGCTCGACGCTGCTTGCAATGCAGAACTTCGAGGTTCAGCCGCGAGATATAATTTATATTTCGAATGCCTCGTCGGTCGATATTCAGAAGTTCATGGGCCTCTTCCAGGGGGTTACCGGGACGGCTCTGTCGGCGGCATCGGTCGGCATCTCCGCGTCGGCAGCAAACTGAAGACGACGGAGCAAGTGCCTGGAACGGCCGGAGGCGGATGATCTCGCTGCGATCGAGGGAGTTTCCCGATGCTGCCTGGCCTGCGGAATGCGTTACGGGCATGCTGGAACGAGAGAGGTACGATGAGTTCTTCGGCACTGCTACATCTTCATGAATTGATGGCGTTCGATCGGCATCAGGCCGAAACGGCCATCTTGCAGCGCGTGAACAGCGCCTACCTTGGAAACCACGCGGCTTTGGTGCGTGTACTCGGTCGCTACAAGCTTTATGTGGACACCCGAGACAGAGGCTTCGGATCTCATGTTCTTCTGGACGGCTTTTGGGAAATCTGGCTGACGCTGTTCTGCGCGCGCAACGTCAAGCGCGGCATGACCGCGATCGATGTCGGGGCGAATTTTGGCTATTACTCCCTTCTGCTTGCCGAACTCGTCGGCGCAAGGGGCGAATTGATCGCCGTCGAGCCCAATCCCCATGCCGCCGATTTCCTGCGTCGCAGCGTCGAGCTCAACGGGCTGCTCGGACGGACGCGGATCGAAACATCGGCGCTCGGTGCAACGATATCGGGAGACGCCTCTCTATATGTTCCCCATAGCGAGCCGAAGAATGCCCAGATCGTTTCGGAAATGTTTCAACCTCGCCCACAGGACGGCGTTGTCATCAAGGTCCCCGTGACAACCCTCGACGGGATGAGCGCCGCCTGCTCGCGCGTCGATTTCATCAAGATCGATGCGGAGGGAGCAGAGGAGGTGATACTCGAAGGAATGGCCGAGACCATTGCCCGCCATAAGCCGATGCTCGTGGTCGAATTCAATCCTGCCCGCTATGCCGACGCATCCGGTTTTCTCGAACGGCTTGCCGGCATCTACGGAGCAATGCGGCGTCTCGATTTCAGCGGCGAGGCAGTTCCCATCACCAGCGAAGACCTGCTTTCGAAATACGGGGCCGACGATTCGCTGCTCGTTCTTTCGCGCGATAAGCCAGCTTGATCGAGAGCGGTGAGAGTTCCCAAATACTGAGGGAGAGATAGGAATGAGCCAGACGATCCTTTACGACGGTCTCAATCTTTCCCTCAAGAAGGGCACCGGGGTTGCGACCTATACCCGCGGCCTGATGGCGACGGCCCAGTCCCTCGGCTATCGGACGGGCGTGGTCCATGGAATTCCCGGAAACGTTCCGAAGGATCCTGTTTTGCGGGAAGTGCTCCTCTTCGATGAAGCCAGCGCTCAAGTGCCCGGAGCGATTTCGGTCGCCAAGCGTTGGCTGCGGCGGCGCATCGCCGCGCCGTTCGGCATCGCTCCGGTTCCGATCTCATTGAGCGGCACCGTCATTGTGAAATCGCTTCAATCGCAACTTGGTGCGGCCGATGCGATTTATGCCGCCAACGATCTGTTTCAACTCGCGCGCCATCATTTCAAGCGTTACGGCAACAACCTGACCATGAAGTTCGAGACGCAGCCCGATCTTCTCCATTGCACCTATCCGATGCCGATCGCAGCAAAAAGGGCGTTGAATGTCTACACGATCCACGACTTGGTTCCCTTGCGGCTGCCTTATCTGACCGAGGACAACAAGCGCTATCACTACAAGATGCTGCGCTCTCTGGTTCGGCGAGCGGATCACATCGTAACGGTATCGGAAACGTCACGGGCCGATATCATCAAGGTTCTCGGCGTCGACGAGGCACGGGTCAGCAATACCTACCAGGCCGTTCAGGTGCCGGAGCGACTTCGCGAGAAACCGGACGATGTTGTCGCCAATGAGGTTGCCGGCATCTTCCATCTCGATTGGAAGGGCTATTTCCTTTTCTTCGGCGCTTTCGAGCCGAAAAAGAACATCTCCCGGCTGATCGAAGCTTACCTTGCTGCAAAGACGGACAAGCCGCTCATCATTGTCGGCGCTCCCGGATGGAAGGGGGCGGAGACGCAACAGCTGATCGATGACGACCGTTTCCGCTTCTATCTTCGCGCGGAGGATCGCATCCTGCCGCAGCGGCAAATCCGGCGCTTCGACTTCGTATCCTATCCCTTGCTGATCAGCCTGATCAGGGGAGCGCGCGCAGTACTATTTCCGTCGCTCTACGAAGGCTTTGGCCTGCCAGTGCTGGAATCCATGCAGCTTGGGACACCTGTTCTGAGCTCCACGGAGGGATCGATTCCCGAGATAGCCGGGAATGCAGCGCTGCTGGTCGACCCCTATGATACGGAGGAGATGCGCAAGGCGATCGTCAGCCTGGACCAGGATGACGGGCTATGCGCCTCCTTTGCCAAGTCCGGCCCCAGACAGGCCGCGCGTTTTTCGCCGGATCGATATCAACAGAAGGTTGGCTCGCTTTATGACAGCCTCTTCAACGGATAATCAAACGAGGAGTGCGTCGTGACCATCCTCTTTGCATTCGGAATGCCGGGGGTCATGTCTTCCTGGGGCGTTGCAGCGGTTCACGCCCTGGCCCGCGAAGCCTTCGGCGATTATGCGGTCATTGCCACCGATACTGTGGAGGATCTCAAGCAGCATGTCCTCGCGCGATCGGGCGCGCATGCCGTTCTCGTCTCGCAGTTTCCTGAAGCACGGCTATCGGAACTGATCCTCAGGGTCAACGTGCCGTTTCTGTTATTTCTCGAAGATCCCCTCGACGCTGTTTCCTACCTCGCTCGTGCGACCGGGCAGCGGGATATCGCTTTGGTCAGGGCCGTTTCGGCGAGCCTTGCCTGCCTCGAGCCGCTTGCGGGCGCTTCCGGAGCGCTGGTCTTGCGTCGCGGCGATGTCGATCAAAAGGGCAGCATAGATCTTTTGCTGAGGACCATAGACCGGCATTTCAGTACCGATCTTAAACTGGAGCAGATAGCCAACGCGCTGCTGCATGTCGGCATGGCGCCTGCCGGACAACCACCGCATAAAGCACCGAAACTGGAGGAAGCCGCCGCGGCTGTCATTGCGGGCTATTTGACACCGCAGGAGGCGGTTCCGGAGGTCAGCGAGGGACTGCGCGAGACGGCAAGGAAGGTTCTCCGTCCCCTCGAATTCGACCGCCGTAAAGCCCCGAGCACCGTCTTCTGGCCGCAAGAAGCGTTCCTATCAGGCGATAGTTTGGGGCAGGCTCTGGACGATCTGGTCGATCTCACCGGTGGCGCCCGCTGCCTCATCTATGGCCCCTATCTTCACCTGCCGACGGGGCGCTGGAATGCGAAATTCATTTTCGATGTCGACGAAGACTGCCAGGGGCAGATCTTCACCGTAGAGGTACATGCTGCCGAATTGCTCGGCCGCCTGCGTGTGTGCCCGCAAGGCACCGGCTCATTCGAAGCGGCAGTGCCGATCGATGTTGTCGATCCGCGTGCGCCGATCGAAATTCGATTGATGATGGATAGCGGCGCCATTGAGGGACGTCTTTCCGCCTGGAGCGTCGAGTGGCTGCGAGCAGCCTGACAATCGGCTCTCGTCGTTGACAGCGGCGTGTGCGCAGGTCGACCAAGGGTAAGTGCTATCGCGTGGGAGCGGGGAGGCGAGGATGATCGAACTCGCCGACGGCATTCAGGATTGGCGAAACTCGGCGTCGTAAAGGAACAACCCTTGTCACATAGGATATAAGGTAAACAACTAGAGCAGGCCTCTCACTTAACAGTGATATTGTTCATGGGGGACCTGTCTTGTCTGTAATTGCAAAACTTCGAGTATCCACGGCGCTTTGTCTGGTTTTCAGCGCATGCCCGGCCATAGCGCTGGCGCAAGAAGCCTATCTGAATAAGAATGTTCCGGCCTTCATGGATACCGGTGCAACGAACCAGCGCGGTGACGCGCGCTATGCCACGAAGGAAACCAACGCAGCCGTCCGGCTGCTCAGCGGTTTTCTCGATATCTGGCAGCCCCGCACGCCCTTTGTGGATGCCGGCACTTCGGCCCCCGCACGCGATGGTTTTCCCGCCGTCCCGACAACGGACTGGGATGGCATACCAGGCAGCGCCACGGATGGGACCATCCTCAATCGGGCGGTACATGACTACAATATCCAATATGTCATCAATGCCACGCGCAATCGTACCGCCCAGCAGGCTGTCGATGCCTATCTCGATGACCGGCGCGGCAAGGCCATCAGCATGCTGGATGGGCTCGGCCCGCTGCAGGATGCCTGGACCAAGGGGACCAAGCAGACCACAACCATCCTGAATGTCGCGCCCGATGCGACAACAGTCAAATACGACGACGGGGGCAACAATACAGGCATCGGCAGCAGCAGCAATCCCGATCTTGGCCTGGCTGTCGATCTTCTGGGGCGTGTTGGTCAGGATGCATCCACGGAACCCGCCAAGCGCTATTTCAAATATGCGCGGCCGTGGCGGTGGTCGAGCGACGTCAAGGTCCTCCCGACGCTGGAGCCGGCCAAGAGCGGCACCCCCGTCACCGATGGCGGTTTCCCGAGCGGTCATACCGCAGAGGCGTGGCGCGACGCGCTGACTATGGCCTATCTCGTGCCGCAGCGCTTTCAGGAGCTGGTTACGCGCGCCGTGGTGATGGGCGACAACCGCATCATTGCCGGCATGCATTCGCCGCTCGACGTCATCGGCGGGCGCATGCTGGGCACGGCAGCGGTGGTCTACAATCTCAATCAGGCGAGCGCCCAGGACCTCAAGGCCCAAGCCTATGAGCAGACCCAGGCTTGGCTGAAAAAGGAAACAAACTCGACAACGGCAGCCGATCTTTATGTCGCGGCGCACGCTGCCGATCTCTCAACGGATCGTTTCGCAAACCACGATGCCAATGCAGCCTATGTCGCCGCCCGCATGACCTACGGCTTTGCGCCCATAGGCGCGACGGACAAGCCCGCCTATGTACCGAAGGGGGCGGAGGTGCTGCTGGAAACACGTATGCCTTACCTGACCGCGGATCAGCGCCGCGCGGTTCTTGCCACCACGGCTCTCCCTTCCGGCTATCCGGTCATGGACGACCCGGAAGGCTATGGCCGCCTCAACCTCTTCGCTGCGGCCGATGGCTATGGCGCGTTCCGGGAGGATGTCACCGTCAATATGGACAAAAGCCTCGACGGCTTCAACGCCTTCGACGCCTGGCGCAACGATATCGGCGGAAGCGGCAAGCTGACGAAAGAAGGCACTGGCACGCTGATGCTCACCGGATTCAATACCTACTCCGGCGGAACCCGCGTGAGCGGTGGTATGCTCGCCGGCAGCAGCGGCAGTGCTTTCGGAACTGGCCCCGTCCAGATCGACACCGGTGGCCAATTGATGGTGAACACGCTTGTGACGAGTACGCTCGCCAACACCATCTCCGGGACCGGCGTGTTTGAAAAACGCGGAACGGGCAATCTGATTTACGCGGGCGACGGCTCGCAGTTCACCGGAACGACGCTTCTCAACGGCGGGCGCTTCTCGATCAATGGTTCGTGGGGCGGATCGTTGGACGTGGAAGCCGGTGCAATCCTCGGCGGCAATGGCACGACCGGAAGTGTAACGCTGAAAAGCGGCAGCCATCTGTCTCCTGGCAATTCCATCGGCACGCTCAACGTCAATGGCAATCTTACACTCTCGCCTGGCTCCGCCTATGATCTGGAAATCGCCAGTAACGGCAAATCCGACCGGGCGATCGTCAGCGGAACGGCTGTGGTCGAAGGGGCCAGCGTGAATGTGATCGCCCTTGACCCGACCGTCAGCTATGCGGCAGGCCAGTCCTACACATTCCTGACAGCTGGTAATGTGACCGGGCGGTTCGGCAATCTTCTGATCGACTCCGCCTTCATCGATTCGCAGCTCCTCTATACGGCCAACGACGTGACCTTGCGTCTCTCATCCTGGGGCGGCCATTCCTTTACCACCGCGGCGCAGACTGCGAACCAACGAGCTGTCGCCTCGGCTCTCGATGCGCTCGATCAATCTGTCGGCTCCGATAGCCTGCCGCTCTACAACGCGGTTCTCTTCATGAATGCAGAGAATGCGCGCAATGCATTCGATCAGCTTTCCGGTGAGGACCACGCCAGCGCCCAGTCTGCCCAGCTTACGAATTCGCAGATTGTCGCCGAAACGATCCTCGACCGTTTGAGCTCCGGCGATACGGGGGCGTGGACGTCCGGCTACGGCATGCGCAGCCGCTTCGGCAGCGATGGCAATGCCGGCTCTTACGATCTGTCCGGAGGAGGGGTCTTCATCGGTGGCGATGGCTTCGTCGCGGACGACGTGCGTCTCGGCCTGATGGCCGGATGGGGTCACTCCACGCTCGAAAGCCGCCGCACGAGCGGTTCGACGGATATCGATAGCTATCATATCGGCGTTTATGGTGGAAAAGACATCGGCCATCTGTCGCTCAAGGCAGGCGCTGCCTATAGCTTCAACCAGATCGATACGAGCCGGTCGATCTTTATGAATGGCTTCAGGGACTCACTGAATGCCGACTACGATGCGGGTCTGGCGCAATTCTTCGGTGAGGCGAGCTACGCATTTCAACTCGGTCAGCAGGTTGAGTTGTCTCCCTTCGCAAATCTGTCGCATGCCATCCTCTCGACGGACGGCTTTAGCGAAAAAGGCGGCGCTGCGGCTCTTTCGGCAACGGATAGCGATACTCGGGCGACCTTCACCACGGTTGGTCTGCGGGCTACGGGCAATTTCGATCTTGGCGGCAAGGTCATGACCTGGAACACGATGGCCGGCTGGCAGCATGCTTTCGGCGATGTCACGCCCGAAAGCCGAGTGTCCTTCGCCGGAGGTGACAGCTTCCTGGTTTCGGGAACACCGATCGGGCGTGACGCTGCCAAGGTTTCGCTCGGGATTGGCATGAAGATCAGCGAGAACGCGGATCTCGGAATCTCCTATCACGGCGAGTTTTCGAAGGATGTAACCGAAAACAAGGCCCGCGCAGACTTCAAGCTGCGCTTCTAATAGACAGGCGTTGCGGCGCTCCTGCCGCAACGCCTCCATTTCGATTAATCGCGGGGCCGGCCCGACGGCTTTCCTATTCCTTGCCGCTCGCAGCGGCTGACGTCGATTGCCCGGCTTCTTTCAAGGCAGCCGCACATTCCTCGCAGCATACCTCAACTGATTTGCCGCCAAGGTTGACCTTGATGGTCTCCGAGCCGAGTTCGCAATCGCAGGCGGCACATGTGGTTCTCTTCATCTCATGATCCTTTTCTGATTGATCCCCTTGCTGAGGCAGGCTCATGAGAGCATCGATGATGGTATCGGCGCTGTCGAAATCTTTAGCGAACCGCGTAGCGCTTCGGCTTCAGCTGCGCCGAACGCTGAAATTCCGCCGGTGTCTGCCCGTAAGTCTGTTTAAACGCAGCACTGAAATGGCTGTGGCTGGAAAAGCCGAGATCGAGCCCGAGCATGGTCAGGTCGTCGTAGGCGCCGAGGAGGTCGAGAGCGCGTGCCAGCCGAAGCCGTAGCTGATAGCGATAAAGCGGAATGGCTTCCACCTGTTGGAAGACTTGCGTCAGATAGACGGGCGAGACGCCGACTTCTGTTGCGATCTCTGCACGCGTCCAGCGGCGGGCAAGATCGGAGGACAGAACGAGCTTTGCCCGGTCGACAAGCTTCTGCCGGCCGGAACTTGCGCCGGCCGCATGCGACGTCCGTTCGCCGAGAGAACGGCGTACCAGGGTCAATGCCAGCGTTTCGCCCTCCAGGCTCTCGGCTATATTGCGGCTGAGCCCATGGCGAAGCATCGCCACGAGTGCCTGCGCACGTGGATCTATGCGTCGGCGCTGCCGACGGAAGATGACGCTTTCGCCGGACTGGACCTGCTCTTTCGGCGCGAGCTCGTGAAGGACGCTCTCATCTATACTGAAATCGAGACAGGAATCGCCACCGTCAACGGGATGACTGATCCGATATCCCTGTCCCTTATTGAAGAATAATACCTGGTTTGCTTCCGCAACGGTATCACTCTGGTCGACGTGGCGCTTGAAGACGCCACGATAGGGATAGACGAGGCTTGTCTTGTGGGCGCACTCTTCATCGCTCTTATGTCGGCATTCGCCATTGCAGACGATATCGCGGATGAGGACGGTTTTCGTCTTCAGCAGCAATGCGGTCGTAATTTCTGACATGCCGAACTTCCCCATCCCGGCGTTGACGCCCGCCATACCAGTGAAGCCTAACACATCCTGCGTCATCTTTTTAGTAGCGGCTATAAATATGGACATCGCTTCCATTCTGACCGCGGGAAAGGCCAATGTCTTTCAACTGATCGTCCGACAGTTCCAGAAGCGCATTGCGGTTTCTGCGCTCGACCATTTTGCGTACGAGCGCACGTACAAGGTCCAGCAAGGTCGAGAAAGACGCGCCTCGAGTCTTATGGAAGGCGCGGGCCTGTTCGGAAGAAGTGATGATGCTTGTGGCTTGCATAGCGATACTCCATCGGTTGCTTCGATGAGAGCAGTGAACCACTGGAGCCGTATTCGCGCTGTCAAATAATTTAGCTATCGAACCTGGCAGCGACCTTCGTGAAAGCGGTGAATTTGTATTTTTCTTGTCGACATGCGTGTTGCAGGAGCGATAGTGTCGGCACCGCTCCGCATGGCGTGAGGATAAGCTATGCAGGGCGAAGAGTATTGAGGAGAGTAAGAATGTCGTGGCAACACCCAGTACCCCGGATTACCGCAGGGGAAAGACAACAGCGCCTTTCGAGCCTTCGAAAGCTGCTCGATGCAAAGGGATGGGCCGGTGTGTTGCTCGGGCCGACCGAGAGCCTGCGTTACTTCACCGGGCTCGTCTGGCATGCAAGCGAGCGGTTTCTCGGCGCGCTGGTGACGCCGACAGACCTCTACTACATCGTACCGGGCTTCGAGCGCAGCAGGGTGGAAACCCTGCCGCATCTGCCGGCAGATATCCTGGAATGGCAGGAGGAAGAGAGCAGCGCGGCACTCGTAGCCCGCGTGCTGGGAGATAAGGGCATCTTGGCGCTCGACGACAACATGCCGCTTTACTTCTACAACGCGCTGGCCGTCGAGCTTGGAGCTGAAAGGCTTGTCAACGGCGGGCCGATCATCAATGGCCTGCGCCGGATCAAGTCCCCAGCCGAAATCGCGCTCATTCAATATGCCATGAACCTGACACTAGACGTGCATAAGCAGGCGCATACCCTGCTCAAGCCGGGGATTCTCGCGTCGGAAGTGGTCGAATTCATCGACCGGCGCCATCGCGAGGCGGGCGCCGATGGCGGCTCGACCTTCTGCATCGTATCCTTCGGCGAAGCCACGTCCCTGCCACACGGCGCCGATGGCGACCAGACGCTCGGCGAAGACGACGTCATCTTAGTGGATACGGGCGCCCGCATCGACGGCTATCATTCCGACCTGACGCGGACATACAAGCTGAAGAGCGGCGACAGCGCCTTCGAAGATGCCTGGGCGATCGAACGCGAGGCGCAGCAGGCCGTTTTCGAGGCGGCAAAGCTGGGCGCCGCCTGCTCGAGCCTGGACGATGCGGCTCGCGCGGTGCTTGCCAGACACTCGCTTGGGCCCGACTATAAGCTGCCGGGACTGCCGCATCGTGCCGGTCACGGTCTTGGCCTGGAAATTCATGAGGAGCCTTACATCGTGCGCGGTAACGCGACGGTGCTTGAGGCCGGCATGTGCTTCTCAAACGAGCCGATGATCGTCTTTCCGAAGAAATTCGGTATCCGACTGGAGGACCACATCTACATAGCGTCGGATGGGCCGCACTGGTTCACGCAGCCGTCCAGCGGGCCGACCGAGCCATTTGCGAACTGAGAATTTTAATCGGGGCGACCGTCAAGTCACCCTTTTTCCATCCTCATCGAAGACATGCAGATGCTGCGCCGGGAAGCCGACGTGGACTTGCGTCCCCGCGCCGAGGGCCGTGCGATCTAATGTGAATACCTTGAACGGCAGGCCGTGCAGCGAGAGATGCAGGATGATGCCGAAGCCGGTGGGCTCGATCAGTTCGACATTGGCGGCCATGTCGGAGGGGTCGGACGACAGCACGACATGCTCCGGCCGAATGCCGAGCGTCACTTTCGTGCCGGCGGCCAGTTGCAGCGGCTCGGGAAGCGGCACGAGCGTGCCGTCCTTGAGCTTGACGGCATTGCCCTCGTAAGTCGCATCAAGGAAGTTCATGCCGGGTGAACCAATGAAGCCGGCCACGAAGAGATTGGCGGGGCGGTCATAGAGTTCGAGCGGGCTGCCGACCTGCTGAACCACCCCGCCATGCATGGCGACGATACGGTCCGCCAGCGTCATCGCCTCGATCTGATCGTGGGTGACATAGATCGAGGTCGCCTTCAGGTCGCCATGCAATTTCTTGATCTCGGCACGCATCTGCTCACGCAAGCGGGCGTCGAGATTCGACAACGGCTCATCGAACAGGAAGGCTTTCGGCTGCCGCACGATGGCGCGGCCCATGGCGACGCGCTGGCGTTGGCCACCGGAAAGGGCTTTCGGTCGACGTTCGAGCAGCGGATCGAGACCGAGCTTGGATGCGGCGCCGGCGACAGCCTTGGCGATGCCATCCTTGGCCACCTTCCGCAGCCGCAGGCTGTAGCTCATGTTGCCGGCCACATTCATATGCGGATAAAGCGCATAGGACTGGAAGACCATCGCGATGTCGCGGTCCTTCGGATGCAATTCGTTGACGCGATTGTCGGCAATGCGGATTTCGCCGCCGCTGATGTCCTCAAGCCCGGCAATCATCCGGAGCAGGGTGGATTTTCCGCATCCGGAAGGGCCGACAAGAACGACGAATTCGCCGTCCTTGATCCTGAGATCGATGTCATGCAGCACCTGCACGTGGCCGTAGGCTTTCTTGACGTTTTGAATATCGATCGATGCCATATGACTAACCCTTGACCGCGCCGGCCGTCAGGCCCTGCACGAGATAGCGTTGGATAAGCAGGAAGAAGAGGGCTGCCGGAATGAGCGCCATGACGCCCGCCGCCATCATCTGCCCGAAATCCACGGAGAATTTCGAGACGAAAGTAAGAAGCCCGACCGGGAAGGTCGCTGCCTGATTGCCGTTGATGAGCATCAGCGCAAAGAGAAGCTCGCTCCATGCCGCCGTGAAGACGAAGCCGAGGGTGGCTGCGATACCGGGCAGCGTCAGCGGCAGGATGATCTGCCGGAAAGCCGTGAACTGCGTTGCACCGTCGATCATGGCTGCCTCCTCCAGATCCTTCGGAATGCCGTCGAAGAAGGACTGCATCAGGAAGGTGGCGAAGGGCACGTTGAAGGCCGTGTAGACGATGACGAGGCCGGTCAGGCTGTTTGTCAGACGCAGCGGCGTCAGGATCTTGAAGATCGGTGCGACGAGCATGACCAGCGGAAACATCTGCGTCAGCAGCATCAGCGCCACGATCCAGTATTTGGCGCGGAAATTAAAGCGTGAGAGAGCATAGCCGGAGAGCGATGCGCAGATGGTCACGGCAATTGCCGTCGAGGCCGAGACGATCAGGCTGTTCTTGAAGAAGGTCGGGAAGTCGCTGTGCTGCAGCACGAAGGCATAGTGTTCCCAGGTCGTGCGCGACGGCCACATGCGCACGCCCTCGGTATAGAGCAGATCGTTCGGCGTCATCGACACTTTCAGCAGCCAGAAGAGCGGGAAGAGCGCGAAGACGACGTAGCAAAGAATTGCCAGGCGATGCGCGATGGTGGGAAGAATGGATCGTCTCATGGCTTAATCCTTGTTCAGCAGGGTCTGCCGCAGCAGGATGATCAGCATGGAATAGGTGAGAAGGAGAACCAGCAGTACCAAGGCGATGGCCGAGGCGTAGCCGAAATCCAGCCGTTTGAAAGCCTGCGTGAAGATGTAGCTGGCAACGATCTGCGTGCGGTCCGCGGGTCCGCCGCCGGTCATGACGACGATCAGATCGGCGAAATTCGAGACCCAGACCGTGCGCAGCAGCACGGTAATGGCGATGGTCGGAGCGAGGAAGGGAAGGGTAATCGAGCGGAAGCGCTCGAACCAGCCGGCGCCGTCGATCGAAGCGGCCTCATAGAGATCGCGCGGGATTGCCTGGAGAGCTGCCAGCAGCGTGATCGCGAAGAAGGGAATGCCCCACCAGACATTGGCAACGATCGGTCCCCACATTGCATAATTCGGGTCCGATAGGATGTTGTTCGGCTCGTTCATCAGGCCCATGGCATAAAGCCAATGCGGGATCGGGCCGATGACCGGATTGAACAGCCAGGACCAGTTGAGACCGGCGAGGAAAGAGGGAACGGCCCAGGGCAGGAATACGAGCGCCTGAACGATCGATCTGCCGAAGAAGGGTTTGTCCAAAAGAAGTGCCAGGATCAGCCCAAAGATGAACTGCAGCACCACGGAAGCGCCCGTCCACCAAAGCGTATTCTTCAGTGCCCAGTAGAAGGCCTTATCCTTTGACAGATCGCGAAAGTGCTCGAGGCCGATGAAGCCACCGGAAAATGGATTGAGCAGCTGAATATCGCGAAACGCATAGGATATGCCGATCGCCAGCGGCACCAGCATCACGGCGATGATGAGGATCAGGGCAGGGGCGCTGTAAAGATACGGTTCCGAGGCGTCGGCGAGGCGCTTCAGCCACGGCCTGCGGTCGTGACGCCTGTCGAGCGTGTCGGTGATCGAAGTCATCTGCAAGAGTTCCCATTCGCGGCGTTCGAACGCCGTCTGTTTCAAGTGGGCAGAGACGGCGGCGGATCGCTCCGCCGCCGCATGTACGTTCTATTTCTTCGCGAGGAATTTCTGCTGGGCCTTGGTCAAGTAATCGGCCCATTGGTCGGCCAGATCCTTGGCCGAGATATCGCCGAGCAGTGCCTGCTGAGAGGTCTTGATCGCCAGCGAATCCTTGAAGAAGGCGAATTCCTCAAGATAGGTCGGCATCACTGTGGGAACGGTGTCCTTGTCGGCCAGTTCCTGGAACCAGCCCTTGAACTGATCGCCGGCGTAGAAGGGGTCCTTTTCAGCGGCCGTATAGGCCGGAAGCGCGCCGATCTTCTTATTCCACTCGAGATTGCCTTCCTTGCCTTCAAGGGTTGCAATCAGCTTCCAGGACAGATCCTTGTTCTGGCTCGTCGAGAACATCGACCAGCCGGCATAGCCAATGGTCGGGAAGGACTTGCCATCCGGACCCTTCGGCAGCGGTGCAACGCCGAAATCATCCTTTTTCATGCGTTCCGCAACGGCGATCAGCGCATCCGGATCCTGGTCGAGGAAGGCGCAGGTGCCGGAATAGAAGCCGGCGACGACTTCGTTGAAGCCCCAGTTGACGCTATCCTTCGGCGCATAGCCCTTCTTGTAGAGATCGACCATCCACTCGATGCCCTTCGCCCAGCCCGGGCTGTTCATCGTCGAGGTGCCGTCGTCCTTGAAGTACTTGTTGTCGCCGGCCATGGAGGCGGCAAAGATCATCCAGCCGTTGAGACCGCCCGGACCGCCGCGCATGCAATAACCGTATTTGCCCGGTAGCTTCGAGATGGCCTCGGATGCCTTGACGAATTCGTCCATCGTCTTCGGCGGCTCGGCGATGCCGGCATCCTTCAGGATCTTCTTGTTGTAGAACATGGCGCGCAGATAGAATCCGTAAGGCAGCATATAGGCGGTGTTCTTGACATCGCGGCCGAGTTGAAGCGCGCGCGGCGTCAGTTCACTCGTATGTTCCCACTTCGCGAGGTAGGGCTCGAGGCTTTCGAGCATGCCGTTATTGCCGTAGAGCGACAGCCAGGTATCAGGCATTTCCATCACGTCGGGCGTATCGCCGGCCGAAACCATGGTGGCGAATTTCTGGAAGGCTTCGTTCCAGGGCAGGGAGATGATATCGACCTTGGTGCCTGGGTTGGCGGCTTCGAACTTGGCGACGATCGACTTCAGCGTCTCGGTGCGCTCCGGGCTCGTGATGACTTCCACAAGCTTCAGCGTCGTATCGGCAAAGGCGGTGCCGCCCATCAAGGCGGTAAAGAGTGCTGCTGTTATCAGTCTTTTCATGTTGCTTCCCCTTTTTAGGTTTTCCTCTCAGATTGACGATGTCACGAGGCGGCGGCGATTGCCTCCTCGAGTTCCTTCCACAGAGCCTCGGTTCCTTCGAGGCCGACATGGAGACGTACGGAGCGCGGATTGATGCCGAAAGTATGCGCTGAACTCGGCTGCGCCTTCTGCTGCAGCACGACTTCGCCCGGCACGATCAGGCTCTCATGTCCGCCCCAGCTCACACCCAGCTTGAAGAGCGTGAGGCGATCCGCGAATGCACGCACGTCGACGCCTTCGCGGAAGATGAATGAAAACAGGCCCGAAGTGCCGTTCAGGCCCGCAGGCAACCGATTGGCGAGACCCGGATGACAGACCTGCTCGACGACATCGAGCTCCTGCAGCCGCTTGGCGATCGTCAAGGCTGCTGTCTCGTGTGCCTTCATGCGGATCGGCAGCGTGCGAAGCCCGCGGATCAGGAGCCATGCGTCGAAGGGTGAAAGCTTGCCGCCGAGATAAGGATAGGCTTCGGCTTTCAGCCGCGCGATCATGTCCTTCGAGCCCGCGACGACACCAGCGACCACGTCGCTGTGCCCACCGAGATATTTCGAGGCGGAATGGATGACGAGATCGACGCCGAGTTTCAAAGGCTGCTGGAAAAAGGGGGTTGCCCAGCTATTGTCGATCATCGAGACGACGCCGTGCTGTTTGGCGAGCGCGGCAAGTGCACCCACATCATGCGCTTCCATGACCCAGCTCGTCGGACTTTCCATGTAGAAAACCTTGGCGCCGGGAAGCGCCTTGGCGACAGCCTCCTCATCGCGGCCGTCGACATAAGTCACTTCGACCTTCATGCGTTTCAGAACCGTGCCGAAGAGGCGGAAGGCGTCGGGATAGACGTGCTTGACTGCAACGATACGGTCGCCCGGCTCGACAAAGCTTAAAACGGCCGACGATATCGCGGCCATGCCGCTGGCAAAACCGAGCGCATCCTCGGCGCCCTCGAGCTTTGCCACCATTTCCTCGAACAGACGCACCGTCGGGTTGAGGCCACGCGTATAGGTCGGCCGCACCTTTTCGCCGCGATAGGAGGCGATCATCTCGTCATAGCTGGAAAAGGTGAAAAGCGAGGTCTGGAAGATCGGCGGCACTACGGCATCGGCGAAGTTGCCGTCATCATGGGCAGTAATGAGGGAGGCAAGTTCGAACGGCTCTAACCCGTCAGTCATTTGGACATTTCCTTGATGTCTTCCTCGACCACGTCGAGAATTTTCAATGTTTCGGCGCGCGCAGCCTCGGGATCCTGGTCGGCGATCGCGTTGAACAGCGTGCGATGATAGGGGAAGGACCGACGGGCAAAATCCTGTCGGTCGAAAGGATGCTCCCAGAAGCGCTCGAAGGTTTCGCGCATCTGTTCGAGAAGTTGCCGGAATAGCGGATTGTGGGTGGCATCATAGACGGCAAGATGGAAGGCGAGGTCCTCAGGCCCGGATGTGCCCTTGGCCATGTGCACGCGCTCCATCTCGTTGAGCTTTTCTTCGATGATAACGAGGTCTTCGTCGGTTCGCTTTCTCGCAGCTACCATGCCGGCTTCACATTCAATGCCGCGGCGGACCTCCAGCGTCTGCAACAGCGCATCGCGCAGGTGTGACGGGTTGAAGGAAAGCGGCATATGGATCGTCGCTTTCGAAACCGGCTTCAGCAGGTAGGTGCCGCTGCCTTTGCGCGTTTCCATGACGCCGAGCGCCTGGAAGTAGGTGATCACCTCGCGAATGGTGGAGCGTCCCACCGAAAGCGCTGCCATCAGCTCGCGCTCGGTCGGAAGCCGGTCGCCGGCCTGCAGCTTCGACGATTCAATGAAGGTCGACAGCGCCTCGATGACTTGCTGCGTCCGATCAATGGAAGGAAGAGGGGTAAGCATGGGTTTTGTCATGGATGGTAAATTGGTCTGACATCTGCCATCAGGTCAATCTCTTTCTATTGGCCCGGTCATTTTTCCGGCCCTTAAATTTTTAAGGACGCAAAGCGAGCAGCAGCGAAGGTTGTTTGCGGCCTTCAAGAGCGCCGACAGCGCTGATAGAAGGAACGTGTTGTGAGTCCCGGGCTGGAAGAGAATGGCCGCTAGAGATCGATATTCACGGAAGCTGGAATGCGCGAAATGCGACCACACCGGCTTTGCTGAAGTTTCCGAAACTGACGATCGTCGGGCGATGAGCCGCGATTTCAAGATAGACGAGATGCCGCGCGGCTTTTCCACGGAACGGCCGTCGACCGATCCGCGCAAGCATATGGTCCGCTGCCGATGCGGCTCGGTGTTTCCTTTCGAGCAGGACACGGTCTATGCACCGGGCGGCGAGCCGCGGCGCTGAGTAAGCGTATCCAGAAAAGAAAAAAGCCCCGCACAGGCGAGGCTAAGCTTGTGCCGCTCCGGGGAAATCGGAAGCGACGCGGCATTGTCTAACGGTCGCCTTCTCTCCCGACTAGGTCAGATTTGGCGATAGCGGTACGCTCAAGGAAAAAAGCTCTTCATTCGTGAAATGAGATTGGTTTGCAGGCTCTCTCCCAGTGGCTGCAAAGAGGCGAGGAAACTATCGTGCCGTGCAACATGTTCAGCCAGCGTTCATTTTCCCGCGGGCAAAAAGGCAATCACCGCAACGCCTTGCGGTCGTCGAGGCCCGGCTTCCATTGGTTTTCGAGCCTGGCTGCCGGGCCTCGCAGATATTGAAAACCTCGGATACCCATATGCGGCTGCTTCGCGCCTTCATCGATTGGATTCGCCGCAAGCGGCGGCCAGAACAGGAAACGATCCAACACTCCGCCGATGACCCATGGGTTCTACAGCAGATCGAGAAATTCGAGCGAGAGTTGAAGCGCTAGCAGGCTCGCTGGTTCGTAAGTCCCGGTGCTTGATCAGCGCCGCAGGACGGCCCCATCTTTGGCGGCGAGCTTGCCCGCCTTGTAGACAGCGCGTCCTTTCGGCACTGCAACGACCGCCTCGGGAACATGCTCCGCTTTCAAGGTAACGAAATCGGCTTTGGCACCGATCTTCAAGCCGTAATCAGCCAGGCGCAGAGCTTTGGCGCCGCTCTCGGTCACGACATCGAAGGCGGTCTTCAATTCGTCGTCGGTATAGAAGCCGGACCGATAGCCGATCATCATGGCGCGGCCCAGCATGTCGCCATCGCCATAGGGCCACCATGAATCGCGGATATTGTCGCTGCCGCTGAAAACGGTGACACCGGTAGCCCGAAGCAGGGCGACGGGCGGGAAGGTGTGGGCGCCGGGTGCGTTGGTCATGATGGAGACACCGCTCTCGGCGATGAGAGCCGCAGCACGCTTAGCCGCTTCGACCGAAAGATCGCCGAGCCCATAGGCATGGCTGATCGCGACATGTCCGCCCATGGAGAGTGCGCGGGTGCGAGCGCAGATCTGCTCGATGGTGAAGAGGCCGAGCATGCCGCCGTCATGAAGATGGATGTCGACATCGACGCCATGCTTCTCGGCGACGCCGAAAACGACATCGAGATGTTTTTCGACATCGCGATCGAAGCTTGCAGGATCGAGCCCGCCGACGAGATCGGCACCCATGGCGATCGCCCGGTCCAGAAGCTCAGGTGTGCCGGGGCTTTTCAGAATGCCGCTTTGCGGAAAGGCAACGAGCTGGATGTCGATCAATCCGCGGTATTCTTCGCGTACGGCAAGCACAGTCTCCAGCGACTTCAATCCAACGGAACCGTCCACCATGATATGGCTGCGCATATATGTGCTGCCATTGGCGATGCAGAGGTCGAGCTGGTTTCTGGCCCTTTCGTCCATCGGTGCGGCCTGCGCCATGTTTTGCGCCTGGAAGGCGACGCGCTCGTGGACATCGAAGCCGTTGGTGCAGGGCTTGTGCGGAATCCAAGCGTCACCGTAGAAGCTGGTGTCGAGATGAATGTGCCCTTCGACGAAGCCCGGCACTACGAGGGCGCCTTCAAGATCGATAAGCTCGGAGGCAGAGATCAGCGCTCCGGTCTCCATGATCGACACGATCCGCCCGCCCGTGACGCCGATATCCTTGACAGTGCCATCGGCAAGCTTGGCCCGGGTGAAGAGCGTTTCGATCGTGCTCAATTTTTTCTCCTTGAATCCTTGGCTACCGGTCGAGCGCGAACCGTCTGAGTGACGGATGTCTCACCGCTCAAACGCTTCTTTCAGACCGAAGCTCTTGCGCTCACGTAGGTCGAGATCGGCTTCGATATGTGCGATATGATGCAGCATCAGGTGACAGGCCGTGCCCACATCCTGGCGCTCCAGTGCCGTGATGATATCGCCATGCTCGGCATGGCCGCAACTGGAAGCGCTTGATTGTCCGTAGAGCGCGATTACCAGCGAGGAGCGCGCCACAAGCTCCTCCATAAAGCGCTGCATGATGAGATTGCCCGATATCGACGCGAGCATGAGATGGAAGTCGCCCGAGGCCTTGATCTCGGCCCGGCGCGCGGGTTGACCGCGCTCTCCCATCAAGCGGCCTTCTTCCACGAGGAGCTGTCGGAGCTGTGCGAGCTGAGGCGCAGTGATACGTTCGGCTGCCGATCTCAGTATCCCCGGCTCGACCAGGCGACGCGCAGCGAATATCTGTCGCGCTTCCTCGGGCGATGGATAGGCGACGAAAGCGCCTCGGTTCTTTTCGACGCTGACGAGTCCCTCATAGGAAAGAGCCTGCAGGGCGGCACGTGCCAGAGTCCGGCTGACGCTGAAGAGAGCGCCGACATCGCTTTCGGACAGTTTCGTTCCGGGTGCGAGGCGGCGCTCGACGATCGCGTCGCGAATGGCCTCGCGGATCTGTTGCGCGCCACTGTCGGTAGCGTCGCCGGGCGGCAAAAGCGCATCTGCTGAAGAATTCATGATCGGTAGCCTGAGTAACTGGCTGCAATGATAGACAGGTTTCGCGCGGAAGTTAAACGAAATCTGATGCAAACGAGGCCAAAATTGTATACGATATTTTGCATAAATCGCGCACAATAGCCTATTTCCTGTGCAGATTCATGATTGCCTGTTGAGAAGCACAATTTCTATCCCGGGATAAAATTAAGTAAATTCAGTCGGTTAGTCTGCATCCATAAAACTGGCACGATTGATGCAGTGTCTTTCCCAAACCACAGGGGAAGATGATGTCGAAAGCGGCAGAGATCGATATAGTGTCCGTTTCGAAGGTCTACGGCACGACCACGGCAGTCCATGCGATCAGTCTGAAGATACCGGCGGGCTCATATTGCTGTTTCCTCGGCCCATCCGGTTGCGGCAAGACATCGACCTTGCGCATGATTGCGGGTCACGAGGGCATTTCCTCGGGCGATATCAGGCTTGGCAATACCGTCGTCACCGACTTCCCGCCCGCCAGACGCGGTACGGCGATGATGTTCCAGTCCTATGCGCTGTTTCCGCATCTGGACCTTATCGACAATGTCGCCTTCAGCCTCAAGATGAAGGGTGTCGACAAGGAAGAGCGCCGCGCGAAGGCGCTCGACATGCTGAAGCTCATGCAAATGGAGGCCTATGCCACCCGCCGTCCGGCACAGCTTTCAGGCGGACAGCAACAGCGTGTCGCGCTAGCCCGCGCCCTGATCACCGATCCGGAAGCTTTGCTGCTGGACGAACCACTATCGGCGCTCGACCCCTTCCTCAAGATCCGCATGCGCGCTGAGCTCAAAAAGCTGCAGAAGTCGCTCGGCATCACTTTCGTTCATGTCACGCATAGCCAGGAAGAGGCGATGGCGCTTGCCGATATCATGGTCATCATGAATGACGGCCGGATCGAGCAGGCGGGATCGCCGCGGGAGGTTTTCGAACATCCCGCGACGGCTTTCGTTGCCCGCTTCATGGGTGACCATAACGTCTTGTCGGGTCGCATAACGTCGAACGAAGATGGCGTGATCACCATGACCGCGCCGGAAGGGCAGGGCTTCTCCGTAAAAGGGTCAGGTCGCGCTATCGGCGAAGCCGTCGACATCGCCGTGCGCACCGACCGCGTCCGGCTGTCGCAGCCATCGGACAAAGGGCTGGGCTTCAACGGCGTCGTCTCCAATGTCGAATATCGCGGCGCAACGCTGAAGATCACCGTCATCGGCGCCGGTAGCGACGATTTCACCGTCA
Organism: Martinezella sp. CNPSo 3957; assembly: GCF_057784395.1. Classification (NCBI taxonomy): domain Bacteria; kingdom Pseudomonadati; phylum Pseudomonadota; class Alphaproteobacteria; order Hyphomicrobiales; family Rhizobiaceae; genus Martinezella; species Martinezella sp. CNPSo 3957. Next base: position 1,066,890 of record NZ_JBXSOU010000001.1, read on the forward strand.
TCGCAAGCAACGACGATGCTGCCGCCAGATCGATCGCCGTCGGCGACGCCGTCTCACTGAGTTGGGCTCAGAAGGATGCAATCCTTCTCGGCCGCGTATCCGCATGAATCCAAACTATCAAAAAAGGGGAACTGACATGACGACTGAAACCAAGACTACCAAGACGACGAAAGGCATTTCCCGCCGCTCGCTGCTGAAGACCGGCGCTGCCGCTCTCGGCGCCATGGCCGGCTCCGGCGCCATCACCGGCTTTCCGACCATCTGGGCGCAATCGAACATCACGCTGCGCCAGTTCGGTACCGGCGTTTCGAATATCAATGCCATTGCGGAGAAGTGCAAGGCCGATCTCGGCATTACGCTCGAGATGACGGCGACCGATTCGGATGCCGCGGCACAGCGAGCCGTGACGCAGCCGAACAGCTACGATATCGCCGACATCGAATACTGGATCGCCAAGAAGGTTTTCCCGACCGGCGTCATGCAGCCGATGGACGTCAAGAAGCTCAAATATTACGACAAGATCGTGCCGCTCTTCATCAACGGCAAGCTGAAGCCCGACAGCGTCATCGCGCAGGGCACGGCGCCGCACACGGTGGGCTTTGTCGAAGGGCAGGGCTCGAAGAAATTCGCCAAGGAGCCGACGCAGTGGATGACGATGGTTCCGACCATCTATAATGCCGATACGCTCGGCATTCGTCCCGATCTCACGGGCCGTCCGATCAACAGCTGGGCTGACATTCTCGATCCGGCCTTTAAGGGCAAGACGGCGATCCTCAATATCCCGTCCATCGGCATCATGGACGCCGCGATGATCATGGAAGCTGCCGGCAAGATCAAATATGCCGACAAGGGCAACATGACGAAGGCGGAAATCGACAAGACCATCGACTTCCTGATCAAGACCAAGGGGGATGGCCAATTCCGCGCTTTCTGGAAGTCCTTCGACGAGAGCGTCAATCTGATGGCATCGGGCGAAGTGGTCATCCAGTCCATGTGGTCGCCGGCGGTTGCTGCAGTCCGCTCTAAGGGTATTGCCTGCACCTTCCAGCCGCTCAAGGAAGGCTATCGTGCCTGGGGCGGTGGTCTCGGCCTCGCCTCGCATCTCAAGGGTGCGCAGCTCGACGCGGCCTATGAGTATATCAATTGGTACACCTCCGGCTGGGTCGGCGGCTACCTCAACCGCCAGGGCTACTATTCCGCCTGCATGGAAACGGCCAAGAACTTCATGTCGGCCGACGAATGGGGCTACTGGATCGAGGGCAAGCCGGCGCAGGGCGATATCCTCTCTCCGGAAGGCAAGGTGATGGAGAAGGCAGGCGCCGTTCGCGACGGCGGTTCCTTCGAAACCCGTATGGGTGCCGTCGCCTGCTGGAACTCGGTCATGGATGAGGACCGCTACATGGTTCGTCGCTGGAACGAATTCATCGCTGCCTAAGCTGCGATCGATCATTTCCTCTCCCCTGCAAAAGCGGGGAGAGGATCCTACCAATGGAGAGGCCGGACTATGGCGACAATCGCTTCCTCGGATGCGGAGCAGGAAACTCAGAAGCCCGGGCGTGGATTTGCCGTACCCGGCTGGGCCGTCGCCTATCTGCAGGCAACGCCGCTGTTTCTCATTCTCGGCTTCTTCTTCCTGTTGCCGATCGCCATGATCGGCATCGTCAGTTTCTGGGATTATGATTTCGCCGGCCTCTATCCGGCGTTCCTGACCGCGAATTACACCGATACGCTCGGTTCGTGGGTTACATGGAAAACCTACCTCAACACATTGAAATTCACAGCAATTGTCTGGGCGCTGACGCTCTTCATCGGTTTCTGGGTCGCCTATTTTCTGGCTTTCCATATTCGCCGCACCTCGACGCAGATGATCCTTTTCCTCGTCTGCACCGTGCCCTTCATGACCTCTAACATCATTCGCATGATCTCGTGGATACCCGTCCTCGGGCGCAACGGACTTGTCAATTCAACGCTGATCGAGATGGGCCTGATCCCAAAGCCGATAGAATGGCTGCTCTATTCCGATTTCGCCGTCGTACTCGCGATGGTGCACCTCTACACGCTGTTCATGGTGACGCCGATCTTCAACACGCTGATGCGTATCGACCGTTCTCTGTTCGAAGCCGCGCGGGATGCCGGCGCCAGCGGATGGCAGGTGCTGTGGAATGTCGTCATCCCGCTTGCCAAGCCGGGCATGGCGATCGGCAGCATCTTCGTCGTCACGCTCGTCATGGCGGATTTCTCCACCGTGCAGGTGATGTCGGGTGGCCAGAGCGCATCCATTGCGCTGATGATGAAGAACCAGATGTCGCTGCTGCAATATCCCGCCGCCGCCGCCAATGCGGTCGTGCTTCTGATCGTCGTATTGCTGATGGTCGCTGCGATCCTACGCATCGTCGACATCCGCAAGGAGCTCTAAGATGAACAGAGAAAAGCGCGGCCTGGAATTCTATCTTCTGGCAATCTTCTTCACGATTTTCGTCCTGTTTCTCTACGGTCCGCTCTCGGCGGTCATCATCCTGTCCTTCCAGGGGCCGGACGGCGGCCTGACCTTCCCGTTGAATGGTGTCTCGCTGCATTGGTTCGCCAACCTCTTCGAGAAGCAGGCGGTCGGAGACTTCGGCGCATCGTTCCAGCGTTCCTTGATCCTCGGCGTGATGGTCATGATCGTGACCGTTGTCGTATCGCTGCTGGCGGGCCTTGCCTTTCGCCGCCGGTTTCGCGGATCGACGTTCCTGTTCTATGCGGCAGTTGCGAGCCTCGTCGTGCCGTCGATCATCATCTCGCTCGGAATCGGCGTCGTCTTTCAGCAAGGTGGCATTGCGCCGGCGTGGTATTCTTCCGCCTTCGGCGCACATTTGACCTGGACCTTGCCGTTCGGCGTGCTGATCATGTTTGCCGTCTTCAACCGGTTTTCGCCGGCCTATGAGGAGGCAGCCCGCGATCTTGGCGCCAGTTCTTGGCAAACCTTCCGCCATGTAGTGCTGCCGATGATAGCGCCGAGCCTGATCGGCGTCGGCCTATTCGGCTTCACGCTGTCCTATGATGAGTTCGCCCGCACCCTGATGACGTCGGGCACCTACAACACTCTGCCGCTCGAGATCTACGGCATGACGACGAATGTCACGACGCCAGTTCTTTACGCGTTGGGGACGGTGACGACGCTCTTTTCCTTCACCATTATCCTGTTGGCGCTTGCAGTCATGACCATGCTCGGCCGCCGCCAAGCCAAGAAAAGTTGAGATCATGCGCCTGCTGCTTATCAATCCGAATACGACCGTTTCCATGACGGAGAAGGCGGCAATCGCTGCGCGTGCCGTAGCAGGCCCCGGCACAGAGATCATCGCTGCCACCTCGCAGATGGGGCCGGCTTCGATCGAGGGCTATTATGACGGCGCTATCGCCGTGCCCGGCATGCTGCGCGAATTGAAGGAGAGGCAGGCCGAAGGCTATGACGCCGCGATCATCTGCTGTTTCGACGACACCGGTCTGGAAGCCGCACGCATGTTCTGCGACGTACCTGTCGTCGGTCTGTGTGAAGCAGCCGTAGCCACGGCCGGCTTCCTGGCACAGCGCTTCAGCGTGGTGACGACGCTCGAACGCTCGCGCATCCTCATCGACAATCTTGTCCATCGTTATGGCATGGGCGCGCGGGCGAAGGTTCGCGCCTCCGATATCCCTGTTCTCGAGCTTGAAGATGCCTCTTCGGGTGCAATCGGAAAGCTGCGGGCGGAGATCGAGCGAGCGCTTGCGGAGGATGGGGCGGAGGCCATTGTCCTCGGCTGCGCCGGCATGACGGATCTCGCAAGGCAGCTGCAATCGATCTACGGCATCCCGGTCGTGGATGGTGTCGCCGCAGCGGTCAAGCAGGCCGAAGCTTTGGTGTCGCTGGGCCTATCCACCAGCAAGCGCAGTTCCTATGCCTCCCCATTGCCCAAGTCTTTTTCAGGTGCGATGCAGGATTTTGCGCCGACGTCGGCGTTGGCTTAATCTCATCACAATTCATATTTGGTGCTTCGGCTGAGCGCCGCACCTTGCGAATGGCATATCTCGGCTCCCCGGACTACAATGCCACGGTAAAGAACGAGAGTCGTGGATTTGGCACAGAGAGCCGGCAAAGCTGATCTTCCCCTGCATGGCGGTCGCGTACCGCGCTGGCTCGGCGATCGCATGACACGCCTGGGCGCCGTCATCACCGAGGCGATCGTGCAGCATTACGGGCGTGACGAGCTGTTTCGCCGTCTCGCCAATCCCTTCTGGTTCCAGTCCTTTGGCGCCGTCATGGGCATGGATTGGCATTCCTCGGGGATCACGACGAGCGTCCTTGGCGCCCTGAAGCGCGGCCTGACGCCGCTATCCGGCGAACTTGGCATCCATGTCTGCGGCGGCCGCGGCGCGCAATCGCGCAAGACGCCGGGCGAACTGCTTGATATCGGCGACCGCGTCGGCATCGACGGCGCGTCCCTTGCCATGAAGAGCCGGCTAATCGCGAAGGTGGACAGCGCAGCCGTGCAGGACGGCTTCGACCTCTATCTGCATGGCTTCATCGTCGCCGACGACGGCAAGTGGGTCGTCATCCAGCAGGGCATGAACGACGAACGCCGGCAAGCACGCCGATATCATTGGCTATCGGAGGGTTTGACGAGCTTCCTGGATTCGCCGCACGCGGCTATCGAAGGGCGCGAGCAGGGCGAGATCGTCAATCTTGCCGATCGGCGCGCCGAGCGTTCCCGCGACGGTCAGCTGGATCTGCTTGCCTCATTGGGACCAGATAAAATCATTCGTGAATTCAATATCCTGGAAGGGAAATCTCCAGTAATTGACAAACAAGAAGCACAGCCGATGCTGCCATACCTCGTCATGCCGGCACATCATGATGTGCGCCAGGAAGACGTGAACATGCGGCGCCTGCATGGAAATCTAGCCGCCGCGGCCGATCGTGGCCCGGTGGATTTCGAGGAGCTGCTGCTGACGCCTGGGGTTGGCGCGCGCACGGTGAAGGCTTTGGCGATGGTCGCCGAAGTGGTTCACGGCGCACCTTGCCGCTTCTCCGACCCCGCGCGCTTCTCGCTCGCCCATGGTGGAAAGGACCGGCATCCTTTTCCGGTACCGCTAAAGGTCTATGACGAGACGATCAACGTGATGAAATCCGCCGTCAGGAAGGGCCGCCTCGGTCGTGACGAAGAATTGTCGGCGCTGAAGCGGCTGGATGACCAATCGCGGATGCTGGAGCGCTACGTCACCGGCCCCGATCTCAAGGAAATCGTGGCCGGCGAGTTCGACCGCTCCTTCTGCTATGGCGGCCGCAGCGTGTTTGGTTGGGAACCGGCAACGGATTCCGAAAGCAACGTCGCCGAGGGTAACCGCCGCTCTTCAAAGAGCTAGACTGCGTGTGGCAGAAGGGAGCGGCTTAGCGCCGCTCCATCATCGGGTCATGGTAGCGTATAGCCGATCACATAGTCGCCTGGTTTCGTTCCCACGGAACCGTGACCACCGGCCACCATCACGACATATTGCTTGTTATCGCTGGCCGTATAGGTCATCGGCGTTGCTTGACCGCCGGCCGGCAGGCGTGCCTGCCAAAGCTGCCTGCCTGTCGTCACGTCATAGGCCCTGAGATAATCGTCCACCGCTGCCCCCAGGAACGCCACTCCGCCCTTGGTCACGATCGGGCCGCCAATGCCGGGAACGCCGACCTTGAAGGGCAGGGGCAGGGGCGTCATATCGTGGACGGTACCGTTCTTGTGCTTGTAGGCGATCTTGCCGGTCTTCAGATCGACACCGGCGACATAGCCCCAAGGCGGTGCCTGGCAGGGAATGCCGAGCGGGCTGACAAATGGACCCATATAGACGCCATAGGGTGAGCCTTCATTTCGGTTGAGTCCCTGTTCGCTGCCCTTGTCGCCGGCTCCCTTTGGGGGGATCTCGGCGCGCGGCACCAGTCGGGAGGTAAAGGCGAGATAGGTCGGCATGCCGAACATGATCTGCCGCTCAGGGTCGACGGCGACGCTGCCCCAGTTGAAAGTGCCGAAATTGCCGGGAAAGATGATGGAGCCGCGCAGTGATGGTGGCGTGTAGCGGCCTTCATATTGATGCTGGTGAAAAGAGATACGGCAGGCGAGCTGATCGAACAGTGAGACGCCCCACATGTCCTTTTCCTGCAAGGGCGGCGGCGAGAAGGTCAGATCGGAGATCGGCTGGGTCGGCGAGGCATGATCCTCCGGAATGGTGTCGCCCGGCGCCGGTATTTCCTTGAAGGGAATGATCGGCGCGCCGGTGCGGCGATCGAGCACGTATATGTCGCCCTGCTTGGTGGAAGCGACCAATGCGGGAACCGTGCTGCCGTCGGCCTTTGTCAGATCGACGAGCACGGGTTGGGCCGGCACGTCCATATCCCACAGATCGTGATGGACGAATTGCTGCACCCATTTGAGCTGGCCGGTATTGATGTCGAGCGCGACCACAGAGGAGGAGAAGCGTTCGACATTGGCGCTGCGGCCGATGCCAAGCTGGTCTGGCGTCTGGTTGCCAAGCGGAACGTAAACCATGCCGAGCTTTTCGTCGGCGCTGGAAACCGACCAGCTGTTCGGTGAGTTGGTTGTATAGGTCTGGCCGGCGGGCAGCGGCGCTGTCTGATCCGGATTGCCCGAATCCCAGTTCCAGAGCAGCGCGCCGGTCCGGGCGTCGAATGCGCGGATGACGCCGGATTGCTCCTGCGTGGAATAATTGTCGTTCACCGCGCCGCCGATGATGATCTTGTCGGCGACGATGACGGGCGGCGATGTCGAATAATAATAACCGGCGGGATTGTATTTCATGCCAGTTTCAAGATGCAGGGTGCCCTGATCGGCAAAACTCGGACAAACCTTGCCGTTGGCAGCATCGAGCGCGATCAGCCGGGCATCCGAGGTCGGCAGATAGACGCGATCGGCACACGGTCCACCGGCGGCAGCGGTCGTGTCGTGATAATAGGAGACACCGCGGCAGGTCTGATGCTGTCGGTTGGGATTCATGCCGGCATTGGCATCGTAACGCCATTTTTCCTTGCCGTCCGTCGCACCGATGGCGATCGCCAAGCTATGGGGCGTGCAGATAAAAAGCGTATCGCCGATCTTGAGCGGCGTAACCTGATAAGTCGTCTCGCCGATGTCATCGGGGCGCTTCACATCACCTGTCTGATATCGCCAGGCTTCCTTCAGGTTCGCGACGTTCCGCGCATTGATCTGGTCGAGAGGCGAGTAACGCTGACCAAACGAGGTTCGACCATATTGATGCCACTCACCATCGGGCACATCGCCGCCCGTCGGGGCATTCGCAGCCATTGTCGTCGGCAAATCGCCGGAGAGATCGTGCGGATCGGTCGTCATCGAATAGACGGCGACTAGGATGGCAATAATCAAGGGTATGGCGAGCGGCCATGGATTGGCTCCATAGTAAACGCCGTCGAGGCTGCGAAAGCCCAGCGGCCGCCGGATCCAGGGTGTCAGAAGCCATAGACCGATCAGAATGATCAACCCGCCGCGTGGACCGAGCTGCCACCAGTCGAAACCGACCTCCCATATCGCCCATCCAAGCGCTGCCAGTACGAAGATCGCATAGAGCCAGAGCGCGGCTGCCTTGCGCATATAAAGCAGGATCGCCGTTACGAGGAAGGCGATGCCGGCCAGAAGATAAAACGGACTTCCGCCCAGCAGCACAAGCCAAAGGCCGCCGCCACCGAGCGCCAGACCGATGAGTGCGAGGATGATCGATGTGATGATGATGGCCATGATCTGCTCCAGTCTATCCGTCGATTGGACAGTGATTGATCGAAGGCATGCGAACCCGGCTAAGATCCCTTCGGACCTCAACGTCGAGGTTAAAGTCTAAATCGATATCAGTTGCTTCGCCGGCAACGAGAAGAACCGCGCCCTCGGCGATTTGGATAGATACATCAAGCCCCGCAATCAAATCAGAGATTGAACGCCAGGATTGCAAGAATGTTCCAATTCGGCCAGCCATTCAAGTTCGATGCCGTGGCGCCCGATTTGATTAACGGACGTAGTTAATTTTTTTAACAATTTTTTTGGAATACTAATGGAACAGATATTGGAATCAAGGGTTTCCGTGCAGAGCCGGAGGACTAGAGATGAATATGAAGATCGTAACCGCCCAGTCGGAAGTTGAAACGAACGACACCGGCACCTATCCGGATGGCATGATGGAGCGTATTCTGGTCGAGTTTTCGGCAAGCTCCGAGCGGCAGCATCGCAAATCCCACGAGCGTGACTACGGCACGCACAAGGTGCTCCGACCGATACCAGCCGGACTTGCCTGATCAGCCCCAAATTTACTGCCGTCGTCAGATACAGCGGCACCATTCAACGCCATGCCCCTGCCTGATGGGCGCGTCCGCCCCACACACGCAGCCGAGGGCTGTACCAGCATAAGTTTCGCGGTTCATAGCACCTTGAAGAATTGCCCGACCTTATCTCGCAGAATTGCGTTCTGCTGGTTGCTGCCAGCATAATCGAAATGGCCGGCATCCAGAATGAAGATTTCGTTGAATTCCTGCAGCGCATTTGCGACGGAAAACTGACAGGGCGGCGCAACGGCGGGATCGAAAAGGGCGGGCGCAACAAGCATCGGAATGCGGATACGACTTGCCGCGATCGCAGCATCGAAGAAGCGCAGCGTCTCCAAAACGCTGCCGTGTCTTTCCTGATAGGCCTGTGCCGATTGCGCGCTGCCGACGGTTGGCAGTGTCAGCCATAGCTCCCGGTGGCCGAAAGTCGGAACGATGAGGTGGCCGCGCCCGATCCGTGCATCGAAAGGAATTGCCAGGGCGCCAATACCGCCTCCGAAACTGATGCCGCTATAGCCGATATGTCCGGCAAGCCATGGATATAGGGTCTCCAATGCCGAGACTGCGAGCCAGATGTCTTCCACGCAGCCGCCGATGACATAGGTGTCGCGGTTTTCGATACCGCAAAGAACATGGCCGGATGCATCCGAGGGGATTTTCGGGCTGGCACTGAGGGAGAGCCCGCGGCAACAGGGAAAAAGGATAGCCGTCTCTTCTACCGGCCAATCGAATTCCGGTTGGTCTCGTCCGCCATATCCATGTCCGACGACAAGGCCGCGCCGCACCTGGCCGTTGCGGGGAATGAGCAACCAGCCATTGATCTGAAACGCCCCTGTCGACATGTAGCTGATATCGAAGACGTGCCAGTTGTCATGACGCTGCTTGCTGTGGCGAAGCTTGGGTTGCGGATCAATGGCCATGGCCGCCCTGTAGCGCTGCTGCCAGAAGTCGTCGAAGCCCGCCGGAGCTTCCGGTGCTGCTATCGCCTGCAACTGCGCGAGCTGCATGTCATAGGTCGGATCGAAATCGAAGGGGTGGGATGTCGGTATGCTCATGGCAAGTTTTTCGCGTGAAAGCACGCCTAAGGCAAGAAGCAAGATTGCCGATCCGCGGGGCTCTCGTCGCGGCTTACGCCGTATCTCCCTCCATGAATTCGCCATGAAAGTCCACGGTTACCGGCCGATATTAGCCTCTGTGATTTCTGCCGCACAGCAGAAAAGATGAGGCAAACAGACTTGGTTTGTTGCGAACCGCTGTCGCCTCTTTACCTTCGTTGAGGTATGATGAAGGCATGATCAGGATCCTAACGAAACCTGCGGGAATTTCGCGCATTAACTATTCCAATGCTGACAACAGCCAGGAAAATGGCCAATAACTGCAGGCGGTGAAAGGGACCGCGTGAAATGGGCGACATCATCCAGTTTCGGCCCGCAACGAGATACGGCAAGCGCTTTGATGCTCAGGCGCGCATGGAAAGGGAGTTGCAGCTTCCCTTAAAGACGGATCAATCCGCCCCAAAAGTCATTCATGCAAGTCCGGCGGATACATCGAACGACGCCAAGTCAAAAATAGGGCTTCCAATCAACGGTATCGTCATCGCAGTCGGCGCCATTCTTGTCTATGCGCTTGCTATATTCCATGTCGTCGGCCAGCCGCATTATTCTGCTCGCGCCAACTTGGTGCCCTCGTTTTTCCTTCAAAATTAGATTTGCCCGGCGAGGCCCGCCGGTCGAAACACGCGGCGGTCTGACGCGCCGTCCAGTCAGCCAGAGCATCAGCGGCAACTTGAAATTCGAAGTCAGTAGGTGAGTGTCACAACGACCGTATCCACGTAATTGCCTGGAGTGGGCGTCGTCTGTGGCGGGACGCGGCCATAGACCGTCAAAAGCTGCGCCGTGCCCGTTCCCGTTCCAGCAACCGTGCTGCCCGGTGTGTTGACATCGCCCCAAGGCTGCGTCCGGTTGATATCCTTGTAGAGACCGTAGGTCACCGTCTCCGATCCCTTCGTCATCTTTCGCGCCGTTGGTGCTGCGTTCGTTGTGCCACCATTCAACGAGATCGTGTAGGGCGTACCCGGCGTACAGGTTGCCGTCACCGATCCGGCGGCATCCGTATTCGCACTCAGAACACCCTGCGTTCCGAAATTGATGTTTTGGACGCTCACCAGGCAATTGGCAGCAACGCTCGCGTTGACGGTAAACGGCGCGGTTCCTGTCGTTCCGGTGGGGGCATTGCAGTTCGTTGCGCTGCTGTAGCTGTAATAGAATGAGGTGCCGGATGCGAAGCTGGACGTATACGACCCGGGCAGCGCCGTCGACGGTGTTCCAAGCGCCGTGCCATAGACCGTCAGGCTACCGGTTGCGCCCACCAGCGAGCCATTCAATAGGGACATTGTCAGCGCATAGACCGGTGCCCGCGATGGATAGGGCCAGCTGCTCGATCCCCACACCACGCTCCGGCCATTATCGGAATAAAGCTGATAGTTCAAAGAACTGGCTCCGTTCAGCATCTGACGTGCCGCAGCCGAAGATGCGCCGCCGCTGCCGGCGCCGATATCCGGGCAAATAAGAAGCCGCTTGCCCAGGTCCAGGACTCCCCCGGAACAATTTACACTTATCGTGGATGTCGAAGTGACCGGGGTAGCCGACAAGATATCAACTGCCCCGAAGTTCATATTGGTGGCACTGAAGCTGCAGCTTTGCGCCAGGCATAGCGAAGGCAGCAGCAATACGAGCAAAATAATGATCGAACGCAGCATCCTTTCACCTCTCTTCAGAAGCACCTGACGTCGTCGATGACAACCTGCTCACCCCGCTGCGGCTTGTAGGCAAATTCGGCATGGCATTTCGTTCCATCCTCCAGCGAGACATCGATCGCATTCCTCGCATGCAACCCGCGAATATAAGTCTGACCGTCATAGCCGACCACGAAGTCTTCGTTCGATCCTTGTAAGGTGCCGCCGAGCCCGGCACGCAGTGGCACCCCGTTCTTGTCCTTGATCGTAACCAGGGCTGCTTGCGGTGCTTCGGACACGCCGAATTTGACGACCACGCCGCTGCGGTCTGCCGGCACGACGATTTCCTTTGTCGCGGGCACGTCGGCGTCGACGGGCAGGTTCTTGGGATCGATGGACACGGTGTTCGGTTCATAGGAGTTGAGATTGGGCACTAGAATGCGGCCGCTCGAATTGGTCTTGCCGGCCGGCCGGTTCTGCTGCTGAACCTCGACATCGGGAGCACCGACATCGACGACGGCGAATGCATCGTCGATGCGATTGGTGGCAAAGACGCCGCCGCCTGCAACGGCAATGGCACCACCGAGCCGGGCGGTGGCGCTGGTCTGATGATCCTGCTGCTGGAGGCCAGCTTCGACCTCGGCAAAGGGCGCCCGATAGCGGACTGCCGCCTCGCGATTGGTGTCTTCGCCTTCGGAGGTGCGCAGTCGCCAACCGACACTGCCATCCTCCTGCTGCATCGACTTGGAAACGTCGGCGACGACGCCGAGGCCGTTAGGCCCGCCCTGTACGCCGGTATTGGCCGTGATATTGCCACCGAAGGGAATGGAAAGGCCGGCAAAGAACCCGAAATTGCTTCGGTTGTCGAGGTCGGTGAAGGCGCTCGCATAGACTGTCGCATGCTTGAACGTCTGACTGTAGGAAAGACCCGCGATCTTGCTCCTGGTGCCGTCTGCGCTTTCGAGGTTCGTGTAAGACAGGTTGAGACTGGAAAGATCGAGGGGCGTCGGTACGCTGAGCGTAACCTGATCGATGGCGCGCGGCACACCGGCGCTGAGAATGCTTACATCTCCGGCAATGCTGGTTGTGGGCCGCGCGGAAACCGAGGCTATGTCGTCATAATCGCCAAAGGTCCGTTGCACCCGAGCATAGAGGGCCCATCTGTCATAGCTGAGCTCGAATGCGGCGTTCATCAGCGCGCCGGAACGCGACCCGCTTTTGCTTGCTGCGCCCGCTATGGAAGCAACGCCGAATGAGCCGACCGGAAAAGCGGTCCCAGCGCCGCCATTCAAAAGATCGGCGCCGCCCTCGAAGTGGCCTTCCAGTGTCAGCCAATCGGTTAGGCCATACCTTGCAGTGGCGGCGCCCATGATACGACCGTCATAATCACTGGAATCCGTTCCGAAATTCAGGCGCGGAGTGCCGAGTTCGGCGGAAAAGTCCAAAAGGCCCTGACGCAGGAGCCAATTGGAGGAATAGAACGGCAAGGTCTGCGTGGTTTCGCGCCCGAGGCTGTCGCGAAGCACGATGGTCGCTTGCCCACCTCCGGAAAAGACAGGAAGGTTGGTCACCTGGAAAGGCCCGGCGGGGACGTCGCTCGAATAGGTGCGCACGTTCTGCGTATAGATATCGAGCGTCGAAGGAACGGCGGCCGTCCCAGTAAATGAGGGCAGCGGTTCGGTCACCAGATCCGAGCGCAGCGCAAAATTGCGCTGAAACTGAATACCGCCGAAATAGACTGGCCGAGTCCATGACAGGCCGCCGGTGGTCAGGTCACCCACGCGATAGGTAACAAGGTTCTTCGGATCGGAGTAGCTCCAGGTCGTGTTGAGGCGAGTTATGCCGTCAAGGCTGCCTTCGGAATATCCGGCGAGGAAGGACTGGCTGAGCGTGCCATAGGGGCTGAAGAGACGTGCATCGAAAGATCCGGATATTCCCTGGAACATGTTCGAATTGCCTTGAAAGAGACCGTTGGAACTTGCGTAGAGGGAATAGTTGAGGACGGCGCCATAGCCGGACTGGGGTGCAGGGACTGCATTGTCCTGCTGCTGCCTGACATTGATGACGCGAGCTGCGCGCCCTTCGTCGGTCGTCTGCACGTAAAGACGCTGCGTCTCTATGTCGACCTGATATGACAGGCCGGGCAAGGTGCTGAGTTCGACCAGCCTATCGTCAGCGCCGGCTGGTGGCTTTATGCCCACCTCGCGTAATTCTTGCGCGGTTGCCGCGAGCGAGCCATTCGGGCGCTGTTTGAAATTGCCGATCATCTTCATCGACGCGTTGTTGATGAATACTTCGAGGTAGACGTCCATCGCGGCGGCCGGTTGCTCTGCCGTGGTCGCATTCGCCGGCAGATCGGGCACTTCCTGAGCACGCAGTACCGGTACTGAGAAAAGCATGCATATGAAAACGGTGCCGGCACTACCGTTGATTAACGGCGACTTTGGCATCGAACGGCCCAAGATCACTCTGGCCACGGAGTGTCACGACGCCACCCGAGAGGGGTTTTGCTGTTCCGACAGACCACTGCATCGTCGCGCCGGCAAGCACGTATCCGACCAGGCCGTTGCGGCTGCCGACCTTCGCAGCACCCTGCGCGAGGGTCAAGTTCGACAAACGGAAGCGGCTGCCGCCATTGTTCTTGGCTATAAGAGCAAGGCTGTTGCCCTGCTGCTTGAGGCTCCAGACAATATCGGCGGGCTTTATGTCCGGCCGCTTGAAAAAGACAGGAATGGACTGGCGCATGATGAGCGTGACCGTGCCGGCGCGCGCACGGGCAGGGTCGGGGAGTTCATCAACTATGACACGATAGGTTTCCTCCGCCTTGACGGGCGCCTTACTCGTACGAACCACTCTGACCACATACTGTGCATTCGGATTCATCCGCGTCGCGGGAGGACTGGCAACGACATCCCTGGTCGGTTCCAAGGTCTCTATCCCGCCCGCCTGGCTCCACTTGAAGACACGTATCTGGACGTTGATTGGATGGTCTCCGTCATTGGCCAGATTCAAGACCGTGGCAGCAGCCGGTGCTACAAGCTCCAGACTTGTGGGTGCTACCCGCAGAGATGCTGCGTTTATCTCGTAAGCACTGAACAGCAAAAGCATAGTCGCGGCAATGCATGGCAACATGCGTTGCATGACGGCCTCCCGGATCTGTGAGTTTTCAGTAGGTGACGGTAACCGCTACGGTATCGGTGTAGACGCCCGCAGCCGGTGTGGTTTGCGGAGGTACCCGGCCATAAACATTTATGTTCTGGACCGCGCCGTTTCCTGTTCCCGAGACGGTGTCCGTGCCTATGGTCGTGCCCCAGGTCTGCGTTCGATTGGAGTCGGTATAGATCGCATAATTGATCGTCGCACTTGCCGGTCCTGTCATGACACGGACGGCCGTTGTCGCACCTGCTCCAGCGCCGGCGCTCAGGCCGACATTATAGGTCTGCCCGGATGTGCATTGCACACCGATGGTGGTTGCTTGATCGATATTGCTGGTGATGACGCCGTTGGTGCCGAAGTTGAGATTATTGGCACTCTGGATCGTGCATTGCGCCTGGATAGTAATGGTAACCGTCATGTTGGCGCTTGTGGTGGCAGCCATTGCGGATGGCGCTGCTACGGTCATTGCGATACCGATAAGGCTGGCGCCGCGGAGCATTCTCAGCATTCACATTCCCCTTCGCATAAGCCCCAAAAATATCAGAATATAATAAAATAAGCACATATATGATTCGCTGGCAATGCAGGTCGGAACCGCGGCGGCGGCGGCAATAGTCTCGACAGAATACCTCCAAAGTAGAATTTCAATTTATTTAGTGAATACTTATGGATGAGCGGGACTTTTGAGAAACATGGTTAATATTATCTTTCAGGATTGATTTACTCATCGGGACACATGATCGGATCGGGGCGAGGCGTATATGAAGGACGCCGAAACGCATTCATCAACATTTCTTTGCGAAAAGCCTGGAATTGGCCACGTTTCGGTAAAAGCGGCGCCACAGTTTTCATGAGAATGGCTATTCGAGATTTCCCAAAGGAACGGTCGATGGATACGCAGCCCGTGAGATGGTGGAATGGTCAAAGCGAAACGACTCGCAGGCTGGGTTCCGGGCTCGCGGTTTGCGGCACTGTTGTCGGGGCCTTCTATTTGATCGTCCAAACCGGCCCTGCCGACCAGTCGATCCGGTTCATCGACGAGGGCGGCCGCATCGCGATCAATGGCGCGGCATCCGCACAACAATTCGCGATGAACAGATTACAGTTGGCAGTCGACGCAAGCCCTACAAGATCGCTGATGTCGGTGCCAGTTCCGCAGCCTTCGCCGCTTGTAGCCATGATCAAGAGCAGCGCGCCGGCAAAGCGTGTTGTTCGCGCCGATACGGGGAATACGAAGGTCGCGTCATCCGCGGAGGTGGAGCATTTCGACCGCTGCCTGCCGCAATGTGAAACGCGGGATCCGCTGATAACAAGCAATCCGGACTATACAGAGGCTGCTCTGCCTGTTGCAGATGATGCTCCGTCTCCCGTGGCGGAAGAAAGGGTCGGATTTCGTCCCCTTGCAGACGCACGAAACCTTTTGAGCAAAGCGGTGGATGCGCCAGGCATGATGCTGCGCCGCAGCCGCCAGGTGATCGACAATGTGGCCCGCGCGGATTGGTAGGCTGGACAGGCGTCCGCGCCCATTGGCAATATGGCGGCCAGGGCGCGGACCTTTGAAGTGAAGCGAAAAAGGGACGTCAAGCCCCCTTGACGCCGGCCACCTACAGGCCGCCGGCGCTAGCTGTGCTGCGCAGCAGCCGGCAAAGGCTGACAAGGCCCGCATCGAAATTGCCGGATGCCGTCACCTGACGACAGGCAATCAGCATACGTTTCTGCTCGGCACTCGACATGGTCCGGAAGGCGGCAAGTGTGCGGGTGCTCGATCCTGTGCCGGAACGTCCCGACCCAAGTCCAGTACCGCCCAGACCGCCGATTGTCGTGCCAATGCCGCCAGAGCCCTTGCCTACGGACCCGCTGCTGGTGCCACTGCCGCCGGAACCTGTGCCTCCAGATCCGCCAATGCCTACGCCAACGCCGACACCCGCCCCGGATCCTCCGAGGGAAACGCCCGCACCGGCATTAATGCCGCCCGAGCCGCCAACCGAAGCGCCAAGGCCAGCATTGACCCCGGAACCGTTAACCGACGCTCCCAAGCCGGCATTGACGCCATTCGAGCCGCCAACGGAGGCGCCAGCACCGGCATTAACGCCGCTCGTTCCGGATACGGAAGCACCCGCTCCGGCATTGATGCCATTGGAGCCGCCAACGGAAGCCCCGACACCTGTGTTAACGCCACTTGTTCCGGATACCGAAGTACCCGCCCCAGCATTGACGCCGTTCTTTCCGCCTATCGAAGCGCCGAGGCCGGCACCCAAGCCGGCATTGATGCCTCCGACCGATACGCCGACGCCAGCGCCCAGTCCGCCGCTTCCGGACTGGCTGCCGCCGTGATCCGTTCCGCCACCGGGTTCCGCATAGCTCGTCGAGGCCAATAAAAGAAGTGCGGATGCAGCAATTGCCATCCGTGAAGATTGTATTCTCATGACTAAACTCCGTTTCAGCTTAGACTTTGTGACAGTCTGTTTCTGATTGCCGGAGCGCGCGCACCGTAGAGTTGGAATGAAGGGGCTTACCTATTCTCCTTTCCTCCCAAGACTAAATTATAGAATAATCTAATTTAGTAATGCTTCAATATAAAAATTCACGGATGACTTGCATAATGACAACGAGATTAATTTCGTGCGGGAGAAAATGCGCTATTTCACGACGGAGTTGCTGATTTCCATAGAGGAAGCGAGGCCTATTCTGGCAAGAATTCAGGAACGTTCTTCCCAGACCTTCGCCAACTCTACGAGCGTCTTGACGGCTTTTTCCATGTCCTGTCGGCTCACCCATTCCAGTGGTGAATGAAAGGCATGACCGCCGGCAAAGATATTGGCGCAAGGCAGGCCCATAAAAGAGAGCCTGGAACCATCCGTCCCGCCGCGAATACTGCCTCGCACCGGCGCCATGCCGGCACGACGGATAGCCTCGACAGCGTTTTCAACGATTTCCGGATGGTGATCGAGGATCACCTTCATGTTGCGGTACTGATGTCTGACGGTAAACCTATGCGAGGAGCCGGGATAGGCGGCCATGACGTCCTTGACGATCGCTTCCAGCATAGCCTCCTTGTCAGCAAGGCCGGCTTCCTCGAAATCGCGGATGATGAAACCGAGCGAAGCCTTTTCCATCAAGCCGCTGATCCCGGTGGGATGGATAAAGCCGTCGCGTCCGTCCGTCGTTTCCGGCGCCATGTCCTTCGGCAGCCTGTCGATGATCGCGCCGGCTATCTTGATGGCGTTTTCCATTTTGCCTTTGGCGAAGCCCGGATGAATGGCGACGCCCTGGATGACGATCTCGACGCTATCGGCGGAGAAAGTCTCGTCTTCTATATGACCCGCCGTTTCGCCATCGACCGTATAGGCGAATTGTGCTCCCAACTTCTTCAGATCGACCTTGTCGACCCCACGCCCGATCTCTTCGTCCGTCGTGAACAGCAGCTTGATGGTGCCGTGGCGGATATCGGGATTGTCGACGAGATATTGGGCGGCTGCGACAATTTCGGCGAGACCGGCCTTGTCGTCGGCACCAAGGAGTGTCGTGCCATCCGACGTGATGATGTCGTTGCCGATCTGGTCTCGCAGGGCTGGATGTTCGTCAACCCGAATGACCTGCTGCGGATCGCCGCTAAGGCGGATATCGCCGCCGGCGTAGTTCCGCAGGATTTGCGGCTTGACGTTCGTTCCGGTGAAATCAGGCGCTGTGTCCATATGCGAGCAGAAGCAGATGACAGGGACCGGCTTGTCGACATTCGATGGAATGGTGGCATAGACATAGCCGTGCTCGTCCAGATGGGCATCGGCAAGCCCGATCGCCAGCAATTCCCCAACCAGGATGCGCCCCAGATTCTTCTGCTTCGCAGTGGAAGGCTGCGTAACCGAAGACGGATCCGATTGCGTATCAACGACAACATAACGAAGAAAACGATCGGTGACGGTATCGGTCATGATTCTGGCTCCGAAGAATCGCTAGGGTTTACATAGCTATAGCGCCGCGAGGGTGCATGGATAAACCGATTTCGCGCGGAAAGCACCGGTCTGCGAAGCTGGCTGTCGCCGCCCCGACAGAAAAGGCCGCTCCAGCGCCAGGCAGGAGCGGCCATATTCAATGGTCAAGACTTTAACCGAATACTCAATCGACCGACGTCAGCGTGACCGACGTACCGGTAGCCGCAACGTTCAAGCCGAGTTGACCCGTAACGCTCACGGTCTGCAGATGGATGGAGCCGGCGGTGCCACCGACAAGGATGTTCGTGCCCACGCCGGCACCGACAGTGGCTTCAACGGTAGCGCCCTGGTAGAGGCCGCTCAGAGAACCACGATGGTAGCCGGCTGTCGGCGCGAAGACGAGCCAAATGAGCCGGCTGCGGGTCGTAAAGCCGAGATCGACGCCCATCTTCCGGATCGCGCCGGTATAATGGTCGACACGACGCGAATGCCCGACTGTCGAATGGAAGGTGCAATCCATTTCCTTGGCGGAACCAAGGACATAGCCGACGCCGCCGCCGATATCGCATTCGAGATAGCCGATTTTCACGCCGTTACGGTCATCCGGCTCCTCGCTGTAGGTCGCCGGCATGTCGGCCGCGCGTGCCGCAGCGGTGCCCGCAACGATCAACGACGCCGCTGAAAACGCCAGGGTCAGGATTTTTCTCATCTGTTTTCTCCTTGTCAGAGTATTATGGGTGACTGGCACCCTCGTGATCGAGCCGATAGAATCAACCCTTAGTTAATGTTCCTACGCGCAGAACGATCCCAAAATTAAGGCAGCTACCGTCATGATCCACCTCACAATATAGGGAGATCTATATATCGGGACACCCCTTTGCCATTTCACGTTTTACTACCGACTGAATCGCGCCGTACCGAATTTACGCCCCGTCGGACCTAATCCTCACCCGACTGTTGGCTCCGCTTTCTGCGGCAGTTTGTCTTTTGCGGCGAAAGCAAAGACGTCGACGGGTTCGCCGAGACCTTTCAGAGGAAAGGAGCCCAGGCTTTCCATATCGCGTTGGCAACCAGCCATGTCGACAAAAGCCTTGGAAAGGAGCACAGGCCGCTTTACTTCTTTTGTTAGCGATTCAAGCCGTGAGGCGATATTGACAGCCGGGCCGATGACCGTGAAGTCAAGGCGGGTCCGCGAGCCAATGTTACCATACATCACGTCGCCGACATGCACCCCGACGCCATAGCGCAGCACTTCACGTCCCTGCGCGCGGTTTTCCTCATTGAGCGTTGCAACGGCCGCCTGCGCCTCGGTGATGGCAACGAGAAGATTGTGGCAGGCATTCGGATCACTCAACGGGAAAATGGCCAACAGTCCATCGCCCATGAATTTGAGGATCTCACCGCCATGTTTTTCGATGGGTTCGACCATCGCGTCGAAATAACTGTTCAGCAATTCGATGACATCGTCGCGCGGCCACATGTCGGAGATGGTGGTGAAGTCGCGCAAATCGCAAATGAGGATCGCTGCACCGACGGTGGTGCCGCTGCCGCGCGTTGTGGCGCCGGCCAGGATCTTCTCGCTGGCATGCGGCCCGACATAGGTCCGCAGTAGCGTGCGGGCCATGATGTTCTTCAAACGGATTTCGGTCACCATCGTCAAAGCGGGCAGCAGGTCTTTCAGGAAGGTGATATGCTCATCGGTGAAGCCGCCAGGCGCGTCCGAGGCAAAGGTCACGATGTGGCGCTTGCCGAGCGTGTGATAAATTGGCCAGGCGATATAGTCGGTCAGTCCTTCCGCGTACATTTCCTTATAAAGCGGATAGTTCAGTTCTGCCTTCTCGCAGACCTCGAGATTTTTCCGGACTTCGGTCGCGCCGTTGAATATCTCATTGATCGGGCTTGCCAGAAATTGCGGCGTATTCTCGACCCCATAGCTGAAGGTCGCAATATCGGCCTCCTTCATGCCGGTACGCCAAAGAATTCTCGCCCCTAGCCATTGCGGATGCAGCGTTCGGAAGTGCATCGTCGCTCTTGCGACCGGAACTCCGATTGCCTGCATTTTCTCACAAAGTTCCACGAGGATATTGTCGATGAACCGCTGGTCGCGGACATCATTCATAAGCCAGTCGAGGATCTTGCTTTGTTTTGTCGGCCAGCTGCCCTGGTCGTCCTGGGTCGAGGCGGCAACGGCCTCAATGGAAGATTGCATTTTCTATACCCCACAGGTTCCGTCATCCGTCCTGGATCGTGAGCGCTATTCGATCCGAATAGAACTATACGCGTCTCCCCAGTGACCTGGAACGGCAATCACTTTTAATTCGCGACTTCGTAAATTATGTGCCGGGTATGGCAGAAGAGCCCTGAATCGGCCATAGGCTTCATATGGTTCCGCGACTCCCGCGTTGCAATATTCGGTCAAAGAGGCAAAGCATTGAGAGCATATCTGGCAGGGCCGGAAGTTTTCCTTCCGAACGCAAGGGAAATCCTCGATCGCAAGATCGCAATGGCACGCAGCTACGGCTTTACGCCCGTTTCACCGGGTGATCTGGTGGTGCCGGAAACCGAGACACGTCGCCAGCGTGGCCTTGCCATCAGCGCCATCAATGAAAAGCTGATGACGAGCGCCGACCTCATCATCGCCAATCTCACGCCGTTTCGTGGCATAGCGGCAGACATCGGCACAGCCTTCGAACTCGGATTCATGTGTGCCCGCGGCTGCCCGGCATTCGCTTTTTCCAACTGCCTCGATAATCACTTCGAGCGTGTGAGCAGGCTCTATGGCGGCGAAGTTCATCTCGGTGAAGACGGACGCCACCGTGGTCCCGATGGCATGGCGCTGGAAAACTTCGACATGGCTGACAATCTGATGCTCGACGGCGGCATTGCGGCACGCGGCGGTGTCATCGTCACGCGCCAGGTCGCGCCTGAGCAGCTCTTTCTCGATCTGACGGCCTTCGAGGAATGCCTGAGCTTTGCGGCGGAGCAATTGTTGAAACAGACCGCCAGCGCACAATAGGCTCGACTATTGTGCGCGTTCGAGCATCACCACGCTCCGAGAGCCGCATCGATCGTCCGCGCTCGTATGGGAAGCTGCTCATAGGCGGCAACGTCGGGTTCGGCAAAGGCGCTAAGGCCGAGCGATGCGAGGATATCGCTCCCCTTCGGATCTCGGTGTGCGCCGAGAAGAGCGGCGCGTAACGCATCGACGATATCCGTCGACTGCTGCCGCGCGGCCACCAGCAAAGGGAAGGGGGCCGGTTTTGTCGTAGCAACAATGCGCAGTGGCGCGATCATGTCCGGCTCGTGCATTGCCATCAGCTGAAACGCGTAGGCGTCGATGGCGCCGACATCTATCGTGTCTGAACGAATGGCGTCGACTACGCCACGCGGATTGAGGAGCGAGCCGACGGTTTGAGCTGCTGAAGGCCTATTCGCAAGCATGGCAAAGAGTTCACGCGGGGCATTATAGCCGGACTGCGAGTCCCGCACCGTCCAGCCCCAGCGCGCGCCTGCAAGATCAGCTTCCGTAAGCGGTTTATCGCGCGCGGCGACGATGTGGCTCGCATAAACTGGCTGCCCGTTTGCCCAGTCGGCCAGCGAAACCGGCGCTGCCAGCGGCTGCGGGCGCTCCGCCGGAGATAGCTGGGAGAACGGAAAGCCGCACATGAAAACGGCGCCCATGTCCGGACGTGCCCAAAGCTCGGACAAAGGTGCCGGAGCGGCATGGGCAATGATTTGGAGCTCGACGCCCGATCGGTCGGCAAGCCAATGAAAAAGTCGATCCCAGAGAGCAGATATCCTGGGGCTGAGGTTGTACATGCGCGAGCAAGCGATAGCACTCGAAGTCGTCATGGCGCGTCACGCAAACCGGAGTCGTTGGCCGATATTCATGCGCTTTGCCTTTTCGACCATTGCTGCGCCAAGCGCGACGTCGGTGGTGCTCAGGCCGCGATGCCAGAAGAGGATGGTCTCATCATCGCTTTCGCGGCCCGGCTTCGTGCCGCACACGATTTGGCCGATCTCGGCATGCAGCGTCTCGGCCGTCACCTTGCCCTCATCGACATGACGGCGAAGCGCACCGAAGGGGCGTCCGGGGCCGCATTGCCCCCAGTCATCGACGACCACCTTATCCATGATGTCGGTCAGGTCGAATTCGAGCGCGCTCATCGTGCCATAGGGCACGACGAAAGCGCCCTTCTTGACCCAGGCGGTCTTGAAGAGCGGCGTCGGCTCCGGCAGCCGGCTTGCCTCGATCATGATATCGGCGCCCTTCAGGCAATCCTCCCAATTGTCCGTCACGATGATTTTCTTGCCAAGATCCTTTTCCAGCCGTGCGGCGAAGGCATCGCGACTTTCCGGGCGGCGCGAATGCACGCGGATTTCGTCGAAGTCGAAGAG
This sequence comes from Martinezella sp. CNPSo 3957, assembly GCF_057784395.1. NCBI lineage: Bacteria > Pseudomonadati > Pseudomonadota > Alphaproteobacteria > Hyphomicrobiales > Rhizobiaceae > Martinezella > Martinezella sp. CNPSo 3957. The sequence continues at coordinate 1,089,451 of NZ_JBXSOU010000001.1, forward strand.
ATGATCGAGCAATCGCACGTTCCAGTAGGAAGTGCCGCGTGCACCGATATGGCCGAGGATCTTGCTGTCTTTGCGGGCGAGATGCCGCGCGCCGATAGCGGTGACGGCACCGGTGCGCATGTCGGTGATGGCGGTCGCATCGATGATCGCCTTCGGTACACCGGTGCGCGGATCGAACAGATTGAGAACCGCCAGTTCCGAGGGCAAGCCCTGCTTGTAGTTGTCGACGAAATCGCCAACGACCTTGACGCCGGCATAGTCGAGAGGCTTCACATAACCGCGCAGCACGTTGAAATGACCCTTGTCGGAACTCTCGGGCACGAGATGAACGCGAGGCTCGATCACGGTTTCGCCGCGCCCCTGCGCATCGAGTGCCTTTGTCACGGCGTCGAGGATTTCGTCGTTGGAAAGCGCCAGCGCCTTGGCGTCGATGGCATTGAGGTAGTCGATCCAGATTTCCTGCATTACCGTTCTCCAGGCATGTCACCGGCTGTCGCCGCGGTCTCTGCGATAAATTCCGTCACTCTCTGAAAATCAGGACCTTGCGCGCGGTCTTCCTCGAGCGGTGCCACCAGCTGGCGCACCTGTCGATAGGCGCGCAGCGTCCCGCTGCCGAGCTCGCCCGCCACGCCGCGCAGCTCAACGGCCTGGGCGGACGCGACAAGCTCGATCGCCACGAGATAACGCATTCGCTCGATCATCGCTTCGATCTTGCTCAGGACGCTCGGCGCCATCGACGCCTGATCTTCGACACCATCGGCGACCGGGACCGGCGTGAGCGACACGGGATTGGCCAGATGGCGTATCTCGGCTTCAAGCGCTGAGACCGTTTTCTGCGCGGTGGCAAAACCCGTTCTACTCTGCCCGCGCGGGGTCAGGAAGCGTGGTAGCTCCGACATGCCCGGAGACATGATTTTCATCGTTCTATAGGCGGTCGCCGCCGCACAATGGGCGATGGCCTGGCCAAGCCGCTCCCATGCGAGAACGAAGGCCGTCATGTCGAAATTGCCGTGCGACAAGATAAGCCCTTCGTCGGCCAGTACGACGGGATTGTCGCCGGAACTCGCAAGTTCGATCTCGGTTGCCGCGCGGGCTTCGCCGATCGCGTGGAGCAGGGCGCCCCAGACCTGCGGGACGCAACGATAGCTCAAAGGATCCTGCAAGCGCCGTGCCGCACCGTCGACAAAAAGAGAGCTTCCGGAAAGCAGCTCGCGAAGCTTTGCCGCGGTTTCACGCTGGCCGAAGGCCGCTCTTACCGCTAGAGCCCGGTCATCGAAAGCCGAGACGTTGGCCCGGAATGCCTCGAAGTTCAGCGCGACGGCCGCAAGCGACCAATCGAACAGCCGTTCGATATCCTCTATGCAGAGACAGGCCTTGCCAGCCGACAGGCTATTGGCGACCACGAGGACATGACCATCCTTCGGCGCAATCGGCAAAGCTCTCAGACCGGCTTTCGAGAGCGCATCGAGCGCCGGCATGACCTTGCCATCGAGCTCCGCCTCGCCGTCGCCCAACAAGGCTCGTGCCATGTGCGCCAAAGGCGCGAGATCGGCAGCGCCGATCGAACCGAGCGATGGCACGACCGGATGAAAGCCCGCATTAAGTGCCTCAACGAGGCCGACGAAAACCGGCAGCGACACGCCGGAGCCGCCGGCCGCCATGCCGGCGATGCGAGCCGCCATCATCGCCCTGACGGCTTCGCGGGGAAGGGCAGGCCCAACTCCGACTGCGCGGGCCTGTGGTACACGTAACTGAAAGGCGATCAGGTCGTCCGTGGCAAGGCGAGTATCGACGCCCGCGCCTAACGCTGTCGTCAAACCATAAACTGGCTCGTCGGCTGCCAGGTAGCGTTCGACCACGGCGCGCGCAGCGTTGATTCTGTTTTTGACGTCTGGCGAAATCACTATCGTGGCGTTGCGCCGCGCGATTGCGGCGATATCGCTCACTGTCGGAGGCGCTTCGGTAAAGGACACAATATTGTCCGCTTTGCTCATTCCTGCTTGCCTCAAAGACGTGCGCTCGGCTTTCCGCGATCTTCGGATAAATGCTCTTCCAGGCGACACAGGAGTCGCTGAAATAGATCGATATCCCTCATAGCACGGCACGTAGCCAGCCACGGTCATACCGATTGAAGAACACCGCTATCTCATTGTGCGGCAATAAGCGATGCTGAGGAAAGCTCAACCAGTACCAGATGGTCATCCAAGATATTGAAGCAAACAAACAATGCGATCGCGATGACACCTATCGCGATCGCCCTTGTTAAAAAGTTGTAGCGGGGTGAGGGATCAGCCGCCGATCATGAGCCTCACGACTTCCTCGTGATTGGTGTCGGCGATGTTGCGCTCGCCTGCCACAATCCCACGACGCAGGACGACGATGCGGTCGGAGACCGCGAAGATGTCCTGCAGATTGTGCGAGATGAAGATAACACCGCGTCCCTGCGCCTTCAGCGATTTGATGAGGGCCACGACCTTGCGCTGTTCGGGCACGCCGAGTGCAGCGGTCGGCTCGTCCATGACCAGAATGCGGGCATTCCAGTAAACCGCACGCCCGATCGCGACCGCCTGACGCTGGCCGCCGGAGAAGTTGCTGACCGGCGCATCGAGCCGCTTCACATGGAAATCGAGCTCCGCCATCGTCTTGCGCGCGGCCTCCGCCATCGCCTTCCTGTCGAGAACCGGCAGGAAACCAAAGAGCTTCTTCATCGGTTCGCGCCCGAGAAAGATGTTGGAGCCGATCGTCAGATTGTCGGCAAGCGCAAGGTCCTGGTAGATCGTCTCGATGCCTTTTTCGCGCGCATCCTGCGGCGAGGAGAAGGTGACAGGCTTGCCTTCGATCAGGATTTCGCCCGCGGTCGGCGGATAGACGCCGGAAATCGCCTTGATCATCGTCGTCTTGCCGGCACCGTTATCGCCCGCAAGCGCTACGACTTCACCGGGCCGGACGACCATGGAGCAATTGTCGAGGGCACGCACCGCACCGAAATAACGCGAGAGATTGCGGACCTCGAGGAGGGGAGTTGCACTATTCATCCTGTTTTGCTCCGCTGAACCGACGCTGCGCCTGGTCGATGAGCACCGAAATGATGATGACGATGCCGACCGCGATGAACTGCCAGAATGGTTCCACGTTCATGAAGACGAGACCGTATTGGATGACGGCGATGACGAGAGCGCCGGCAACGGTGCCGATGATCGTGCCGGAGCCGCCGAACAGGCTGGCGCCGCCGATGACGACGGCAGCCACGCTATCAAGCAGCAAGGGCTCGCCCGCCTGGGCCGCGCCTGCGGTAAAACGGGCTGCGTAAAGTGCGCCGCCCAAGCCGGCGCAGACGGCCGAAAGAATATAGAGCCTCAGTAGATGAGACTTGATGTCGATGCCTGCGCGCCGCGCGGCCTGGGCATTGGCGCCTATGGCGTAGTTGTGCTGGCCGAAGCGTGTCTGGCTCAGCAGATAATGCATGATGACCACGAAGACGAGCGTGACGATGACCAGATAGGGGACACCGTAGAACCGGCCGTTGCCGAGCTCGGCGAAATAGGAATTCTTGACCGGCACGGTGGTGCCGCCGGCAATCAGGAAGGCCGTGCCGCGCGCAACGCCGAACATGCCAAGCGTGCCGATGAATGGCGGAACCTTGAGACGCGAGATCAGCAGACCGTTGATGAAGCCAGGCACCGCGGCGGCCAGCATGGCAACGAGAATGCCGAATACCATCGCGACCGGCAGCGGCATGTAGAGCCCGGCAATATTGGCGATATGCGCCGCGACGACGGCCGCAAGGCCCATGATGAAGCCGGTCGACAGATCGATGCCGCCGGAAATGATGACGAAGGTCTGCCCGATCGCCAGCAGCAGCGGCGCCACCGCGAAGATCGCGACGGACTGCCAGTTGAAGCTTGAGCCGACGAACGTGCCACCGAAATCGATCCGCGCCCAGATCTCGAAACTCACGATAAGTGCGGCAAGAAAGAGCCATGCACGCAATTGCGCGATGCGGTTTAGGATGGTTTTTGCTTGGTCACCATGGTCCGCCTGCGGCGCCACGTGCTGATCCGCCTTGCGGACCTCTGCATTGTCGATTGTCATGAACTGGTCCAAACTGAAGCGTTGAAGGCGCGAAGATCACGGCGCCGTTCGCTCTATCATCGTTGGATGATGTGCCTCGCCGATCGGCGAGGCACAGATTATCTCCGCATCAATCGGAGTAGATGAACTTCGCGACGTTCTTGTCCGTCACGTTCGATTTATCGATGACCGTGAAGCCGGTGCCGATCGCCGTCGGGATCGAATTGCCGGTCAGGTGCGCATAGGCCGCCATCACGCCGAAATAGCCGATTTCAGCCGGATGCTGTGCGATCGCGAGGTCGACAAGGCCGGAGTTGATATTGTCGACGATCGATGTCGGCGCATCGAAGGCGACCACGCGGATCTTGCCCGTCTGGCCGGCCTGCTGCACGCCGTTGGCGGCACCGAGAGCAGAGAATAGATTGGCCCCGAAAACGCCGTCGAGATCGGAGTTGCGGGCAAAAACCGCCTGCAGCTGCGATGCCGCCTTGTTGGCGTCGTCGTCGTTATACTGCGTCTCCAGAACGGTGATGTTCGGATACTTCTTCATCTCCTCCTTGAAGCCCTGCTCGCGCTGATCGGTGGTCGAGATGCCGGGCTTGACGTTGGAAACGTAGACCTTGCCCTTTTCTCCGACAGCCTTTGCCAGTGCGCGCGCGGCAATCGCACCGCCGAGCAGGTTGTCGGAAGCGATGTAGGCCAGCGGAAAATCGGCATCGCCCTTGCCGGTCTGGTAGACACCGGTGCCGATGAATGTATCGACGGTGATGATCGGGATGCCGGCATCCTCAGCCTTCTTCAGCGGCTGGATCAGCTGATCCTTGTCGGTCGGTGCGATGAGGATCGCATCGGGCTTTTTGGCGATGACCGCATCAAGAACCGGAACTTGCGTCACCGGGTTGAAATCGGGGCCGCCCTGGAACACCAGCGTCGCACCGACGGCCTTGGCCGCTGCCTCGGCGCCTTTGCGCATGGTGATGTAAAAGGCATCGGTCGTCAGGCCCGGAATAAGGGCAATCGTAAACTTCTTATCCGCAGCTTTGGTGGTGCCGGCGACAGCCGCAACACCGGTCGCGAGCGATGCCACGGCCGAAGCCTTGAGAAATGAGCGGCGCTCCATGATTTTCCTCCTCTTGAAACCGAACCTCCCCTGTCCGGCAACGCGATAATCAGTGGGTTACTGCGGCACGTCAAGTAATTTTTTTCTGCAAGGAATTTCCTGTATCCGATTGATATAATTGAGCAATTCAACTGCAATCGCAATATCGCGATCCGCCGAAGACATAGTGTCGTATGGCGATCGGCACTATTGCGAATTTGTTCCGACCATTCGGACGGCGATCGATATTATTGGCGATCGAGTACCTGCCGAATCCAAGCGAGAATTACCTCCATATCCGGTTCTTTGGTCTGCTCGACAGTCATGACTGCACCGCAGCCCATAGGCTCGGCCCGATCCGCCAGCATTATCAGTTCCGGCACATATTCGGCGCCCGGATGCCCAGGCAACCGCTCCTTCAGTCGGCTGGCATAACGCTCGCCGGCGACCGTTCCAGGCACCTTGCACCACAGCTCCGCGACATCCTCGACTTTCGCAGCCTCGATATAGTTTTCCAGCTGCGCTTTCGGCTGAAAACCGAACCAGGCATCGATGATGAAGGTCGAGCCGGCGGGAGCGTCCGCGATAATGGACCAGATCGCCTGGTAGCTCGCTTTTCCCAAAGTCCGGTTGAAGTCGCGATCGACTGGTCCGATATGCTGCAGGAACGGATTCTTGATGCCATCTAGGGACAAGACTGGCCAACCGGTTCGATCGGACAAAGCCTTGGCAAGGCGGCTTTTACCGGAAGCCGGCACGCCGTTGACTAGGACGACGCGCTTTCCCTGTGCCCGCTTTTCCTGTGACGGCGCGTCGGCCGCAAAAATCGACAGGCCCGCGCCGATGACGCCGGCGTCATCGGCGAGTTTGGCCGGCAATATTGCGGGGCGGAACCAAGGCGCTGCCGCCGGTAGATCTGCAAGCGCAAGCGCCGCGTCGCAGCCGAGCCCGCCGCCAAGTAGGATGACTTCGGGATCCATCGTCGCCGCGATATTATCGAGTGCCGCTCGTAAAGGGACTGCCCATTGGCGCAAGACGCGCACGGCCGCATCATCTCCCTCGGCAGCCATGTCGAACACCTCCTTTATTGTTGCGACCGGCAATCCCGCTTCAGCGACGTGTCGGCGCAAAGCGGTTCCGGAGCTGAAGGTTTCGACACACCCACGCCTGCCGCAGGGGCAGGGCGGGCCATCCTGCGATACACAAATATGGCCGAGTTGTCCGGCCGCCTTGTGTCCGTGATAGATGCGCCCGGCATGGGCGACCGCGCCGCCAATGCCCGTTCCGATCGTCAGCATCGCAACATTTTGATAGCCTTTGGCGCCGCCGATCCGCATTTCGGCGATCAGCGCCATGCTGCAATCATTCTCGATGGCGACAGGCTTTCCAAGTGCCGCCTCAATCCGCCGGGCGAAATCGAGGCCAGAGAGGTTGAGAATGCCGCCAGACAGGATTTCGCGACTGTCGACATCGACACGCCCTGGTATGCCGACACCGATCCCCAGAACTTCAGGAGTGTCGAGAGCGCGCGCCATCGCGATCACGCGCTCCAATGCCAACAGCGGATCGGTCGGGGTTCTTTCCGACAGCCTGGCAAGGATCTCGCCCTGAACGGAGACGAGGGCGGCACGAATATTCGTGCCGCCAATATCGACGCCAATGGCGATGTCAGCCATGGGCGCGCTGCCTTTGATCAGCGCCGTGCGAGCCAGTGCCCTTGAAGTGCATCGCGATGACGGCCTGGATTTCGCGAAGCCTTGGCACCGCGACAGTTTCCAGCCGATGCTTCGTTACCGAACGATCGAGCGAGATGCAGTCTTTCCAAAGTGAGCGGCCGGCGATGACACCCGAAGCGCCGTTGCGCATGGCATCCTCAACCTGGGTAAGGAAGGTTGTGTGGTCGACGCCGGCTGACAGCACCGCCCAGGGCACGTCGCCCGCAAGACGCGTGACTTCGGCGCAGGCTTCCGAGGAACCCGGATAGGGGATTTTCAAAACTTTCGCGCCGAGATCGAGGCAGATCTTGCTACCGCCGACGATCAGAGAGGGCAGCTTCGCCTTGTAGTCGGCCTCATCCTCATCTTCGAACTTGTAGGTCAGGAATTCAACGACCAGCAGAAGATCCTCATGCGCGAAATCTTCGATGCATTGCTTCAGGATCCGAATATTGTGGGCATTCGCCGCATCCCGATCCGAGCGCAGATAGACCATGATCTTGCCGCCGGTCGCCCCCAGCTGGCGCACGCGGCGCGCGGAAATGCCGGGAACCAGCTTCGACAGACGATAGCCTTCCGGCAATGTATCCCAGCCGGAAGCATCGAGGCCGATCAGTAGTGCGGTATCACGCTGAAGGACGCGATCATCGACCAGCGCCGGCACCGCACAGATGGGATCGACGAGAACGCAGGACGCCTTGCTTGCCAGGAAGCGAGCGATATCGGCCTTCGTGTCCCCCAGCACCTGGTCGGAGATCGCTGCCTGCTCGGCCGGGTCCCTGGCCAGAAGGCTGCGCATGCCGCCGCGCTGGTCGCAGGCAATCACCATCATGGCCCCGTCGCTGCCGCAAATCTGCTGGTAGCCGCGCATCTCCGCGGTCGTCAATTTCGTCATGTGATCCTTCCTCCAGCCGTTGCGAACGGCACCCATGCGGGCATGCCTTCCCCACTCCTCGAAGAGGGCAATGCTCCTGAAATTGAGGACTCTCATGCGCGGTATAGACGTTGCGAAACCGGGCTTTTTAAGCGATAACTCCTCAAGTCCCGTATGTGTAACACATTGCAGAAAGGAATTTCAACCTGAATTCATCTCAATCGCAGGAGGCTGCGGCAAATCGCGCGTTGCTGCACACGGTCGCCAAACTGCACTACCAATCCGATATGGCGCAGGTGGATATTGCCAGAAAACTCGGCTTGTCGACGGCGACGGTTTCACGGTTGCTGCAGCGAGCCCGGGCTGTCGGGATCGTCCGGATCGAAGTGATCGATCTTTCCCCCGCCGAGGATCTGAGTGCCGCACTGATCGACGGACTGAAGCTGCGCACCGCTGCGGTGATCGATACGCCGTCGTCAAACGTGCTGAGCGCGCTTGCCGCACCTGTCGGCTCGCTTCTGCAACAGGCGGGCCTGCGTTCGGGTTCGACGCTCGGCATCGGTTGGGGGCGGGCGGTGCGCGAGGTGACGATGGCCGGTCTACCGCAATTGCCCGGCATCGTCACGGTCGCGCTGAACGGCGGCATGCAGCATGCGGCGCCTCACTTTCAGATCAATGAATTCGTGCGCCAGGCGGCAGTCCAGATGGGCGGCGTGCCACATTTCCTGCACGCGCCTTATATTTCTTCGACCGAACTCCGGGATGCATTTCTCGGAGATCCCACGGTTCAGCAGGTAACGTCTCTCTGGGACAGGCTGGACGCGGCAATCGTCGGTGTCGGGCTGACACATGCGGCAAACCCCTCGGAAACGGCGTTGCCCGGCGAAAAGGCGCTGAGCCAAGCAGCCGGCGATGTGCTGCGCCACTACGTCACGGAAGAAGGCGAGATCCTGCACTGGGATGGAGAGGAGGGGATGATTGCAGCCTCTCCTCAACAGTTGCGCAAGGTGCCGCTCTGCATCGCCGTTGCCGCTACGCCCGGCAAGGCAAGCGGCATTATCGGCGCGGCACGATCGGGAATGATCAATGCGCTGGTCACGGACGCCAATACCGCGCAGGCCATTCTCGATCGCCTGTCGTCCCATCAGAAAGCCGAGAATCGATCCTGATGCCCTTTGTCTGCGCGATTAGCGCTTAGAAACTGCAAGCACTTGTGCCTCTGCTCATGAGTTGACCAGGCAACAATCTCTTACGCTGCCTTTGGCAAGAGCGATTTTAGGTTCACGCCGGCCGTCAAAGCTTCGATCCGCGGCATGATGCGCTTGGCAATCAGCATCTCGCTCAGCTTGATATCCTTGGCGATCTTGTTGCCAGGCCCCACACCGCTCGCAGCGACCAGCCTTTGTTCTGCGTCGAGATGGAACAAGATGACAGCGCCGTCATCCAGATCGCGTCTGACGACCATGCGCCCCTCGTCGACGAGGCCGGCGATTTGCAGCGTATGATCAAACTGGTCGGACCAAAAATAGGGGACGGCCTGATAGCAGCGAGCCGCACCCATCAAATTGGCCGCCGCGAGAATGCCTTGATCCTGCGCATTGCGCCAGGCTTCAAGACGCAGCCGACGTCCGCCGTAGAGCGGATGCGGAAACGAACAGCAGTCGCCGGCGGCAAAGATGTCGGCGATCGAGGTTTCCAGGTGCTCGTTGACTGCAATGCCGTTATCGATCGCAATGCCCGCTTTTTCAGCAAGTTCGGTGCGTGGCTGCGCGCCGATCCCAACGACAAGCACATCGGCAGCGATCACCTTTCCGTCGGAAAGGGAAATGCCGACATGTCGTTCATCCGCTTCGATCCCGAGAACCGCCGCGCCGCATTTTACGGTGACGCCGTTGCGCTGGTGCAGGGCTGTGATCGTTTCCGCGATCAGCTCGGGTACGCCGCGCTTGAGAATACGTTCCTGAGACTCGATGACAGTTACCTTCGCGCCGTAGCTGCGCGCCGATGCGGCAACCTCCAGCCCGATGAAGCCACCGCCAAGCACGGCTACATGCATATTTGCCCGGATATGGGAGCGAAGCGCAATCGCATCATCCATCGTCCGCAGATAGAGGATCCGGGAACTGGCGGGCGTGTTCGCCAGTCGCCGGGGGGCAGCCCCCGTCGTCAGTAGTAACTTGTCGTAAGACAAGGCCCGACCACTCGAGAGGATGAGCCGTTTTCCAGCTGCGTCGATGGCGTCAACCGATGCGCCGCCGATATGCCGGATAGCCTTTTCAGCCAGCGCGAGATCATTGAGAACGGCGGGCAGCCGAGGCTCGGCGTGATCGAGCAGGACCTGTTTGGAAAGAGGCGGTCGCTCGTAAGGAAGATGAACTTCATCGCCGATGAGGGTGATCTCCCGCCGATAGCCATTCTCACGCAGGCCCAATGCGGCGCGTGCGCCACATTCGCCGGCACCGACGATGATGATGCCCGCATCGCCGCTCATGCGCCGATCCCGATCATGACGCGAGCGCCTTCCACTTTGACCGGATAAGTCTTCAGATTGATGCAGACGGGCGCGCCCCGTGCTTCTCCGGTCTTGTAGCTGAAGCGGCCATTGTGCTTCGGACACTCGATGGTGTCGTCCATCACGAGCCCGTCGGCCAGATGGATTTTCTCATGGGTGCAAAGCCCATCTGTAGCAAAATACTCGTTGTCGGGGCTGCGGTAGATCGCGAAGGTTCGCCCGGCGTGATCGAAACGAACAACATCTTCCTGATCGATTTCGTCGGCGGCGCAGGCATCAACCCAGTTCGTCATTTCTTCCTCCTCATTGCAATCGCCAAGGCGTGAAAGGCGTTATCGAGTCTTGGGATCAGGTCGACATTACGCTTTGAGCGCGCATCGTTTTTCCTCCCGAGTGGTTCCCAGCATGCACGAAATCACCCCTCGCATTCCATGTCGATTGTGATCATTTTTCATCATGGAAGAGCTGCATGGAGAAGACACGTCGCTGGGCGGCTAGGCTAATAGGGCCGACAACGTCGGCTTCACATCCACATATCGATAGACAATAAAGCCGGAGCCTGCGGAAGGAGGCCGCAGGCTCCGGCATTTGCCGCCATCGCCGGTCATGAGATTACGGTCCCGGGAGCCCAGCCGGGTCTTCGATCCGCTTTAGCTCGGCGTGCCGGAGCGACGCGCTTGCTTCTCCGCGTATTTCTTCGCGCGCTCCATAAAGCGCTTGTTCATGCGGTCTTCGGCCTCTTTCGAGCCGTCATGGAAAGTGCCGAACCACTGGTCGAGCGGGATGACGCCATCGGCATAATTGCACTCGAAAAATTTGTGGTGGAGGTAATGATCGTAGGCGTGGGTATCGATCCCGGCTTCCTCGCCGATTATGATCTTGTCGAAGCCGGCATGACCTGGCGCCGGCGCAAGGGCGGCATGCGTCAGATGGAACAGGGCGTGGATGGGATTGGAGGGCACGATCCAATGGATGAGAACGCCCGAGAAATACAAAAGATGCTCGACCGGGTGCATGGCCAGACCCGACCAGGGGCCGGGATTGACATTGTTGTGATGCAGCTTGTGAACCGCATGATAGAGCGGCGGCCAGTGGATCAGGCGATGCACGAGATAGAAGTGCAGATCACGGAATGCCGGGATCAACAGCATGATGACGATGCAATAGATGGGGTGCTCGGCAAAGTCGACATAGGGAATGATGCCGTTCGCAAAGGCCCATAGCGTCAGAACTTCGAATGCCGTCCAGAGGGGTACGGCGCTTGCAAAGGTCCAGATTACGTTGTCGACGGTCTGGTTTTTGAAAAGGAAGGCCGAGTTATCCTTCGACGGCCACTTGCTATTATATTTGAAGCTCGTGCCCTGCTTCTTCTGCATGTAGAGGCGGAGATGAAAGGCGCCGAAGAACAGGAAAACCAGCGCGGCATTGCGCAGGAGAAGATAGGCGATCCAGCCCGGCGCCAGTGTCTTCATCGTTTCCATGGAAGGTGTCGCGTAGAGCCACAGCAACGTTGCGACGGCGGCATAGACGGTATTCCAAGGCATCAGATAGCCGGGATATCCAAAGAACCATTTCAGGAAAGCGATCGGTTTGGCCGGCCAGATGAACACGGGTGGATATTGCAGAAGCTTGTTGGGTTTCCAGTCGCCGCGTTTGTCGCGGGTGCCGTAGAGCGTGTCGTCCATAATGTGCCTCCCGGTGAATGAACTATGCGGTCAGTGTCAGCGACGTCGGCTGAAAGCGACAGCATTGATTTGATGAAATTTGCTCACGGAGACGGGAACTTTTCTGATCCGCAATCGAGGAGGGGAAGGTGGCAATTTGGCATCCAGAGCATCTTGATGAAAAACCCTCACGCTACCGGCACCCGGCTCGTGAATACATCCGGTTTGCAATGAAACGCGCCGATGATCAAAAGCCATCATCGCGCCGACTGGCGAAGACATCGGATTCATGATCTGAGCACCGCACTGGCAGGGGAGGAACCATGCAGAACTTGCTCATATTCCAGTCGCTCTGGTCCATGGAGCGGCGCAGCGCGCAATATCCGGAGCTTTCTCTGGAAGAAAACATCGAAAAGATCGCGTCCGCGGGTTTCGATGGCATCAGTACCCATTGGTACGACCGCAAGGTCGTTTCTCGCGTCGCGACTCTGCTCAAGCAGTATGGACTGCAGGCGGAGGGGCAGTGTTTCCCGAAGACCGTCGACGATCTGAAGCCGGTGCTGGAAATCGCGGCCGAATACAATGTTCATCATATCTGTCTGCAGCCGGACGTGCGGCTACGTCGGCTGGAGGACTGTATTCCATTGCTGGAGGGCTGGCAGCGGCTGGCGGAAGAAGCCGGCATCGACGTCTGGATCGAGACGCATCGCGACCGGATGACGACGGATCTATTCTTCACGCTCGATCTCCTCGATCGACTGCCGGATCTGCGGCTGTTGGGGGATGTCTCCCATTTCCTCGTCGGGCGCGAATTTGCCTGGCCGGTATCCGACGAGAACCATGCGCTCATCCATCGGGTACTGGACAGTTCGTGGGCTTTTCATGGCCGCGTTGCTTCGCGCGAACAGGTCCAAATCGAGATTTCTTTCCCGCATCACAGGCCCTGGGTCGACCTTTTCCTCGGCTGGTGGGAATATGGCTTCAAAAGCTGGAAGAAGCGCGCCAACAAGGACGCAACGCTCGCCTTCACCTGCGAGTTGGGACCGAAGCCCTATGCGATTACCGGAAGGGACGGTGAAGACAGTACCGACCGCTGGGAGGAATCCCTGCTTATGAGGCGGGAAATACGGGATTTGTGGGCAAAGGTAGCCGGCCGATAAGTCGAATTAGATATCGATCATAGACTATTGATTTTGGAGGAATTTTCGATGGACGTAAGAGCAGCGGTCGCGGTTGCGGCTGGCAAGCCGCTTGAGGTGATGACGGTTCAGCTGGAAGGGTCA